>NZ_JBZCNI010000001.1:0-1816978 GCF_058269235.1 Arthrobacter sp. TJ-236
GCACCCGAGAGAGTGTGGGAGAGTAGGACACCGCCGGACAACACTCAAGGCTGAGGCCCCACACCACCAGGTGCGGGGCCTCACCCCATTAACCCCCCCAACACCCCCTCAACACGGACCAGCACCCGCGCCGGGCGGGAAGCAACGTGGGGCAGGAATCATGAGTGGCTCTCGTGGTTCCATTGAAGAGCAGTACATAAAGAACAATAGAGACGCGTCGGCTTCCTTCTGCCGGCATTCGACGAGAGGACGCCGCAACCATGGCCGATCAGGAGCACGACTCTGGACGGAACGAGGATCGCGGGGCCGCATCCGGCTCTCAGGGGAGCCGTGACGAGGAGCAGGTGAGGACGCCTCCCGCCCGTCGACACGCTTGGGGCTCGAAGACCAAGGCCCAGGCGGCTCCCTCCGCCCCCGTGAGCGGCGCGTCCGGTACTCGGGACGATGCGTCGTCGGACCGGTCGGACCGCGCCTCTGCGGACACCGGAACCAGGGGAGAAGCGACACGCGCGTCGCGCACCGAGGGCTTTTCGGCCGATGGCGGGGATGTATCAGGACGAGGCACAGGTACCACCGAAGCCGCTGAGGGACGTGGTCCGAGCGATGCCGGGCGGGACCGGAGCGTGCGGTCGGAGCGTGCGTCGGCGCCACGGTCCGATTCCAGGGATCAACATGCGTCACCCGACCATAAGGCCCCCTTCGCACGCGGCAATCGTGGGGCCGACGGCAAGGCAGGCCCCCGCGGCACTTCAGGAGGCGATCGCGCAGGTACGCGCGGCACTTCGGGAGTCGACCGCGCCGGTACGCGCGGCGCTACAGGAGGCGACCGCCGTGGTGATCAGGACCGGGGTGCTCAGCTGCGCGGCTCGGCGTCGCGCGGCGGTTCGGCCTCCGGCTCCGCGGACAAGCACGGACGCTTCGGTCGCACCGATGCGCGCGCCGATCGTCCGTCCGGTGGTTCGGGCGCGCGACCGGACCGCCCCTCCTATGGTGACCGCGCACGTGAAGGACGGCGGTCTCCCGACGGGCGTTCCTCCGACAGGACCACGCCATTCCGGCGTCCGACCGACCGCCAGGACCGAGCAGGCGGTGCTGATCGGCGCTCCGATGATCGTCGCGGACCGAACCGTCCAGCTGCGCCCTCGGCCGGCCCTCGCGTTCCCAACGCACGCGACCTGCGCAGTGCCAACCGCCCGGACCGGGAACGGTCACCGGAGATCGATGAGGACGTCAAGGGCGATGAACTCGATCGGGTGACCCGCGCCCAGATCCGTAATCTCGAGGAGCGGAGCGCTCTCTGGGTTGCGAAGCACCTCGTCATGGCAGGCCGGTTGATCGATCTCGATCCGGAGTTGGCCTTTCAGCATGCCCTTGCGGCGAGTCGGCGAGGTGGTCGCCTTGCCGCTGTGCGCGAGGCCGTGGGTCTCACCGCCTATGCGGCTGGTCACTACGGCGAGGCTCTCCGCGAATTCAGGACGTTCCGGCGTATCAGCGGATCGAACGTGCATCTGCCGGTGATGGCGGATTGCGAGCGGGGTCTCGGTCGGCCCGATCGGGCACTCGATCTCGCGCGCACCGACGAGGCTGCGTCCTTGGACGTCGCGGGCACCGTCGAGTTGGCGATGGTGGTGAGCGGCGCGCGGGCCGACCTCGGTCAGTTCGACGCTGCAGTCTCCGCGCTGGAGATTCCGCAGCTGGATCTGCACAAGGCTTTCTCCTACAGCCCACGCCTGTTCCGCGCCTATGCAGACGCGCTCGACGCCGCGGGGCGGTCCAGCGAGTCAGGGCGGTGGCGCAGGCAAGCCGACGTCGCAGATCGAGCCCTCGGCAACGACGACGACACCGAAACGGACATCATCGACCTCGGGGACGACTATGAGGTCGTAGCCGAGCCGGTACCCAAGGTGTCGGATCTACTTGGGACCCACACTGCGGAGATGAGCGGCGGGTCCACGAGTGGAACGACGGCGCAGGACGCCGAGAGCGCTGCGCCGCAGGCCGTTGCCGAGTCTCTTCAGGCCCCGGAACTCGAGGACGGGGTGCGTCAGGACGTCATGGAGCACCAGGACGCAGTGCGCGACGACATACAGCAGCAGGACGTGGAGCATCAGGTTCGGCTCGATACTGACGGCGCGGCGGATGACGGTGCAGTGACGGATCTTCTCTCTGGTCCGACCGGCGAAGGTGACCCTGCCGACAGCGCAGAGTCGGCAGCTGACGCAGAGGACGACGGAGCACCCGCGAGCAGTGGTGATGTCGTTCTCGACGAGGGAAATCCAGCAGACGACGATGCTGAGGTCGATGCTGAGCAGGACGAGCAGCAGCCGGAGCAGTCCGAGATGCTGTTCACCATGGACCCCGTCGCACCACGACGCTCGGCCGACAGCACGCGGACAACTGATCAGGAGAGCGCCGAATGAACACGCAGCCCACGGGCCCGCGCCTGATCGACGCCTTCGACGGCGTGCTCACCGACCTGGATGGCGTCGTCTACGCGGGGCCCCGAGCGATTCCTGGAGCGACCGACGCTCTCGAGCGACTGGCGACCGAGGGCAAGAGCCTGGCCTACGTGACGAACAATGCCTCCCGATCGTCGGAGCAGGTGGCGGCACACCTGCGTGAACTCGGTGCGCCGGCCACGGCCGAGCAGGTCTTCGGGTCCGCGCTGGCCGGCGCCGAGCTGCTCGCCGGCGAGGTCGCCGCTGGAGCATCGGTGCTCGTCGTCGGCAGCGAGACGTTGGCCGAAGCCGTGCGGGCGCAGGGACTCACCGTCGTCGGGTCGGCCGAGGACCGACCGGACGCCGTCATCCAGGGGTTCTCGCCGCATCTCGGCTGGAAGGACCTCGCCGAGGCGGCCTACGCCGTAGCCGCCGGAGCCGTGTGGGTCGCGACCAACACCGACATGTCCATCCCACAGGAACGGGGCATCGCGCCCGGGAACGGCACGCTCGTCGGAGCTGTGGCTGCAGCGACGAAGCGGACGCCGCTGGTCGCCGGGAAGCCTGAAGCCGCCCTGTTCAGGACCGCCGCCCGTCATGCGGGAGTGGACCGCGCCCTCGTGGTCGGCGATCGCCTGGACACGGACATCCTCGGCGGGAACAGGGCCGGCATGACCACGGCCCTCGTGCTGACGGGCATCGACACGGTGCGGACGGCACTTGCTGCGTCGAGCGATCAGCGCCCCGTGTTCCTCATCAGCTCGCTGGCGGAGCTGTACCAGGCGTACCCCCGGGTCACCTCGGCCGACGGCACCTTCTCCTGCGGACGGTCCTCGGCGACGGTGGACGGTACGTCGATCGACGTCGTCGGCTCCGAGGAGGACGTCGACAGCTGGCGAGCCGCCTGCGCCGCATGGTGGGAGGCGTACCCGACGACCGACACGGCTTCCGAGCCCGATGTGCGTTTCACGCCGCCGGTCGGGGCGAACACAGCGAACACGCACGGCGTCGCTTTCGGCGGCGGGGGATCGGGTGATCGCGCAGCGACTGCCCCCGCCGAACCGACCGGCACCGGTCGCGTGGAGCCCGCGGATGTTGCGGCACCGACGACGGTCGTGGAGGGTGCGCAGCGGTGACGGACGAACCGGAGGACGCCGCGTGGTCGAGCGGGGACCCTCACGTCGATCGCATCGCCTCGGCGCTGGACGCCCTCGGGCGCACGCCCGTGGGGGGGCACGCCTCTCTCCTGCAGGAGGTCCATGATCGCCTGAGCGGGGAGCTCGCCCCGGAGCGGGCGCTCCGTGGGGCAGGAGACCATGGCGCGTCTTGACCAGGAGCTGGTGACCCGCGGTCTCGCGCGCTCCCGTTCCCAGGCGGCCCAGCTCATCGCCGCGGGTCGCGTCACGGTGGGCGGTGCGGTGACCGTCAAGGCGTCCGCTACCGTCCGCCCGCTCGACGACGTCCTGGTCGATGGGCTGGGCGAGGACTTCGTCAGCCGTGCGGGCACGAAGCTCGACGGTGCGTTGCGTGCCTTCTCCGCGGTGGACCCCGCGGGAGCCCGGTGCCTGGATGCCGGCGCATCCACGGGAGGATTCACGGACGTGCTGCTCCGACGGGGTGCGCGGGAGGTCGCGGCGGTCGACGTCGGGCACGGGCAGCTGGTGCAGCAGGTCCGGGAGGACCCCCGCGTGCAGGTCTTCGAGGGGATGAACGTCCGCCACCTCGAGCCACAGCAGATCGGCGGCCAGGTGGACCTCACCGTCGCCGACCTGTCCTTCATCTCACTCCGGCTGGTTGTGGCCGCGCTCGTCGGAGCCACGCGGGCCGGTGGGAACCTGCTCCTCCTGGTCAAGCCGCAGTTCGAGGTGGGGCGAGGTGCGCTCAACCGCCTCGGCGTGGTGACGGACGACGACGCACGGCGACGCGCCGTCGTCGGCGTCCTGAGGACCGCCCTCGGGCTCGGTACCGCGATCGGCGGGGTCGCCCGGAGCGAACTCCCCGGTCAGGACGGCAACGTCGAGTACTTCGTGTGGATAAAGATGCCCTCGGACGCGATGGTGCCTAGGATCGAGGAGGAGCTGGACCGGATGGCGGACCAGTCGCTCGAGGAGAGCGGCCTGTTTCCGCGTCCGTCCCGCCCGACCAATCAGACGGAGCTTCATGAGTAGACGCATTCTCGTGCTCGCGCACACCGGTCGACGCGAAGCGATGGTGGCCGCGCAGGAGGCGTGCACGCGCCTGCACGACCTCGGGCTGCAGCCCGTGGTGAGCGCTGACGAGCTCGCCGATATCCAGCGTGAGTACGGCGTCCTCGCCGCGCCCGCAGAGGTGCTCGGCGAGGACGTGCACCTCGACGACGTCGAGCTCGTCATGGTGCTCGGCGGCGACGGCACCATCCTGCGTGCCGCCGAACTGGTCCGCGATGCCGACGTGCCACTGCTCGGCGTCAACCTCGGTCACGTCGGGTTTCTCGCCGAGAGCGAGCGCGCTGACCTCGAGGAGACCGTGCGGTGGGTGGCGGACCGCGACTACACGGTGGAGGAACGCACCACCATCGAGGTCCTGGTCTGGCTGGGGGACACGCTCCTGGGCAGTAGCTGGGCGCTCAACGAAGCAGCGATCGAGAAGGCCAACCGGGAGCGCATGATCGAGGTGGTCATGGAGGTCGACGGCCGTCCCGTCAGCGCGTTCGGGTGCGACGGCGTGGTGCTGGCGACCCCGACGGGATCCACGGCCTATGCCTTCTCGGCCAGCGGGCCCGTGGTGTGGCCGGAGGTCGAAGCCCTGCTCATGGTCCCGATCAGCGCCCACGCCCTGTTCGCCAAACCTCTCGTCGTCGCGCCCACCTCGCTGCTCGCCGTCGAGCTCCTCACCCGGACCGACGCCTCCGGTGTGCTCTGGTGCGACGGCCGCCGCAGCATCGACCTGCCGTCCGGTGCGCGCGTGGAGGTTCGCCGGTCGGACCACCCGGTCCGCCTCGCACGGACCCGCCAGACGCCGTTCTCCGAGAGGCTCGTGCGGAAGTTCGAACTTCCCGTGCAGGGCTGGCGCGGGCCCGTGACGCACCAGGACCCGGTGCGGCACGCCGATCCGACGAAGCACGCTGATCCGTCGACGGATCCGGACGGGGCGAGTTCATGATCGAGGAGATGCGCATCAGGGACCTCGGCGTCATCACCGACGCCACGCTCAGCCTCGGCCCGGGACTGACGGTCGTGACCGGGGAGACGGGCGCCGGCAAGACGATGGTCATCACCGCCCTCGGTCTGCTCCGTGGTGCCCGCTCCGACGCCGGTGCCGTCCGCCTCGGGGCGAAGTCGGCCTCGGCCGAAGCCGTGCTGCGTCTGGACCCCGGCAGCGCTGCGGCGCTGAGGGCTGCCGACGCAGGAGCCGCGCTCGAGGAGCACGACGGCGTCGCGGAACTCATCCTCGCCCGCACCGTGACGAGCGAGGGCCGCAGCCGGGCCTTCGTGGGCGGCCGGGCAGCACCCGTGGGTGTCCTCGCCGAACTCGGGGACGAGCTCGTCGTCGTTCACGGACAGTCCGACCAGCTGCGCCTGAAGGGCGCACCGGCCCAGCGGCAGGCGCTCGACAAGTTCGGCGGCGAGCCGGTCGAGGCCGCCCTCCGGGAGTACGGCTCGACCTTCCGTGCGTGGCGTGACGCCCTCGCCGAGCGGGAGCGCCTCCAAGGTGAGGCGCGCGAGCGGTTGCGCGAGGCCGAGGGCCTCGAGGCGGCGCTCACCGAGATCGGGGAGCTCGAACCGCAGCCGGGGGAGGACGTCGCGCTCAAGACGGAATCCATGCGCCTCGGCAACGTCGAGGAGCTGCGGACCGCGGCCCTCCTGGCCCACCAGGCACTCGTCTCCGACGACATCGGCGCCGGCGCCGACGCGGTGTCGCTCACGGACGAGGCGAAGCGCCAGCTCGAGGCCGTCGCGGAGCACGACCCCGATCTCGGGAAGCTCGCGGAGCGGCTCGCCGAGGTGGGCTACCTCCTCGCCGACATCTCTGCCGAACTGGCGGGCTACGGCGCGTCGCTGGACGGAGAGGGGGCGGGCAGGCTCGAGGAGGTGGAGTCCCGCCGTGCCGCGCTGTCCGTCCTGGTGAGGAAGTACGCTCCCACGATCGACGACGTGCTGGCCTGGCAGGAGGACGCTGTCAAGCGACTCCTCGAGCTCAGCAGCGACTCCTCCCGGGTGGAGGAGCTCGACGACGTGATCGCCGATCTCGACAGCCGGGTCCACCAGCTCGGGCAGGACCTCTCGACCCTGCGCCGCACGGCGGCGGAGAACCTCGCCCAGCAGGTCAGCGACGAGTTGACCGCCCTCGCGATGCCGGACGCACGCCTCCTGATCGAGGTGACCCCGGCGGAGTCCCTGACCGTCCACGGCGCCGACGACATCGCCTTCCTGCTGCAGCCGCATCCCGGTTCGGGGCCGAGGGCTCTCGGCAAGGGCGCCTCGGGCGGTGAGCTCTCGCGCGTGATGCTGGCCATCGAGGTGGTGCTCGCCGCGGTGGATCCCGTGCCCACCTTCGTGTTCGACGAGGTCGACGCCGGGGTGGGCGGCAAGGCCGCCGTGGAGATCGGACGCCGCCTGGCGATGCTGGCCGAGCACGTCCAGGTCATCGTCGTGACGCACCTGCCGCAGGTCGCCGCCTTCGCGGCGCGTCACATCAGGGTCACGAAGAACGTCACACGGGACGGCGACGGTGGCGGCTTCACGGCCAGCGACGTGGAGGTCCTGCCCGACGACGAGCGGGTGCGGGAGCTCGCGAGGATGCTCGCAGGCCAGGAGGACTCGGCGTCAGCGCGTGCACATGCGGAGGAACTCCTCGCGGATGCCGCCCGCACGTCCGCTCGGTGATAGCCTTGAACTCCGTGGCGCAGCAAATAAACTCCCGGTTCCTGAAACCCGCAACGACCAAGCACATCTTCGTGACTGGCGGCGTGGCCTCCTCACTCGGCAAGGGACTGACGGCATCCAGCCTGGGTCACCTCCTGAGGGCGCGCGGCCTCTCCGTCACGATGCAGAAGCTGGATCCCTATCTGAACGTGGATCCCGGCACGATGAATCCCTTCCAGCATGGCGAGGTCTTCGTCACCGACGACGGCGCCGAGACGGATCTCGACATCGGGCACTACGAGCGGTTCCTCGACGAGAACCTCGACGGCTCGGCCAACGTGACCACCGGTCAGGTCTACTCGACGGTCATCGCCAAGGAGCGCAGGGGTGAGTACCTCGGCGACACCGTTCAGGTCATCCCGCACATCACCGACGAGATCAAGCGCCGCATGCGTCTGCCCGCGGAGCCGTCCGCAGGCAAGAAGGTGCCCGACGTCATCATCACGGAGATCGGCGGGACGGTCGGCGACATCGAGTCCCAGCCGTTCCTGGAGTCGGCGCGTCAGGTCCGTCAGGACGTCGGCAGGAACAACGTGTTCTTCCTGCACGTCTCCCTCGTGCCCTACATCGGCCCCTCGCAGGAACTGAAGACCAAGCCGACGCAGCACTCCGTCGCGATGCTGCGTTCCATCGGTATCCAGCCGGACGCCATCGTGATCCGCTCGGACCGCGAGGTCCCGGCAGCCATGCGCGAGAAGATCGGCCGCATGTGCGACGTCGACATCGACGCCGTGGTGAACGCCGCCGATGCCGCGAGCATCTACGACATCCCGAAGACCCTGCACGCGCAGGGGCTCGACGCGTACATCGTCCAGGCCCTCGACCTGAAGTTCAAGGACGTCAACTGGACGAAGTGGAACAAGCTTCTCGACGCCGTCCACAACCCGAAGCACCAGGTCGAGGTTGCCCTCGTGGGCAAGTACATCGACCTCCCCGACGCCTATCTGTCCGTGACCGAGGCCCTGCGTGCCGGCGGATTCGCCAACCAGGCGAAGGTGACCATCAAGTGGGTGCCCTCCGACGAGTGCAGCACTCCCGAGGGGGCGAAGAAGGCGCTCGCCGGCGTCGATGCCGTCTGCATCCCGGGAGGGTTCGGTATCCGCGGACTCGAGGGCAAGCTGGGCGCCCTCACCTACGCACGGGAGAACAAGATCCCGACCCTCGGACTGTGCCTCGGACTGCAGTGCATGGTCATCGAGTACGCACGGAACGTCGTCGGACTGGTCGGCGCGTCGTCGAGCGAGTTCGAGCCGGACACCGAGTTCCCCGTCATCGCGACCATGGCCGAGCAGCTCGAGATCGTCGCCGGCGACGGCGACATGGGCGGGACCATGCGCCTCGGCCGCTGGGAGGCGAAGCTCCAGGAGGGCTCCGTCATCGCGGGGACCTACGGCCGCACGACGGTCTTCGAACGCCACCGCCACCGCTACGAGGTGAACAACGAGTACCGCCAGCAGCTCTCGGACGCCGGTCTCGTGTTCTCCGGCACGACGACGGACGGAAAGCTGGTGGAGTTCGCCGAGTTGCCGAAGGACGTGCACCCGTACTACGTCTCCACGCAGGCACACCCGGAGCTCAGCTCGCGTCCCACGCGTCCGCACCCGCTGTTCGCCGGTCTCGTGAAGGCCGCTCTCGGGCGCCGGACCACGAAGGTCTGATGTGACCTCGTTCAGCGAGTCCGGCTTCGGTGACGAGCAGAGTCCCCGGAGGCTGCTCGGCACCTCCACCGTCTACGAGGGGCGCGTGTGGGACGTCGTGAGCGAGCGGTTCACGCTCACGGAGGACGGCGAGACCATCACACGGGACTTCATCCGCCACCCGGGTGCCGTGGCGGTCCTCGTGCTGGACGACGACGGCCGGGTGCTCCTCCTGCGCCAGTACCGCCACCCGGTGCGGATGGCCCTATGGGAGATCCCGGCGGGTCTGCTCGACGAGGAGGGCGAGGACTTCGTGGACGCCGCCGCCCGTGAGCTCGCCGAGGAAGCCGACCTCACGGCGCGGCAGTGGGACGTCCTCGTGGACCTCTTCCTCTCGCCGGGTTCGTCCTCCGAGGCGCTTCGCGTCTACCTTGCCCGGGGGATCGGCGAGGTACCCGAGGCCGACCGTCACACCCGCACCCACGAGGAAGCCGAGATCGAACTCGCATGGGTGGACCTGGACGCCGCGGTTGCCGCGGTGCTCGAGGGCCGCATCCACAGCCCGTCCGCTGTCGCCGCGATCCTCGCGGTGCGTGTGGCACGCGAGAACGGCTTCGTGGACCTTCGGCCAGCTCTCGCCCCCTGGCCGGAGCATCCGAGCCAGCACTCCACCTGGCCGCACGGCGCAGTCCTCGGGACCTGACCGCCGTGCCTGGGGCATCGCCGAGCGCGGACGGGTATGGGACCGACGGGTATCCAGCCGACGAGCAGCGAGTCGACGAACCGTCGGTGAGCGCCCAGCACGTCGAGGCGGAGCAGTCCGACCGTCCGCGCGCTCAATCGCTACCGTCCGACGGTTCGCACGCCGGTGCGGAGCAGGCGGCCGGTCCGCGCGCCCAGCCGCAGCAACCGGATGGTCCCGTGGCCGAGCTCGTGCGGGACTACCTGCAGCACATGTCCGTGGAGCGCGGCTTGTCCGTCAACACGCTGGCCGCGTACCGGCGGGACCTCCGCCGGTACCAGGCCTTCCTCGTGGATCGCGGTGTCGACGAGGTGCAGCGCATCACGCGGCACGACGTGTCCGCCTTCGCGCAGGCCGTCGTCTCCGGTGACGACGGGCTGGCTCCCCTCAGCCCGCGGTCCGCAGCCCGGACCGTCGTCTCCGTCCGCGGACTGCACAGGTTCTGGGCCCTGGAGGGCATCACCCCGGGTGATCCCGCAAGGGACGTGCACCCACCCATGACGGGGAAGCGGCTGCCGAAGGCCATCCCCGTGGCGGACGTCGTCCGGATCCTCGAATCCGTCGACACCTCCACACCGCCCGGCCTGCGAGACCGAGCGCTCCTCGAGTTCCTGTATTCCACGGGAGCGAGGATCAGCGAGGCCGTGGGTCTCGACGTCGACGACGTCTCCGTCAGTGCTTCGGTCGATGGCCCCGCCGTCGTCCGGCTGCTGGGGAAGGGGTCCAAGGAGCGGCTCGTGCCCGTCGGCTCCTACGCGGCTCGCGCGGTGGACGCCTACCTGGTGCGCGGCCGGCCCACCCTCGCGGCCTCGGGAGCCGGCGGACCCGCCCTCTTCCTCAACATGCGGGGTGGGAGGCTCAGCCGACAGAGCGCCTGGAGCATCCTCAAGTCGGCGACCGAGCGGGCGCAGGTGACGCGCGACGTCTCGCCGCACACGCTCCGCCACTCCTTCGCGACGCACCTCCTCGAGGGCGGGGCCGACGTCCGGGTGGTGCAGGAACTCCTCGGGCATGCGTCCGTCACCACCACGCAGGTGTACACGCTCGTCACGGCCGACACGCTGCGCGAGGTCTACGCCGCCGCGCATCCGAGGGCCCGTGCCTGAGCACCCCGAACCTCGCGATACGTCTCCCGAGACCTCGGGCGAATGGGTGATGCTCGACGGCGTCACCTACCGACGCGTGGTCCTGTGCTTCATCTTCCGTTCCGTCGGCAGCTCCCGGGACGTGCTGCTCGGGCTCAAGCTCACCGGCTTCGGTACCGGACGGGTCGTGGCGATCGGCGGCAAGATCGACGGCGCGGAGTCGGACCTCGACGCTGCAGTCCGCGAGGTGCGCGAGGAGACAGCCCTCGAGCTGCCGCCGTCGTCGGTGCGGTCCGCCGGTCGAATCCGCTGGGCCTTCCCTGCCCAGCCGGGCTGGAACATGGCTGCGTCCCTCTTCACTGCGGACGTGGGCGACGTCGAACCGGTGCCCTGCGAGGAGATCGAGCCCCGCTGGTACCCCGTCGGCTCCATCCCGTGGCAGGCGATGTGGCAGGACGCGCCTCACTGGCTACCCCGGCTGCTCGAGGGCGCCATGATCGACGCGCGCATCGTCATGGCGGAGGACAACGAAGCCGTGGCGGAGGCCGTCCTCTCCTGATTCACGCCGCGGCAGCCCGGTGGGGCCGCCGCAGCGGGAATCCGTCAGGGGACGTGCCGCTCCTCGGGACCGTTGTAGAGGCTCAGCGGGCGGATCAGCGCGTTCGAAGCGGCCTGCTCCATGACGTGTGCCGTCCACCCCGTGATGCGCGCGGCGATGAAGAGCGGCGTGAACATCTCGGTGTCGAAGCCCATGAGGTGGTAGGTCGGCCCGGCGGGGTAGTCGAGGTTCGGCTTGATGCCCTTCGCCTCGTCCATGGCGGTCTCGAGCCCCGAGTACAGGCCGAGGATCTCGCTGCGTCCGTAGTACGCGACCATCGCGTCGAGGGCCTTCTTCATGGTGGGCACGCGTGAGTCGCCGCTCTTGTACACGCGGTGTCCGAAGCCCATCACCTTCTTCTTCTGCGCAAGGGCGTCCTCCATCCAGGCCTTCGCCCGGGCCGCGGCGTCCTCCGCGCTCTCGTCCTCCCGGATGCCGATCTCCTCGAAGGTGTGCATGACGGCTTCGTTCGCTCCGCCGTGCAGGGCACCCTTGAGTGCGCCGATGGCCCCGGTGACCGCCGAGTGGAGATCGGCGAGCGTGGAGGTGATGACCCTCGCGGTGAAGGTGGAGGCGTTGAAGGAGTGCTCGGCATAGAGGACCATCGAGACGTCGAACGCGTGGATCACCTCGGCGGGGGCTTCCTCGCCGAATGTCATCCACAGGAAGTTGGCGGAGTACCCGAGGTCGTCGCGCGGCTCGACGAGGGTTTGGCCGCGGCGGCGCCGCTGGTCGTAGGCGACGACGGCGGGGAAGGCGGCGAACAGCGTGGCCGCCTTCTCCATGTTCGCCTCGACCGAGTTGTCGGCCGCCAGCGGATGACGCGCGCCCATCACGGAGACGGCCGTGCGGGCGACGTCCATCGGGTGCGCCGTCAGCGGGAGGAGGTCGATGGCAGCGACGACCTCCTCGGGCAGGGCACGGTGCGCGCGCTCGAAGGCGTCGAACTCGCGGCGCTGGGCGGCGTCCGGCAGTTCACCGTGCCAGAGCAGATGGGCGACGTCCTCCATGTCGCGGTGCCCGGCCAGCTCCTGCACGGGATATCCCCGGTACAGCAGGGAGTTGGACTCCGGATTCACCTTCGAGATGGCGGTGTGGTCCACGACCACACCCGCGAGGCCCTTGTAGATCTGCGGCTCTGTCATGATCGCTCCTCCTGTGCATCTTGACCTGCGGGTGCAGGCGGGGCGGCGGACGCGCCGCCCGGTACCTCGAAGTTGAACACGGACGAGTCGAAGCGGTTGTAGCCCTCGTAGTCCACGAGCTCGTACAGCCGGCTGCGTGTCTGCATCTGCTCCACGGCCGGCTGCTGCGTGCCGTGCGCCCGGATCGAGTCCAGCGTACGCTCGGCGGCGCTCATCGCACTGCGGAGCAGGGTCACCGGGTAGATGACGATGCTCACGCCGACGCCCTGCAGCTGGTCCACCGTGAAGAGCTCGCTCTTCCCGAACTCGGTCATGTTGGCCAGGATCGGCACGTCCACCGCGTCGCGGATGGCGGCGAACTCCTCCAGACTGCGCATGGCCTCGGGGAAGATTGCATCGGCGCCGGCGTCCACGAGCGCGCGGGCGCGCTCCTGCGTGGCCCGGAGCGTGTCCGTGCCCCGCATGTCGGTCCGGGCCATGATCAGGAAGTCGGGGTCGCGGCGTGCGTCCGCGGCTGCCCGCACCCGCTTGACCGCCGTGTCGAGGTCGACGACGTTCTTGCCGTCGAGGTGGCCGCACCGCTTGGGGTTGAACTGGTCCTCGATGTGGCACCCGGCGAGGCCGGAGTTCTCGAGTTCCTGGACGCTGCGCGCCACGTTCATGGGCTCGCCGAAGCCGGTGTCGGCGTCGACGATGCAGGGGAGGTCCGTCATGCGGGCGATCTGGCCCGCCCGCTGCGCCACTTCGGTCAGGGTGGTGAGGCCGATGTCGGGCAATCCGAGATCGGCGGCGATGACCGCGCCGGAGATGTAGACGCCGTCGAAGCCCTTGTCACCGATGAGGCGTGCGGACAGGGGATTGAAGGCTCCCGGGAACTGCTGGAGACGCCCGGAGGCGAGCCCGTCCCGGAGAGCGCGGCGCTTCTGCGAGGGTGTGACGTCCGAGTACAGCACGGCCCCTCCTACAGGAGTCCCTGCGGCGCGGCGGCCGCATCGAGGAGGCCGGGGCGGGCGACCACGTTCAGCTGCCCGAGCGACCCGGCAGGTAGATCGGGCAATGACTCGACGGCGGCGAGGAAGCGGTCGAGCTCGGCGTCCTCGATGATCCCTGCGGCGAGCATGCGCAGCTTGGCGATGTAGTCGGCGCGGGCGAAGGGCCGCGCCCCGAGCGGGTGGGCGTCCGCGACGGCGATCTCGTCGGTGATGACGGTGCCGTCCGTCAGCGTGATCTCGACGCGGCCGCCGAAGGCCTTCTCGGCGATGTCGAGGGAGTGGTACCGCCGGGTCCACTCCTGGTCCTCCACGGTGGTGACCTTGTGCCACAGCGACACGGTGTCCGGGCGTGCTGCCCTCTCCGGGGCGTAGGAGTCCTCGTGGTGCCAGCGCCCGTCCTGCAGCGCCACCGTGAAGATGTACGGGATGGAGTGGTCGAGGGTCTCGCGGGAGGCCGTCGGATCGTACTTCTGGGGGTCGTTGGCCCCGGAGCCGATCACGTAGTGGGTGTGGTGCGACGTGTGGATGACGATCGAGGCGACGTTCGCGGGGTCGATCACCTCGGGGTGGTCGCCGTGCAGCCGTCGCGCGAGGTCGATCCAGGCCTGCGCCTGGTACTCGGCGGAGTGCTCCTTCGTGTAGGTGTCGAGGATGGCCCGCTTGGCCTCCCCGCGAGCGGGGAGCGGCACCTCGTACGCCGCGTCCGGACCGTCGAGCAGCCAGGCGATGACGCCGTCCTCACCCTCGTAGATGGGTGTGGGCGAGGTCTGCCCGCGCATGGCCCGGTCCACGGACTCGACGGCCATCTTGCCCGCGAAGGCCGGTGCGTGCGCCTTCCACGTCGAGATCTCGCCCTTGCGAGACTGTCGAGTCGCCGTCGTCGTGTGCAGGGCCTGACCGACCGCATGGAAGACGACGTCGGGTGCGAGACCGAGGAGTGTGCCGATCCCGGCTGCTGCGGACGGGCCGAGATGCGCCACGTGGTCGATCTTGTGCTCGTGGAGGCAGATGGCCTTCACGAGGTCCACCTGGATCTCGTACCCGGTGGCGATCGCGCGGACGAGATCGCGTCCGGAGGCGCCGGTGTGCTGCGCCGCGGCGAGGATCGGCGGGATGTTGTCGCCGGGGTGCGAGTAGTCGGCGGCGAGGAAGGTGTCGTGGTAGTCGAGCTCCCGGACCGCGACGCCGTTGGCCCAGGCGGCCCATTCCGCCGAGACCGGGGTGTCCACGCCGAAGACGGAGGCCCCCGCGCCGTTCGCGGACACGGGGTGGCTGAGCGCCTGGGCGCGCGCGGCCACGACGGGTGCCCGCGTGAGGGAGGCGATGGCGACGGATGCGTTGTCGATGATGCGGTTGATGACCATGGCGGTGACGTCCGCGGTGACGTCCACCGGGTCCGTGGCCACCTCCGCGATCTTCCACGCGAGCTGGCCGGTCGTCGGGAGGTTCTCCTCGCTACGGTGGACGCGGACGGGGTGCAGATCAACCATGGTGTTCCTTCGGGGACGCGGTGGGAGGGGCTGGGCGGTGGGCAGGGCGATGGGCCGGGACGGCTGAGGGGACGAGCGATGGGGCGGATCCCGGTGGGTTCCTCGCGGGCGTCCCTGTCCGAGGCGACGGCGGGGCCGGTGAGTGACCGGCGTCGACCGGTGACTGCGCAAGGAGGTGATGGAGGCTGTTGTGCAGGTGGACGCGCATGGAGGCCTCGGCGAGGTCGGCGTTGCCCGACGCGATCGCGAGGGCCACCTGCTCGTGCTCGCGCGCGGAGGCCAGGAGCCGGGCAGGATTGTCCCGGGCGAGTCTGCGTACCCGCGCGAGGTGCGTGCGGATCGGCTTCTGCGCCTGCAGGAGATAGGTGTTGCCCGCGGCGTCGTCGATGCCCTGGTCCAGCCGGGCGACGAGGGGGTAGTAGTCCTCGTGCCGTCCGTCCGTCGCGAGCGCGTGTGCGGCGGCCTCGAACTCCATGGCCAGCGCTGCGAAGACGTCGGCCGGTCCGCGCGATGCGGCCAGGCGCACCGCGGCGCACTCGAGCGGCAGGCGCACGTCGAACAGATCGGCGACGGCATCCAGTGAGATGGCGGAGACGACGACGCCCCGGCCGGCATGGGGGGCGGCGAGACCTTCGGCGACGAGACGGGACAGCGCTTCGCGGAGCGGTGTGCGGGAGACGCCGAGCCGGGCGGACTGCTCGACCTCGGCCAGGAGGTCGCCCGGGGCGAGCCGCCACTCCACGATGTCGGCGCGGAGAAGGCCGTAGGCGCGATCACTTGCGCGCAAACCGAGCCTTCCTTTCTCCCGACACCACCACCGCATGAGGGCGCGAACCGACCCCAATGTATACAGGTCCCGCACGGATGGCCAGCAGGGGTCATCCAGACCGGCGTTCGACGCCTGCTCTGTATACACAGCGCGATCCCGGTCCGCGGGCGCTGTGATACCGTTCCCCCACCGCGCGAGGGAGGGCGATCATGGCTGCAGCAGTGAACAGTGCCGGGAACAGTGCCGGGAACACAGCCGCGAACGGGTACGAGAAGTACGTGAGCCTGCATGCCGCCAGCCTGGCGGAACCCGAGCGGTTCTGGCTGGACGCCGCAGGCTCCGTCGACTGGGTGACACCGCCGGCGAGCGCGCTCGACGACTCGTCCGCCCCGCTTCACCGGTGGTTCCCGGGTGCGAGCCTCAACACGAGCCACAACGCGCTGGACCGGCACGTGGACGCCGGTCACGGGGAGCGGACGGCCCTCGTCTACGATTCCGCGATGCTCGACGTCTCCCGCAGCTACTCCTACGCGGAACTCCGGGACGAGGTGGCGGTCTTCGCCGGCGTCCTGGCCGGACTCGGCGTCGGGAAGGGGGCTCGCGTCCTCGTGTACCTGCCGATGATCCCCGAGGCCGTCATCGCCATGCTGGCCACCGCCCGCCTCGGGGCCGTCCACTCCGTGGTGTTCGGAGGGTTCGCTCCCGCCGAACTCGCCGCGCGCATCCGCGACGCCCGCCCCTCGGCGGTGGTGACCGCGACCGGTGGGCTCGAACCCGGACGGCGCGTCGAGTACCTGCCGGCCGTCCGCGAGGCCCTCGCGCTCGCGGGAAGCGCCGGCACGCCCGTGGTGGTGAAGCACCGGGACGGGTTCGATCACGGGATCGAGCAGGAGGGCACCTGGGTCGACTGGGACGAGGCCGTCTCCCGCGCCCACCCCGCCGCGCCCGTGGACGTGGCGGCGACTGATCCGCTGTACATCCTCTACACGTCCGGGACCACCGGTTCACCGAAGGGCGTGGTGCGCGACAACGGGGGCCACGCCGTGGCGCTGTCGTGGTCGATGCGGGCCATCTACGGCATCGGCCCGGGCGACACCATGCTCACGGCCTCCGACGTCGGGTGGGTCGTGGGCCACTCCTACATCGTCTACGGGCCCCTTCTGGTGGGGGCGACGACGGTCCTGTACGAGGGCAAGCCCGTCGGCACGCCCGACGCGGGCGTGTTCGGCAGGCTGATCGAGCAGTACCGCGTGAAGGCGCTGTTCACCGCACCGACCGCCCTCAGGGCCATTCGGAGGGCGGACCCGGAGGGTGCCCGCCTGCGCAGCCACGACCTCTCCTCCCTCGAGTCCGTCTTCTCGGCGGGGGAGCGGCTCGACACCGGGACGTCCGCGTGGATCGGGGACGTGCTCGGCGTGCCCGTGGTGGACAACTGGTGGCAGACCGAGACGGGCTGGCCGATCTGCGCCAACCCGCGGGGCCTCGGCGGGGTGCCGCTGAAGCCGGGATCGCCGTCGCTGCCGTCCCCGGGGTTCGACGTCGTCGTCCTCGACGAGGCAGGGGAACCGCTGCCGCCGGGGGCGGAGGGCAGTATCGCCCTGCGCCTGCCGCTGCCCCCGGGAACGCTGATGACGCTGTGGGGCAGTGACGAGCGCTACCGGGACTCCTACCTCCGGGCGTTCGACGGGTTCTACTCGAGCGGCGACTCCGGCTACATCGACGAGGACGGCTACGTGTTCGTGATGGGACGGACCGACGACGTCATCAACGTGGCCGGGCACCGGCTCTCCACGGGCGCGATCGAGCAGGTGATCGCCCAGCACCCAGCGGTCGCCGAGTGCGCGGTCCTCGGGCTCAAGGACGCTCTCAAGGGACAGCGCGCCAGCGGCTACGTGGTCCTGAAGGCCGGGGTGACCCTCGACGGCACGGCCCTCCAGGCGGAGCTCGTCCACCTGGTCCGCACGACCATCGGTCCTGTCGCCGACTTCCGGTCCGCGACCGTGGTCGACGCGCTGCCGAAGACGCGGTCCGGCAAGATCCTCCGGAAGACCATGCGTCAGATGGCGGCGGGGGAGGACTACGCGGTGCCCTCGACCATCGAGGACCCGTCCGTGCTGGAGGCGCTGGCGCCCCTGCTGCGACCGAGGACGGACGTGACCGGCGACTGAGTCCTTCGCTCGTCCGAGCTGCGCGGGGGAAGGCCCGGCCCCCGGCTACCCTTCCCCGGGTCGCCGCGCCCAGCTGTACTCGAACTCGGGCCGCCCGCGCGTCCCGTAGCGCGGTGTCCTCAGGACGGACTGCTGGTCGGCCAGGTGCTCGAGGTAGCGCCGGGCCGTGACCCGGGACATGGACAGCGCCTCCGAGACCTCGATCGCGGAGGTCGGTGACGAGCGTCCCTTGAGGAGCGCGGACACCGCGCGCAGGGTCTCCGCGGACAGACCCTTCGGCAGGGATGGCGCGGTGAGCGTCCTGAGGGACGCGAACGCCTGGTCCACCTCGGCCTGGGTGGTGGCGGTCGCCTGCTCCACGAGGTTCCGCCGGAAGTCCTGGTAGGCGCCGAGCTTCTCGCTGAACGCCGAGTAGGTGAACGGCTTGATCAGGTACTGGACGATCCCCGAGGAGATCGCGGACCGGACCACGTGGAGATCCCGCACGGCGGTGATCGCGATGATGTCCACGGGGAGGCCGAGCCCGCGCACCCTGCGGATGATGTCGAGTCCGTGGGCGTCCGGCAGGTTCATGTCGAGGAGCATGAGGTCCACCGTCGTGTCCGCCCTGCCCGCGGCGTCCCCCGCGAGATGCAGGAAGGCCGCGAGCTCGGCCCCGCTCCGGGCGACACCGGCGAGCTCGAACCCCTCGAGGCGCCGGACGTACTCGGCGTGGGCGTCCGCGGCAATCGGATCGTCCTCCACCACGAGGACGCGGATGACGCTCATGGTCGGTCACGACCGTCCGGGGTCCGGATCGCGTCATCTGCGATGGCATTCGAATCGACGTGCGCGCCGGCGTGCGCGCCGGAGCCGAGGGTGGCACGCGCACCCGTCCGGTCGGGGTGCGCGGCGTCCGACGCGTCCGCGGTGCTCACCGGGTAGGGGAGCCGGACCGAGAAGCGCGCGCCGCCGTCGTCCGTGTCCGACACCTCGAGCGAGCCCTCGAACCGCTGGACGGCCTGGCGTACGAGGGCCAGGCCGATACCGCGCCCCGCTCCCGTACCCGCACTGTGCGGGTCCTTGGTGCTGTAGCCGAAGTCGAACACCCTCGCCTTCTCGGAGTCGGGCAGACCGTTCCCGCTGTCCTCCACGACGATGAGGAGGCGGGCCGACCCCTCGGACGACGCGGGAGCGTCACGCGCGACGGTCAGCACCACACGCGGTTCGTCGGAGGCCGCCGCCTCGTCGAAGGCGTTGTCGAGCAGGTTGCCGATGATCGTCACGAGGTCCACCGGATTGAAGGAGCCCGCGCCGGCGTCGTCGGCGATCTCCGGGACGAACCTGACGCCGCGCTCGTTCGCCTGGGCTGCCTTCCCGAGCAGCAGTGCCGCGATGAAGGGCTCGTCGATCGCCTCCACCACCTCGTCCGTGAGGCGCTGGGACTGCTGCAGATCGCGCGTGGCGAAGTCCAGGGCCTCGGCGCTCCTGCCGAGCTCGACCAGCGACACGATGGTGTGCATGCGGTTCGCGTGCTCGTGGGTCTGCGAGCGCAGCGCGTCCGTCAGTGTGCGCATCGTCTCGACCTGACCGGTGAGCGCCTCGATCTCCGTGTGGTCACGGAGCGTGGTCACGGTGCCGAGCGGCCCCGGTTCCGAGCGGCCCCGTCGCGCCGGCCCCGGTGGGACCGCGGGCTCCTGGTTGACGACGAGTACGCGGTCCTCCGTGAGGTGCACCTCGTCGTGTGCGCGCCTCCCCGTGGACAGCAGCTCACGGAGCGACGGCGTCACGGCGAGCTGCGAGGCCGGTACGGGCTCCTGGCTGCCGTCGAGGCCGAGCAGACGGGCGGCCTGGTCGTTGTAGAGCACCAGCCGACCCGAGGCATCGGTGAGTAGCAGGCCCTCGCGGACGGAGTGCAGCACCGAGTCGTAGAACACGAAGGTGCGCGAGAGTTCGGCCGGCCCCATGCCGAGGGTCGCATCCCGCAGGCGCCTGCTCAGGAGGAAGGAGACCAGGGCTCCGAGCCCGAGTGCGCCCAGCGCGATAGCGGCGACCAGCGGCAGCTGCGCGTTGCGGGCGATCGCCGCACGGTCCACCGTGATGCCCGCAGCCACCATGGCCCGAACGGTCCCGTCCCCGTCCCTCACGGGCACGATGGACCTGATGGACGGCCCGAGCGTCCCCGCGTAGGTCTCGGTGTGGGTGCCGCCGGCGAGCGCCTCGGCGACCGACCCGATGTACGGCTTCCCGATCTGCTCCGGGTTGCGATGGGTGAAACGCGTGCGATCGGTCCCCATGATGGTGATGAAGTCGATGCCGAGTTCGTCCATGACCGCCACGGCGTACGGCTGGAGGTCAGCCGTGGGATCCGGCCCCTCGACGGCCCTGAGGACATCCGGTTCCAGTGCGATGGCGGTGGAGACCGCCAGCATGCGTTCGGCGGCGGAGGCGTTCGCGCCCCTCTCGGCGTCGACGTAGAGGATCACGGAGAGGGACACCGACAGGGCGAGCGTGACGACGAGTTGCACCAGGAAGAACTGCCGAGCGAGGCTCCATCGGCTCACGCGGTGATCCTGCTCCCTCCCGTGTCGCCGCTCGGGGAACGGCGGGCCCGGTGCGGGCCACGACCAGTATGAACTCAATCGTGATCGGGGTCACGTCGGGTGCCATGATGACCAGGAACCATTCAACCTTATGCTTCCTGGTCAGACCCGGTGGACGACGAAAGACCCTCGTCCGCCGCGAGCCGCCGGGCGGCACGACCCCAGGAGTACACCATGGCCATCGCGTCAGCGCGGTCCGACGGCGGACCGGCTCAGCCTCGCAAGAAGGTCGACAAGACCCACTTCCTCTACATCGCGGTCATCGCGGCCGTCGTCCTCGGAGCGATTCTCGGCCTCGCCGCTCCCGAGTTCGCGAAGACGCTGAAGCCACTCGGAACGGGCTTCATCAATCTCATCAAGATGATGATCGCCCCGATCATCTTCTGCACCATCGTGCTCGGTATCGGTTCCATCGCCAAGGCAGCGACGGTCGGCAAGGTCGGCGGCCTCGCCCTCGGGTACTTCATGCTGATGTCCACCTTCGCCCTGGCGATCGGCCTCGTGGTCGGCAACCTGATCCAGCCCGGCGAGGGACTGGACATCTCCGGGTCCACCTACGACGTCCCGGAGAGCGCCGAGGGGGCGTCGAGCGGAACCGTCGGCTTCCTGCTGAGCATCATCCCCACCACCCTGCTGTCCGCCCTGACGGGTCCCAGCATCCTCCAGACGCTGTTCGTCGCACTCCTCGTGGGCTTCGCGCTCCAGAAGATGGGTGAGGCGGGCAAGCCCGTGCTCCGCGGGATCGGTCACATCCAGGCGCTCGTCTTCCGCATCCTGGTCATGATCATGTGGCTCGCGCCCATCGGCGCCTTCGGTGCCATCGCCGCCGTGGTCGGGGAGACCGGCGTCCAGGCCATCATCAGCATGGCCACCCTCATGATCGCCTTCTACCTCACGTGTGCCCTGTTCATCGTGGTCATCCTCGGCGGACTGCTGCGGGCCGTCACGGGCGTGAACATCTTCAAGCTGATGAAGTACCTCGGCCGCGAGTACCTGCTCATCTTCAGCACCTCGTCCTCGGAGGCGGCACTTCCCCGCCTCATCGCGAAGATGGAGCACCTCGGAGTCTCCAAGCCGGTCGTCGGTGTCACCGTCCCCACGGGGTACTCGTTCAACCTGGACGGCACCGCGATCTATCTCACCATGGCCGCGCTGTTCGTCGCGGAGGCCCTCGGCAAGCCCCTGGCCCTCGGTGAGCAGATCTCCCTGCTGGTCTTCATGATCATCGCCTCCAAGGGCGCCGCGGGCGTCACCGGTGCCGGGCTGGCCACCCTGGCCGGCGGCCTGCAGTCGCACCGCCCCGACCTCGTGGACGGCGTCGGCCTGATCGTCGGCATCGACCGGTTCATGTCCGAGGCCCGCGCGCTGACCAACTTCACGGGCAACGCCGTCGCGACGGTCCTGATCGGGAAGTGGACCAAGGAGCTGGACCGCGCACGCGTGGACGAGGTGCTCGAGGGTCGTCTCCCGTTCGACGAGACCACCATGAGCACGGACCACCGCTTCGGGAACGACGTCGAAGGCGGCTCCGCGGCAACCACCGATGCGGCGGTCGGCAACACCTCCGCCCGCTGACCACGGCCGCGCTTGATCGGCGCACAACCCGCCACGACGGCGGCGAACCGGACTCCGGCTCGCCGCCGTCGTGCGTGGTGGCATCGACGCGGGACGTCCGGCCCGGAGCGCCGCGGGCGGCGCGCTCGGTCGGAGCCGCCGCAGCAACGTTCGACGTCAGGCTGAGGCTCAAGGCTCGTCCGGCGCCGACGTGCTCCCTCCACGGGGGTGCTGCCCGGCGTTGTACCGTTGACTAGACGAAACGCGGGCCGCGCCGACGCACGGACCCGCAGCACCGATACTGATGGAAGTGTGGACACATAGGTGAGCAGCGAACAGGGTCCGACCACTCTGCCCGGCGTGGCGGAGGCCGATCTCGGCCCCACGGGCCGCCCTGTCACGGAGTTCCCCGAGCCGCCCGTGCTGGAGTCGCACGGCCCCGCGCGCGTGATCGCCATGGTGAACCAGAAGGGCGGGGTCGGGAAGACGACGTCGACCATCAACCTGGGAGCGGCGCTCGCTGAAGCCGGTCGGCGCGTCCTCCTGGTGGACTTCGACCCGCAGGGCGCACTCTCCGCCGGCCTCGGCACCAATCCACACGAACTCGACGTGACGGTGTACAACGTGCTGATGGACCGTAAGGTCACCATCCACGACGCGATCCAGCGGACCGCCATCGAGAACATCGACCTCCTGCCCGCCAACATCGACCTCTCCGCCGCCGAGGTGCAGCTGGTCAACGAGGTGGCTCGTGAACAGGTGCTGGACCGGGCGCTGCGCAAGGTGGCCGACGACTACGACGTCATCCTGATCGACTGCCAGCCGTCCCTCGGTCTGCTCACGGTCAACGCGCTGACGGCCGCGCACGGCGTGATCATCCCGCTGATCTGCGAGTTCTTCGCGCTCCGCGCCGTGGCGCTGCTCGTGGAGACCATCGAGAAGGTACAGGACCGCCTCAATCCGCGCCTGCAGATCGACGGCGTCCTCGCCACGATGTACGACGCCCGGACGCTGCACTCCCGCGAGGTGATCGCCCGGCTCGTGGAGGCGTTCGGCGACAAGGTCTTCGAGACCGTCATCAAGCGCACCATCAAGTTCGCGGACGCCACGGTCGCCGCCGAGCCGATCACCACCTACGCCGCCAACCACTCCGGCGCGGACGCCTACCGCAGGCTCGCCAAGGAGCTGATCTCCAGGGGCGGAGCGCCGTGACCCGCACCGCGACCGCGGCCGTCCGGGAGCGGTAGGTGCGGCTCGCCGTGAGCGGGGTCGACGACGGGGCGTCCACCTCCGTCGTCGCGGCCGGCGGAACAGCGGTGCAGGGCCCGCCCGTCTTCGCCGTCCGGCTGGTCAACTTCACCGGTCCGTTCGACCTGCTGCTGAACCTGATCTCCCGGCGGGAACTCGACATCACCGAGGTTGCCCTGGCCCAGGTCACGGACGAGTTCATCGCGCACATCCACGCGATCAAGGCTGCCGAGGGGGAGTGGAGGCTCGACGAGGCGAGCGAGTTCCTCGTCGTCGCAGCCACGCTGCTCGACCTCAAGGCCGCGCGCCTGCTGCCCTCGGGCGCCGTCGAGGACGAGGAGGACATCGCGCTCCTCGAGGCCCGCGACCTGCTCTTCGCCCGGCTCCTGCAGTACCGCGCGTTCAAGGAGATGGCCCGGCACCTCCAGGAGCGCTTCGGGGAAGAGGACGCCCGGCATCCGCGGGAGGTCCCGCTCGAACCGGAGTTCACACGCCTCCTGCCGGACCTCGTCTGGAAGCACTCGCCCGAGGACTTCGCCGCCCTCGCCGCGCGGGTGCTCGTTCCGCGCGCAGAACCGAGGACGGACGTCGACATCGCGCACCTCCACGCGCCCGCCGTCAGTGTCCGGGAGCAGACCGAGGTACTGCAGGATCTCCTGCGCGGCAGGGGATCGGTCTCCTTCCGGCACCTCACGGAGGACGCCGGCACGCGGCTGGTGCTGGTGGTCCGGTTCCTGGCGCTGCTCGAGCTGTTCCGCGACGGTGCGGTCTCGTTCGAGCAGGTGGCACCGCTGGCGGAGCTGCTCGTCAGGTGGAGCGCCGACGACGCGTGGTCCGCGGACCGGGTGACGAGCAGTTTCGAGGGTGACGACGCCGATGGACCCGACGGGGAGTCGGATGAGTGAGGACGTGCCCCTCGGAGCGGGGGACGACGGCGTCACCGCCGGCACGAACCCCGAGTCGGTCGACGATCTCCCCGGCGGGATGCGAGGTGCGGTCGAGGCAGTCCTGATGGTCGCCGACCGGCCGGTCACCGAGGAGCAGCTCGCGGCGACGTTGCAGCGGCCCACCGAGCTCGTGCGCGCGCTCCTGGTGGAACTCCAGCGGGAGTACGACGGCTATACTGGAGTCAATCCCACTGCTGTCGATCGGTCGATGGTGCGCGGTTTCGAACTGCGGAGCATCGCGGGCGGCTGGCGCATCTTCTCCCGGAAGCACTTCTCCTCCGTCGTCGCAGAGTTCGTGCTCGACGGACAGACGGCGAGACTCTCGCAGGCCGCGCTCGAGACGCTGGCAGTCATCGCGTACCGCCAGCCCGTGTCCCGGGCCCGGGTCTCGGCGATCCGAGGCGTCAACGTCGACTCCGTGGTCCGGACGCTACTGCAGCGCGGACTCGTCGTCGAGCAGGAGACCGACGCCGAGACGGGCGCCTCTCTCTACGGGACCACCACCCTCTTTCTGGAAAGATTGGGGCTGGGCAGCGTCGACGAGCTGCCCCGCATAGCACCCCATCTCCCGGGGCTCGAGAGCCTCGGTGAGTTCGATCAGACGATGTACTGATCCGCAGCGTGACCGCGGATCGAGCAGGCACGAGCAAGCACGAGCACGACCCTAGACGAAGGAAACACCCATGACGCAGCAGCCAGGATCCGCTTCCGGACGGAACGCTCCTCGGCGCGGTGGCGCGGCCGGGCGCTCGTCCGACGCCGCTCGCACGGGCAGGCCCTCGCAGCGCCGCACCGGCCAGGGCGGTCGCCCCACCGAGGGGCGGCCCTTCCGCGACCGCGACGAGCGGGCAGGCGCGCCGGACGAGCGCGCACCCCAGGATCGTGGCCGCGGACGTCAGCAACCGCGCGATGACAGCCGTGGGCAGAGTCGTGACGACAGCCGCGGCCAGAGCCGCGACGGTGGTCGGACCGGCTCGGGACAGGCACCCCGCCGCGACGCGCGTGCAGGGTCCGCCTCCGGCGGTCGCGATGCCGGTGGGGCCGAGAAGCGTCCCGCCGGTGACCGTGCGCGTGCCGCCGGTAGACGTCCGTCCGCGGGAACGCCGTCCGGCCGCTTCGCGAAGTCGACGGGTGGACGGGACGGGTCACCCGCAGGCAGGTCCTCGACCGGTGCCGGCACGCGCTCGGGTGAGGGCGGTCAGCGCCAGCGGCCGGCGGGGGCGAAGGCCTTCGGCCGGGAGCGGTTCGGCCAGAACCTCGGGCCCGTGCGATCGTCGAGGCCGAAGGGCTCCGGCCGGCCGGCCGACCAGGTCGACGTGCACGATCCCGAGGGAGTCCGCCTGCAGAAGGTCATGGCTCTCGCGGGAGTCGCCTCGCGCCGCGTGTGCGAGGAGATGATCGAGGACGGCCGCGTCGAGGTGGACGGCACCGTCGTGACCGAGCTCGGCGTGCGGGTGGATCCCGCGAAGGTCGCCATCCACGTCGACGGCCTCCGGCTGCAGCTCAACGAGAACCTCAAGTACTACGTGTTCAACAAGCCCCGCGGCGTCGTCTCCACCATGGAGGATCCGGAGGGTCGCCGCTGCATCAGCGACTTCCTCAAGAACAAGGACAAGAGCGAGCGCCTGTTCCACGTCGGCCGGCTCGATGCCGAGACGGAGGGGCTGCTGCTCCTGACCAACGACGGCGAGCTCACCAACAGGCTCACCCACCCCTCCTACGAGGTGCCGAAGACGTACCTGGTGCAGGTCCGTGGTCCTATGCCGCAGGGCATCGGGGCGCAGATGAAGGAGGGCATCGAGCTCGAGGACGGCCTCGCGCAGGTCGATTCCTTCAAGCTCGTGGACTCCACCCCCGGGCACATCCTCGTCGAGGTGGTGCTCCACTCCGGCCGCAACCGCGTGGTCCGCCGCTTGTTCGACGCCGTCGGGCATCCGGTCGAGCGCCTCGTCCGGACCCAGGTGGGTCCCATCCGCGTGGGTGACCAGCGCCAGGGCAGCGTGCGCGTGCTCGGTCGCCAGGAGGTCGGGCACCTGCTGGCCGCCGTGGGTCTCTGACCCGTGGAGGTACGCACGGATCAGGGCACGCACCTCTGCGGGCCCGTCCTCGTCATCGGGGCCGGCCTGCTCGGGGCGAGCATCGGCCTCGGCCTGCGGGCCCGCGGACTCGACGTGGTCCTGTCCGACAGCTCACCCTCCACCGGGGCGGTGGCCCGTGACATCGGAGCGGGCCGTCTGCTCACCGACGTGGAGGCCGCGGGGGAGCCGTTCTCACCCGAACTCGTGGTCGTCGCGACCCCGCCGGACGTGACCGCCCAAGTCGTCGCCGGCGCGCTCGGTGCCTACCCGGGCGCCGTCGTGGTCGACATCAGCAGCGTCAAGGAGTCGATCCTCCATGCCCTGGAGACGGACGACGACGCCGCGCCGCACCTCGAGCGCTACGTCGGCACCCACCCGATGGCCGGTCGCGAACGCTCCGGTCCCGTGGCAGCACGCGCCGAACTGTTCACCGGTGCCCCGTGGGTGCTGTGCGCGCACGGGCGCAGCGGGTCCAGCGCGGTGCTGCGCGCGGAGTCCCTCGCCGTCGACCTCGGCGCCGTCCCCGCGCGCATGACCGCGGCGGAGCACGACGCCGCCGTCGCCCTCATCTCCCACCTTCCCCAGGTCGTCTCGTCCCTGGTGGCGAGCAGGCTGCAGGACTCCCCGCCACAGTCCCTCGCCCTCGCCGGCAACGGACTCCGGGACGTGACCCGCATCGCCGCGAGCGATCCCCGGCTGTGGGTGCAGATCCTCGCGGCCAACGCCGGGAGGCTCGTCGACATCCTGTACGGCGTGCGCGAGGACCTCGACCGGCTCATCGCGACGCTCGAGGACCCGACGGCCGGCGGCGCCCGGCTCGACATGGCCCAGCTGATGTCGGAGGGCAACGCGGGCCAGGCACGGATCCCCGGGAAGCACGGCTCGCCGCCGAACTCCTTCGCGCGCCTGATCGTGCTCGTCGACGACACCCCCGGGCAGATCGCGAGGCTCCTCACGGAGATCGGGCACACCGGCATCAACCTCGAGGACTTCCGGCTGGAGCACTCGCCCGGCCGTGAGGTGGGTCTCGCTGAGATCTCGGTGCTGCCGGGCAGACGCCAGGAACTGACGGAGTCCCTCACGCAGCGGGGCTGGAAGGTCGTGCAATGAGCAAGCTGTCATCCGTCGGGACGGGAATCGACACCGCGGCCGCCCACGAGGCCCTGTCCACGTTCCGGCTCGGCAAGTCCCTCGTCGTCGCGATCGACGGCCCGTCCGGGTCGGGCAAGTCGAGCGTCAGCCGGGAGGTGGCACGCCGCCTCCGCGCGGCCTACCTCGACACCGGCGCCATGTACCGCGCGGTCACGCTGCACTGCATCGCCACGGGCGTGGACCTGCAGGACGCCGCTGCGGTCGAGGCCGCGGCGCGCTCCATCGAGCTGTTCATCAGCACGAGCCCCGACCGCGAGTCCGTGACCGTCCGCGGGGAGGACGTCACGGACGCCATCCGGGAGCCCTCCGTGTCCTCGGCGGTGAGCGCCGTCGCGACGACCCTGGGGGCCCGCGCGGAGCTGATCCGCCGTCAGCGCGCCCTCATCGCGGGCGCGGGCCACCGGATCGTGGCCGAGGGCCGCGACATCACCACCGTCGTCGCCCCTGACGCCGAGGTGCGCATCCTCCTCACCGCGAGCGAGGAGGCCAGGCTACGACGGCGGGGCGACCAGCTCGGCGGGACACAGACCGACGCACAGCTGAAGCAGCAGGTCACGGAACGCGACGCCCGGGACTCCACCGTGGTCGAGTTCCATCAGGCGGCGGACGGCGTGGTCACTCTCGACTCCTCCGACCTCGACTACGAGCAGACCATCACCGCCGTGCTCGACATCGTGCGGTCCCTGGCTCATTGACCGCACGGAACCGCAGCGCAACCACCACGCACAGGGCTCGCGCCCGCCAGCGCCGTCGGGAGACGGCGAACACCAACCGAAGGAACCAACGATGAGCGAGAACCTTTCGCCGAACGCAGACGGCCACAGCGCCGGTGCGGACGAGGACTACGAGCCGGCCGGCGAGGACCAGGTCACGGAGCTGCTCGGCACCCTCGACGACGCCGAGGCCGACCAGCGTGCCGCCTCCCTGCGCGCGGGACTCGAGGACTACGAGCTCGACGAGGAGGACGCCGCACTCCTCGCGCGGCAGGACGAGGAGTACGAGGACGAGACGGAGGGCCGTCTCAACCCGGTCCTCGCGATCGTCGGGCGCCCCAACGTCGGCAAGTCGACCCTCGTGAACCGCATCCTCGGCCGCCGCGAGGCCGTCGTGGAGGACACCCCGGGCGTCACGCGTGACCGGGTGTCCTACCCGGCGCAGTGGACCGGCCACAACTTCACGCTCGTCGACACCGGCGGCTGGGAGCAGGACGCCAAGGGCATCAACGCGCGCGTCGCCGACCAGGCGGAGATCGCCGTCGACATGGCGGACGCCGTGCTGCTCGTGGTCGACGCGACCGTCGGGGCCACCGCCACGGACGAGGCCGTGGTGCGGATGCTGCGCCGCAAGAAGAAGCCCGTCATCCTCGTGGCCAACAAGGTGGACGACATCCAGAACGAGGCCGACGCCTCGGTGCTGTGGGGCCTCGGCTTCGGCCAGCCCTGGCCGGTGTCCGCGCTCCACGGGCGCGGGACGGGCGACATGCTGGACAAGGTCGTCGAGATCCTGCCCGAGTTCTCGGAGCACGGCGGCATCGAGCGCTCCGGCGGTCCGCGCCGCATCGCGCTGATCGGGCGGCCCAACGTCGGCAAGTCCTCGCTGCTGAACAAGCTCGCCGGATCGGACCGCGTGGTCGTGGATCCCCTCGCCGGCACCACACGTGATCCCGTCGACGAGATGATCGAACTCGGCGGGCGGACGTGGCGGTTCGTGGACACCGCGGGCATCCGCCGCCGCGTGCACATGCAGCAGGGCGCTGACTTCTATGCGTCGTTGCGGACGCAGTCGGCGCTCGAGAAGGCCGAGGTCGCCGTCGTGCTCCTCGCCGTCGACGAGGTGCTCAGCGAGCAGGACATCCGCATCCTGAACATGGCCATCGAGTCCGGCCGCGCCGTGGTGCTCGCCTTCAACAAGTGGGACCTGCTGGACGACGAGCGACGCCGGTACCTCGAGCGCGAGATCGAGCAGGATCTCGCCCACGTGGACTGGGCGCCCCGCGTCAACATCTCGGCGCTGACCGGGTGGCACAAGGACCGCCTGGTGCCGGCTCTCGACGTCGCGCTCGAGTCCTGGGACCGCCGTATCCCCACCGGACGCCTCAACGCGTTCCTCGGCGAGCTCGTCGCGGCGCACCCCCACCCGGTGCGCGGCGGCAAGCAGCCGCGCATCCTCTTCGGGACGCAGGCCTCGAGCCGGCCGCCGAAGTTCGTGCTGTTCACCACGGGGTTCCTGGACCCCGGGTACCGCCGTTTCATCACCCGTCGCCTGCGCGAGACGTTCGGCTTCGAGGGCACGCCCATCGAGGTCAACATGCGCGTCCGCGAGAAGCGCAGCAAGAAGCGCTGACGGCATCCGGACCGGTTCGCCGCTGTGCGGTCCGGGCCCGCGGATGCTGTATTGTAATCCGAGTGGTTTGGCCCTCGTGGCCGAGCCGATCGGGATGTGGCGCAGCTTGGTAGCGCACTTGACTGGGGGTCAAGGGGTCGCAGGTTCAAATCCTGTCATCCCGACACAGAACACGGAACGCCCTCCCTCGGGAGGGCGTTCCGTGCGTTCAGGGGTCGGTGCGGCGTCGTCGTCCGGCGCCCGCACCGACGGCGTGGTTCCCCCTCCACAGGTGGCCCTGCGAGCCGCGTCACACCCGCTGCGGTTGTGCCTATACTCGACCAGTACTTGTCCCGGGCAGCCTTCCGCGCCGCTGCCGGGCACCGCGTTCGAAAGGCGATCATGAGCACCATTCCCGACGGCCTCTACTACACCGCCGAGCACGAATGGGTCAGTGAGCCGGCCGTCGACGGCACGGTCCGGGTCGGCGTGACCGATTTCGCGCAGGATGCCCTCGGCGACGTCGTCTACGTGCAGATGCCCGAGGCGGGCACCGGCGTCACGGGCTCCGACGTCATCGGGGAAGTGGAGTCGACCAAGAGCGTCAGTGACATCTACGCCCCGGTGTCCGGTGAGGTCGTTGCGCGCAACGAAGCGCTTGACGACGACCCGTCGCTCATCAACTCGGATCCCTACGGGGAGGGTTGGCTGCTCGAGATCAAGGTCTCCGATGTCTCCGAGGTCCAGGGTTTGCTGAGTTCGGCCGACTACTCCCAGCAGGTAGGCTAGCTCTACCCGACGTGGACGGCAGTGGAGGCGGTGCGGTCGGCGACGATCGGGACCGCATGCTGCAGGGGGAGGAACAACCGATGGTGCCAGACGTGAACCCAGCCGTGAATGGAGAAGAGCCGAGCATGACGTCTCCTGAGACAACGACGATCGGGTTACCGCCCCAGACCGTCGAGGCGGAGCTGGAACGGCACCTCACGCGCGAGGAGCAGGCCTCCGTCGCGGCTCTTCCCTCCGGTTCCGCCCTGCTGATCGCCCACTCCGGCCCCAACGCGGGTGCCCGGTTCCTGCTCGACGAGGACATCACGAAGGCCGGACGTCATCCGAACGCCGACATCTTCCTCGACGACGTCACCGTCTCACGCCAGCACGCCGAGTTCCGCCGCACGGACAACGGCTTCATGGTCGCGGACACCCGGAGCCTGAACGGGACCTACGTGAACAACGATCGCGTGGACGGCGTGGCACTGCGCAACGGCGACGAGGTCCAGATCGGCAAGTTCCGTCTGACCTTCTACGCGGCGCGGAGCACGGCGGCGACCGGCGCCCGGAACACGACCGCGCAGGCCTAGTCCGCTCCATGCCTGTCTCCCCCTCCGCCCGTCGTCCGGCCGGCCCACTCGCCGCCACCACGGGTACCGGTGTCCTGAACATCGGGGAAGTGCTCCGCGAACTGGCGGAGGACTTCCCGCAGGTCTCCGCCTCGAAGATCCGCTTCCTCGAGGAGAAGGGCCTGATCGCGCCGCAGCGGACCCGCGCGGGGTACCGCAAGTACGCGGCCCACGACGTCGAGCGACTCCGTTTCGTCCTGGCGCTCCAGCGCGACCAGTACCTCCCGCTCAAGGTCATCAAGGACTACGTCGACGCGATCGATCGCGGGGAGAAGCCGGACTCGCTCCCCGGCGGGATGACGCTCTCACCCCGCATGGTGTCGGACCAGCTCAGTGGCGAGCTGACGGCGCGATCGCGCAGGCTGACCGCCGAGACGCTCGCTGCGGAGGCCGGCGCTCCACGGGAGCTCGTCGACGAACTCGTGAGCTTCGGACTCATCACCGCTGTGGACGACCGGTTCGACGAGCACGCCCTGAAGATCACCGTCGCCTGCGTTCAGCTCGAGAACCATGGCATCGAGCCGCGGCACCTGCGGCCGTTCCGCGCTGCCGCCGACCGCGAGCTCGGTCTCGTCGAGCGCGTCGTCGCCCCGCTGGCGTCGCGGAAGGACGTCGCGTCGAAGGCGCGCGCGGCGGAGAGGGCACGCGAGATCAGCGAGCTGTGCCTCGGACTCCACAGCGCTCTGGTGCACAGCCAGATCGCCCGGATGGACAGTTAGGCGGCGCCCGTGATCGAGGTCGACGTGGTGGGCGTGCGGATCGAGCTGCCGTCCAACCAGCCCCTGGTGCTCCTCAAGGAGACCACCGGTGAGCGGCATCTACCCATCTGGATCGGCGCGCCGGAGGCGAGTGCGATCGCCTTCGTGCAGCAGGGCATCGTGCCTCCCCGCCCCATGACGCACGACCTCCTGGTGGACGTCGTGGCGGCCATGGGCAAGGAGATCACCGAGGTCCGGATCACCTCCGTCGAGGACACCGTCTACCACGCGTTGCTCGTCTTCTCGGACGGCGTGACCGTGAGTTCCCGGGCGTCGGACGCCCTGGCGATCGCCCTGCGGGTCCCGTGCCCCATCTACTGCTCCGAGGACGTGCTGACGGTCGCCGGTGTCGAGATCGCGGACGCGGACGACGACGACGCCGAGGAGGGCGCCTCGGAGGAGACCGCCGAGAAGGAGGTCCTCCAGTTCCGTGAGTTCCTGGCCGACGTCGAGCCCGAGGATTTCGAGCGGTGACGCAGGCCGCGCATCGGGCGGCGTTCACCGACCGACACGCGGACGGTTGCGGGGCAGCCTCTTTGACCTCGACCCTCCCGCGATCTAACGTCGGAGCATACAGTTCCCATTGCGTGCGTTGGGGGCCCGGGCGCACACTGAGTGCACACCCTGAGGCCCTGCCCGAACCGCAGACTTCCCCGGGAACGCGACGAGGAGGCAGCACGTGAGTCCGAAGGGTGACGCCGGCAAGGCAGCCAGCCCGGCAGGTGCTGGCATCCCGGCGAGCGCCCAGGGGCTCCTCTTCACGGAAGACCTCCCCGTCCTCGATGAGGACGCCGGGTACCGCGGCCCCACCGCCTGCAAGGCGGCCGGAATCACCTACCGTCAGCTCGACTACTGGGCCCGCACCGGCCTCGTGGAACCCGCCGTCCGCGGCGCCTCGGGCTCCGGGACCCAGCGGCTCTACGGCTTCCGCGACATCCTGGTGCTCAAGGTGGTCAAGCGACTCCTCGACACCGGGGTCTCGTTGCAGCAGATCCGCACCGCGGTGGAGCATCTGCGCGAGCGCGGCGTGGAGGACCTCGCACAGATCACCCTCATGAGCGACGGCGCCAGCGTCTACGAGTGCACCTCCGCCGACGAGGTCATCGACCTCGTCCAGGGCGGTCAGGGTGTCTTCGGGATTGCCGTGGGGCGCGTGTGGCGGGAGGTCGAGGGCAGCCTCGCCGCCCTGCCCAGCGAGCATGCTCCCGATCAGGCCTTCCCGGGCGACGAACTCAGCAAGCGCCGGGCCACGCGCAAGATCAGCTGATCACCGAGCAGGTCCGGTCACGAGCCGGGGGAGATCCTCACGCCTGACGGCGGGCGCTGCGGCTCCTCGTCCTTCCCGGTTCGACGAGCCCGCTGAGCAGTTCGTCGAAGGATCTCGCCGCCGCCTGCGCGGACTCGCCGGGCCAGTGGTGCACCGCATGCGCCGCTCCCTGGATCTGCTGCCAGTCCGCATGATCCGCGATGGTGGGGCTCAGCAGCACGTCGCCGAACAGCTGACGCATCTCCTCAAGCCGGAAGACGTGCTCCGTCGACGCCGGGCGCACCCGGTTCGCCACGATGCCGGCCGTCTGCAGCGTGGGTGCGAACTCCTTGCGGAACAGGGCGAGCGCCCGCATGGTCCGCTCCGTGCCGGCCACCGAGAACAGGCTGGGCTCGGCCACGAGGACCACCCGGCTGCTCGCCGTCCACGCCATGCGGGTCAATCCGTTGAGCGAGGGCGGGCAGTCGATGAGGACGAGGCCGTACCCGCTGACGCGTGAGAGGAGCGAGGCGAGGCGACGCTGGTCCCGTCGTCCGAGATCGGGGCGATCGTAGATGCCCGAGTAGGCGGAGCCCATGGCGACGTCCAGGCGTGATGCGGCGGTTCCGCGCGCGGCGGCCGTCGCCACCCAACCGCTCGCCACCGTGTTCGCCGAGAGGTCGGCCCGTCGGGAGTTCTTGAGGAGGCGTCCGACGTCGGTCTGGCCCGACGGACGAACGGCGAGCCCCGTGGTCGCGTCCGCATGGGGATCGAGGTCCACCACGAGCGTCGGGATGCCGGCTGCGAGTGCCGCCGAGGCGAGACCGAGGGTCACGGAGGTCTTGCCGACGCCGCCCTTGAGGCTGCTGATGCTGACTACCTGCACGTGGTGGACCCATACCTCTTCTGTGCCGCAGCCGCGGGCGGCTGCTCGTTGATCTCCGACCATCATAGGTGCGCTGGCACCGCGACCGGTCGACGCGGCAGGGGACGGCGAAGCGACTCGCGCACACCGGGTGGCGTCATCGGCGGCCCGACAGCGCCGGGTGGGCGCGGCGGAGTCCTGCGCACGGGGTCCGACGACGGCGTGCCGGGTTGGTGACGCAGCGCACATCCGGCCCCTGTCTCACCGCGCGGGCCTACCAGTAGGATCGGTCCAACGTGCAGGACCCCCGGTGATGATGCAGGAGTGCGATGTTCTCGAAGATTCTGGTAGCCAACCGTGGCGAGATCGCCATCCGGGCCTTCCGGGCCGGTCATGAGCTGGGAGCGAAGACGGTCGCCGTCTTCCCCCACGAGGACCGGGGGTCGATCCACCGCCAGAAGGCCGACGAGGCATACCTGATCGGTGAGGAGGGCCACCCCGTCCGTGCCTACCTCGACGTCGAGGAGATCATCCGGGTGGCGCGGGAGTCGGGATGTGACGCCATCTACCCCGGGTACGGATTCCTCTCCGAGAATCCCGGACTGGCCCGCGCGGCCGCTGATGCAGGCATCACGTTCATCGGTCCGCCCGCGGACGTCCTCGAACTCGCGGGTAACAAGGTCAAGGCGCTCGACGCCGCGCGGGCGGCGGGTATCCCGGTCCTGGCGTCCTCGCGTCCCAGCTCCGACGTCGCCGAGCTGATCGCGGCCGCGGACGAGATCGGGTTCCCGGTCTTCGCGAAGGCCGTCGCCGGTGGTGGCGGGCGCGGCATGCGCCGTGTCGACACCCGGGAGGCCCTTCCGGAGGCACTCGAAGCGGCGATGCGCGAGGCCGAGTCCGCTTTCGGGGACCCGACCATGTTCCTCGAGCAGGCCGTGCTCCGGCCCCGCCACATCGAGGTGCAGATCCTCGCGGATGCCTCCGGGAACGTCATGCACCTGTTCGAGCGGGACTGCTCGCTGCAGCGGCGCCACCAGAAGGTGATCGAGATCGCGCCCGCGCCGAACCTCGACGATTCGATCCGCCAGGCGCTCCACCGCGACGCCGTGAAGTTCGCGACGGCGCTCGGGTACGTGAATGCCGGCACCGTGGAGTTCCTCGTGGACACCGTGGGGGAGCGGGCCGGCCAGCACGTCTTCATCGAGATGAACCCCCGGATCCAGGTGGAGCACACGGTCACCGAGGAGGTGACCGACGTCGACCTCGTGCAGTCACAGATGCGGATCGCGGCGGGGGAGACCCTCGCGGACCTCGGGCTGAGCCAGGAAACCGTGACCCTGCGCGGCGCCGCGCTGCAGAGCCGCATCACCACCGAGGATCCCGCCAACGGCTTCCGGCCCGACGTCGGACGCATCACCGCGTACCGCTCGGCGGGTGGTGCGGGCGTGCGCCTGGACGGCGGCACGGTCTACGCCGGGGCGGAGATCAGCCCCCACTTCGACTCCATGCTGGTCAAGCTGACCTGCCGGGGCCGGGACTACCCGGCGGCCGTGACCCGTGCTCGGCGCGCCCTCGCCGAGTTCCGGGTGCGCGGTGTCTCGACCAACATCTCGTTCCTCCAGGCGGTACTCGATGATCCTGCGTTCATCGCCGGGGACGTGGCGACGTCCTTCATCGACGAGCGCCCCGAGCTCCTGACCGCCCGCGTACCCGCCGACCGCGGGACCAAGCTCCTGACGTGGCTGGCCGATGTCACCGTCAACCAGCCGCACGGTGCGCGCCCCGCCCACCTGGATCCCCGGGACAAGCTGCCTGCCGTCCCCGAGGACCAGCGCGACACCGCCCTGCCCTCCGGCAGTCGCCAGACGCTCCTCGACCTCGGACCGGAGGGGTTCGCGCGGTCCTTGCGCAACCAGACAGCGGTCGCCGTCACTGACACCACCTTCCGGGACGCGCACCAGTCCCTCCTCGCGACCCGCGTTCGCACGAGGGACCTCACCGCCGCGGGGAGCGCGCTCTCGCGGCTCACGCCGGGGCTCCTCTCCGTGGAGGCCTGGGGCGGAGCGACCTACGACGTCGCACTGCGCTTCCTCGGCGAGGACCCGTGGCAACGCCTCGACTCCCTGCGCCGTGAGATCCCGAACATCTGCCTGCAGATGCTGCTCCGCGGGCGCAACACCGTCGGCTACACCCCGTACCCGGAGGCCGTGACCGCGGCGTTCGTGCAGGAGGCGGCGGCGTCCGGGATCGACATCTTCAGGATCTTCGACGCGCTCAACGACGTCACGCAGATGGAGCTCGCCATCCGGGCCGTCCGCGAGACCGGTACGGCCGTCGCCGAGGCAGCGCTCTGCTACACCTCGAACATGCTGGACCCCGACGAGTCGCTCTACACGCTCGACTACTACCTGGAGCTGGCCGGCCGCATGGTCGACGCCGGAGCCCACATCCTCGCCATCAAGGACATGGCGGGGCTGCTCCGCCCGGCGGCTGCATCACGGCTCGTCACGGCGCTGCGTGATCGGTTCGACCTCCCCGTCCACCTCCACACCCACGACACGACGGGCGGTCAACTGGCGACACTCCTCGCAGCGATCGACGCCGGCGTCGACGCCGTGGACGTCGCGAGTGCCGCCCTCGCCGGGACCACCAGCCAGCCCTCCGCCTCCGCCCTGGTGGCGGCGCTGGAGCACACGCCGCGCGACACCGGCCTGGACCTGCAGGCGGTCTGCTCCCTGGAGCCCTACTGGGAAGCGGTGCGACGCATGTACGCACCGTTCGAATCGGGGCTGCCCGGTCCCACGGGTCGCGTGTACCGTCACGAGATTCCGGGCGGCCAGCTGTCCAACCTGCGCCAGCAGGCCATCGCGTTGGGTCTGGGTGAGAAGTTCGAGGCGATCGAGGACATGTACACGGCCGCGGACCGCATCCTGGGGCGTCTCGTGAAGGTGACGCCGTCGTCGAAGGTGGTCGGTGATCTCGCCCTCGCGCTCGTGGGCAGGGACGCGGATCCGGTCGCCTTCGAGCAGAACCCGCAGGATTTCGACATCCCGGACTCCGTCATCGGCTTCCTGAACGGGGACCTCGGGAACCCACCCGGTGGCTGGCCGGAGCCGTTCCGGTCCAAGGCGCTGCAAGGGCGCGAGGTCAAGCAGCAGATCGCCGAGCTCGCACCCGAGGACGCGGCGAAACTCGAGGGCTCCTCCGCCGAGCGTCGCGACGCGCTGAACCTGCTGCTCTTCGCGGGGCCGACGAAGGAGTTCAAGACCGTCCGCGACACCTACGGCGACGTCTCCCTCCTCGCCACGGCCGACTACCTGTACGGACTCCAGCCCGGCGTGGAGCACGAGATCGAACTCGAGAAGGGTGTGCGGCTCATCGCCACCCTCGAAGCGGTCTCGGACCCCGACGAGAAGGGCATGCGCACCGTGATGTGCACGCTCAACGGCCAGATGCGGCCCGTCAGCGTGCGTGACCGGAGCGTCGAGAGCGATGTCGTCGTCGCGGAGAAGGCCGATCCCTCCGTGCCCGGACAGATCCCTGCACCCTTTGCCGGGTCCGTGACGATCGGTCGCGCCGAGGGTGACACCGTCGCGGCGGGCGACACCGTGGCGACCATCGAGGCGATGAAGATGGAAGCGAGCATCACGAGCCCGGTGGCTGGAACGGTGCAGCGGGTGGCGTTCACCGGAGCGGGCCCCGCGCAGGGCGGAGATCTTCTCCTGGTGATCGCTCCCGCGTGATCACAGCTGCAGGCTAGAGTGAGCGGCTGGGATATCCATCTCGGCCGCTGCCCCGGTGCGGGAACGTCCGACCCGACGATGTAAGGAACCATGGCGAACGAGCAGAACGACTCCCCGGAACCTCGTGACCAGGCGGGCGACGACCCTGGTCAGGGTGTCCCCATCCTGCCGGGTGTCCCGTTCCTGTCGGATCAGGCGGACGGGGCCGCCTCGGCGGACCCGGCACGCGGAGCCGAAGGAGTGGACGACGCCGACGCGGCCGCGGATCTGGTCGGCGACACCGACGCGGCTCACACGACCGGCGAGATCGACCTGGCCGGCGTGGCTGGCGTGCCCGGCGAGACGGAGGTGACCGGTCCGGCGCCTGCGTCGGGGGCTGCCGCGTCGGGCTCTTCCGAGCCGACGGTGATGCCGGGCGGCGATGACGTCGGTGAGTCCGCCGAGGAGCCACGTGGCTCCGATGATGGCTCCTCCGGCTCGGACTCTTCCGCCTCGGATCCCTCCGACCTCGACGGTGACGCCGCGGGCGGCAATCTGCCCGACGGGGACGCTCTCCGGGACAGCGACATCGGCCCCGGGTCCACGGATCGGTCGGACGGGATCGATCTGGACACGTTCGCCGTTCCCGTCGCCGCCGTGCCGCCGTCCGCGCTGCAGGGACCGACCATCAGCGTGCAGGCGCCGTCCGGTGTTGCCTACCCGAACATGGCGTCGGCGACCGCCGCACCGTCCGAGCCTGCGTCCGGCACCGGGGAGACGGGATGGCAGCCCTCGGGAACGCGCGCAGCCACCACCGGCTCGGCTGGTTCCGGCACCGCAGGTAAATCGAAGGAGGCCCGCCCGGCGTCCGGTACCGCTGATCGTGGCGGTGAGCGGAGCAGCCGCCGGGAGAAGGACGCCGGGCCGGAGCCCGCCTCGGCGCTCACAGCCGATCGCCTGCTGGCCGGGGTGGCCCGCCCGCCCACCTCGGGGTGGCGCCGCTGGCTCTACCGGTCCACCTTCGGACGGGTCAACCTGGGGGACTCCGACGCCGTACGCGTGCAGCGCGCCCTCGAGCACCGCATCGCCGTCCGGCTCGGGGACCGTACCCGGTACGTACCGGTGGTCTCACGCAAGGGAGGCGTCGGCAAGACGACCGTCACCACGCTGCTCGGCATGGCTCTCGCGGACATCCGGGAGGATCGCATCATCGCCATGGACGCGAATCCCGACCGCGGCACCCTCTCCGACCGTTCGCCCGGCCGCGCGGAGTTCACGGCGCGCCAGCTCGTGCAGAACCGCTACTCGATCGAGTCCTTCGCGCAGCTCGCCGGCTACGTCACGCGTGACGGGTCCCGCCTGCACGTCCTGGCCTCCGACACGGACCCGGCGGTGGCCCAGGCCTTCGACGACGCCGACTACCGGGCGGTGACGGACGTCCTCAGCCGGTACTACTCGGTGGTGCTGACGGACTCCGGCACCGGGATGGTGCACTCGGTCATGAAGGGGACCCTCGAGAAGGCCGACTCCGTGGTGCTGGTCTCCGGTGGGAGCGTCGACGAAGCCAGGCTGGCCTCGGAGACTCTCAGTTGGCTCGAGGCCCACGGGCGGCAGGACCTGCTGGCGAAGGCGATCGTCGTCATCAACCTCTCCTCGGGGAACGGTACCCAGGTGGACGTCTCCCAGATCGAGCAGCACTTCAGGTCACGTGTGAACACTGTGGTGCGGATCCCCTACGACCGTCACCTCGCCGAGGGCTCGCGGGTCGAGCTCGCCAAACTCACCCCGGCGACGCGCCGCGCGGTCACCGAGCTCGCTGCGCTGGTGGTGGATCAGCTCACGTCCTGAGCGCCGCTAGACTCCGGAGGTGACTCACTACGATCTCGCGATCATCGGCTCCGGTTCCGGCAACACCCTGATCACCCCCGACTGGGACGACCGCGACGTCGTCCTCGTCGAGGGCGGTACGTTCGGTGGCACCTGCCTGAACGTGGGGTGCATCCCCACCAAGATGTACGTGTATCCCGCCCACCTCGCGTCCTCGCCCTCGGAGTCCTCGCGGCTCGGCGTGGACCTGACCCTCGAGGGGGTTCGCTGGGAGGACATCCGTGACCGGATCTTCACGCGCATCGACGCGATCTCCCGTGGCGGCAGGGCCTACCGCGCGGAGGAGCTCCCGAACGTCACCCTGGTGGAGGACTACGTCCGGCTGACGGGGGAGAAGTCCTTCGTCACCTCGTCGGGCGAGGAGATCACCGCCGATCAACTCGTCATCGCCACCGGTTCGCGAGCCGTCCTGCCGCAGATCCCCGGGATCTCCCTGCCGCAGGTTCACACCTCGGACACGATCATGCGCCTCGACACGCGCCCCGAGCGGCTCCTGATCATGGGCGGCGGGTACATCGCAGCGGAGTTCGCCCATGTCTTCGGGTCCTTCGGCACCCGGGTGACCGTCGCCGTCCGATCGGACGCCATGCTCCGGCGGCTCGACACCACGGTGTCCGACGCCTTCACCGCCGAGGCGGCGCGCCAATGGGACCTGCGCCTCAGCACCGACGTCACCGAACTCCGCGCGAACGACGACGGCAGCATCTCGGCGCACCTCAACGGTCCTGACGGCACGGTGACCCTCGAGGTGGATGCCGTCCTCGTCGCGGTCGGACGCGTCCCGAACACCGACCGCCTGGGCGCTGCCGATGTGGGCCTCGACGTGCACGAGGACGGCCGGCTGGCCGTCGACGAGTACCAGCGGGTGCTCCGCGACGGCCACCCCGTGAAGGGGCTCTGGTCACTGGGGGACGTGAGCAGTGCCTTCCAGCTGAAGCACGTGGCGAACCACGAGGCCAGGGTTGTCTCCCACAACCTGCTGCACCCCGGGCAGCTGCGCGCGAGCGACCATCGCTTCGTCCCGGCGGCCGTGTTCTCGCAGCCCCAGCTCGCATCCGTCGGACTGACGGAGGACGAGGCGGCGGCTGCCGCGGCCGCTTCGGGTACGGAGATCGTGACGGCCGTCCAGGAATACGGGTCGACGGCGTACGGCTGGGCCATGGAGGACACGGTGGGCTTCGTCAAGGTCATCGCCGAGAAGACGACGGGCAAAATCCTCGGGGCACACGTGCTCGGTCATGAGGCGTCCATGATCATCCAGCCGGTCATCCAGGCGATGTCCTTCGGGCTCGACGCCCACACCATGGCGAGGGGTCAGTACTGGGTGCACCCCGCCCTCACCGAAGTGGTCGAGAACGCGCTGCTCAGCCTCGACATCTCACGCCCGAGCTCGCCCGAGCTCACCTTGGCCGGCGCGGTGGCGCCGGGCTAGACCTTGGCAGCCGAGTAAATGGCTTCCACCACGTCCGAGTAGTCCTTCAGGACCTGCGCGCGTTTGATCTTCAGGCTCGGGGTCAGGTGGCCGGTCGTCTCCGTGAAGTCGGTCGGCACGATCCGGAACACCTTGATGGCCTCGGCGCGCGAGACGTTCGTGTTCGCCTGGTCAACGAGCTCCTGGATCTCCGAGAGAACCTTAGGGTGCTCGGCTGCCTGCGCCATGGTGGTGCCTGCGGGCAGCTGGTGCCGCTCGAGCCAGCCCGGGAGTGCCTCCTCGTCGAGGGTGATCAGCGCGGAGATGAACGGGCGCTGGTCCCCGAGCACCACGCACTGGGACACGAGGGCGTTGGCGCGGATCGCGTCCTCCAGCAGAGCGGGGATGACGTTCTTGCCGCTGGCCGTCACGATGATCTCCTTCTTACGGCCCGTGATGCTGAGGAAGCCGTCGTCGTCCAGCTCGCCGATGTCCCCCGTGCGGAACCACCCGTCCACGAAGTTCTCCTCCGTGAGGTCGGGACGGTCGAAGTACCCCTTCATCACGCAGACGCCGCGCGTCAGGATCTCGCCGTCGTCCGCGATCTTCACCGCATTGCCGGGCAGGGGCGCGCCGACGGTGCCGATCTTGATGCGCTTCGGGGTGTTCACCGTGATCGGGGCGGTGGTCTCGGTGAGGCCGTACCCCTCGAGGACCATGAGCCCGATGCCGTGGAAGAAGTGGCCGAGGCGGTCGCCGAGCGGCGCCCCTCCGGAGACCGCGTGCTGCACGCGTCCACCCATCGCGGTGCGGATCTTGCCGTAGAGCAGGCGGTCGAACACGGCGTGCTTGACCCTGAGGCCGAGGGGGATCTTCCCGGCCTGCTCCGCCTTGGACCAGGCGATGGCGACGTCGGCGCCGGCATGGAAGATCTTGCCCTTGCCGCCGTCCTCGGCCTTCAGCATGGAGTTGTTGTACACCTTCTCGAACACGCGGGGTACGGCGAGGATGAAGGTGGGCTTGTAGCTCTGAAGGTCGGGAAGCAGGTTCTTGACGTCCGGCGTGTGCGCAACGGTGGCGCCGGCTGCGACGCAGAGCACGGAGATGAACCGTGCGAAGACGTGCGCGAGCGGGAGGAACATGATCGTCTGGGCGCCCTCGTGGGCCACCTCGGGCAGCGCGGCGGCGGCGTTCTCGGAGAGATCCACGAAGTTCCCGTGCGTCAGCTCGCACCCCTTCGGCTTCCCGGTGGTGCCGGAGGTGTAGATGATGGTCGCGACGTCGTCGAGGCCCGCGTAGGCACGGCGGTCCGCCAGCGTCTGGTCGTCCGTCCCGGCGCCTGCGGTACGGAGCGTGTCGAGACCGTTGCCGTCGAACTGCCACACATGCTGCAGCGAGGTGAGGTTCTCGAGCGCCACGGCCTCGCGGACCACGTTCTCGTGACGGGCGGCCTCGACGAAGGCGCCCACCGCTCCCGAGTCACTCAGGATCCAGGCCACCTGGGCGGGTGAGGACGTCTCGTAGATCGGCACCGAGACCGCCCCGGCGAACCAGATGGCGAAGTCGGCGAGCGACCATTCGTACCGCGTCCGCGCCATGATGGCCACGCGGTCCCCCGGCTGGACGTCCGAGGCGATGAGGCCCTTCGCCACGTCCTCGACCTGGCGGCGGAACTCGGTGGCCCTGATGTCCGTCCACTCGCCCGACGCACCCTTGACCGCGAAGAGCGCGGGGTTCGAGGGCTTGGTCGCCTGCCGGATGACGAGATCCGCGGTGTTGGTCTGGCGGGGGACGTCCACGAGGACGGGAACGCTGATGTCGCGCACGATAGCTCCTTCGATATCACCACAATCGCGGTCGCATCAGCCTATAGGCAGATGGACGCCGTGCACCGTCCCGTACTGTACGAAACGGTAACTATGGCGGGCGTCCTGCCCTACCGACGAAGGGAGCGCCGCATGGCGATCACGCCCGAACCGGCTGCGGCCCGTTCGCGACGCCGCAGACGGGACCGGTTCCTGCCGGCGTCGGGTGCAGGCCCGCTGGGTACCGCCGTTCCGCGGAGCGCGTTCCCGAACCCCACCCGCAGGGGGCTCGCGGTCGGGATCGACATCGGGGGCACGAAGGTGGCCGCGGGCGTGGTCGACGTCCATGGCCGGATCCTCGCGGACGCCCGTCGCGCGACGCCCGGTCACGACCCCCGGGCGGTCGAGGCGGTCATCGCCGAACTCGTCGCGGAGCTGTCCGAGCAGTTCCGCGTGCGCTCCGTGGGTATCGGCGCCGCGGGGTGGATGGATCCGACGAACAGCACGGTCCTCTTCAGTCCGCACCTCGCCTGGCGCAACGAGCCCCTCCGGCACAACCTCGAGAAGCTGCTGCGTCGACGCGTCACGGTGGTGAACGACGCCGATGCCGCTGCGTGGGCCGAGTGGCGGTTCGGCGCGGGTCGGGGTGAGTCGAGGCTCGTCTGCGTGACCCTCGGTACGGGCATTGGCGGCGCCATGATCATGAGCGGGCGTGTGGAGCGCGGTCGCTTCGGCGTGGCCGGGGAGTTCGGCCACCAGATCATCGTCCCCCAGGGGCACCGCTGCGAGTGCGGGAACCGCGGGTGCTGGGAGCAGTACGCCTCCGGGAACGCCCTCGGCCGGGAAGCGCGCGAACTCGCGGCGGCGAACTCGCCGGTCGCTCAGGCCATCATCGGCGCGGCCTCGGACGGCACGCCCATCACCGGTGCCCTCGTCACCCGGCTGGCGATGGAGGGCGATGCCGCCTCGCGCGAACTCGTCGACGACGTCGGGCAGTGGCTCGGCCTCGGCCTCGCCAATCTGGCGGCGGCGCTCGATCCCGGGACGTTCGTGATCGGTGGGGGACTCAGCGCCGCCGGGGAGTTGCTGCTCGACCCGGCGCGGCGGGCCTTCGGACGGAACCTCACCGGGCGCGGGTTCCGCCCGGCGGCACGGCTCGAGCGGGCCGCGCTCGGTCCCGAGGCCGGTCTGATCGGAGCTGCGGACCTGTCGAGGCAGCTCTCGCGCGCCACCGCCTGATCGCCGCCTCTCGAGCACCGGCATCGACGGCAGGCCGCATGGCCGGCACCATTGATCGGCATCGACGGCCACGATGAACGATGACCTCGGTCGACCGGACACTCCGTCCGTCCGTCTATCCGTGCGTCGGTCCGTCCGTCCGTCCGTTCGTCGGCGCTCAGACCTCGGCGCCGTCGTCCCCGATGTCACGGTGCTTCGGCAACTTCGTGATGAGGTAGCCCGCTCCGGCGAGGAACACGACGAGGATGCCGAGCGTCGCACCGAGGGGTGCACTCCGCCAGAACATGGCGATGAGGAGTAGCGCGATCGGCCCGCCGGCGGCGCCGACCCAGGCGAGGACCGTGAGGGGGTCGCCCGTGCCGAGCGGCGGCGGTTCTTCGGGGACGAAGCCCTCGTCGTCGTCGAGCACGTCGCCGTCGTCGGGTGCGCTGTAGTCGCGCGGTCCGCGGGAGCCGAATGGTTGGTTGCGGAAGATCGCCTCGGCCCGCTCGCGGTCGGTCGGCCCCGGCCGGTCCGCCGACGGTGCTCTTCCGGCGTCGGCCCCGCCGCCGTTCTCCGGCGCGATCGGCCGCGGGGTCTGATTGTCGTCGGCGAGGGGGGGCGCCGGTCGCGGTGACGCGGCGGGCTCGTCCTGCGCGGCCGGAGCATGGTCAGGAGTGGTCGCCGACGACTCCGCGGTCGTACTTTCCAGACGCGCGACGAGGTCCTGCCAGACGGCGTCGTCGGTGGATTCGTTCGGTTCCTGACCTCGGTGGCCCATGCGTTGCTACCTGCTGTCGGGGTGCGGTGGCTCGGGTCGGCGGACGTCCGACCGTTCTCTCGGGATTCCGAGGGCGTGCACCTCCCATCGTGACCACCCGCGCCCGCCGCGTCAACCGGTGTTCAGTGTGTCGATCGGCGCCGTTCGTGCTTGCGGCGCCGATCGGAGAGCAGCCCTAGAGTAGGCTTCCGAATGAAGAAACGGGCGGCAGGCACACGTCGCGCCGTCCATCCAGGAAGGCTGGCAGCGTGTTCTATTGGGTGATGAAGCGGATCATCGTCGGTCCGATCCTCAACCTTCTGTTCCGGCCCTGGGTGAAGGGCCTCGACAACGTTCCGGCAACCGGCCCCGCGGTCTTCGTCAGCAACCATCTCTCCTTCTCCGACTCCATCTTCCTGCCGATCGTGGTACCGCGGCCGGTGGTGTTCCTCGCGAAATCGGAGTACTTCACGGGGAAGGGCATCAAGGGACGGCTGACCGCCCTGTTCTTCCGGCTCTCCAACCAGCTCCCGATGGATCGCTCCGGCGGCGCGGCGTCATCCTCCTCGCTCACCGCGGGCATGGACATCCTCAACGAGGGCGGCATCCTCGGGATCTACCCCGAGGGCACGCGCAGTCCTGACGGACGCCTGTACCGGGGGAAGACCGGCGTGGCCAAGCTCGTGCTCGCCACGGGCGTACCCGTCATCCCCGTGGCGATGATCGGGACCGACAAGGTGCAGCCCATCGGGCGACGGATCCCCAACATCCGCCGCGTGGGCATCATCATCGGTGAGCCGCTGGACTTCGCCCGGTACCAGGGTCTCGAGGACGACCGTTTCGTGCAGCGCTCCGTGACCGACGAGATCATGTACGAGCTCATGCGCCTTTCCGGGCAGGAGTACGTGGACGCGTACGCCAGCACCGTGAAGGAGCGGCTCGCGGCCGAGAAGGCAGCCGGACGGAAGACCCCGAAGCCCGGCGCGGACAGTCGCCGTGCCGCCGTGAGGATCTCACCCGATGCCGCGCCCGCGGTACCGTCGGCGCCGGAGCCGGGTGCGGTCACCGAGATCGGGCGTCCCGCGGTAACCGATGCTCCTGCGCCCACGTCCACGGATGACGCCCGAACCGGTGGGCGGTCCGCCAGGCGCCGTCGGGCCGACAAGGACGCCGATCCGGCGGGCAGGTGACCGTGACGGGCGGATGACGCCCGAATCGGGGAGCGGGGCGCGGCCCCGTAGAATCTGGCTGTGACTGATTCCCTCGCTCCCGCCCTCCCGCGCACCGCTGCACCCACCGCTCCCGTGACCGATGGGCTCGATGCCTGGCGTTCCATGGCCGCGGTGCAGCAGCCCTCGTGGCAGGACCCGAGCGTGTATGCGGCCTCCGTCAAGGAACTCTCGACACTTCCCCCGCTCGTCTTCGCCGGCGAGGTCGACGTCCTGCGCGAGCGCCTCGCCGCCGCGGCGCAGGGCAAGGCCTTCCTCCTCCAGGGCGGCGACTGCGCCGAGACGTTCGACGGCGCCACCGCGGACAAGATCAGCGCCCGCGTACGGACCATCCTGCAGATGGCCGTCGTCCTGACCTACGGCGCATCGCTCCCCGTCATCAAGATGGGGCGCATGGCCGGGCAGTTCGCGAAGCCGAGGTCCTCGAACGACGAGACACGCGACGGCGTGACGCTTCCCGCGTACCGCGGCGACATGGTCAACGGGTACGACTTCACGCCCGGGAGTCGTGGACACGATGCGTCCCGGATGGTGAAGGCGTACCACACGTCCGCATCGACCCTCAATCTGATCCGTGCGTTCACGCAAGGGGGCTTCGCCGATCTCCGGCTGGTGCACCACTGGAACAAGGGCTTCATGGCGAACCCCGCGCACTCCCGCTACGAGTCCCTGGCCCGCGAGATCGACCGCGCGGTGCGCTTCATGGACGCCTGCGGAACGGACTTCGAGGCGCTGAAGCGTGTCGAGTTCTTCGCCAGCCACGAGGCCCTGCTCCTCGACTACGAGCGCGCCCTCACCCGGATCGACTCGCGTACGTCCCTGCCGTACGACACCTCCGCGCACTTCCTGTGGATCGGCGAGCGCACCCGCGACATCGACGGAGCGCACGTCGACTTCCTCTCCCGCGTGCGGAACCCCATCGGCGTGAAGCTCGGCCCGACGACGTCGGGTGACGACGCGCTCGCTCTCATCGACAAGCTCGATCCGGAGCGCGAGCCGGGCCGCCTGACCTTCATCACGCGCATGGGCGCACAGAACATCCGTGAGCGTCTGCCCACGCTGGTGGAACGCGTCACCGCCTCCGGCGCGCAGGTCCTCTGGGTCACGGATCCGATGCACGGCAACACCGTCACGAGCCCGAACGGGTACAAGACCAGGAACTTCGACGACGTCATCGACGAGGTCCGCGGCTTCTTCGAGGTACACGACTCCCTCGGGACGTTCCCGGGCGGCCTCCACGTCGAGATGACGGGCGATGACGTCGCCGAGTGCCTCGGTGGGGCGGACCCGATCGACCAGGAGGCCTTCGTGGACCGGTACGAGTCCGTCTGCGACCCGCGCCTGAACCACATGCAGTCGCTCGAGATGGCCTTCCTGGTGGCCGGCGCCCTCTCCAAGGGGTGAGGCTCGGATCCGCGTGCAGCGGATCCGTCCCGGAAAGCGCTCAGGTGACGGTGATCCGGACGGTGGTTCCCTCGGGCTGGTCGCCGGTCCTGCTCTGGCCGGCGACCAGCCCGAGCACCGACCCGCCGAAGGTGTAGTCGATCTCCACGACGAAACCCGCGTCCTCCAAGGCGCTCACCGCCCGCTCCTCGGACAGCGAGAACACGTTCGGGACCTCCACGAGCCGGGGGCCCAGCGAGAGCGTGAGGGTCACGGGGGTCCCGCGGGCGACGTCGACACCCACCGGGGTCTGCGCGACCACCGCACCGTCCGGGACGGACCTGCTGAACTGCGGTGCGTCGCCCACCACGGCCTCGAGCCCGGCGGTCTCGAGCGCGGCGACCGCCTCGGCCTCGGGCCGACCGGTGACATCGGGCACGGCGACGGGTGCCGGTCCGCGTGACACCGCGAGATCCACGGGGGAGTCCCTCCGGAGCTCCGTGCCCGGAGGGGCGGACTGGCGCAGCACCTCTCCCGGGGGCACGGTCTCACTGAACTCCTCGGCGAGATCGCCGACGGCGAGTCCCGCGGCGCCGAGCTCCGAGGCGGCGCCCACCTGCGTCATCCCGACGACGTCGGGCACCCCGAACAGTTCGGGACCCTTGGAGACGATGAGCTGGACGCGCTCGTACCGCCGGACATCCGAGAAGGCGGCGGGATCGGTGCCGATCACGAGTCCGGCGACGACGTCGTCGTGGAACACCTCCTGGGTGGAGAGGGAGGCCAACCCCTCTCCGTCGAGCGCTGCTCGCGCGTCCGCCAGGGAGGCGTTGGCGACGTCGGGCAGGGCGACCACTCCGGCCGGCCCTGCACCGAACAGCCACCCCAGCCCGGCGACGAGACCTGCCAGCACCACGAGGAGGACCACTACCACGCGGACGAGGCGTCGGGTGCCGCGCCCCTGGAGCGACTTCTGCGGCCGTTGGGCCTGCTTCGCCTGCTGGCGTCGGCTGAGTGGGCGGGGCGCGGGAGTATCCCGTCGGTCCTTTCGGTCGTCCGTCCGCTCGCCGTGCCGGTCAGTGCTCGGGAGCGCGGGCCCGGTGGATCCCCAGGGCGCACCGGGTGCGGCTGATCGCTCCCGCATGCCGTCTGTATCGACCGACCGGCGCGGCGCGCCCTGATCGGCGGTCGGGGACGTCGTACCCAGTCGAACGGTCCCGTTCACGGCTGACGACGGCGGAGTCACCGGCATCGTCCCGAGGACGCGGGTAGCGGACTGATCACGGTCGACGACGCCCGTGTGATCGTCCTGGTCGTACTGGTCGGACCGACCACCGCGGTCGCCGCCTCCCAATCGTCCCGAGCGACCGAGGATCTCCGTCGCATCCGCTGACCGCGGCCGAACGGGCGCTGACGCACCGGTGCGCGACCAGGTGTCACCCGTGCCCGGGCCGACGCCGTCCGCGCCGTCGGACGGGAGGCGTGAGCTCCCGGTGCGCGCTCGACCGTCGTCCGCTCGTCGGTCGAGCCCTCGCAGCGCCTCGGTCGGTGCGCCGGCGGGCGCGCCGGCAATCGGCCCGCCGAGGGGAAGGGGCGGCACGACGGCGGCGGTCAACTGGTCCTGGCCGGTCACCTCGTAGCGCGCGTCCGCGGCTGTGTAGTCGAGGTCGGCGTCGGGGAGCGTGTCCCGGATGTGCTGCAGTTCGCCGAGGAGTGCCGTCCCGTCGACGGGGCGGTCCTCGGGATCCCGTGCGGTGCACCAGAGCACGAGTTCGTCGAGGTCCGTGGCGAGGCCCGGCAGGAGCACCGACGGCGCGGGTACCTCGGACTGTGCGTGCTGCAGGGCCACCTGCACGGGCATGTCGCCCGTGAACGGCTGACGCCCGGTCAGGAGCTCGTAGAGCATGATGCCGGTCGAGTAGATGTCGCTCTGCGCCTCGGCGGGCTGACCCAGCACGAGCTCGGGGGAGAGGTAGGCGACGGTACCGACGAGGGTCGCGGTGCCCGTGGCCGCGGAGACCGCGCGCGCGAGGCCGAAGTCGGCGATCTTGACCTGCCCGGTCGCGGACAGCAGGACGTTCTCCGGTTTGACGTCGCGGTGGATGAGCCCGGCCTCGTGCGCTGCCGCGAGACCCTTCACGACGTCGTCGAGGTATCGCAGGGCGTCCCGTGGTGTGAGCCGACCCTGGTCGCGCAGGACGTCCCGGAGGGTCCTGCCCTGCACGAACTCCATGACGAGGTAGGCGACTGTCTGCCCGTCGACGTCGTCCACGCCCTGGTCGAGCACACCGACCACGTTGGGGTGCGAGAGCCGCGCAGCGGATTTCGCCTCCTGCTCGAAGCGGTCCACGAAACCGGGTTCCTCGGCGAGGTGCGGGTAGAGGACCTTGAGGGCGACGCGGCGGTCGAGCCTGCGATCCGTGGCGAGGTAGACCGTCGACATCCCGCCACGCGCCAGCCGCGAGTGGACGGTATACCGGCCGTCCACGACCACTCCCTCGAGGGGGTCCCTGCGTTGCTGGTGCACCTTCCGATAGTAGACGGCGGCATGAGGAGGGGGCAGGACCACCACGCGTCCTGCCCCCTTCCTAATCGGCGTCGAGCTGATCGACGCCGGTCCGCACCCCTCCTAGCGGAAGTTCCCCTGGTGCGCCTTGATGGCCGCGACGTACTGCTTGGTGTCCTCGAACATGCCCCGCGACTGGACCGAGTACGCGCCCTGGTAGTAGGAGGCGATCGCGATGTCGAGTGACGGGCTGGTGCGGACGAGCGAGCGGATGATGGCGACGCCGGCGGTGGCGTTGTCGTAGGGGTCCAGCAGGTTCAGCTTGCGGCCCACGAGATCGCCGGCCCACTGCCCCGAGGACGGGATCACCTGCATGGTGCCGATGGCGTTCGCGGGGGAGACGGCGCGCTGGTTGAAGCCGGACTCCTGGTACGCGAAGGCGAGCGCGAGGCTGGGATCGACGCCCATCGAGCGCGCCGTGTCCGCGACGATCTGCTTCATCTCGGCCTGCGACGGCGCCGGCAGGGAGTTGAGGAGGGCCTTGTTCGCGTTGGCGTCCGCGACGACCTTGTCCGGGTAGGTGTAGCCGAGGAAATTCGACGGCACGAGGTTCCCCGGCGCAGGTGCAGGCGCGGTCGGCGTGCTGCCACCCTGGTTCCCACCGGGGAGGGTGAGCTTCTGTCCGGGGAAGATGACCGTCGTCATGGACATCTTGTTCGCGGCCAGCAGGTCGGGGAGGCCGACCTTGTTGCGCGATGCGATCGCGCCGAGGGTGTCGCCCGGCTTCACCGTGTACGTACCCGAGGGAGCGGGAGCAGGAGCGGGAGCCGGCGCCGGAGCCGGAGCAGGCTTCCCGGGTGCGGGTGCGGGTGCGGGTGCGGTGCCACCGACGGTGAGCTTCTGGCCGGGGTAGATGATCGAGGTCATCGAGAGGTTGTTGCCGGTCAGCACGCTCTGCAGGCTCACACCGGCGCGGGCGGCGATCGCCCCGAGGGTGTCGCCGGGCTTCACCACGTAGGTGCTGCGCGACGCCGGAGGTGCTGCAGCCGGAGCCGGTGCCGCTGCAGGCTTCTCCGCGGGTGCGGCACCCTCTGTCAGCCTGACCTTCTGGCCCGGGTAGATGACGGTTCGGGCATCCATGCGGTTCAGCGTCAGGACGGCGTTGGTGGTGAGGCCGTGGCGCTGCGCGATGGCGGTGATCGTGTCCCCGGGCTTGACCGTGTACTCGGCGGGTACGGCTTCGGCGGGCACGGCTTGGGTGGGCACGGCGACGCGCTGCACGGGGACCAGCCCGGCCACGAGGGCCGCGGGGACGGTGGTTCGGGCGGGAGCGGGCAGAGCTGTCCCGACCGTCATTCCACCGATCTGCCGGGCCGCGGACGCGGACTGCGCCGCGGGGGCCGCCGCGGCGGGGTTCGCCAGTGCGACGGAGGACAGGATCACCGCCGGGAGAGCTGCGGTGGTCACGGCGACGTTCAGGCGTCGCGAGCCGTCGGTCCCGGATCTCCTGCGGGAGCCGTTCAGCGGTGCGTCTGATCGCTGGGCAGTCATGTTTCGTTCCTCGTCTGTTGGCGGCCTGAGTCCGCGCGGACGCACGGACCCGAGCCTTCCGATGGTGAGACCGGACGCGGGTACGTGCTGAGATGATGTGTCACGTGATGTTGGTGTTACTTGTGTGACTCCTGTGAACTTACACGATGCGATCACTAACACAAGAGGCTGTAAATACAGGAGATGCTCAAGATCGGCGTGTCGCAGCTGGCTCGCCAGCGTGTCGTCCCGAACATTCCCGAGCGCGGGCGTAGCGGGTCCGGCCGAGGCCAGGATCTTCAGTGAGGAGCGCCGTCGTTCTTCGGCATTCAGCCGGTGCCCGCGCCCGTCCGACACCCCACCACGCGGTGACGACGGCGAAGATGGCGAGGACAGCCGGTGCGCCGTCCGCGTGCCGTCCTAGGTGGAGTTGATTCCTGGGGCGTGGCACCCTTGATCCGTGACCGAACTCGAAGAACTCGTCCCTGCCTGGCTCAATCTCCCCGATGTGGCCCAGACCCTGGGTCTCCCCATCACGCGCGTGCATTCCCTCATCAGTGAGCGCGCCCTCGTCAGCGTCCGCGTGGGCGAGCGGAAGATCAGGAGCGTTCCCGCCGACTTCCTCGTGGACGGTGCGGTGCTCGACAGCCTGAAGGGCACGGTGGTGGTGCTCGCGGATTCCGGCTTCGGCGACGAGGACATCATCCGCTGGCTCTACACCGAGGACGAGTCCCTCCCGGGCCGACCCGTGGACGCCCTGCGCGAGGGACGGAAGACCGAGATCCGACGTCGCGCCCAGGCAGCCGCCTGGTAGGACGCCGACGGCGCCGCGACGTTTCTGCTGTCAGGCGGAACGCGTGACCGCAGCCTCCGCCAGGAGGCCCAGTGCTTGCCGAGGGAGTGTGCTGATCGACAACTCGTCGAGAGCACGGAAGGCCTCCGTCGACCTGTCCAGGATCAGACGTTCGGCCTCGGCGAGCGCGCCGGTGTCCTGGATCATGCTGCGGAGGTCTGCCACGGCGTCGTCGTCGAGCTCGGTGTCGCCCAGCATCGTGTTGATGGTGCGGCGGGCGGAATCGTCCGCGGCTCCGAGAGCGCGGGCGATGAGGAAGGTGCGCTTGCCCTCCCGGAGGTCATCGCCGGCCGGCTTGCCCGTCACCTCGGGGTCCCCGAAGACGCCGAGCACGTCGTCCCGCAGCTGGAAGGCCTCCCCGAGCGGGAGCGCGAAGGCGGAGTAGGCCGCGAGGAGCGTCGAGTCGGCCCCGGCGAGGGCGCCGCCGATCATCAGGGGGCGTTCCATCGAGTACTTCGCTGACTTGAACCGGAGGATGTTGAGGGCCCGCCTCTCCGCCTCCGCCGGCGTCTGGTCCGGCCCGACGGCCTCCTCGAGAAGATCCAGGTACTGCCCCGCCATGACTTCCGTCCGCATGCGGTTGAAGATGACGCGGGCGCTCTCGCCGGCTTCCGAGCACGCCGTGGTGAACAGCTCCTCACTGAACGCCAGGCACAGGTCGCCCGCCAGGATCGCTGCGGACACGCCGAAACGCTCGGCGTCGAGGTGCCACCCGCCGGAGCGGTGCCGCGCGCTGAACTGGCGGTGCACGCTCGGCCGGCCGCGCCGGGTGTCGGAGCGGTCGATGATGTCGTCGTGGATGAGCGCGGCGGCCTGGAAGAACTCGAGAGCGGTGCCGGCGATCACGGGCGCCGCTGCCTCGGGAGACCCCCCGGCCGCCCGCCATCCCCAGTAACACAGGAGGGCCCGCATCCTCTTGCCCCCGCCGGTGAGGGTCGCGATGCTCGAGATGAGCGGGAGGGACTCGTCCGAGATGTCGGAGAGGACCGAGCGCTGTTCCGCGAGGAAATCCTCGATCGTCCGGGTGAGGTGGAGGCGGAAGCGATCCTGCTCCGACGCGATGGTGTCGATGGTGTCGGAGTCGCCACCCTGTTCAGGGGCGGCGGGTGCGGACAGCATGGATCTCCCGGGCGGCTCGTCTGGTCGTGGAGTCCCCACTCTATCGGCCCGCGAGAAGGCGCCTGCCTCACGCGGGTGAGGTGCTCCGCCCGCCGGGCAGTGCGTCCCGACTGTCGGTGCCGATGCGTACGCTTCTCGTGTGGCTGGACTTCAGGAGGCGAACGCGGCGGATCACGCCGAATGCCATATCCTCCACGTCGACATGGACGCGTTCTTCGTGTCCGTGGAACTGCTCGATCATCCGCACCTGAGAGGTAAGCCCGTGGTGGTCGGTTCGCCGTCCGGTCGCTCGGTGGTCCTCTCCGCCTCCTACGAGGCCCGGCGGTACGGAGTGCGTTCGGCCATGCCGATGTCGATCGCCCGGCGACGGTGCCCCGACGCCGTCATCCTGCCGCCGCACCAACGCCGGTACTCCGAGGTGTCCAAGGACATCATGCGGATCTTCCGCTCGATCACCCCCGAGGTGGAGCCGCTCAGCGTCGACGAGGCGTTCCTCGATGTCGCTGGCTCCATGCGCCGCCTCGGCGCCCCGCGTGCCATCGGCGAGCAGATCCGCCGGGAGATCAGTTCGAGTCTCGGCATCACGGCGAGTGTGGGGGCCGCGAGCACCAAATTCGTGGCGAAGATCGCCTCGACCCGCGCCAAGCCCGACGGACTGCTCCTCATTCCGGGTGATCAGACCGTCGCGTTCCTGCACACCCTCCCGGTCTCCGCGCTCTGGGGGGTCGGGGCGAAGACCCAGGAGGTTCTCGCGCGCATCGGGATCAACACGGTCGAGGACGTCGCCCATACCCCTGTGTCGACCCTTCGGCGCCTCCTCGGCGCGTCCGGCGAGCACGTCCACCACCTGGCCTGGGGGCGGGACCCCCGGCGGGTGGTCGTCGCCCGCCCGGAGAAGAGCATCGGGGCCGAGGAGACGTTCTCGCACGACATCTCCGACTCCGACGTCCTCCGGCGTGAGTTGCTCAGGCTGGCCCACCGCACGGGAGCCCGGCTGCGCGCCTCGGGATACCGGGCCGGCGGAGTGGCGCTCAAGGTCCGCTACGCGGACTTCTCCACGCTCACCCGTTCGAGGAAGCTCGACGAGCCCGTCGACAGCGCGCACGCGCTGTACCAGGCGGCGATCGGCCTTCTGTCCGTCCTGGGTGAACGGCCCATGGCCGTCCGGTTGATCGGTCTGCGCGCCGAATCCCTGGAGGTCGGGGGAGACGGGTCGACGCAGCTGACGATCGATCGCCGCGACGACAACTGGCGTGTCGCCGAGCGCGCGCTCGACGACGTCAACCGCAAGTTCGGCGACGCCGGCGTCAAACCTGCAGGGCTCCTCCCGACCCGTGGGCGGATGCCCACGGGGGAACGCGGAACGGAGGGGGCGACGACGACCGCAGGGCCTCGGGTTCCCGGTCCGGAGGAGCGCACGCAGCCGGAGTCACGGGAGCGGAGGCCACCGGCGTCGGGGGAGCGGCGCCGATGACCGGAACGACTCCGTGGAAGAGCTCGCTGGAGCACCGGCGGGCGCTACACGAGGTTCCTTGGAAGGCCCTCGTGGAGCGCGGCCGCGGCCCCGGGAGAGGACCGGCCCGCAGCGTTCGTCCACACCGGTCGCAGCGGTCTATAACCGGCCCGGCGGGCGCATCAACCCCCGCATTGTGACTTTGCACCCACCGCGTAGCAAACTAGTCTGGAATCAGGTAATCCACCTACAGCCCAACGTATCCACCCCGTTCCTCAGACCCGGTCCAATGACCGCGATGTCGGGAACCCGGAGGGCATTCGGGGCGTTGGAGGATTGAAGGAACGTCGGCACCCATATCAAGGAGGCGGTCATGGCACTCTCGGAACACGAGCAGAGGCTGCTTGATCAGCTGGAACAGCAGTTGCACGCCGACGATCCCAAGTTCGCGCACTCTATGGCGTCCGACTCCCGGAAGTCGATGTCGACGCGGCGGCTCGTCATCGGAGCGCTCATCACGATCGCCGGGATCTTCGTCCTCCTCGCCGGCATCGTCTGGCAGGCCATCCTGATCGGGGTCCTCGGCTTCCTCATCATGGGCGGAGGAGTCTACTTCGCCACGACGAAGTCCAAGCAGGTCGAGGTCGATCAGCCGGTCGGCAAGCCCGCCAAGGCGCCCACCGGCGGGAAGAGCGGCTTCATGTCGAGCCTCGAGGACAAGTGGGACGAACGCAAGCGCGACCAGCCGTGACCTGAGTCCCGACCGAACGGGCCCGACGAGCGCGAACTCTGCCGCACGGCCCCGCCGGTCATGACACTCACTCTCCACCAGAAGAACCCGCCACGGCGGGTTCTTCTGCGTTAAGGCCTCGGCGCATCCCGTCCACCAGGGCTACGACCTCTCCCGGCCGCCGCGACGCATCGACCGCTCCGCACCTCGCAGCCCCTCTTCGCCTCGTCGCGGTGCGGGGTCCCTCCACTCCGCTCCACTTCCACGTCCACGCCCGTCATGACGCGCCCTCGGGTGCGCGCGCGGCCAGTCGATGAGGGATTTATCGGCGCGTCCCGGGCGCTGCAACGTTGACGGTGGAGAGTTGTGGAGTAAAGTGGGGAATATAAGAGCAGGGCAGCACATTCGCTGGGCTTGATGGAATCGGACAGGCGGTCAGGGATGTTCCTCGGAACGCACACCCCCCGACTCGATGACAAAGGCAGGCTCATCCTTCCCGCGAAGTTCCGCGACGAACTGAGCGAAGGACTGGTCCTCACAAGGGGTCAGGAACGCTGTATCTACGTCTTCAGCACATCGGAATTCGAGCGGGTCCACGAGCAGATGCGCGCGGCGCCCATCTCGTCGCGTCAGGCGAGGGATTACAACCGCGTGTTCCTCTCGGGAGCGTCCGACGAGGTTCCCGACAAGCAGGGCCGGATCACCATCCCTCCGGCCCTGAGGACCTACGCCGGTCTCGATCGCGAACTGGCGGTGATCGGTGCGGGCAGCCGAGCGGAGATCTGGGCGATGGACGCCTGGGAGTCCTACCTCGCGGAGAAGGAGACGGCGTTCTCCGAAACGGATGAGGACGGGTTCCCCGGCTTCATCTGATCGACGAACAGCATGACGCAGGACCACAGAACGACAAGAACGAGCAGCACACAGCAGGACCAGCAGTACTCGGAACGCGAAGGCCACATCCCTTGGATGAGATCTCCAGCCGCCGGACGAGGATCACCACCTGGCTCCACTTCCCCGGGGCCAGGCGGAATCCCTCCGGCCGGATGGGGATCTGATCCAAGGGGGAGAGCCTCACCGTGAAAACGCCGAGATCGATGCACGATGGCGTATGACGGATTGACGAACCACAACTGCAGGATGGAGAAGACGCATGCGGGGTGACCGGCCGACGGGGGAGCGTCACATTCCCGTCCTCCGTGACCGCTGCATCTCCCTCCTCGCCCCGGCCGTCTCCGCTGCGCAGGGCTCCGACCGCCGGCCCGTCGTCGTCGACGCGACGCTCGGCATGGGTGGGCACTCGGAAGCGATGCTGGAACTCTTCCCCGACGTCCATCTCGTCGGCGTCGACCGCGACACCGAAGCCCTCGACCTCGCCGGTGAGCGGCTCGCCCGCTTCGCGGACCGCACCGATCTGGTCCACGCCGTGTACGACGAGCTCCCGGAGGTGTTGGCGGATCTTGGGGTGGACGTGGCCGACGGCATCCTCTTCGATCTCGGTGTCTCCTCCCTCCAGCTGGACGAGCGCGAGCGGGGCTTCGCGTACTCCTTCGACGCCCCGCTGGACATGAGGATGGACACCACCACCGGCGCGACGGCCGCCGACGTCGTGAACTCCTACACGGAGGCCGATCTGCTGCGCATCATCCGATCGTGGGGTGAGGAGAAGTTCGCCGGTCGGATCGCCTCGGCGATCGTCAGTGCGCGTGCAACGGCACCCTTCCACACCACGTCCCAGCTGGTCGACGTCATCCGCGGCGTGGTCCCGGCCTCGGCCGCACGCACCGGGGGGCATCCCGCCAAGCGGACCTTCCAGGCCCTACGCATCGAGGTCAACGAGGAACTCAGCGTGCTCGAGCGTGCCATCCCCGCCGCGCTCGACGCGATCGGGGTGGGAGGGCGCGTCGTCGCCATGTCCTACCACTCGCTCGAGGACCGCATCGTCAAGAGTGCCTTCGCCGCGGGCACCACCTCGGCTGCTCCGGTGGGTTTCCCCGTCGAGCTCGAACAGCACAAGGCCTACCTGCGGTCGCTCACCCGCGGCACGGAGACCCCCACCGCCGCCGAGATCGAAGAGAACCCCCGCGCTGCGTCTGCTCGGTTGCGAGCAGTTGAACGAATCACCGCACGACCCGTCGACAGGACCACCAGATGAGCCAGGCACTGACCGTTGCACCCCGCGGGACCCGCGCCCTCACCTCCGCGCCCGGACGGCCGACCGGCCGGCTCGCTCCGGGCCACCCGTCGTCGCCGAGGACGCGCACGCCGCTGTCGGTCGTCCCGGCCAGGCCCGCGCGTCGCCGCGTACCGTTCGCCGTGTTCAGCCTGCTCGTCCTCGCCGGAGCGCTCGCGGCCGTCCTCATGCTCAACATCTCGGTCTCCAGCACGCAGTACGACCTCGTGCAGCTGCGCAACCAGCAGGTGGCGCTGAGCCAGGAGAACGAGGCGTTGGTGCTCGAGATCGAAGGCAAGGAAGCGCCGCAGAACCTCGCGGCGGCCGCCACGAAACTCGACATGGTGTCCTCCCCGACGTTCGGGACCGTTGAGCTAGATTCGGGATCAGTGACGGGCGATCCCGAGCCCGCCACGAAGGGCCCGAAGCCGGAGGTTCTCATCGCTGCTCCCAACCTCGTGACCGATCAGGCCGCTCCCGTCGCCGCGCCCGCCGCGCCGACCGATACCGCGCCGACCGATACCGCGGAGGACGGGCAGGCCACCGACGCGTCGTCCTCGGAATCCTCCGCAGACGCCGCCACCACGGACGATGCGACGCAGGATGCGGCCGAGCCGGTGACCCAGGACCTCCCCGAGAGCTCCGCCGCGGGTACCATTCCGGGCCCCGTGCAGTCCTCGACCGGCGGTCAGTAGAGCGGCGGTCGATCGAGGGCGGTTCCACCCACCGCATCGTCGCAGTACCTGATCCACCCACCTGAACGACCTGAACGACAAGGATGACCTGTGACCCCTGCCCGCGCCGGAAGCGCCGACAGTCTCCGCCTGACTCTGGGGTCGGTACGACTTCGCGTGGGCCTCGCCTTCGTGCTCGTCCTGCTGCTCGTCCTCGGCGTCCGGCTCTTCCAGCTGCAGGCGCTGGACCTCGACGGCATGGCCCAGACGGGCCTGTCGAAGCGACTCACCATCACGAACGTGCAGCCCGTGAGGGGTTCGATCCTCGACGCCAACGGCAAGTACTTCGCCCGCAGTGTGGAGCGCTTCGACATCGTGGTGGACCAGGAGCTGAGCGCAGTGACCGAGTTCGACCGCACGGTCGACGACGAGAACGAGGAAACAGGCGTGCGGCGGGAGCGGGGCGTCACGATCGAGCAGGGCTTCGCGGAGCTCTCGGCGATCCTCGGGATCGACGCGGCGACCCTCGAGTCGGCCATCATGGGCGATGCGACGTTCAACTACGTCGCGAGGTCGGTGACACCGGAGGTGAAGAACCGGGTCATGGCCGTCGGCTTCCCGGGTGTCTACGCCGACCAGACCAGCGTCAGGACGTATCCCGCAGGGCCGGTAGCCGGTTCGGTGATCGGCTTCGTCTCGGACAACGGTGATCCCCAGGAGGGTCTCGAGTACTCCCTGAACGACGCCCTCGTGGGGACCGCCGGCAAGAGGACCTTCGAGATCGGCGGTGACGGCATCCGCATCCCGTACGCGACGAACGAGGACATCCCGGCCGCCGACGGCCAGGACGTGCGCCTCACCATCGATCAGGACCTCCAGTGGTTCGCCCAGCAGACCATCGCCTCCCAGGTCAAGGACTACAACGCGGAGTGGGGCAACATCGTGGTGGTCGAGGCCAAGACCGGCGCAATCCGCGCGATGGCGGAGTCGACCACGCCGGACCCCAACGATCCGACGGCCACCCCCGCCGAGCAGCGTCGACCGAACTCCGTGAGCGCGGCGTTCGAGCCGGGCTCGACGACGAAGGTGATCACGCTCGCAGGCGCGCTGGAGCAAGGGGTCATCGAGCCCACCTCGCAGTTCACGCTCGAGAACCGTTACACCGTGGGCAACCAGACCTTCAAGGACGCATCCGAGCACGGGACCGAGAAGCGCACGGCCGCGGGCGTCCTCGCGAAGTCGATGAACACGGGGACGGTGCAGATCGGCGAGCAGCTCTCGAAGCAGGAGCGCTACGACTGGCTCAAGAAGTTCGGCATCGGTGAGCCTCTCGGTACGGGCCTCAACGAGGAGAACCAGGGGCTGCTTCCCGCACCCGACGAGTGGGACGACCGCCAGCAGTACACGGTGCTGTTCGGTCAGGGTCTCTCCCAGACGGCGATGCACACCGCGATGGTGTACCAGACCATCGCGAACGACGGCGTGAGGCTGCAACCGCGCCTCATCGACGCCTACATCGACCCCGACGGGACCGAGCACGTGGTACCGCAGGCCGAGGGTACGAGGGTCGTCTCCGAGGGCACCGCCGCAGAGATGCGGAAAATGCTCGAGACCGTGACCGAGGAGGGTTCGGGGAAGTCCGGGGAGCTCGAGCAGTACCGGGTGGGGTCCAAGACGGGTACCGCCGAAGCGCCGAGCGCCTCGGGCGGGTACGACGGCTACACTCTCTCCTACGCCGGGATCGCGCCCATCGAGGACCCCGAGTACGTCGTCGTCATCACGCTCCAGCGGCCGCAGGGCGACCTGTACTACCTCATCCCCGGCGAGTCGTTCCAGAAGGTCATGAAGCAGGTCCTCAACTCGAACAACGTCCCGGCCTCGACGACGAAGCCGGACATCTACCCGGTCGAATTCTGACCCGGAGGCCGTAACACCGTGACATCCACCACCGGTCGGGGCAGCACAGCTTCCCTGATGCGACCCCGTGTGCCGCATGCGGCCGACCTCTCCTCTGCTCTCGCCTGCGTCCTTGCGGATCTCGGCGCTCAGCGCGTTCCCCGCGACGACCTCGACGCCCCCGGCGGACAGGTGCTCCCGACGGTCACCGGCATCACGCTCGACTCCCGAGCGGTGCTACCCGGCGACGTCTACGCGGCACTGCCCGGGGCGACCCGCCACGGTGCGGACTTCGCGGCACAGGCGGTCGCCGCCGGCGCGGTCGCGGTGCTCACGGACGCCGACGGTGCGCTGCTTCTGGAGGCTCACGCATCCGTCGGCCCGGGCGTCCCCGTCGTCGTGGTCCCTGATCCGCGCCGTGTGCTCGGGCCGCTCGCGCGGGAGATCTTCGGGAGCGCCTCCGGAGCGGCGCCCACCCTCTTCGGAGTCACGGGCACGAACGGGAAGACCACCACGACCTACTTCCTGACGGCACTGCTCGAGGCCCTGGGTTCCTCGACGGGTCTCATCGGGACGATCGAGATCCGCGCGGGGGAGGAAGCCATTCCCAGCCTTCTCACCACCCCGGAATCGCCTCAGGTGCACTCGCTGCTCGCGCTCATGGGTGAGCGGGAACTGGGCGCGGCCGCAATGGAGGTCTCCTCCCATGCTCTCGAGTTCGGCCGCGTGGACGGCGTCCGGTTCGACGTCGCCGGGTTCACGAACCTGACGCAGGACCACCTCGACCTGCACGGTTCCATGGAGGAGTACTTCGCGGTCAAGGCGTCGCTCTTCACGCCCGAGCGATGCCGCTCCGCCGTCGTGCTCGTCGACGACCCGTGGGGCCGCCGGCTCGCGGCCGAGGCGGGCGTACCGGTCGTCACCGTCCGGAGCGAACCGGGATCCGCCGCGGAGGGGGACAGCGCGCCCGCATGGCAGGTGACCGACGTCGAACCGAGCGGCCTGGGGCACTCCTTCACCCTCATCGCGCGCACGGGGGAGCGGTTGCGGGTACGTACCGGGCTGCCGGGTTCGTTCAACATCTCCAATGCGGCCCTCGCCGCCGTGATGGTCCTCACCTCCGGCGTGACGGTCGACCGGTTGCAGAGCGCGCTGGACGAGCACGACCCGTTCACCACCGAGGTCCCGGGGCGCATGCAGCTGATCGGTGAGGCACCCGCCGCGATCGTCGACTTCGCGCACAACCCCGACGCCCTCGAGCGCACGCTCTCCTCCGTCCGGCGCCCCGACGGTCGGGTCATCGCCGTCTTCGGCGCAACAGGGCAGCGTGATGCGTCCAAGCGGCCCGTCATGGGTGCCGTGGGCGCCCGGCTGTCCGACATCCTGATCGTCACCGATGACGACCCGCACGACGAGGACGACGCCGTGATCCGCGCCGCGGTCCGCGCGGGGGCGGATGCAGCGGTCCGCGACGAACACCTCCGGTGCCAGGTCATCGAGGTCCACCCGCGTGCGGCGGCGATCGACCACGCCGTAGCCCTCGCGCACCCGTCCGACACCATCGTGATCGCAGGCCGCGGACACGAGGTCTGGCAGGAGGTGAAGGGCGTGAACCTCGCCCTGGACGACCGCGAGGAGTTGCGCACCGCGTTGACAAGGCACGGATTCTCTGGGCTTTCAGCGGCCGGGATAGAGTCCTGAACCGTCATGATTGAATTCACCGCGCTCGAGATCGCGTCACTCACGGGTGGCGTGCTGGTGGGCCTCCCGTCCTCCGCCATCACCCCCTCCGTCACCCCCTCCGTCACCCCATCGGTCACCGTCTCGTCCGTCACCACGGACTCCCGCGAGTGCGTCGAGGGGTCCCTCTTCGTCGCCAAGCCGGGCGAACACTCCGACGGCCACCTGTTCGTCGGGGCCGCCTTCGAGCACGGCGCCGTCCTCGCCCTCGCCGAGCACGAGGTCGCCGCGGCGGACGGATCACCGTACCCGTCCGTCGTCGTGCCCGACGCCGTGCTCGCCATGGGCACGCTCGCTGCCGAGGTGGTGCGACGGCTCCGGGCACGCGGGGAGATCACCGTCATCGGGATCACCGGTTCCGCCGGGAAGACCACCACCAAGGACCTCCTCGCCGGCCTTCTGGCCGAGCAGGGCCCCACGGTGGCTCCGCGCGGGTCCTACAACGGTGAGGTCGGCGTGCCGCTCACCGTGTTCGCGGCCGATTGGGACACGCGCTACCTCGTGATCGAGATGGGTGCCACGAAGCCCGGCCACATCAGGTACCTCGCCTCGCTCGTGCAGCCCGACCTCGGTGTGGTGCTCGGCGTCGGGTCCGCCCACTCGGGCGAGTTCGGCGGCGTCGAGAACATCGCCCTGGCGAAGGGTGAACTGTTCGAGGCTCTGGGCCCGGACGGGACCGCGGTGATCAATGCCGACGACGAGCGCGTCCTCGCGATGCAGTCCCGCACGTCCGCGCGGCGCGCCTTCTTCACCTCCTCCGACGACTTCGCCGCGGACGGGCACGTGGTCCGGGCCCGGAACAGCACCACCACGCCGGAGGGCAACCCCTCCTTCACCCTGGTGTTCCCCGACGGGAGCGAGCACGACGTCGTGTCCCCGCTCCTCGGTCTGCACCACACCGTGAACCTCCTCGCCGCCGCGTCCGTCGCTTTCGAGGTCGGATGCGCTCCCGAGGCCATCGCCGCCGGCCTGCGCGAACTGGCTGCCGCGAGCCGATGGCGGATGGAGCGCACCGACCGCGCCGACGGCGTCACGGTCATCAACGACGCCTACAACGCCAACCCCGAATCGATGCGCGCGGCGCTGCGGACCCTCGCGGAGCTGGGGCGCGACCGCCGCCGCACGTGGGCGGTGCTGGGCGAGATGCTCGAGCTGGGCGACCGCTCCATCGAGGAACACGATCTCCTCGGACGCGTGGTCGTGCGGCTCAACATCTCGAAGCTGATCTGCGTCGGACCGAACACCCGTGCGCTGTTCAACGGCGCCGTGCTCGAGGGCTCCTGGGGGAGCGAAGCGGTCCACGTGGCCGACGTCGCGGAGGCCGAGGAGCTGCTCGCGGCCCAGCTCGAGCCCGGTGACCTCGTGCTGTTCAAGTCCTCCAACGGTGCCGGCCTGCGCTTCCTCGGTGACCGGATCGCCGCGGGTACCCCCGTCGCCGCTCCCACGGACGAGGACCCGGCTCCGGGAACCACGGGGACGGACCTGTCGTGGGAGGCCCGGCAGCAGTGATCGCCATCCTCATCGGGTCCGCGTCGGCTCTCGTCTTCGCCTTCGTGGGCACACCCCTCTTCATCCGGCTGCTCGTCCGCAAGAGCTACGGGCAGTTCATCCGCGACGACGGCCCCACGGCCCACCACACCAAGCGTGGCACGCCCACGATGGGCGGCGCGGTGATCGTCGGGTCGGTGCTCGCGGCCTACTTCATGACGCACCTCGTGCTCTCGGCGGCGGGCTCGCCGGTCGCCGGACCCTCCGCCTCGGGTCTGCTGCTCCTGTTCCTCGCTGCAGGGATGGGGCTCGTCGGGTTCGCCGACGACTACATCAAGATCTCCAAGCAGCGCAGTCTCGGCCTCAGCGCGCCGGCGAAGATCATCGGACAGACCGCCGTGGGGATCATCTTCGGCGTGCTCGCGCTGCGCTTCCCGAACGAGGAGGGGCGCACCCCCGCCTCGACGGCCATCTCCTTCATCCGGGACACACCGATCGATCTCGCCTTCGGCGGAACGGTCCTGGGCGCCATCCTCTTCGTCATCTGGTCCAACCTGATCATCACGGGTGCCAGCAACGGGGTGAATCTCGCCGACGGGCTCGACGGTCTCGCGGCGGGTGCCTCCGTCCTCGTGTTCGGCGCCTACATGCTGATCGGGATCTGGCAGAGCAACCAGAGCTGCGGCACGCCCGGTGCGGGAAGCGTCTGCTACGAGGTGCGCGACCCCCTGGACCTGGCGCTGATCGCCGGAGCCATGTGCGGGGCGCTCGTCGGGTTCCTCTGGTGGAACACGTCGCCGGCCAAGATCTTCATGGGTGACACAGGATCCCTGGCCATCGGCGGTGCCATCGCCGGGTTCGCCATCCTCTCCCGCACCGAGCTGCTCCTCGTGATCCTCGCCGGGCTGTTCGTCCTCATCACGCTGTCGGTGATCATCCAGGTGGGCTACTTCAAGCTGTCCGGCGGCAAGCGCGTCTTCAAGATGGCGCCCCTGCAGCACCACTTCGAGCTCAAGGGCTGGGCGGAGGTCACGGTGGTGGTCCGCTTCTGGATCCTCGCAGGTCTCTTCGTCGCTGCGGCCCTCGGGATCTTCTACGCGGAATGGGTCGTCGGATGAGCGCGGAGCAGGACACGCAGCAGGACACGCAGCAGGACACGCAGCAGGACACCGTGTGGGGGACCCCCCGGCTCGCGGGCCTCACCAGCTGGGACGCGGACTGGGCGGGCCTGCGCGTCGTCGTCGCCGGGATCGGGGCCTCCGGGTTCTCCGCGGCCGACACCCTGATCGAGCTCGGCGCCGTCGTCGTGGTGGTGGACGCCGGAGCCACGGAGGAGAACGAGGCGAAGGCCGACACCCTCCGGATCGTCGGAGCGCGGGAGGTGCTCCTGGGCGCCGATCACGCGGAGACCCTGCCCCTCGTCGACGGAGCGGCCCCCGAGCTCGTCGTGACGTCACCCGGCTGGCGGCCCACACAGCCGCTGCTCGCCGACGCGGCGCGGCGCGGCATCCCGATCTGGGGGGACGTCGAGCTCGCCTGGCGTGTCCGGATCCGCGAGGGCCGGCCGACGGCCGAGTGGCTCACCATCACGGGCACCAACGGCAAGACGACGACGGTGGGGCTCACCGAGGCGATGCTCCGCGCGGGCGGCAAGCGCGCGGTCGCCGCCGGCAACGTCGGGACGCCGATCCTCGACGTCATCAGGGACCCCGAGGGGTACGACGTCCTCGCGGTGGAACTCTCCAGTTTCCAGTTGCACTGGACCTACTCCGTGTCCCCGCTCGCGAGCGTCTGCCTGAACATCGCCGAGGACCACGTGGACTGGCACGGCAGCTACGAGGCCTACAGGGAGGCGAAGGCCTCGGTGTACGAGCGCACGCAGGTCGCCTGTATCTACAACGTGGAGCAGCGCGAGACCGAGGCCATGGTCGAAGAGGCCGACGTCGTCGAGGGCTGCAGGGCGGTCGGCTTCACCACAGGTGTCCCCGCGGTCAGCATGATGGGCGTCGTGGAGGACCTGCTCGTGGACCGCGCCTTCGTCGCGCAGCGGAAGGATTCCGCCGCGGAGCTGGCACCCATCGGTGCCCTGGGCGAGGTGGTTCCGCGTCACCTCGTCGCGAACGCCCTGGCCGCCGCTGCGCTGGTCCGGGCGGCGGGCGTGTCCCCGGCCGCGGTCCGTGACGGCATTCGTGCCTACCGACCGGGTGAGCACCGCATCCAGGTGGTCGCGAACGAGGACGGCGTGCTCTGGATCAACGATTCGAAGGCGACCAATCCGCACGCCGCGTCCGCCTCGCTCGCGTCCTTCCAGTCCGTCGTCTGGATCGCCGGAGGGTTGTCCAAGGGAGTCTCCTACGACGACCTCGTGGCCCGGCACGTCGGCCGGTTGCGCGGCGTCGTCCTCCTCGGGCAGGACGCCGCGCCGCTGCTCGGTGCCCTCGGCCGACACGCTCCGGATGTTCCGGTCTCACTCCACCCCACCGTTCACACTGGACAGGGGCACGACGGCGCCGGGTCACCCGATCCGGACACCGCCGACGCCCTGATGCAGTGGGCCGTGACCGAAGCAGCGCGTATCGCCGAGGACGGCGACACCGTGCTGATGGCGCCGGCCGCCGCGTCGATGGACCAGTTCTCCTCCTACGCGCACCGGGGTGCGGCCTTCATGGCCGCCGTCCGCGCCCGGGGCGAACGGGAGTCAACCGCGAAGGAGTCGTAGATGGTGACCACGCCGACCCGTCCCGGGGGCCGCAAGCCCTCCGTCCGGCCCGCCCGGACCACGGACACGGGCAGGCAGGCCGCCCCGAGCGATCCGCCGTCGCCGTCGGCCCGGGCGTCGTCCGGCAGGTCCACGGCGTCGGAGAAGACCGGCACCGCCACGAACGGCTCCGGTACGCCGTCTGCAGCGAAGGCTCATACGGTCAAGGCGGCCGGATCGGCGCCGGAGGCCGAGGGCTCCGAATCCCGGGGTCTGCGGGTGCGTGCGGCACGCGCATGGGTCCTCCTCGAGGGTTCCGACCGGCCCGCCACCGGATCCAGCTACTACCTGATCCTCGGGACGGCACTGGCTCTCACCGCGATCGGCCTCATGATGGTGCTGTCGGCGTCCTCCGTGGAGGCCATCTCGGCCGGTGAGAAGACCTTCGACCTCTTCCTCAAGCAGTCCGTCTGGGCCTGCGCGGGCCTCGTCCTGATGTTCGTCCTCTCACGGCTCGGTCCGCGCGCCTACAAGGCGCTGGCCTGGCCGAGCCTGCTGATCGCCATCGTGCTGCTCGTCCTCGTGCTCGCCATCGGTGAGGAGATCAACGGCAACAAGAACTGGATCCAGATCGGCAGTCAGACGTTCCAGCCGTCGGAGCCCACGAAGCTGGCCCTCGCCCTGTGGTTCGCGGCCGTGCTGGAGCGGAAGAAGGCGCTGATCCGCGACTGGAAGCACGCGTTGATCCCGGCTCTCCCGCTCGGGGGCCTGCCGATCGGGCTCGTCCTCATCGGTGGCGACCTCGGGACGGCACTGATCCTCATGATGATCGCGGGCGCCGCCCTGTTCTTCGCGGGAGCACCGCTGAAGATGTTCACCCTGGCAGGTATCGCGGCGGTGATCGGCTCGGTCCTGATGGTGGTCACCAGCGGCAACCGGAACGGGCGCATCAATGCGTGGCTCGGTCTGAACTGCGACGACGGCGCGGACCTGTGCCTGCAGTCGCAGAACGGGATCTTCGCGATGGCCTCGGGTGGCTGGTTCGGCGTGGGGATCGGGCAGAGCCGGCAGAAGTGGAACTGGATCCCGGAGGCCCACAACGACTTCATCTTCGCCATCATCGGCGAGGAGTTCGGCTTCCTCGGCACCCTCGTGGTGATCCTCCTGTTCGGTGTCCTGGCGGTCGCCACCATCCGCGTGGCCCTGCGGTACTCGGACCCGTTCGTCCGCATCCTGATGGGTTCCATCCTCGTATGGCTCATCGGTCAGGCCTTCGTCAACGTGGGCATGGTGACGGGCCTGTTGCCCGTCATCGGCGTCCCGCTCCCCTTCATCTCCTACGGCGGGTCCGCGCTGACCTTCACCCTCGGTGCGGTCGGCGTGCTGCTGTCCTTCGCGCGGAAGACACCGCACGCAGCCGTCCCGACGCCCGGGGCGGTCACCGCACTCACCTCCGCAACCTCCGGAAGAAGCACCGCACGTCCATGACACCCCCTGCACCTGGCGCCCGTATCCTCTCCGTCGTCCTCGCCGGCGGTGGCACGGCGGGTCACATCAGCCCGCTCCTCGCCATCGCAGGCGCCATCGTCGAGCAGCGGCCCGGTACCCGCATCACCGCCGTCGGCACGGAGGCGGGCATGGAGACGCGACTCGTCCCCGCGGCCGGTTTCGACCTCCGCACCATCGATCGGGTACCCATGCCGCGCCGTCCCTCCATCGACCTGGTCAAGCTGCCGGTCCGCCTCGTCCGTGCCGTGCGGCAGGCGCGGACCATCGTCGCGGACGCACACGCCGACGTCGTCGTGGGGGTCGGTGGGTACGTCTCCACACCCGTGTACCTCGCGGCGTGGTCGCGCCGCGTGCCGGTGGTCATCCACGAGGCCAACGCGCGACCCGGAATGGCCAACCGGCTGGGCGCTCGGATCGCCGCGCGGGTGGCCGTCGCCTTCGAGGGGACGAACCTCCCGGGCGCGGTGCTCGTGGGCATGCCCATGCGACGCAGCATCGCCACGCTGGACCCCGACGCCGCGCGCAGCGGCGCCCGGGCCTCCCTCGGGCTCGATCCCGACGTTCCCACGCTCGTCGTGACCGGAGGATCATCCGGAGCCGCGAGCCTCAACCGCTCGGTGGCCGCCGCCGTCCCGGCGCTCACCGCGGCGGGGGTGCAGATCCTGCACATCACCGGTCGGGGCAAGCAGGTGCGCGCGGCGGACGGCGCTCCTCTCGCCCATGCCGGATACCACCAGGTGGAGTTCGTGGACGGCATGGAGCGCGTCTACGCGGCTGCCGACCTCCTGGTGGCCCGCGCAGGTGCGGCGACCGTCAGCGAGGTGGGAGCTGTCGGTGTCCCCTCGGTGCTGGTACCGCTGCCGCACGGCAACGGTGAGCAGAGCCTGAACGCCGCCGGTCTGGTGGCGGCGGGTGGAGCGATCCTCGTCGAGGACGCGGCGTTCACCCCCTCGTGGATCACCGACACCGTGCTGCCCCTCGTGACCGACCCGGCGCGCCTCGCGTCCATGGCCGCTGCCTCCCGCGCCGAGGGAGTGCGCGACGCCGACCGCACGATGGCCCGACTTGTGCTCGCAGCCGCAGAGGAGACGTCATGACAGACGCAGCAGACAGAGCAGACGCAGCAGACGCGGCAGACAGGACACAGACGACGCAGGTGGCGCCGATCAGCGGCCTCCAGGAACCCGTGCACTTCATCGGGGTCGGTGGCGCGGGCATGTCCGCCGTCGCCCGGGTGCTCCTCGGTCAAGGTCTGCGCGTGTCCGGATCGGATGCGGCTCCCTCGAAGGGGCTGGACGCACTGAAGGCCCTGGGTGCCGCCGTCCACGTGGGTCATTCGGCAGAGGCGGTAGGTGGCTCCGGGACCGTGGTCGTCTCGTCGGCCATCAGGGACACCAATCCGGAGCTGGCGGAGGCGCGCCTCCTGGGCCTGCCCGTGCTGCACCGCTCGGAGGCCCTCGCTGCGGCGATGCGCGGTCAGCTGGGGATCGCCGTCGCGGGGACGCACGGCAAGACCACCACCACCGCCATGATCACCGTGCTGCTGCAGCAGGCGGGTCTCGACCCGTCGTTCGCGATCGGCGGGGACGTCGCGGCCCTCGGTGTCAACGCGCAATGGACCGGAGGCGACGTGTTCGTCGCCGAGGCCGATGAGTCGGACGGTTCCTTCCTCAACTACAGCCCGCGCATCGGCGTCGTGACCAATGCCGAGGCGGACCACCTGGACCACTACGGCACCGCGGACGCCGTCCACGCAGCGTTCCGCAGGTTCGCCGAGGGCCTTCCCGACGACGGACTGCTCGTCGCCTGCGCGGACGATCCCGGGTCGGCCGCGCTCGCTGCGTCCGTCCGCGAGCCGCGCCGTGTCCGCACCTACGGCTACGCGGACACCGCCGACGTGCGGATCGGCGAGACGCGCTCGCTCGGGAGCACCACCAACAGCGTGCTCTCCTTCGTGGTGGACGGCCTCGACGCCGAGCAGGAGCTGCAGCTCGGTGTGCCGGGGCGCTACAACATCCTCAACGCCGCGGCCGCCTTCACGGTGGCCCTCGAGCTCGGCGTGGACCCCGCCGTCGCGGCCGCGGGACTCGCGCTCTTCTCCGGAGCGGCGCGCCGCTTCGAGGCGCGGGGCGAGGGCGACGGCGTCCGGGTGTTCGACGACTACGCCCACCACCCGACGGAGGTGCGGGCGGCTCTCACGGCGGCGCGGACGGTGGCGGGGGAGCACGCCGTGCACGTCCTGTTCCAGCCCCACCTCTTCTCACGCACGGAGGAGTTCGCCGCAGGTTTCGCCGATGCCCTCACCGTCGCGGACACCGCGACCGTCCTGTCGGTGTATGCCGCGCGGGAGGATCCGCGCGAGGACGTCGGTGGTTGGACCATCACGGACCTCATGCAGGGCGGAGACGGCGAGTACGTGGCGGACACCGATGAGGCGTTGCTGCGGGTCACGCGCGCAGCGCGTCCGGGGGACGTCGTCCTCACGGTCGGTGCCGGCGACGTCACGGCACTCGGGCTGCCCCTCGTGCACCTCCTGCGGGAGCGCGCGGGCGGGGCGCCGGATGACGCTGTGTCGGACAATATGTCGGATCGCCCGTCGGATCGCCCGTCGGACGGCGCGGCGGGAGCGGCGGTATGAAGGCCCCGAAGAAGCCGAGGACCGTCAGGGCCTCCCGAGCGGCCGGAGGGAGCGGGGACGTCTCGCTCCTGGAGCGTCCGGAGGTACCGGGTACCGCCGCTGAGGCACGCGCGACCGTCCTCGACTTCCCTGCCCCCCGACGATCGCACCGGGTACGGAACATCCTCCTGTGGGTCACGGCGATCCTGCTCGTCCTGGCAGGTGTGACCGCCTACGCCATCTTCTCCCCGGCGCTGGCTCTCAGGACCGTCACGGTCCAGGGCAACACGCTGGTCACGGCCGCGGAGGTGGAGACTGCGCTGGAGCCGCTGGAGGGTACTCCGCTCACGCAGATCTCCGCTGACCAGGTCCGCGCGCTACTGGCGGACAAGGCGCCCGTCGAGGACGTGCGCATCGCCGCCGAACCGCCGTCCACCCTCGTGGTCACGGTGACCGAGCGCGTTCCCGTCGCCGTCCTGCAGGACGGCAGGGAGTTCCTCCTGATCGACGCCGAGGGGCGTCGCCTCGCCGGGGTGGCGCGTCGCGAGGACGCCCGGCTGCCACTCATCGCCGGGGGCACCGAGGCGGTCAACACGGCCGTGTTCTCCTCCATCACGTCGGTGCTGGCGGAGTTGCCCGTGGACATCCTGTCCAGGCTCAACAGCGCGTCCGCCTCGAGCATCGACTCCATCCAGCTCAGCCTCGCGGGGGACCAGAAGATCTTCTGGGGGAGCTCGGAGCGCAACGCGCAGAAGGCGAGGGTCCTCGACGCGATGCTGGCCATGCCCGCGTCCGATCCGCCCGTGCGGGAGTTCGACGTCAGTACCCCGGATCGCCCGGTCACCCGCTGACGAGCGCGACATGCGGGGAGCGACACGCCCGGAGGACCCGACACGGGAGGCCCGGTCATTGCAACCCGCGACGCATGCCCCTAGCGTCATGCATAGGAGTTACTTGACATAACGTTAACTCTCAACCAGAACGTTAACGTTCCTTCAGGTGAAGGTTCACGCCGATCTCGGCGGCCCCCGTACAGCACAGATTCGAACAAGGGACACAGGACGTGGCAGCACCTCAGAATTACTTGGCCGTCATCAAGGTCGTCGGCATCGGCGGTGGTGGCGTCAACGCCGTCAACCGGATGATCGAGGTCGGACTCCGTGGCGTGGAGTTCATTGCCATCAACACGGATGCGCAGGCGCTGCTCATGAGCGACGCCGACGTGAAGCTCGACGTCGGTCGCGAGCTCACCCGCGGCCTCGGCGCGGGTGCGGACCCCGAGGTGGGCCGACGTGCGGCCGAGGACCACTCGGAGGAGATCGAGGAGGTGCTGCGAGGCGCTGACATGGTCTTCGTCACCGCGGGTGAGGGTGGCGGAACCGGTACCGGTGGCGCTCCCGTCGTCGCCCGCATCGCCCGGTCCCTCGGTGCGCTGACCATCGGCGTCGTCACCCGCCCGTTCACCTTCGAGGGCCGTCGCCGCTCGAACCAGGCCGAGAGCGGCATCGACACCCTCCGCGAGGAGGTCGACACGCTCATCGTCATCCCGAACGACCGCCTGCTCTCCATCAGCGACCGCAACGTGTCGATGCTCGACGCCTTCCGCTCCGCCGACCAGGTGCTCCTCTCGGGTGTCCAGGGCATCACCGACCTGATCACCACCCCCGGCCTGATCAACCTCGACTTCGCCGACGTCAAGTCGGTCATGCAGGGTGCCGGCTCCGCGCTCATGGGCATCGGTTCGGCCCGTGGTGAGGACCGCGCCGTCAAGGCGGCGGAACTCGCCATCGCGTCGCCACTGCTCGAGGCGTCGATCGACGGCGCCCACGGCGTGCTGCTGTCCATCCAGGGCGGGTCCGACCTCGGTCTGTTCGAGATCAACGAGGCCGCGCGCCTCGTCCAGGAGGTCGCCCACCCCGAGGCGAACATCATCTTCGGTGCGGTCATCGACGACGCCCTCGGCGACGAGGCACGCGTCACCGTCATCGCCGCCGGCTTCGACCAGGTGGATGCCACGTCGCAGCCCGTGGCAGCGGCACCGGCGCAGCGTCCCGTCTCCGCACCGAGCGTCGGCGCGGGAAGCGCGCCCGACCAGCAGCGGGCCGGCGGCGCCGCAGCCAGCGCCGGGCTCGGCGCGTGGTCGCAGCAGCGCACGCAGTACACGCAGTCGGTTCCCGCCGATTCCGGATTCGACGTCGACCTCCCGGCGATCGTCGAGCCCGACCTGTCGACGGGTCGCTCCGACGACCTCGACGTGCCCGACTTCCTGAAGTAGTCGGTGCCCGCACAGGGCGGGACCTCGCGGACCTCCCCGTTCCACTGGAACGAGGAGGTCCGTCCTGGTCTGAGAGTCGCCTTCACCACCTCGGCCGCGGGTAATCTCGCCCTGCACGTGGGCCATGACGCGGACGCCGTCAGGACGAACCGCCGGAACCTCGCGGAGTCCATGCAGCTCCCCGTCGGAGCGCTCCGCTTCATGAGCCAGACGCACTCGGACCGGGTGGAGCTCGTCGGGGCCGAAGGCGCACTTCCCTCGGAGGGCGGCCCCGATGCGGACGGCATGATCTCCCCCGACGGCACCGTGCCACTCGCCGTCCTCGTGGCCGACTGCGTCCCCATCGTCATCGCGGACACGGCGGGCTCGGCGGACATGCCAAATATGGCGGACATGGCCGACGCGAGGGCCGCCTCGGACGCAGGGGAGGACGACGTGTCCCACGAGGGGTCGCACGGCGGCGGGACGGGAGCCACGGCAGTCGTCCACGCCGGCCGTGCCGGAGTGGCGAACGGCATCGTCCACCGCGCGGTCGAACTCCTCCGTCAGGGAGGTGCGACGCGCCTCACCGCGTGGATCGGGCCGTCCGTCTGCGGGCGCTGCTACGAGGTGCCCGAGGACTTGATGCTCGAGGTGTCCGCCCTCGTCCCCGAGGCGGCCTGCCGCACCCGGAGCGGCGCGCCCGCCCTCGACCTGCCCGCGGCGGTGGAGGCCCAGCTCCGGGCGGCGGGGGTGACCGTCACGCGGGTCGGTACCGCGTCGTCGTCGTGCACCGTCGAGAACCCGGACCTCTACTCCCACCGACGGGAGCCGGGCGCGGGACGGATCGCAGGACTGGTGTGGCGGACATGAGCGGCGCCGCCCCCGGTCCGGCCGACGTCGTCGGGGACGGTCCGCGTGCCCGCGAGCTCGAGCAGCGGCTCGCCGCGGTGCGGTCGAGGATCTCCTCCGCCGCCACGGCGGCAGGTCGGCCGGAGCCGGGTCTCGTCGTCGTCACGAAGTACTTCCCGGCGTCCGACGTGAGGATCCTCGCGCGGCTCGGTGTCCGGGACGTGGGGGAGAACCGCGACCAGGAGGCGTCTGCAAAGGCGGAGGAGCTGCGCGAGCTCTCGCTCCGCTGGCACTTCATCGGGCAGATGCAGACCAACAAGGCGAAATCCGTGGTGCGGTACGCCCACAGCGTCCACTCGGTGGACCGCGGGCACCTGGTCACGGCCCTGGGACGGGCCATGTCCGCAGAACAGGGCAGACGGTCGGATGCGGGGCTCGACGCCCGCCCCGAGCTCGACTGCTACCTGCAGTTCGCCCTCGACGCGGACCTCTCCTCCGACGGCGCAGGCGCCGATCCCTCCGCGCGCGGCGGTGCACACCCGAAGGAGGCCGAAGCGCTGGCGCGCGCGGTCGTCGCCGCTGAAGGGCTTCGCCTGGCCGGCGTCATGGCCGTGGCTCCGCGCGGCGCCGAACCTGCGGGCGCCTTCGAGCGACTGCTCTCGATCGCCGCCGTCGTCGGTGGTGTCGAGCCCGCGGCGACGGCCGTCTCGGCGGGCATGAGCGGCGACCTGGAGGCGGCCGTCGAGGCCGGTGCGACACACCTGAGAATCGGTTCTGATGTTCTCGGTCCGCGTCCGGCTCTGGGGTAGCGTTCGAGCTGTAACGGCGGCATGACGGGCGGTCCGCCACGGGCGCTTCGAGCCCACCGACACACTCTCAGATGACAGGAGTCACCATGGCTGGCGCACTGCGCAAGACGATGATCTACCTTGGGCTCGCCGACGGTGACGAGCACTACGAGCCCGAACCGAAAAGTGCGCGCAGCAGGAACGAGGACTACTCAGTGGATTACGACCGCGACGAACGCCACCTGGAGCCCGCACCGGCACCCACGAGGCCCGCGCCCGCCGAGGAGTACCGTGCCCCGGTGACCCCCATCAAGCGTGCGCAGTCCGTCCGCGAGGACTCGGCAGCCCTGCGCCAGATCACCACGATCCACCCGCGCTCCTACAACGACGCCAAGCTGATCGGCGAGAGCTTCCGCGACGGCATCCCGGTGATCATGAACGTCACGGACATGGGCGAGTCCGACGCCAAGCGCCTCGTCGACTTCTCGGCCGGCCTCGTCTTCGGTCTGCACGGCAGCATCGAGCGGGTGACCAATAAGGTGTTCCTGCTGTCGCCGTCGTATATTGAAGTTCTCGGCGAGGACCTGAAGGCAAGCGAAGGACAGACCAGCTTCTTCAACCAGAGCTGAGTTCGGCGGCCATCAGGGTCGCGTCCGACCCCCCGAGGCCCGAAGGACTGGAACTGCTCCCGTGAACGCGGTATTCGCCCTGATCTACCTTGTACTGATGCTGTTCCAGCTCAGCCTGATCCTGCGCATCGTCTACGACGCCGTGCAGGGTTTCGCCCGCGACTGGCGGCCGCAGAAGTCCGCCCTCGTCCTGGCAACGGGTGTCTATTCCGTGACGGATCCCCCCATCAAGACCCTGCGGCGGCTCATCCCACCGCTCCGCATCGGCGGCATCCAGCTCGACCTCGCGTTCCTCGTGCTCTTCATCGTGGTGCTGATCCTGATGGCGGTCGCCGAGGGGCTCGCCCGCTAGGCCCGAGTCCGTTTCGTGATGCACTTCCCGACCAGATACGCTGAGCCACAGTTCGACGTGGGTCACGCGATTCATGTTCCCAATTCGGTACCGCCGCCCGTCCCGTTCACCGAGCGGGCCGGCTTCTATCAGTATGAGGTGACCACATGGCTCTGACGCCAGAAGACGTTGTCAACAAGAGGTTCCAGCCCACCAAGTTCCGCGAGGGCTACGACCAGGACGAGGTGGACGACTTCCTCGACGAGATCGTCGTCGAGCTCCGCCGCCTGAACCAGGAGAACGAGGAGCTGCGCCGCACGGTCGCCGGGGGATCCTCGGACTCCTCGCCGGCTCCCTCCACCTCGCAGACCACCGCTGTCCCCGCGCCGGTCGCCGCCAGCAGCCACACCGAGGACGTCCCGTCCGAGGACCGCGCCCCCGAGGCGGAGACCGCTGTGGAGGAGCCGACGCCGGCTCCCGCACCCGTTGCCCCGGCTGCGCCCGCCGCTCCGTCCACCACCTCGGCGGAGTCCGCCGCGGGTGTCCTCGCGATGGCCCAGCGCCTGCACGACGAGTACGTCAACGCAGGTGTGGAGCAGCGCGACAAGATCATCGCCGAGGCGCAGATCGAAGCCAGCGGACTCGTCACCGAGGCGCAGGAGAAGTCGCGCAAGACCCTCGGCGACCTCGAGCAGCAGAAGTCGGTCCTCGAGCGGAAGGTGGAGCAGCTCCGCGGCTTCGAGCGCGACTACCGCAGCCGCCTCAAGGCCTACATCGAGGGCCAGCTCCGCGACCTCGATTCCCGCGGGTCCCTGGCGTCCGACACGTCGGGCTCCTAGCACTCCTCGACCCGGTTCCGGGTCCCACGACGTAGGGCCGGTTGCCGGGTGCAGGATCCCGGGGCCGGCCCTTCGTCGTCCTTCACCGCAGGACGCCCCGCAGTATTCCGCCGAGACACTGGACGAACCGTGAACGAGCAGCCGAGCGAACCCGACCGCAAGACAGCAGCCCGACGTGACGGCGAGGACACGCCCCCACCCGCGGGGACCCGGCCCATGACGGCGGCGCGCGAGCGGCGGCCGCTCCGGTACGGCGCCGTGATGCTCGGCTGCATGCTCGTGGCCTACGTGGTCGACCAGCTCACCAAGTGGTGGGTCGTGGCGACGATGACCGAGGGGCAGGTGACACCCGTCCTGCCGCCGCTGCTCAACTGGCGGTTCATCCGCAACCCGGGCGCGGCGTTCTCGATCGGTACGGATTACACCTGGGTGTTCACGATCATCATGGTCGTCGTGGTGACGGCGATCGTGCTGCAGCTCCGGAAGGTCGCCTCGTGGGGATGGGCCGTCGCCCTCGGGCTCGTGCTCGGGGGAGCGCTCGGCAACCTCACGGACCGCCTCTTCCGCCAGCCGTCCTTCGGGCAGGGCCACGTGGTCGACTTCATCGCCCTGCCCAACTTCGCGATCTTCAACATCGCCGACTCCGCCGTCGTCAGCGGTGTGGTGCTCATCTGCCTCCTCACGCTCCGCGGCATCGGGATGGACGGCACGCGGGTCTCCGACGAGGAGGCCGCGCCGGTGGCTCCCGCGGGCGGGCACGACGTCGGAGCGCCGGTCGAGGACGCGGAGCTCGATCGCGGGGTCGACCCCGAGCCCGAGTCCGGGCCGAAACCCGAGCGGAGCCCCGATGGGCGCTGACGCACAGCAGGTCGTCGTCGGGCAGGAGGACGACGGCAAGCGGGTGGACGCGGCGCTGTCACAGGCGCTGCAGGTATCGCGTTCCGCCGTCGCGCAGTGGTGCGCGGACGGCCGGATCACGCGCGGCGGCGAACGGCTCGCGAAGTCGGACCGTGTGCGCGACGGCGAGTCGATCGCCGTCGACCTGCCCGATCCCGAGGACGCGCACCGCGTGATCCCCGAGGCGGTCGACGGCATGGGCATCCTGTTCGACGACGACGACATCGTGGTGGTCGACAAACCCGTGGGCGTCGCCGCACATCCGTCGCCGGGATGGGTGGGGCCGACCGTCGTGGGCGCCCTCGCCGCCGCGGGCTACCGCATCTCCACCTCGGGTGCCCCCGAGCGCGTGGGGATCGTGCACCGGCTCGATGTCGGGACCTCCGGCGCCATGGTGGTCGCCAGGACCGAGGACGCCTACACGGTGCTCAAGCGCGCGTTCAAGGAGCGCACCGTGACCAAGGTCTACCACGCCGTCGTCCAGGGACTGCCCGAGCCGCTGAAGGGCACCATCGATGCCCCGATAGGGCGGCACCCGCACCACGAGTGGCGGTTCGCCGTCATGGAGGGCGGGCGTGATTCGGTGACGCACTACGAGGTGCTCGAGGCCTTCGGGCGCGCGAGCCTCGTGGAGGTGCACCTCGAGACGGGGCGCACGCACCAGATCCGCGTGCACTTCTCGGCGCTGCGCCACCCCTGCGCGGGCGACCTCACGTACGGGGCGGACCCGCGGCTGGCCGCCGAACTCGGTCTCACACGGCAGTGGCTGCACGCCCACCGCCTGGGTTTCGCACACCCCCGGACGGGCGAGCCCCTCGAGGTGTCGAGTCCCTATCCCGTGGACCTCGCGTACGCGCTGATGGCCCTTTCGGACGGCCTGGTATGACACGCCGGGGCGACCTCGCACGATGCTCCCAAGCACGCAGGACGGGGTAGGGGAGCACTAGGATCGTGGGGTGCCTCTCCCCGCTTCGGACTCCTTCGTCCATCTCCACAACCACACCGAGTACTCGATGCTGGACGGCGCCGCACGGCTGACCGACCTCTTCAGCCACACCGAGGAACTCGGCATGACGGCCCTCGCGACCACCGACCACGGCTTCGTGTTCGGCGCCTTCGACTTCTGGAGCAAGGCCACCAGCGCCGGCATCAAGCCGATCATCGGCGTCGAGGCGTACCTGACCCCGGGTACCGCGCGGAACGACCGCACGCGCGTCCAGTGGGGCGGTGGCGGGCGCGACGACGTCTCCGGCGCGGGCGCGTACACCCACATGACCCTGTGGTCCGAGACCACCGCCGGCATGCACAACCTCTTCCGCATGTCCTCGCTCGCGTCCCTCGAGGGCTACCTCTACAAGCCCCGCATGGACCGGGACCTCCTCCAGACCTACGGCAAGGGCCTGATCGCCACCACGGGCTGCCCGTCCGGCGAGGTGCAGACGAAGCTCCGGCTCGGCCTGTACGACGAGGCGCGGCAGGCGGCGTCGGACTTCCGTGACATCTTCGGCGCGGAGAACTACTTCTGCGAGCTCATGGATCACGGCCTCGACATCGAGCGCAACGTCAAGGCAGACCTCATCAGGCTGGCCAAGGACCTCGGACTGCCGCTCGTCGCCACCAACGACCTCCACTACACGCACGCCGAGGACTCCAAGGCCCACGCGGCGCTGCTCTGCGTGCAGTCGGGCTCCACCCTCGCGGACCCCAAGCGGTTCAAGTTCGACGCCGACGAGTTCTACCTCAAGTCGCCCGCCGAGATGCGGGCCATCTTCCGCGACTACCCCGAGGCCTGCGACAACACGCTGCTCATCGCCGAGCGGTGCGAGGTCGAGTTCAACACCAAGGCCAACTACATGCCCCGGTTCCCGGTCCCCGAGGGCGAGAACGAGCAGTCCTGGTTCGTCAAGGAGGTCGAGACGGGCCTCCACTACCGCTACCCGGCGGGCGTGCCCGACGACGTCCGGAAGCAGGCGGAGTTCGAGGTCGGCGTCATCACGCAGATGGGCTTCCCCGGCTACTTCCTCGTCGTCGCGGACTTCATCAACTGGGCCAAGAACAACGGCATCCGCGTTGGTCCCGGCCGTGGTTCCGGTGCCGGGTCGATGGTGGCCTACGCCATGCGCATCACCGACCTCGACCCGCTCAAGCACGGCCTCATCTTCGAGCGGTTCCTCAACCCCGAGCGCGTCTCCATGCCCGACTTCGACGTCGACTTCGATGATCGGCGCCGCTCCGAGGTGATCCGCTACGTGACGGAGAAGTACGGCGACGAGCGCGTGGCCATGATCGTCACCTACGGCACCATCAAGGCCAAGCAGGCCCTCAAGGACTCGTCCCGCGTCATGGGATACCCGTTCTCTACGGGGGAGCGCCTCACGAAGGCCATGCCGCCGGACGTCATGGGCAAGGGCCTCGCGCTGGCGGACGTGCACAACAGGGACGCCAAGCGGTACTCCGAGGCGGAGGAGCTCCGCGAGCTCCTGAAGACCGACGCCGACTCCGAGAAGGTGTTCGAGACCGCCCTGGGCCTCGAGGGCCTGAAGCGCCAGTGGGGCGTCCACGCCGCGGGCGTCATCATGTCCTCGGACCCGCTGATCGACATCATCCCGATCATGCGCCGTGAGCAGGACGGCCAGATCATCACGCAGTTCGACTACCCCACCTGCGAGGGGCTCGGACTCATCAAGATGGACTTCCTGGGACTCAGGAACCTCACCATCATCACGGACGCGGTCGAGAACATCACGGCCAACCGGGGGATCGACCTCGTCCTCGAGGATCTCGAACTCGACGACAAGGAGTCCTACGAACTCCTGGCGCGCGGGGACACCCTGGGCGTGTTCCAGCTCGACGGCGGGCCCATGCGCTCCCTGCTGAAGCTCATGCGCCCCGACAACTTCGAGGACATCTCCGCCGTCCTGGCGCTGTACCGACCCGGCCCCATGGGCGTGAATTCGCACACGAACTACGCCCTGAGGAAGAACGGCCTGCAGGACATCGAGCCGATCCACCCCGAGCTCGAGGGGCCGCTCGAGGAGATCCTGGGAGGCACCTACGGCCTCATCGTGTACCAGGAGCAGGTGATGAGCGCCGCGCAGAAGCTGGCGAACTTCACGCTCGGCCAGGCCGACATGCTCCGACGCGCGATGGGCAAGAAGAAGAAGTCGGAGCTGGACAAGCAGCAGGCGGACTTCTTCGCGGGAATGAAGGCCAACGGGTACTCGCAGGCCGCGATGGACAAGCTGTGGACGGTCCTCGAGTCCTTCTCGGACTACGCGTTCAACAAGGCCCATACCGCCGCCTACGGCCTGGTGTCCTACTGGACGGCCTACCTGAAGGCCCACTTCCCGGCCGAGTACATGGCGGCCCTCCTGACGAGCGTCGGCGACGACAAGGACAAGCTCGCCATCTACCTCAACGAGTGCCGCCGCATGGGCATCACAGTGCTGCCGCCCGACGTCAACGAGTCGAGCGTGAACTTCACACCGGTCGGAACGGACATCCGGTTCGGGATGGGAGCAATCCGGAACGTCGGCGCCAACGTGGTCGGCGCCATGGTCGGCGCGCGGGAGGAGAAGGGCGCCTTCACGTCATTCGGCGACTTCCTGCAGAAGGTGCCCGCCGTCGTCTGCAACAAGCGCACCATCGAGTCGCTGATCAAGGCGGGGGCCTTCGATTCGCTGCGGCACCCGCGCCGGGCGCTGGCGATGATCCACGAGGAGGCCGTCGACTCCGTGATCGTCCTCAAGCGCAACGAGGCGGCCAACCAGTTCGACCTGTTCAGCGCGTTCGACGGCGGTGACGGCGTGGAGGGGCTCGGCGGTGCCGGTGGGCTGTCCGTCGAGGTGCCCGATCTCCCCGAGTGGGACAAGAAGGACAAGCTGTCCTTCGAGCGCGACATGCTCGGGCTCTACGTCTCCGACCATCCGCTCCAGGGGCTCGAGGGCATCCTCGGCCAGCACGCCGACGCGTCGATCCCGTCCATCATCGGCGAGGAGGGACCGGCCGACGGCGCGATCGTCACGATCGCGGGCATGATCACCTCCCTGCAGCGGAAGATCGCGAAGAACAGCGGCAACGCCTACGCGCGGGCCGAGGTCGAGGACCTCGCGGGCTCCATGGAGGTCATGTTCTTCGGGCAGGTGTACGGGCCCATCTCGGCCGTCCTCGCGGAGGACCTGATCGTGGTGGTGCGCGGCCGCCTGCAGCGGCGCGACGACGGCGCGGTCATGCTCAACGCGCAGGAGCTGACCGTACCGGACCTCAGCGAGGGGCACTCGGGGCCCGTGGTGATCTCGATGCTGCAGCACAAGGCGACCGAGACGGCCGTGACGGCGCTCGGGGACGTCCTGCGGACCCACCCGGGCACCAGCGAAGTGCTGATCCGGCTCAACGGCTCACGCAAGGTCGAGATCATGAAACTGGGTGTCGACCTCCGGGTGAATCCGACACCCGGCCTGTTCGGTGACCTCAAGGTGCTGTTCGGGCCTGCCTGCCTCGACGCCTGATCCTCCCGCGCGCGGAGCGGACGGCGCCCGACCGACCGGGAGGTCCGGTGGGCGCCGTGCGATCCGCCGTGCGAACCGGAGGCGCGAGCAGCGTCAGATGACGTAGTCGGTGGCGGCGGGCGTCCCGTAGCTGCCGCCGTGGTAGAGCAGCGGGGCGCCGTCGGGCCCGACGGCGCCCGCCGCCACCTCGGCGACGACGACGGCGTTGTTCTCGAAGGACAGCCGCATGCTGATGCGCCCGACGAGCCAGCCGGCCACGTCCCGGAGGATGGGGACCCCCTCGGGCCCGGGCTCCCAGTGATCACCCGTGAAGCGGTCCTTCGTCCGCGCGAACCGGTTGGCCAGCCCCTCGTTCTCCGTGCTCAGCATGTGCACGCCCACGAAGTTGGTGTTCGCCACGGCGGGCCAGGACGAGGACGTGCGCGCCATGTTGAAGGAGAACCGCGGAGGCTCGGCGGACAGCGAGGCGACCGAGGTGGCGGTGAACCCGAAGGGTTTTCCCTCGTAGGTCGCCGTGATGATCGCGACGCCCGCCGCATGCCGGCGGAACACCTCCCTGAAGGAGTCGCCGTGTGCGGGGACGCGGGGCTGGGTATCCGTGGAGGCGGTACTCGGGTTGTTCACTGTGACCCTTCCGGGGCGGGGGGGCGATCGTCTGTACTCAGTCCCACCCTAGGCGCCCTCCGAGGATGGCCAGGTTTGTTAATGTAGAAGTCATGCGCGCACGCCAGGAGCCGGACACCGGCTCGACCTATCCGCCGCCCGTCTACGCGGTGGCGGAGGATCGCCGGTCGGTGCCGCCCGCCGGGATCTACTGGTGGCTCGGATCCACGATCCTCCTGGGGGTCGTCATCGGTGTGCTCTGGTGGTTGTTCGCCCCGACCGGGCGGCTCTTCGGTGATCCAGCCCTCGCCGAGCAGTGGGTACTCCGCGACCTCACGCTGGCGGGTCTGGAGGCGGCCGCCGGGATCGCCGTCGGAACGGTGGTCGCGGTGCGGCTGCGGCTGCCAGGCGTCGTGGCTCGCGTCCTCGCGGCGATCGGCGGCTCGATGATCGGCTCCGCGCTGGCCCTGGCCGTGGGGGAGGGGCTCGCCTGGATGTTCGGGCCCCACGGGCAGGAGGACGCCGCTGGTACCGCGTTCGTCCTGCACTCCTACGGTGCGCTCCTCATCTGGCCCGCGTTCGCCGCGGTGATCATCTTCGTCACCGCCCTCATCGGGCTCGCGCGCCGTCGCACCTGAGAACTGCCGTCGTACCTCGGACGCGCGTCGCCGGGCGCCGTCGCGCGTAGCAGTGCTCCGCGTCGCCCTCGCCGTGACGACGCCCCACCGGGGCTGCCGATAGACTGCCGTGGTGACCACAGCTCCCCTCCCGACCAGCCTCGACTTCCGCACGATCGACCTCCGGGGCCGGGTGCTGACCCCGGGTGAACTGCGGAGCGTCATGCCGAGGGCGGAGGCCGGCGCACATTCCTCCGAGGCGGCCGTGCAGGCCATCATCGACGACGTCCGGGCCCGTGGACTGGCGTCGCTCACGGACCTCGCGCAGCGGTTCGACGGCGTGGAGCAGGAGCACCCCCGCGTCGAGGCGCACGTGATCCAGGCTGCGCTGCACGGGCTGGACCCCGACGTCCGTGCCGCGCTCGAGGAAGCCATCCGGCGCGCCCGCCTCTTCGCCGAGGCCCAGCGACCCGCCGATGCGCAGATCGAGGTCGCGCCGGGAGCACACCTCGCCCACACCTGGGTGCCCGTGGACCGCGTGGGCCTCTACGTTCCCGGCGGACTGGCGAGCTACCCGTCCTCCGTGGTGATGAACGTGGTGCCCGCGCAGGCCGCCGGAGTCCGCTCCATCGCTCTGGCCTCACCACCGCAGAAGGACTTCGGCGGGTCACCCCACCCCGTGATCCTGGCGGCAGCGGCCATGCTCGGCATCGACGAGATCTACGCGATGGGTGGCGCCCAGGCCGTCGCTGCGCTGGCCTACGGAGTACCTGACACGGCGACCGGCGCGGGCCCGGACACCGGTGGTGCTGTTGGCTCCGGACGCGGGATCGACCCGGTGAACGTGATCACCGGGCCCGGGAACGTGTTCGTCGCCACCGCGAAGCGGCTCGTCCTCGGCCGCGTCGGCATCGACTCGGAGGCGGGGACCACGGAGATCGCCGTGCTCGCCGACGGGACGGCGGACGCCGAGCTCGTGGCGGCGGACCTCGTCAGCCAGGCCGAGCACGACCCCCAGGCGGCATCCGTGCTCATCACCGACTCCGTCGACCTCGCCGACGCCGTGCTGGAGTCCCTGCGGACGCGCGCGGACCGGACACGTCACGCGGACCGCGTGAGGACCGCCCTCTCCGGCCCGCAGTCGGGGGTCATCCTCGTCGACGACGTCGAGCACGGCATCGCGGTGTGCGACGCCTACGCCGCGGAGCACCTCGAGATCCACACGGCCGACGCCGCCGGGGTCGCGGCGAGGATCCGGAACGCGGGGGCCATCTTCGTGGGCCCGCACAGCCCGGTGAGCCTCGGCGACTACTGTGCCGGTTCCAACCACGTGCTGCCGACGGCGGGCACGGCGGCGTTCGCCTCCGGCCTGAACGTCACCACGTTCCTCCGGGCGATGCAGGTCATCACCTACGATCGGGAGGCGCTCCGCGAGGTGGCGCCGTCCATCCTCGCCCTCTCGGCAGCCGAGAACCTCCCCGCCCACGGTGAGGCCGTCACGGCACGCTTCCCCGAGGGGCAGGCGCGCTGATTCCGCGGGACCACCGCGGAATCACACGGTTGTCGTTCATCGGCGCGTGTCTCTAGACTTGCGGTGGCACCACGGCGATGTCACGCCACCGATCATGGAACGCGAGGGGGAAGCATGTACTGTCCGTACTGCCGTCATTCCGATTCCCGCGTCGTCGATTCGCGGCTGGCCGATGACGGATCCGCGATCCGACGTCGGCGTCAGTGCCCGCAGTGCGGGCGCCGCTTCAGCACCGTCGAGACCACCAGCCTCAGCGTGATCAAGCGCTCCGGCGCGGGAGAGCCGTTCAGCCGGTCCAAGATCATCAACGGCGTTCGCAAGGCCTGCCAGGGCCGCCCGGTGACGGAGGACGATCTCGCGCTGCTGGCGCAGGAGGTCGAGGAGACCGTCAGGGCCAGCGGTGTCGCGGAGATCGATGCCCACGAGGTGGGGCTCGCCATCCTCGAACCGCTCCGCAAACTCGACCAGATCGCCTACCTGCGCTTCGCCAGCGTCTACCAGGGGTTTGAATCCCTCGACGACTTCGACGAGGCGATCCAGACCCTCAGGGCGCAGACGGCGGACGGTGCCCGCGTGCCCTCGGGTGTCCAGCGGCCGCTGACGGCGCTCTAGCCTCCCGAGCTGCCGAGGCGGCATCGCCAGCATGCCGAAGGAGCACGCGCCGCCCCTCGGCCGCGGACTCCACGACCCATGGCAGGCCGTGGGACCGCGGCCCGTCTCCCGACGTCAGGCGGAGTCGACGTGCAGGAGCGCCGCCTGGAGGGCGCCGCCCACGATCCCCGCGTGATTCTTCAGCTGGGCCGGGATGATCGGCGTCCGAAGATCCAGCGAGGGGAGGTACTCGGAGCTGCGCTTCGAGATGCCGCCTCCCACGATGAAGAGCTCCGGGGAGAAGAGGAACTCGACGTGGGAGAAGTAGCGCTGGAGTCGCACCGCGTACTGGTCCCAGTCGAGGCCCTCACGTTCCCGGGCCACGGCCGACGCACGCGTCTCGGCGTCGTGCCCGTCGATCTCCAGGTGGCCCAGCTCGGCGTTCGGCACCAGCCGGCCGTCGAAGATGAAGGCCGAGCCGATGCCGGTCCCCAGCGTGATCACGAGGACCGTGCCCATCCGGCCCTTGCCGGCGCCGTACTGGACCTCCGCGAGGCCGGCGGCATCGGCGTCGTTGATCACATAGACATCGCGCCCGAGGATTGTGGTGAACAGGGCGTCCACGTCGGTGTCGATCCAGCTCTTGTCCACATTGGCCGCGGAGCGCGCCACTCCGTGCTGGATGATGGCCGGGAAGGTCACGCCCACGGGGCTGTCCGCCGCAGGCCCCTCGGGGCGGGAGGAGAGCTCGGCCACGATCTGCCGGACCACCTCCGCCACGGCCTCGGGCGTGGACGGCTTGGGGGTGGGGATACGGTGCCTCTCGCCGACGATCACGCCCTTCTCGAGATCCACGATGCCGCCCTTGATGCCCGTGCCGCCGATGTCGACGCCGATCACCGTGGTGGGCAGCTTCGAGGGCAGCTTGGTCTTCTTCTTCTCGGTGACCTTGGCCATGATTCTCCGTTGACGTGGGGCCGGCGCGTACCGGCAGGGGCTCGTGAGGGTGGACAGTGCGGGGTCGTGCAGGGGTCGGTGCGGGCGGTACTCAGGGAAGAGTGAGGACCTCGGCTCCGTGATCGGTGACCACGAGCGTGTGTTCGAACTGCGCGGTCCGCTTCCGGTCACGCGTGACCACGGTCCACTCGTCGTCCCACATGGTCCAGTCCACGACGCCGAGGGTGAGCATCGGTTCGATGGTGAAGACCATGCCGCGCTCGATCACCCGATCGTAGGCCGGGGCGGCGTCGTAGTGCGGGATGATCAGCCCGGTGTGGAAGGCCTCGCCCACGCCGTGCCCCGTGAAGTCGCGCACCACGCCGTAGCCGAAGCGCTTCGCGTAGGACTCGATGGCGCGTCCGATCACGTTGATCTGCCGTCCCGGGGCCACGGCGCGCACGGCCCGGTGCAGCGACTCCTCGGTCCGCTCGACGAGCAGCCGCGACTCCTCGTCCACGTCGCCGATGCAGAACGTCCGGTTGGTGTCCCCGTGCACGCCGTCCTTGAACGCGGTGATGTCGATGTTCAGTATGTCGCCGTCGGCGAGTTCCGTGGAGTCCGGGATGCCGTGGCAGATCACCTCGTTCAGTGACGAGCACAGGGACTTGGGGAATCCGCGGTAGCCGAGGGTCGAGGGGTAGGCGCCGTGGTCCAGGATGAACTCGTGCCCGATCCGGTCGAGCTCGTCCGTCGTGACACCGGGACGGGCGTGCCTGCCGACCTCGAGGACGGCCTGCGCGGCGATCCGGCCGGCGCTGCGGATCTTCTCGATGGTCTCGGCCGACTTCACCTCGGACCCCGTGAACGGCGCGGGGGCCTTCCGGCCGACGTACTCGGGGCGGACGATACCCGCAGGGACGGGCCGCAGAGGTGAGACCACGCCCGGCGTCAGGGTCCCGAGGGGAGCGGTGGCGGAGGGCTGGGGCATACCCTTGATCCTATAGCGGGCCCGGGGTCACACGACGGGATGCACGCGGTGCGGACGGCGCTGGACGCGTCTCCGGCGCGGTCCGGACGCTTCGAGGAGGAGGTCGACATGACGGAGTACTGGTTCAACGTGCGCACGCACGAGGTCGAGGAGGATCGGCAGTCGGACTGGTCGCAGCTGATCGGCCCCTACACCACGCGCGCCGAGGCGGAGAAGGCCCTCGAGAAGGTCCAGCAGCGCAACGACTCGTGGGACCGCGAGGACGACTGACGCCCTACGGCGAGTCTTCCCCGGACCCGGGTCGAGCAGGTCAGAAGGTGTGTTCGGGACCCGGGAAGGTGCCCGAGCGCACCTCGTCCGCGTACGCCGCGGCAGCGCCGGCAAGGATGCCGCGGACGTCCGCGAACTGTTTCACGAACCTCGCCTGGCGCCCACCGCGCAGCCCGGCCATGTCCTGCCACACCAGGACCTGGCCCGTCGTCGCCGGTCCGGCCCCGATCCCGATGGTCGGCACCCGGACGGCCGCCTCGACGGCCTCGGCGGTGCCGGCGGGCACCATCTCCATGAGGACGCAGAAGGCGCCTGCATCGGCCAGTGCGACGGCGTCGTCGATCACACGCTGCGAGGCCTCCCCGCGGCCCTGGACGCGATAGCCGCCGAGGGCGTGCTCACTCTGCGGTGTGAAGCCGACGTGCGCCATGACGGGGATGCCGGCCCTGACGAGTGCCCGGACCGTGTCCGCGTACGCTGCGCCGCCCTCCATCTTCACCGCGTGGACGAGTCCTTCCTTGAGCAGCCGGACGGAGGACCCGACCGCCTGCTCGGGGGACACCTCGTACGATCCGAACGGCAGGTCGGCGACGACCATCGCGCGTGAGGCCGCGCGGCTCACCGCGCGGCTGAAGAGGATCATCTCGTCGAGGGTGATCGGCAGGGTGGTCGCGTGCCCGAGGACGTTGTTGGCGGCCGAATCGCCGACCAGCAGCACCTCGATGCCGGCCTCGTCGAAGACCTGGGCCGCGTACTGGTCGTAGGCCGTCAGCATCGCGAACTTCCGGCCTTCGTCCTTGGCCTGCTGCAGGTGGTGGACGCGTATCCGGGACGGCGTCCGGGCTGTCGTCGGCGCGTCCGTCCGGGGGCCCGACGCCGCGGCCGACCCCTCCCCGTAGGGCGCTGGGATCTCGGCGGAGGTCATGGCACGAGACTATCGGACCGTCCGCCGTGCCGACCTCCCCCGGCCACCGCGACGGGTCCTGCACACGTCGCCGGTGGGTGAGAGCGGGTACACGCCGACGACGGCGGCCGTCGCGGCCCGCCGCGGCGCCGGATCACGTGTGCGTGTCAGTAGAGTGTTGGTGGCGTGGCCCGCGCGGGTGCACCCGACGATCAGGGAGTGAGGTTGTCATGGACCGGCAGCAGGAGTTCGTACTGCGGACCATCGAGGAGCGCGACGTCCGCTACGTCCGCCTGTGGTTCACCGACGTCGTCGGGTCCCTGAAGTCCGTGGCGCTCGCGCCCGCCGAGGTGGAGGGCGCGTTCGAGGAGGGGCTGGGCTTCGACGGCTCGTCGATCGAGGGCCTCGCCCGCGTGTACGAGTCGGACATGCTCGCGCAGCCCGACCCCTCGACGTTCCAGATCCTCCCGTGGCGTGGCGAGAAGGAGCAGACGTCGAGGATGTTCTGCGACATCCTGACCCCTGACGGGCAACCCTCCACGGCCGATCCGCGGGGGGTCCTGAAGAAGACCCTGGCGAAGGCCGCCGACATGGGCTTCACCTGCTACACCCACCCCGAGATCGAGTTCTACCTCCTGAAGTCCGCCGAGCTCGGCCCGGACGGACAGCCCGTCCCCGTCGACCAGGCCGGCTACTTCGACCACGTACCGGGCGGGGTGGCGCAGGACTTCCGGCGCATGGCGGTCGCGATGCTCGAGTCCGTGGGTATCTCGGTGGAGTTCAGTCACCACGAGGCAGGCCCCGGTCAGAACGAGATCGACCTGCGGTACGCGGACGCCCTGCAGACCGCCGACAACATCATGACTTTCCGCACCATCATCAAGGAGGTCGCACTCACCTCCGGCAGCTACGCGACCTTCATGCCCAAGCCCTTCTCCGAGCACCCGGGCTCCGGGATGCACACCCATTTCTCGCTCTTCGAGGGTGACACGAACGCGTTCTACGAGGCGGGCGCCGAGTTCCAGCTGTCGAAGACCGCCCGCCAGTTCATCGCGGGGATCCTCAGGCACGCCCCGGAGTTCACCGCGGTCACGAACCAGTTCGTCAACTCGTTCAAGCGCCTGTGGGGCGGAGGTGAGGCACCGAGCTACCTGTCCTGGGGCCACAACAACCGCTCGGCACTCGTGCGCGTCCCCCTGTACAAGCCCAACAAGGGGCAGTCCGCGCGCATCGAGTACCGCGGGATCGACTCCGCGAGCAACCCCTACCTCGCCTACTCCGTGCTGCTCGGCGCAGGCCTGAAGGGTATCGAGGAGGGCTACGAGCTCCCCGCCGCCGCTGAGGACGACGTCTGGAGCCTCACGCCCGCCGAGCGTCGGGCCATGGGGCATGATCCGCTGCCGGCCAGCCTGCACGACGCGATCCGCGTGATGGAGGACTCCGAGCTCGTCGCCGACGTGCTGGGGGAGCAGGTGTTCGAGAACTTCCTGCGCAACAAGCGCGCCGAGTGGCACGACTACCGCATCCAGGTGACACCGTACGAGCTGCGACGGAACCTCAACATCCTCTAGGTCCGGGCCGTCCGGCTGCCGTGCCGACGTGGCTAGTGTTGGCGCATGAGCCTCAACCGCACGCTTATCAGCCACGGCTTCACCGATTTGGAGAAGAGCCGACGTTTCCTCGACGCCCCCGAGCTGGCCGGGCTCGACGAGGACGTGCTGTTCGCCCACCTGGGCCGGGCTGCGAACCCTGATCTGGCTCTGCAGTCGCTGGTGCGGTTGCTGGCCGCGGATCCCGCGGGCGTCCGGGCGGTGTTCGACGACGAGGACCGCGCCGGTCCGCTGTTCCGGCTGCTCGGCGCCTCAGAGGCGCTGGCGGAGTTCCTCATGCGGCATCCCGAACACCTCGACGTCGTCAGGTCCGGACCGCAGAGCCCTCCCGTCGTGGATCCCGCGGACCTGCGGTCGATGCTCCTGGCAGCCGTCGACGCCGATCCCGCGCAGGACAACCCGGTGGCCGGTGTCGGCGGCACGGAGGCCCACCAGCGACTGAGGGTCGCCTACCGCCGACAGCTCACCGATCTCGCGGTGCGGGACCTGTGCCACTGCGCGCCCGTCGACTACCTGCCCGTCGTCGGGCGGGAGCTCGCGGACCTCGCGGGAGCCGCGCTGGAGGCGTCCCTCGCCGTCGCCCGTGCGGACCTCGGCGAGGTGTACGGGGCCGACGTCGTGGCGCGCGTGCGGCTCGCCGTCGTCGCGATGGGCAAGTGCGGGGCCCGGGAGCTCAACTACATCTCGGACGTCGACGTCGTCTACGTCGTCGAGGGCGACGACGTCGAGGAGTCGGTGCTCACCCGGATCGGCACGGGTCTCGCCTCGGCCATGGCACGGGGGGTGTACTCGCCGGGACAGGAGCCGGCGCTCTGGGAGGTGGATGCCAACCTCCGCCCCGAGGGCAAGGACGGACCCCTCGTGAGGACACTGGCCTCCCACGTGTCCTACTACGAGCGCTGGGCCAGGACCTGGGAGTTCCAGGCGCTGCTGAAGGCCCGTGCGGTGGCCGGCGATCTCGAGCTCGGTCGGCGGTACGAGGCCGCCGTCGCCCCCCTGATCTGGGCATCGTCGCAGCGCGAGGGATTCGTCGAGGCGGTCAGGGCCATGCGTCGGCGGGTCACGGACAACATCCCGCGGGACGAGGAGGCTCGGCAGCTCAAGCTCGGCCCGGGCGGTCTGCGCGACGTCGAGTTCACCGTGCAGCTGCTGCAGCTCGTCCACGGCCGGCTGGACGCATCGCTCCGGGTCAGGGACACGGTCTCGGCCATCGAGGCCCTGAGTGCCGCGGGCTACGTGGGGCGGTCCGACGCCCTCGACCTCGACGACGCCTACCGGTACCTCCGCGTGCTGGAGCACCGCATCCAGCTCATGCAGATGCGACGCACGCATCTGATGCCCGAGGACGACGCCTCGCTCAGGGCCCTCGCGCGGTCGTCGGAGAGTTGCATGGTGACCGTACGGCCCAGCGCCCAGAGCCTGCACGAGAAGTGGCAGCGGACGCGGCGGCTGGTCAAGCGGCTGCACGAGGCCATCTTCTACCGGCCCCTGCTCAACACCGCGGCGACGCTGCGGCCGGAGGACGTCCAGCTCACGGCCGAGGCCGCACAGGCCAGACTGGCGGCGCTCGGGTACCAGGATCCCCGCGGTGCCCTCCGCCACATCGAGGCGCTGACCGGTGGTTTGAGGCGCCGGGCACTGCTCCAGCGGCATCTCCTGCCGATCCTGCTCGCGTGGTTCGCGGACGGCGTGGACCCCGACGCCGGTCTCCTCGGCTTCCGCAGGCTGAGCGAGGCCCTGGGCGAGAGCCACTGGTACTTGGGCATGCTGCGGGACTCGACGGCCGCGGCCGAGCGCCTGTGCGCCGTGCTGTCCAGCAGCCGCTTCATCACCGATCTCCTCGAGGTGTCACCCGAATCGACGCAGTGGCTCGGGTCCGACGCCGCCCTCGTGCCGGACAGCTTCGATTCCCAGTGGCAGGAGATCCAGTCGAAGATGTCGCGCCACCCCGAACCCGCCGAGGCGATCCGGCTCATCCGCCTGATCCGCCGCCGCGAGATCCTCCGCATCGCGATCGCGGACAGTGCGGGCGTGCTGTCGCAGCCGGAGGTGGGGGAGGCGCTGGCCGACGCCGACCGCGCGGCCGTCCTCGGCGCGCTCCACGTGGCCGAGAAGCAGGTGTTCGCCGAGGAGGAGCGGCTGACGGACGTGGTCGTCATGGCGATGGGCCGGCAGGGCGGACGTGAGATCACCTACGGCTCGGACGCGGACGTCATGTACGTGCACCGGCCCGTGGAGGGCGCGAGCGAGGCGGCAGCCCAGCGGCAGGCCGAGAAACTCGTGGGCCGGCTCGCGGCTCTCCTGACGCAACCGTGCCGGCCACCGGTCCTCGCGGAGCGGGTCCTCGAGATCGACACGTCCCTCCGGCCCGAGGGCAAGCAGGGTGCCATCGTCAGGTCGCTCGACTCCTACCGCGAGTACTACCGCCGGTGGTCGCTGGTGTGGGAGGCGCAGGCCCTGCTGCGCGCGCGGCCGCTCGCCGGGGACGATGCCCTCGCCACCGACTTCGTGGCCCTGATCGACACCGTGAGGTACCCCAAGGGGCTCGACGACGGCGACGTCCGGGAGATCCGCCGCATCAAGGCCCGCGTCGAGTCCGAGCGGCTGCCGCGGGGCGCCGACCCGTCGCGGCACGTGAAGCTCGGCCGGGGGGCGCTCAGCGACGTCGAGTGGCTAGTCCAGCTGATCCAGCTCCAGCACGCGCACGATCTGCCGTCCTTGAGGGTGCAGTCCACGCTGGGCGCGCTCGACATCATCGAGGCCGAGGAGCTCCTGCCGGAGGAGGACGTCGAGACGCTCCGCGCGAGCTGGACGCTCGCCACGAGGATCCGGGGCGCGAACGTCGTCTGGAGCGGGCGGAATTCCGATCTGCTGCCGTCCTCGCGCCGCGACCTCGAGGCGGTGGCGCGCTGGTGCGGATACGGACCGGGGAGCGGCTCGGACCTCGAGGAGGACTATTTACGCATGACGCGCCGCAGCCGCGGGATCTTCGAGAGGCACTTCTACGGGTACTGAGGGGTTACTGAGCGGCGGCATCTGCCCCGAACGACGGCGGCGGCCACCCCGAAAGGGGAGGCCGCCGTCGTCGTTCCCGGATCACTCGCGGTGATGCCGGTGATGCGTGCTAGACGCCGTAGTACAGCTCGAACTCGTAGGGGTTCGGGCGCAGCGAGAGCGGCTTGATCTCCATCTCACGCTTGTAGTCGATCCAGGTGTCGATCAGGTCCTGGGTGAAGACGTCGCCGGCCTGCAGGAACTCGTTGTCCGCCTCCAGGGCGAGCAGCGCCTCCTCGAGGGACCCGGGAGCCTTCTGGATGTCCTTGGCCTCCTCCGCGGGGAGCTCGTAGAGGTCCTTGTCGATCGGCTCGGCGGGCTCGATGCGGTTCTTGATGCCGTCGAGGCCGGCCATGAGCTGCGCGGCGAAGGCCAGGTACGGGTTCGACGAGGGGTCCGGCGCGCGGAACTCGATGCGCTTCGCCTTCGGATTCGAGCCCGTGATCGGGATGCGGATGCCGGCGGAGCGGTTGCCCTGCGAGTACACCATGTTGACCGGCGCCTCGAAGCCCTTGACCAGGCGGCGGTAGGAGTTGACCGTCGGGTTGGTGAAGGCGAGGACGGCGGATGCGTGCTTCAGCAGGCCGCCGATGTACCAGCGGGCGGTGTCCGACAGACCGGCATAGCCGCGCTCGTCGTAGAACAGCGGCTGGCCGCCCGCCCACAGCGACTGATGGCAGTGCATGCCGGAGCCGTTCTCACCGAAGACCGGCTTCGGCATGAACGTGGCGGTCTTGCCCCACGCGTTGGACACGTTCTTGACGATGTACTTGAACTTCTGCAGGTCGTCGGCCGCATGCGTCATGGTGGTGAACTTGTAGTTGATCTCGGCCTGACCGGCGCCGCCCACCTCGTGGTGCGAGCGCTCGACCTCTAGGCCCGCCTTGTCCAGCTCGACGCAGATGGCGTCCCGGAGATCGGCCTGCTTGTCCACGGGGGAGACCGGGAAGTAGCCGCCCTTGAAGGGCGTCTTATTGCCCAGGTTGCCGCCCACCTCCTCGCGCCCGCTGTTCCAGGGGGCCTCGATGGAGTCGACCTTGTAGAAGCTGCCCTGGGGGGAGGATTCGTACTGGACGTTGTCGAAGATGAAGAACTCGGCCTCGGGTGCGAAGAACGCGGTGTCGGCGATGCCCGTCGAGGACAGGTAGGCCTCGGCGCGCTCGGCGACACTGCGGGGATCGCGGTGGTAGGGATCGCCCGTACGCGGGTTGACGATCGAGAAGTTCAGCGCGAGGGTCTTCTCGGTGCGGAACGGGTCGATGAACGCCGTCGTCACGTCCGGGATGAGCTGCATGTCGGATTCCGCGATGCCCTGGAAGCCGCGGATCGATGATCCGTCGAAGAGCTGACCATCGATGAAGAAGTCAGCATCCACCGACTTCGCGGGGACGTTGAAGTGCTGCTGCACTCCCGGGAGGTCGGTGAACCGGACATCGACGAACCTGATGTCCTCGTCGGCGATGAATTTGAGGACCTCGTCCGCATTCTTAAACATCGATCAATGCTCCTAACGCATGGCAGGGGGAACGGATCGGCGCCAGCCAAGACCCCCGCACTGCCGCGGGAGCTCGAGGTACGGCAGGTGCGCTGCACTGCCGCCGACTCGTCCCCACTGTAGGAGCGGGCAGTTTCTCGCTGGTGTCGGCCGTGTTTCGTGGACGTTACATGGGGCGAACTGCGCTCCCCACCCTAGCGTTCCGGGCGAGCGCACGGCATAATGCCGCGCCCTGAGGCCGGTAGGCTGGACGACGTGGTGAACAGACGAGACCTCGGCTCCTGGATGGAGGGGCCTTCCCCTTCCGGCAACCAGCAGTGGCCCGGGCAGCGTCTCGGGAGACCCGAGGCCGGCCCGGGGTCGATCGCCCGCTTCGGACCCCGGGCGGCAGCGCTCCTCATCGACTGGTTGCTCTGCTCGCTGCTCTCCGCGGCGTTCTTCGGGTACGACGGCTTCGCGACGCTGCTCATCTTCCTCGCGGAGCAGATCCTCCTGGTCGGTTTCTTCGGATACAGCATCGGTCATCGCATGTTCCGTATGCAGGTGCAGACGCTCGACGGCAAGCCTGCGGGGTACCTGACGGCCACCGTGCGCAGTCTGCTCCTCTGCCTGGTGATTCCCGCGCTCATCATCGACGTGGATCAGCGCGGCGTCCATGACCGCGCCCGCGGTACGGGCCTGTTCCGCATCTGACGGCCGTCTCGACGCTGTACAGGCCGCTGGACACGACAGCGGCGGTGACCCTCGAGGGGATCACCGCCGCTGCTCGGACCTCGACGCGTGCTCAGCGCCCGCGCATCGCCTTGCGGTCGGGCCGGGCCTTGAAAGGATCGATGCCCTTCGGGATCGGCAGCTTCGTCCCGAGAGCGGTCAGGCGCTTGTCCACGGCATAGACCTCCTGCTTCGTGAGGGTCTTCTTCAGCTTCTGGACCGTCTTGGGGATCTTGGACAGGGGAACCTGTCGTTCGTCCCGTCCTGATTCGATCACGTGAATGGGCACGTTGGGGATGATGCGCGCCATCTTCCGCTTCTCGCCGTCGACCAGCTGCTTCACCCGCGTGGACGGTCCCTCCGTCACGAGGATGACCCCGGGACGCCCGATGACCCGGAACACGGCGTCCTGCGTGCGGGGGTTCACCGCGATGGGCTGTTCCTGCAGGATCCAGCCCCGGCGGAGGACGCTGAGAGCGGCTCCCGCTGCTCCCGGGCGTCCCTCGATCTGTGAGAACGCAGCGCGTTCGGCTCTCCGCGACAGGATGAAGATCGCGGCCAGGAAGGCCAGAGGGACGGCGATGATCATCAGGGTGATCACGTTGTCGATCAGCAGCCCGATGAGGAGTCCCACCGCGATGATGCCGACGAACGCCAGGAGCATGAACCAGACGACACTCGGATCGTTGCGGCGCGTCATCTTGAAGACCTCGGACACCTGCTTCATCCGCCCGGGCTTCTTGGGGCCCTTCTCAGCCTTCGGCTTGCGCGAGAAGATGCGTCGTCGGGGCTTGGGCGAATCGGGGGAATCGATGGTGTGCGACATAGTGCTCCGATTCTACGGGATGGCCGGTAGCCCGCCGGGCTCGGGAGGCTTCCCGGCGATCAGCCGGCGAGGAGCGACGAGGCCTCCTGGGCCGCTGATCCCTCGTCGTCGAGGTGGGCGAGATGCTCCGGGAGTTCCAGGTCCTTGCTGCGCATGGCCCTCGCCCACAGGCGTCCTGCCCGGTACGAGGAGCGGACCAGTGGGCCACTCATGACCCCGAGGAAGCCGATGCTCTCGGCTTCCGCACTCAGCTCGACGAATTCGGACGGCTTGACCCAGCGGTCGACCGGGAGGTGGCGCTCGCTCGGGCGGAGGTACTGCGTGATGGTGATGAGGTCGCAGCCCGCCGCGTGGAGATCCTGCAGTGCCTCCGAGATCTCCTCCCGGGTCTCACCCATGCCGAGGATGAGGTTGGACTTCGTGACCATGCCGAGGTCGCGACCTTGCGTGATGACGTCCAGCGAGCGCTCGTAGCGGAAGGCAGGGCGGATGCGCTTGAAGATACGGGGGACGGTCTCGACGTTGTGGGCGAAGACCTCGGGGCGTGCATCGCAGATCGCGGCGATGTGCTCGGGCTTGCCGGAGAAGTCGGGGATGAGGATCTCGACGCCCGTGCCGGGGTTCATGCTGTGGATCTGACGAATGGTCTCCGTGTAGAGCCAGACGCCCTCGTCCGCGAGATCGTCCCGCGCGACGCCGGTCACGGTCGCGTACCGCAGGTTCATGGAGCGGACGGACTGCGCCACCTTGAACGGCTCGCTCCGATCCAGCGGCTGGGGCTTTCCGGTGTCGATCTGGCAGAAGTCGCAGCGTCGCGTGCACTCGGAGCCGCCGATGAGGAAGGTGGCCTCGCGGTCCTCCCAGCACTCGAAGATGTTGGGGCAGCCGGCTTCCTCGCAGACCGTGTGCAGGCCCTCCTTCTTCACCAGGTTCTTCATCGCGACGAACTCCGGTCCGATGTTCACCTTGGCCTTCATCCATTCCGGTTTGCGCTCCACCGGTGTCTCGGCGTTACGCGCCTCGATGCGCAGCAGGCGACGACCCTCGGGTGCAAGGCTCACAGTAAGGCTCCTTCTGACATGGTGTGCGGCGCCGATCCGGCGTCTTTTCCGGCAATGCCCTCGACGCCCCCGACACCGTCGTCGTCGCCCAGCAGCTCTGCCTCATTGTTGCGCAGTTCCGCTTCGATCAGCGACACGAGGTCAAGGGGGGACACGGACCGGCCGGTCTCGTGCGAGATGGTCGTGACCCCGGCGTCGCTGATGCCGCAGGGGACGATCTGCCGGAACGGAGCGAGGTCGTTGTCGCAGTTGACGGCGAACCCGTGCATGGTCACGCGGTCCTTCACGCGTATCCCGATGGCCGCGATCTTCCGCGCGGGGCCGGAGGCGTCAGCGGCCACCCACACGCCTGATCGTCCGTCGATCCGCGTACCCTCGACACCCACCACTGCGAGGCTCCGGATGATCACCTCTTCGAGGAGGTGCACGTAGTCCGCGATCCTCGCCGGGTCACGCAGGGCGAGGATGGGGTAGCCGACCAGCTGTCCCGGCCCGTGCCACGTCAGCTTCCCGCCCCGGTCCACGGGCACCACGGGCGTGCCGTCGAACGGACGTTCGTGGTCCTCGGTGCGACGTCCGGCGGTGTACACGGGACTGTGCTCGAGCAGGAGGACCGTGCTGGGTGCCTCACCGGCGACGACGGCGGCGTGCAGGGCCTGCTGCATCTCGAGGCCCCGCGCGTACTCCACGTGGTCAGGAGTAAGGCCCACCCGCGACAGCACCAAAGTCATGCCCCAAGGGTAACGCCGTCCACCGACACCGCCCGCCGGTGACCTCGGTGCGCAACGCGCTCGGACGCCGGTCCCGACGTCGGACGGTGATCTCAGGTGTCGTCGGGCAGGTCGAATACGACACCCAGTCGGGCGAGGCGCCACTGGTCCTCGCGCCCGCGGACCTCGAAGTGGAAGACCGGCGCCACGGGATTCGTCTGGGCGGAGAACCTCCAGAACTCCATGCGCAACGCGCGTGACGTCGGCGGGACGTCCTGGTCGCCCTGCTCGACGGCGAATGCGTGCCACGTGCTCCAGTGCTGGGCCGTACCGACGACGGACCAGGTAGAACCCCGCCATCGCAGGGTGCGCGGCCGGACCGTCCCGCCGGCGGGGAGGAGTGTCAGGGTCACGTGCTCGTCGAGCGTCCGCCAGGACGACGGTGTGCTGACGACGTCCTGACGACGACCCGCTCGGGGTCCGGCATCGGACGGGGATGACGTGGGGGAGTGCATGACGGCCTGACGCTGGTGGAAGGAACGTGTCGAATAAAAATAGAACACATGTTCGATCGGGGCAAGGTTTCTCTGCCGGATCCTGTGGATAACCCGGAGGAGGTCTCGGTCGTGACCTAGAAAGGACACATGAGCGATGCCGTACCGCCGTCCCCGTCCTCCGTGCCGGGCGTTCCGCCGTCGGGAACACCCCTGCCGGTCCGAGGGGGCGCCGTCCATCCGGCTAAGGCTGCGCACGGGTCCGGCACACATGTCGGCCGAGCGAATGATCGTGATGACGACGGCCACGCTCAGCCCACCGCCGTCGGCTTCACGACCGGGAGACTGCTCGGTCGTGGCGGCTCGTCCTCGGTCTGGCTCGTCACCGACTCGGCCGGCCAGCGCTTCGCCCTCAAGGTGGCGACCAGGACCGGGGCTGCTCCTGGCGATCCGGCGCCGGTGCCGCCGGGCTCCCCGTCCTCGTCATCCGCTCCGGGCGATCGCCTACCGAGAGCTCGAGACTACGGAACAGGTGTGCTGCAACCGCCCGGCGCGGGACCGGACACTGCGCCCACCCCCACGCCCATGCCCGGGCGTCGCGCACGCCGGGCCGCTCTGCCCTCCATCGGGGTACCGGACGTCCCCCCGCCATCCGTCGGACGGTCACCGTTCGCTCCCTCGAACGACGGCGTGTCCGTCGATGCCGGTGGTCCGACAGCCAGTGGGAACCATGCAGCACCCGCCGACGACCTCGATCGGGAACTCGCCCTCCTGCGGCGACTCGACCACGACCACCTCGTCCGGGTGCACCGGGTCATCAGCACGAACCAGGGGCCGGGACTGCTGATGGAGCTCGCAGCGGGCGGTTCGCTGCTCGAACTCGTCACGAGCCGGGGGCCTCTGCCCATCGCGGAGGTGGTGACCACTCTCGTTCCCGTGGCTCAGGCGCTCGACCATCTGCACGCGTCAGGGGCCCTCCACGGTGACGTGACGCCCGGCAACATCCTCTTCACGCACGAGGGCCGCCCGCTGCTCGCCGACCTCGGCACGGGCCGACTGCTGGGAACCGATCCGCTGCTCATGCCCGGAACCCCCGGCTTCCTCGATCCCGGGCGGACCGGCAGCTACGATTCCGGCGCCGATGTGTTCGCGCTCGCGGCCGTCGCCTGGTTCGCGCTGACCGGACGGATCCCAGGCCCGACCGATCAGCGTCCGCCGCTCGCGCTGATCGTGCCCGATGTCCCGCTCACTTTGATGCAGCTGATCGAGGATGCGCTGAGCACCAACCGTGAGCGCCGTCCCACCGCTGCATCGTTCGCACGTACCTTGCTCTCCGCCTCGGCGGCGGAACCGGTGGACCTCGTGCCAGCGGTGCACACGAGCGTGCTGCCCGACCTGCTGACGCGCAGGGCTGACGAACGGCCGGCACCACGGCGCTCGCTCATCGCGCGGCTCCGGCGCACAGGTGCGACGAGCGGCCCGCGCACACCCGGAAACGGCAGTACCGGCGCAGGCCGGCGCGTCAACGGCTCCCCGCGAACCAGCCGGTCAGGCCGAAGCACCCGGCCGGCCCGCTTGTTCCCGGGCAGGGCGGTCGCTCCGACACCGGACGAGGAATCACCCCGCCGTCGCGGTTCGGCTCCTGGGCCGCGAACATCCCCATCGGAACCACACCGGAGCTCCACGACGTTCCAGCCCGTGAAGGGCGACTACGGTGCCCAGTACCGCATCCGGCGCGTCCTCGGAGTAGTGTCGGGGTGCATAGCCGCCGTTTTGCTCGTCATGGGGGTCATGCTCACGGCGGAGGGTCTCCGCGGGCCGGAATCGCTCGTGAGCGAGCCCGCCGTGCAGGGTGACGGCACGGGTACACCTGCTCCGGAAGCGGACGGTCAGGCGGTCGACGTGAGCGCGGGGCACAGCGCCGAGCGGGAGGCGACGTCCGACGACGGGACATCTGACGCCAGTCCGGAGCAGCTCGCCGGATCCGAGGATCCCTCCGTGGCACTCTCGGGTCTCGTCGCGCTGCGAGCATCTGCGTTCGCGACCGCCGATCCAGAGGTGCTGCGGACCGTCGACGTCGACGGGTCGCCCGCCATGGTCGCGGACCAGGAGGCTGTCGCCGTCCTCGCGCGATCCGGGAACACCCTCCGGGGTTTGTCCATCGGCCTGCGGGATCAGAAACGGCTCACGGACGACGACGTCGCGGCGGACTCCGCCCTCGCACCTGTCTCCGGCGTCGCGACACCGCCGGAGGGAACGGAGGTCGCTCTCGTGCGGGCGACGGCGCAGATCTCCCCGTACACCGAGGAACCGGTCGGGAACCGTGCCGCGGAGGGGACGTCGGAGGAGGGCGCCGACGCCGGGACCCCCTCACTCATGGCAGCCGGACAGCAGGAGCTCATCTTCGTGCTGTGGGACACCGCGGACGGCTGGCGCATCCATTCCGTCGTCGAACCGCCCGAGGACTGAGGACGCCCGAGGACGTGCGACCACGACCACGCCCAGGACCAGCACCACGTGACGCCCCCATGCGGCCGCCTCCGAACCAGGACGTCGATTCCCTCCGCCCGGATGCGGTCCCGATACGGTCCCTACACGGTCCGGCTACGGTCCGGCTACGGTCCCGATACGGTCCAGCGAGTGGAGGCTACTCGGACGGCGCCGTGACCGTGCGGTGCACCCATTGCGCCAGCGCCTCGGGGGTCTCCTCGTCGAAGGAGAAGCCGGCCGCGACGAGCGCTCGCGGCTCCATGCGCGTGCTCACGAGTAGGAGCTCGTAGCCCAGTTGACCGATCGCGGCCTTCAGGATGAATGCCGGGACACGGAACCAGACCGGGCGCTTGAACGCTCTGCCGAGCTGCAGGGCGATCTGGTCGAGCGGGGCCGGGGCCGGGGCGCTCAGGTTGACGGGCCCGCTGAGCGGTGCGGTGAGGAGGAACTCGAGGGCCCGGATCTCGTCGTTGAGGCTGATCCAGGGCCACCACTGACGCCCCGACCCGAGGGACGTCCCGGCGAACAGGCGGATGGGGATCAGGAGGTTCGGGAGGGCGCCACCCTCCTTCGCCATCACGATGCCCGTCCGGGGGAGCACCACGCGGACCTCCTCCGGGGCAGCGAGGGCTTCCGCTTCCCACCGGCGGCAGATGTCGGCGAGCAGGGTCTGACCCGACGCGGACGATTCCGTGAGGACGTCATCACCCCGGTCCCCGTAGTAGCCGGAGGCGGACTGGCTGATGAGAACCTGCGGGCGCTTCGTCGCACGCGTGATCGCCGCGACGAGTGTCCGGGTCGGCATGATGCGCGAGGAGTACAGCGTCTCCTTGTAGCTCCGCGTCCACGGATGTCCTGCGATGCCCGCGCCCGAGAGGTTGATCACCGCGTCCGCCCACTCCACGGCAGCGACGTCGAGGTCTCCCGTCGAGGGATTCCAGCGGACTTCGGACTCGTTCTTCGGGTCGCGGCGCACGAGTCGCTTGATCTCGTGGCTGACGGCGAGCTGACGCGTGAGGGCGGTTCCGATGGTCCCGGAGGCACCGGCGAGGAGGATGCGCATGATCCCATCGAACCACTAGTTCGGCGGCGTGAATACCAGTGGGGAGCCCGTCGACAACACAGGAGCCGCTCTGGCACGGAAGGACCCCGGACCGGGTCCGGGGTCCTTCCATCAGTCAGGACCGGGTGCGCTCGCCGCTGTGGGGCGCGGTCCGGTCGATCAGCCGTGCAGGGTCGCGGTCAGCGAGATGTCCTTCACGCCCGCGAGGGCCTGCGAGACGGGGCAGCCCTCCTTGGCAGCCTGAGCGACACGCTGGAAGTCCTCCTCGGAGAGACCCGGCACCGTGGCGTCGAGCGTCAGTCGGATGGCCGTGATGCCCGTGCCCGGCTGGAAATCGACGTCGGCCTTGGTCTCGACGCGCTCGGGGGTCTTGCCCTCCTCGCCGAGGGCGTGGCTGAACGCCATCGAGAAGCATGCCGAGTGGGCAGCTGCGATGAGCTCCTCGGGGCTCGTCTTCCCCTCGGACTGCTCGGCACGCGCCTTCCAGGTGACGTCGTAGGTTCCGAGACCGGAGGAATCGAGCGTGACCTGGCCGGATCCGGTGGGAAGGTCCCCGCTCCAGACGGTGTGGGCTGAACGAACGGTAGCCATGGTTCTCCTTCGGGTCTGCGGGACGGGCGCGGGCTCGCGTCCGGTGGTTCCCTCCCATCCTAGGGAGCGGCAGGACGGACTTCCATCGGGGTACGCAGCCGTCACGGGAGATACGGCCATGCCCGCCGCAGCAGTCCGGACAGACGGCAGGGGCCGCGCCTGTCGTGGCGCGGCCCCTGCTCGTCGTTCGTCCAGCTCCTGGCGGACGGCGTCGTCGCCGCCAGGGTCCTCGGTACTGTCAGAGGCCGAGGTCGGCCTCGAACGCACCACCCTCGAGTCGTGCCTTGAGCGTCTGGAGGAACCGCCCGGCATCGGCGCCGTCGACCAGCCTGTGGTCGTACGTCAGGCTGAGGTACATCATCGAGCGGATGGCGATGGTGTCATCACCGTCGACGCCCGTGATGACCACGGGCCGCTTCACGATGATGCCGGTCCCGAGGATGCCCACCTGCGGCTGGTTGATGATCGGGGTGTCGAACAGTGCCCCGGCCGAACCGATGTTCGTGATCGTGAACGTCCCGCCCGAGAGCTCGTCCGGCCCGATCTGGCCGTTGCGCGTGCGGCTCCCGACGTCGGCGATCTTCTTCGCCAGGCCACCGAGGTTCAGGGTGCCGGCGTCCTTGATGACGGGGACGAGCAGGCCCTTCTCGGTGTCGACCGCGATCGCCAGGTGCTCGGCGTCGTGGTACGTCACTTCCTTCTTCTCCTCGTCGAACGAGGCGTTCAGCTTCGGGTGCTGCTTGAGAGCCTCGGTCACGGCCTTCGAGATGAAGGGCAGGAAGGTGAGCTTCGCGCCGTTCTGTGCAAGGAAGGTGTCCTTCGACGCGGTGCGGAGCTTCGCGATGCGGGTCATGTCGACTTCGATCACCTGGGTGAGCTGCGCCGAGACCTCGAGGGACTCGCGCATGCGCTTGGCGATCGTCTGGCGGATACGCGGAGCCTTCTCCACGGTGCCGCGCAGCTTGGACGGCTCGACCGTCGGTGCAGCGGGCTTCGACGGCGCCGGAGCGGGTGACGACGGCGTCGCAGCCGCAGGTGCCGGAGCGGACTCCGCCTGCTGGGACTCCCTGGCCTTCTGCGCCTCGGCGGCCTCGAGCACATCCTGCTTGCGGATGCGGCCGCCGACGCCGGTACCCGTGATGGTGCCCAGGTCCACGCCGTTCTGGTTCGCCAGACGCCGCACGAGCGGCGTCACGTAAGCGGAGACGTCCGTGGTCCCTGCGTCCTCCGACGCGGGCGCCTTCTGCTCGGCGGGCTTCTCCTTCGCCGGCGCTGCCGGTGCGGGGGATGCCTGCGCGGGTGCGGTGGGGGCGCCGCTCGCGTCGTCGTCGGGCTCGGACGTGCCGGATGCCCGCTCGGACTCATGGGAGAAGCCCTGCTTCTCCGTGGGTGAGTCCTCGCGCTCCTCGGCCGGTGCGGCGACGAGCGGTTCACCGGAGGCTGCTTCGACCTTCTTCGGGGCGGATGCGCCGGACCCGATGACGGCGAGGACTGCACCGACCTCCGCGGTCTCGTCTTCGCCTACACGGATCTCCTGCAGCTTTCCGGCCACGGGGGAGGGGATCTCGGTGTCGACCTTGTCGGTCGAGACCTCGAGGAGCGGCTCGTCGACCTCGACGTCGTCGCCGATCTCCTTGAGCCAGCGGGTGACGGTCCCTTCGGTGACACTCTCGCCGAGAGCGGGCAGGGTCACCTCGGTCCCCTCGCCCGAACCGTCGGAGTCGTCTGATCCGGACGTCTCGTCCGAACCGCTGGTCGCTGCGGGCTCCTCGGTCTCGGGAGCCTTCTCGGTCGACGGGACGGCGTCCTCAGTCGGCACGGAGGCGCCCTCGGACTCGTCGGAGGCGGCGGCCGCACCCGAGTCGCTCGAGGTGCCCGAATCGCTACCCGAACCGTCGCCGATCCTGACGAGGGGGGCGCCGACTTCCGCGGTCTCGTCCTCGGCCACGAGGATCTCCTCGATGACTCCGGCGATCGGGGAGGGGATCTCCGTGTCGACCTTGTCGGTCGAGACCTCCAGCAGGGGCTCGTCGACCTCCACACGGTCACCGACCTGCTTCAACCAGCGGGTGACGGTGCCTTCGGTGACGCTTTCACCGAGAGCGGGCAAGTTCACGGATTCAGACATAATGCGCCCGTTTCTCCTTCGTAGATCGTTCCTTGGCAGCTGGGCGACGCGGTGAGCCCGTTCAGCTGGACGTGCGTGCTGTTCCTTCTTCCGAGCTTAGTCCACCCCCTTCGACGTGGACCGAGCCCGGATGATGCTGGATGAGGTGCTGTGTGGGCGGTCCTAGCCGTGCAAGGGCTTGCCGGCGAGTGCGAGGTGAGCCTCGCCGAGTGCCTCGTTCTGCGTGGGGTGCGCGTGGATCAGCGGAGCGACGTCCTCGGGGTAGGCCTCCCAGTTGACGATGAGCTGCGCCTCGCCGATCTGCTCGCCCATGCGGCTGCCGAGCATGTGGACGCCCACGATGGGGCCGTCCTTCTCGCGCACGAGCTTGACGATGCCGCCCGTGCCGATGATGGAGCTCTTGCCGTTGCCCGCGAGGTTGTACTCGTGGGTCTCGACGCGGTCGTCGCCGAACTTCTCGCGGGCCGCCTTTTCGGTGTATCCGACGGAGGCTATCTCGGGATCGCTGTAGGTGACCTTCGGGATGTTCAGGTCGGAGACGACGACGGGCTTGAGGCCCGCGATCTCCTCGGCCACGAAGATGCCCTGCTGGAAGCCGCGGTGGGCCAGCTGCAGGCCGGGGACGATGTCGCCGATCGCGTAGATGGTGCCGACGCCGGTGTGCAGGCGCTCGTTGGTGATGACGAACCCGCGGTCCATGGTGAGGCCCGCTTCCTCGTAACCGAGGTTCTGCGTGACGGGCCCGCGGCCGACGGCGACGAGCATGAGGTCCGCGGTGAAGGTCTTGCCGTCCTCGAGCGTGGCGACGACGCCGTCGTCGTTCTGCTCCACGGCCTTGAACCGGGTCCCGGTGTTGAACTTGATGCCGCGCTTCTTGAAGGCGCGCTCGAAGTTCTTGACGATCGACGCGTCCTCGTTCGGGACGAGCGAGGGGAGCGCCTCGATGATCGTGACGTCCACGCCGAAGGACTTCCAGACCGACGCGAACTCGCAGCCGATGACGCCGCCGCCGAGGATGATGACCGATTTCGGCACGAAGTCCATCTGGAGCGCCTGGTCGGAGGTGATGACCTTGCCGCCGATCTCGAGGCCGGGAAGGCTGCGGGAGAAGGAGCCGGTGGCGAGGATGATGTGCTTGCCCGTGTAGACGGTGCCGTCGACGTCGATGGTGGTCGGGGACGCGAGCGTGCCCGAGCCCTCGATGACGGTGATGCCCTTGGACTTGATCAGTCCCTGGAGGCCGCGGTACTTCCCGGCGATGATGCCGTCCTTGTACGCGTTGACGGCGTTCATGTCGATGGACTCGAAGGTCGCCTTCACACCGTACTTCTCCGCGTCACGGGCGCCGTCCGCGATCTCCGCCGAGTGCAGGAGGGCCTTCGTGGGGATGCAGCCGTTGTGGAGGCAGGTGCCGCCCAGCTTGCCCTTCTCGATGAGCCCCACCGTGAACCCCAGCTGCACCGCGCGGAGTGCGGCGGCGTATCCGCCGCTGCCTCCACCGAGTACCAGGATGTCGAACTCTTGCGCAGTTGCCGATTCGGCCACTTGGACGCTCCCTCGCGTGGTCTCTCGACGCGCTGATCGCGTCTGTTGATGGATCGATTGGTGGGTGGTTAGCCCCTGGAGCCGCTTCGCGGCCACCGGCGCGTGAGGTGCTCCCGTTTTTCAGCCTATCCCCAGAAGGAATCGGCATCCACCTGAACCGTGCGCGTCCGGGCCACGGGTACCCGCTATGTGTGCAGAGTCACCCGGCCGCGTACCCGTCGGGGTTCCGGCCGGGGCGGAAGGAGGCGCGGATGCTCCGGCGCCCCCTTCCGCGAACCGTCAGACCGAACGGGCCAGGACGTCCTCGACGTAGGCCAGGAGGGTGCGGACGCCGACGCCCGTGCCGCCCTTCGGCGTGTACCCGTGTGCGGACCCCTCGTTGTAGGCCGGTCCGGCGATGTCGAGGTGCGCCCACGGGATCTTCTCGCCGTCGACCTGCCCCACGAACTCACGGAGGAAGACGGCGGCCGTCATCATGCCGCCGTTGCGCTCTCCGATGTTCGCGATGTCCGCGACCTGCGACTCCAGGCTCGGACGCAGTTCCTCGGGCAGGGGCATGGGCCAGAACGGTTCGCCCGCGCGGTCCGCCGCCGCCTTGACGGCGTCGCGGACGCCGTCGTCGCCCATGACGCCGGAGGTGCGCGTCCCGAGGGCGATCATCTGCGCGCCCGTCAGCGTCGCGATGTCGATGATGGCGTCGGGGGACTCCTCACTCGCGGCGGCGAGGCCGTCGGCCATGACGAGCCTGCCCTCGGCGTCGGTGTTGAGCACCTCGACGGTCCGGCCACCGTAGATGGTGATGACGTCCTCGGGCCTCTGCGCGGTCCCGGAGGGCATGTTCTCCGCGAGGCACAGCCACGCCGTGACCTTGGCCGGCAGACCCAGCTCGGCGACGGCGAGGAGGGTGGCGAGGACGGCCGCGGCGCCACCCATGTCCAGCTTCATGGTCTGCATCGCTGCGGCCGGCTTCAGGGAGAGTCCGCCGGAATCGAAGGTGATGCCCTTGCCCACGAGCGCCAGGTGCACGGCGGACTTGGCGGGGGAGTACTCGAGCTTGACCATGCGCGGGGGGCGCGAGGAGCCCTTGCCGACGCCGAGGATGCCGCCGTACCCGTCACGTTCGAGGCGCTTCTCGTCCATGACCGTGACCTTGACGGGCAATCCGCGGGCGAGATCCTTGGCGGCCTGCGCGAAGGACTCCGGGTACAGGTGGCTGGGCGGCTGGTTGACGAGCGAGCGTGTGGTGTTGACGTTCCGGCCGAGGACGACGGCGCGCTTGAGGCCTTCCGCGAGGCCTGCGTCGGCCGCCGTCCCGGTGTGCACGACGACGTTCCGGACCGCCGCCTTGTCATCGCTCGACGACACCGTGCCGTCCGGCTTCATGCCCGTCTTCAGTCCATCGAAGGTGTAGGCGCCGAGGGCGGCGCCCTCGGCCACCGCGGTGGCGGCGTCGACGGTGGCTGCGGGCAGCGCGAGGACGACGGTGTCGAGCCCGGTGAGGTGGCGCACAGCGGCTCCCGCGGCACGGCGCAGGGTCTCGGCGTCGAGGACGGCGTCGGCGGCGACCGTGCCGACACCGGTCAGGACGAGCGTGTCGGCCCCGGTGTCCGGCAGGCCGGGCAGGCGTCGCACCTCGTCCGCCGCGCCGGTGATCCCGAGGACCTGCAGGGAGTCGCCGAGGGCGCGCGCCGCCTTCGCCGGCAGCGGGTTGTCGAGGAGGGCCGGTCCGTCGGGGCCCTTCCCGACGGCGATGACGAGAGCGTCACTCGGAACCTTCTTGAGGTCCTTGTCGGAGGCTGTCAGATGCAGGTCGATCGTTGTGATCACGGCGTTTCTCCTCGTATCCGGCGCAGCCGCCCGGGTCCGGCGGCACTGCGGGCCCCGGCACACCTGAGCGGTCCGGGAACGGTCCTGACGATCGTAGTCTCTGCCCACTCGCGCGGCCGACCGGCGGAACGTACCGCAGGTGACGGTGAGCGCCGGTGGGCGTCGGAATGAAGGAGGAGCGGGGCGTGTTGATGACTACAGGACCTGACGGCGAGGAGAACACCATGCTGGATCCGCGAACCCTGTACAACACCGACGAGACGATCGTCGGAGATCCCGACCTGAGAGGGCTACCCCTGCTCATGAGCCTCACCGGCTTCATGGACGCCGGTCACGTCGTCGAGCAGGTCAGTGCCGAGCTCCTCGAGGTCCTCGATCACCGGATCGTCGCCGAGTTCGACGCCGACCAGTTGATGGACTACCGGGGTCGGCGACCGAAGATCACCTTCGTCGAGGACCACCTCACCGACTACCGCCCGCACCGCCTCGAGCTGCACCGCCTGCACGACGGACTGGGCGAGCCGTTCCTCCTCCTCACCGGGGTGGAGCCGGACCTCCAGTGGGAGCGCTTCGTGAGCGCCGTCGTCGGACTGGTCGAGGACCTCGACGTGAGCCTGATCTCCTGGGTCCACGCGATCCCCATGCCGGTCCCGCACACCCGCCCCATCGGCGTCACGCTGCACGGCAACCGACCCGACCTGATCGACGGCATGAGCGCATGGCGTCCCACGGTCGAGGTTCCCGCCTCGATCGGGCACGTCCTGGAGCTGCGGCTCATCGAGGCCGGGCACGACGTCGTCGGGCACGTGATCCACGTTCCCCACTACCTCTCGGATGCGGAGTACCCGCCTGCGGCGGTTGCCGGCCTCGAGTACATCGGTGCGACCGCCCGTCTGGTCCTGCCCACCGACCGGCTGCGCGAGGCAGGGCGCGACGTCGAACGCCAGATCGCCCGGCAGGTCGGGGAGAGCACCGAGGTGCAGTCCGTGGTGACGTCGCTGGAGAAGCGCTACGACGAGTACGCCGATGGCGCCGAGCGGCGGTCGCTGCTCGTGAAGGAGAACAGCGAGCTGGCGAGCGCCGACGAGCTGGGCGCCGCCGTCGAGGCCTACCTGGCGAGTCCGCAGGCCGAGGAGGAGTCGACGCTGCTCTGGGACACCGAGTTCCGCCCGGACGACCGCCACGGTGATCCTCGCCCCGAGGGCTGAGGGCACGCCCGTCGAGTGACCTCGGTGGAAGCCGACGCGGGGAGCACACCGTCGTCCATTCGTCCCGGGACGCGTCCGGTTGGAGAACACCGCTGCACCGGAGGAGACTGGGGTCGTGGGTTCGACGCGTGCGCTGCTGGTGTGGGGAGCGGGTGTCGCGGCCTATCTCGTCGCTGTGACGCAGCGCACCACCTTCGGTGTCGCCGGTCTCGAGGCGACCGATCGTTTCTCCGCCTCCGCATCGCAGTTGTCGGTGTTCACCGTCGTCCAGCTGCTCGTCTACGCGGGTCTCCAGGTGCCGGTGGGTGTGCTCGTCGATCGCTGGGGCCCACGGTTCCTGATCGTCGCAGGCGCCGTCCTCATGGCCGTGGGGCAGGCCCAGCTGGCCTTCGCCGACTCGGTGGGCGAGGGGATCGCCGGCCGCCTCTTCGTCGGAGCGGGTGACGCCACCACCTTCATCAGCGTCCTCCGGCTGCTGCCGGCATGGTTCGGGCCCCGACGCATCCCGGTACTCACGCAGTGGACGGGCATCATCGGCCAACTGGGTCAGGTTGTCTCGGTCATCCCGTTCGTGGCCCTCCTCACGGGTCTTGGCTGGCAGACCGCGTTCCTGTCCGCTGCATCCCTCTCCGTCCTCGCCGCCATCCTCGCGACGGCGATCATCAGGGACTCGCCGTCTCCGGCCGGCGACCGCGCAGCGCCGACCCTCCGCCAGACGGGTGTCTCCCTCGCGCAGGCGTGGAAGCAGCCGGGTACGCGCCTCGGGCTGTGGTCGCACTTCACCATCCAGTTCCCCGGGACAGTCTTCGTCCTCATGTGGGGCTACCCCTACCTCGTACGCGCCGAGAAGGTGGGCGACGCGGTGGCGTCCGCCCTGATGACCCTCTTCGTGGCCGTGGGCATCGCCTGCGGGCCGCTGCTGGGGCGGTACGTGGCGCGGCACCCGCTCCGCCGGTCCACGATGGTGCTCGCGATCGCCGCGCTGATGGCGGTCGCCTGGTTGATGGTGCTGCTGTACCCGGGCCCTGCCCCACTTCCCCTGCTGACGTTCCTCGTGGTCGCGCTCGCGATCGGGGGACCCGGGTCCATGATCGCCTTCGACTTCGCCCGGACGTTCAATCCCGCGGGCCGGATGGGAACGGCCACCGGGATCGTGAACATCGGCGGTTTCATGGCGTCGCTGCTGTCCATGTTCGTCATCGGCGTCGTCCTCGACGTGCTGCTCGCCCGTGGTGTCTCGGACGGTGACCTGTACTCCCTCACGTCCTTCCGCCTCGCCATGTCCGTGCAGCTCGTCCTGCTCGCGGCCGGAGCCGTGGCCGTCGTCGTCGTGCGGCGAAGGGTCAGGCGTCGCATGGCCGATCAGGGCGTGGTCGTCCCCCCGCTGCGCGAGGCGCTCGCTCGCGAGCGACGACGTCGCAGGGACCGCCGGGCGGGCCGTCCATCGCGGCCGTGACCGGGAGGACGCCGGTCGGGCTCGCCGTCCTCGAACGGCTTCCGGAGCCGACTGCGTTGTCCACATAGGGATGTTCGGTCGAGCCGTCCGAGGGCACCCGGAGGAGGCTGGCGGACATGTCACCCTCACATCCCTCGCCCCGCCCTTCCTCGGATGCCCCGCGTCCCGTCCTGTCCGTGACCTCGCCGGCCGACATCCTCTCCTACGTGCCGCACGCCCTCGGGTTCACGCCCATGGAGAGCCTCGTCGTGCTCACCACCGGGAGGGGCCGGCTCGGGGCGACGCTCCGCGTGGACCTCCCGGCAGCCGATCCCTCGCCCGGCGGCGAGGCCACGGACTTCGCGCGGGCCGTCCTGTCCTTCATCGACGGCGACGACGATGCCGACGGCGTCCTCGTGATCGTCTACACGCACGCGGTACGGCGTCCCGATGATCCGCCGCCGCAGGGCGTGCTCGTGCGGGAACTGAGCGACGTCCTGGCCTCGGCGGGACTGCCCGTGCGCAGCGGCTGGCTCGTCTCCGCCGCCGCCTGGCGCGACTACTTCTGCGACGACGGCAGGTGCTGTCCGTGGTCCGGCCACCCGCTGGACACCGTCACGGACAGCCGTCTGAACGCCGAACTGATCTTCGGCGGCAGCTCCTTCGACGAATCACCCGCCGACGCCGTCGGTCGGTCGTCGCCCCTCGTCGCCCGGCCGATTCCCTCGCCCTCCCGCGATGCCGTCGACGAGGGTCAGGCCCACTACGCGGCGGCCTGCGCGGGGCACTGGGACGAGGAGCGCCAGTTCACCGCCACGTCGGACGTGTGGGATGCGGTCATCCAGGGGTCCAGCACTGCTGTGGAAGAGTCATTGCTCGGATCAGGCTCGGACCTGGACGCCGACCTCGCCGGATTCCTGCTGGCCAGCCTCGAATCGAGGGCGGTACGGGACTTCCTGCTCGTGAGCGCGTGTCTCGGATCCGACACGGCACTCGAAGGCGCCGTGTCCTGCGGGGTGATCGCTGCGGCACCGATGGATTCATCGGGGATACGCGGTGACGATGCGCAGTGCGTCGTGCCGCCTCTCGCGGCCGCCTGGGGCGTGGCGCAGTCCGACGAACCCGGGGACGTCCGACTGGCTGCTCCGCTCCTCGATCGGTTTGCCGACGGTCGGACAGCGCCCGACCCCTCCGCCCTTCGACTGTTCACGGACGTGCTCGCGGGTCTCCATCCCGGCACGCCCGACTGGGAACGCGTCGATGCCATGACGCGTGTCCTCACCCGCCTCGTCGCTGTCGCCGGCCCGACGGGCGAGGCGAGAGCCGCGGCGCTCACGATGCTCGGCTGGCTCGAGTACGCGCGAGGACGGGGATCTCGGGCGGCGGTCCTCTTCGAGGCAGCCGAAGCGGCGCTCCCCGGGTATCGACTCGCGCGTCTGCTCAACGAACTACTGTGCCGAGGTGGCTTGCCATCGTGGGCCCGCAATCGCACGACGGCGTGGCGGTCCACCTCGTCAGCGTCGGCATTCGAGTCGAGAGCACCGACGGCGTCGGGAGCAAAGGGGGCTTCGTCACCTGCCTCGTCACCTGCTTCGTCGACGTCGGCATCCACCGATCGCCGTCGGTCGACCCGGGACGCGGCCTGACGTGACCCGACGTGGCCCGATGAAGGCCTCCCTCGTGCGTCGTGGAGCCGAGAGCGCACATCATCGGGCGGCGCGCGACGGCGCGCTGTCAACGGAGGCGCAGGAAGAAGTAAGCCGGTATACATTTCCGGCGTGGAGTGGGCACGTGAGACACTTGACGGTGAGACCCGGTTGGGTCCGTGCACCAGAACGACTCGGCAACACCCACGCACACGTCCCCTCAAGGGCGTGCGGCGGCGGGAATAGCCGTCGTCGCAGAGCGGTTCCTCAGGGGAACGACTCTGCGATGGCCGTCTGGTAACCAGCGCGGACTTGACAGGGTCATAGTGGTGTTGTCCGTCTGACGGCATCGCACATCGCCGTATGAAAGGTTCTCTGTGACGGTCAAGAAGACAGCAGCACCGGCGTCGTCGGACGCCGGTACCACCACGACGAAGCGACGCGCCGCGGCCAAGAAGCCCGCGACGAAGAGCGCCGCGGCCGCCAAGGCCACCGCGTCCGACGCTTCGGGATCAGTGGACACGCTGGAGGCCGACGCACCCATCGCCGACGTCGCGCTCGACGCGGACGTCGAGGATGCCAAGCCCGAAGCGGCAGAGGTCGGCACCACCACCGGCTTCGTCTACTCCGACGCCGATGACGACGACGCCCCCGCGCAGCAGGTCGTCTCGGCCGGAGCCACTGCGGACCCGGTCAAGGACTACCTGAAGCAGATCGGCAAGGTCGCCCTGCTGAATGCCGAGCAGGAAGTCGATCTGGCGCTCCGGATCGAAGCCGGGCTGTTCGCCGAGGAGAAGATCGCCGCCGAGCCCGACATGGACCCGAAGCTCAAGCGCGAGCTCGAGTTCGTCATCCACGACGGCAAGCGTGCCAAGAACCACCTCCTGGAGGCGAACCTGCGCCTCGTCGTCTCGCTGGCCAAGCGCTACACGGGCCGCGGCATGCTGTTCCTCGACCTCATTCAGGAGGGGAACCTCGGACTCATCCGCGCGGTCGAGAAGTTCGACTACACCAAGGGCTTCAAGTTCTCCACCTACGCCACCTGGTGGATCCGCCAGGCGATCACACGAGCCATGGCAGATCAGGCGCGCACCATCCGTATCCCCGTCCACATGGTCGAGGTCATCAACAAGCTCGCACGCGTCCAGCGTCAGATGCTCCAGGACCTCGGCCGCGAGCCGACGCCCGAGGAGCTGGCACTCGAACTCGACATGACACCCGAGAAGGTCGTCGAGGTGCAGAAGTACGGGCGTGAGCCCATCTCGCTGCACACGCCGCTGGGCGAGGACGGTGACTCCGAGTTCGGTGACCTCATCGAGGACTCCGAGGCCGTGGTTCCCGCCGACGCCGTGAGCTTCACGCTGCTCCAGGAGCAGCTGCACTCCGTGCTCGACACGCTGTCCGAGCGGGAAGCCGGCGTCGTCGCGATGCGGTTCGGTCTCACGGACGGTCAGCCGAAGACGCTCGACGAGATCGGCAAGGTGTACGGGGTCACCCGCGAGCGAATCCGTCAGATCGAGTCCAAGACCATGTCGAAGCTTCGTCACCCCTCGCGTTCGCAGGTATTGCGGGACTACCTCGACTGATCGATGTGCGCCGGCCGGGGCAGCCGATGCCGCGGCCGGACCATGAGCGATAATCGCAGCTGAGCGGCAGGACCGATAAGGTGTTGCACCGGCCCGCTCATCCCGCCGGATACAACGAAGGCCCCCTCCTCGGAGGGGGCCTTCGTCACGCGATGCGGCGCCTGTACACGGAGCGCCGTCGGATCGGGGTCGGGGAAATCAGTCGCCTGCTGCGACCGGCTTCTCGTGGAGTCGCTTGGTCTCGTCCTGCCACTCGGACGTGAGTGGCTTCAGGTTGGCTTCTACTGCGCGCGCGTGGTGGCCGCAGAACAGAAGTTCTCCACCGGAGGACTGAAGGACCGCCCGCACGTACGCCTGAGCGCCGCAACGGTCACAGCGGTCCAGGGCAGTGAGTTCGCGAGTTGCTACTGCAGTGGTCATGAATGCCTCCTCATGTGGATCGTGTATTCATATAACCACTATTCGGTGCCGCGCCTCCCCAAGCTGGGCCTCCTTTCGCTCGGGGCGTAGCAGAGGTTATGGCAGGGGATCGAACCCCTGCTGTGGCGCGGGTGCCACGGGTCGGCGCGACAGGTCGCGCCTGCCGAGGAGTGTCATCAGGCCGTAATAAGCTGGCCCCATCCCTCCGCGCGGTCGCCCTTCTGGGGCTCGTCCGGCGAGGGGCCGTACCGTCGAGGAGACACCGCTGTGACACCCCCCACGTCCAACTACACCGCGCGGCACCTCTCGGTCCTCGAGGGCCTGGAGGCTGTGCGCAAACGCCCCGGAATGTACATCGGGTCCACCGATTCCCGTGGACTGATGCATTGCCTGTGGGAGATCATCGACAACTCGGTGGATGAGGCACTGGCGGGGTACGGCCAGAACATCACGGTGATCCTGCACGCCGACGGATCGGTCGAGATCCACGACGACGGGCGCGGTATCCCCGTGGACATCGAACCGAAGACGGGGCTCACCGGCGTGGAAGTGGTGTTCACGAAGCTGCACGCCGGAGGCAAGTTCGGGGGCGGCTCCTACACCGCCTCGGGCGGCCTCCACGGTGTGGGCGCCAGTGTCGTCAACGCTCTCTCAGCACGTCTCGACGCCTTCGTGGACCGCGGCGGCAAGACCTACGCGATGTCCTTCCGCCGGGGCGAGCCGGGAATCTTCTCCGACGGACGGTCGCCGTCACCCACGTCCTCCTTCGAGCCGTTCCTCGACGGCTCGCGACTGGACGTCGTGGGGACGGCGAAACGTGGTGTGACAGGAACCCGGATCCGCTACTGGGCGGACCGGCAGATCTTCACGCCCGACGCGACCTTCTCCTACGAGGAGCTGCAGACCCGCGCACGTCAGACGTCCTTCCTCGTCCCGGGTCTGCGCATCACGTTGCGCGACGAGCGCAGGCTGCCGGGAACTTCGGGGGAGTCCGGAGCCGTGGAGGAGGTCTTCCAGCACGACGGCGGCATCTCCGAGTACGCGGAATTCCTTGCGCTGGACGCCGGCGTCACGGACGTGTGGCGATTCCAGGGGTCGGGCCGCTTCACCGAGTCGGTCCCGGTGCTCGACGATCGTGGTCACAGCCGGATGGCGGAGGTCGAGCGGGAGTGCGACGTCGACATCGCGCTGCGCTGGGGGATCGGCTACGAGACGACGCTCCGCAGCTATGTGAACATCATCGCCACGCCCAAGGGCGGTACGCACCAGTCGGGCTTCGAGCAGGCCCTGCTGAAGACGTTCCGCACCGTCATCGCTGCCAACGCGCGCAAGCTGAAGGCGGGTACGGACAAGATCGAGAAGGACGACGTCTTCGCCGGACTCACGGCCGTCCTCACGGTCCGGCTGGCGGAACCGCAGTTCGAGGGCCAGACGAAGGAGATCCTCGGCACCTCGGCGGTCAAGGCGATCGTGGCGAAGGTCGTCGAGAAGGAGTTGCAGGCAAGGCTGACGTCATCGTCGCGCAACGACAAGGCGCACTCGGCCCTCCTGCTCGAGAAGATCGTCGCCGAGATGAAGTCGAGGATCTCGGCGCGTGTCCACAAGGAGACGCAGCGTCGCAAGAACGCCCTCGAGACCTCGACCATGCCCGCGAAGCTCGCGGACTGCCGCATCGACGATCCCGAACGCTCGGAGCTCTTCATCGTCGAGGGCGACAGCGCCCTCGGAACCGCCAAGAACGCGCGTTCCTCCGATTACCAGGCGCTGCTGCCGATCCGGGGCAAGATCCTCAACGTGCAGAAGGCCTCGGTCGGGGACATGCTCTCCAACGCCGAATGTGCGGCGCTCATCCAGGTGATCGGCGCAGGGTCCGGCCGGAGCTTCCAGCTGGACGCCCGCCGCTACGGCAAGGTGATCCTCATGACGGACGCGGACGTGGACGGCGCACACATCCGGACGCTGCTGCTCACCCTGTTCTTCCGGTACATGCGACCGCTGGTCGAGGACGGCCGCGTGTACGCGGCGGTACCACCGCTGCACCGGGTGGAGGTGATCAGCGGGGGCTCCAAGGCCAACGAAATGATCTACACCTATTCCGAGGCAGAACTCGCGAAAGTGCTCGCTGCCATGGAGAAGCAGGGGAAGCGGTACAAGTCGCCCATCCAGCGGTACAAGGGACTGGGCGAGATGGACGCGGACCAGTTGGCTGAGACGACCATGGACCCCCGGCACCGCACGCTGCGTCGGGTTCGCATCACCGAGGCGGAGTCGGCCGAACGCGTCTTCAATCTGCTCATGGGCAGCGATGTGGCGCCGCGGAAGGACTTCATCGTGGAGGGTGCGGCGTCCCTCGATCGGGATCGCATCGACGCCTGACCGACTCCGGATCGGTCCGAAGCCAGCTTCAGTGACGCCGTCCGTCGGAGAGCTGCCGGATGGTCAGCCGATCAGCTCGGGAGCGACCAGCAGCACCGGCGGCACGACGAGCAGGAGGCCCGCCGTCGAGAGTGCCACGGCCTGGTGCAGCCGCCCCAGAGGTGGCAGAGGGGTGAGTAGTCTGCGCAGGCGGGGCTTGGTGGAGTCGATCGTCGCCGTACCTCCCGTGACGTCCGTGACCATCCTGCCCGTGACCCGTCCTGCGGCGGGTTCGTCGGCCAACGGGTCATCGAGAGGATCCCGGGCGATCGGCCCCGCGCCGGCACCGACGATCGCGATCGCACGGACGAGCGTGTGCTCATCGACGTGACGGAGCGCCTCGTCGTCGGCGAGCATCTCGATCAGTTCGCTGACGGCACGCTGTGCCAGCCGCGACGTCGGTAGCCATGGCAGCGCGGACCGCCAGGCGGCGAAGGCCCACAGCAGCAGATGGTGGCGTTGGTGGAGGTGTGCATTCTCGTGCGTCAGGACGGCGTCGAGCTCGGTGCGCGTGAGGAGGTCCATCAGCCCGTTGGACATGACGGTGACGGATCGCGCCCCGCCCGGGAGGCAGTACGCCACCGGCGCGGGGTGGTTGATGACGAGCGTCGACGGCTGGTCCGCGGCGGGGGAGCTGAGCAGCGACAGCATGTCGCGGTGACGCCGCCGCTGCCGCTTGATGCGCACGAAGGTCAGGGCGAGTGTCGAGACGAGGTGACCGAACAGGAGGGTCGCCGCGCTGATGGCGAACACGTGGACCACACCGAGCGTGCCCACCGACTCGTCATTGAGCAGGATGTCGAGGAACCCCGCCGACGCCGACACGAGGTTGTCGCCCAGGGGCTCGAGCCCCCATACCAGCATGGCCCCGATCATCGAGCATCCACCGGCCAGCGCTATCGACTGCCACAGCACCATGGCCGTGAAGGGAGCGCGCGCCGGCCACTGTGCGCGGGACAAGAGGATGGGCGCAGGCCACGCCAGGATGATCGCGAGCGCCGCGAGCAGGTAGGAGGCCCAGAACACGGTGGAGTCAGTCGCGGCCGAGCAGCTTGCGGAGCGTCTCCGCCTCGGCCTCGGACACACTGCCGATGAACCGGGCCAAAACGGCCTCGCGATCGGGGGCGGTGACGAGGACCTCGTGCATGAGTTCCGCGGTGTGGTCCTCGCGACTGGTCACCGACCGGTACCTGTGCGGTCGGCTGTTCCGCTCGCGCTCCACCAGGCCCTTCTTCTCGAGTCGTGAGAGCACGGTGAGGACGGTGGTGACGGCGAGCTCGCGGCCGGACTGTCCGAGCGGGGCCTCGGCGATCGCGTCGCGCACCTCGTTGGCGGTCACGGCCCCGGGTGTCGACCACAGCAGATCCATCACTGTGCGTTCAAGGTCTCCGAGCGTTGCCATGTTCTTCCTTCGATCATTCCGCGGTGCCGACCCGCCTCGGGTGGCACCCCGCTCCCCAGGGGAGCGATAGAGCGTCTGCATCTAAAGTACAGCGTCGCGCCGTGCCTTTCTACTCCGCGTAGAAGTGGGTCCGAAATCGTTCTACACTGTGTAGTAGAACTTTTCTACACGTTGTAGAAGTCCCGTCGGGATCGACGGCGGCACCGCGGAAGGGGCCTCATGGAAGCCTTGGAGATCGCCAGATGGCAATTCGGAATCACGACCGTCTACCACTTCGTCATGGTTCCCCTGACGATCGGCCTCGGACTGCTCGTCGCCACCATGCAGACCATGTGGCACCGCACCGGTCACGAGCAGTACCTGAGGATGACCAAGTTCTGGGGGAAGTTGTTCCTCATCAACTTCATCGTCGGCGTGGCCACGGGTCTCGTGCAGGAGTTCCAGTTCGGGATGGCGTGGAGCGAGTACAGCCGCTTCGTCGGTGACGTCTTCGGGGCCCCTCTGGCCATGGAGGCGCTGCTCGCCTTCTTCGTCGAGTCCACCTTCCTCGGCCTGTGGATCTTCGGGTGGGACCGTCTGCCCAAGCGACTGCACCTCATGTCCCTCTGGGCCGCCGTGCTCGCGTCGGTGTTCTCCGCCTACTTCATCCTGGTGGCGAACTCCTGGATGCAGCACCCCGTGGGCGTCGAGGTGGTGGACGGCAGGCCCGTGATGACGGACGCGTGGGCCGTGTTCACCAACAGCACCGCGCTGGTCGCCTTCCCCCACACCGTCTTCGGATGCCTCGCGGTCGCCGGGGCCTTCCTCCTCGGCATCAGCTGGTACCACCTCTGGAAGCGCCGCCACGACGGGATCGACAGCGTCGGCGAGAACGGTGCCGTCGTGTTCGGGGCACGCGCCGGGGCCCGTGACGCCGTCGACCACGCCGTCTGGCTGCGCTCGGCCCGTGCCGGAGCCGTGGTCGCCATGATCGCCTTCGCCGGCACCGGCATCACCGGCGACCTTCAGGGCAAGCTCATGTTCGACCAGCAGCCCATGAAGATGGCCGCTGCGGAGGCCGCGTGCCACGACGGCACCGGCTTCTCGATCCTCTCCGTCGGCAACCTCGGGGCCCAGAGCTGCGAGGACATCACCGCCGTCATCGAGGTACCGGGAGTCCTCTCCTTCCTCGCCAACGGCGACTTCACCACCGAGGTCAAGGGCGTCAACACCCTCCTCCCCGAGTACCAGGAGAAGTACGGCACCCACCTCCCCGACGATCCCCGGTACGGCGATCTGGCCGGCACCGAGATCGACTACCTGCCCGTCATGGAGGTCACCTACTGGGGCTTCCGCATCATGATCGGGTTCGGGGCCATCGCCGCTGCGGCGTCCGCCGCCGCCCTGTGGGTCCTCCGCAGGGGGACCGTCCCCGAGTCACGGTGGCTCATGCGCTTGGCCGTCCTCGGGATCCTCGCGCCCTTCGGCGCGAACATCGCCGGCTGGGTGTTCACGGAGATGGGGCGCCAGCCTTTCGTGGTCGCGCCCAACCCGGACCTCAGCGGCGTCGACGGTGTCTTCATGTTCACCGCGGCGGCCGTGTCTCCCGGGGTGTCGCTCACCGAGCTCGTGACCTCCTTGGTGCTGTTCACCGGCGTCTACGCCGTGCTCCTGGTCGTCGAGGTGAAGCTCCTCGTGACGTACGTCCGGGGAGGTACCGCCTCCGCGATGCCCGAACTCGCCCACACGGACGAGGACGACGACGCCCCGAGCGGCAGGAAGGACGACGGCGATGTGCTCGCGTTCGCGTACTGACCGACGGGCTGCCGGTCACGGGAGCCCCGACCGTGCGTCAGTAGCCCACACCTCCTCACTCCGGAAGGGACCACGATGACCGAGGCACTCCCCACCCTCTGGTTCGTCCTCATCGCCCTGCTCTGGGCCGGCTACCTCTTCCTCGAGGGGTTCGACCTCGGCGTCGGCATGCTGATGAAGCTCATGGCGCGCAACGACACCCAGCGGCGCGTGCTGCTCAACACCGTCGGCCCGGTCTGGGACGGCAACGAGGTGTGGCTCGTGACTGCCGTCGGGGCGACCTTCGCGGCCTTCCCCTTCTGGTACGCGTCCCTCCTGTCGGCGCTCTACCTGCCGTTCCTGCTCGTGCTGCTCGGCCTGATCTTCCGGGCCGTCGCCTTCGAGTGGAGGGGCAAGCAGGACAGCGACGCCTGGCGCAACCGGTGGGACTGGGCCATTGCCGTCGGCTCCTTCGCCGCGGCCGCGGGCATCGGGGCCGCCCTCGCACTCACCACCACCGGGTTGCCGCTCGACGCCAACGGGGACAGGGTGGGAGGCGCCTTCGCCTGGGCCACCGGACCGGCCCTGCTCGGGGCTGCCGCCGTCGTCCTGTTCTGCCTGGTGCACGCCGCGGCGTTCGTGGGTCTCAAGACCGACGGCGGGGTGCGGCGCCAGGCCGACCGACTCTTCCGGCGGCTGCTGCCGATCGCGATGCTCCCGTTCATCGGCTGGGCGCTCCTCGTCCAGGTCGACGACGGGACGGTCGTCACCTGGCTCGCCGTCGTCCTCGCCGTGGTCGCCTTCCTGGCCTCCTACAGGTCCGCGACGATCGGCCGGGACGGGCGCGCGTTCGCCGCCCTCGGGATCGGGATGCTGGCCCTCACCGGATCGATCTTCGGCGCCGCGTTCCCCGTGGTCCTGCCGTCCACGCTCGATCCCGCGTTCGACCTCACCGTGCAGAATGCCTCGTCCTCGCCCTACACGCTCGGGCTGATGAGCATCGTCGCGTGCGTGGGGCTGCCGCTTGTCCTGGCCTACCAGGCGTGGACATACTGGGTGTTCCGTCGGCGCGTCTCGGAGGAGAGCATCCCCGCGGCCCACGCCGTCCAAGCCCTGTGAGCGGAGCGAGCCACACCGTCATGCGCCACTCCACGTCATTCGCGGAGGGGCGGCCCGCAGGCGACTCCACGGAGGTCACGCCGGGGACGGACGGTACTGAGCGGACCCGACGGGTCTCGCCCATCGCCTCCCTGAGGGCCGGTGGTCCTGCCGGGGCTGCGGGCTCGACGTCGGCGGTCTACCTGCTCGGCGTCCTCGCCGCGGCACGCGCGCTCGGCCTGGTGCTCTTGGCACAGGCCCTCGCCATCGGCATCGCCGGCGTGGCCGCCGGGCAACTCGATGTCCGTGCGGTCCTGGTGCAGGGCGTCGCCGGCGGGATCCTCCGGACCGCCGCGGCGTGGGGCCAGGACGCCACGGCCGCCAAGCTCGCCCTCGGCGTCCGCGAGAGGCTCCGCGAGGTCGCGCTCCTGCGCGTGCTCGACGACGGCGGTACCACTCGCGCGGCCTCTGCGGGCGGTGGTCAGGGCTCTCTCGCCGTGCTGCTCACCCGGGGCGTCGACGGTCTCGATGCCTACTACACCCAGTACCTCCCGTCCCTCATCACGTGCGCCGTGGTGCCCCTCCTCATCGGTGCACGCATCCTCGCGGCGGACTGGGTGAGCGCGCTCATCATCGTCCTCACCGTCCCCCTGGTGCCCGTGTTCATGGTGCTGATCGGGCTGCACACGCAGGAGCGCACGCAGCAGGCCGCCGCGGCGCTCGGACGGCTCTCCGACCACCTCGTGGAACTGGCCCGCGGGCTGCCGGTGCTGGTCGGTCTCGGCCGCGCGGGAGAACAGACGCGCGCCCTGCGCGAGATCGCCGCCGACTACTCGTCGCGCACCATGACGACCCTCCGCACCGTCTTCCTGTCCTCGCTGGCGCTCGAGCTGATCAGCACCCTCTCCGTGGCAGTCGTCGCCGTGTTCGCCGGGGTGCGCCTGATCAACGGGGACCTCGACCTCGAAACCGCCCTGATCGCCCTCGTCCTCGCGCCCGAGTGCTACGGCCCGCTCCGCGACGTCGGTGCCGCCCATCACGCGAGCGAGGACGGCGAGGAGAGCGGAGCGCGGGTCCGCGCGGTCATCGACGCCCCGCTCGCGGCGTCCGGGGGCGCCGGACGTCCCGCCGCTGGGGGTGCGGTGGCGGTGTCACTGGCGGGCGTGACGGTCCGGTACGACGGCGCCGTGCGCCCCGTGGTGCGGGATCTCTCGTTCAGCCTCGCCCCCGGGTCGGTCACGGCCCTGAGGGGCCCGAGCGGTTGCGGCAAGACGACACTCATGCATGTCCTCGCGGGAAGCGCAGCGGTCCCGGCGGGCCTCCACGTGGAGGGAACCGTGACGACCCCGCCCGACGGCGGCGTGGCCTGGGTGCCACAGCACCCCGAGCTGATCGCGCCCACCGTGCGTGCCGAGCTCGTGCTGTACGGGCGAACGGAGGAGGGTGACCCCTCGCTCACGGACGTGCTCGCCTCCGTGGGTTCGGAGGACCTCCTGGACCGGCGGACAGGTGAGTTGAGCCCTGGCGAGTTACGGCGCGTCGCCGTCGCACGGGCCCTCCTGCGCGCACAGGATCCCGCCGTGGGGCTCCTGCTCCTCGACGAGCCGACCGCCCACGTCGACGAGGGCAGTTCCGCGGCGATCCGGGCCGCGATCACGGCGCGTAGGCCCGGTCTCACGGTCCTGCTGATCGCGCACGACGACGCGACGGCGGCCATCGCCGACCGCGAGCTGCGTCTGGGGGTCCCGACGGACGAGAACGCGGCCGACTATCCTGCCGACGGGCAGCCGAACGGCGAGCGCGAGACTGATGGCTTTCCGTCCGCAGCATCTGCAGGCCTGTCCGCAGCACACACCCCAGCACCATCGGCGATACCGGCGGCAGCGATGTCCGACGACACGCCAGGGCACAGCGAGGCACCGGCGCCGCGGCCGTCCCTCGCGCAGTGGTGGCGGTCGGCGCGCGCCGTCCTCGCGCTCGTCCGGCCCTGGGATCGCCGATTCGTCGCCGCAACCCTCCTCGGTGTCGGGTCCGCGGTGTTCGGCGTCGCCCTGACGGCCCTCAGCGGATGGCTGATCGTCCGGGCGTCGGAGCAGCCTCCCATCCTCTACCTGCTCACGGCGATCGTCGGCGTGAGGTTCTTCGGCATCGGCAGGTCGCTGCTGCGCTACGAGGAGCGGCTGTGGCTGCACCGTGCGGTGTTCCACCGCGCCGACGAGACGCGACTCGGACTGTGGACCGGTCTGCTGCGGACCGGGCAGTCATGGCGGACGCTGGCACGCGGGTCCGGGGGGATCGAGCGGCTCGTCGGCGACATCGACGAGTTGCGGGACCACTCCGCACGCGCGCTCTCGCCTGCCCTCACCGCCGTCCTCACGGGGGTCGCGGCTCTCGTGACGACAGGCCTCCTGCATCCCCCGTCCCTCGGCTGGCAGGCGCTCGCCGTGGGCGGTTCCGTCGTCGTCGCGCCGATGATCGCTGTGCTGCGCGAACGGGCGGCAGGTGCCGTGACGGTGCGGTTGAGGGCCGAGGCTCTCGGACGCGTCGCGCGGCTGCTGCGCGCCGCGGCGGATCTCCGTGTGAACGGTGCGCACCGTGCCGCGCTGGAGGCGACACGGCGGACGGAAGGCCGTCTAGCCACCGCCGCGCGTCGTTCCGCAGCAGCGTCCGGTCTGTCGACGGCGGTGGTCGTCGCCGCCTGTTCGGCTGCGTCCCTGGGCATCCTGGTGACGGCGGACGGGCTCCCCGCCGACGTCACGGCCGTCCTCGTCCTCATGCAGCTCGCACTGATCGAGCCCTTCGTCTCCGGTACCGCGGCCGTCCGGCACTGGGCTCCTCTCGCAGCCGTGGTGCAGAGGCTCGAGCCGTTCCTCGACCCCTCGTCATTAGGACGCGACGTCTATGCTCCCGGGAGCATCGACATGGTTCCCGTCACCACGCTCTCCCTCGAGGACGCAGCGATCGGGTACGAGCCGGGCCACCCCGTGGTGACCTGCGTGGACCTGACGCTGGAACCGGGGCGGTGGACGGGGCTCACCGGGCCGTCCGGCAGCGGCAAGTCGACCGTCCTCGGCGCCCTGCTCGGATTCCTGCCGCTCGAGCGCGGACGTCTCGTGATCGACGGGGAAGCCGTTGCGCCCTCCACGCGACCGCGGGTCGCCTGGTGCCCGCAGGAGAGCCACCTCTTCACCTCCACGCTCCGGGCGAACCTCCAGCTCGCCCGGAGGCCCGGTGACAGCGCCACGGAAGGTGAGCTCCTCGCGGTCATCGACGCCGTGGGGCTGACGGACCTGGTGGACGGGCTGGAGGACGGCCTCGACGCATCGGTGGGCCCTAGCGGGTCGAGGCTCTCCGGTGGGCAGCGTCAGCGGCTCGCCGTCGCTCGCGCACTGCTCACGCGGGCCGGCGTGGTGCTCCTCGACGAGCCCACGGCCCACCTCGACCGCGACGGCGCCCGCGCGCTCCTCGCCGATCTGCGCCGCGGCCTGCCACGGACCGCCGTGCTGCTCGTGACGCACGATCCCGCCGAGGCGGCGACGTGCGACGAGGTGCTGGACCTCGGTGCTGGGCTCCTGGCACCGAGCAGGGTTCCAGGGCCGCCGCACCCCGGGTCCATGGAGGCCTGACGCTCCGGTAGGGGGTCTCCGCGATCGGCAGCACTCCGTGGCGGTCGTCCTCCTGTGGTGGCGGGGTTCCCGGCGATACGCTGGCAGCATGACGCCCGAGACCTCACCGGAGGACGCCCGTCCCACCGCCCAACGCCCGACCGCGGAACGCCCCGAGGACGCGCGACAGCTGCCTTCCGACCTGCAGTGGCGACCGTTGGCCTACGCCGACATCGACCGGTGGCTGGCGCTCGTCAAGCGCATCGCCGTGACCGACGAGCCGGACTGGGTGGAGCAGCGCGCCGACCTCGAGCAGGCGCTGCGGAACTCGAAGAACGACGCCCGCCGCGACACGATCGCGGGCTTCGACGAGACCGGGGAGTTGAGGGCCTTCGGCCGGGTGTCCATGAACGCGGGCTCCACCCTCGTGCACGGGGCCGGAGGCGTGGATCCAGCCTGGCGACGCAGGGGACTCGGCCGCGCGATCCTGCAGTGGCAGGCAGAGCGGGCACGCCGGCGGCTCGGCGAGAACGACCAGGCCGAGGGCGTGTTCAGGAGCTACGTCGAGGAGCGGAACCCCTCCCACCTCGCGCTCCTCCGCGGAAGCGGCAGCACGATCGTCCGGTACTTCACGGAGATGACCCGTCCGCTCGACCAGCCGATCCCCGAGGTGGTCTTCCCCGAGGACCTCGAACTGGTCAGCTTCGCCGACCCGGGAGGCCGCGACGTCGTCGAACTCGTGAGGCTCGCCCACAACGACGCGTTCCGCGATCACTGGGGGAGCGAGCCGCGCGACCAGGAATCGTGGCAGTTCACCGTCAGCCACCCCGAGTTCCGTGCGGACTGGAGCCTCGCGCTCGTGGAGCCCGGGAGCGGGGACGTGATGGCCTACCACCTGGCGAGCTGCGACCCGGACTCGCCGGAACTCCTCGGCCATTCCGAGGGCTACACCGATCTGCTCGGTGTGAGGAGCACCTGGCGGGGCCGCGGCCTGGCACCGGCCCTGCTTGCCGAGGCCATGAAGCGGTACAGGGCTGCGGGGATGGACAACGCGGGCCTCGGCGTGGACACGGACAACCCGTCCGGTGCCCTCGGGCTGTACGAGCGCCTGGGGTACGTGCCGACGCAGCGCTCGATCGTCTTCGACCTGCCTCTCACCGCAGCGGACTGAGCGGTCCCGCGTGTGCCGCCCCGTCGTCGTTCCGATGAGGCGGCACACGCGTTACGTCCGTCAGAGCAGGGTTCCCTGCCCGGACTCCCCGTCGCCGTCGTCCGTCACAGATGAGGACGGACTCTTCCGCTGACCGCGCTTCCGACCCGTGACCGGTCCACCGGTACCTGACCCGGGCTCCGCTCCTCCGCCGTCGATTCCAAGGTGGGGGACGGAGTCGGGAACGGGGTCGGGTACGGCGTCGATTCCGAGGTCGGGAACGGGGGTGGGCGAGGCAGGCCCGTCGCTCGTCGTGTCCGGCTCGGCACCGAGATCGGCACCGGCACCGGCACGAGCCGCGCCGGGCCCGCGCGCGCCCGCAGAGGCGATGAGCTCGAACAGTCCGTCGGGGCCGGGCCCGACGGCGTCGATCTGCTGATTCAGCGGTACGCCCGAGCCGTCACGACGCCCGTGCTCGGTGGGCAGCGCGCGCGCCACGCCGTTCGCGGAGGTGGCGCGTGCCGGCCCGTGCCCCACCCAGGCCAGGGACAACGCCTCTTCGCCACGGAGGAAGCGGTGCGCCCTGACACCCGCGGTCGCCCGCCCCTTGAGGGGGTACTGCGCGGCGTCGGTGACCTTCGCCGAACCGGCGGTGGTCCCGGGGAGTGCCTCACCGGACGCCGTGACCGTGACGACGACGGCGCGGGCGTCGGCGGGGGAGACGGCACCGAAGTGCAGGACCGCGTCACCGGAGGTGAGCTTGATACCCGCGACTCCGCCCGCCGAGCGTCCCTGCGGGCGCACCGCGGACGCCGGGAAGCGGAGCAGCTGCGCGAGGCGCGTGACGAACACGAGATCGTCCGCGTCCGAGGAGGCGACCACACCCACCACACGGTCCTTCGGCTTCAGCGTGATGATCTCCCAGTCGTCGCGGTTGAGCGGGTGATCCGGCTGGACGCGCTTGACCACGCCCTGCGCCGTGCCGAGGGCGATGACGCCCGTCAGCGGCGCGAGGCCCACCAGCGATTCGCCGCGGGTGAGGGTCAGGAACTCCGACGACGGCACGCCCCCGGCGAGGTTCGGCATCCCGTTGGTGGGCGGGAGCGCCGGCATGTCCATGACCTGCAGGCGGATCATCCGACCCGCGGAGGTCACCGCACCCACCTCGCCGCGCGCCGTGGAGGGGAGCACGGAGAGGAGGGCGTCGTGGCGGAGGCGGGGGCCGTCGCCGAAGGGCTGACGGTCCGACGTCCTGGCGAGCTGTCCGGAGGCCGAGAGCAGCACCCAGCAGGGGTCGTCGGCGATCTCGAGCGGCAGGACGGCCTTCGCGCCCTTGCTCGGCGCGGGCAGCGAGGAACCCTTCAGCGGAGCCGACGCCTCGGACTCCAGCAGGACCGTGCGTCGCGGGGTGGCGAACTGTACCGCCAGTGCGGCGAGCTCCTCGGAGACGAGGGCGCGCAGGCGATCCTCGGACCCGAGGATCGCCTCGAGCTCGGCGATCTCGAGGCGCAGCTGCTCCTGCTCCTTCTCGAGCTCGATCCGCGAGTACTTGGTGAGCTGGCGCAGGCGCAGTTCCAGGATGTAGTTCGCCTGGACCTCGGTGAGGTCGTAGATGGCCATGAGCCGTTCCCGGGCCGCCGCGGTCTCGTCGGAGGACCTGATGATCTGGATGACCTCGTCGATGTCGAGGATCGCCACCAGCAGGCCCTCGACGAGGTGCAGGCGGTCGCGCTTGCGCTGCAGACGGTAGGACGTGCGACGCCGGACCACGAGGATGCGGTGCGCCACGTACACACGCAGCAGCTCGAGCAGGCCGAGGGTGCGGGGTTGCCCGTCCACGAGTGCCACGTTGTTGATGCCGAACGAGTCCTCCATCGGAGTGAACCTGTACAGCTGCGCGAGCACAGCGTTCGGGTTGAAGCCGTTCTTCAGCTCGATGACGAGCCGCAGGCCGTGCCGTCGGTCCGTGAGATCGACGATGTCGGAGATGCCCTGGAGCTTCTTGGCGTTGACGGCGTCCTTGATCCGCTCGATCACCTTCTCGGGGCCGATGGTGTACGGCAGTTCGGTGACCACGAGGCCGGTCCGGCGAGCGGAGAGCTGCTCGACCGTGACGGTGGCGCGCGTCTTGAACGAGCCGCGGCCCGTCGCATAGGCGTCGCGGACGCCGTCGAGCCCCACGATCCTGCCGCCGCTCGGCAGGTCGGGCCCGGGGACGAAGCGCATGAGGTCCTCGAGGGAGGCATCGGGGTGCGCGATGAGATGGCGTGCGGCGGCGACCACTTCGCCGAGGTTGTGCGGCGGCATGTTGGTCGCCATCCCGACGGCGATGCCGCTCGCCCCGTTGACGAGCAGGTTCGGGAAGGCCGCGGGCAGCACCTCCGGCTGCTCGAGGGAGTTGTCGTAGTTGGGGATGAAGTCGACGACGTCCTCGTCGAGGTGGCTGGTCATGCTGAGCGCGGCCGCGGCGAGCCTCGCCTCCGTGTACCGGGCGGCGGCCGGGCCGTCGTCGAGCGACCCGAAGTTGCCGTGACCGTCGATCAGGGGCAGCCGCAGCGAGAAGTCCTGTGCCATGCGCACCATGGCGTCGTAGATGGCCGTGTCGCCGTGCGGGTGGAGCTTGCCCATGACCTCGCCGACCACGCGCGCCGACTTCACGTGCCCGCGATCCGGGCGCAGGCCCATCTCCGCCATCATGTAGAGGATGCGTCGCTGGACGGGCTTGAGGCCGTCACGGGCGTCGGGGAGCGCCCGGGAGTAGATCACCGAGTAGGCGTACTCGAGGAAGGACTCCTCCATCTCGGTCTCGACGTCGATGTCGATGATCTTCTCGGTGTAGTCCTCGGGCGGTGCGGTGTTCTGGCGCCTGGCCATGTCTGTGCGGTTCCTCGACGTCAGGGGATGGGGTTCGGGACGGGCGGCCCCGACGCGTGGGGCGAAGGGATGCCGACTACCCTGAGTCTATGGCGGCCGACGGACAGTACCCGGAACATTGGGAGGCCGATGTCGTCCTCCGCGACGGCGGAACCGCGCATCTGCGCCCCATCTCGCCGGAGGACGCCGACGCCGTGCAGGCGTTCCACGTCAGCCAGTCGCAGGCCTCGATCTACCTGCGCTTCTTCACCTACAAGGCCACGCTCAGCACCAAGGAGCTCCGCCGCTTCACCGAGGTGGACCACCACGACCGCGTGGCCTTCGTGATCACGCGGGGCGCGGAGATCATCGGGATCGGGCGGTACGACCGCCTCGACGACCCCCTCGAGGCCGAGGTGGCCTTCAACGTCTCCGACCACCACCAGGGACGCGGGGTCGGGTCCATCCTGCTCGAGCACCTCGCCGCCGCGGCGCGCGAGAACGGCATCGGTCGGTTCTCCGCCGAGGTGCTGCCCGAGAACCGCAAGATGATCACCGTCTTCGCCGAGGCCGGCTACGAGGTGGACCGGCACTTCGACGACGGCGTGGTGGTGCTCGGATTCGACATCGACCCGACGCGCCGCTCGCAGGCGGTCATGGAGGCCCGTGAGCACCGCGCCGAGGCGCGCAGCATGGCCGAGCTGCTGACGCCGTCGTCCATCGCGGTGGTCGGGGCGAGCCGCGAGTGGGGCACGGTGGGGTACGAGCTCCTCGACCACATCGTCGACGCCGGGTTCACGGGGCGCGTGTTCGCGGTCAATCCCGAGGCCTTCGAACTGCACGGCATGGTCTCCTACGCGTCCCTCGCCGAGGTCCCCGAACCGGTTGACCTCGCCGTCCTCGCCGTCCCGCACGCGCAGGTCGACGCCGTGGTCGACGAGTGCGCCCGCGCCGGCGTCAAGGGCCTGCTCGTCGTGACCGCCGGGTACACGGACGACGACGGCACGGGGCTCGCGCGCCAGCGCGCCCTCGTGCACAAGGCCCGGGCGCACGGCATGCGCGTGGTCGGCCCGGAGTCGCTCGGACTGGTCAACACCGACCCCGCCGTGCGGCTGAACGCCTCCATGGCGCCGGACCTGCCGCTGCGCGGCGCACTGTCCCTCTTCAGCCAGTCCGCCGGGCTCGGGGTGCTGCTGTACGCCAGCGCCCACCGGCGCGGCCTCGGGCTCTCCTCGGTGATCTCCGCGGGCAACAGGGCCGACGTCTCGGGCAACGACGCCATGCAGTTCTGGGAGGACGATCCCACCACGGGCGCGGTGGGCCTCTACTTCGAGTCCATCGGCAATCCGCGCAAGTTCTCGCGCATCGCCCGCCGGCTCGCCCGTACGAAACCCGTGATCGTCGCCATGTCGGACGTCACCGGTGTCCGACTGCCACCCGGTCACGCGGTCCGGACCACGCAGGCACCTCCTGGCGCGCTCGACTCGATGCTGCGGCAGTCGGGGGTCATGCGGGTCCGGACCACGGAGCAGCTCATGGACATCGCGCAGATCGTGGCGAGCCAGCCCCTGCCGCGCGGCGGCGCGGTCGCGGTCATCGGGAACTCGCACGCGCTCGGGTCCGTGGTGGCCGACGGCGTCGTGGCGCAGGGCATGACCGTCGCGCGGGTGGACGCCGGGCTGCAGCTCGACGTCGGCGCGTCGGTGGCCCTCCCCGCGCTCGAGGCCGCGGTCATGGACGCCCTGCAGGACGACGCCGTGGACGCCGCCGTCGTCGTCACGCTCCCCGCACGAGGGCTGACGGCCGAGGCCGTGGCCGCGTGCCTGCAGCGCTGCGGTGAGGCGGCGGGTAAACCCGTGATCGCATCCTTCCCCGGCATCCTCGACGGACGGCTCCAGCTCGACGGGCTGATCGCGGTGCCGTCCGATCGGCCGACCGCTCCATCGGCTGCGGCGCACGGAGCGTCGACGTCGGGGCCGGACTACGCGCCGGACGCGCTCGACGCTCAGGACACGCCCTCGGGCCTCCAGCCCGGACTGCCGTGCTTCCCCAGCCCCGGAGCGGCCCTGGCCGCGCTCGGCGCCGTGGTGCGCTACTGCAGGTGGCGCGCCGTCGAGCACGGAGGCTTCGTGGACCCGGCCGGCGTGGACGTCGACGAGGCGCTGCGCGTCCTCGCGCAGGTCCGTGCGAGGGTCTCCGACGTCGACCTGACGCGCCTCAGCCCGGGGGAGTGCGCGGCCCTCCTGTCCGCCTACGGCATCTCGCTCCTGCCCTCCGCGGGCTTCACGACGGCGGACGAGGCCGTGGAACACGCCGAACGGTTCGGTTTCCCGGTCGTGCTGAAGACGATGGACGAGCACCTGCGCCACCGCCTCGACCTCGGCGGGGTACGGCTCAACATCGAGGACGCGGCGTCCCTGCGCCGGAACATCATGCAGATGGAGAAGGTGCTGGCCCCGTTCGGCAGCTTCGGGATGGAGGTGCAGCCGATGGCTCCCTCCGGCCAGGCGTGCAGCATCCGCGCCATCGAGGACCCGCTGATGGGTCCCGTGGTGTCTTTCGGCCTCGCCGGGGACGCCGTCAACCTGCTCGACGACTGGGCGCACGCCGTGCCGCCGCTCACGTCCCACGACGTCACCGATCTCGTCCGGGCGCCCCGCGCCGCGCGGAAGCTCCTGGGCTACCAGGGGCTTCCGCCCGCGGACGTACCCGCCATCGAGGACCTCGTGGCCCGCGTGGCACTGCTGAAGGACAATCATCCCGAGATCGCCCGGCTGGACTTCAATCCCGTGCTCGTGGCCACCTCCGGCCTGACCGTCCTGAGCGCGGGGATCGACGTCGGCAACCCGCAACGCCGGACGGACAGCGCCCGGCGGGCCATGCGTGACTGACCCGCGACGCACGAGGGGCAGGACAGCACGTCGCGCCGTGTCGCCGCGCAGGCCCGCCCGTTAGGTGCAACGCGGGCGGGTGGGGGAAACTGGGGGTATGACCCCCTCGCTCTCCGCGCAGTCGCGCGACCTCGACAGGTCGCTCGAACGCACAGGTTTCTACCCGAGGCTCGTGGCCGACGTCGTCCGCGACGCTCTCGACGGCCGTGAACCGCTGTCCCACGTGGCGCACCTCGAGACGCATTTTGAGCGCACCGAGGTGCACCGACACATCACCGTGCTCGTCCTCACGGAGGACATGCTCGTCATCACCCACGTCGACGACCAGCAGCTCGACGACGCCGGTGAGCAGGTGATGGCGCAGATCTCCACGGAATCCGTCCCGGTCAGCCAGATCCGCTCCGTGGTGCTGAGCTACGTCTACGCGCAGCCGCAGGACTACAAGCCGTCGGACCCCGTGCGCGAGATGACCCTCGCCATCGCCTGGTCCGGCGGGCAGCGCATCGACATCGGCCCGGCCAGCTGCGGCGACGCCCAGTGCGACGCCGACCACGGCCTCACCGGCACCATGGCCCAGGAGGACATCGTGCTGCGGGTCAGCGCCGAGGCCGACGGCGCCCAGGCCGTGCAGAACGCGAAGGCATTCGCGCGCGCACTGCGCAAGGTGAACTCGGCGAGCCCGGCAGCGGGAGGGTTCGTCGTCGCGCCCGCCCCCGACACCCGCAGGCAGCCCGGCTTCGGCGCCCGGTTCAGCCGCGCCCACCACCAGCAGTAGCGTTCCATGAGCCGAGTGCACAGGGAATCCCTGCCCAGCGCGCCCGCCTACGGGTCCTCGACCGTCGCAGAGGTCATGACCAGTGCTGCCGCGACGATCGGGGTGCCGGGATTCGAGAACGCCCTCAGTCTGCCGGCGTCCCGCCGCGTCGCCGTGGTCATGGTGGACGGTCTCGGCCTGGGCCTCCTGCGCAAGCACGCCGCGCACGCACCCTACCTGCGGGAGCGGCTGGAGACGGCCCGCATGCTCTCCTCGGCGTTCCCCTCGACCACGGCCTCCTCGCTCGCAAGCCTCGGGACGGGACTGCCGCCCGGACGCCACGGGCTCGTGGGGTACGACGTCCTCGACCCCGACCAGGACAAGGTGGTCAACATGCTCGGCCGGTGGGACGCCGGCGTCGACCCCGCTCTCTGGCAGCCGCACGAGACGGTGTTCGAGCGGGCAGCCCGCCATATTCCGGTGGTCACCGTGAGCCAGCCCCGGTTCGAGGACTCGCCCATGACACGGGCGGCCCTCCGGGGCGGGGTGTTCGTCGGGGCATCGACCATCCACGCGATGATCGACACCGCGGCCGAGCGGTTGTCCCGTGCGCCGAGCATGCTCATGTACTTCTACCTCAATGACCTCGACAAGGCCGGGCACCGCTACGGTGTGGCCTCGAGCCACTGGCTCCGGGCCCTGGAGGACCTCGACGCAGCACTGAAGCTCCTGGCCCGCCGCGTCCCCTCCGACACCCTCCTCCTGGTGACGGCGGACCACGGGATGGTGGACGTCCCGGCGACGCAGCGCATCGACTACGCGCAGCGACCGGACCTGCTGGACGGCGTCCGTCACACGGCGGGTGAGGCGCGGATGCTGCACCTGTACCTGGACACGAACCTCACAGCCACCGAGCGCGAGGCCGTCGCGGTGCGGTGGCACGAGGCCTTCGGGACCCGTGCGTGGGTCCTCACCCGGGACGAGGCGATCGCGCAGGGGTACTTCGGCGCCGTGGATGATGCCGTCCGCCCTCGTATCGGCGACGTCCTCGTCCTGGCCCGCGAGGCCATCGCCCTGATCGACGGGCGGCGCGTCCAGCACACCGCCTTCGAGATGGTCGGGCAGCACGGCTCGCTCACGCGGGCCGAGCGGGAGGTCCCCCTGTTGCAGCTCCCCACGGCGGACGGCGGGTCGCCCGCCCGGCGCAAGGGGCGCGGCCGTGGCTGAGCTGCTGTTCTTCTCGGGCACCATGGACTGCGGGAAGTCGACGCTCGCCCTGCAGGTGGACCACAACCACGCGGCACGCGGACGGCAGGGTCTGCTGTTCAGCTCGCACGACCGCGCGGGCGAGTCGATGATCTCCAGCCGACTCGGGCTGCAGGTCCCCGCGGTGGAGGTCCGGGCGGAGACGGACTTCTGGTCGGAGTTCTCACGACGCCAGACCAGGGGGGCGCGGATCGACTACGCCATCTGCGACGAGGCGCAGTTCTATTCCGTGGAGCAGATCGATCAGCTCGCGCGCGTGGTGGACGAGATGGGTATCGACGTCTTCGCCTTCGGTATCACCTCGGACTTCCGCACCAGGCTCTTCCCCGGATCGCAGCGCCTGATCGAGCTCGCGGACCGCGTGCAGGTCCTCCAGGTCGAAGCCCTGTGCTGGTGCGGCAAGCGGGCCACGCACAACGCGCGCACCGTGGACGGCGTGATGGTCGTCGAGGGTGACCAGATGGTCGTCGGGGACGTCGACCAGTCGGCCGGCGTCCCGGGTGACCTCGACGGCGGCCCGGCGGGTGCGTCCCGCGGAGGTGCCCTCGCGTCGGGTGCGGCGGATGGCGGCCGGGACCTGACCCCGGTGATCGGGTACGAGACGCTCTGCCGCGGGCATCACATGCGCCGACAGACCTCGCGCACCTCGCCGTTGCTCTTCAGCAACGAGATCCCGCTGCCGTTCGAGCAGAGGACCGAGGAGCTCGCAGGCCCCTGACGCACTCCCGCGCGGGCTCAGTCCCCCCGGCGTCCGAACACGATGTCGTCCCAGCTCGGGACGCTGGAGCGCTTCGGCTTGGCGCGTCGCTCGGCGGCCGGGTCGGCGTCGTCCTTCCCGCTGTCCTTCGCGGCGGCCTTCGCGCTGTCCCTCGCCTTACCGGCGTTCGCAGCCGGCCTCGCGGGCTCGTCGGCGGTAGCTCCCGTGCGATCGCGGGGTGCCTTGCCCGACGACGGTCGGGCGAAGATGCTGATCTCCCGGGTGTCGGTGCTGACGCCGTCATACAGGCGCGGCGTGCCGTCGTCGTTGCGGTCCTGCGACGCATCACCCTCCTTCGGATCACCGTTGTCGGCGTCGGCAGAGGCCTGCGGAGCCAGGGAGAGCGGGAGGACGGGGTCCTCACCGTGGCCCGGCTCGGACTCCCCACCGTCGCGGGGGTGCGCGGCAGGAATGGCTCCGCGTGTGAGCATGACGGCGAGGGCGTCGTCCTGCTCCTCGTCGGCGCCGAGTCGCTGCCCGCGCCGCGACCGGAGGACCTCCAGGAGGCTGTCCTGCTCCTCCGACGGTGAGGGTGCGTCGGAACCGTCGAGTGCGTCTGTCCCGTCGCGTCCTTCGACGGCTTCGTGTGCATCGGACTCCTGGGCCCCTGCGTCCTTGACGGCTTCGAAATCGAAGACGCGGTCCGCGACGGCGCTGAGCCGCCGGGAGGGAAGCGGGCCGTCGAGCGGTTCGAGTTCGCTCAGCACCTGCGCCCATCGGTTGCCGTTCGCCACGTTCTTCCGCGTGGGGTTGTACGTCCACCAGGCAGGGGGCTGCTCCCCGAGGTCCACCCGTGACTCCTCCGGGAGCTCGAACGACGCCACCACGTGCCAGGCGCCGTCGGGCCGGCGCCAGGAATCCCACTCCAGCGTCGCCGGATCGATCCCGTAGCTGCGGACCCGGTACGCGACCATGTCGCCGAGCCGCGCGGGTTCGTCCCCGAACGCCGACCGGTACCCGTCGTGGCTCGGCAGGGGGGAGGCGACCTCGACGCGCTGGGCGAGGTAGGCGATGTACTCGCGCTCGGCCCTGACGGGGCCCTCGTAGCGCAGGACGTGCTGCAGGTCGACACCGGCGTCGGAGGCGACCTGTTCGGCCGTCGCACCCGACCGGATGCGCGCCTGGATGTCACGTGGAGTGAGCGGGACCGGCGGCTTCGTCGGCTTCCTCGCGGGGGGAGTCGCTGGGGTGCCCGCGGCGTCGGTGGCGGTGTCCTGTCCGGCCGCGCTGATCGCCCTGCCCGCGTTCTCGCCGGCCGTGGCCGTGCGCAGGGCATCGTCGATGGGCAGACGGAACGTCGCGCCCTGTTCGCTGCTCAAGCGCAGATGTTCGCCATCCACTCCCACCAGGCGTAACTCCTGCATGCATTCCTCCAGCTGACGGCATTTCCTAGATGAAACTGTGCCATTGAATGACAGCCTTTCCTACTACACCGCGAGGCGTGGCGCTCCGGGCCTCCGCACGGCCCCTCGCGGGCACAAATCGGGCGTGCCCGGCGTTGACGAAAGCGGCGAGCAGTGGCTCGCCGCAGCAGACAAGGGAGCGTGGGATACCAGGCATGACACCTCATGACGAGGCAACCGACACGATGGCCGGCGGAACGATCACGGACACCTACGGAGCGCGGCCCTCTGTGCTGACCCTTGCCCGGCGATTGTTCGGTGCGGAGGCGGTGACCGCGGAGGACATCGCGTCGGCGGAGGCCTTCGATCTCCCCGGCGCCGATCTGTCCAGCGAGGAGGTGACCGAGCAGGTCCTGGCCGCCCAGGCGGACGAGTTCACCTGCGCGTCCTGCTTCCTGGTACGGCACCGGTCGCAGATCGCCCACGACCGCGGGGGGCAGCTGTTCTGCACGGAGTGCGAGGGCTGACCCTCGCACTCGGACGGCGTCACGCCTCGAGGGCGGCCACGAGACGTTCGGGGTGGCGGGAGGACATCAGCCAGTACGGCGTCCGGTCCTCGGGATCGGTGACCTGGACCGTCACGATCGGCGAGATCCATCCGCGGATGCAGAGGTACGCGAGGCCGTTGAGCCCCGGTCCGCGTTCATACGTCGCGTCGTCGCCCGTGAACCACTCCGCCGTCCCGAGATACCTGCGCTCGATCGACGCCCGTCCCACCGTGAGGGTGGTCGGAGTCACCTGGATGCGCGGCGTGGAGAGGATCAGCAGCGTGAACACGATCGCCGCGACCACCACGGCGGCCCCGACGGCGAAGCCCACGGAGATGGGCGCGAACATCACGATGGTGGCCGACGAGAAACCCGCGGCGATCAGCCAGATCCAAGGGGAGGGCCACAGCTTCTCCTCGTACAGGACACTCTCGCCGGACGTGGTGCGGGGGGCTTCCCCTGGTGCGCTGGACATGACTCCAGCATTCCATCAATCGGGTCGCACCTCATCCCTCGCCGCCGTCGGAGCGCCGGTCAAAGGCGCTACAGTGGGGGGCTGGTAGCCGGAATGCGAACGGTGGAGATGCGGTCGATGGGTGCACAGCAGGGCCTCCCGGTCCAGATCGTGATGCTCGACGACGGGCTCGTGCCGCCCTCCTACGCCACCGACGGCGACGCCGGCGCCGACCTCCGCACCACCGTCGACCTCGTCCTCGAACCCGGCGAGCGGGCCCTCGTGCCGACCGGGGTCGCGATCGCCCTCCCTCCGGACCATGTCGGGCTCGTCCATCCCCGGTCGGGACTGGCGGCGCGCTTCGGCGTGACCGTCGTCAACGCACCGGGGACCATCGACTCCGGGTACCGGGGCGAGATCCAGGTCTGCCTGCTCAACACCGATCGCTCCGCCGCCGTGCGTTTCACCCGGGGCGACCGCATCGCCCAGCTGGTCATCCAACGCGTCGAGCACGCCGATTTCGTCGTGGTGCAGGAGCTTCCCGGAACCGCTCGCGGGTCCGGCGGCTTCGGGTCCACCGGCGGCTTCCGCGATCCGGCGGCCGGCAGCCCCCCGGTCAGCGTCGTGGACGGCTGACGCCCCCCGGGCCGCGCTCGAACCCCAGACCGCACCGCATCACCACACGTCACCACCGCAGTCCCACGAACCCTCTCACGTCATCAGGAAAGGAACCCGCCATGGCTTTCGGGCGCCTCAGGAAGAAGAAACAGGACGACGCCGCTCCGGCCGGCGAGTCGGCACAGCAGCACGACGCCGAGCCCACCACGGAGACGGGGGTCACGGCGTCCACCGCCACTCCCGAGGTGACGGATCCCGCGCCGACGGGCTCCGAGGCATCGGACTCCGCGCCGACGGATCCAGCGCCGACCGACTCTGCGCCGACGGGCGATGACGCACCGGCTGTCGCCCCCCAGGCCGGCCACGTCGCGACGGCCGACTACGACCGCGCCGCACTCGGACCGTTCGACGCCTCCGAGCAGGACACTGCGAGCGGTTACATCGACCTCGGTGCACTGCGCATCAACGCCGCCGAAGGCCTCCAACTCCGCCTCGAGGTCGAGGAGCGCAGCAAGCGCGTCATCGCCGTCACCCTCGACCTCGGCGGCTCCACCCTGCAGCTCCAGGCCTTCGCGGCACCCAGGACCGAAGGACTGTGGGACGAGATCCGGGAGCAGATCGGCGTGTCGGTAGGGTCCCAGGGCGGCACGGTGCAGGAGCGCCCGGGGCGCCTCGGCACGGAACTGGTCGCGACGCTGCCCGCCCAGACGCCGGACGGCCAGGCAGGCGTGCGCGTCGCGCGGTTCGTCGGTATCAACGGGCCCCGGTGGTTCCTCCGAGGTGTGTTCGGCGGACCGGCAGCCATCGAGCCGCACGCAGCCGCGGCCATCGAGCAGCTCTTCCGCAGCGTCGTCGTGGTCCGTGGTGACCACCCGTTGCCCCCACGGGAACTGCTGCAGCTCAAGCTCCCCAAGGACGCCGCTGCAAGTCCGCCGCCGCTGACGCCCGAGCGCCCGGACCTCAACCCGCTGCAGCGCGGCCCCGAGATCACCGAGACCCGCTGACGCACGTGCCCGTCTCGCCGAACTCGCCGTCGTCGCGCGCCATCCGCCCCCCGGGGAGTGACGCGGACGCCGCGGGGGTGGAGCTGCCCCAGCGGGGGAGGATCACCGTGCAGGGGGTGGTCGAGCGGGTCACCCTGGCTCCGGCGCTCAGTGCTCCGACGTTCACGGTCCTCCTGCGGATCATCCGACGGGCCGTCCGCCATGACGTGCGCGTCGTCTGGATGGGCCAGCGCCGGGTCCCGGGCATCGAGGCCGGCGTGGCCGTCAGGATCGAGGGCATGCTGACCCGCGTGGACGGCATCCCCACCGTGTACAACCCCCGCTACGAGATCATCGGCCGGCCCGAGGAGTATTCATGAGTGACACCGACAGGCCCGCCGAGGGCGACGCGCAGCGGCAGGCACCTGCGGGTGGGTCCGGACAGGATCACGAGGCGCACCAGGGCCCGACGGCGGCGGAACTCGCGTCCCAGTACGCCGCCCGATCCGGCGTGCAGCGCTCGGAGTCCGGGCAGATCGACGTCCTCTCGTCCATCGGCGGTGTGCAGGGTCTCGCGGAGAGCATCGCGCCCGGCCTGGTGTTCACCGTCCTCTTCACATTCACGTCCGAGCTGTCCGTCTCCCTGATCGCGGCCCTGGCCGTGGCCGCGGTCTTCACGGTGATCAGGCTCGTCTCCCGCACTCCCGTGACACAGGCCCTCGCGGGCCTCGTGGGCGTGGCGTTCTGCGCCTTCGTGGCGCAGCGGACCGGCAACGCCGAGGACTTCTTCCTGCCCGGCTTCTACATCAACGGCGCGTACATCGTGGCCATGGCGGCGTCGGTGGTCTTCCGCTGGCCCTTCGCCGGGCTCATCTTCGGCTTCATCCGCAACGAGGGCATCGAATGGCGGAAGGACCCCGGCCGCGTACGCGCCTACGCCCTCGCGACGTGGATCATCGTCGGGGTGCTCGCCCTGCGGCTCGTGGTGCAGGTCCCTCTGTACCTCGCGGAGAACGTCGCGGCGCTGGGGTCCACGCGGGTGGCCATGGGCCTGCCGCTCTACGCGCTCGGCCTGTGGCTCGCCTGGGTGGTGTCGCGTCCGCGGATCTTGCCCACGGACGGCGCCGGGGAGAAGGCCTCGGCCACGCCGCCGTCGTCCTGACGCCCGCCACTGCGGCACCGGACCCCTCGCGGACGCTGCGCCGGCCGTCCTAGGAGTCGTCCTCCATGCGCGCCGAGAGCGCCACCCGCAGGGCGTCCTCCGCGGCGATCGCCGCGAGGAAGAACACCTCGTCGCCGCCCTCGACCACGTCGTCCGGGCTCGGCGTCATCGGTGACTCGTCGCGCAGGATGGCGACGACGGCGCAGTCCGAGGGCAGCTCTATCGATCCGATCGTGCCGCCCACCAGCGGTGAGTCCTGCGGGACCGTGAACTCGACGATCGACGCAGCCCCGGTCTGCAGGGTCAGCAGGCGCACGAGGTCGCCGATCTCCACCGCCTCCTCGACGAGCGCCGTCATGAGGCGGGGCGTGTTGACGGCGACGTCGACGCCCCAGGAGTCGTCGAACATCCAGTCGTTCTTCGGATTGTTGACGCGACCGACCGTGCGGCCCACCCCGAACTCGCTCTTCGCGAGCAGGGACACCACCAGGTTGACCTTGTCGTCACCGGTCGCCGAGACCACCACGTCGGCCTCGTCGAGCCGCGCGTCCTTCAGCGTCGTCAGCTCGCAGGCGTCGCCGATGAGCCACTTCGCGCCCTTGAGCCCGCTCCGGCCGATGACCTCGGGCTTCTCGTCGATGAGCAGGATCTCGTGCTTGTTGCCGAGGAGCTCACGGGCGATGGACGAGCCGACACTGCCGGCACCTGCGATGACAACCCTCACGGGGCCTCCTCCTTCGGTGGTGCGGCGAGGATGCGGCCGATCTCGTCGGTCGCCGTCGTCCTCATCATGGCGTGCAGGATGTCGCCCTGCTGATAGCTCGTCTCGGAGGTAGGCAGCATGCCCTCGCCGAACCGTGTGATGTAGGCGATCCGCACCCCGCTGGCCGCCTCGATGCTCCGCAGCGACCGGCCGAGCCACCCGTCCCCGAGGGCGAGCTCCGCGAGGATCAGGCGCCCCGAGGTCTCCCGGAAGTCACCGTTGATGGTCTGCTCCGGGAGGATTCGACGCAGCACCTGGTCTGCGCTCCACCGCACGGCCGCGACCGTGGGGATACCGAGTCGCTGGTAGATCTCCGCGCGCCCCGGGTCGTAGATGCGGGCCACCACGTGGGGTACGTGGAAGGTCTCCCGCGCCACCCGTGTGGCGAGGATGTTCGAGTTGTCGCCGCTGGAGACGGCGGCGAACGCGTAGGCCTGCTCGATCTCGGCGTACTTGAGGGTCTCCCGGTCGAAACCGACACCGGTGACCCGCCGCCCCCCGAAGGAGGAGCGCAGCCGGCGGAAGGCGCGGTCGTCCTGGTCGATGATCGCCACGGAGTGGCCGGACTCGTCGAGCGTGTGGGCGAGGCTGACGCCTACCCGGCCGCAGCCCATGATCACGAAATGAGCCACCGGGTGCACCTCGGGTTCCTGTGTCGAGCGGACGATTCCAGCCCCAAGCCTAGTGGCTGGGCGCAGGCACGGACGCAGTAGTCTATGGGGCGTGCTGACTTTTCTCGAGGCCGTCAAGCGGGTGCTGGTCGGCAAGCCGTTCGCCAGTGACCGGCTGAGGAACAGGACTCTCCCCAAGCGCCTCGCCATGCCGGTGTTCTCGGCGAGCGCCCTCTCCTCCGTGGCCTACGCGCCCGACGAGATCCTCCTGACGCTCGCGCTCGCGGGCGTCGCATCGGTCGCCGTCTCGCCCTGGGTGGGTCTGGCCGTGATCGCCGTGCTGCTCGTCGTCATCGCCTCCTACCGGCAGGCCGTGCACGCCTACCCCTCCGGCGGAGGGGACTACGAGATCGCCAAGCGGAACCTCGGCCCCCGCGCCGGCACAACGGTCGCCTCGGCGCTCATGATCGACTACCTGCTCACCGTGGCGGTGTCGGTCTCGGCCGCCGCGCAGTACCTGGTCTCGATCGCGCCCGCTCTCGAATCCGGCCGCGTGGTGCTGGCGGTGGTCGGCGTCGCCCTCCTGGTCCTGCTGAACCTCCGCGGGATCACCCGCGGGGTGCGTGCGCGCGCGGTGATCACCTACGCGTTCCTCGCGGGCATTCTCATCCTCTGTGCCACGGGTACCGCGCAGGTCCTCTCGGGGTCGCTCGAGGAGGCACCGAGTGCGCGGTTCGAGATCCTCCCGGACGCCGCGCTCGACGCCGGCCTGGTGGGCCTGGCCGGCGCGCTGCTGATCCTCCGGGCGTTCTCCGCGGGGGCGGCCGCCCTGACCGGGCTCGAGGGCCCGGGAGCGAACGTGCCGCGCTTCGAGGCGCCGCGGAGCCGCAACGCCGCCACCACGCTCCTGGTCCTCGGCCTCGTCTCCTCCGTGATGCTCGCGGGCGTCCTCTTCCTCGCCGACGCCGCGCGGGTGCACGTGGTGCAGGACCCGTCCTCCCAACTGCTGCTCGACGGCGGTCCGGTCCCGGCCGACTACATCCAGGCACCCGTGGTGAGCCAGCTGGCGAGGACGGTGTTCGGGTCCGACTCGCCCCTCCTGTTCGTCGTGGTGGCGGCCACCGCCCTCGTCCTGATGCTCGCCGGCCACGCCGCGTTCAACGCCTTCCCGGTGCTGGCCTCGATCCTCGCCACGGACGGCTACCTGCCACGCCAGCTGCGCACGCGCGGCGACCGCCTGACGTTCAGCAACGGCATCATCGCGCTGGGACTGGGCGCCGTCGTCCTCATCCTGGTCTTCCAGGCCGACGTCACCGCGCTGGTGCAGCTCTACATCGTGGGCGTGTTCGTGTCCTTCACCGCCGGCCAGCTCGGACTCATCCGGCACTGGACGCGGACGCTGCGCAGCACCGTGGGGACGCAGGAGCGCTGGCGCATGCAGAAGTCCCGGGCCATCAACACGCTCGGGTTCGTCCTCACCGCCGCGGTGCTCGTCGTCGTGCTGGTCACGAAGTTCGAGTACGGCGCGTGGATCGCCGTCCTCGCGATGGCCGTCCTCTTCGCACTGATGCGGAGCATTAAGAAGCACTACGACGCCGTCGCGGAGGAACTCGCCATCGACGACGCCGTCAAGCTGCGTGCCCTCCCGTCCCGCGTGCACGCCGTGATCCTGGTCTCGCACGTCCGGAAACCCGTGCTCAGGGCACTCGCGTTCGCGCGCGCGTCCCGCCCGTCCCGGCTGGACGCCATCACGGTGGACGTCGATCCGGAGCAGACGCGCCGCACGCTCGCCGACTGGGAGAAGTACGAGATCCCGGTACCCATCACCGTCCTCGCGTCGCCCTACCGCGACACCATCTCGCCGATCCTCGACTACATCAGGACCATGCGCCGTGACGCTCCGAGGGACCTGATCGTCGTCTACATCCCCGAGTACGTGGTGGGTCGGTGGTGGGAGCAACTGGTGCACAACCAGACGGCGCTGCGCATCAAGGCGCGGCTCCACTTCGTCCCCGGCGTCATGGTGGCCAGCGTCCCGTGGCAGCTCGCGTCCTCGGACGCCACCCGCACCTACCAGGACCTCAACTAGGAACACCCCATGCATCAGAACAGCGCGAACGCCCCGACGGGCACCACCCCTCCCGACACCACCTCCGGCACGTCCGCGTCCACCCCAGGTACCTCCGGTCCCGGCACGCCCGGTCCCGGCACGCCCGGTCCGGCGGGTGACCCCGCCGGCGGAGTCACCGGCACGAAGGCGGTCCTCACCGTCGAGCGGCCCGCCCACGGCGGCCACTTCGTCGCCCGGCACGAGGGCGTGGTCGTCTTCGTACGGCACGCCCTACCCGGAGAGGTTGTCCGTGTCCGGTTCACGGAGACGGATGACGCCGCGAGCTTCTGGCGCGCCGATGTGATCGAGGTGCTCGAGGACTCCCCCCACCGCGTCGCGCACCCCTGGACGCCGGCCGACGCCCTCGGAGCCGCAGCACGCGGCCGCGCGCCCGTGGGTGGAGCGGAGTTCGGCCACATCGCGCTCGACGAGCAGCGCCGGTTGAAGGGCGCCGTCTTCGAGGAACAGCTCGCGCGCCTCGCGTCCGTCGAACGGGGGGTCGTGGTCGAGGCCGCCGCCGGCGAGTCGAGTGACGGTCTCGGCTGGCGCACCAGGGCCTCGTTCGCCGTCGACGCCTCGGGGAAGCTCGCCATGCACGTGCACCGCTCCCACGACGTCGTGCCCGTCCGCGCCATGCCGCTGGCCGTCCCGGAGATCGACGCGCTCGCCCTCTGGACGCTGGAGCTCACCGGCATCGAGCGGCTGGAGGTCGCGGTCCCGTCCGGTGGGGGAGACCCCCTCGTGCTCCTGGTCCCGGCCGCCACGACCACACCGCGGCGGGTGGCGGCCGTCGCGTCGGCCATCAGCGGGGCGTCCGTGGCCGTCCTCGACCCCGAGTCCGGTCAGGTGCAGCGGCTGAAGGGCCGCACCTGGCTCCGGGAGACGGTGTTCGACGACGAGTACCGGGTGAGCGGAGCAGGGTTCTGGCAGATCCACCGCCGGGCGCCCGAGACGCTCGTCGCCGCGGTGCTCGACGGGCTGCAGCCTGCACCGGGGGAGCGGTTCGCGGACCTCTTCGCCGGCGCCGGCCTGTTCACCATGCCGCTGGCGCGCGCGGTGGGCCCGGACGGCTCGGTGCTGTCCGTCGAGGGTTCCCCGGGGACGAGCCGCGACGCGAAGCGCAATCTCCACGGCCAGGACCACGTGTCGATCGTTCAGGGACGCGTGGACGCCGTCCTCGGGGGCTGGGACGGCCCGCTCGACGTCGTCCTGCTCGACCCGCCGAGGGCCGGCGCGGGGAGGAAGGTCGTGCGGCAGATGGTCGATGCACGCCCGCGCGCCGTCGGGTACGTGTCCTGCGACCCGGCCTCGTTCGCCCGCGATCTCGGCTACTTCCTCGGCGCCGGATGGTCCCTGGACCACCTGCGCGTCCTGGACCTCTACCCGCACACGCATCACATGGAGTCCTTCGCGCGGCTCCTCCCGCCGTCCTCGTGACAGCGGCCACCGCATCGATCGGCAGCCCGGGGCAAGCCGATCCGGGGTGCGGCACCGAAGAGTCAATGGCACCCGTCACAGGGGCCGAACGTTAGAGTTGAAGACACCCAGGGGCGCTACGACGCCCCGCCGAAGACAGCGATCACCGAGCGAGGAGGTGCCGATGGGACTCCTGACGACGATCCACGGCCCACAGGACCTGAGCAAACTCACCGAGGCACAGCTGACAGCGCTGGCGCGGGAGATCCGCGACTTCCTGGTCAGCAACGTCTCGCGCACCGGCGGCCATCTCGGACCGAACCTCGGTGTCGTGGAACTCACCCTCGGCATCCACCGCGTCTTCGACTCGCCCCGGGACAGCATCATCTTCGACACGGGTCACCAGTCCTACGTCCACAAGCTGGTCACCGGACGCCAGGACTTCGACACGCTACGCCAGCAGGGAGGCCTCTCCGGCTACCCGTCACGCGCCGAATCCGTGCACGACGTCGTCGAGAGCTCCCATGCCTCCTCCTCGCTCTCGTGGGCGGACGGCATCTCCCGCGCCCGGGTGCTCAGCGGCGAGGGGGATCGCTACACCGTGGTCCTCGTGGGTGACGGCGCACTCACGGGTGGCATGGCCTGGGAGGCGATCAACAACATCGCGGCGGACAAGCGCCGCCGGGTGGTCATCGTCGTCAACGACAACGGGCGCTCCTACGCGCCGACCATCGGCGGCGTAGCCGACTACCTCGCCTCCCTGCGGCCCACCCTCGACACCGTCCGCACCCACCGCGTGTACGAGCGGACGCTCGACTGGGTCAAGAACCGCATGCAGAACGGCGGCACTGTGGGCGAGTTCAGCTACAAGAGCCTCCACGCCATGAAGAAGGGCATCAAGGACTGGTGGGCGCCGCAGGGGCTCTTCGAGGACCTCGGCATGAAGTACGTCGGGCCGGTGGACGGTCATGACCAGTCCGCCGTCGAGCAGGCACTGCACCTCGCCAAGAAGTACGAGGGTCCCGTGATCGTGCACGCGATCACCGAGAAGGGCCACGGATACGCGCCCGCCAGGGCCCACGACGCCGACCAGTTCCACGCCGTGGGGATCATCGATCCGGAGACCGGCCAGCCCGTGGGCGCCGCCGGAGCGCAGTCCTGGACCTCCGTCTTCGCCTCCGAGATCGCCGACATCGCCGACGAACGCCCCGACATCGTGGGCATCACCGGCGCCATGCTGATCCCCGTGGGTCTGCACACCTTCGCCGAGCGTCACCCCGACAGGGTGTTCGACGTCGGCATCGCGGAACAGCACGCCGTCACCAGCGCGGCCGGCATGGCCTTCGGCGGACTGCACCCGGTGATCGCCCTCTACGCCACGTTCCTCAACCGGGCGTTCGACCAGCTCCTCATGGACGTCGCGCTCCACAAGGCCGGGGTGACCATCGTCCTCGACCGCTCCGGCGTCACCGGGCCCGACGGCGCGAGCCACCACGGCATGTGGGACCTCGCCATGTTGCAGGCCATCCCGGGCCTGCACCTCGCGGCCCCCCGCGACGCCTCCCGCCTCCGTGAGGAGCTCCGGGAGGCCGTCGCCGTGTCCGACGCGCCGAGCGTGGTCCGCTACTCGAAGGGCACCGTGGGTGCGGAGGTCGAAGCCGTCGAGCGGCTGCACGACGGCGTGGACGTCCTCTCACGCCGACCGTCCGGGTCGCGCCGGAACGACGTCCTGATCGTCAGCGTGGGGGCCATGAGCGAACTCGCGCTCGACGTCTCCAACAGGCTGGGCGCCCAGGGCATCAGCTCCACCGTGATCGACCCGCGGTGGGTGCTGCCGGTCCGCCGCTCGGTGATCGACCTCGCCGCCGACCACCGCATCGTGATCGTGATCGAGGACGGCGTCCGAGCCGGCGGTGTCGGGTCGCGGATCCGCCAGGAGATGCGGTCGGCAGGGGTGGACACCGCGCTCAACGAGGTGGGGCTCCCGGTGGAGTTCCTCGACCACGGCACACGCAATCAGGTGCTGGCCCGGGTGGGCCTCACCGCGCAGAAGATCACCCACGACGTCGTGGCGCAGGTCCTCGGCACGAAGGTGCCGGTGGCGAGGCCCCTCGCAGAGGACAACGCACCCGTGACGGGCCAGCTGCCCGAGCGCTGACCGACAACCCGGGCGATGCGCCCGGTGCTCGCCGTCGTCCGGGTCCTGCCGATGCGTCCCACGGGCGCTCGAGCCGACCTCCCGACGACGGCCGCCCTGCGCGCGGACCGCGGGTTCCGGGCCCGCCGCAGCACGGTGTGAGACAATGACGAAGGCTGGTGAGGGATCCACATTCCCCCGCCGGTCCAGTGACAGGCTTCCGTTCCGCGAGCGATGCTTCCGTCCTGACGAGTCCGCCCATGGAGGCGGACGCCAGGGGGAATCCGCCCGGGGGACACACCGTCGATACCGGCGGAGGACAAGGAAAAGCGCCACTGGTCTCCGAGTGATCACGCACCCCAGAGTCGGTGCGACGCCGGACGACAAGACAACGACTTCCGGTCGGCCGCCGGGCGAGAGGCCCGCGGCAGACCGACATACCGCCCCGGAGGGCGCTGGGATGTGGCCGGTGCCGCCGGGGGCTTGGAGCACAGTCCGATGGACCAGTCAGATCAGCAGGGAACAGAAGAGACCACCGCCGCGGTGTCGGAGACGCGGCAGCGCGAGACGGCGCAGGGGGAGCAGCAACCCGTCACCGGGTCCACCGACCCGGGTGACACGGGCGGGGACGCAGCCGCCGAGGCGGTCAAGGCCCCGGTCAGGGCGCCGAGGAAGCGACGCACCGCGAGTGCACCCGCCGGCGCGCCGCCCGCGGCACCCGTCGCGGCAGCACACGTTACCCCGGCGTCGGCATCCGACGTGACCACGCCCTCGGAGGACTCGGACCTCCCCGCCGCGCCGACCACTGAAGCCGCCGCGCCGACGGCGGACGTCCAGGACACCCCGCCCGTGCGGAAGAGGGCAACCCGCAGCCGCAAGCCTGCCGTCGCCGCCGAAACGACCGCGACGACGGACCTCCCGGCGGCCGACGCCCCGGCGCAGGCGGCTCCCGACCGCGCCGCAGCTGCCCTCTCCGATCCCTCCGGAACGAGCGACGGTGCGGCGACGGTGCCCGCCGTCCGGGCAACCCGCACCCGCCGTCGCGCTGCGACCGCAGAAGCCGGTCCCTCTGCCCCCGTCGAGGTGACAGCCCAGCCGGATACGCTCTCCGGGACCACCACCGCCGACGGTGATGCCACGCCGACGATCGCGACCGCGACCGTCATCGAGCCGCCGGTACGCGCCACGCGCACCCGCCGCCGCGCCGCGACGGCCGAAGCAGGCCCCGCCGACGCCGCGCCACCCGTCGCAGCGGACACCGCGCCCACGGGCGGTCCGGACGCCGCTCGGGGCAGTGCTACGGCACCCGACGCCGCACCCGACGCCGGGACGAACACGCCCGATTCGGACAGTGCTCCGAACGAGAAGCCTGCTCGCACGCGTCGCACCGCGACCGGGCGCAGCCGGAGCCGTCGTGCGTCCGAACCGGATCAGGGCGACCAGGACGCCGCACCGGCATCGGCGTCGCCGAGGCCCGAGGTGACCCCGACGGCAGGCACGGTTCCCGCCGGCGACGTCGAACAGGACACCGACGAGGACGACGCCGCGGACACGGCTTCCGGCGAGAGCGCCGGGACCACCACCGAGAACCGCTTCGATCCGTTCGCCGTCCCCGAATCGCCCCTCTCACTCCTGTTCCATGCTCCGGATCTCACCACCGTCGCCGTTCCCTCGGTGAAGGTGACACCCCCGAGCGACGAGGAGCAGGAGGACGACGACAGTTCCGACGAGTCCGGTCGCCGTTCCCGCCGGAGCCGCCGCGGCAGGAGCCGCTCGCGCGGCGACGCCGGGCAGCTGAGCTCGGGCGAGTCCACCGACTCCGCCGAGGAGCAGGGGGACGACGCCGATCGTGCGGACTCCTCCGGGCCCGAGGACGGACGGGGCGTGACCTCCCGCCGCCGTCGTCGTCGCCGTCGTGGTGACCAGGACCTCGAACTGACCGGCGGCGAGGACGACGACCCGCCCAACACCGTGACCCGTGTCCGCGCGCCGCGGCAGTCCAGTGAGGCGCCGCCGTCGGACCGCGTGACCAGCGTCCGCGGATCCACCCGCCTCGAGGCGAAGAAGCAGCGTCGGCGGGAGTCCCGCGACACCGGGCGTCGCCGCCAGGTCATCACCGAGGCGGAGTTCCTCGCGCGCCGGGAATCGGTCGACCGCCAGATGATCGTGCGCCAGCGCGATGACAGGATCCAGATCGGTGTGCTCGAGGACGGCATCCTCGGCGAGCACTTCGTCTCACGCACCCAGCAGGACTCCCTGATCGGCAACGTCTACCTCGGCAAGGTGCAGAACGTCCTGCCGAGCATGGAGGCCGCGTTCGTGGACATCGGCCGCGGCCGCAACGCGGTGCTGTACGCCGGTGAGGTCAACTGGGACGCGGCAGGGCTCGACGGTCAGCCCCGTCGGATCGAGCTCGCCCTGAAGTCCGGCGATCCCGTGCTGGTCCAGGTCACCAAGGACCCCGTGGGCCACAAGGGTGCCCGGCTCACGAGCCAGATCTCCCTCCCCGGCCGGTACCTCGTCTACGTGCCCGGCGGTTCGATGACGGGTATCTCCCGCAAGCTGCCCGACGTCGAGCGCAATCGGCTGAAGCGCATCCTCAAGGACCGCCTGCCCGAGAACGCGGGAGTGATCGTCCGCACGGCGGCCGAGGGTGCCAGCGAGGAGGAGCTGACCCACGACATCAACCGTCTCCGTGCGCAGTGGGAGGAGATCGAGCGCAAGGCCGGCTCCACGAAGACCCTCGCGCCCGAGCTGCTGTACGGCGAGCCGGACCTCACCATCAAGGTGGTCCGCGACGTGTTCAACGAGGACTTCTCCAAGCTCGTCGTCTCCGGCGAGGAGGCCTGGGACACGATCGAGGCCTACGTCATGTACGTGGCGCCGGATCTCGTCGGCAGGCTCGAGAAGTGGACCAGCGATGAGGACATCTTCGCGGCATCACGGATCGACGAGCAGATCGCGAAGGCGCTCGAACGCAAGGTCTTCCTGCCCTCCGGCGGATCCCTCGTCATCGACCGCACCGAGGCCATGACCGTGGTGGACGTCAACACCGGTAAGTTCACCGGCAGCGGGGGAAATCTCGAGGAGACCGTCACGAAGAACAACCTCGAGGCCGCGGAGGAAGTGGTGCGGCAGCTCCGCCTCCGCGACATCGGCGGCATCATCGTGATCGACTTCATCGACATGGTGCTCGAGGCCAACCGGGATCTCGTGCTGCGCCGTCTCGTCGAGTGCCTGGGCCGTGACAGGACCAAGCACCAGGTGGCCGAGGTCACCTCGCTGGGCCTCGTCCAGATGACTCGCAAGCGCATGGGTACGGGCCTGCTCGAGGTCTTCGGCGAGGACTGCGAGCACTGTGCGGGCCGCGGCGTCGTGACGCACATGGAACCCGTGGAGCACCGCCACACGTCGACGGCGGACGTCCAGCAGCAGCCCCGCCAGGAGCGGCCGTCCCGCAGTGAGCGCAAGCGGAGCCGTGGGCGTGGGGGTCAGCAGGACGACTTCGCGCCGGCGCCCGTGGTTGCTCCCGCAGCGGAGAGCCCCGACCGCGCGGCGAAGGCCGAGGCCGCTCGTGCGGCCCTGGCGAGCATCGCCAGGGCGACGCACCACGCGCACGAGGAACCGAGCGAGGAGGAGGCCGCGGACGCCGACATCCAGGTGACCGAGGCAGTCCTCACCATCAACGGGGAGACGGTCACGCTGCCGCGTGCCGATCGCCGCGCGGACATCGTGGAGGAGGCCCCGGCCCCGGCCACCCGCCTCACCCTCGACAGCCTCAGTGAGGCCTTCAACCGGAGGACGACGGCGGGCGACACGCAGCAGCAGTCCACCGACGGGCCGACGACGGCGGGCTCACAGCCCGCCGGCGAGGCTCCGACGGCCGACGGCGCTCCTTCCGGCGAGGAGGCAGCTCCTGCCTCGAAGCCCGCGTCCCGGCGCCCTCGGCGTCGCGTGGCGCGCAGTGCGCAGGGAGCCGCCGACACCAGCATCGAGACGCAGGTGAGTGACGGGTCCGCCTCGGCTTCGGGGGGCAGCCGCCATGTGGCCGCCGCGCGTCCTGCGCCGATCCGGCAGGAGGCCGGCACCGAGCCGGTCATCTTCGGCGTCGGTGTGTCCGCGTCCGAGCTCTGACCGCTCCACCGACCGCTCGGGTGGCGCGTGCCACCAGGGCAGGACGGCGTCGGCCCTCGTGGCCGCCGTCCTGCCCGCGGGCGTGGCTCGGAGGGTGCAGGACGACGCGCGAGTGGTACCCGTGATTTGCGGGATGACGCCGTCCTGACGTAATCTTGACCCTCGGTGCAGTCGCCGGTAATGGGCTGTGTCCCGCTCCATGCAGCGGTGTCAGCCGCAGCAGGCGCATCGCCGCCGAGGAGCCCGAGGGCACGTGCATTGCAGGGCGTGGTCGGAATGCCGATCCTGAGGATCGCCGGCATGAGGCACCCGAGTTTTTCCATCAGAAGTCAAGATCGTCGAGAGAAGTGAGTTCCCCGTGGTGTACGCGATTGTCCGCGCAGGCGGCCGCCAAGAAAAGGTTTCCGTAGGAGACCTCGTTACCCTGGACCGCGTGACCGGTCAGGCCGGGAGCTCGTTCAAGCTTCCCGCGCTCCTCCTGGTGGACGGTGCGAACATCACCTCCGCCGCCGAGGACCTCGCGAAGGTCACCGTCACGGCCGAGATCGTGGAGAACCTCCGCGGGCCCAAGATCGTCATCCAGAAGTTCAAGAACAAGACCGGCTACAAGAAGCGCCAGGGTCACCGTTCGGAACTGACCCGAGTCAAAATCACAGGCATCGCGTAGTCCTTCCGGACTCCCGATCGGTCAAGCAGACACTTCAGCGAAGGCAGGTTTAACCCATGGCACACAAGAAGGGCGCAAGCTCAACTCGTAACGGCCGCGACTCGAACGCGCAGTACCTCGGCGTCAAGCGCTTCGGTGGCCAGGTCGTCAAGGCCGGCGAGATCATCGTCCGCCAGCGCGGCACCCACTTCCACCCGGGCGCCAACGTCGGCCGCGGCGGGGACGACACCCTGTTCGCACTCGAGGCAGGGGCCGTCGAATTCGGTACCCGCCGTGGACGCAAGGTCGTCAACATCGTCGGAGCCGCAGCGGAGTAATTCTCCGCACGGTACACCAGGCATTTCGGGTGGGGTGAGCCTCTACGGCTCGCCCCACCTTCTTTTAAGCCGCCTAGACTCGGCACAGTGAAGCATTTGTAGAAGGAGACCAGCGTGGCGAGCTTCGTTGACCGCGTCGTCCTGCACGTATCCGGGGGCACAGGTGGCCATGGCTGCGTGTCCGTCCACCGGGAGAAGTTCAAGCCCCTCGGTGGACCCGACGGCGGCAACGGCGGCGACGGCGGCGACGTCATCCTCCGGGTCGACCACCAGACCACCACGCTGCTGGACTACCACCACGCCCCGCACCGCCATGCCACCAACGGTGGCAACGGAATGGGCGACTGGCGCGGCGGCAAGAGCGGGGAGACCCTGATCCTGTCGGTCCCCGACGGCACCGTCGTGAAGACCAAGGACGGCGAGGTGCTCGCCGATCTCGTGGGCGAGGGCACCGAGTTCGTCGCGGCTGCCGGAGGCCAGGGCGGTCTCGGGAACGCCGCGCTGTCGTCCCAAAAGCGCAAGGCCCCCGGCTTCGCGCTGCTCGGGATCCCCGGCGACGAGCGGGACGTCGTCCTGGAGCTCAAGTCGATCGCCGACATCGCGCTCGTCGGATACCCGTCGGCGGGCAAGTCGAGTCTCATCGCGGCGATGTCCGCGGCTCGCCCCAAGATCGCGGACTACCCCTTCACCACGCTCGTGCCGAACCTGGGCGTCGTCGAGGCCGGGTCCACGCGGTTCACCATCGCGGATGTCCCCGGGCTCATCGAGGGTGCCAGCGAGGGCAAGGGCCTTGGGCACCACTTCCTGCGGCACGTGGAGCGCTGCGCGGCGCTCGTGCACGTGCTCGACTGCGCGGCGCTGGAGACGGACCGCGACCCGCTGAACGATCTCGCCGTCATCGAACGCGAACTCGAGAAGTACGCCGTCGACATGAGCTATGCGGGTCCCGACGGCGACGTCGTGCCCCTCAACGAGCGGCCGCGGCTGATCGCGCTCAACAAGGTGGACGTGCCCGACGGCAAGGACATGGCCGGCTTCGTGCGGCCGGAGCTCGAGGCACGCGGCTACCGCGTCTTCGAGGTGTCGGCGTCCAGCCACGAGGGGCTCCGTCAGCTCGGCTTCGCGATGGCGGAGATCGTCGAGGAGGCACGCAGGGTCGTCGCTACGACGCCGCCCCGGGTCGAGCCGCCCGTGCTCCGTCCGCGTGGCGTCAATGCGGTCTCGTTCCGGATCCGCCACGAGGAGAAGGACGCCCTTCCGCTGTACCGCGTCCTCGGTGAGAAGCCCGAGCGCTGGGTCAAGCAGACCGACTTCACCAACGACGAGGCCGTGGGCTACCTCGCGGACCGGCTCGCGAAGATCGGTGTCGAGGAGGAGCTGTTCAAGACCGGCGCCAAGCCCGGCGACACCGTGGTGATCGGTGAGGGCGACGGCGTCGTCTTCGACTGGGAGCCCACCATGATGGGCGGAGCCGAGCTGCTCGCCGGACCGCGCGGTACCGACCTGCGCCTCGCGGAGTGGGTCCGTCCCACCCGTGAGCAGAAGCGTGAGGAGTACCAGGAGCGCAAGGACGCGAAGGCTGCGGCCAGGGCGGACCTCGAGGCCGACCGCAAGGCCGGTGTCTGGACCGAATCGGTGACGAACCGCCAGCAGCCTGCATCCCAGCAGGAGGCTGACGCCGAGTCCCAGGGCTAGGCGGAGGTGAGTTCGGACCGGTCGGTCGGGGGAGTGCACGGAGGGCTGGCGGAGGCCGGGCGGATCGTCGTCAAGGTCGGGTCGTCGTCGCTCACCTCGGTGTCGGGCGGTATCTCTGAGGACGCTCTCGTGGGCCTCTCGGACGTGCTCGCCGCCAGGCGCTCCGCCGGGACCGAGGTCATCCTCGTCTCCTCGGGAGCCATCGCCGCTGGTCTGGCTCCCCTCGGACTGACCCGCAGGCCGTCCCAGCTGTCCTCCCAGCAGGCCGCGGCCAGCGTGGGGCAGGGACTGCTGATGGCCCGCTACTCGCGCGCGTTCTCGGCCCACGGAATCATCGTCAGCCAGATCCTGATCACGGCCGACGATCTCATCAGGCGGTCGCACTACGCCAACGCCCACCGGGCGATGGAGCGGCTGCTCAACTTCGGCGTGGTGCCGATCGTGAACGAGAACGACACCGTCGCCAGTCATGAGATCCGCTTCGGGGACAACGACCGCCTGGCCGCCCTCGTGGCCCACCTCGTGAAGGCCGACGCCCTCGTCCTGCTGTCCGATGTCGATGCCCTCTACGACGGTCCGCCGAGCGCCGGCGCCACGCGCATCCCGCTCGTCGCCTCCGCAGCGGACCTCGAGGGCGTCACGATCGGACGGACCGGGAAGTCGGGCGTGGGGACCGGCGGCATGGTGACGAAGGTGGAAGCCGCGACCATCGCGGCGGCGTCCGGCATCCCCGCCCTCGTCACGTCCACCGCCAACGCCGCAGCGGCCCTGCGGGGGGACGACGTCGGGACCTGGTTCACCGCCACCGGCAAGCGCCAGCCGATCCGCCTGCTCTGGCTCGCGCATCTCGCCCGTGTGCTCGGCACGCTCGTCCTCGACGACGGCGCCGTACGGGCCGTGCGCGAACGCCGGCGGTCACTCCTCCCGGCGGGCGTCGTGGAGGTCTCGGGCGTCTTCGAGGCCGGTGACCCGGTCCAGCTCGTCGGCCCCGACGGGTCCGTCGTGGCCCGAGGGCTCGTGAACTACAGCTCCGCGGAACTGCCGCGCATGCTCGGCCGCTCGACCCACGAGCTCGCCGAGGACCTCGGGGCGGAGTACGAACGGTCCGTGGTGCACGTGAACGACCTCGTGGTCCTGCACGGCTGAGGACGCCGTCACCTGCTGACACGCACCCGGGAGGGCCGCCGACGCTCGCTAGAATGCGTGCATGACCGATGTGAGCACGGAGACCGAAGCGCTGACGCAGCACGACACGACCCCCTCCGCCGTGCCCGGCGGGGCAGCCGCACCGTCGTCGTCCGCTGCGCCCTCAGCGCCCCCTGAGCGGGAGACCTCCACCGGGGACGTTGCGCAGGATCCGGACGGCGACGCGATCGTCGCCGCGGTGCACGCCATCACGGATCGGGCCCGGGCGGCCTCACGCACGCTCGGACGGGCGAACCGCGCACGGAAGGACGGCGCCCTCCGCGCGATCGCCGAGGCGCTCGTCGCACGGCGGGATCTCGTCCTCGCAGCCAACCGCGACGACGTCGAACGCGGACGCGCGGGCGGGACCTCCGATTACCTCCTCGACCGGCTGAGCCTCGATGCCGATCGCGTGGCACTGCTTGCCGACGCACTCACACAGCTCGCCGCCCTCCCGGATCCGGTGGGCACCTCCGTGCGGGCCGAGACACTCCCGAACGGCCTGCGCATGCGGCAGGTACGCGTTCCGCTCGGGGTCGTCGCCGCCATCTACGAAGCACGGCCCAACGTCACGGTCGACATCGTGGGCCTCGCGCTGAAAAGTGGCAACGCCGTCGTCCTCCGGGGCGGGAGCGCGGCTTCCTCGACCAATGCCGCGCTCATCGGGATCATCAGGGACACGCTCGAGGACCTCGGCCTGCCCGACGACGCCGTGCTCAGCGTCGACGAGTTCGGACGGGAAGGGGCGCAGGTCCTGATGCGGGCGCGCGGGCGCATCGACGTGCTGATCCCCCGGGGCGGCCGTGAGCTCATCCAGTCGGTGGTCACGAACGCGCGCGTTCCCGTCATCGAGACCGGGGAGGGCAACGTGCACATCTTCCTCGATGAGAGCGCCGAGACCGACATGGCGGTCGACATCCTCCTCAACGCGAAGACCCAGCGGCCGAGCGTCTGCAACACCGTGGAGACACTCCTGGTGCACAGCCGGTCAGCGGCGGCAGGGCCCGTCCTCGGGGCGCTGGCCCACGCAGGGGTCATGCTGCACGTGGACGACCGCGCGAGGGCCCTGCTGCCCGAGGGCGTGCACGCCCTGGCCGCGACGGACGACGACTGGGGCCGCGAGTACATGCAGCTCGACCTCGCCGTCCGCACGGTGGACGGCGTCGACGACGCGCTGCGGCACATCAGGCGGTGGAGCACGGGACACAGCGAGGCGATCATCACGAACGACCTCGCGAGTTCGGAGGAGTTCGTCGCCGGCGTCGACTCCGCGGCCGTCCTCGTCAACGCCTCGACCCGCTTCGTCGACGGCGGTGAGCTCGGTCTCGGCGCGGAGGTCGGGATCTCGACGCAGAAGATGCACGCACGCGGCCCCATGGGCCTGACGGAGCTCACCACCACGAAGTGGATCGTGCAGGGCGAGGGCCAGATCCGTCGCTGATCAGTCGCCGATCCGTCGCCGATCCGGCCGCTGATCTTCCACTGATCGGCGGTCGACGGCGGGGGAGCCGGGCCGGGTACGCGTACCATGGGAGAAATCGTCCTGGCCGGTCCCGCCGGTCGGACCGACCCGATCTCACAGAGGACATACGATGCTCTACTCCCTCGGCGGCGCACTGCTGGCAGCAGAAGGCGCGGAACACCACACCGAACTTCCGATGCCGGCCATCGCCTACGGGCTGATCGTCATGGGTATCCTCCTCCTGCTGATGCTGGTCACGGTCTCCTTCTCCAACGTGCGCAACCGCCACGAGGCCGTCGAGGAGCACATCGACCCCCACAAGCAGCACACCAACAACCACGATCACGGCGAAGCCAACCGGCACTAGCGGCATCGGTGGTACCTGGAACGCCCGGACGCGAGGTCATGGGCGCAACGCAGCAGCGCCGCGCCGACGGTAGTCCCTGGCGCCTCGGCGTCATGGGTGGAACCTTCGATCCCATCCACCACGGCCACCTCGTGGCCGCGAGCGAGGTCGCGACCGTCTTCGACCTCGACGAAGTGGTGTTCGTCCCGACGGGTCAGCCCTGGCAGAAAGTCGACAAGAACGTCACCGAGGCCGAGCACCGCTACCTCATGACGGTCATCGCCACGGCGTCGAACCCGCGGTTCACAGTGAGTCGGGTGGACATCGAGCGACCCGGACCGACGTTCACCATCGACACCCTGCGCGACCTCAAGGCGGAGCGCCCTGACGCACAGCTGTTCTTCATCACCGGTGCGGACGCGATGTCGCAGATCCTCACGTGGAAGGACGCGGAGGAGCTGTGGTCGCTGGCCCACTTCATCGGCGTCACCCGGCCCGGGCACGAGCTCAACGGGCGCGGCCGCGACGTGAGCCTGCTGGAGGTGCCGGCGATGGCGATCTCCAGCACGGACTGCCGCCGACGCGTCGACGAGGACAAGCCCGTCTGGTACCTGGTGCCTGACGGCGTGGTCCAGTACATCGCCAAACACCGTCTGTACAGGGTCGCCGTGCGTCAGTGACGCCCGTCGAGCGTGCACAGGACCGCGAGGGGTCCCTGGTGCATCAGGCGCGATCGGGTTCGGCAGCAGGGTCTCGAGCAGCAACGTCTCAGGCAGCAGGTCTCATGCAGGGAAGCGGATGGACGACGGTCAGGGGGACTGGACATGACAGTGCGTGATGCGTCGGGCGGGCAACCCGTCGACGACGGCTCGGCACTGCCCGAAGGGATCCGACACAGCCGGCGTGCTGCCCGTGCCCCCGTCGACGCCGTGCCCGAGCACGCCCGGGAGCGCGAGTCACAGGTCCGCGCGCGTGATCGCGAAGCACTGCGGGCCTACCGGGCCCTCGCCGAGGGGCGCCCCTCCGAGGCGGTTGACGGCGCGAGGGTCGAGGTGCCGACGCGACGGACACTCCGGGTGCAGCGCGCCGGCGCCTCGTCGTCCTCGGCGGTCACGCCCGCGTCGACACCTGATCCCACAGCACAGGCTCCGTCCGGACCCGATGCGGCAGCCGACCACACCGTCGAGTCGTCCTCCCTGGCTCCCTCCGACGCGGAACCGACCGTCGTGCGCTCATCGACGACCGGCCCGGAATCCGCGGTGGCAGGGCGTGAGGTCCCGGAGGTGCACGAGGCATCCGGAGCTGCTCCCCCGGCATCGCAGGGGAGAGGGAGCGAGCTGGGGCGGGGTGTCGAGCCGCAGGCCCCTGGTGCGCTTGCCGAGCAGGATGGGCAGACTGCTCCCGCCCTCCACCCGGCATCGGCTGCCCATTCCGGGACGTCGACCGGCGGCACCGACCGGGTGGCCCTTCCCGGCGGACGCCGGGACCGCCGTCGGCAGGAGACCGCCCAGACCGCCGCCGTCGTGCCGCAGGGAACCGCTGTCGACGGTTCCTCACGATCGGCCGACGACGACACCCCTGACGCGAGCCCCGATGCCCCCACTGCTGAGCGGTCCGGCGCACGGCCGAACGGGAACATGACCGTCGAGGAGGCGCTGGCGGCCCGGAACGCCCTCGTCCAGGACGCTCGTGCCCTCGTCAAAGGACTCGAGACGACCGACGGTGACGGCGGCATCATCGTGGACCTGGAGATCCTCGCGCAGCAGAAGGCTCTCGCGGAGCGGGCCGCTGTCCTGAACTCACGCGCCCGGCGGATCCAGGAACTCGCCGAGCAGAACCAGCAGCGGAAGCCCGTCCCGAACGATCCCACGACGGCACACAACATCCCCTTCGTCCCCCACTCCGACGCCTCCCGCCGTCCCGGTGATGCGCCGTCGGCGCTCCGCGCGCCTCGGACGTCCCACATCCCCGTCGTGGTGCCCCGCGCTGCCGGGTCCCACACCGGGTCCCACACCGGGTCCCATCCCGAGCCGGAGACCGCCGTTGTACCGCCGCCGGAGGGGGAGGCACAGCCGGGAACCGGACCGATAGGGGCACGGACTGCGTTCGGGCTCGACCCCCTGGATGCCATGACCGCAGGACTAGGGCGGGCGCGTCGTCTGCGCCTTCTGCAGTACTCGCTGCTCGGTGTGGGCGGAGCGGCCCTCGTGACCGGGATAATGATGACTGTCAGCTCCCTCAATGGGTGACACCGCTGACCACATACAAGGAGATCTGTGACTGCAACCGAACAGTCCGTCGGCATCGCCCGCACAGCGGCGCACGCCGCGGCGGACAAGATAGCCCAGGACATCATCGCCATCGACGTCAGCGACCGGCTGGCCATCACCGACGTCTTCGTGATCGCCTCGGCGCCGAGCGAGCGCCAGGTCAACGCGATCGTGGACGGCATCGAGGAAGAGCTGTCCAAGCAGGGCCTGAAGCCCGTGCGTCGTGAGGGTCGCAGCGAGGGCCGCTGGGTCCTGCTCGATTACGCCACCGTGGTGGTGCATGTGCAACACGAGGAGGACCGCGTGTTCTACGCACTCGATCGCCTGTGGAAGGACTGCCCGGCCGTGGATCTGCAGCTCGACGGCGTACTGCAGGGCCCTGCGCAGCCGGCGGCACTGCACGACGCCCCCGAGTGAGCCGCGACCCCCACTCCGACACGGCAGCGCGCCGCATCATCTTCTGGCGGCACGGCCGCACCGAGTGGAACCACGCAGGGCGCTTCCAGGGCCAGGAGGACATCGATCTCGACGCGACGGGGCGGGCGCAGGCCAAGCGGGCAGCAGAGCTGCTCGCCGCCAAGCGTCCCTCAGTGATCGTGGCGTCCGACCTCCGGCGTGCAGCGGACACCGCTGCAGCTCTGTCGAGAATCTGTGGCGCGCGGGTTGAACAGGATCCACGGCTGCGGGAGACGAACGCGGGAGTCTGGCAGGGGCTGACGTTCGGCGAGATCGCCGACCGCTTCGCCGAGGACAACACGGCGTGGCGGAGCGGGGATCCTGACGTCCGAGCCGGAGGGGCGGAGAACCGGCGCGACGTCGGACGGCGCATGCTCGAGGCGGTCCTCGAGGCCCTTCACCGCGTCGAGCCCGGGGGTACTCTCGTCGTCGCGAGCCACGGTGGCTCCATCAGGGCAGCTCTCGCCGCTCTGATGGGCCTGCCTCCCGATCACTGGGGCGCGCTCTCGGGGCTCTCGAACTGCCATTGGTCCGAGGTCCACGAGGTGCCGGATCGTGAGCAGGCGCGCTTCTCGTGGCAGCTGACCGAGCACAACGTGGGTCTCGGGTCCCTGCCGACGGAGCCGCTCGAGGGGTGACCCCGGGAAGCTCCCGCTGATTTGTCGGGCGGCAGCGGAACTACTACACTGAGGAAGTTGCTTCGGCCGGGTATCCCGGCCAGGACGACGACCGAGGGGCTATGGCGCAGCTGGTAGCGCACCTGCATGGCATGCAGGGGGTCAGGGGTTCGAATCCCCTTAGCTCCACGACGAACCGCCGATTTTCAGGGTCAACGCCCTGATCCGGCGGTTTTTCGTTGCCACCGAACGGAACCGGACCGGGACGGCGGAAGCGTCATCGGGCACATGAGGCACACGTCGGCCGGCCGCGCATCCTCCTCCTTCCACCGAATCGCGTTGAAGCCCTGACCCGGCCGTCCTTACGGTCATGGAACGAGCGGGCGGGCACGCCGTCCGGAGCGTCGGAGGGTTGTATGCGGATCAGGAACAGCGTCGTGGTCATCACCGGGGCAGCGAGCAGGATCGGCCGTGCCACGGCACTTCGCTTTGACCGCAGGGGTACGAGCCTCGTGCTCGCGAGCAGACGGGTCGAGGCGCTCGAATCCCTCGTGACGGAGTGCACGGCCCTCGGGTCACGAGCACTGGCGGTGCCCACGGACACCTCCGAGTACGATGCGGTGCAGGAACTGGCCGCTCGCGCCGTCGAGGAGTTCGGACGCATCGACATCTGGGTCAACAATGCCGCGGTCGCCCTCTTCTCACCCTTCCTCGAGGTGCCCAAGAGGGACTCCGAGTGCGTCATCGACGTCAACCTGCTGGGCTACGTGTACGGGTCACGGGCGGCGCTGGAGCGCATGCAGGACCAGGAGTCCGGCGTCGTGGTCAACGTCGCGTCGATCGTGGGCGTGATACCCCAGCCCTACACCTCCGCCTACTCCGTCTCGAAGGCCGCCGTCCGCGCCCTCGGCGTCAGCCTGCGGTCGGAGCTGACGCTCGACCGGAAGAAGCACATCCACGTCTGCACGGTGCTGCCTCCGACGATCGACACACCGTTCTTCCATCACGTCGCCAACTACACGGGCCGGCGAGTGGTCGCCATGCCGGCCGTGTACTCGGCCGATCGGGTGACCAAGGCGACCCTCGGCGTGGTCGAGTCGCCGACCCGTGAGGTCGCGGTGGGCCGCCTCGGCAGGTCGATGGTCAGGCAGCACCGGTTCAAGTCTGGCCGGTTGGAGAGAGTCATGGCCCATCAGGTGGAGCACACGCACCTGTCGAAGAAGGAACCCGCCGAGGATTCCAGTGGCAATCTCTACGGCCCGTCGCTCGATCCGGACAACGCGCGCACGACCGGTGGGTGGGGTGGCACGAGGCGCACCGTGCAGCGGACCATGCTCACAGGTGCCCTCCTCGGTGCGGGCGTCGGCGCTGTCGTCGTCGCCGGGCCGCTGAAACGTGCCGCTCCTGCCGCAGTGCGGAAAGCGGCGTCGGTCATGCGCCCTCTCGTCCCCGGCGTCTGATACGTCCCCGTGCAGTGATGCTCGGATCCATTCTCTTTCGGGGGAGGTCCGCTCTTGGTGAGAGGCACTTCGGTCCCGCCGGAATGAACTCAGCGGTGGCGCCGGAATGAACTCAGCGGTGCCGCGATCACGATGAATTCGAACTCGACGATTGGATTAGTGGTTTGGGGCTTTACACATGTCGACGACGTGGCATAAAGTCTTCTCCGGACGAGCCAAACGAGCCGTCGAAGCAGACCGGAGACAATGGAATGAGCGTCAGGATGTGTGTCGCCGCAGCTAATCGCCGATTCCTCCTGCCTGCTGCTGACCTCGCGCTCGTCACCCTCCTCGAAGAATGCAAGCCTGGCTATGCCCTGCAGAGTGTGAACCTGCGGCACCGGAGCGTCCCGACCTAGCTGATCCTGGCAGGGTCAGGGCCGTTCCGGGTAAGTCCAGCCCGGAACGGCCTCTTTCTTTGCCCTCTCACACGTGTCAGCGATGCGCCAGACGACCTGCGTATTTCTCGGCGCGTGAACAAGGACGAATATGTCCTTTATCTCGATGAATTCAAACGCCGTCGCGCCCTAAAATTATCGCGGACATTCTCTCGCGAGAACCGATTCCTCATTGTCGACGTCCTGAAAGCAGGGGCACGTCGAGCCGATATTCCAACGGTCACCCGTACCGGGCCGGAACCCTCATTCCTTCGACCTCCGCGTCGAAGGTGATCAGCCTTCGAGGAGGCAGCACCATGGATTTACCTGTCACACTCAGCGGTGCGCGAGCGTCGACCCTCATGTGGGCTCCGGAGAGCGACATCGAGCCTGCCGCCCTGCAGCAGCTGCGCAACATCGCGGAACTCGAGCACGTGTACGGTCTGCGGGTGATGCCCGACGTCCACCTCGGCAAGGGCGCGACGGTCGGGTCCGTGATCGCGATGGAGAGCGCCATCTCGCCGTCTGCCGTCGGTGTGGACATCGGTTGCGGCGTGTCAGCGGTCCGCACGTCGTTGACCGCGAAGGACCTGCCCGAGGATCTCAAGCCGCTCCGCCTGGCCGTCGAGGCGACCATACCGCTCGGCTTCCGCGGTCACGAGCAGCGGTTGGACCTCCGGCGCCTCGGCGTCACGGATGGTCTGGACGTGTTCTGGCGCCGCTTCAAGGATCTTCACGGTGGCGTCCAGAAGCTCGAGTCGAAGGCCCACTCACAGCTCGGCTCACTCGGCGGAGGCAACCACTTCCTGGAGATGACCCTCGACGCCGACGACCGCGTCTGGCTGACCCTGCATTCCGGCTCGAGGAACATCGGCAAGGAGCTCGCCGAGCGGCACATCGCCATCGCCAAGACGTTGCCGCAGAACAGGGACCTTCCGGACCGGGACCTCGCCGTGTTCCTCAAGGGTTCGGCGGAGATGGACGCCTACCGGCGTGATCTCGAGTGGGCGCGGGAGTACGCGCTGCGATCCCGCAAGATCATGATGGAGTTGTTCAAGGACACGGTGCGGAAGGCCTTGCCGACCGCCGACGTCGGCTTCGACACGGAGATCTCCTGCCACCACAACTACGTCGCGGAGGAGGAGATCGACGGTCGCTCCATGCTCGTCACCCGGAAGGGTGCCATCCGTGCGGGGTCCGGCGAGCTCGGGCTCATCCCCGGGTCGATGGGCACCGGTTCGTACATCGTGCGCGGGCTCGGCAACCCGGCGTCGTTCCAGTCGGCGTCGCACGGCGCCGGCCGCCGCATGAGCCGGAACAGGGCGAAGGCAACCTACACCGTGGACGACCTCGTCGAGCAGACCCGCGGTGTGGAGTCACGCAAGGATGCAGGGATCGTCGACGAGATCCCCGGCGCCTACAAGGAGCTCGGTGCGGTCATCGCGGCGCAGTCGGACCTCGTGTCGGTGGTTCAGCACCTGCGCACGATTCTGTGCGTGAAGGGCTGAGCACGCCGTGTTCATCGAGAGGCGGTGCGGCTTCGGCCGCACCGACCCTCGGCGATCTTGGCGGACGACGACGTGATCGGGGGCATGCTGGTCATCACCGTATGCACACCGGGCATCAGGCAAACCGTCGTCCTGCTCTGCGTAGTAGGCGACGGCTTCCAGAACTTGATCGCTCCCAGCGCTGGGACACATCACCTTCAAGAGGTCCGCGGTCTCAGGTGCCTGCTTCCAGGATGCGCGTCGCTGCGCGCTCGGCGTCGAGCTGATGAGTCGACATGGCCGCTCCCGGCAGGAATCCGCCGGCCCTGATCATCGATCTGATCTCGCTGATGCTGTAGGGGTGCGGGGCGCGGCCGTGAGCGACGACATGGCACGTGGGGCACAACGGGACAAGATCCACCAGCGGATCGGGCTCGAACGGCGCTCCGACGAGTTCGGGCGGCGTGATGAGGTGGACCTGCACGATGTCGGCACCCGCGGGCCCGTACGTCTGCTCGCCGTCGAGATCGCAGGCGTGGCAGACAGAGCCTCGTGCGGCCAGGGTCCTGCGGCGGAGATCGTCGTCGATCTCGAAGCGGTTGTCCGGACGACGCACCACCGCTGCCGCGGGGAGTGAGCCGGGGAGGGGCAAGGTACTCGCGACGGCGGCCGGTACGTTGCTCGACCAGAGCAGGCGCAGAGCGGTGTCGGCCGCTTCGGTGAGCCCCCGAGCAGTGAAGGGCCTACTTCCAGGTGGGCGGTCGAGCAGCGTATGGGCTGTCACCACTACCTCGGCCGGTATCTCGTCGCCTCTCAGCAGCAGCAGGTCCAGATCGATCAGCAGACATGGCCCCTCGACAGTTGGTTCGCCTGACGCTCCTGCGTCTGCAGGTCCGGGTCCATCAGAACCGTGCGAGGCCCATACGCCCGACGTCGTCCCGGTGAGGATTCCGTGCCCGATGAGGCCTATCTGCTCCCCGCCCGCCGCGCCGATGACGAGCCAGACGTCCACCCCTGGCTCCGCGTCCAGCACCGGCCCGCCCGGCCAGGACATCCGAAGGACCCCGGTCCGGTCGATGGTGTCGACGTCCTTTGCATGCGTCCCCGGCCATGGCCGGGCCGCATTCCAGATGAGCAGGACGGCGGTCATGGTCCTGAGTGTTGCACGTGAAGGCTCCCGGACGCCGAAGAGGGGCTGACGGGCCCTCGCCCTCAACCCCCTCGGTGCCGATCACAATCGGATCGCGTCGATCAGCGTTGCTGGTGATGGGTGATGCTTGGCAACTATTCGGCGATGTGTACGCAGCCACCGATTGCAGGACGTTCCCACTTCGGTCAGGGGTTGTACTTCCACGCCCGAACGTAGTCGACCTTGAAGACGGCCGGCATCTTGGTGTCCGCGTACTGCGGTGCTACCGGGTAGCCGTGATAGGGAGAGCCGATCTGCAGGTTCAGGCGCATGTTGAAGGGCGCCTGGAAGTTCGGCCCCCACAGCCAGGGGTGCTTGTCCTTCGTCAGGGTCGCAACATGCTTGTTGTCGAAGTAGCCGCGCAATTCGGTGGGCGTGTACTCGATGGCCCAGGTGTGGAAAGCCAAAGCCGAGTGAACCGTCGTACCAGCTGCATTCTCCCAGTTGACGGCGGTTCGCAAGCCACCGCCGTTCGTGGACTCGTGAGCGGTCAGCGTCGAGGTTCCGACGCGCGTCGGGTTGGTGAAGGGGTCTCCCCAGGCCTCCATGATGTCGATCTCGCCGACACTACTGTTCCTCAACCAGAACGCGGGCCATACCCCTCTGGATTGCCCGGCGATGGTCGGGATCTGGGCGCGGATCTCCCAGCGACCGTAGTGCTGTTCGTATTTTCCGATCGTGTCGAGGTATCCGGTGGTGAAGGCTCGTCCTGCGACGTCCTCACGCTTGGCCGTGATGTCGAGGAAGCCGCCCGCGGTGGTGACGTTGCGGGCGAGGATCCGGGCTTTGTCGTACGACAGGGACTCTCCGTCCCTGACTCTCCACTTCGACACGTTGCCGTCGAATTCGTCACGCCACGTCGGTGCGCCCCATCCCGCCACATGACCCGGCTCCGGTGCCGGTGCCGGTGCCGGTGCGGGCGCGGGTGCCGGTGCGGGTGCGGGCGCGGGTGCGGGAGCGGGTGCGGGTGCGGGAGCGGGTGCGGGCGCGGGTGCGGGTGTGGGAGCCGTGAGGGACTGCACCCAGAACTTGGCTCCCTCGTCACTCCAACCCGACTGGCGCAGCGTCGAACCCTCGGTGGCCGACGCACTGTAGCGGTGCTTGGAGCCGTTGAAGTACCGCCGCACCTCCATGCCGCAGGCGACGGGAGACAGCGAAGCGTAGAACTCGACGTTGTGGCGTTCGAACCCGTATCGGGTTTGCACGATCTCGAACTCGTCCGTGCCGGGCATGTCGGGCAGGAGCAGGAAATTGCCGTCCTTGAACATGCGGTGAAGTGGAACTAGGCCGGCGGCAGGAGTAGCCCCTGCCTTGAACACGGGTCCCCGTAGCAGGGAGAAGCCGGAGTACCGGGCGGCTATGGGAATTTCAGCAGTGTTCGTCGTGAGCAGTGACCCATTGGTACTCGGGTTGATGCTCTGGTGCACGGACTGCGTCATCGGTGAGCAGGCGGTGGTCGCGCCGATGGCAGGCGAGCCCCCGACGGCCTGAAGGAGAGCCAGGGGAGTCAGCGCGGCGAGCAGCAGGGCTGTCGTTGAGCGCCGGGACGCGCGCGGGTGTGCCGTCGTGCGACGCGGAGAGGATGCGGACCGTGAGAACTGGTCCTTGAGAAGAGACATGTAGACCTCGCAGAGTGGCGTGTCCCCAGCGGACACCTGCGCATCATGGCACCGGCCGCATCACCTGCCTCGGGTTCTGCAGCTAATCTGCAGAAAGCCTGCGGGGCAGGCGAGCCGTACCTGTCGGATGCGCAGTATTCACCCCTGAACTAACCACAGCTCCGCCTCGTCGCGGTTCGTGAAGAAGCGGATGTCGGCGGAGGAGCGCACGGTGAATGCGGTGAGCACCAGGTCGACGTCGTCCGCGCCGAGAAGGGCTATGCGTAAGCGGTGCGGGAGATTCAGCACGGCTCTCCGGGCGTCCCACGTGATCTCCCGCGGCTGCGACAGCTCCACGAGGAGCGGGAGCTCGTCACCTCCGGAGGCGCACACCGCTGCTGTGGCAAGGAGGACGTCCGTCTCGTCGATCACGAGGCGATGGGCCCACCTCAGGACCAGCACGGGCGGCAGAGGAGTGACGTGGAAGCGCTCGTCCACCTCACAGGACCCCGGCGTCGTGGGGCAGTAGTCGTTCGTCTTCATGGTGAGACCGCTTCCTGGAACCTGCTCCAGCGGCAGGAAGAGGCGGGCGTCGAGCCATGTCATCCCTGCTGATCGAGCTGCAGGGCGCATCGATCAGCACCTATTCGGAGCTCGGTGTCGGGTGGATAGGTGCTCAGTCGACGAAGTAGTTGGTGCAGGCCGAGCGGTGTGCCGGACGAGCCGAGGTCACAGCTCCCAGGCGCGTCCGTCCTGCCACAGCCCGAGGTCTTCGAAACGTGCGATGAGGTCGCTGACCCCGTCGGTCAGGACGGGGACGTCGTCCTCGACGGTGATCAGGGGCTCATAGTGGCGCAGCTCCGCCATCTCGTTGGCGAAGTGGATGGCCCGCGCATGGTCCGAGGTCAGTCCTGCCCCACCGGCCGCGACGGCCTCGAGTGCGCTCTGGGCCCTGCCGAAGCGGATCGCGTGCGCGAGGTCCGCCGCCGTCGTCGTCTCATCGAGGACGCGGCCGGCCTGCCAGCTCTGGAGCGGCGCCCCCTCCTTGAGTCGGACGACCTCTGTCGTCGTCGCGTCCCATCCAACCGCCATGTCGTCCCCCGGTGCTCGTCAACCGGTCCGTCGAGCTGACGGATCGGAATCCCAGAGTCCCAGCCGGGGGAGTCGGGGGACAAGACCGGCAGGCCTCCGGGCTCAGGTTGTGGCCGTGCCGTGACCTGTGATCCAGGTGTCCACTGGTCTGGCCACTGGGCCGTCGGCACTCGTTCCGACGGCACGCACCGTGCCAGACTGAACGCATGCGCCCCAGCTCCGAATGCCCTTCCTGCCCGTGCCGCGCCGGCGAGGCCTCCCGATGAGCCCCGGGCGCGACGGCGGGCATCTTGCCATGAGGCTCGACGACGCCTGGTTGCGCTTCCAGACCCGGCTCGCAGTGCGTCGTGGCCGGATCGAGACCGTCATCCCCTACACGGGGTACGGCTCGACCTCATGGGTGCGGGTGCTCGCGCGCGTGGTCCTCAGCGATCCGAGGGACACCGGCCGCGCGTCCGACGACGGTCCGCTCAAGCCCCTGCAGGAGGGCATGAGGGGATGGCGCAACTTCACCAGCGCTCCCGTGGCGCACGCCGTCGTGCACGTGACGATCGGGGACACCGTCCACGACGTCGAGGCCGACCGCGGAGGTGTGGTCGATGCCCACATACCGGTCACGCTCGATGCCGGCTGGCACACCATCACCCTCCAGTCCGGGGTATCGCGGACGGTCGAGGCGCCCATCAGGATCGTCGCCGACGGGACGACGTTCGGCGTCGTCTCCGACATCGACGACACCGTGATGGTCACCGCGTTGCCGAGGCCGTTCCTCGCCGCCTGGAACACGTTCGTCCTCGACGAGCACGCCCGGACACCGACGCCGGGCATGGCGGTGCTCTACGAGCGGATCGTGCGGACCCTCCCGTCCGCTCCCGTCCTGTACCTGTCCACCGGAGCGTGGAACGTGGCGCCCACCCTGTCACGCTTCCTGTCCCGCAACCTGTACCCTGCCGGACCGAAGCTGCTGACCGACTGGGGTCCGACGCGTGACCGCTGGTTCCGCAGCGGCCAGGAGCACAAACGCACTGCGCTCGAGCGCCTCGCCGAGGAGTTCCCGCACATGAAGTGGCTCCTGGTGGGCGACGACGGACAGCACGACGAAGCCATCTACTCGGAGTTCGCGCAGCGGCATCCGGAGAACGTGCGCGCGATCGCCATCCGGCAGCTGTCCGTGGGCGAAGCCGTCCTGGCCGGCGGGCGCTCGAAATCGGGGGTCCTCCCCACGCCTGGCATCCCATGGGTGTACGCCTCGGACGGCGCGGGGATGTCCGCCCGCCTCGAGGAACTCGGGATCGTCGAGAACAGCGTCAAGTCAGCGGACGTGCCGGAGGAGACGACCTGAGCTCGCTCCGGCACGACGCCGAGGGCCACGGCGCGGTGGGGGAGCCCGCGCGCCCACCGACGAGCTATCCCGCACTCTCCTACGAGCTCTTCCCGCCACGCGACGCCCAGGCGGAGGACGCCCTGTGGACGACGGTTCGTCGGCTCGAAAGGACCCGGCCGGATTTCGTCTCGGTGACCTACGGTGCCGCAGGCAGTAACAGGGACACCGCCGTCGCCCTCCTGAACCGCCTCCTGACCGAGACGGACCTGCGACCGCTCGCCCACCTGACCTGTGTCGGCAGTACGCGGGCCGAACTCGAGGAGATCGTCGACCGGCTGATCGTGGGCGGTGTGCGGGGCATCCTCGCCCTGCGCGGGGACGCACCCGACGGGACGGATCCGCGTGAGAGCGACCTCCAGCACGCCGACGAGCTGGTCCGGCTGATCCGCGACGTCGAGGGGCGGAGGACGGCGCAGCTGGCAGCGGGCAGGGTGGCCGTCGGTGTGGCGGCCTACGCCACGCGGCACCCGGAATCGGAGAGCCTCACGCAGGACGTCGAGGTGCTGCTCGCCAAGCAGGGAGCAGGGGCCGATTTCGCGATCACGCAGGTCTACTTCGACACGGCGGACTACCCGCGGCTGCTGGAGCGCGCGCATCGTGCCGGAGTGACCATCCCGATCATCCCCGGCGTCATGCCCCTGACCAGTCCGCGACGCATGAGGAAACTCGCGGAGCTCGGCGGTGTGGAGGTCGATGAGACGCTGGTGGGTCGCCTCGATGCCGCATCCGAGCCCGAGGAGAGGCGGCGCATCGGCACCGAGGCGACCGTGGCACTCGCGCGGCAGGCACTCGATGACGGCGCCCCGGGCCTCCACCTGTACACGTTCAACGAGCACGTGGCGGCGCTCGCTGTCCTCGACGCCCTCGACCTGGCCCGCCCACCCGAGGCCGGGGTCATGGGTTCGCTCTGATTCCTGCCCCGCGGGCAACGGCCGACCCGTCAATTCCCGTGACCGCCGCTGCTCGGTCCGATGCTCCGTACCGCGAGTATCTCCGCGAGCTGATCCATGAACAGCCGCACGCGCGCCTCGTCCGCGTCACCCGTGCGCAGCGCGAAGATGCTCCGGGCCAACCTGATCTCGGGGACGTCGAGGGAGACGATGCCCTGCGGTGCCTCGACCATGGCGAGATCGGGGACCAGCGCCGCGCCGAGCCCGGCGGCGGCGAGTTCGAGGCTGGCGTTGAAGTCGTCACAGTAGGCCACCACCCTCGGGTGGAGGTTGCAGCTCGCGAAGAGCCGCTCGATCACCGTCGCGTCCGCCGTGCCGGGATGGTGCATGATCCACGGCATGTCGGCCAGCTGGTCCGGGGTCACGCGGGAGCCGGCGCGGACGCCCCACATCGCGGGCAGGACGACGCGGAACTCGTCGTCGCCGATCCATTGGCGACGGAGCGTCGTCGGCCAGGCCAGCCCCGCCTGACCCACCTGGTAGACGAGCGCCAGATCGAGGTCGCCGCCCTCACGCAGGCCCTGGATGGTGTGGCCCGGCTCGCCGACGAACACGCGTAGTGACACCCCGAGTCGCTGCCATTCGGGTGTTGCCAGCAGCCGTGGCAGCGCGAAGGTGGCGAGGCTGGGGAAGATCCCGAGTCTCAACTCGGCCCCCTGGGCCGTGCCCGCTCGCGCGGTCGACGCCAGGAGCGCCTCGATGTCCGTGAGCACCTTCGTGGCGTGCCGTGCCATGGCGACCGCGGCGTCGGTCGGGACGGCGCTCCGCGCCGAGCGGACGAAGAGGCGTGCTCCGGTGTCGCGTTCGAGGGCCGCCATCTGCTGCGAGACCGCCGACGCGGTCAGGCCGAGGGCAGTGGCCGCACCGGTGAAGGTGCCGTGACGGATCACCTCGAGCAGGGTGCGGAGGTGTATGGGATTGACCATCTACCACCTGCCTTTCGAACGGTCCAGCCCGATGGTGTGCTGCAGAAACCGCTTGCACCAATCCCGGCCCCATGTAGTAGCGAACTTCTTCCGATTCACACTCTGCAGCAGCGCCATCCGATCGAGCGGTACGGGGCGGCCTGGAGCGAGTCCGCGGCACCCGCCGGGAGGATCACCGGAACAGCCCGCAGGAGACGAGATGCCCGAAGACACGACGCCCGACGTCGAGCTTACCGACGATGACGCGAGCGTCGGCCGCCGCCGCGTGGCGGTCATCGGCAGCGGCGTCTCCGGACTGACCGCCGCGTGGGTGCTTCGGAGCGACAGTGCAGTGACACTCTTCGAGGCGGACGACCGCCCGGGCGGGCACGCCCACACCCACCAGGTCGATCTCGCGGACGGTTCGACCACGGGCGTCGACACCGGTTTCATCGTCCACAACGACCGGACCTACCCCACACTCCTGCGGCTCTTCGAAGAGCTCGGCGTACCCACCCAGGACTCGGACATGAGCATGTCCATCCGCTGCGACGGCTGTGGCCTCGAATACGCGGGTGCCAAGGGAAGGCGCGGTGTCTTCGCCCAGCCCGGCGTGCTCCTCCGCGGACGCTACCTGAGGATGCTGCTGGAGATCCTCCGCTTCCAGCGGGCCGCGCGGGCGCTGCTCCGACGCACCGCGGGGACACCCGGCGAGGACGCGGACGCGACCCTCGGTGACTTCCTCGAGGCCAACGCCTTCAGCGATTACTTCACCTCGCACTTCATGACGCCGGTGGTGTCCGCTGTCTGGTCCTGCGACCCGGCGACGGCGCTCGCCTACCCGGCCCGCTACCTGTTCTCCTTCATGGAGCACCACGGCATGCTCACCATCAAGGGCTCCCCGCAATGGCGCACCGTGACGGGCGGGTCCGCGGAATACGTGCGGCGCGTCGTCGACCGGCTCGACGACGTCCGGCTCGCCAGCCCGGTCGAGTCCGTGCGGCGCACCGCCGACGGCGTGCTCGTGACTTCTCCCGCCGGCACCGAACTGTTCGACGCGGTCGTCGTCGCGACCCATCCGAACCAGGCCCTCGCCCTGCTCGACGGGCACGGCGACGGACACGGCGACGGGCACGGTGACGGAGGGGGCGGGAGCGACAGGGATCGTGCATCCCTCGCCGCGTCGGTGCTCGGGACCATGCCCTACTCGGTGAACACGACGCAGTTCCACACCGACGAATCGGTGCTGCCGCATGCGGAGGGTGCCCGCGCGTCCTGGAACTACCGGCTGCCCTCCTGCGACGCGACGCCGGACCGCGTGCTCGTGTCCTACGACATGACGCGGCTCCAGCGTCTCGAGGGGCGCACCAACCACCGTTTCATCGTCAGCCTCGGCGAAGGCGAACTGATCGATCCGGCCACGGTGCTGAAGACCATGGTGTACGAGCATCCGCAGTACACACCGGAGTCGCTCGCCGCGCAGGCCCGCCTGGGAGAGCTCGGCGACGAGCGCATCGCGTTCGCCGGCGCCTACCACGGGTGGGGCTTCCACGAGGACGGGGCCCTGTCCGGCCTGCGTGCCGCCGAGCGGATCGGTGGGACCTGGGACGGCAATCCGGCCACCGAGCGCGCCACCGTGCGGGCATGAACGCCTTCCTCTACCCGACCGTGATCCGTCACGTCCGGCGCTCACCGCTGCGCAACGAGTTCACCTACCGGAGTTACACCTGGCTCGTGGATCTCGACGACCTGCCCGTGCTGCCCGTGTGGCTCGCACCCTTCGCGCGATTCCTGCCCGAGGATCACCTCGGTGACCCGGACCGCACCATCCGGCAGAACATCGCCGAGTTCCTCCGCTCCGAGGGTCGGCACGACGACGGCGGACGGGTCACGATGCTGGCCGGCGGCCGCGTCCTCGGCCGGGTGTTCAACCCGCTGTCGCTCTTCTGGTGCCACGACCGCTCCGGCGCCCTCACCGCCGTCGTCGCCGAGGTGCACAACACCTACGGCGAGCGCCACTGCTACCTCCTCGACGTCGACGACCGCGGTGCCGCACGCACCGAGAAGCGCCTGTACGTCTCGCCGTTCAACCCCGTGGAGGGTGAGTACGAGATGCGCGTACCCGAGCCGGGCGAGAAGCTCGGTGTCGCCGTCGTCCTGCACCGGGAGGCCCACGCACCCTTCACCGCGACGATGACGGGCCGACGCCTGCCGGCGACGACCTCCACGATCACGAAAATGGCGCTCGCGGTTCCTGTCGCCCCGTTACGCGTGGTCGTCCAGATCAGATGGCAGGGGATTAGACTCTGGCTGCGGCGGCTGCCCGTCAGCCCCAGGCCGCGTCACCAGCACCAGGAGGCCGTTCGATGAGCACCACCGTTGTCCCCTCGCAGTCCGGGGTGGACCCGGCCGTCTGGCCCGGCATCGCCGGTGTGCCGAGCGGCCCGAGGAACAGGATCGCGGCCACCGTGGCCGAGAAGATCTTCACGGCTGCGGTGAACACCCTCCAGCTGCGGGTCATCTACGACGACGGGACGATCTTCGGCGCGCCGGGGGGCGGCGCGCGGCCCGAGATGCGCATCCACCGCCCTGCGGACTTCTACGCGCGGCTGGGCGACAACGGGCTGATCGGGCTCGGGGAGTCCTACATGGCGCTGGACTGGACGGCGTCCGACCTCACCGAGGTGATCGAGGTCTTCGCGGCGCGCGCCGCGCACCTGGTTCCGGTGCCGCTGCAGAAACTGCGCGGACTGTATCTTCCGAAGCCGCCGCGCAGGGAGCGCAACAGCACCGCCAACACGCGGTCGAACATCTCCCGTCACTACGACCTCTCGAACGAGCTCTTCGCGTTGTTCCTCGACCCGACCATGTCCTACTCCAGCGCCCTCTTCGACGCGACGGGCAAGGACCTCCTGAACGTCGAGTGGGACGACCTCGCGGATGCGCAGGGTCGGAAGATCGACCGGCTCCTCGACCAGGCCCAGGTCGGCGCGGGGTCGCGCGTCCTCGAGATCGGGACCGGCTGGGGCGAGCTCGCGCTCCGGGCCGCCGGCAGGGGGGCCGAGGTCGTGTCGGTGACACTGTCCAGCGAACAGAAGGAGCTGGCCGAGCAGCGCATCAGTGAGGCGGGGCTGTCCGATCGCGCGCGGGTCGAGCTGAAGGACTACCGGCTCGTCGAGGGCCAGTACGACGCCGTGGTGTCGGTCGAGATGATCGAGGCCGTGGGATTCGACTACTGGGGTGTCTACTTCCAGACCATCGACCGGGTCCTGGCACCGGGCGGGCGCGTAGCCATCCAGGCCATCACCCTGCCCCACGAGCGCATGATGGCCACCCGCCGGTCCTACACGTGGATCCACAAGTACATCTTCCCGGGCGGGTTCATCCCGTCGGTCCGCGCCATCGAGGACGTCACGGAGCGGTACACCAGCCTCCGTGTCCGCGAGCGGCTGTCCATGGGGGACCACTACGCCCAGACGCTCCGGCTCTGGGAGGAACGCTTCCTCGCCCGCCACGAGGAGGTGCACGCGCTGGGCTTCGACGAGACGTTCGAGCGCATGTGGCAGTTCTACCTCTGCTATTCGAGGGCCGGTTTCCAGGCGGGGTACCTCGACGTCCAGCAGTTGATCTTCGATAGACGGCCCTGACACCACCACTACCTCCACCACGCCGGGCGGACGCTCGGCGAGTCCGCTGCTCCACCCTCGTGAGAAAGAACTCCCCGTGACAGACCTCGACCCCGGCACGACCACCGGCACCCCCGCCCCTCAGGACAGGACCGTCGAGGGCCTTCCCGGTGGCGGGGTCGCGGGCAAGCTCGCCGCGATCCTCGCGCCGATCGTCGGGGGAGCGCTGCCCGTGCACCTCGTGGCCTGGGACGGCAGTACCGCGGGCGCGTCCGACCAGCCCGAGGTCCGCCTGAACAGCGTCAACGCGCTGCGCCGGATCCTCTGGAGCCCGGGCGAGCTAGGCGTCTCGCAGGCCTACGTCACCGGGGAACTGGACGTACCGGGCTCACTCGAGCACGCGCTCACCCATCTCTGGACCGTCATCGGCCGGCGCGGGTTGTCCATGCCGAGGCTGACCCCCCAGCTCCTCCTTCAGCTCGGGAAGGTCGCGCGGGAGGTCGGGGCGCTCGGCGCGCCGCTGCCCGCACCGGCGTCGCAGGCGAAGATCAAGGGGCGCCTCCACAGCCTGCTCCGGGACCGCGCTGCGATCAGTCACCACTACGACCTCTCCAACGACTTCTACGGCCTGATCCTCGACGACCACATGGCGTACTCGTGCGGGTACTGGCTCTCCGAGGAGCCCGGCTACACGCTCGAGGACGCCCAGCGCGACAAGCTGGACCTCGTCTGCCGGAAAGTGGGCCTCGACGCCGCTCCGGGCCTGCGGTTCCTGGATGTGGGCTGCGGTTGGGGTTCGCTCAGCCTGTACGCCGCGGAGCACTTCGGCGCGAAGGTCACCGGCGTCACCATCTCGAAGGAGCAGAAGGCGTTCATCGACCAGCGGATCGCGGAGCGCGGCCTCGGCGACCGCGTCGAGATCAGGCTGCAGGACTACCGTGACGTGAACGACGGCCCCTACGACGCCGTCGCGTCCCTCGAGATGGGGGAGCACGTGGGCCAGGAGAACTACGGCACGTACACCTCCACGCTGTTCCGGAACGTGGTTCCCGGCGGCAAGGTGCTCGTCCAGCAGATGTCGCGGCACGGCAAGCACCCCGGCGGCGGCCCGTTCATCGAATCGTTCATCGCGCCCGACATGCACATGCGCCCGGTGGGGGACACCGTCACCCTGATCGAGGGAGCCGGCTTCGAGATCAGGGGTGTCCAGGCCCTCCGGGAGCACTACGTCCGCACCATCGACGCCTGGCACGAGCGCTTCGAAGCGAACTGGGACGAGGCCGTGGCGATGATGGGCGAGGAGGTTGCCCGCGTGTGGCGGCTCTACATGGTGGGAGCGTCCATGACCTTCCGCGACGGTCGGATGGGCGTCGACCAGATCCTCGCGCAGCGCCCGTCCCGCTAGACGCCCGCACAGCCGGCACTCCTCGATCACGAGGGGTGCCGGCTGTCGTCGTTCCTGCCCTGCCCGGAGAGGGTCGGCGCACCTGGAGACGGTCCGGCCGCCGTCGGAACGGTGCAGCACGACACGCCGAGGACACGGCGACACGACGTCGTTTCTGCCTGTGCGGAAGTACTCCACAGCTCTGTGGACGACGCCTCGGATCGCGCCTCGAAGAGCGCCGTTCCGGGCTTTTCGTGGCCCGTCGTCTGTGGACATCATGTGGACTACTCGGAGCAGGAATGACATACTTGTAATACATCATGTGGGGGTCTGCCTCAGTCGGTCGCACTAGATGTAGTATCGAAGGACAGAACAGCCGCTGGTCGGGCACGAGCCCCACGGCGCGGGAATCCCCGGATTTCACCCCCTTCCCGGGGCCGCGCACAGCCCGCAGCACCACGAGTCAGCAGTAGAGGAAAAGGGGACAGGACATGACCGTCACGGTCTACACGAAGCCGGCCTGCGTACAGTGCAACGCCACGTATCGCGCTCTGGACAAGAAGGGCATCGCCTACCAGAGCGTCGACATCTCGCAGGACCCCGCGGCTCTCGAGCGTGTCCGCTCGATGGGCTACATGCAGGCTCCCGTGGTCATCACGGACAACGACCACTGGTCCGGGTTCCGTCCCGACAAGATCAGCGCCATCGGCGACTCCACCGTCAGTTCGGTGGCCTGAGCGGTTCCCGGAGGGGAACCGGTCAGCACGATCATCGCGATGAGCGCCGGAGTGGACGAGCGGGTCGCCCAGGCGGCCGACGCCGGTGAGGCCGAAGGGCCCGTCACCGACGCCTCGCTGATCTACTTCTCGTCGGTCTCGGACAACACCCACCGGTTCGTGGAGAAGCTAGGCATCCGGGCAGCACGTCTGCCCGTGCTCACGAAGGCTCCCACGCTCACCGCCACCCGCCCGTACGTCCTGGTCCTCCCCACCTACGGAGGCATCACGGGCAAGGGGGCGGTTCCGCGGCAGGTGGTGAAGTTCCTGAACGAACCACAGAACCGCACCCTCCTCCGGGGGGTCATCGGGGCAGGCAACACCAATTTCGGTGAGACCTACTGCCGTGCCGCCGACGTCGTCGCCGCGAAGTGCGACGTCCCCGTTCTGTACAGATTTGAAGTCATGGGCACGTCCGAGGACGTGGACCGAGTCACCCGAGGATTGGAAGAGTTTTGGACATGAGTGTTGCAGAGACCGAGACGGGCGCTCCCGCCGCGACGGTGGACCGTTTCAAGGACCTGGGCTACCACGAGCTCAACGCCATGCTGAACCTGTACGGACCGGACGGTGAGATCCAGTTCGACGCCGACCGCGAGGCCGCGCACCAGTACTTCCTCCAGCACGTGAACAACAACACCGTGTTCTTCCACGATCTCGAGGAGAAGCTCGACTACCTCGTGAAGAACGAGTACTACGAGCGCGAGACGCTCGACCAGTACACGATGAACTTTGTCCGTGATCTCTTCAAGCGTGCCTATGCCAAGAAGTTCCGCTTCGAGACGTTCCTCGGCGCCTTCAAGTACTACACCTCGTACACGCTGAAGACGTTCGACGGGAAGCGCTACCTCGAGCGCTACGAGGACCGCGTGTGCATGGTGGCCCTCCACCTGGCTCGCGGCAACCAGCAGCTCGCCGAGCAGATGGTGGACGAGATCATCGACGGCCGCTTCCAGCCCGCCACCCCCACCTTCCTCAATGCCGGCAAGCGCCAGCGCGGCGAGCTCGTCTCCTGCTTCCTGCTCCGCATCGAGGACAACATGGAGTCGATCGGCCGCTCCATCAACTCCGCACTGCAGCTCTCCAAGCGCGGCGGTGGAGTCGCGTTCGCGCTGACGAACATCCGCGAGGTCGGCGCGCCGATCAAGCAGATCGAGAACCAGTCCTCCGGCGTCATCCCCGTGATGAAGCTCCTCGAGGACAGCTTCTCCTACGCCAACCAGCTCGGCGCCCGTCAGGGTGCCGGCGCGGTGTACCTGCACGCGCACCACCCGGACATCAACCGCTTCCTCGACACCAAGCGCGAGAACGCGGACGAGAAGATCCGCATCAAGACGCTGTCCCTCGGCGTCGTCGTCCCGGACATCACCTTCGACCTGGCCAAGCGCGACGAGGACATGTACCTGTTCTCGCCGTACGACGTCGAGCGCGTGTACGGGATGCCGTTCTCCGACATCTCCGTCACCGAGAAGTACTACGAGATGGTGGACGACGCCCGGATCAAGAAGACCAAGATCAAGGCCCGCGAGTTCTTCCAGACCCTCGCGGAGATCCAGTTCGAGTCCGGCTACCCGTACATCATGTTCGAGGACACCGTGAACCGGGCCAACCCGATCGACGGCAAGATCATCATGTCCAACCTGTGCTCGGAGATCCTCCAGGTCTCGCAGCCCACCACGTACAACGAGGACCTTTCCTACGACCACGTGGGCAAGGACATCTCCTGCAACCTCGGGTCGATGAACATCGCGAAGACCATGGACTCGCCGAACTTCGCTCTCTCCATCGAGACCGCCATCCGCACACTGTCCGCCGTCTCGGACATGAGCCACATCAGCTCGGTGCCTTCGATCGCCGAGGGCAACGATGCCTCGCACGCCATCGGCCTCGGCCAGATGAACCTGCACGGCTACCTCGCCCGTGAGCGCGTCCACTACGGCTCCGAAGAGGGCCTGGACTTCACGAACATCTACTTCTACTCCGTGGTGTACCACTGCATCCGGGCGTCGAACCTGATGGCCATCGAGACCGGCCGCACGTTCGCCGGCTTCGAGCGCTCCACGTACGCCAGCGGCGAGTTCTTCGACAAGTACACGGAGCGTGCCTGGGAGCCGACCACGGCGCGCGTGCGGGAGCTCTTCGCGAACGTGCACATCCCCACGCAGGAGGACTGGCGAGCGCTGAAGGCCTCGGTCATGGAGCACGGCATCTACAACCAGAACCTCCAGGCCGTCCCGCCCACCGGCTCGATCTCCTACATCAACAACTCGACGTCCTCCATCCACCCGGTGGCGTCGAAGATCGAGATCCGCAAGGAAGGCAAGATCGGCCGCGTGTACTACCCGGCGCCGTACCTGACGAACGACAACCTGGAGTACTACCAGGACGCGTACGAGATCGGTTTCGAGAAGATCATCGACACCTACGCCGCTGCCACGCAGCACGTGGACCAGGGCCTGTCCCTGACGCTGTTCTTCAAGGACACCGCCACGACGCGCGAGATCAATAAGGCCCAGATCTACGCGTGGCGCAAGGGCATCAAGACGATCTACTACATCCGCCTGCGCCAGCTGGCCCTCGAAGGCACCGAGGTCGAGGGCTGCGTCTCCTGCATGCTCTAGCAGTCCCCGCGGCCAGGACGTCGGTCCGGCGTGGCATCATCGGCACCAGGTACCACCAACCTCAGACAAGGAACACACCATGAGCGGGAAACTGAAGCTCGTCGACCAGGTCCAGGCCATCAACTGGAACCGCATCCAGGATGACAAGGACGTCGAGGTCTGGAACCGACTGGTGAACAACTTCTGGTTACCGGAGAAGGTGCCGCTGTCCAACGACGTCCAGTCCTGGGCCACGCTGACGCCGGACGAGCAGCAGCTCACCATGCGCGTGTTCGCCGGACTGACGCTGCTGGACACGGTGCAGGCCACTGTGGGCGCCGTAAGCCTCATCCCGGATGCGATCACGCCTCACGAGGAGGCCGTGCTCACGAACATCGCGTTCATGGAGTCCGTGCACGCCAAGAGCTACTCGTCGATCTTCTCCACGCTGGCCTCCACCAAGGAGATCGACGAGGCGTTCCGCTGGTCCACGGAGAACGTGAACCTTCAGAAGAAGGCGAGCATCGTCACGGAGTACTACCGCGGCGATGATCCCCTGAAGCGCAAGGTCGCCTCGACGCTGCTCGAGAGCTTCCTGTTCTACTCCGGCTTCTACCTGCCGATGTACTGGTCCTCCCGCGCCAAGCTCACGAACACCGCCGACCTGGTGCGCCTGATCATCCGCGACGAGGCCGTGCACGGCTATTACATCGGGTACAAGTTCCAGCGTGGCCTCGAGAGCGCGACGCCGGAGCGCCGCCAGGAGATCAAGGACTACGCGTTCGAGCTGCTCTTCGAGCTGTACGAGAACGAGGTCCAGTACACCCACGACCTGTACGACGGCGTGGGTCTGGCCGAGGACGTCAAGAAGTTCCTGCACTACAACGCCAACAAGGCGCTGATGAACCTCGGCTACGAGGCGATGTTCCCGTCGTCCGTCACCGATGTGAACCCGGCGATCCTCTCGGCGCTGTCACCGAATGCCGACGAGAACCACGACTTCTTCTCCGGCTCGGGTTCCTCCTACGTGATCGGCAAGGCCGTGAACACCGAGGACGAGGACTGGGACTTCTAGGTCTCGACGCACCGCTCATGCAACCAGAAGTAGGCCCGGTCGGGACGTCCGACCGGGCCTACTTCCATGTCCGATCCCTTACACCGCCGGGTGCTTCAGGTAAGCCAGCTCCACCACCGGGACGGTTCGGGCTCCGGTCCGGGCTCGGGCTCCGGCTCCCCGCCGAGGGCCTGTGCGGCCTCGACGAGGTCCGTGGCGGTGAGCGTCATGACGTCGTCGCGGTCGAGCGCGTCGAGCTGCTGGTCAGGGTCGAGGGACAGCCTCAACGCCTGCCGGTTGAGTGACTGCTCGAACAGCGTGCGGGCGAAGCGGGCGTTTCCGGAGTCCTCCCCGACGTGGAGGCCCAGGAAGATGCGGCGCAGCATTTCGTCCGCGCCCTCGGCGAGGACGTACTCGTGCTGCGCGAGCATCTGGTGGAAGATCGTCCGGAGTGCGTCGACCGAGTAGTCAGGGAAGGTGATCTCCCGGGCGAAACGGGACCTCAGACCGGGGTTGGAGAGCAGGAACGCCTCCATCAGCTGCGGATATCCGGCCACGATGACCACCAGTCGATGACGGTGGTCCTCCATCCGCTTGAGCAGGACCTCGATGGCCTCCGGCCCGAAGTCCATCCGGCCGTCGTCGGGCGTCAGGGCGTAGGCCTCGTCGATGAAGAGGACGCCGTCGAGCGCCCGCCGGATCACCCGGTCCGTCTTGATCGCGGTCGCCCCGACGTACTGCCCCACGAGTCCGGACCGGTCCACCTCCACGAGATGGCCCTTCTGCAGCAGGCCCACCGCGCGGTACATCTCCGCCAGGAGCCGTGCCACGGTGGTCTTGCCCGTCCCGGGATTGCCGAGGAACACGAGGTGCTGGGACGTCGCCACCTCGGGCAGACCGTGCGCCTTCCGCCGTGCCTGCACCTGGAGGAGGGCGACGAGCGCACGCACCTGCTCCTTCACGGTGTCCAGACCCACGAGGGCGTCGAGCTCGGCCTGTACCTCCGCCAGGGGTCGAGCCGGACCGGGACGCGTAGAGAAGTACTCCCCGCGCAGGTCATCGACGCGTTCCGAGCCCGACGTCTTGAGCTGGTCGGTCAGGTGGCTCAGGGTCTCGCGGATGTCATCGAGCGGATTACGGCCGGCGGCCATGGCGTCCTCCTGTGCAGCTGGTCGTCCGCGGCCGTCGATCTCCCCCGGGAAAGGGTCAACACGGATCTCACGGAGCGGCGTGGGCCCACCAGTCCGACGGGATCCTCACCACGCTATCGCAGTTCGTGAAGCGGTACCCGAACATCACGGTGGTGGTCTTCTGTGCACATGGGTCATGCGACCGCGCGTCGACCGCCCTGGTGGTAATCAGGTAGGCCGCTCGGCTGAGTGCCTCAGGTCCCGCACGACGCGCACGAGCGCCACGGTGAGGGCGCCCGCCACCGGTGTCCACACCGCGCGCTCGACGCGCGACGGCGAAGCGAGGTTCATGGCCGTCCCGAGCGCCATCAGGGCCGTCACGACGGTGAGCACCCGACGCTTGGCGATCCTGCTCCGGGTGGTCAGGGTCAAGGCCGACAGCCCGCCGTAGAGGAGGGTCGCCCCGGCACTCGAGGCACGGAGGCGCGCCGGGAGGGTGCCGCGGTGACCGCCTCCGTAGGACGCGCCTCCCCACGGCGCTCCTGCGGCCAACGCCGCCTGGAAGGCAGCAATCACGAGGAACAGGGCCGCCGCGATTCTCTCGGCGGGCGAGGAGGAGATCCGGGCACTCGTGTTCATATGCTGCTGCATGATCGCATCCTAGCTACCTGACCGTGCACGGGCCTCAGAGCTGTTGGCTTCAGCCGCGCTGCCGGTCCGGGAAGGCGATGCGGTCGAGATCCTCAGCCGCCACCACCGTGGCGTTTCCGGCAGTGGCCCGGGCCTGGGCCGCCAGCACCGACACGTCGTCGTACCGTGAGGAGAAATGCGTCAGGACGAGGGACGCCGCGCCGGCTGTGCGCGCGATCGAGCCGGCTTGCCCCGCCGTCAGGTGGAGGTAGCGTTCGGCCAACGCGGCGTCGTCGGCGCTGAACGTACTCTCCGCCACCAGGAGATCGACGCCGTCCGCGAGGGCGAGGGCGCCGTCGCAGACGGCCGTGTCCATCACGAACGCGAAGCGTCGGCCCGGGCGGGGGACCGAGACGTCCTCGAGACGCACGGCGCCCAGCCGCCCGTCGCGCTGGAGGCGTCCTACGTCGGGCCCCGCGATCCCGGCCCCGGTCAGGAGGGCGGGGACGAAGCTTCGACCGTCGGGTTCCACCAGCCGATACCCGAAGGCGTCGATGCGGTGGCGCAGGGGCTCGACGTCGAGCCCGGGGGCTACTGGTCCGGCGGCGCCGTGCGGCACGAGGTGGAGATCGAGGCCGGGCGTCGCGAGTGACACCAGCGCGCGCACCACGTCCTCGCCCGAGGCGGGAAAGTGCAGGTGCACGGGGTGCTGGACGCCGTCGAGCACCATCCGGGAGAGCACGCCGGGCAGCCCCAGGCAGTGATCGCCGTGCACGTGGGTCAGGCAGATCCTCGTGATCCGCGACGCCGGGACACCCGCGAAGGTGAACTGTCGCTGGGTGCCCTCACCGGGGTCGAAGAGGATGCCCTCACGCTCCCAGCGGAGGAAGTAGCCGTTGTGGTTGCGCGTGCGGGTGGGGACCTGGGATGCCGTTCCGAGGACGACGAGCTCGCGCATGCCTCCAGTGTGGCAGCAGTCGGATCAGCACCGGGATCAGGGGCTGATCGGCGGTCCACGCGCCAGAACCCGGTGGACGCGGCGGCCTGCTGCGGAAAGAATGGTGCGACGACCTCGCGGAGCCCTGCCAGGCGCAGGCCGCCGACCAAGGAGCATCTCGTGGAGCAGCAGGCATCGACTGCGGACCGCCCCCGTTCGGGCGATGTCCGGCGTGACTGGAAGCAGGGGCCCTCCACGGTCCTGTCACGGGAGCTCATTCCCGCTGCCCTCGTCTCGCTCTCGGGCTTCGTGCTCCTCGTGCTGCATCAAGCCGTCGCCGGATATCTCGTGCTCGCCGTCGCGCTGGGAATCGCCGCGGTGATCAACAGGGCCCTGTTCAGGGATCTGCTCCTCATCGCCTTCGGTCTGCTGGTCATGACCCTCGTTCCCATCACCACCGACATCAGCGTGGAGCACATGACCGTCATGGGGGCCGCGATGATCGTCGCCGTCGGTGTTCCGTATGCGGTGTCACGCTTCGTCTACCGCGACCACGCCATCACGTACCCCGTCCGGACCGGTCAGCCGTGGACGCGCGCGGAGAAGTGGTATCTACCGGTCGTCGTGCTGCTGGGATACGCACTGCTGCCCGCCTACATGCTGGGCACGGGCGTCTACACGAACTGGCCGGCTGCGCGTGAGCCCGACGAGATCGTCCGACTCTTCATCGGCACCAACGGGCTCGGCATCTGGGACGAGCTGTTCTTCATCTGCACCGTCTTCGCGCTGCTCCGCCGCCATCTCCCGATGCTGCAGGCGAACCTCCTGCAGGCGGTCCTCTTCACGAGCTTCCTGTGGGAGCTCGGGTTCCACGCCTGGGCACCCCTCTTCATCTACCCGTTCGCGCTCCTGCAGGCCTTCATCTTCACGCGGACGCGATCGCTCTCCTACATCATCTGCGTGCACCTGCTCTTCGACCTCGTGCTGTTCCTCGTCCTGATCCACGCCCACACGCGTGAATGGCTCGACATCTTCCTCTGGTGACGGACGGGGAGAGCGGAGCGGCGGCCTTCATCGACGCGGCGCTGCAGTACGAGAGCACCTGGCAGCGCGCCGAGGAGTACGAGCGGCGGCACGGTCCGGACGTCGCCCACTACGGTGCCTCGACGGGCGCGGTCCGCGGGACCATCCGCGACGCCCGGCGGCGCTACCCGGAGCTCGGGCACGACGACGTCACGGCCCTCGCCTCGGAGTTGTGGCAGCGGCCGGTCTTCGAGCGGCGGCTCGCCGCTGTGGTCCTCCTCCAGGCGTTCGTGCCGGTCCTGCGCGCCACGGACCTCACGCGCGTCGAGGGGTTCCTGAGGACGGCCCAGCTCGATGACCTCGTCGATCCGCTGGCCGTCGACGTCGTCGGGCCCCTGCTCCTCCGCCTCGACGGGCAGGACGCGGCCCGCGCGCGGTCCGTCGTCCAGCGGTGGGCGGCCGACGACGCGGCATGGCTGCGCCGCGCGGCCGTCCTCGTGCACCTACCCGCGTTCCGGCAGGGACAGGGCGACGACGCCGCCTTCAAACGCACCGTCCGGGCGACCGCCGGCGTGCGGCAGGGCCGGGTCGCCCTGGTCGAGGAGGCCCTCGACCTCGTGCGCACTGTGGGGAGCCCCTGAGCGATCCCGACCGATCCGGGCCGCGTAACAGTGTGGCGCGCGTCCGTGCGGGCCGATAGGTTCGGGTGACGGATCGACTGACTTCCAGACTGCCCGCCTCGATGAAGAGAGCCACCATGCGCCGCCGCCGTTCCCCCTCCGCCCTTGCCCTCATGGCCCTCGTCCTCGCCGCGACCTTCGCGCATGTCCCGACCGCACTGGGAGCGCCCGGCGGATCGACGGCGTTCCAGGATGCCAGAGCGCGATGCGACCTCGACGCCGGGCGGTCGACGATCACGGTCATGTCCGGTGGGCGCGAACGGTCCGCCGTGGTGCACGTGCCCGCGGCGGGAGGGGACAGGCCACTGCCGCTGGTCCTCGATCTGCACGGCAGCAACAGCACGCCCGTGGAGCAGCTCTCCCGCTCACAGCTGGACGTGACGGCGGAGCGCGAGGGCTTCATCGTCGTCGCCCCGCAGGGGGCCATTCCGGCGCCCGCCGGCTTCGTGTGGAACGTCCCGTTCACCGCCACCGACGTACCGGGAGCGCCCGACGACGAGGCGTTCCTCCGCGACCTGATCGGCACCCTGGCGAGCAGCGGCTGTGTCGACGACCGCCGCGTGTACGCGGCCGGCTACTCGGGCGGTGGCCGGATGGTGTCGCAGTTCGCCTGCGACAACCCCACGCTCGTGGCGGCGATCGCCCCAGTGGCAGGGCTCAGGGCCGGTGCCCCCGAGGCCACCGCGGCCGGTACCGTGCCGAACACGGACACGTGCTCACCGTCGCGGGGCGTCCCGGTGATCACGTTCAACGGGACCGCGGATCCGGTCAATCCCTTCGACGGCGGCGGCGCCCCCTACTGGGGGTACGGCGCGCTCGCGGCCTCGGAGCGCTGGGCGTCGATCAACGGATGCAAGGGGAGCCGGCAGGCGACCGTGAGCACGAACGTGAGCGTCATCGAGCACCGCGGATGCCGTGCGAACGCTGACGTGGTGCAGTACGTCATCACCGGTGGGGGCCACACCTGGCCGGGTGGCAATGCCGCCGCCTTCCCGGGAGCGGGCGTCACCACGCAGGAGATCAGCGCCAACGACCTCATGTGGGACTTCTTCGAGCAGCGCCGCACGCGCGGGGCCTGACCCGACGCGGTACCCTTCAGCGGATGTCGATCGTCCTGATCAGCCGTCCGCGCAGGGCCGGCACCATGTGGTGCACGCCCATCAGCCCGATGCCGTACCGGCGGACGCGCCTCATGGACGTTGCGACCTTGAGCTGCGGGTCGATCTGCACCGCGTCCCGTCCCAGACGCCGGGCCACGCGCACGGAGAAGTCGATGTCCTCGTCCCGGGTGTCGATCGCCGTCCGTGCGAAGCCGCCGCTGCCGAGATAGGCGGACGAACGGACAGCCATGTTGTGCCCGGCGACGAAGCGCAGATAGGCCGCGTCCACGTGGTGGGTGGCCATCATGATGCGGAGCAGGCGAAGTGCCCCGGGCATCAGCAGTTCGTCCCCCCAGCGGTAGTGGCGGTCGCGCAGGGGGATGCTGGTGCCGCCGATCAGCTGCGTCCGCTCGTCCCGTCCGAAGGCCGCGTGGATGCGCTCGGACCAGTCCGCGGCGGGTTCGCTGTCGCCGTCGGTCCGGGCCACGATGCCGTAGCCGGCAGCGATGGCCGCACGGAACCCGGTGTCCGAGGCTGCGCCGGTACCTTTCTGCGGCTCACTGACGAGCGTCAGCGCCAGCTCGGGGTGGCGCTCCGCGTACCGCAGCACGCGGTGCGCGGTGTCGTCCGTGGACGCGTTGTCCACCACGAAGACGTGCAGGCGGTCGTCACGCTGGGTCCGCAGAGCGTCCAGCGTGCGGTCGATGCCGACTTCGTTGAAGACGGGGACGACGACGGCCAGGCGGTCGCTGATGCTCATTCCTCAACGATAAGCCGACTGAGTGCTTCCTCCGACCACGCGATCCGGGGTGGCGCAGCGGTCAGTCGACCCGTTGCTGTTCGCGGTGGGAACGCTCGGGACGGACGGCGATGACGACGTCGGATTCTCGCACCGATCTCTCCGAACACCAAAGGGACGGCGACCACCCGCGCGGCGGTTGTCCCGATCCGGGGCGGCTGCCACCGTTGAACCGGGCGGCACCGCGGTCAGCATCCGTGGAACCGGCGTCGTGGCGTCCGGGATCAGAAGGAGCAGTGGATGAACATCCTGCAGAGCATGATCGACGGGCTCGAGCACGCGAAGGTCCTGGACCGCGTCGCCGATCCGATCGCCGCCGTCGTCTCGAAGGCCGTGCGGCCGCGTGCCATCCGGAACGTGCTGAGCGGCACGGCCATCGGTCACCACCTCCATCCCATGCTGATCGTCGTACCCTCAGGTGCGTGGAGCATGGCGTCCTTCCTCGACCTCACCGGCGGCAAGGACTCCCATAAGGCCGCCGACATCCTGGTGACCGTAGGCATCCTCTCCGCCGTTCCCACGGCGATCACGGGGCTGCACGACTGGTCGGACACCCAGGAGAAGGAGCGGCGCGTCGGGATCGTCCACGCCGCCGGGAACTCCGTGGCCGTCCTGCTCTACACGGCGTCGGCGGTGGCGCGCGCAAAGGACCGCCGCGCGCTCGGGGTGCTGCTCGGCCTGGGGGGCCTCGGATCGATGCTCTTCAGCGCCTTCCTCGGCGGACACCTGAGCTACGCGAACGGCGTCAACGTCAACCGGACGGCATGGCACGAAGCCCCGAAGGAATGGACCCGCGTGGCCCGGACCGAGGACGTGGTCGAGGGCGGCCGCCACACCGTGGAGACCAACGGCGTGCCCATCCTCCTGCTGCGTCACGAGGGCCGGCTCACCGCCATGGACAGCGTCTGCAACCACCTCGGTGGCCCGCTGGAGCAGGGAGGCATCGAGGACGGATGCATCACCTGCCCCTGGCACCAGAGCATGTTCAGGCTCGACGACGGCAAGAACTACCGCGGGCCCGCCGCCGTGCCGCAGCCCGTGTACGAGACGCGCGTCACGAGCGACGGCTTCATCGAGCTGCGGCAACCGGCATCCTGATGCCCGGCCTGACGCACGGGCCCTGACGCGCGGGCCGTGAGGGAGGCCTAGTGGACGGGGGCCGCCGGCGCTCCGTCCGTGTCCGGGGCGCGGACGAAGAAGGACGCGACGACCGAGAACAGGAAGATCACGGCACCGCACAGGAAGGCCGCACGGATGCCACCCGCGAGAGCGGCGTCCTCAGCGGCGCCTTCACCGAGAAGCGACGTACTGCGCAGCGTCATCACCGAGATGAACAGAGCCGTGCCGGCGGCACCCGCCAGTTGCTGCACCGTCCCGAAGACCGCGCTGCCGTGCGAGTAGAGGTGCGGTCGCACCGAGCCGAGGGCGGACGTGAGCAGCGGCGTGAACATGAGGGCCAGCCCGACGCTGAGGATCACGTGCGCCGCGAGGATCAACCACACGGATGTGGTCTCCGTGACCTGCGTCATGAACCAGAAGACCGCGCTGACGAGCAGGGACCCGGGGACCAGGAGCACGCGTGGGCCGCGGCGGTCGTACATGCGACCCACCACCGGTCCCAGTAAACCCATGGCGAGGCCGCCGGGAAGGAGCAGCAGCCCCGAGTCGAGCGGATCCAGCCCGAGCACCGTCTGCACGTAGATGGGGATCAGGATGATTGTCCCGAACAGCGCCATCATGGTCACAGCGATCGCGACGATCGAGACGGTGAAGTTGCGCGAGGTGAAGACGCGGAGATCGAGCAGCGCGGCGTCCCTGCGCTGCAGCATGAGCTGACGGGCGATGAACAGGCCGAGCGCCACGAGGCCTGCGACGAGGGGGACCCACGCGGGGAAGGCTGCATCGGCTGCTGCTTCGCCCAGCTGGCTGAGGCCGTAGATGAACCCGCCGAAGCCGAGGGCGGAGAGGATCACGGAGACGACGTCGATCCTGGATCGACGCGGCGTGGTGACGTTCTGCATCTTCCGGGCGCCGATGGCGAGGGCTGCGAGGGCGATCGGCAGCACGAGCCAGAAGATCCAGCGCCAGTCAAGCACGCTGAGGATGGCCCCCGAGATGGTGGGGCCGAGGGCGGGCGCCACCGAGATGACGATCGAGATGTTGCCCATGATCCTGCCGCGCGATGCCGGCGGCACCAGACTCATCACGGTGGTCATGAGCAGCGGCATCATGATGGCGGTCCCGCTGGCCTGCACCACGCGACCCACCACGAGGATCTCGAACCCGGGCGCCAGTGCGGCGATGAGCGTGCCGAAGCTGAAGAGCCCCATGGCGGCCATGAACACGGGACGCGTGTTGAACCGCTGGAGGAGGAACCCGGTCACGGGGATCACGACGGCCATGGTCAGCATGAACGCCGTGCTCAGCCACTGGCCGGCGCTCACGGTGATGCCGAGGTCCTCGACGAGTCGGGGGATCGCAACCCCCATGATCGTCTCGTTCAGGATCACCACGAACCCGGAGATCAGCAGCAGCGTGATGACGAGCTTGTCCCGGGCGGGCAGCGCCTCGGGCGCCTCGACGGTCGCCCGCGCACGTCGTCGATCAGCGGCGGACGGGGCGGCGGACGAGGATGGGGATGACGTGGCGGATGGAGTGGTGAACCCGACGTCCGCCTCGACGGCGGGCCGGGTGGCTGTACCCGGCAGTGCGACGTCGTTCGGGCTGGGGAGCGCGTCGGAAACGCGCGAGGGGGGAGTCTGGGCCATGATGTTCCGCTCGGTTCGATTCTGGTACTGCTCCCCGCTCGGGAGCGCTTCCGGGTGCCGGATACAGGGCGGACCCGAGCGGGCCCGACGACGACCGGCTACTGAGCGGGAACCCCCGACCTCTGAAGTCTATTCCTCCCCCGTACCGTCCGCGCCCTCCGGAACTCCTGTTCATCCACCGGCCGGGTGGTGGATGAACCCCTCGGACGGCTCCGTTAGCATGACCGGAGGGCCGCACGGTTCCCGCGTGGTGATGGGGGCCGTGGCGGCCACGACCCATGACCGGCACACCCCACCGACCGAGGAGTCCCGCGTGCCCGAAGCCTTCTACCGATCCCTGGGCGCCGGCCGTTTCCGGTCGACCGTGCACGCGCAGGGGGCGTGGAACCCCGAGGAACAGCACATGGCACCCGTCTCCGGTCTGCTCACCCGGTGCCTCCTGGAGTGCGAGCCGCGTGACGGACTCCAGCTCGCACGGATCAGCTTCGACATCCACGGCATGATCCCCGGAGGCGAGTTCGAGGTGTCCACCGCCGTCGTCCGTCCGGGGCGGACCATCGAACTCCTCGAGGCGCGCATGGAAGCGCAGGGGCGCACCGCCGTCGTCGCGAGGGCGTGGCGCCTGGGCACCCAGGACACGTCCGCCGTGGCCGCCCTCGAGGACCCGCGGATGCCAGGGCCCGAGGAAGCGGGCCCGTACGAGGGGATGACGGCGTGGCCCGGCGGGTTCATCCGCTCCCTCGAGGTCAGGGTGGCACCCGGGCACCGGCCGGGGCGCGGGCAGGTGTGGCTCCGGAACCCGCACACGATGGTCGAGGGGGAGGACACGCCGGACGTCGTGCGGCTCGTCGGCATGATGGACGCGGCCAACGGCATCGCCTCCAGGGTGGCGCCGGGTGGCGGGAGCTGGCTGTTCCCGAACGTCGACCTGCAGATCCACCTGCACCGGCTGCCCCACGGCGAGTGGCTCGGGCTCGACACACGGGTGACCTTCGGCGCGAACGGCGTGGGACTCACCTCGAGCGTGGTGCACGACGTCGACGGCCCCTTCGGTCGGCTCGAGCAGATCCTCACCGTCCGGAAGCTCTGAACCGGCACTCCACCCGCGGAATGCGCGGCACCTCGTGCGGGTTGCACCGGACACCCCGGGAACACCGTTCCCGGGGCTCGACGACGAGAACCACGAGAAGGAGAAGTCATGCCCAAGGCGATCTGGAAGAACACGGTCATCGCGGAGTCGGACCAGACGGTGATGGTGGAGGGGAACCACTACTTCCCACCGGCCTCCATCCGCGCCGACGCCTTCGTGCCGTCGGACACACACACGGTGTGCCCCTGGAAGGGCACGGCGAGCTACTTCAGCCTCGTGGTCGACGGCGAGCAGAACACCGACGCCGCCTGGACCTACCCGGAGCCGAAAGAGGCGGCGGAGAACATCCGCGATCACTACGCTTTCTGGAAGGGCGTCACCGTCACCGACTGACGGTAAGCACACACGACGACGCCACCGCTCGCAGCCACCGCCCACTGAAAGGCAGATCGTGGACTACAGGAACCTCGGAACCAGCGGCACCTCGGTGTCGCATCTCGCACTCGGCACCATGACCTTCGGCGCGGAGTCGGACGAGGCGGCCTCGCACGCCATCCTGTCCGACTACGCGGCCGCCGGCGGGAACCTGATCGACACCGCCGACGTCTACACGGCGGGTGCGTCCGAGGAGATCATCGGGCGGTGGCTGGCGCGCAACCCCGTGGACGCCGAAACCATGGTGCTGGCCTCGAAGGGCCGGTTCCCCATGGGGACGGGCGTGAACGACCTGGGGCTGTCACGACGTCATCTCCGACGGGCACTCGAGGCGTCCCTGACCCGGTTGGGCGTCGAGCACATCGACCTCTACCAGGTCCACTCCTGGGACCCGCTGACACCGCTCGAGGAGACCCTGGGCTTCCTCGACGACGCCGTCACGCAGGGGAAGATCAGCTACTACGGATTCTCGAACTACACCGGCTGGCAGCTCACGAAGGCCGTGATGATCGCCCGGCAGCGGGGCTACGCGCTCCCCGTCACCCTGCAGCCGCAGTACTCGCTGCTCGTGCGGGAGATCGAGGCGGAGATCGTCCCGGCCGTGCTCGACGCCGGCATGGGATTGCTTCCGTGGTCCCCGCTGGGCGGAGGCTGGCTCACCGGGAAGTACACCCGGAACACCGAGCCCACGGGCGCCACACGGCTCGGCGAGAACCCGCAGCGCGGCATGGAGGCGTGGGAGAAGCGCAATGCCGAGGAGCGGACCTGGCGCATCATCGACACCGTGACGGGGATCGCCGGTGAGCGCGGCGTCAACGCCTCGCACGTGGCGTTGGCCTGGGTGGCGGCACAGCCCGGCGTCACGTCCGTCATTCTCGGAGCCCGGACGCAGGAGCAACTCTCGGACAACCTCGCCTCCGCCGACGTCACGCTGACGTCCGCGGAACTGGCGCGCCTGGACGAGGTCAGCGCACCCACGTTCAGCGACTACCCCTACGGGACACCGGGCATCGAGCAGCGCAGCCGGCGGATCGACGGCGGCCGCTAGCCCGGGCTGCGCCTTCCTGGTCGGTGATGACCGACCCGGCGCCTCATGGCAACCGGTATCGGGCACCCCGGGCGACCCTGGGCTCCGAGGTGTCGCCGCGAGGAGGTGCGGGGCCCACGCGTCAGCAGAGCCTCCACTCCTCCGGCCCGGACATTCCGCGCCGAGGAGGATCGATGGACACTGCACGACCACGGAGCACGTCGGAGGATCCCGCCGTCCTGACCGCACGTCCGGGACGGACGAGCGGTCGGCCCCACAACCCCGGCCGGTGTCCACGCCCTGGGCGTGGCGGCGTCGCGGGACCCGATCGTCTTCGTCCCCGAGCGGATGTCGCAGGACGGGCCCGCACCCCTCCTCGTGGCGTTGCACGGAGCGGGCGGGGATGCGCAGGGAGGGCTGTCGGTGCTGCGTGCCGCGTCCGAAGCGCTCGGGATCGTCGTGCTCGCGCCCGCCTCCCGGGCCTCCACCTGGGACGCGGTGCGGGGCGCATTCGGACCGGACAGCGCCGTCATCGACAGCGCCCTGGAGGAGGTCTTCGACTTCGTCCCCGTGGATCCGGAGCGCATCGCGATCGCCGGTTTCTCCGACGGGGCGTCCTACGCGCTGGGACTCGGCCTCGCGAACGGGAACCTGTAGCGCAAGATCATCGCCTTCTCACCCGGGTCCATCCCCGCCGGGCTTGAGAACGGCCACCCTGCCGTGTTCGTCGCGCACGGCACGAAGGACACCGTGCTGCCGATCGATGCGACGAGCAGGCGCGTGGTCCCGGACCTGGAACGGCGCGGTCACGACGTCGTCTACCGCGAGTTCGACGGTCCGCACACCGTGCCTCCCGCCATCGCCCTGGAGGCAGGCCTCTGGCTCGACTGGACCATCACACCCATGCCCTGACGCCCGGCGCCGTCGTCGTTCCTGCTCGCCCGCACTGCCTACGATGGTCGCATGAGCACTCCGTGGAAGGGCGCGTCCGAGCTGGCGCTCGCCGTCGACCCCGTGTCGGAGGACGCGGCAGGAGAGCTCGACCGCGGGGTGGGGCTGCTGCGCGAAGTGGCCGCCGGTACCCGCCCGCAGACGTTGCGCCTGTACCGACCGAGCCCCACGGTGGCCTTCGGTCAGCGCGATGCGCGGCTCCCCGGCTTCGACGCCGCGAGCCGATCCGCAGCGGAGCTCGGGTTCACGCCGCTCGTCCGCAGGGCCGGTGGACGAGCTGCCGCGTACCACCGCGGCTGTCTCGTCGTCGACCACATCGAGACGGCCGACGATCCCGTGGCCGGCACCCGCGCGCGCTTCGCGGCCTTCGCCGAGTTCTTCACCGGGGTGCTCGCCGAGGTGGGCCTCGAGGCCGGCGTGGGTGAGGTGCCGGGGGAGTACTGCCCGGGGGAGTTCAGCGTGCACGGCCGACGCGACGGCGTACCCGCCGTGAAGCTCGTCGGCACCGCGCAGCGCGTCGTCGCAGGCGCCTGGCTGTTCTCGTCCGTCATCGTCGTCGAGGACTCCGCGCCGATCCGGCAGGTGCTCACAGGGGTGTACGCGTCCCTCGGCCTCCCATGGGACCCGACGACGGCGGGCGCCGCGGAGGACCTCGTCCCCGGGACGACCGTCGACATCGTCGAGACCGCGCTCCTCGAGGCCTACGCGGCGATCGTGCGCCTCGGCGAGCCGGTCACGGAGCCGACGACGGCGTAAGCATTCGGATGTTTCTGACGGACGTGATCCTGGCGGACGACAGCCTGGCGGCCGGGCAGCCGACCGTCAGGCTGTCCGCGTCAGTGCCCCCGCGCGATCCATTCGTCGAGGTGCGGTGCCTCGGCGCCGATCGTGGTGCTCTCTCCGTGACCCGTCCGGGCGATCGTGTCCTCGGGGAGGGTGAGCAGCCGTGAGCGGATGGACTCGATGATGGTCGGGAAGTCGCTGAACGAGCGCCCCGTGGCACCCGGCCCGCCCTGGAACAGGGTGTCGCCGGTGAAGACCGTGCCGGCCGCCTCGAGGAGGTAGCACACGGACCCCGGCGAGTGGCCCGGCGTGTGGAGGGCGGTGAGGGTGAATCCCGCGACGTCGATCGTGTAGCCGTCCGAGATCCACTGGTCCGGACTCAGCTCCGGGAACACCATGTCCCATAGCTCGCGGTCGGCCTCGTGCAGGTGGATGGGGGCGCGTACCGCGTCGAAGAGATCCCCGACCGCACGGATGTGGTCGTCGTGTCCGTGCGTCAGGAGGATGGCGCGCACGGTGCGGCCGTTGACCTGGTCCACGATCGCCGCTGCGTCGTGGGGCGCGTCGATGATGACGCACTCCTCGTCGTCGCCCACGATCCAGACGTTGTTGTCCACGTCCCAGGTGCCGCCGTCGAGCGAGAACGTGCCCGACGTGACGAGGTGCTCGATCCGCGCGGCCATCAGAGTTCCACCACCGAGCGGAGCACCGCGCCGCTGCGCATGGTCTCGAAGGCCTCCTCGACCTGGTCGAGGCGGATCCGCTCTGTGACGAACGCGTCGAGGTCGAGCGTGCCCTGCAGGTAGTGGCTGACGAGCATCGGGAAGTCGCGGCTCGGCAGGCAGTCGCCGTACCAGGAGGACTTCAGTGAGCCGCCCCGGCCGAACACGTCGAGCAGCGGGAGGTCGATGGTCATGTCCGGCGTCGGGACGCCGACGAGCACGACCGTCCCGGCGAGGTCACGGGCGTAGAACGCCTGCTTGTAGGTCTCGGGGCGCCCGACGGCGTCGATCACGACGTCGGCCCCGTTGCCTCCGGTGAGTGCGCGGATCGCCTCGACGGGATCCTCGCCCGTGGAGTTGACCGTATGGGTGGCGCCGAGCCCGCGAGCCAGGTCCAGCTTCCGGTCGTCGATGTCGACGGCGATGATCGTGGTGGCGCCGGCGAGCTTCGACCCGGCGACGGCGGCGATGCCCACCCCGCCGCAGCCGATGACGGCGACGGAATCGCCGAGGCTGACGTTGCCCGTGTTGATGGCGGCACCGATGCCGGCCATGATCCCGCAGCCCAGCAGGCCGACGGCGGCGGCGTCCGCTGCGGGGTCCACCTTCGTGCACTGGCCGGCTGCCACGAGGGTTTTCTCGGCGAACGCACCGATGCCCAGTGCGGCGGTGAGCTCGGTGCCGTCCTCGAGGGTCATCTTCTGTGTGGCGTTGTGCGTGTCGAAGCAGTACTGGGGCTCGCCGCGTCGGCAGGCTCGGCACTCGCCGCACACCGCGCGCCAGTTCAGGATCACGCGGTCGCCCGGTGCAACGGTAGTGACGTCGTCACCGACGGCGCTCACCACGCCGGTGGCCTCGTGTCCCAGCAGGAAGGGGAACTCGTCGTTGATGCCGCCCTGCTTGTAGTGGAGGTCGGTGTGGCAGACGCCGCAGGTGATGATGTCCACGAGCGCCTCACCGGGTCCGGGATCCGGGACGAGGATGGTCTCGATGGCCGCCGGGGCGTCCTTCGCCCTGACGACGACGCCCTGAACTCTGTGCACCATGATCTCTGCTGTCCTTCCGCGGGGAGCGGCGGCCGGATGCCCGGCCCGCCGTTCCCAGCATAGGACGGAGGCCGCCCCGGCGGGCGGCCGGTCCGGGGAGGGCCGATTCAGGGCGGGGCGTGACCGGCGAACGCCGCGTCGGCGACAGGTCGGTGCCCGCGCGGCCCCCGGTCACAACCCGGTCAGGGTCCGGTCAGACCGCGATCCGCGTCTTGACCTCGGCCACCGAGGGATTGGTCGCCGTGCTGCCATCGGGGAAGATCACCGTGGGAACGGTCTGGTTGCCACCGTTCAGCGAGGCGACGAGCTCGGCCGTACCCTCGACCTCCTCGATGTTGATCTCCGTGTAACCGATGCCCTCGGCGGTGAGCTGCGACTTCAGGCGACGGCAGTAGCCGCACCATGAGGTCGAGAACATGGTGATGGAACCGGCGTCCGGCGTGTACTCCACGGCGTTCCTCGCTTCTGCGTGCTGGTGACGCGCACGCTCTCGTCGATACCGGGCGGCTCCTGCCGCCCGCACCCGCCACAACGCCCGGAGGCGGTCCGGCATTCCGGCGCCGCCCGTGCACCCGGCGAGGCTGTTGGTCGCCTCCCGACGCACCCGATACGATCAGCAGGGCGGTCCCGGCCCTCGCCGGGGGCTGCCGCGCCCTTCTCGGGCGACCATCCCCCCGTCCCCAAGGAGACCTCCCGTGTCAGCGCCCCAGCCCCTGAATCTCATCGTCGACGGCGAAGAGCAGCAGGCGACCACGGGGACCACCGGCGCCGTGCTGTTCTCCGAGCGCCGCGACGTCGTCGTCATGCGGGTGGACGGCGAGCTGGTGGACCTCGACCAGGAACTGCGCGACGGCGCCCAGGTGGAGGGCGTCACGCTCGAGGACCCGGCCGGCCTCGAGGTCCTCCGCCACTCCGCTGCCCACGTCATGGCGCAGGCCGTCCAGCAGCTGCGCCCCGGCGCCACGCTCGGCATCGGCCCCTACATCACGGACGGCTTCTACTTCGACTTCGACGTCGACGAGCCCTTCACGCCCGACGAGCTGAAGCAGCTCGAGAAGATGATGCTGAAGATCGTCAACGCGAACCAGCGCTTCGTCCGCCGCGTCGTGACCGAGGACGAGGCCCGCGAGGCCATGAAGGACGAGCCGTACAAGCTCGAACTCATCGGTCTCAAGGGTGGCGCGACGGACGAGGACGGCGCCTCCGTCGAGGTGGGCGCGGGCGAGCTCACCATCTACGACAACGTGGACCGCAAGTCCGGCGACGTGGTCTGGAAGGACCTCTGCCGGGGTCCGCACCTGCCCAACACCAAGCTGATCTCCAACGCCTACGCCCTCACGCGCTCCGCCGCCGCCTACTGGCGGGGCAGCGAGAAGAACAAGCAGCTGCAGCGCATCTACGGCACGGCGTGGCCCACCAAGGATGCGCTCAAGGCCTACCAGGAGCGCCTGGCCGAGGCCGAGCGCCGCGATCACCGCCGCCTCGGCACCGAGCTGGACCTCTTCTCCTTCCCCGACGAGCTGGGCTCCGGACTCCCGGTGTTCCATCCCAAGGGCGGCATCATCCGCAAGGAGATGGAGGACTACTCCCGGCAGCGTCACACCGACGCCGGATACGAATTCGTCTACACGCCGCACATCACCAAGGGCCACCTCTACGAGGTCTCGGGCCACCTCGACTGGTACCGCGACGGCATGTTCCCGGCGATGCACGTCGACGAGGAGCTGAACGAGGACGGCTCGGTGCGCAAGCCCGGGCAGGACTACTACCTCAAGCCGATGAACTGCCCCATGCACAACCTGATCTTCCGGTCCCGCGGGCGCTCCTACCGTGAACTGCCGCTGCGCCTCTTCGAGTTCGGCTCGGTGTACCGCTACGAGAAGTCCGGCGTGGTGCACGGCCTGACGCGCGTGCGCGGCATGACGCAGGACGACGCCCACATCTACTGCACGCGCGAGCAGATGAAGGACGAACTCACGGGGACGCTGACCTTCGTGCTCGGCCTGCTGAAGGACTACGGACTCGAGGACTTCTACCTCGAGCTCTCCACGCGCAACCCCGAGAAATCCGTCGGCTCGGACGAGATCTGGGACGAGGCCACCCGTACCCTCGCCGAGGTCGCCGAGGCGTCGGGGCTCGAGCTCGTTCCCGATCCCGGGGGAGCGGCGTTCTACGGTCCGAAGATCTCGGTGCAGGCCCGCGACGCCATCGGCCGGACGTGGCAGATGTCGACCATCCAGCTGGACTTCAACCTGCCCGAGCGTTTCGAGCTCGAGTACCAGGCCGCGGACGGGACCCGCCAGCGGCCCGTCATGATCCACCGGGCCCTGTTCGGCTCCATCGAACGCTTCATGGGTGTTCTCACCGAGCACTACGCCGGGGCCTTCCCGGCCTGGCTGGCGCCGGTGCAGGTGCTGGCCGTCCCCGTGGCCGAGGCATTCAACGAGTACCTGTACGACGTCGTCGACAAGCTCAAGGCCGAGGGGATCCGCGCACAGGTCGACGCCGGCTCGGACCGCTTCCCGAAGAAGATCCGGACGGCCAGCAAGGAGAAGGTGCCCTTCGTGCTCATCGCGGGTGGCGAGGACCAGGAGGCGAACGCCGTGTCCTTCAGGTTCCGGGACGGCAGCCAGGACAACCAGGTCCCGGTGGACGAGGCCGTCCGGCGGATCGTGGAGGCGGTCCGCAGCCGGGAGGCGACCGTCTGATGCAGGGGCCGGAGGTAGAAGGGACCCCGGGAACGGGGCCGGGCTCCTACGAGGGCGACCCCGCGGTGACCGACGACTTCGAGCTGGCAGGGGTCCCCGACGCCTTCCAGCGCCTCTGGACCCCCCACCGCCTGGCCTACATCAAGGGCGGCCAGGACCAGGTGACGTCGGAGGAGACCTGCCCCTTCTGCCGCGCGCCGCACCTCAGCGACGAGGACGCGCTGATCGTGCACCGTGGCACACACGCCTTCGTGTTGCTCAACCTCTTCCCCTACAACGCCGGCCACCTGCTGGTCTGCCCGTACCGGCATGTTCCCGACTACACGGACGTGGACCCGGAGGAGACGGCGGAGATCGCGTCGCTCACCCAGACGGCCATGCGGGTGCTCCGGCGTGTGTCGCGCCCCACCGGCTTCAACCTGGGGATGAACCAGGGAGTCACCGGGGGAGCGGGCATCGCCGCGCACCTCCACCAGCACGTGGTGCCTCGCTGGGGCGGTGACGGCAACTTCCTGCCGATCATCGCGCAGACGAAGGCGATCACCCAGACACTCGGTGAGGTGCGTGAGCAGGTGGCCGCGGCCTGGCCCGCCGAGAATCCCGAGCCCGCCGTGACGGCTCGGACCACGGGCGACGCCGAGCCGCCCCGGGACCCCGCCGACGAGCCGTCCGGGACGGCCGGCTGATGCTCAATCGGTACGCGCGCGGGTTCTTCACGCGCCTGTTCACCCCGCTGGCGAGACTGTTGCTGCGCTGGGGGGTGACGCCCGACGCCGTCACCATCACCGGCACCATCGGGGTGGCCGCGGGGGCGCTGGTCTTCTACCCCCTCGGTCAGCTGTTCTGGGGAACAGTGGTGATCACCCTCTTCGTCTTCTCCGACGTGATCGACGGCATCATGGCGCGCATGGAGGACCACGGAGGGTCGTGGGGCAGTTTCCTCGACTCCACCCTGGACCGCATCGCGGACGGCGCGCTGTTCGCCGCCGTCGCCATCTGGTTCTTCACCGGCGGCCAGAACGCCGCGATCGCGGTGGCGGCCCTCGCATGCCTCGTGCTGGGGATGCTCGTCTCCTACGCCCGGGCCAAGGCCGAGTCGCTGGGCTTCACCGCGAACGTCGGCCTGGCGGAGCGCGCCGAGCGCCTCGTGTCCGTGCTCGTGGTGACCGGTCTGACGGGTCTCGGATTGCCGGAGGTGGTCCTGCTGGGTGTCCTCGTGGTACTCGCCCTGGCGAGCCTCGTCACCGTGTACCAGCGCATCCGGACGGTGCGCCTGCAGTCGATCGAGGCGCGTCCCGCCTGACGCGTCGGAGCGCCCGGCTCCGCCGCGCTCAAGGACCCCCCAGTACCCGCTGACGGTCGAGCTGGGTCGGAGGCTCACGACGGGAGCTCCCGGACCCACGGTTCCGCGCCCTCCTGCTCTTGCTCACTCCCTCGTCCGACCCCTCGTCCGACCCCGCCCAGGCGGAACATCCGGGCCTCGATCGGTGTTGATAAGGGTAATGACGATCTCACAGGACATCGACCTGACCACCCTCGCCTCGACCCCGTCGCCCACCCGTTTGTGGGTACCGAAGCACGTGATGATTACGCGTGCTGCAGCCGACCTGCCGCACACGGCCGAAATCATCCGGCGCTGCGAGATGGCCGGTGTCGATGACATCCGCGTCATGCCCGGCAACGCACTCACGGGCCTCCGCGGTGCCACCGAACGCGAGACCTACGCGTCCGCGAAGAACACGCTCGCCGTCGTCGTGGCGCCTCCGAGCACGCTCAAGCCGCAGCCCATCCCACCCAGCGCGGACTGGCGGATCGACCTCGCCAAGGGCTGCCCGGCGCACTGCCAGTACTGCTACCTCGCGGGTTCGCTGCAGGGTCCGCCGGTCACGCGGGTCTACGCGAACATCGACGACGTCCTCGGTGGGATCCGCACGCATGCGGGCAGGGGTTCGGTGACCAGCGGCACCATCGAGCGCGACCACGAGGGCACAACCTTCGAGTTGTCCTGCTACACCGATCCCCTCGGCATCGAGAGCGTGACGGGCTCACTCGCCACGGCAATCTCGCGCGTCGGGTCGGGGGAGTACGGCGACGACGTCTCGCTGCGGTTCACCACGAAGTTCGACGACGTCGGGGAGCTGGTGACGCTCGACCACGGCCGCAGGACGCGTGTGCGCTTCTCCGTCAATGCCGCCGAGGTGGCCAATCGCTTCGAGGGTGGCACGGCCCGCATGCCCGCCCGCCTGACCGCACTGCGCGCGGTCGCCGCCGCGGGTTACCGGGTTGGCCTGACCATCGCGCCGATCATGCCCGTCCCCGGGTGGCGGGAGCAGTACGGTGCGCTGCTCGACGACGTCGCGGCGGCCGTCCAGGGCATCCCCGACCTCGACCTGACCGCCGAGATCATCACCCACCGCTTCACCCCCGCGAGCAAGGACGTGCTGTTGAGCTGGTACCCCCGCACGAAGCTCGAGATGGACGAGGACCTGCGCAGTCAGAAGCGGTCCAAGTTCGGCGGGGTGAAGTACGTGTACCCGAAGCAGACGATGTCCGAGATGCGTACCTGGTTCGTCGAGGAGCTCGAGCGACGCGTTCCGGCCGCCCGTCTCCTGTACTGGACCTGACGTCGCCCGGAGCGGCGCGACGCGGGGCTCGTGTTCTTCTATGCGCCATCAGCAGTGGTGTCGGCGTACCGCCGGACTGACCGCAGCAGGGGTGGCAGTGACCGTGACCGCGTGTTCGAGCTCCGCGCCCGAACAGGTCGCGGCCCCCGTCGACCGTGCCGTCGTCGTGCAGGTCCTGGCGGCGATGGGCCTCGACGAATCGATCGGAATCGAGCCCGACGTCGACGCGATCACGACCGACGCCTACGTGTCAGGAGCGGCGCAGTCCGCGAACATCACCGTCGCCGAGAAAGGCACGGTGGCAGCTGCGGTCACGCAGATCAACGTGGCGGAAACATCGGCTCCCATGGTGCCCGACGTGAGCATCTCCTTCGACAGGTCCTTCGGCGACCAGATCATCCACGAGGAAGACGGGCCTGCCCGTCTTCCTCGGGACGGTGGCGGATCCGCGCTGACAGCGCGATGTACGCGTGGTTCTTCCTGCACGATGACGTAGCCCTCCTGCTCAGGGCTGCCCGGACGTCGAGTCCGCCGTTGCCGGCCTGGCCAGCCGAAGGGTGGTTCCGGTCTAGGGTTGGGGTATGGCTGATGTGGGGGACGTGCTCGAGGCTGTTGGTCTGCTCGTCGGATACGGGGGCACTCCTGTGTGCGGGGAGGTGAGCCTCGGTGTGACAACAGGTGAGGTTCTCGCGGTGGTGGGGTTCAACGGTGCCGGAAAGTCCACCGTCGTCCGCACACTCGCGGGGCGTCAGGACCCGGTGGCGGGGGATGTGCGGGTCCATGGTCTGCCGGTGATGCCCGACGCCGTGATGTTCCGCCGGCAGGTCGCCACGGTGTTCGACGAGGACGTGTTCTTTCCGTCGTTGACGGTGCGTGAACACCTACTCCTGGTTGCTCGGGGTCACTCCGTGAGTGCTCCCGAAGAGGCCGTGGATGCCGAGCTGAACTACTTCGGCATCGCGGACCGAGCTCATGCGGTTCCCGATGCGTTGTCGTCCGGGCAGCGTCGGCGTCTGCTTCTGGCCGCTGGTTTCATCCGCCCGTCGTCACTGTTGTTCCTCGACGAGCCCGAGCAGCGTCTGGACCCGGTGATGCGCGATGCGTTGTCCCGCCGGATCCGGGAGCGGGCGGATGCCGGCACCACGGTCGTCCTGGTCACTCATGACGCGCGCCTGTTGGTCCGGACGGCGACGTCGTGCCTGGTGATCGACGAGACCGTGACGACGGTGGGCACTGAGCGGGGAGCGCAGATCATTGCGGGCGCCTGATTCTCCAGGCGAATCTCCGGGACCGGCGATGCCTGACGGGGATTCGGTGCTCCTTGCTCGGTATGTCGTTCGTTCGACCCGGCATGCAGCCCGGCAGTACAACAGAGCTCGTTCGTCGGCCCGCGATCTCTTCGTCGATGTGTACTCGAACGCACTGGCAGCTGTCTGCCTGATGATGATGGTCGGGTCCCTCGTCGTGGCACTGCGCGACGAGATCACGGCGAGGAACATCGGAGACACCACGCTGGTGGCCGAGCAGTCGCAGGTGGTGCCCGCCGGTATCGTCTGGATGGTGGTGGCGTACCTGGCACTGGTCGGGGTGGTGGTCCTGGCCCGCAAGCTGGGACCTGTCACCGTCGGTCAGGCCGAAGGAGCCTGGTGGTTGCCGCTGCCGATCGATCGCCGGCCGATGGTCCTTCCGTCGTTCCTCACGCGACTGGTCGCCGTCGGGTCCATTTCTTCGATCGCCTACGTTCCGTTCAGTGTCCTGACCACGGTCGACCGTTCACCATGGGCGCACGGGATCGCCGCGGTGACCTTCGGAGGCGGTGCCGTCGTCGCTGTTGCCGGCGCCTCGGTGCTGCAACTGGCACCGGCGACCACCGGGCTGCGGGCGGCGGTGCTCCTCGCTCTCCTTCCGGTGGCCGCCCTACCGTTCATCACCTCCAGCGTGTGGCCTCCTGTCCTCGTCGTCAGCCTTGCCGCGGCACTCCTCGCCTACGTGGTGCCCCGCGTAGGCACCGTACGCGGCATCGAGTTGCAGCGTGGCGGTGCGGTGTCAGGCCATGCAGCGGCATCCATCGTCTTCGTCGATCTCAACGAGCTTCGCCGCTCCCTGGTGACTGCGCCCTCCGCACATCTCAGCCGCCGTGGCTCGCGCTACTACGGACGGCATGCCCGCGGGGCACTCGCCGCCATCGTCCGCGCCGACGTCGTGGCTTTCCTGCGATTGCAACCACTGCCCGCCGCGGCGCTGGTGTGGCTGGGGCTCTGCGTCGGCGTCACCGTCATGACGCCGGCCCTCCCTGTGGTCCTTCAACTGACCGTCATCCTCATTGCCGGGTGCCTCGTCACTGCAGGAACGGGGACCGTCGCACGGCAGACAGCAGTCGTCACCGAACTCGACACGCTTCTACCCATCAGCCCGGCCCTGATGCGGTGCAGCCGGACGCTCATGCCCGCACTCGCGATGGCAGCGTGGATGGGTGCGCTGACCGGGGCACTGGTGGTCCTCGGTGCCGGCACACCCGTTCTCGTGCTTCTGGGTGTCCTTGCCGGTGCCGGCATGGGAGCCGGAGCCACCCGGGCAGCAACACGCCCCCCGACGGACTGGACCACACCGCCGGTGGAGACCCCATTCGGCCCCGTACCAAGGAATCAGCTGTCCTCGCTCCTACGCGGAACGGACATGACCGTCCTCGCGATGATCCCGCTCCTCCTCGCCCTCTACCTGGGCGCAGTCCACCCCTGGCTGAACATCGCCCAACTCGTCGCCAGCACCACCGCGATCGCCGTCCACGCCTCGACCCCCGCCGCCCGATGAAGGGTCGGTCGCTGGGCAACTGCAATGTCGTGAGGCTGAGTTGATGTCCCGAGTCCTGCTCACCGGTATGTCGGGCGCGGGAAAGACGACGCTGCTGGGCGAGCTGTCCCGGCGGGGCCATCGGACCCTCGACACCGACGATGACGGCTGGGTGCTCGCAGACGGCACATGGGACGAAAGGCGCATGGCCGCGTACCTCGCTTCGAACTCGTCCGTCGTCGTCTCCGGAACCGTCGAGAACCAGGGACGGTTCTCTGACCGGTTCGAGGCCGTCGTACTCCTCAGCGCACCGGTGGACGTGCTCATCCAGCGCGTATCCGTTCGTACCAACAATCCCTACGGCAACGCAGAGGCAGAACAGTCCGTGATCCGTCAGCAGGTCCTCGACGTCGAACCGCTGCTTCGACAGGGTGCAACCCTCGAACTCGACGGACGCCGACCGCCTTCAGAACTGGCTGATGCCGTGGAACGACTCATGGCATCCGCCGGTCATCTCCTGTGAACCACCGGGCGGCGGACCGGCCCACCGGGCCCCGCGCGTCAATGAAGATCGCACTCCGAGCGCGGTCTCCACCGGTCAACGAACCGCGTTGAGAACCAAGGCCGACGGCGACCTCATGACGCCTCCAGTCCTGCTCTTCTGCCCTCGGAGTTGGAGGGCCCTGATGGCGTCTGTCATAGTGGCCGGGCGATCACAGTGACGCCACCCTGAGCGTCTTCCGCGACACCGAATCGGTGTAATCATGACCACGAACCCAATGCCTACCGCGCCGACAGTCAGCCTGACACTGCTCCCGAATTCACTGAGCATCCACCGTTTCGACCCGTCCAGCTCCATTGAGAACCTCGGTCCACTGACCGGGGTGTGGTCGATCACCCGCACCCCCAGGGAGCTCTCCGTGGTGGCGGAGGACAGCGCCGGTCTCTCCTCCGACGAGGTGGATGCGGGATGGCGTTGCCTCTACGTCGGCGGGCCGATTCCCTTCACGATGGCTGGAGTCGTTGCCGGTCTCACGACTGCGGTCGCCCGGCAGGGCCTGCCCGTGTTCGTCAAATCCACCTTCGACAGCGATCTCCTCCTCCTACGCGAGGAGTCCCTGGAGCAAGCCCTCCACGCCCTCCGCCATGACGGCCATCGGATCCAGCTCCATCGAACGTCCACCCCCGATGAGAAGAACCACCTCCAGGAGTACCGAGGGTGATGCGCGCCCTGTCCCCGAGCTGAGTTGCAGAGGTCCCGCCTCCGCAGGACTACCTGATCCGGTCGGCGTGCCAACGCCTCGACTCGCTGGTGGCGCGGCGTCGGCGCCGCCCTGATCCGGGCCCAGTCCGTCGAGCTGCGCACGGCCCTTCTCGAGCGCGGCTGCGCGTCGACGGCGGTGTCAGGGCCGTGTTCTACGCTTCGTCGTGGAGTCCTATCCGGGTGTCCGTCGTCCTCGACCTACCGTTGGAGCATGATGCCTGCCAGCCACTTACCGCGCCCCGCCGACCTGGGCCATCGCGTTCGCCGCGCCTTCCGCGCCCGGGTCTCCGGTGACCCGACTGGCGCTCCCGACTGGGTGCGCGACATCGCCACGGTGGGGGAGGGGCCGGGCTTGTTCGAGCCCGACGGCGTCGTCTGGCGGGTGCACGGCGACCTCTCCACCCTGGTGGGTGGAGTCGCGGCCCTTCTCGGGCAGGGCACGCACCCGCTGGCGATGGCCGGGGTGGCGCGTCACTCCTCCTACCGCAGCGACCCCTGGGCCCGCCTCGCGGGGACAGCGCGCTGGCTCACCGTGAGCACCTTCGGCTCGGCGGAGCTCGCCGAGCGGGAGGCGGCGAGGGTCCGGGGTATGCATGGGCGGGTCCGCGGCACCACCGACGACGGCCGCGTCTACTCCGCCTCCGACCCCGCCCTGCTCCGCTGGGTGCACCTGGCCTTCACGGACGCCTTCCTCGCCGCCCAGGAGGCCGTCGGACACGACCTGGCACCGAGGTTCGGCCGTGATTGGGCCGACACCTACGTCGCCGAGTGGTCGCTCAGCGCCCGGGCGCTCGGGGCCGTGGACCTGCCGGGCAGTCGCCGGGAGCTCGCGGAGGCCCTCCGCGCGGTGGAGCCCGAACTCGAACCGGTCCCCGCCGAGCTCCTCGCGTTCCTCGGCGCCCCGGGCGGGCTGAACAGGGCCGAGGCGGTCTTCTACAGCGGTATCGCAAGCGCCGGCGCGCTGGTGGTGTCCCCGTCCGTGGCCCCCCTCGCCGGGGTGCCCGGTCGCGGCGACCGCTCGCTCACCGCCCGCCTCCGGTTGCAGCGCACCCGCGTGCAGTTGCGGACCTTCCAACTTGCCCTCGGGCCGTACAGCCCCTCCGAGGAGGCGGCGCGCTACCGGATCGGCCTGGCCGGCCCCCCGGACTGGCTCGACTGAGTGTCGGCTCGCCCCCTTCGGGAGGAGAGAGCAGGTGTCGTCAACATCTCAGTCATTCGGCCTGCTGCTCCTCGACAGCGCTGAGCGCCGCTCGATCACGTCGATAGTCGAGAACGGAGCACGTCAGGAACGCGCATGCAGCCACAACCATGGCAAGGAGCGAAGCGGGCCCCCACCCCGCCGGCAACCGCTCGCCGAGAATCGTGACGCCGATGCAGACCGCTAGAGAGATCCCGAACACGTGGCGGCTCACGGGAGTCACGCTCGGTCGTCCTGGCGCCATGTGAAGATCACTCCAGGTCGTGCCTGCACGCGTCCACTCGTCCCCACGGTCATGGTCACGAGTCTACGGAAGGGTCCACGGCCGGCGGCTGTGGCTGGCCGGCGGTTGTCATCCTTCGCCGGTCTCCGCTGGCGCTCCGGTAGACGCGCGAGCGAACTCGCCGACGCGGAACCGGAGGCCCGCGTTGCGCACGCGACGGCGCATGACGGCGCGTGACGGTGGCCCTCCCGCGGGCCGGACGGCCCTCTCAGGCGACGTATCATGACGTGTCAGCTTCATCTACCTCTTAGGGGCAAGTTGTGTCCACCGTTGAAGGAAATTCGACCGCTGCTGCACAGACGGGCGGCAACAGGGTAAAGCGCGGCATGGCCGAGATGCTCAAGGGCGGCGTCATCATGGACGTCGTCACGGCCGAGCAGGCACGCATCGCCGAGGACGCCGGTGCCGTCGCCGTCATGGCCCTCGAGCGGGTGCCCGCGGACATCCGCGCCCAGGGTGGCGTCTCGCGCATGAGCGACCCCGACATGATCGACAGCATCATCGAGGCCGTCTCCATCCCCGTCATGGCGAAGGCGCGGATCGGGCACTTCGTCGAGGCGCAGGTCCTGCAGTCCCTCGGCGTCGACTACATCGACGAGTCTGAGGTGCTCACGCCCGCCGACTTCACCAACCACATCGACAAGTGGAAGTTCACCCTCCCCTTCGTCTGCGGGGCAACCAACCTCGGCGAGGCGCTGCGCCGCATCAACGAAGGTGCGGCCATGATCCGCTCGAAGGGTGAGGCGGGAACCGGCGACGTCTCCAACGCCACCATGCACATGCGCACCATCCGCGCCGAGATCAACCGCCTCTCCTCCATGGCGGAGGACGAGCTGTACGTCGCGGCGAAGGAGCTGCAGGCGCCCTACGAGCTGGTCCGGGAGACCGCTGCGGCAGGCCGCCTACCCGTGGTGCTCTTCACCGCCGGTGGAATCGCGACTCCCTCGGACGCCGCGATGATGATGCAGCTCGGCGCCGACGGCGTCTTCGTGGGCTCGGGCATCTTCAAGTCGGGTAACCCGGCCGAGCGCGCCAACGCGATCGTCCAGGCCACCACGTTCCACGATGATCCGGACATGATCGCGAAGGTCTCACGCGGGCTCGGCGAGGCGATGGTCGGCATCAACGTCGACGAGATCCCGCAGCCGCACCGCCTGGCGGAGCGCGGCTGGTAGCACCACCAGCACCACCAGCACCACCGGGGCAGAAGGACCGCAGCCTACGAAGGGCTGCGGTCCTTCGCTGTTCCCGAGTGCGGTGGGGGAGGAACGAGGTGGATCTACTGACCGGTGGAGCCGTCGAGCAGTTCCCGCAGGATGTCCACGTGCCCGCAGTGCCGGGCGGTCTCCTCGATCATGTGCACCACGACCCAGCGGACGTTGTGCTCGTTCGACGTGCCGCGGCACGGGTCGTCGAGAGAGTGCCGCGCCAGGATCTCCCGCGATTCAGCGCAGGCGGCCTCGTAGTCGCGCACGATCTCGTCGAGGCTGTCCGCGGGCGTGACGGCGAACTCCTGGTGCCGGCTGCGGCGTGACCGTGCCCACGGACCGTCCACGTCGCCTTCGATGTCGTCGTGGAACCAACTGCGCTCCACGTGCGCAAGGTGCCGGACGATCCCGGAGACGGTCGAGGCGGAGGGGAGAAGCCGCCGGGCACCGTCGTCGTCCCGGAGTCCGTGCGCCTTGAGGACGACAGTCCCGCGGAGGTAGTCGAGGAAGCCCGAGAGAGTTGCGGCTTCACCGGCAGCCAGGGGCGGATACGGTCGCTCTTCGGAATTCATTGCACCCACAGTAGCGGCGAGATGATCCGCTCAGAGACCCATCGAGAGGGTCCTGCCACGCCCGAGGAGCGTGAAGCCCCGTCGCGAGAAGAACTCGTAGCCCTGCGGCGTCGCGTTGACGGCCAGGTGCTCGGCGCCCGCCTCCTGCGCAGCGTGGGCCGTCGTGCTCAGCAGTGCTGTGGCCAGTCCGCGCCGCTGGTACGCGGGCAGCACTTCGAGGTGATGGATGCCGCCGAGTCCGCGCAGGCCCGTCACCCCGGCCGGATAGAAGGAGTAGGCGGCGCCGGTGATGTTCCCGGCGCCAGGATCCCGGGTCACGGCGTGCCATGCCTGCCGGGGTTGCGAGCGGACCACACGGAGTTCCTGCTCCAGCGGCCCGCGGTAGTCGGGGACGTCGGCCGTGAGAACGGCGCGGCGCTCCGCACGATCTCCGGCGGGTTCGCCCGTGGACCCATCGGCACCATGGTGCTCGCCCCGAGGATCTCCGACGGCGGAGACCGGCGCAGCCATCCACCAGGGCTGCCAGCCGGGTGAGAACCCGAGCGGACCGAGCGCGGAGGGGTCGACGGCGCCGTTCAGCCACACACGCGCGGTCGCGGCCCCGAGGCGCATGCCCTCGGCGAGCGCCGGACGCACGGAGTGCGCGCTGAGCGACGGCGGGAACATCATGGCGAGCTCCCGACGGGCGGGGAGCCACACCCAGGTGTTCCCGTGGGTCGAGAACGTCTTCCCTCCGGTCGCCGTCGCGAGGGCGGCGAGCCAGGCGGTCTGGAGGCGCTGGCACTGCGCGATGGTCACCACGGGAGATCACCTGTCACGGCACCACTCACGCGAGGCCGCGGCGCTTCAGCAGGGGCTGCAGCTCGGCGTCGCGCCCGCGGAAGCGCCGGAACGCCTCGAGCGGATCGATGCTGTTGCCCCGGGCGAGCAGCTCGCGCCGGAAGTGGTCGCCGTTCTCCCGGGTCAGGCCGCCGGAGGTCTTGAACCACTCCACCGTGTCGGCATCGAGCATCTCGCTCCAGATGTAGGCGTAGTAGGACGCCGCGTACCCGCCCGCGAAGATGTGCTTGAAGTAGGACGTGCGGTACCGCGGCGGCACCGGGGCGAAGTCCACGCCGGCTTCGGCCAGCGCGCGCGCCTCGAAGGCCAGCGGATCCTCGACGACGGTCCCGGCGGGGATGGAGTGCCAGGCGAGATCGAGCAGGGTGGCGCCGAGGTACGCGGTGGTCTCGAAGCCCTCACCCCAGGCCCCGGCTGCGTGGATGCGGTCGATGACGTCCTGGGGGAGCGGCTCGCCCGTCTCGTGGTGGCGTGCGTAGTGCGCGACGATCTCCGGCCAGAGGATCCACATCTCGTTGACCTGCGAGGGGTATTCGACGAAGTCCCGGGGCACGGAGGTGCCGGCGAACATCGGGTAGGTGACGTCCGAGAAGAGCCCGTGCAGCGCGTGGCCGAACTCGTGGAACATCGTCACCACCTGGTCGTAGGAGAGCAGCGTGGGCTCGCCCGTCCCCGGCCGGGAGATGTTCAGGTTGTTGATGACGACGGCGCGCGTCCCCTCGAGCGTCGACTGGTCCACGAAGGAGTTCATCCAGGCGCCGCCGCTCTTGGTGTCGCGGGTGTAGAAGTCGCCGAGGAAGAGCCCGAGCCCCGAGCCGTCCTCGTTGAACACCTCCCAGACGCGGACGTCGGGGTGGTAGCCGATGAGGTCGGGGCGCTCCGAGAAGGTCAGCCCGTACAGCCGGCCCGCCGCGTGGAACACGCCGTCCTGGAGCACGCGCTCGAGTTCGAAGTAGGGGCGCAGGGCGTCGAGGTCGACGTCGAACTTCGCCTTGCGCACCTTCGCGGCGTAGTACGCCCAGTCCCACGGCTCGATCGGGTGACCCGCCGCCGCTTCCAGCTCGGCCGCCTCGGCGCGTGCGTTGCGGACGGCGGGCGCCGCGAGCTCCCGCATGCGCTGCATGATCGCCTCGTACGACGGCGCGGTCTGGCTGTCGGTCGCCGCCGCGGCATGCGAGTCGAAGCCGAGCAGGGCGGCGCGTTCGGCGCGCAGGGATGCCATGCGGGCGGCGATCGCCAGGGTGTCGGCGTCGTTGCCGCGTGCACCTCGGGTGACGGACGCCGCGTGGAGCCGACGGCGGACGTCGCGGTCCGTCAGCTGTTCGAGGGCCGGCTGCGCGGTGGGGAGGATGAGCGTCAGCAGGTACTTGCCCTCGTGTCCGGCGTCCTTCGCCGCGGTGGCCGCGGCCGAGACGGCATCGGCGGAGAGGCCGTCGAGCTCCTCGGGGGAGTCGAGCAGCAGTGCCGAGGCATTCGTGTCCTTCAGGAGCTTCTGCGAGAACTCCGTGCTGAGGCTCGAGAGCTCGGAGTTCAGGCGCCGCAGCGTCGCCTGGGCGTCGTCGTCGAGCTCCGCCCCCGCCCGCACGAACGAGCGGAGGTACTCGTCGACGAGGCGCGCGGACTCGTCGTCGAGCCCGTCCAGCGGCACCTGACGCAGGCGCTCGAAGAGTGCCCGGTCGAGCTTGATGTTGTCCTCGTGCTCGGCGAGGCGGGGCGAGATCTGCTGCTCGATGTCCTGGACGGCCGGGGTGGCGTGACTGACGGAGTTGCTGAAGAACACGCGGGACACGCGGTCGAGCGTGCTGCCCGCACGTTCGAGCGCAACGACCGTGTTGTCGAAGGTCGGTGCCTCCTCGGAGCCGGTGATCGCGGCGATCTCGGCGAGGTGCTGCTCGATCCCCGCGTCGAACGCCGGGAGGTAGTGCTCGTCACGGATGTCGGCGAAGGGGGGCAGCTGGTAGTCGAGGGTGCTCGGCGCGAGGAAAGGGTTGCTCATGGGAACCAACTTTTGCACGTTGGTGCACGTGTCCGCACCACCCTTGACCCTCCTCGTGCCGCGTACCTACTGTCGGAATGCTTCGCCACCTGATGATCGCGGTCCCTCGGACCGCGCTGACAGGGGGACGCCCGGCACAGGAGCCGGGTGTCGCGGAGCGTGTCGGGCAGCGCAGCCCGGCGTCGAGAAGGAGCATCGATGAGATCCCGCCTGTCCGTCCTCTTGTGCATGACCCTGGCCGTCACCGGGCTGGGTGCGTCCGCGGTCCCCGCGGCCGCGAAGGCCCCTACGCCGCCCGCCCCGAACGCAGCTGCGGCGACCACACCGATCCCTGTCGTGGAGGGGCCGCTGGCGAGCACCGCCGACTCCTATCCCTTCGGCGCGGCCGACCACCAGGAAGTCCCGCAGGACCTCGGGGCGCTCGGGTACGTGGAGGAGGAATTCCTCGTCAGCGGTACCTCGAACGTCTACACCTGGCCCGCGCCGGGCGCTGCACAGATCCGCACCGCCGACGCCCCCTACACCACCCGCGTGCTCGTGCGGAAACCCGCGAAGGGCCAGAAGTTCAGCGGCAACGTGGTGGTCGAGATGCTCAACCCGAGCAACCTCTTCGATCTCAACATCGGCTGGGCGGTAGCCCAGGAGCAGATCGTCGCGAACGGCGACGCCTGGGTGGGGATCACGGCGAAGCCGATCGCGGTCGACGCGCTCAAGAACTTCGACCCCGAGCGGTACGCATCGCTCTCCTTCGCCAACCCGCTGCCGCTCACCGACCCACGGAACTGCGCCACGGTTGCTGCGGATTCCTCCCGCACCACCGAGAACGGCTTGATCTGGGACATCTACTCGCAGGTCGGCGCGTGGCTCAAGAGCGACGACGCCGCGAACCCGCTCCGGTACGGATCGCCCACCACCCGCGTGGAGCACGCCTACGGCTTCGGCTACTCGCAGACCGGCGGCTACCTCGTGAACTACATCAACGGTGTGCACCCCCTCGTGGTGCAGTCCGACGGTGAGCCGATCTACGACGCGTACCTCGTCGCCGTGGCCGGCGGTGCGTTCGCCGGCGCCTACCCGATGAACCAGTGCGAGCCCGCCCCGCCGGCCACGGACGAGCGCCGTCAGTTCGAGGACGTCGGGGTGCCGATCATGCGCCTGATGTCGCAGTCCGACTACCTGCTCGGCATCGGCTCACGCCGTCCCGACAGCGACGCACCCGGCGACCAGTACCGGCACTACGAGATGGCGGGCGCCGGGCACGCCACGCCCGACGAGCTGACGTTCTCGGCGTCCTCCGCGGACATCCTCGCGGCGGACCGCGACGTACCGCCGGCCTCCTGTAACGAGGGGCCGCGCAGCAGGTTCCCGAGCTCCATCTTCTTCAACGCCGCTCTCCGCAACCTGGACCTGTGGGTGAGGGAGGGGATCGCACCTCCTCGCGCGGAGCCGATCCTCGTGCGCGGCGGGGCTCCCGTGCTCGACGCCTTCGGCAACGTGCAGGGCGGCATCCGCTCGCCCTTCCTCGATGCGCCGACCAGCACCTGGTTCGGCACGGCGACGGGCGCCTCGTTCTGCTTCATCGCGGGCTACGAGCGGCCGCTGTCCCAGGACGTCATCGACGGCCTGTACCGCAACCACGGCGCGTACGTGAAGGCCGTGAAGGAGAGCGCCCGGACGCTCGAGCGGCAGGGCTTCCTGACCGACTACGACGCCCGAGAGCTGCAGCGGGACGCCGCCCGGAGCGACATCCCCTGATCCGGCGATCGTCCTGAACGGTGGAGGCCCTCGCTCCGGCGGGGGCCTCTGCCGTCGGCTACATTCTGATGTATGAGCGGCAGCGTGAGCCCAGGCGGAGCGACCACCGCTCCGGATCAGCCGCTGTGGCCACCCACCGATCGTGCGTTCCGCAGGTCCGAGGTGACAGCCGTCATCGGCCATGGCGAGTCGACCTGGCAACGGACCGGAGCAGAGGTGCTGCGCTGGGCGGTGAAGACCCGCAGCGGCTTCTCCGTGCGCAGCTCGGGGCCGGTCGTCCCGCGAGAGCGGCTCACCGTCACCGCGACCCTGCTCGGTCTGACCGTGGCGGAACCGGTCGAGGTGGTTGCCGTCGTGGAGCAACCGGACAGGATCGGTTTCTCCTACCGGACGCGGCCGGGGCACCCTGTGCGCGGGGAAGAGGCATTCATCGTGCATCGGGACGGTGACACGGTCTTCATCACGGTCCGGTCTCTCACGCGTGCCTCTTCGTCGCAGCCGTGGCGGGCGGTCTTCCCGCTGATCCTCGTCGCTCAGCGCGTCGTGCGCAGACGGTACCTACGCGCGCTGAGGGATTGACAGATCTTCAGCAGCACGCCGGGCGGAGGGTCGGCGCTCTAGCCGGGGATGGCCAGGCCGAGCGGTTCGGTGGCCATCGGTCCGCCGCACGCCTCCGACCCTCCGACCCGCTTCCACGTCAGATCCACCGTCGACTCCGCGAGGACGGCGGACTCCGCGGCGAAGGCCCGGACCGTCACGGTGTCGGGGGTGGACATGCCGACCTGCACCCTCCAGCGCCCGTCCCCGTCCGGCTCCGTCCAGTAGTCCGGCACCACCGGCATCTCCGGCCCGGACGCGAACGTCGGAGTGTCGGTGGGGAGGGCGGACGGCCCAGGGAGATCAGTCACAGAAGGTCTGGATGACGCGGGTGGGGACGGCGGTGGTGGTGGGCCCACACCCGGGGGAGACGGCGGTGCTGCCGAACGAGACGGCGGAGCCGCCGGCGTGGAGCAGCCGCGGTCGTCGCAGAGTTGAACCCAGGCAACCCGCCCGACGTCGTCCTCGGGACCGTCCAGCCTGATCTCGACCACGTTGATCCAGCCGACAGCGGGGCAGGCCAATCCGGCGAACGGCTGACAGCCGGTCAGCATCAGCGCGAGCACCGTTCCGCCCGGCACCGTGAGTCGTGACCGTCTCCCTGCACCGGATGCGCCCATGTTGCGACCCTGCCATGCTTCCGGGCGGGGAGACAGGGGAAGGAGGGGAATGCTGGACCGTGACGCGTCCGCGAACTCCGCTACGTCGATGCCGTGGAACAGCCTGTCGGGACAAGCACCGTCGGCGTGGACACCCACTCGAAGATTCATGACGCCGCGGGGTTCGGTGGAGCGATGCCTCGGTACGGAGCCGCTCCGTCAAGAGCGACGTGATCGATGCCCAGGCTGCCGCGTGAAAGGTCATGTCGCGGGGGTGCTCCTTGCCGGCGAAGGACACGAGCGGGGCCGTGGAAGAGATCAGGAACCGGCACCTGATGCACAATCCCGCGGTGACGCCTAGGACAGCGGCCCTCGTGCAGTCCCGCTATGTCCTCATGACAGCGCCGGGTGAGCTGCGTCGTTCCTACCCTTGTGTCCTCCGGAAAGCCGAACCGTATGCGTGCCATCAGAGGTCCCACACGATGTGTCGCGGTGAGTTGCACCACGCCCTGCAACGAGACGTCAGTCCAATGAGGACCAGCGGTCAGCTCATGAGCTGCGAAGCGAGGTTCGAAACCCGGGTTTTCAATGCATCGCGGATGGAGCGTACGCCTGCGAGGTCCATGGCGGCGGGGTCGCTGATGTTCCAGTCCTCGTACTTCTTCCCTGGGTAGATGGGGCAGGTATGTCCGCAGCCCATGGTGATGACGACGTCGGCTGCCCGGACGACGTCGTCGGTGAGCGGTTTGGGAAACTGTTCGTCGAGGTCGAGCCCGATCTCCTTCATGGCCGTCACGACGTTCTCGTCGAGCTGCTCGGCCGGCATGGACCCCGCGGAGCGGAGGTTCACTGCGCCTTGGGTGAGGTCCTTGAGGAGGGCGGCGGCCATCTGGGAGCGGCCTGCATTCTGGACGCAGACGAAGAGGACTTCTGGGACGCCGCTGGGACGCTTGCCCTGCGCGTGGGCGAGGGCGTTGAGCCGGTCGACGGCGTAGCGGCGGGTGATGACCGGGAGGTAGGTCTTGATCTTCGCTGTGCGGGCCAGGGCCGTGTAGGACTCGAAGACGTAGCGTTCGACCATCTCGGGTCCGAACAGCCCGTCGAAGGTCGCGGCCAGTTCCTCGTAGATGCGCTGCAGGACGTGCTCGTGCGCGCCCGTGGGGGCGTCGGCGGTCGGTGACGTGCTCATGATGTTCGTCCTTACCTGGTGCGCTGGCCGGCAGGCGGGATCGCCAACCGGGTCTTGATCGACGTTCGTGCGCCGACCCCACCCAGCCAAGCGGTCTTGATCAGTAGTCCGGGTCGCCGGATCGGCCGTGAACTGTGCCGGTGGAAAAGCCGAGGGGGATGCCGACGGAAACCAGCTGCGGGGCCGAGCAGCAGCTTCCCGCATCAGCACCACCGGCCGTCTCGGCTTCAACGACGTCATCGGCATCAGGGACATCACAGGTGTTACCGCTCTCTGGTGTGTCGGTCCCGCAGGAAACATCAGCGCTGATCCCGGTCCCGCAGGTCGACGCAGCACCCTGGGAGTCAGTTGAGGTCACGGCGGAGGTATCGCAGGAACCGCCGAGATCGGTGCTGCAGACCCCGGTTTCGGGGAGTTCGAGCTGGAGACGGGAGGCGGCCTCGAGGTCGCCGGCGATCGCGGCGGTCACGGATCGGACCTGTTCGTATCCGGTGGCGAGAAGGAACGTCGGTGCGCGTCCATAGGACTTCATCCCGACGAGGTAGAAGTCCTTCTCCGGGTGAGCGAGGACGTCGGCGCCGTGGGCGGGGACTGTTCCGCAGGAGTGAAATTCCGGGTCGATGAGGGGCCCGAGCGCGCGCGGTGCCTCGACCGCGGGGTCGAGTTCCAGGCGGAGTTCGCGCAGGATGTCGAGGTTCGGTCGAAACCCGGTGGCGGGCACGAGGACGTCGACGTCGATGGTGCGGGGTCCGTCCGGCGTCGACGCAGTCACGGCCAGGCCCGTATCGGTCGTATCGAGGTTCGTGATGGTGAAGTTCGTGACGAGCTCGATCACGCCGTCGCCCACGAGGGTCTTGAGTCGGCTGCCGAGAGCGCCGCGGGCGGGCAGGCCGTCGAGGTCCCCGCCGCCGTAGAGCTTCTGGGCAGAGCCGCTCCCGCGGACGGCCCAGCGGACGCGGGTACCGGGCTCGTTCTTCGCGACCTGGCCGAGGTTGATGAGGGTGTTCGCGGCCGAGTGGCCGGCGCCGACGACCATCACGGTCTTTCCGGCGAAGCGGTCGCGTTCGGTGCCGACGACGTCGGGCAACGGCTTGGTGATGAATCGGGCTGCCTTGCCTTCACCCGAAGCCTTCAGCCCGGCTTGGCCGAGGGGGTTGGGCTGGCTCCAAGTGCCGGAGGCGTCGATGACGGCGCGCACGAGGTGATCGACGGTGCCCTCGGGGCCGCTGACGCGAACGAGGAAGGGGGTGGTGTCGCGGCCTTTGGTGCGGGTCTTGTCCATTCCGATGCGGGTGACCGCGGTGACACGGCTTTCGAGGTGCAGAGTTTCCTCGATGGCGGGGAGGGCGGCGAGGGGCTCGAGGTAGGACTCGACCAGTTCCCGCCCGTACGGCAGTGCGGTTGGGCGTGGCTCGACCCAACCGGTGGCTTCCAAAAGCCGCCGGGCTGCGGGGTCGATGTTGTACTGCCAGGGCGAGAACAGACGGATGTGCGCCCACTGTCGGACGGCTGTCCCGACGCTGTCTCCCTGCTCGAACACGATCGGGGTCAGGCCCTGCTCGAGGAGATGCGCGGCCGCTGATAGCCCGATCGGTCCGGCGCCGATCACGGCAACCGGCAGATGCATGATGTCGCCGGCGCCCGTCGTGTCCGCCGATGTGGCGACTGATGCGGTGAGGGTGCTGGTGGTGGTGTCAGACATGGGCGTTCTCCTCGATGAAGGCGGTAGCGATGCTGGGGGCGTCCTCGAGAGCTGCGAGGTAGCGTTCGGCGTGCAGGGCTGCGGCGCATCCGGAGCCTGCGGCGGTGTCGGCTTGCCGGTAGCGGTGGTCGACGGCGTCGCCGCGGGCGAAGACACTGGAGAAGTTCGTCAGGGTGGTGGGTGCGTCGATGACGATGTGACCCTCGGCGTCGAGGATGACCTGGTCCTGGACGAGGTCGGTGCGGGGCAGGTGCCCGATGGCCACGAAGATCCCTGTGGGAGCCAATTCCCGGTCGTCCCCGGCGATGGCGTTGGTGAGGGTGGCGCCGGTGACTTTTGCGTCCCCGTGGATCACGGTGATCGCGCTGGCGTACTCGAAGCGGATCTTTTCGGGGCCGGATCCCACAATGGTGATTTTCTCCTGCCGCAGGTCTGTCATGATGCGCGCCTTTCGAATCCTGGAAGTGACGAACGGGAAAGGCTGAGGGTCAGGTGCTCTGCGTACCTGTACCGGCACCGGTGGGCAGGAGTTCGCTGATGAGCTGCTGGATGCGGCCCTTGATCTCGTCGCGGATCGGGCGGACGGACTCGACGCCCTTCCCTGCAGGATCCTCGAGGACCCAGTCCTCGTACCTCTTGCCCGGAAAGTACGGGCACTCGTCTCCGCAGCCCATCGTCACGACGACGTCGGACGCCTTGACTGCTTCGGTGGTGAGGATCTTCGGGGTTTCGGCGGTGATGTCGATGCCCTCCTCCTTCATCGCCTCGACCGCTGAGGGGTTGATCTGGTCGGCGGGCTGGGAGCCTGCGGACAGGACCTCGATACGGCCTTCGGAGAGGTGATTCAGGTACGCGGCCGCCATCTGGGACCTACCTGCATTGTGAACACAGACGAACAGGACCGACGGCTTCTTCCCAGTTGGGGTGTCCGTCGCGTTCGTCTCAGAGGACGTCCCAGGGATGCTCTCTGCTGCTCCAGCGGCTGTTTCGGTGGTCATGGGGAATCCTTCGGTCTTCGCGCTGTCCCGGTGCTTCGGGCAGGCCTCGTGAATGGTGTAGCGGAGTCGAACAGCTACCGGGTACTCGCCTGTACGAGCACCCGGAAGAGATTGACTGGCTTCGATATTGAGTATGCGGATTGATATCGATGGTTGTCAATGTGCAGGTATGCTGGGGGCATGACGACGATCTCCGAACCTCGAATCTTGGCGGCAGATACGGACCTGGCGACCACTGAGGTGGCTGATGAGGGCCGATGCTGCGTACCGTCCGGGACGCCGGCAATGAGCGCGCAGCGCGCTGACGAGCTATCCAAACAGTTCAAGGCGATCGCCGACCCGAACCGATTGCGCCTGGTGTCCCTCATCTCGGCCAGCGCCGAGAACGAGGCGTGCGTCTGTGACCTCACCGGACCGCTGAACCTCGGGCAGCCCACGGTGTCCCATCACCTGAAGATCCTCGTCGACGCCGGGATCCTGCACCGCGAGAAGCGCGGCGTGTGGGCGTACTTCTCCATCGTGCCCGGTGCTCTGGATGCTCTCGCCGGCGTCCTCGCCGAACGCAGATAAACCCCACAGCCCTCCGGGTCCTGCCCGGTTCTGCTAGGCCTTGCCTGCTCCCTGCTTTCCGCCCGTCAGACCAGAAGAAGTGAGTGCCCCTATGAGTTTCAAGGCCGATAAGCCCGCTGTCCTGTTCGTATGCGTAAAGAACGGTGGGAAGTCGCAGATGGCTGCCGGCCTGATGGACAAGGTCGCCGAGGGCTCCGTGACCACAGCCTCGGCCGGTTCCAAGCCCGGGTCCGCGATCAACGGCCTCTCAGCTGAGGTGTTGGCCGAGATCGGGGTCGACATCAGCCAGAACGTCCCCCGGCAGATCACGATCGAGGATCAGGAGCAGGCGGACGTTGTCGTCCTCCTCGGCGCCGAAGCGCAGGTCGACGAGGTCGAGGGCACCCTGTACGAGCGGTGGGAGACCGACGAGCCCAGTGCACGCGGAATCGGCGGCATCGGACGGATGCGCCTGGTCCGCGATGACATCCTCGAGCGCGTCACCACGCTTCACACCACCCTCACCACCCGCTGAGCCCACCAGCGCCTCCTCATCGGTGAGCTCACCCATGAGTTCACCGGTGCGATTCTTCCTGCCCTCCTGTTAGGAGCCCTGCTGCTATGACTGCCATGACCGTGGTCGCTGTTCTGATCTTCCTCGCCACCCTGACCCTGGTCATCTGGCAACCCAAAGGCCTTGGCATCGGTTGGTCCGCCCTCGGCGGCGCTGCCCTGGCTTTGGTCACCACAGTGGTGAGCCTGTCGGACATACCGGTGGTCTGGGACATCGTGTGGAACGCGACTTTCGCGTTCGTCGCGATCGTCATCATCTCGCTGATCCTCGACGAGTCGGGGTTCTTCACCTGGGCAGCACTGCACGTGGCCCGGTGGGGGCGGGGTAACGGGCGGCTCCTGTTCACGCTCATCGTGCTGCTCGGCGCCGCGATCGCGGCCGTGTTCGCGAACGACGGCGCAGCGCTGATCCTCACCCCGATCGTCATCCAGATGCTCCTGGCCCTGAAGTTCCCGGCCAAGGCGTCCCTCGGGTTCGTCATAGCCTGCGGGTTCATCGCCGACGCCGGCAGCCTGCCCCTGGTCGTGTCCAACCTCGTCAACATCGTCACCGCAGACTTCTTCGACATCAGCTTCGCCCGGTACGCCGCCGTCATGGTCCCCGTGGGTATCGTGTCCGTCGCTGCTAGTCTCGGTGTCCTGCTGCTGTTCTTCCGCAAGGTCATCCCACGCACCTACGACATGAGCGTCCTCGGGACACCCAGGTCAGCGATTGCGGACCCCCTGACGTTCAAGACCGGTTGGGTGATCCTCGGGGTCCTGCTCCTCGGCTACTTCGCCGCGGATCCACTGAACATCCCCCTCTCGGCCGTGGCCGGAGTGGGCGCCGTGGTCCTCATGCTCGTCGCATCCCGTAAACCCGCGTTCCTCTTCCCCCGAAGCACAGTCCCAGTAGCAGCCTCAGTGGTAGCTCCGGCGACAACGCAGGCAGCCACGTCCGGAACTGATACTGATGATCGGGCAGCGGACCTCGACCACGAAACCGTCGGTGCAGCTCACCGCTCCACCAGTGGCACCGGGAGCACCGGGAACGGCGCTCACTCCACAGCCGACATAGAGACCTCCCATGCGGACGCCGACGACGCACCACTCTCCTCAGCTGGTGGCGGTATGGCGGTCCTCCCGGACGGACGGATCTCGGTACCCCGGATCCTGCGGGAAGCGCCCTGGCAGATCGTCCTGTTCTCCATCGGCATGTACCTGGTCGTCTACGGGCTGCGGAACCAAGGCCTTACCGATGAACTCGCCGGCGTGTTCTCTGCCATCAGCAACAACGGTGTGCTCATCACCGCACTTGGGGTCGGCGTCATCGTCGCGGTCCTCGCCTCCCTGATGAACAACATGCCCACCGTTCTCATCGCCTCCCTCGCCATCGGCGCAGCGGGAGCCACCGGCCTGACGCAGGAAGCAATGATCTACGCCAATGTCATCGGCTCCGACCTCGGCCCGAAGATCACGCCGATCGGCAGCCTCGCGACGCTGTTGTGGCTGCACGTCCTGGATCGTAAGGGCATCCACATCGGTTGGGGCCAGTACTTCCGCACCGGCATCGTCCTGACCATCCCGGTCCTGGTCATCACCCTTCTGGCCCTGGCTGGCTGGCTCACCGTCGTCGGGGTCTGAGTAGGGAAGCTGCTCCGTAGACACCATCACAGGGGATCACGGTGTAGTGAGCGGTGCGAAGGTCTCCCCGTCATCACGTGAGACCTCGATTCCTTCGGCGGTGGCTACCCAGATGCGGTGGCCGTCATTGTCGGTCTGCGCCGCGGCGATCGCTGCAGGTTCTCCTTCGATGGCACCGCCTTCTTCCCAGGTGAGACCGGCATCAGCGCTGACGTGAATTGATCCGTCAGGGGTGACACCGACCGCTGTCTCACCGGCGAAGGTCGTGAAGATCAGCAAGGGCGCGGTCGTAACGGGCGCCCACGTGGTTCCGCTGTCCTCGGACCGGTAGAGGCCTCTCTCGGTGGTAGCCAGGACCGTGTTGTTGCCGGCGCCGGCGAGGCTGTAGGCGGGCGAGGTCTCAGCTGTGACGGTCCAGGTGCGACCGTCGGGGCTGGTGATGATGTGTCCGTCATGCCTGATGAGTCCGTCGCTGGTTGCGGGGAGGGCATGAAAGTCCGTCTCGCCCTGCCGTGACACGGGTTCCCAGGTGCGGCCGTCATCAGTGCTGGTGATGAGACCGACAGGGTCGGGGAGATCCGTGCCGGGTCCTGGATGACCCGAGGCGTAGAGGGTGCCGTCGCTGGTGCTGGTGAATCCCATGAGGTCGATCGTCGGGCCGACCTGTCGGGCCGGCAAATGGGTGACGTCGAAGAGTCCGTCGTGGGTGGCGAGCAGGATGCGATTGGTACCAGGGTCGACGCTCATGCCATGAATGTGACCGGACGGGTAGCCCGCCGCTGGCGCGGGCGCCGCCGGTGCATCCGCTGGTGTGTCCAGGGAGGTCGAGACTGGGGTGGCGCAGGCGCCGAGCAGCACGGCGAGGGCGGCGATCGAGGGCTCGGTGAGTGGCCGGAACGGTGCCGGTATGGAGGGGACGGGGCCCCCACACCGGCACCTGTCAGAGAGCAATCACAGCCCTTGGACGCGGTCCTTACGGAGCGGGTCCAAGGGGTGGATTGCGTGGTGTTGCTGGCGTGAGGTCAGAGGCCCGCGAGGAGCTCCTTCATCTCGTCAATGTCGGCTTGCTGGGTGGTGACGATGGTTTCCGCCAGTTCGATCGCTTCAGGGCTTTCGCCGTCTTCGATCTCGGTGTGCGCCATGTCGATCGCGCCCTCGTGGTGGGCTGTCATGGACTCCAGGAACATGCGCGATGCTTCGGTGCCTTCGGCGGATTCGAGGTCGGACATCTGGTCCTCGCTCATCATTCCCTCCATGCTGCCCATGGATTCAGACTCGGATCCCATGTCGCCCATGTCGTGGCCTTCCATGCCGCCTCCGGGCTCCATGGGCTCACCCCAGGCCTCGAGCCAACCGGTCATGGTCTCGATCTCGGGGCCTTGGGCATCCTTGATCCTCGTTGCGAGGTTGATGGTGTCGGAACTGATGCCGTCCTTGGCGAGCATCATGTCGCTCATCTCCACGGCCTGCTTGTGATGGGGAATCATCATCTGCGCGAACATCACGTCCGCGTCGTTGTGCTCCTCAGACACAGCCTCCGAGCCGGGGGTCGCTGACGCGTCAGCGGAGGGTGACGCTTCAGCAGCTGCGCTTGAGGCAGGAGCAGCAGCTTGGGTGCTGGTCGTGGCGGTGCTGGTGCTGGTGCTGGTGCCCGAGTCTGTGCCGCAGGCAGAGAGGGTGAGGGCCGTGGCGAGGCTCAGGGCGGCAATGGAGAAGTAACGCTTCATGATGGTCAGATCCTTCGGAGCTCACAGTGGGTGTTGTGTCAGTCGCTCACCCCGGACAGGGCCAAGGGGCGAGGCAGTGCCGGCTACGCCGTCGGACCGGGTCGATTCAGGTCGACACGTCGAGGGTGCGGACACGCGAGAGAACTGGCCCTGCCACCGGTCATGCCGGGGTGCAGGCCGCGGATTCTACGTGCGACTGATGCAGAGTTGAGTCAGTGAGGGGGTGGGAGCTGGTCGGGATGCCCAGTACGCCGGGGGTGGTCCGCGACGCAGCAGCGAGGACGTGAGGGCTCGCCCGGTCGGGGTGAGGAGCCAGGCGATACCGACGAGGACCATGGCCAGCACACACATGCTCAGCGCCATCTCGTCCGCGCAGTCCGCACCGCACCCTGCGAGCACTTCCTGATCGGTGTGATCACCGGCCAACTGGGTCAGCGCGGGCAACAGCTGGGTCGCCGAATGGTCATGTGCATGGCCGGCAGAGGCCGCTGAAGACCCTGCTGAAGACCCTGCTGCAGAGGCGGGGGTGGAGCTGACCGTCGTGGTGCCCACCGTCGGGGCGATCGCGCTGTGATGGGTTGTTGCCCCGTGTCCACCCAGCCAAACGTGCATGGCGAGGATCCCGACGATCACAGCTGTCAGGCCGACGAATGAGAGCAGGGCAGCAAGCAGGGAAGTTAGGGGCGTGCGGAGCGGTGCGAGAGGACGCGGTCCGTAGCTGATTCCAGCTCTCACCACTCTCACCGTCCTTCCCTTGTTGCTGTCGTTGCTGTCGTGGCTGTGCTTCACGCGGCTTCCCGACATATACGGCGATGGAGGGGTGACCGAGCGACGCCGGTAGGTTCCGCCTTCGTGCCTGGGCGTCCAGCGTAACCAGTGCCGCTACGAGCACCGAACCTGATCAACGAACAGATCGTCGAGCAGGTTCGATGCTCCCGGGGGGGGGTACCTCCAAGCGGCGGCGATCTCAGTCTGAGCTGACCCGTTCCGGGCTGAGGTCGATCCGGCGCAGCAGCTGCGCGTTCAGCGCCACCACGATCGTCGACACACTCATCAGGACCGCGCCGGCGGCGGGGGAGAGCAGGATCCCCGCGAACGCCAGCACCCCTGCGGCCAGGGGGACAGCGAGCACGTTGTACCCGGAGGCCCAGATCAGGTTCTGGATCATCGTGCGGTAGCTCGCCCGGGACAGGTCGATCAGAGCCAGTACCGCCCTCGGGTCATTCCCGGCCAGGACCACGCCGGCCGACTCCATGGCCACGTCCGTGCCGGCACCGATAGCGATGCCGACCTCGGCGCGGGCCAGGGCAGGGGCGTCGTTCACGCCGTCGCCGACCATCGCGACTTTCAAGCCGCGGGCCTGCAGCTCCGTGACTTCGGTGTCCTTGTCCTGCGGCAGGACGTCCGCGAACACCTCATCGATTCCTAGTTCCTTGCCGACGATGTCGGCGACCTGGCGTGCGTCACCGGTGATCATCGCTACTTTCACCCCGCGGGCCTGCAACGCCTTCACCGCTGCCCGGGATTCCTCGCGGACTTTGTCCTCGAGCCTGACCGCGCCGATGACCGAGCCGCCGCGGATGACGTGGAGCACAGAGGCACCACGGCCCACCCATTCCTGCACCGTCCCAGCAATATCTGCGGGGGTGGTGAGGCCGAGCTCTGCGAGCATGTTCGGTCCACCGACGGCCACCTGGTGGCCATTGACGGTTGCCCGGACACCGCGTCCGGTCATGGAACTGAATCCGGTCCCGGTGTAGGAGAGTTCTGCTGCGGCGCGGTTGGTGTGTGCTGCGGTGACGATGGCGCGGGCGACCGGGTGTTCACTGTCGGCTTCCGCGGCTCCGGCCAGGGCCAGGAGTTCAGCCTCCCTGACACCGGTGATGGTGGTGGTTGCGGTGACTGCGTGTTTGCCCTCGGTGAGGGTGCCGGTCTTGTCGAACAGGACGAGGTCGATGGTCCGCATGCGTTCCAGGGCGATCCGGTTCTTGATCAGGACCCTGGCCTTCGCAGCGCGCTCGGTCGAGATGGCGATGACCAGGGGGATTGCCAGTCCGAGGGCGTGGGGGCAGGCGATCACCAGGACGGTGACGGTACGGATCACCGCATCATCCGGGCTGCCGAGGAGCATCCACGTGATGAAGGTCAGGATGCCGGCGCCGAGTGCGAAGTAGAACAGCAGTGCCGCGGCCCGGTCCGCGAGAGCCGGAGCCCTCGAGGAGGACGCCTGGGCTTCGGCGACCAGACGCTTGATCCCGGCCAGAGTGGTCTCGGACCCGACGGCGTTCACTTGCACGCGGACTGCGTTATCTGTGGCGACCGTGCCGGCTACGACGGTCTCGCCGATGGAGCGGGAAACAGTGCGTGATTCGCCGGTGATCATCGACTCGTCAAACTCGGCGACACCGTCGACGATCTGCCCGTCCGCGGGAACCCGGGCGCCAGAGCGTACGAGCACGACATCACCGATGACCAAGGCACTGACGGGCACGGTTTCGACGCCTGTTTCGGCGCCAGTGCCGGTCACTCCGTCGGCCTCGTCGGGGAGCAGTGCTGCCAGGGCGTCCAGGGCGCCGGCGACGGAGCCGAGGGCCCGCATCTCCATCCAGTGACCGAGGAGCATGATGACGACAGCAGGGCGAGCTCCTACCAGAAGTCCAGGTCGAAATCACCGATGCCAAGGGTCGTGATCCAGGAGGCGATGAAGGCGACGCTGATCGCCATCGCGATCAGCAGCATCATGCCCAGCTGCCGGGACTTCAGTTCTGTCAAACCGCCTTTGAGGAACGGGGCACCGCCGTAGACAAAGATGACCGTGCCAAGGATCGGAGCGATCCACGTCGAGCCGGGGAACTCCCGCGGCAGGTACCCCAGGAGCATGGTGAACATATGGCTGAAAGCGACCACGGGAACCGCGAGGACCAGGTTGATCCAGAACCGGTGCTTGAACATCGCCGTCGAGTGCCCGGCATGCTCCCCGTGGGAGTGGACCTGATGATCCTCATCCGCGCCATGACCCGCCCCGCGACCCTTGCCGCGCGCGTGCCCGCTGTGATCCGCAGGATGGCCGAAGTCGTGGCGTTGATCGGGATGCTCCTTGGCGGAGATCGCCGGATGGGCGTGGCTTCCGGGCATCGCCTGGCCGTGCGTCGATTCCGGTTCGGCCGGGTGGTGCTGCTGGTTGTTGATGTTCTGGTTCTTGCTCATGATGGATCTTTCCCCGGCCCCCTCGAGGGGAGGGGGCCCCGCCGACACGGTGGCCTCAGTCGCCGGCAGCGCTGCAGTGACTTGCCGGGTCGCGCAGCACCCACACGACCTTGCTGTAGGGGAGTTCGCGTCGGAGTTCTGGGTGCCGCTGATGTCGGTGAGGTTTATCGGGGTCCTGACAGTCTCAGTCATGGGGTCTCCCGCAATCGGTGAGCCGCGAAGTGTTGAGGTAGCCGCACTGAAAGAATGAGCGAGCCTCGAGTGAGTGCTGGTGAGGCCCGGTTCACATCACGCGGTGCAGTTGACCTGTACGGCGTTCGTCCCGAGGGGCTGGGAGACCACCTTCTGAGGTAGCACCGAATTTATACCCCCCAGGGGTATTGGTCAAGGTGCTGTGCATCACAACTCGTCTTGGGTGTTCTCGGGGAGTGTTCATGGCATTACGCCGGGCACCCACTCCCGTGCAGAATGCCGAGCGCTGCCGCTGCACCCCCTCGTGACTCGCCGTTGGCAGGCACGAGGGAACCAGGGATCCACCGGGCCATCGCAGGCGCTCCAGACGCCCTTGCGGCAACAACCTTCGGAATTGAGCCGGTCCCATGGCCTCCGTGCCAAGGACCTGCAGGAGCGTCCGCGCCTGCAGGGACAGCACGCGGGACCGGGAGGACGGCCGGATGACTCCCATCCGATACCGACAGCTCACCCCGCAGGCAGGGGAAGGGCAATCACCATGACCCGTACGTCCATTCCGGCGAGCCATCGCGGCCGTCACCCACTACGTCGCCCTCGAGGTCTCTCGTACTCCGCGAAGACCAGCGCCGTCGCGGTCGGTAAGCCCGCGATCATCGCAGCCCGGACGGTGACCAGCGACCGCCGGCCGTCCGTCGGGGCCGATCCGGCGGTGCGGGGGACGCGCGGATCCCGCTCCAGCCAGAGGTCACGCTGGCGTGCTGCATCGCACGGGCCCCAACGCCGGAGCAGCAGGCGGTCCGTCCCGAGGATGACCGCCCCTGCGTCAGCGCCCATCGGAGCCGGCGGTGACCGACCGGACCATCAATGGCACGATCGGTAGGGGCGTCCGCCGGAAGGGACGAACCACCAGGGTCAGTCTCCGCTCGGCGGGGAGTAGAGCTGCAGGTCGTTCCCCTCGCTGTCCTTGAAGGGGAGGATGCGCCCCCACGGGTACTCGCTGATCTCGCCCTCGATGGACGCGCCACCGCGGCCGGAGATCTGCTCGAGTTCGTCCTCGATGGATCCCTCGGGCTGAAGGCTGATCACGGCTCCGCCGCCGGATCCCTCGTGGGTGTTCTCCCGGGCGTTGAGTCCGATGGTCATGCCGCCGGCGTCGATCTCGGACCAGTCGGTGTCCTGCATCCGGACGTCGAACCCGAGCGTGTCGCGGTAGAACGCGACGGCGCGCTGCATGTCCTCCACCGGTACCCAGACTGTTGCTACTCCCTTGGCCATGATGTTCCTCTCGCGGACGCCGACCGGCTGTCCCTCGGGTGTCGGGGATCGGTTCTGATTCCCGCCTCCGACGCTACCGAGGGGGCCGGGGCCGCGAGGGCCGTTCCGTGAGCCTTGACGCCGAGCAGGGCATGCTCTCCGCGAGCGGGTATCAGCTCAGCGGGGCCGAGCCGCTGCGTGCTTGCGGGCGAGCTCGGCCAGGGTGTCGTCCACGCCGTCGTCCTGGAACGCGCCGAACTTCCGCTCCGCCGCGGTGCGGAGCAGGAAATCGGCGATCGCCGGATTCTTGGGGAGCAGCGAGCCGTGGAGGTAGCTGGCCACGATGTTGCGGTGCCGCGCGCCCTCGTGGCTCTCCTCGGCGTTGTTGCCCGCGCCCTTGGTGACCGTGGCGAGCGGCTTCAGCCCCTCTCCGAGGAACGTCTGCCCGCTGTGGTTCTCGTACCCGTGGATCTGTCCGAACTCCTCGCTCTCGGCCATCACGTTGCCGATGAGGCGCTCGGTACCCCCGCGGGTCTCGAGGTCCAGCACCCCGATCCCGGGGATGACCGTTCCCTCGTGCGTCCGGAACTCGTTGCCGAAGAGCTGGTACAGCCCGCAGATCAGCAGCATCGGTGTGCCGTCCTCGGCCAGTTCGCGGAGCCTCGGCGCGATCGCCTGCAGATCGTCCTGGATGACCACCTGCCCGCTGTCCTGGCCGCCGCCGCCCACGATGAGGTCGACGTCCTCGGGGAAGGAGTCACCCACGTTGTGCTCGAGGATCTCCGCACCGTAGCCACGCCAGGCGAGCCGCTGCTTCAGCACGAGCACGTTGCCGTAGTCGCCGTAGATGTTCATCTCCCGCGGGTACAGCTGCAGGATCCGCAGCGAGCCCTTCGCGGGATCGGCGGGGGCCTCGCTGAGGGCGGCGGCGGATGGGACGTCGGTCATCAGGAGACCACCTCGACCTTCGTGATCCTGGAGAGTTCGCGGCGTACCGCGAGCATGGCCGTGTACGTGCAGAAGATGCGCTTGGGACGGCCCTGGGAGCCGCTGATGAACTGCTTCAGGGCGTCCGTGATGTCCGGCTCGACGGCGCCCACCCGGACGTCGTCGTACGTGAGCCGCAACGCCATGTCGTAGGCGCGGACGCCGCTCACCATCTCCACGCCGCCCAGGCCGAGCGAGTCGAAGTCGACGTCCCACAGCCAGGACATGTCCCGGCCGTCGGCGTAGTTGTCGTTGATGGCGATCATCGTCGCGCACCCCGCGGGGTCGAAGGACGTGAGGCCCAGGCGGAACCCGCTCGGGTTCTTCACGAGCACCAGCTCGAGGGCCTGTCCGTCCACCACGAGGCTCTCGCCGCGGCCGAATGCGGGTTCGACGGCGGCGAGGGACTCGAAGAGCCGGTCGGTGTCCGCGGCGGTACCGAGTACAGCTCGAGCCGCGGCGAGCGCGGCTGCCGCGTTGAAGATGTTGTACACGCCCCGCAGGCGGAGGTCCGTGCGGGTTCGGACCCCGTCCACCTCGAACTGCGCCGAGGCGCCGTCCACCGAGCGGAGGACGACGTCGGCCGGGAGCGCGGACGCCGGCGCCGTGCCCTCGGCACCGCGTAGTTCGTCGTCGTTCGGGAACGTGCTGCGGAGCGAGGCGTCGAGGCCGAAGTAGGTGACGGCGGCACCGGTTACCGAGGAGGCGATCCCTGCGACGCGGGGGTCCTCGCGGTTGAGCACCACCGTGCCGGTGGTCGCCATCGCGATGCGCTCGAGCAGCCGCGTGGTCGCGTCGATCTCGCCGAAGCGGTCCAGCTGGTCGCGCAGCACGTTGAGCAGGAGCGAGTAGCGGGGCGGGACGAGTTTCACGAAGTGCACCGCGTGCGCCTCGTCGAGTTCCAGGACGGCGACGTCGGCCGTCAGGCGGCCGCGCCAGTCCACCGCGCCCAGCAGGGCTGCCGCGACGCCTCGGGTGAAGTTGCTGCCGGTGCGGTTCGTGAAGACCGTCAGGCCCTGACCCTCGAGCAGTTCCACCACCATCTTGGTGGTCGTCGTCTTGCCGTTCGTCCCGCTGATGACCACGACGCCGCGGGGCACCGTCGAGAGTGCGCGGCCCATGAAGGCGGGGTCGAGGCGCTCGACCACGAGGCCCGGGAAGGCGGAGCCGCCGCCGCGCAGGCGGGAGGCGAACCGCACGGCCTTGCCCAGGAGGACCGGAAGGGGATTCATGCGTCAAAACTATCGCAGTCACCGGCGTCGGCCCGGCATGCGCGGCGCGGGACCGCGGGCCCGGGCGACCTAGACTTGCCTGATGACGTCATCCCTCCCCGTGCTGTCCCCTGCGGAGATCGTGCCGTCCCCGGCAGGTCGCTCCGTCCGTGTGGGGGAGGAGCGAACTCCCGGACCCGCGCCGTCGTCGGGGCTGGAGTCCGGGCCGGAGCCCGGCCGCCGCGCCGTCGTCGTGGGAGTGCTCGCGGTGCAGGGCGACGTGCGCGAACACGTGGCGACGCTCGCATCGCTGGGCGCCCGGGCCATCCCCGTACGGCGGCCGTCCGAGCTCGAGGCGATCGACGGCCTGATCATCCCGGGCGGCGAGTCGACCACCATCGACAAGCTCACCCGGACGTTCGGGCTGGCGGGGCCCCTGCGCGAACTGATCCGTCAGGGCCTGCCCGTCTACGGTTCCTGCGCCGGCATGATCATGCTCTCCGACGTCGTCGCGGACCCCTCGCTCGACCGGGAGGGGAACCCCCAGCAGACCCTCGGTGGACTGGACATCGTGGTGCGGAGGAACGCCTTCGGCCGCCAGCGCGAGTCCTTCGAGACGGACCTCGCCTTCGAGGGCCTCGCCGCGACGGACCGATCGGCTGCGACCGAGCCCGTGCGCGCCGTGTTCATCCGCGCGCCGTGGGTGGAGCAGGTGGGGCCGGCCGTGCAGGTCCTCGCCCAGGTACCGGCCGCGCCCACCCCTCCCGCTGCGTCGGCGGATCGGCCCTCACACCCCGTACACGACAGTGCGGGGAACGACGTCGCCGGGCCCGGCTCGGCGCCCGAACGCGCCGCTAGGATTGTCGCAGTGCGTTCTGGCACCCTGCTGGCCACGAGCTTCCACCCGGAGGTCACCGGCGAGCGGCGGGTCCATGAACTTTTCATCCGGATGATCAGAGGAGAAGCGTAAGCATGTCGGGCCACTCCAAATGGGCAACAACCAAGCACAAGAAGGCCGCGATCGACGCCAAGCGCGCGAAGTCCTTCGCCAAGCTGATCAAGAACATCGAGGTCGCGGCGCGTGCGGGCGGCGCGGACGTGGCGGGCAACCCCGGCCTCGAGCTGGCTGTCTCCAAGGCCAAGAAGACGTCGGTTCCCATCGACAACATCAACCGCGCGGTCAAGCGCGGAGCGGGCCTGCTCGGCGAGGCAGTCGACTACCAGACGATCATGTACGAGGCGCGCGGACCCCAGGGCTCGGCCCTGCTGATCGAGTGCCTCACGGACAACAAGAACCGGGCCGCCTCCGAGGTGCGCCTCGGCATCTCCCGCAATGGCGGTACGATCGCCGACCCGGGCTCCGTGGCGTACCTGTTCACACGCAAGGGTGTCGTGACGCTGCCGAAGAACGGTCTCACCGAGGACGAACTGCTGATGTCCGTCCTCGACGCCGGCGCCGACGAGGTGAAGGAATCGGCCGACTCGTTCGAGATCGTCTCCGAGCCCCAGGACCTGCGCGCCGTGGTCGCCGCGCTGGACGAGAGCAGCATCGAGTACGAGACCGACGACGTCGAGTTCGTCCCCTCCATGCAGGTGGACCTCGACGCGGACGGCGCGCGCACGTTCCTCAAGCTCGTGGACGCACTCGAGGAGCTCGACGACGTCCAGAACGTCTACTCCAACGCGCACCTCCCCGACGACGTGCTCGCCGAGCTCGAGGACGACTGACATCGAGGCCTTCCCCGTGATGCGCGCGGCCGCCGCGGCTCTCACGACCCGGGACCTGCCGTGACGTACCGGGTCATGGGCGTGGATCCGGGACTGACGCGCTGCGGGCTCGCGGTCGTCGACGTCGAACCGAACCGGCGCTCCACCCTCGTGGCCGTGGGTGTGGTGGGGACGGAAGCGCACCGGAGCCTCGACGAGCGGCTGCTCGTCATCTCCGAGGCGGTGGACCTGTGGCTCGATCTCCACAAGCCGCACGCGCTCGCGGTCGAGCGTGTGTTCAGCCAGTTGAACGTCAGCACCGTCATGGGCACCGCGCAGGCCTCCGGCGTCGTCATCGTGTCCGCGGCGCGCCGCGGCGTGCCGGTCGCCCTGCACACTCCCACCGAGGTCAAGGCGGCGGTGACCGGTAACGGTCAGGCCGACAAGGCGGCGGTGACCAAGATGGTGACGAAGATCCTGCGCCTCGACACGCCGCCGCGACCCGCGGACGCGGCGGATGCCCTGGCACTCGCCATCACGCACGCGTGGCGCCGTAGCGTCAGCGGCGTGAGTGCGGGCGCGGGTGCCGTCGCGACCGGGGGAGCCGCGAGCGGCGCCGCGATCACACCGGCGCAGCGCATCTGGGCCGAGGCGGAAGCCCGCGCCCGACGTCGGTGACGTACGTTTGCTCGAGAGTCGGCTCTGCACTTTGCTCGAGCGACGGCTCTCGCGTCGCCCGAGCGCCCGCGCCGCGCCCGCGTCGGTGTGGCGGCTCGACCGGCGGCACCCCGGCCGGTACCGTTCTGCAATAGAACGTATCTTCGAAGGCAGCGGTGCGGTCAGCCGCCACGTGGACCGTCGGTACGTCAACGACCTCTTCATCTCCCGTCCCTCCGCCCCCTGGAGCACCCCATGATCAATTCCCTCCGCGGGACAGTGACCCACGTCGGTCTGCACTCCGCCGTGATCGACGTCAACGGTTTCGGCATGCAGGTGCAGGCCACGCCGCAGACCCTCTCCGGGTTGCGCACGGGGGAGCAGGCCACGGTGGCCACGGCGATGATCGTCCGCGAGGACTCGATGACGCTCTTCGGGTTCGAGGACGCGGACCAGCGCGAGGTCTTCGAGACCCTCCTTGCCGTCAGCGGCGTCGGCCCGCGCCTGGCTCTGGCCGTGCTCGCGGTGCACACTCCCGAGGCCATCCGCGTCGCGGCGTCGGCCGGAGATGACAAGGCCTTCAGCAAGGTACCCGGCATTGGCCCGAAGGGAGCCCGTCGGATCGTGCTCGAGCTCGCCGGGAAGCTCGTACCGCTCGACTCGGCGCCGGGCGTCCCCCTGGCGACGTGGCAGGGTCAGGTCCTCACCGCCATGATGGGCCTCGGCTGGTCGGAGAAGGACGCCGGCGCGGCCATCGACGCAGCCGTCGCCGACGCGCCCGAGGTCGCGGCGACCGGTGACGTGGGCCAGATCCTCAAACTCACCCTCCGCCGGCTCGGGCAGGACGGCGCCCGGAGCTCGGCGCGCACGAGGTCCGCCGGGACGCGCGAATCCGGTGCCCCGACGAGGACGACGGTGGGCTCGTGACGGACCGGCATCCGGACCACCAGCCCGACGACGTCCCCCTGGTCGCGGCCTCCGCCGACCCCGAGGACCGCGCGGTCGAGGCCGCGCTCCGGCCGAAGAACCTCGACGACTTCGTGGGGCAGAAGCGGGTGCGGCGCCAGCTCTCCCTGATGCTCGAGGCCTCCCGGATGCGCGGGCGCAGCGCGGACCACGTGCTGCTGTCGGGGCCACCCGGACTCGGCAAGACGACGCTCGCCATGATCATCGCCGCGGAGATGAACGCGCCGCTGCGCATCACCTCCGGCCCCGCCATCCAGCACGCCGGCGACCTCGCCGCCGTCCTCTCCTCGCTGACCGAGGGGGAGGTGCTCTTCCTCGACGAGATCCACCGCATGTCCCGCCCGGCCGAGGAGATGCTCTACATGGCCATGGAGGATTTCCGCGTCGACATCATCGTGGGCAAGGGCCCGGGGGCCACGGCCATCCCGCTGGAACTCCCTCCGTTCACCCTCGTGGGCGCCACCACCCGGGCCGGACTCCTGCCCGGACCGCTCAGGGACCGTTTCGGTTTCACCGGGCACCTCGAGTTCTACTCCACGGAGGAACTCGAACTCGTGCTGCGGCGGTCGGCCATGCTGATGGACATGAAGGTCAACTCGGTCGCATTCGCGGAGGTCGCCGGCCGCTCGCGTGGCACACCGCGTATCGCGAACCGCCTGCTGCGCCGTGTCCGCGACTGGGCCCTCGTGCACGGCGAGGAACTCATCGACGCGCGGGCGGCCGGCGCGGCACTCGACATGTACGAGGTGGACGCACGGGGCCTGGATCGCCTCGACAGGTCGGTGCTGACCGCCCTGATCACCAAGTTCAACGGAGGTCCGGTGGGACTCTCCACCCTCGCGATCGCCGTGGGCGAGGAACCCGAGACGGTGGAGACCGTCGCGGAGCCCTACCTCGTGCGGGAGGGGATGCTCGGACGCACCCCTCGCGGCAGGATCGCCACCGCTGCGGCGTGGCAGCACCTCGGCCTGGTCATGCCTCCGCACGTCGCGGCAGCCATGCCCGAGGACCTGTTCTCGGTGGCTCCGGAAGACCTCCTCGGCAGCGAATCGACCCTTGACAGCTGGGCGAAGCCCGAGTCCTGACGTCGGGACGCCCGGTATTCACCTTTACACTGGTGTCTCACGAACGTGTGCCGGCCCACATCCACGCCGTCCACACCCAGTCCCAGGATCGGAACCCCACGTGCTCGCTGCTGTAGTCGCCCAGACCGCCTCCGGAGAAGCCCCTCCGTTCGACATCTTCAGCCTGCTGCTGCCGCTGCTCCTCGCCTTCCTCCTCTTCTCCATGTTCCGGCGCCAACGCAAGGCCCAGCAGCAGGTGAAGGAGATGCGGACGCAGATGGAGCCGGGCACCGAGGTCATGACCCAGTTCGGGCTCTACGGCACCATCGTGTCGATCGACCAGGAGAACAACAAGGCCGTGCTCGAGCTGTCGCCCGGAACCTTCGCGACGGTGCACACGCAGGCTCTCTCCAAGGTGGTGCTGCAGGAGACCGCCGCCGATTCCTCGGACGACGTCGACCACACGGCGACCGCTGACGACGCCACCGCGCACGAGCTCGGCTCCTCGTCGGTCCCCGACGACGCCTCCTCGATCGACGACGTCGACCGCTCCGCCCCGGCCGGGTCCACGGGGTCCACCGGTACGACCGCGGGCGGTTCCACCGCCGCCACATCCACCGGCGCGGCCGGCCTGCCCGACCAGGACCGCGAGGGGCGCGACCCGCTGGGTCCGAACGACCCCCCGGTCAAGCGCGACAACTAGCATGTCCAGGGGCGCGGACAGCGTGCTGCGCCCGTCGAAGGACCGAACCGGCGCCATGACGCGCGCCTCAGCATAAGGACACCCCACCATGCCTCGTACCGGCCCCGGGACGGCAGCCAAGCGGACACTAGTCTGGCTGGGTGCATTGACAGCACTGCTCGCGATCCTCCTCGGAGCGGGCTCCTACTGGAGCACCGCGAGTTGGAGCCCGCGCCTCGCCCTCGACCTCGAGGGTGGCACGCAGATGATCCTCGCCCCCCGCGTGCAGGACGGCAGCGAGATCACCCCCGAGCAGCTGGACCAGGCCGTGGAGATCATCCGGCAGCGCGTCGACGGATCGGGCGTCTCCGAGGCCGAGATCAACACGCAGTCCGGCCAGAACGTGATCGTCTCGCTGCCGGGCACTCCGGATCCCGAGACGCGCGATCTCATCCAGGCCTCGGCGCAGATGGAGTTCCGGCCGGTCCTGGCCGGCGGTCCCGGTCAGGCCGCGCCGGCCGATCCGCCCGTCGCGGAGGACGCACTCCCGCAGCCGGCCGCAGAGCCGCAAAACGCCAGCGACCCGAACTGGATCACCCCGGAGCTGTACCGGGAATTCGAGGCCCTCGACTGCCTCGACCCTGCCTCCCTGGAGCCCGCGGAGGAGCCTGCCCCCGCCGATCAGCCGCTCGTCGCGTGCGAACCGGACACCCAGGGCAAATACATCCTCGGTCCCGTGGAAGTGCCCGGCACGGACATCTCCTCGGCGAGCTTCGGCCTGCAGCGCGGCTCGCAGGGCCAGTCGCTCAACACCTGGGCGGTGAACATCGACTTCAACGACGAAGGCACGGAGATCTTCCGCGAGGTCACCGAGCGCCTGTACGCGATCGGTCGGGGTGATCCCCGCAACCAGTTCGCCATCGTCCTGGACGGCCGGATCGTCTCCGCGCCGACCACGAACGTCGTCATCCCGGACGGTAACCCGCAGATCAGCGGCAACTTCACCGAGGAATCCGCAGCGGCCCTCGCGGAGCAGCTGAAGTACGGGGCCCTGCCGATCAGTTTCGAGATCCAGAGCGAGCAGCAGATCTCCGCCACCCTGGGCGCGGACCAGCTGAGGCTCGGCCTGATCGCGGGTCTGATCGGGCTCGGCCTCGTCGCCGTGTACTCGATGTTCCAGTACCGCCTGCTGGGCCTCGTCACCATCGCCTCGCTCGTCGTTGCAGGTGTCCTGACGTACCTCGCCATCTGCATCCTCGGCTGGACGGAGAACTACCGTCTCTCGCTCGCCGGTGTGGCGGGGTTGATCGTCGCCATCGGCCAGACGGCCGACTCCTTCATCGTCTACTTCGAACGTATCCGTGACGAACTGCGCGACGGGCGCGGTCTGGTGTCGGCGGTCGAGAACGGCTGGCGACGCGCCAAGCGCACGGTCCTGGCCTCGAAGGCCGTGAACCTGCTGGCCGCACTGGTGCTCTACTTCGTCGCCGTCGGGAACGTCCGTGGCTTCGCGTTCACCCTCGGACTGACGGCGATCGCGGACCTCGTGGTCGTGTTCCTCTTCACGCACCCCGTCCTCAGGCTGCTGGCCAGGACGAAGTTCTTCGGCGAGGGCCACCCGTGGTCGGGGCTCGATCCGAGCCGCCTCGGTGGCATCCCGCTGTACCGCGGTGCCGGTCGCCTGCGCGATCCGGACGAGAAGCGGGTCGTCGTCACGCGTGCCCGTAACAAGAAGGCCGAGGCGGAGGCGGAACGTCGCATGACCATCGCCGAGCGTCGCCGCGCCGAGCAGCAGAAGTCGCTCGCCGGGCGCAGCGGTTCCGAGGAGCGTATGGAACAGCCGACCGCCGGACGCACAGGCTCCACCGTCGCCGGGCGTACCGGTTCCTCCCAGAAAGAGACCCACGAATGAGCCGCACCAGCTTCGCCACCTTCGGCAACGAGCTGTACTCGGGGAAGCGCTCCTACCCCTTCGTCGCCAAGCGCAACCTCTGGTTCCTGATCGCGGGGATCGCGGTGCTCATCTCGATCATCATCCCGGTGGTCAAGGGCGGCTTCAACCTCGGCATCGATTTCCGTGGAGGCTCCGAGTTCACCGTCTCGGCCACGGAGAACACCGACGTCGCGATCGGCGAGGGCGCGGTGACCGACGTCGTTCCCGACGCCGTCCCGAGGGTCACCAACATCGCCGCGGACACCATGCGAGTCCAGACCGAGCGCCTCACCGACGACCAGACGCTCAGCGTCCGCGACAACCTCGTGAGTGGGTACGGCGTCTCGGAGGACCAGGTCACCTCCAGCTTCGTCGGACCGACCTGGGGCGAGGACGTCAGCCGCCAGGCGCTGATCGGCTTCGGTGCGTTCGTCCTGCTCGCCGCCATCTTCATGGCCATCTACTTCCGCACGTGGAAGATGTCCCTGGCCGCGATGGCCGCGCTCGTGGTGGTCATGGTGGTCACCGCCGGGCTGTACTCGCTGAGCGACTTCGAGGTCACACCGTCCGCCATCATCGGGTTCCTGACCATCCTCAGCTACGCGCTCTACGACACCGTGGTGGTGTTCGACAAGATCCGGGAGAACACAGCGGACGTGACCATCTCCACCAAGCGGACGTTCGCGGAGCAGGTCAATCTCGCGGTGAACCAGACGCTCGTCCGGTCCATCAACACCTCGGTCGTCGCGATCCTCCCCGTGGCCTCCATCCTGTTCATCGGTGCTTTCCTCCTCGGCGCCGGAACGCTCCAGGACCTGTCCCTCGCGTTGTTCATCGGGATCATCCTCGGGACACTGGGCACCATCTTCATCGCCGCCCCGCTGTACGCCGCTCTGCGGCTCAACGAACCGGAGCTGCGCAAGCAGGAGAAGAAGGTGCAGAACCGCCGGTCACTCGAGGAGGCATCGGTCTGAGTCGGAGGAGCCGCGGAGAACGGCCGCTCCTCCGCGGCTAGACTTGTCACCGGCGCTCTCCGCACGGCGGATGAGTGCCTCGCAACCCTGGATCGAGACCGAGGAACGTGCGCATGGCTGAAGCGGCGGAACCCGTCGATCGTCCGATGGACGGTCAGGACGCCGGCGCGCCAGCATCGGCGGGCAGGGTGGCCACGGACGCACCCCGGTCGCCCGAACCCTCCCGCGGGCTCGTGCAGCCCGAGACCCCGCCGTCGGCACGGCCTCTGCCGCCGGGCGACCAGGCGGCACCCGGTCGGCGCGGACGCACCAGGGCCCGCATCGCCCGCCTGACGGGGCGGGGATCGTCCGGGTACTCGCCCGTGCTGGAGCCGCTGCTGCGAACCGTCCGTGCGAACAACCCGAAAGAGGACCTGGACCTCATCCAGCGCGCCTACCTCGTCGCCGAGCGGAGCCACGAGGGGCAGAAGCGCAAGAGCGGTGACCCCTACATCACCCACCCCGTCGCGGTCGCCACGATCCTCGCCGAACTCGGCATGACCGGCACCACGCTCGCCGCCGCGCTGCTGCACGACACCGTCGAAGACACCTCCTACACGCTCGAGGAGCTCAAGCGCGACTTCGGCCCCGAGGTGGCCATGCTCGTGGACGGCGTCACGAAGCTGGACAAGGTGTCCTTCGGGGACGCCGCGCAGGCCGAGACGGTCCGCAAGATGGTCGTCGCCATGGCCAAGGACATCCGGGTCCTCGTCATCAAGCTGGCCGACCGCCTGCACAACGCGCGGACCTGGCGCTTCGTCTCGGCGGCCTCCTCTGCCAAGAAGGCCAGGGAGACGCTCGAGATCTTCGCGCCGCTGGCGCACCGCCTCGGCATGAACACCATCAAATGGGAGTTGGAGGATCTCTCCTTCGCCGCCCTGCACCCGAAGGTGTACGAGGAGATCGTCCGGATGGTGGGGGACAGGACCCCTGAGCGGGAGAAGCACCTCGGTCTGGTGCGCAACCAGGTCGAGGAGGACCTGCGGGCCGTGAAGATCAAGGCGACCATCACCGGCCGGCCGAAGCACTACTACTCGATCTACCAGAAGATGATCGTCCGCGGTAAGGACTTCGACGACATCCACGACCTCATGGGCGTGCGCGTCCTCGTGGACAGCGTCCGTGACTGCTACGCGACCCTTGGCTCCCTGCACTCGCGCTGGAACCCCCTGCCCGGGCGGTTCAAGGACTACATCGCGATGCCCAAGTTCAACATGTACCAGTCGCTCCACACCACGGTCATCGGTCCGGGCGGCAAGCCGGTGGAGATCCAGATCCGCACCCACGACATGCACCGCCGGGCCGAGTACGGCGTGGCAGCGCACTGGAAGTACAAGAACGGCGGCAAGCAGCTCGAGGCCCCCGACAACGGGGACATGGGCTGGCTGAGGAGCCTGGTCGACTGGCAGCAGGAGACCGCGGACCCCGACGAGTTCCTCGACTCCCTGCGGTTCGAGATCAACGCCCGCGAGGTCTTCGTCTTCACGCCCAAGGGCGAGGTCATGGCGCTCCCCGCCGGGTCGACGCCGGTCGATTTCGCCTACGCCGTCCATACCGAGGTGGGACACCGCACCATCGGTGCCCGGGTCAACGGGAAGCTGGTCCCGCTCAACAGCGAGCTGAACCACGGCGACTGGGTGGAGATCTTCACCTCCAAGGCCGAAGGGGCGGGGCCCAGCCAGGACTGGCAGGGCTTCGTCAAGAGCCCGCGGGCGCGCAACAAGATCCGGCAGTGGTTCACCAAGGAGCGCCGCGAGGAGGCGATCGACAAGGGCAAGGAGCTGCTGACGCGCGCCATGCGCAAGCAGAACCTGCCGCTCCAGCGCATGATGACTCACAGCGCGCTGATGTCGGTGGCCGAGGATCTCAAGCACCACGACATCTCCGCTCTCTACGCCGCCGTCGGGGACGGTCACACCTCCGCCCAGAACGTGATCGAGCACCTCGTGGCGCTCATGGGCGGGCACGAGGACGCCGAGGAGAAGATCGCCGAGACGGTGGTCCCCTCGCAGCCGCGACGCCCGAAGTTCTCCGACTCGGGCGTGACGGTCCGCGGAGTCGGGGACGTGTGGGTCAAGCTGGCGCGATGCTGCACCCCGGTACCGCCGGATCCGATCATCGGGTTCGTCACGCGCGGTTCCGGCGTGTCCGTGCACCGCAACGACTGCCGGAATGTGCAGGAGCTCCGGGACCAGCCCGACCGGATCGTCCCGGTCGACTGGGCTCCCACGCAGTCCAGCGTCTTCCTCGTGGAGATCCAGGTCGAGGCACTGGACCGCAAGAGCCTGCTCTCCGACGTGACGAGCGTCCTCGCGGAGAACCACGTGAACATCCTCGCGGCCAACGTGAACACCTCGTCGGATCGCGTGGCGATGTCGCGCTTCGCCTTCGAGATGGGCGATCCGAAGTACCTCAATCACATCCTCAGCGCGGTGCGGCGCATCGACGGCGTGTTCGACGTCTACCGCACCACGGGCTCGCAGCGGCGCTCCTGACGTCCTCCTGCATGGACGCTCCCTTCACCTCGGCGCGCTCCTTTCCTGTTCCGGTTCTTGTGCCCGCCGCAGACGGGTCAGCGCGCGGGTCTTCCCCGGCACACGGACGGCGGTGACCAGTGCGGCTTCGACGAGCCGCAGGGGGCAGTCCAGCTCGCGAGCGTCGCCGATCGCTCGCAGGATGGGCACGGCATCCCGGTCCTCACCGTGCACCGCGACGTCGAGCGCCGTGCGCAGCGGAGTGGTGACGGAGACCCCACCCACGAGGTTCACGTCGAAGGGGCCGAGCGCCACCTGGTGCATCACGGCGGCGGTGAACGGCGGCAGCGCCGTCGTCCTCCGGCGGTGGTCCGTCACGAGGCTGATGACGGCCGGCGCCGGGGCGCACCCGTAGACCCAGGCGGCGCAGGACCGGCCGAGGGCGACGCGCGGGCGGAGGGAGTGCGGGACGCTGCGTGCGGCGGCCTGTGATCTCGTGGCCGGATCCTCGCGGAAGTCGCTGCGCAGATAGGACTGCCCGATCACGAGGTGAACGAGGCCGTCGAGTCGCATGGCCTGGAGCTCGGCCGAGGTGAAGATCTCACCCGCGTGGAACAGGGCACCGCCGGTGGATGTGATGGGGGAACCGCCGTCGCCCAGCACCCGCTCGGGTGGTGCTGATGCGTGGATGCTGTGCAGGGGCGGCATCACCCCAGCATCGCCATCCCGTTGCCCATGTGAAAGCCCTCCGGCTCCGTTGTGGACAACGGGACCGGAGGGCTTCGCGGGCAGCTCTGTAGCTAGGAGAAGTCCTGTGCCGAGCGCTGCAGCATCTCGAGCCACTGCTCGCGGGCGGTGAGTGCCTCGCGAGCGGTCGCGATCTTCTTCGCGTCCCCCGCACGTTCCGCAGCGGCGAGGTCCTCCTTGAGCTGCGCGATGGTCGCCTCGAGCTGACTCAGCGCACTGTTGGTGCGTGCCTTGGTCTCGGGATTGGTCTTCGACCAGTTCTCGTCCTCCGCGGCCTTGACGGCGTCCTCGACCTGACGGAGGCCGGCGTCGATCCGCCCCATGTCCGCCCGCGGCACCTTGCCTGCCTCGTCCCAGCGGTCGCGGACGGACTGCAGGGCCTTCTTCGCCGCCGCGAGATCCTTGACCGGCAGGATCTGCCGCGCCTCCTTGAGCAGGGCCTCCTTCGCCACGAGGTTCGTGGCGTACTCCTCGTCCACGGCCTCGTTGGCGCTCTTGCGGGCTTCGAAGAAGCGGTCCTGGGCGGCGCGGAAGCGAGCCCAGAGGGCGTCGTCGTCCTTCCGGCTGGCCCGCTTCGAGGCCTTCCATTCGTCCATGAGGCGCCGGTACTCAGCGGCCGTCTGGCCCCAGTCCGTCGATTCGGAGAGCTGCTCGGCGCGCTTGATCAGCGCCTCCTTGGCCTGCTTCGCCGCGGCGTTGTCGGTGTCGAGCTGGGAGAAGTAGGCGCGGCGATGCCGATCGAACACGGTCCGCGCGGAGCGGAACCGCTTCCAGAGGGCGTCCTCCGTGCCCCGTCCGAGCCTCGGCCCGGTCTTCTGGGCGGTCTTCCACACCTCGAACAACTCGTTCATCCGCGTGCTGCTGGCCTTCCACTGCACGGTGGCCGGGTCGCGTCCGGCGAGTTCCTCGGCCTCGGCGACGATCGCCTCCCGGGCTGCCAGCTCCTTGGCCTTCAGCTCCTCCTGCGCGGCCCGTTCGGCCTTCTCCAGGCCGCTGAGTGCGGCGAGCAGGGCATCGATACGCGCTTCGAGCGCCAGAACGTCGCCCACCATGGTGCGCTCGCCCACCTGCGCGCGCAGGTGCTTTGCCGTCTTCGTCATGTCCGACGACGGCGCCTTGGCGTGCACCCGCTGTTCGAGCAGGGCGACCTGGCTCGCGACGTCGTCGTACTTGCGGACGAAGTACGCCAGCGCCTCCTCCTGTGTGGCATCGGGGTACTGGCCCACCGCGTGCTCGGAGCCGTCGACGATCAGGAAGACGTGACCGTCCTCCTCGACGCGGGCGAACTTGGCGGCTTCGGCGAGGGGGGTGCTGTGCGCGGGCGGCGCGACGATCGGCGGTGCGGCCTTCCGCGACGGGCGCGGAACCATCGCCGTGGGCAGCGGAGGGCGAGGTGCTGCCGTTGCGGGCGTGGGCGGACTCAGGGGGGCTGGCTCGTCCGCGAGCGGTGCGGCGGGCTCCGCCGTCGCCGTCGCGGCCGGTGCGAGCTCGGGCGCGGCTGCCCCGGCCGTTTCCGGCGCGGCGGAAGCCGGCACTGGTTCGGCGTCGGGAGTGGCCTCAATAGTCGCGTCGGGCGCTGTGGTGGGCGCGGCGTCCGGCGAGGAGTCGGCGTGCTCGGACGCGGGGCTTGCGGCCTCCGTCGCATCCGGGGACGTGGCGTCTGCGACGTCATCCGGGGAGATCGTCCGGGCAGCATCGGCCGGCGTGGGAGCCTCAGGAGCATCGTTCACCCCAGGCGCATCCACGTCGGCGACGTCGGAGGCGACGGGAGCGTCGGCTGTCCCGGGAGTGTGGAGCGCATCGGGGGCGTCGTCCGTCCCGGAAGCATCGGTCGCCTCGGTGGCGTCGTCCGTCAGGGGACCCTCGGTCGTCTCGGCCGTCTCGACCGTCAGGGGAGCCTCGGAGGTTTCCAGTGCGTCGGGTGTGGGGCCGGCCATCGGTGCGGTCCCGGAGGTGTCGCGCGGGGCGCTGTCCTCCTGGAGGTCACGGTCCATGGTCGTGTCGTCGGATTGCTGACTGTGTGTCACCGCTACAAGTCTTTCGCTCGTCGGATGGCCCTGAGCTACGCCGGGGCCATGGTCATGCAGGTCGTGCTGGGTCGGACGGGTGCTGCGGATCGCGCCGAAGGTGCGTGATTCCGCGGAACCTGCCCTGAGGCTACTGTATCCAGCGGCGCGGCGGCCCGTGAGTCCGGGTGCGCGCCGTGAGCTGTGCCGCGCCTCCCGGTGAGCGCACCGGCTGTCCGGGCAGTCTCGTGGACCGCTTGCACGGGTGCGTCGCCTCGCCGCCTAGGATTGGTGGGCGGAACCGGACCGCCTGCGCGGGAGCGCGTGGCCCGGACGCACCGATCATCCGCGTTCAGGAGGACACCCCCATGGCCCGCAAGGCATCACTCTCCGGTTTCCCCGAGTGGCTCCCGGAGGAGCGACTCGTCGAGCAGCACGTGCTCGAGGTGCTCCAGCGGACCTTCGAGCTGCACGGGTTCTCGAGCATCGAGACCAGGGCGGTCGAGACGGTGGACCACCTCTTGCGCAAGGGCGAGATCGACAAGGAGGTCTACGCGGTCTCCCGCCTGCAGGCGGAGGAGGCCTCGGCGTCGGAGAGCGGGCTCGCGCTGCACTACGACCTCACGGTGCCGTTCGCCCGGTACGTCGTCGAGAACGCCGGTCACCTCGCCTTCCCGTTCCGGCGCTACCAGATCCAGAAGTGCTGGCGGGGTGAGCGGCCGCAGGAGGGCCGCGCCCGGGAGTTCACGCAGGCGGACATCGACGTGGTGGGGGACGGCGTCCTGCCCTTCCGGTACGACGTCGAACTCGCCCTCGCGGTCGTCGAGGCTCTCGGAGCGCTGCCCATCCCGGCGTTCACCCTGCGGGTGAACAACCGGAAGCTCGCGGAGGGCTTCTACCGCGCCATCGGGCTCGAGGACACCGCGGCCGTGCTCCGGAGCATCGACAAGCTCGAGAAGATCGGCCCCGAGAAGGTCGGTGCGCTGCTCCGCGACGAGGTACAGGCGGACGAGCACCAGGTGGGCCTGGCCCTCGACCTCGCGGGCATCCGGACGGCGGACACCTCCTTCGTGGAGCAGGTCCGGGCCCTCGGCGTCTCGGGCGAACTGCTCGAGGAAGGTCTCGAGGAACTCCGGCAGGTGGTCGGCGAGGCGTCGCGCCGCGCTCCTGGTCGGGTCGTGGCGGACCTCAGCATCGCGCGCGGGCTCGACTACTACACGGGCACCGTCTACGAGACCGTCCTCGACGGTCACGAGGGCCTCGGCAGCATCTGCTCCGGCGGCCGCTACGACGCACTCGCGAGCAAGGGCACCCGGACGTTCCCCGGCGTCGGGCTCTCCATCGGCGTCACGCGGATCGTCTCGCGCATCCTCAGCCAGGGTTTCGCAACGGTCTCACGCGGCGTCCCGACGGCGGTGCTGGTCACCCTGACGGACGACGACGCGTGGTCCGAGGCCCAGGACGTCGCCGCGGCGCTGCGGCAGCGCGGCATCTCCACCGAGGTGGCGGCCGGCGCGGAGAAGTTCGGCAAGCAGATCAAGTTCGCCGACCGGCGCGGTATCCCGTTCGTCTGGTTCACCGCGGCGGACGGGTCCCACGAGGTCAAGGACATCCGCTCCGGCGAGCAGGTGGCCGCTGATCCGGCGTCCTGGACGCCCCCGCAGGCCGATCTGCGCCCGAGCGTCGCGAGGTCCTGAAGCCGGGGCGCAGCGTCAGGCGCCCCGCCCTCGGGGCACTCCGAGCGTGCGAGGCGCCCCGCGGACCCACGGTGAGCGCGAGCCAGGGTGAGCGCGGCCGTCAGAGGCGGCCGCGCCGTTCACCGCGCTCCTGGCCGGCGGATCGGCGGCGCCGGGCGAGGACGACGACGCGCGCCAGCGCCGCAGCCACCAGGACTCCCAGCATGGTCAGCACGGACACGACGGGCAGCGTGAACGCCAGCACCACGCAGCTGATCGCGCCTACCACGTTCAGCCAGCGCGGCGCGTACCACTGCCGTTCCGTGAGCGTGAAGGCTGAGGCGTTGGCGACCGCGTAGTAGAGGAGCACGCCGAAGCTCGAGAAGCCGACGGCCGTGAGCACATCGGTGGTCAGCAGGAGGACCACCACCACGCCCGCCGTGACGATATCGGCGACCCACGGGACGGAGAAGCGGACGGAGACGCGCCGGAGCGGGCTCGGCAGGTCACCGCCCCGCGCCATCGCGAGCATCGTGCGGCCCACGCCCGCGATCAGGGCGAGCAGGGCGCCGAGGCTCGCGAGCGCTGCGGCGATCGTCACGACCGCGCCGCCGCGACCCATGCTCCCCTCGCCGGGGACCGCAAGATCCACCAGGTCGCGCAGCGGGGCCGAGCTGGCCGCGAGGGCGTCGGCGCCGAAGGCGTTGAGGAGCGAGAGCGAGAGCAACAGGTAGAGGAGCAGCGTGAAGCCGAGCGCACCGAGGATGGCCGCCGGGATGTTCCGGCGCGGGTTGCGCACCTCCTCGCCCATCGTCGCGATGCGCGCGTATCCGGCGAAGGCGAAGAACAGCAGCGCAGCGGCCTGCAGGACCCCCAGCACACCGGCGTCGCGCGCGGGGTCCGCCTGTAGTCCGTCCACGGCGGGAGAGGAGAACCCGATGACCACCACGAAGGCGAGGACGGGCACGACGACGGCGACGATCACGCGCGTGGCCAGGGCCGTCCGCGTCACGCCGAGGAGGTTGACCGCCGTCAGTCCGGCCACGGCGGCGACCGCGGCCGGCTTCTCGAGTCCCGGGGCGGCGTAGAGGCCGAACGTGAGGGCCATCGCCGCACAGGACGCCAGCTTGCCCGCCACGAAGCCGCTGCCTGCCACGAAGCCCGCCCAGTGCCCGAGCTGCTCCCTGCCGTACAGGTAGGTGCCACCGCTCGAAGGATGCCGGACGGCGAGGGAAGCCGTGGCCGCCGCATTGCAGTAGGCCACGAAGCCTGCGATCACGACGGACAGGGGAAGGAGCGCGCCTGCTGACCCGGCGGCGGGAGCGAACACCACGAAGGCGCCCGCTCCGATCATCGCGCCGACGCCCACGGTGGTGGCGTCGAACCCGCCCATCGCGCGGCGCAGGCCGGGTTGCTGCGTCATGTGTCTCCTGACCGAGAGGTGTGGATGCATGTGCGCGCCCCGGGACGGACCTGAGCGGCGCGACGGCTGTCCGGCCCGTCGGGGTGCTGCCGGTAAAGTTGTGCGGGCTTGAGACAACTCTAGGCAGGCGCTCCGCGTGCCCGCGATCATCCGTCACATCTGTGGGAAGGAATGCTGTGCTCCGCACGCATGAACTGGGCTCCCTTCGGCCCGAGCACGTAGGACAAACCGTCACCTTGGCAGGCTGGGTCGCCCGCCGCCGCGACCACGGCGGGGTGGCGTTCCTCGATCTGCGCGATGCCTCCGGCTTCGCGCAGGTCGTCGTGCGCGAGGAGGACGTCTTCTCGAGCCTGCGCAACGAGTACGTCCTGCAGATCGTCGGCACCGTGCAGCAGCGCCCCGAGGGCAACGAGAACCCGGCCCTCCCCTCCGGCGCGGTCGAGGTGATCGCCGAGACGGTGACCATCCTCAACACGTCCGAGCCGCTGCCGTTCCAGATCGACGAGCACGTCGAGGTGGGCGAGGAGGCGCGGCTGCGTCACCGCTACCTGGATCTCCGCCGCCCCGGCCCCCAGGCCAACCTGCGCCTGCGCTCCGAAGCCAGCCGCGTGGCCCGGGAATTGCTGCATCAGGACGGGTTCGTGGAGATCGAGACCCCGACGCTGACGCGCTCCACCCCCGAGGGTGCACGCGACTTCCTGGTCCCCGCGCGCCTCGCGCCAGGATCCTGGTACGCGCTCCCGCAGTCGCCGCAGCTGTTCAAGCAGCTCCTGCAGGTCGGCGGGTTCGAGAAGTACTACCAGCTGGCCCGCTGCTACCGCGACGAGGACTTCCGCGCGGACCGCCAGCCCGAGTTCACGCAGCTCGACATCGAGGCGAGCTTCGTCGAGGAGGACGACATCATCGCCCTCGGCGAGCATCTCGTCTCGCGCCTCTGGAAGCTGATCGATGTCGAGGTGCCCCTGCCCATCCGCCGCATGACCTACGCGGACGCTATGGCGAAGTACGGCTCCGACAAGCCGGACCTCCGCTTCGGGCTGGAGCTGACCGAGCTGACGGAGTTCTTCAAGGACACCGACTTCGGCGTGTTCAAGGCGCCCTACGTCGGGGCCGTCGTCATGCCCGGTGGGGCCTCGCAGCCCCGCCGCCAGCTCGACGCCTGGCAGGAGTGGGCCAAGCAGCGCGGCGCCAAGGGTCTCGCGTACGTCCTCATCGATGACGACGGCAGCCTCCGCGGCCCCGTCGCGAAGAACCTGACCGATTCCGAGCGGCAGGGTCTCGCCGCAGCCGTGGGGGCGAACCCCGGCGACTGCATCTTCTTCGGAGCGGGCGAGGCGTCGTCGTCCCGCGCCATCCTCGGTGCCGCGCGCGTCGAGATCGGACGCCGCACCGGACTCCTGAAGGACGGCGACTGGGCGTTCGTGTGGGTGGTGGACGCACCGATGTTCGAGCCCGCCTCCGCCGCCGTCGCGGCGGGTGACGTCGCCGTGGGCGGCGGGGCGTGGACGGCCGTGCACCACGCGTTCACCTCACCGAAGCCCGAGTTCATGGACTCCTTCGACGCGGACCCCGAGAACGCCCTCGCCTACGCCTACGACATCGTGTGCAACGGCAACGAGCTCGGCGGCGGGTCCATCCGTATCCACCAACGGGATGTCCAGGAACGCGTCTTCAAGGTCATGGGCCTCGGCGCCGAGGAAGCGCAGGAGAAGTTCGGCTTCCTCCTCGAGGGATTCAAGTACGGTGCGCCCCCGCACGGTGGGATCGCCCTCGGGTGGGACCGCGTGGTGTCGCTGCTGGCAGGTACGGATTCCATCCGCGACGTCATCGCGTTCCCGAAGTCGGGCGGCGGCTACGACCCGCTGACGGCGGCCCCGGCGCCCATCACGGCGCAGCAGCGCAAGGAGGCGGGTGTCGACGCCAAACCCGCCGCGAAGCCCGAGGCTTCCTCGAACACCGAGTAGCACGGCGTCACACACGCCACGAGGGCGGGTACCGGTCGGTGCCCGCCCTCGTCGTGCCTTCGGCGAGTGCGCTCCCGCATGAGCGCGCCCGCCACGTACCAGTTCGACATCCCCCGCACGACGGCGTCGCCCTGATCGCCGTCGGAGGAATCGGGACGTGACAGCGGGCGTGGTCGTCGTGCTGTGAAATAATCACCGCAGTACGTGCTCCGGGGTCGGTGTAAGTCCGAACCGGCGGTGATAGTCCGCGACCCGCTTCGTCGCCCCGCACCCGCGGGCGAGGGCGGTTGAGCCGGTGGAATTCCGGGACCGACAGTCAAAGTCTGGATGGGAGAAGCACGCACAGCAGGGCTCCGTCCGCGGTCCGTTCGTCGGCCTGCGGCCATGTCGTGGTTCGCCACGGCACGCTGCCTCCTGCCGCGCCATCACCCGGAGCCGCGTCGGACCGGTGGAGGATCGGCATGGACTTTCTGCAGTGGCTCTTCGAAGCCCGCATCCCCGTGGGGAACAGCTCCCTCCTGTTGCGCGAGGTGGTCGGCAACGTCTTCGGACTGCTCAGCGCCTTCGGCGGCATGCGCCGGCGCGTGTGGGCCTGGCCCGTGGGGATCATCGGCAACCTCCTGCTCCTCACCGTGTTCCTCGGTTCCCTGTTCGGCGCGGCGAGCGCCGCGAACCTCCTCGGGCAGGCCGGGCGTCAGATCATGTTCATCGCGGTCTCGGTCTACGGCTGGCGGCAGTGGCGGGCGAGCAGCCGGGCCAACGGCGACGGCGGCCAGGCGGTCACGCCACAGTGGGCAGGCAGCAGGGCGCGCATCGGCATGGTGATCTTCATGGTCGTCGGCACCTTCGCGCTGACCCCCCTGTTCCGCGTCCTCGGCTCCTACGAACCCGTCTGGGCGGATGCCTGGACCTTCGTCGGTTCGCTGCTCGCCACGTACGGCATGGCGAAGGGCTGGGTGGAGTTCTGGCTCGTCTGGGTGGCGGTGGACATCGTAGGGGTGCCCCTGCTCTTCAGTGCCGGCTACTACGCGAGTGCGTTCATGTACATGTTCTACGGGGCCTTCACGCTGGTCGGCTTCTTCGTGTGGGCGCGCGCCCAGCGCACCGCGAAGCCGAGCATCGAGACCCTCCTGCCGGATCCGACGCTCCGATGAGCACCACGTCGCCGCGGGTGTCCCCCGCCGAGCACGCCGCGATGCTGCGCGCCCTGGAGCTCGCAGGCCGTGGTGTGCGGGGCGCCAACCCGCTGGTCGGCGCCGTGGTGCTCTCGGCCGACGGCGAGACGCTGGGGGAGGGGTACCACCGCGGAGCCGGGACGCCGCACGCGGAACCGGCGGCGCTCGAGGACGCGCGCAACCGCGGCCATGACGTCCGCGGCGCCACGGCGGTCGTGACGCTCGAACCCTGCAACCACACCGGACGCACCGGCCCCTGCAGTGACGCCCTCCTCACGGCGGGCATCACGCGGGTCGTCCATGCGGCCGACGACGTCGACGCCGCCGCGTCCGGGGGAGCCGAGCGGCTCCGGCAGGCCGGCGTCGACTGCATCGGCGGCCTCGAGCGCTCCCGGTCCCTGCACCTCAACGAGCGGTGGGTGCGCTCCGTCCTCGATGCGCGGCCCTTCGTCACCCTGAAGTCCGCGCAGTCGCTCGACGGGCGCGTGGCGGCACGGGACGGCTCCAGTCGGTGGATCACGGGGGACGCCTCCCGCGGCGACGGCCACCGCATCCGCGCGCTGGCCGACGCCGTGCTCGTGGGGACGGGGACGGTCCTCGCGGACGATCCCCGGCTCACCGCGCGCGACGCCGCTCCGGTGCGTGCGGGCTTGAGGGTCGTCCTGGGCGCTTCGGAGGTGCCGGCGGACGCGGCCGTCCGCGGCGAGGGCTTCCTCCACCTGCAGACGCGGGACGTGCACGCCGCCCTCTCGGACCTCCACCGCCACGGTGTGCGTCATGTCCTGGTCGAGGGCGGGCCGCGTGTCGCCGCCGCCTTCCTGCGCGCCGGCGTCGTCGACGAGCTCTTCAGCTACGTGGCACCGCTGATCCTGGGCGGCGGCGCCCCCGCCTACCCCGAGCTCGGCGTCGACACGCTCGGTGACGCCCTCGCGTGGTCCCTCGACGACGCCGGCGGACCCGCCGTGCAGCAGTTCGGCCCCGACGTCCGCCTCCACCTGCGGCCCCCGCCGGGCTGACGACGTCGCCACCCCATCCACCGACCGCTGAACCCGAAGGAAGATCACATGTTCACAGGAATCGTGTCCGAACAGGGCAGAGTCGTCTCCCTCGATCTCAGGCCCGATGGCGAGAGCGCACTGCTCGTCGTCGAGGCGCCGGCCACGGGGCAGGACCTCGCACCCGGTGCGTCCCTCGCCGTCAACGGCGTCTGCCTGACCGCGGTCACGCTGGACGGCACGCGCGTCGGCGTCGACGTCATGGGTGAGACCCTGCGCCGTACCACCACGGGCGGGCTTGCACCCGGCACCCCCGTCAACCTCGAGCGGTGCGTTCCCGCCGGAGGGCGGCTGGACGGTCACGTGGTGCAGGGGCACGTCGACGGCGTCGGCGTGCTCCTCGAACGCGAGGATCTCGGTGCCTGGCACCGGCTGCGCTTCGGGTTGCCCGCCGATCTCGGGCGGTACGCGGCGGAGAAGGGGTCGGTGGCCATCGACGGCGTGTCCCTGACGGTGACGGCGGTCAGCGCTCCCGAGCGGCCCGAGCAGTGGTTCGAGGTGGGACTGATCCCCACCACGCTGCGCGAGACCGGCCTCGGCGCGAAGGCCGTCGGCGATCCCGTGAACCTCGAGATGGACGTCCTGGCGAAGTACGCCGAGCGGCTCCTCGGATTCGCAGCCGCGGATGCGGGCCGCCGGGCCGCCTCGTGAACGGCGCCATACGGCTCGATCCCGTCGCGGACGCAATCTCGGCCATCGCCGCGGGCCGCGCCGTCGTCGTGGTCGACGACGAGGACCGCGAGAACGAGGGCGACATCGTCTTCGCGGCCGAGGACGCGACGCCGGAGCTCGTGGGCTGGACCGTCCGCTGGACCTCGGGCGTGCTCTGCGTGCCCCTCCGGGCCGACGACGCCGACCGCCTCCTGCTGCCGCCCATGACCGCCGTCAACGAGGACTCGAAGGGCACCGCGTACACGGTGTCCTGCGATGCGGCCGCGGGCGTGACCACGGGCATCAGCGCCGCGGATCGTGCGCGCACGGCCCGGGTGCTCGCCGACGCCGCGAGTGTCCCGGCCGATCTGACGCGTCCCGGCCACGTCTTCCCGCTGCGCGCCCATCCCGGAGGCGTGCGCGTCCGTCCCGGACACACGGAGGCCGGCGTCGAACTCAGCGTCCTGGCGGACAAACGCCCCGCGGCCGTGATCGCCGAACTCGTGCACGACGACGGCGACATGATGCGTCTTCCCGCCCTCCGCCGCTTCGCGGACGAGCACGGGCTGCCCCTCGTCTCGATCGAGCACCTCGTGGCACACCTCGCGGAGTGCGACGCCGTCGGTGACGGACCGCCCGCCCTCGCGGGCCCGCACACCTCGCATCACTCACGAGCGACCTCCCGCCCTGAATCACCCACCCCTACCCGAGGAGAACCATGAGCGGCCACGGCGCACCCAGCATCGAGCCCGGCACGTTGACCACAGGCTCCGGCGCACCCCTGCGCCTGGCCATCATCGCCGCGAGCTGGCACACGGAGATCATGGACGGCCTGCTCGACGGCGCCCGCCGTGCCGCCGCAGAGGCCGGTGCCGCGGTGACCGAACTGCGGGTGCCCGGCAGCTTCGAGCTGCCCGTCGCCGCCGCCCGGCTCGCCCCCGAGTTCGACGCCGTCGTGGCCCTCGGCGTGGTGATCCGCGGCGGGACCCCGCACTTCGAGTACGTGTGCCAGGCGGCGACGTCCGGGCTCACCGAGGTGAGCGTGCGGACCGGTGTGCCCGTCGGCTTCGGCGTGCTCACGTGCGACACCGAGCAGCAGGGCCTGGACCGCGCCGGCCTGCCCGGCTCCTCCGAGGACAAGGGCCACGAGGCCGTCACCGCGGCGCTCGCGACGGCGGCCGTGCTGCACCCGTGGACGCGATGACCGGCCCGGCCGCCGTCGTGGGGGAGCAGGCACGTGAGGCCGCCCCTCCCCGAGCCGATAACCTAGGGACCGTGAAGACGTTTGAAGCCCTGTTCGAGGAGCTGAGCACCAAGGCCGCCGAGCGACCACCAGGATCGCGGACCGTCGCCGAGCTGGACTCGGGCGTGCACGGTATCGGCAAGAAGGTCGTCGAAGAGGCCGCCGAGGTGTGGATGGCTGCGGAGTACGAGTCGAACGAGAACGCCGCGGAGGAGATCTCGCAGCTGCTGTACCACCTGCAGGTGCTGATGATCGCCAAGGGCCTCACGCTCGAGGACGTCTACAAGCATCTGTAGCCGCCCGTCCGCGCCCACTGCTGCCCATCCTTCCCCGTAGCCCGGCGAGTGGCCCTGTTCGACCACCTCCTCCCCAGCGAAAGATCCCTCCATGCTCCGCGTCGCAGTCCCCAACAAGGGTGCCCTCTCCGAGGCCGCCTCGTCCATGCTCGCCGAGGCCGGCTACCGGCAGCGCCGGGACACCCGCGAGCTCGTCCTCGTGGACCCCGAGAACGAGATCGAGTTCTTCTTCCTGCGTCCCCGTGACATCGCCGTCTACGTGGGGTCCGGGACCCTCGACGTCGGCATCACCGGCCGCGACCTCTTCCTCGACGCGCAGGTCCAGGCGGAGGAGCTCATGCAGCTCGGCTTCGGAGCCTCCACCTTCCGCTTCGCCGGCCCCGTGGGCGATTTCTCGGCCGTCGCCGAGCTCGAGGGCAAGCGCCTGGCCACCAGCTACGAGGGTCTGCTCAAGGACTACCTCGCCGAGCGAGGCATCACCGCGTCCGTCGTGCGGCTCGACGGCGCCGTGGAATCCTCCGTGCGCCTCGGCGTCGCGGACGCGATCGCGGACGTCGTGGAGACGGGCAACACGCTGCGCGCCGCCGGCATGGAGATCTTCGGTGATCCCATCCTGCAGAGCGAAGCCGTACTCATCGGCCGCGCCGGGGTCGAGGCCCCGGCCGGGCTGGACGTGCTCCTGCGGCGCCTGCAGGGCGTCCTCGTGGCCCGGCAGTACGTGATGATGGACTACGACATCAAGCTCGACCTCGTGGACCGGGCGGCCGCGCTGACGCCGGGCCTGGAATCGCCGACCATCTCGCCGCTGCGGGATTCAGAGTGGGTCGCCGTGCGGTCCATGGTCAAGCGCAACCGGACCAACCGCATCATGGACGAGCTGTACGAGCTCGGTGCCCGCGCGATCCTGGTCAGCACCATCCACGCCTGCCGGATCTAGGGAGGGCCAGTCATGACCGTCGCCATCCGCGTGATCCCCTGCCTCGACGTCGACGCCGGCCGGGTGGTCAAGGGGGTCAACTTCGAGGACCTGCGCGATGCCGGGGACCCCGTCGAGTTGGCCCGCCGCTACGACCGCGCAGGCGCCGACGAACTGACCTTCCTCGACGTCACCGCCTCCTCGGGCAACCGCGAGACCACCTTCGACGTCGTCGCGCGGACCGCCGAGGAGGTCTTCATCCCCCTCACCGTCGGCGGGGGAGTCCGGGAGATCTCCGACGTGGACCGCCTGCTGCGCTTCGGCGCCGACAAGGCGTCCATCAACACCGCCGCCGTGGCGCGCCCCTCCGTGATCGACGAGATCACCCGGCACTTCGGCGCGCAGGTCCTCGTGCTGTCCCTCGATGCGCGCCGCACACGGGACGCGTCGACGCCGTCGGGATTCGAGGTGACCACCTACGGGGGCCGCAAAGGCACCGGGATCGACGCCGTCGCGTGGGCGAAGGAGGCCGCGGACCGCGGCGTGGGGGAGATCCTGCTGAATTCGATCGACGCCGACGGCACGAAGGAGGGCTTCGATCTCGAACTCATCCGTGCGGTGCGTGCGGCCGTCGGTGTGCCGCTCATCGCCTCGGGCGGAGCGGGCGAGCCGGCTCACTTCCCGCCGGCGGTCCAGGCCGGGGCGGACGCCGTCCTCGCCGCGTCGGTGTTCCACTTCGGTCCCGTCGACGCGATCGCCCAGGTCAAGAAAGCCATCCGGGACGCAGGCTTCCCCGTCCGCTGACCGGCCCGGAAGCGGGTCACTGCGGACGCCTGTGGGCGCAGGGCCGGGGGAGCGGCGGCCGCCGCGAAGGCTCAGAGGCCGACGTCGGCGCTCTCGAGCAGGGCGACGGCGTCGGGCTGACCTTCGAAGGTGACGAGGGCCTGCCGACGTCGACCGTGGGCGTGCAGGAGCAGTTCGCCCGGATCTCCGACGATCGCGACGGAGACGGGGGCGCGCTTCGCGACGTGGCGGGGGCCGTCCGGCCGGACGAGCACGATCCCGAGGTCCACGCCGCGGTACAGGATGGCAGCCCGCTTGACGAGGTCCTCCCACAGGGCGTTCGCGTAGGCCTCGTCGAGCGCCCGGGGCGCCCAGCGCGTCGTCGCCCGGCGCACGTCCTCCGTGTGGACGAAGTACTCGATGAGGTTCGCACTCCTGTCCACCGCGCCGATCCTCATCGGGGAGAGCGCGGGAGGGCCGGCGAGGAAGCGGCGCACCAGGGCCTCGTACCCGGCGGGCGTCGCGGCCCGCTGCCCGAGCTCCTTGGTTGCCCGCTCCGTGACGGGCGCGAACTTCTTCACCACCATGCCGAGGCCGAGGGCCGGCTTGTGCTCGCGGAGGTAGAGGTGGGAAGCGAGGTCGCGGGACGTCCACCCCTCACAGAGCGTGGGGGCGTCGGGACCGGCGGCGAGGAGCGTCTCGGCCAGCACTTCACGGGACGGGGCTACGTAGTGCATCACAGCTGAAAATAGCACGCGGTCGCGATCGGTGGCCGCGACCCGGACGCCGTCGGCAGCCGCGCCGCACGGGCCGGGTGCATCCCGAGCCGACCCCGGGACGGCGGGTGTCCGGCGGCCCTCCCGGCGCGGCGGTGGTCCTCCTCGTGGCCACTAGAATCGCAGGTGATGCCTTCTCCCACTCCCTCACCCCAGAACGGCTCCCAGCCGGGATCCACCGACCACGTGACGGTCCCGGACGCAGCGGCCGATCCCGCGCGTCTCGACCCCGCCATCGCGTCCGCCCTCTCGAGGGACGCCGCAGGCCTCGTCGCCGCCGTCGTGCAGCAGTACGACACCCTCGAGGTGCTCATGCTCGGATGGATGGACGAGGAGGCCCTCCGGCGGACGCTCACCACCGGACGGGTGACGTTCTGGTCGCGGTCGCGGTCGGAGTACTGGCGGAAGGGGGACACCTCCGGGCACCGCCAGTGGGTCAGGGGAGTCGCACTGGACTGCGACGGCGACGCCCTGCTCGTCACGGTGGACCAGGAGGGCGCGGCGTGCCACACCGGAACACGCACCTGCTTCGACGGGCGTGAGCTGCCCGCGGTGACCGACGCGAGCCAATCGAGCCGAGCGAACCGCGAGGTGCAGCAGATACAGCAGACGGCGACGCGCCCCGACGCGTCGGGCACCACCGACGCAGGAGGATCCTGATCATGCAGCCACGGCAGCAGCTCGGCACCATCAGCCCCACCCTCGAGGAGTTCCGCGAGCTCGCCCGCGACCGCCGGGTGGTCCCGGTGCACCTCAAGGTCCTCGCCGACGCCCACACGCCCATCGGCCTGTACCGGAAACTCGCCGACGGCCGTCCGGGGACCTTTCTCATGGAGTCCGCGGCGGTGGGCGGCGTGTGGTCCCGGTACTCGTTCATCGGCTCGCACTCGCGTGCCACCCTCACCACGCGCGACGGCGAGGCGCACTGGCTCGGTGAGCCGCCGTCGGGCGTCCCGACCGCCGGCGATCCGGTGGAGGCGCTGCGCCTCACCGTGGAGGCGCTCCGCACCGAGCGGTTCACGGACCTGCCGCCCTTCACCTCGGGCATGGTCGGTTTCGTGGGCTGGGAGGCCGTGCGGCACTGGGAGCGCCTCACCAGCCCGCCCGAGGACGATCTCCTCCTGCCGGAGCTCGCCATGTGCCTCGTGTCCGACCTCGCGGTGCACGACAACGCCGAGGGCTCCCTGACCCTGGTGGCGAACGCCGTCAACTTCGACGGCACGGACGAGCGCGTGGACGAGGCGTGGCACGACGCCGTGAGCCGCGTCCGCGCGATGCTCGCCGCCGTGGTGGCGCCCGCGGAGCTTCCCGTATCGGTCATGGCGGCGGGGGCGCCCACCGCGGAGGAGTCGATGGATCGCGTGCGGGAGTCCTGGTTCGAGCCGGACTACCTGCGGGCCATCGAGCGCGGCAAGCGGGCGATCGTGGACGGCGAGGTCTTCCAGGTGGTCATCAGCCGCCGCTTCGAGATCGAGTGCGACGCCTCGGCGCTGGACGTCTACCGGATCCTCCGCACCACCAACCCGAGCCCCTACATGTACCTCTTCAGCCTCGAGGACGCCGACGGCCGCGCCTACTCGATCGTCGGCAGCTCGCCGGAGGCACTCGTCACCGTCACGGGGGACGAGGTCATCACGCACCCGATCGCCGGCTCGCGGCCGCGCGGCAGGACCACCGAGGAGGACCGTGACCTCGCCGTCGAGCTCCGCGCCGACCTCAAGGAGAAGGCCGAACACCTGATGCTCGTGGACCTCGCACGGAACGATCTCTCGAAGGTCTGCGTGCCCGGCAGCGTCGACGTCACGCAGTTTATGGAGGTCGAGAAGTTCAGCCACATCATGCACCTCGTCTCCACGGTCGTCGGGACCCTCTCGCCGTCGAAGAGCGCCTACGACGTCTTGGCGGCGACCTTCCCGGCCGGCACCCTCTCCGGCGCCCCGAAGCCCCGTGCCCTCAGGATCATCGACGAGGTGGAACCGCACCGGCGAGGCATCTACGGCGGCGTTGTCGGCTACCTCGACTTCGCGGGTGACATGGACATGGCGATCGCGATCCGCTCGGCCCTGCTGCGCGACGGGACGGCGTACGTGCAGGCAGGCGGCGGGATCGTCGCCGATTCCGTCCTCGAGACCGAGGCGCTCGAGACCGTGAACAAGGCCGCCGCACCGCTGCGCGCCGCCCTCACCGCCGCGGCACTCCGGACCGCGACGTCGGACGCGCGATGAGCGCCGGTCAGCCCGCGCCCTCGCGGATGACGCGGCGCGGCGTCGTCGTGCTCGGCATCGTGGTCCTCGCGCTCCTCGCCTTCGGCTCGACCACCCAGACCTGGCTGTTCGTCCGGCTCCCGCAGGAGGCCGTGCAGACGCCGGACCTCGAGATCGCGGGCAGCGACGCCGCCGTCCCGGTCACCGCCTTCGCGCTCGTGGCCCTCGCCGCGGCCCTCGCGGTGTCGATCGCCGGCCGGGTGGCGCGCTGGATCATCGCCGTCCTCCTGGTCCTCGCAGGAACGGGGATCGCGCTGACCAGCGCCGGCGTCGCCCTCGATCCCCGCAACGCCGCCGAGCCGGCCATCGGCACGGCGATCGGTGTGAGCGGCTCGGCCGGCGCTGAGGCCACCGCCACCGCGCTGCCGTGGGTCGCCGCCGTCGCCGGGGTGCTGCTGGTCCTCGCCGCGGCCTGGGTGGTCCTCGCCGGCCGGAGCTGGGGGATCAACAAGCGGTACGACGCCGGGGCGGCGCGGGTGCCGCGCCCGGCAGGAGCGGGTCTCCTCCCGTCGGACAGCGCAGAGGCGCCGGTCGTGTCCGTCGGTGACGTGCCGCCCGGCGTCCGTCCGGATGCGGACCAGCACGCGGACACGGACCTGGAGACAGGTGTGGGCACCGACCGCTCGACGGGTGCGGCTGCGGCCGCACCGACCTCCGGCGGCGTGCCCCGACAGGCACCCACGGGACAGGCCGCCGACGGCGACGTCCCGGACCCGGGCGCCCCGGGGGAGAAGGATGCCCCGAAGGGCCCACGCCGTTCCTCCCACACCGACGAGATCGACAGTTGGGACCAGCTCTCGCGCGGCAACGACCCCACGGGCTGACGCGCCGGTCTTGGCCCGGCAGCGACAAGCATGCGGCACGGAGCGGCATGACGCCGGACGCAGCCGGTGCCGTCCGTCCGCGGCAACAGTGGCAGAATGGACTCGACCCGTTCGAAGGAGATATCCCATGGCATCCGAGACCCGCGAGTCGGCCACCCGTAACACGCCCGCCACCCACGCCCAGATGGGTGACGAGACCATCGGTCACGGCAACAGCCCTGCCGCGTGGACCTGCGTCCTCATCATGCTCGCCGGCGCAGCCGTGGCCTCCTTCGCATACATCCTCGCGAGCACCGAGGGCAACCACGACTTCGGCACCCTGCTGTTCTGGATCGGCATCGGCATCATGGTCGTCGGTCTGATCGTCGGGTTCATCCTGCGGAAGATCGGCTACGGCGTGGGCGGCTCGAAGCTGAAGAACAAGAGCCACTAGATGACGGTCCTCGACGACATCATCGAGGGTGTCCGCGAGGACCTCGCGGAGCGCCTCCGTGCACGCCCGCTCGAGGACGTCCGGCGCGCCGCGCTGGAGGCCACGCCGGCTCTCGACGCCTTCGCCGCCCTCGGGGCGGGCGCCGGGGCCGAGCTCGAGGTCATCGCCGAGGTGAAGCGGAGCAGTCCGTCGAAGGGCGCCCTCGCCGACATCGCGGACCCGGCATCCCTCGCCGCCTCCTACGCCGCGGGTGGGGCCGCCGTGATCTCGGTCCTCACCGAGGAGCGCCGGTTCGGCGGGTCGCTCGCCGATCTCGACGCCGTCCGCGCCGTGGTGGACGTGCCCGTGCTCCGCAAGGACTTCACGGTGGACGAGTACCAGATCTGGGAGGCCCGGGCACACGGGGCCGACGTCGTGCTCCTGATCGTGGCGGCACTCGGCCGGCAGGAGCTCGTCGACTTCCTCGCCCTCACCTCCCGGCTCGGCATGCACGCGATCGTGGAGACCCACACGGCGGAGGAGGTGGAGCGTGCCGTCGCTGCGGGAGCCCGCATCATCGGCGTGAACGTCCGCAACCTCAAGACGCTCGACGTCGACCGGGACGTGTTCCCCGCGCTGGCGGACCTCATACCCTCGGGAACCGTGGTGATCGCCGAGTCCGGCGTGCGGGACGTCACCGACGTCGCCGCCTATGCGGCGAGCGGGGCGCACGCCGTGCTCGTGGGTGAGGCCCTCGTCCGCTCCGACGATCCGGCGGCCGTCATCGACGACTTCCGGCGAACGGGCCGTACGCACCTCAGGCCGCACGCGGCGACCCGCGGCTGACGGACCGGACCGACCAGGACCACCCCCCGGTGATCACCGGGGCCACGTGCACCCTGCAGGGTGCACCGCACGCAGCGTGACGAAGAACAGGGACCGGGCAGCCGGTCCGGCGAGAACCCGGGCGGCCAACCCGCGCGGGTCAGGACCTACAGGACAGGAACGGTGGGAGTCATGACCGACCTACACCAGCACGCAGATCTGACGGAGACCGCAGCCGGGACCCCGGACGCGATCGACGAGGGCACCGCCGAGGCGTTCCTCAGCCACGACGAGAGCCTCCGGCACGCGCCCGGTCCCTACTTCGGCGCGTACGGCGGCCGCTGGATGCCCGAGTCGCTCATCGCCGCCTTGGACGAGCTGCAGGACACCTTCGACAAGGCCAAGGCGGACCCGGAGTTCACCGCGCAGGTGGCCGAGCTCAACAAGAACTACGCGGGCCGCCCGTCGCTGCTCACCGAGGCCACGCGCTTCGCGGAGCACTGCGGAGGCGTCCGCGTGTTCCTCAAGCGTGAGGACCTGAACCACACGGGCTCGCACAAGATCAACAACGTGCTCGGCCAGGCGCTGATCGCCAAGCGCATGGGCAAGACGCGCGTCATCGCGGAGACGGGTGCGGGTCAGCACGGCGTCGCCAGCGCGACGGCGGCGGCCCTGCTCGGCCTCGAGTGCGTCGTCTACATGGGCGCGGAGGACACACGCCGCCAGGCCCTGAACGTGGCACGCATGCAGCTCCTCGGCGCCACCGTCGTCCCGGTCACCAACGGCTCGCAGACCCTGAAGGACGCCATCAACGAGGCGCTGCGCGACTGGGTGGCGAACGTCGGGACGACCCACTACCTGCTCGGTACCGCGGCAGGCGCCCACCCCTTCCCCTCGATGGTCCGCTACTTCCACGAGGTCATCGGTGAGGAGGCACGCGAGCAGATCCTCGAGCAGACCGGCAGGCTGCCCGACGCCGTGACCGCCTGCGTCGGTGGCGGCTCCAACGCCATCGGCTTGTTCCACGGCTTCCTGGACGATCGCGGTGTGGCGCTCTACGGCTTCGAGGCAGGGGGCGACGGCGTCGAGACCGGCCGCCACGCGGCCACCATCACGCTGGGCCGCCCCGGCGTGCTGCACGGCGCGAGGTCCTACCTCATGCAGGACGAGGACGGCCAGACGATGGAGTCGCACTCCATCTCCGCAGGCCTCGACTACCCGGGCGTCGGCCCCGAGCACGCCTACCTCGCGGACATCGGACGCGCGCACTACGAGCCGATCACCGACAGCGAGGCCATGGACGCCTTCAAGGTGCTCAGCCAGACCGAGGGGATCATCCCCGCGATCGAGACCGCGCACGCCCTGGCCGGCACCATGAAGCTGGGCCGCCGCCTCGCCGAGCAGCTCGCTCCCGGGGAGAAGCCGTCGGACAGGATCATCGTCGTCAACCTCTCGGGGCGCGGGGACAAGGACGTCGCAACGGCGGCCGAGTACTTCGACCTGCTGCCCGAGGACAGCGCCGAGCAGGAGATGGCGCAGGAGGGGGAGCAGCTGTGACCACACAGGCACCCGACGGCCTTGCGGCCGTCCCCGCCGGCGCGGCGTCGAAGGCCGCGGCCGCCATCGAGAAGGCCCGGGCCGCGGGCCGTGCCGCGCTGATCGGCTACCTCCCCGCCGGCTTCCCCGACGTGCAGACCACCATCGACGCGGGTATCGCCATGGCACGCAACGGTGTGGACCTCATCGAGATCGGCATCCCGTACTCCGATCCCGTCATGGACGGCCACGTGATCCAGGAGGCGACGCTCCAGGCACTGTCCAACGGCTTCACCGTGGGGCGCATCTTCGACGTCGTCGAGGGCATCACGCGGGAGACCGACGCCGCCGTGCTCGTCATGACCTACTGGAATCCCGTGATGCGTATGGGTGTCCGTGAGTTCGCAGAGCGTCTCTCCGCCGCCGGCGGAGCCGGGCTGATCACCCCGGACCTCATCCCGGACGAGGCCTCGGAATGGCTCGAGATCTCTGCGGAGCTCGGGCTCGACCGCGTGTTCCTCGTGGCACCGTCCACCTCCCCGAAGCGCATGCAGAGCACGGTGGACGCCAGCAAGGGCTTCGTCTACGCCGTCTCGGTCATGGGCGTCACCGGCGCGAGGTCCTCGGTCGGCGCAGCGGCGGAAGCCGTCGTCGACGCCGCGCACGCTGCCGGAGCGGAACGGGTCTGTGTCGGCCTCGGGGTGTCGTCCTCGGCCCAGGTGCGCGAGATCGGCGCCTATGCTGACGGCGTGATCGTGGGCACCGCCCTCGTGGCCGCCCTCCGTGACGGCGGGGTGAAGGCCGTCGCCGAACTGACCCGGGAGCTGAGCACCGGGACGCCGAAGAGCACCCCGGCGGGCGCAGTATGAACGGCGTGCGCATCGCGGCGTCCATCCCGAGCCCTCCGGCCGAGTGGGCGAGCTTCGCCCTGGGTCCGGTCACCATCCACGCCTACGCCCTGTGCATCCTGGCCGGGATCATCCTGGCGCTCGTCCTGACCCAGAAGCGCTTCGTGTCCTTCGGCGGTCACGCCGACGCCGTGTGGGACATCGCCATCTGGGCCATCCCCTTCGGCATCATCGGCGGCAGGCTCTACCACGTGGTGTCCTCGCCGGACGCCTACTTCGGCCCGGACGGCGACCTCGCGCGCATCCCGCAGATCTGGCTGGGCGGCCTCGGGATCTGGGGCGCCATCGCCCTCGGCGCCGTCGGCGCGTGGATCGGTGCACGGCGCGCGGGCGTCAAGCTGTCCGCCTTCGCCGACGCCGCCGCTCCGGGCGTCCTGCTCGCGCAGGCCGTGGGCAGGATCGGCAACTGGTTCAACCAGGAGCTCTTCGGCGCTCCCACCACGCTCCCGTGGGGTCTCGAGATCGACGCCGACAACGCCAACTTCCCGCTCGACCAGGAACCCGGCACGCTCTTCCACCCCACGTTCCTGTACGAGCTCCTCTGGAACCTGGCAGGGGTCGCCCTGCTGCTCCTCCTCGCGCGGAAGCTGAACCTCCGTGGCGGCCGCATGTTCTGGCTCTACGCCGCCTACTACACGCTCGGACGCGTGTGGATCGAGGCGCTCCGGATCGACGACGCCGAGCTGGTCACCTTCTTCGGCGTGACCCAGCGCCTGAACGTCTGGGTGAGCATCGGTGTGTTCCTCGTGGCGCTGGCGGTGCTGATCTACCTCGCGGTGCGCAGGCGTCCGGCCGATGCGCCGTCGGTCTACCTGCCGGGCAGGGAACCGAAGGCCGACGGCGGCGCGGCAGCCGGCTCGACCGACGGCGGCTCCGCCGCAGCGGAGGAGGCGGCCGGGACCGACACGGCCGGTACGACGGCGGACGGGAAGCCCTCCGGAGGGTCGTCCGTGACCGGTTCGACCGCCGGTCCGACGGCTGGTTCGACCGCTGCTGCGGCGAGCGACGACGCCCCGGGGGACGCTTCCCGGACGGACGACGACGAGGGCGCAGATCACGCTTCGGTCTCAGGTGACCACGCGGTCGCTGAGGGTCGGGGAGCCGCGAAGGGCCGTGGTAATCTGTCCGAAACAAACGGCTCCTGAGAGGCGCATCACGCCTCCGAGGGTCCCGCGAGAGCGGAGCCGCGCGTTTCGATCACACCAGCAGTCCCCGGGCCACCGCCCCTCAAGGACGCAACACCACACAGTTGTGGACTCCAGGTGCAACGGCCGGGTCACCGCCCCGCCGTCACCGCATGGCCCGGCCTACGCACAACCTCGCACCGCTCGCCCGCCGACTCAGCCGGGCGCCGGTGGCCGGACGATGTCCAAGAGATCGACAGACGGCGCCCGCCGATCACGCCGGGTGGCCGCGGGGCCAAGGCTGTCCCCTCCCGACGCTCCACGATGGGGGAAGGATCCTTAATATGACTGCTCCGACACCAGGAACCCCGACCGACGCTCGTCACACCGACACGCCTCACGTCGAGGTACAGGACCACGCCTCGGGGGAGACCCGCGCGGAATCCCCGTTCACGCGCTTCGCAGCCATCCCCGAGGCCTCGGGCCTGTACGACCCGGAGAACGAGAAGGATGCCTGCGGCCTCGCGGTGATCGCCACCCTCCGCGGCGAACCCGGGCACGACATCGTCGACGCCGCGCTGACCGCCCTGCGCAATCTCGAGCACCGCGGCGCCGTCGGCGCGGACGAGGGCACGGGTGACGGAGCAGGGCTGCTGACGCAGGTCCCCGACGAGTTCTTCCGTGCAGTCGTCGACTTCGCGTTGCCGCCCGCCGGCTCCTACGTCGTCGGCACGGCCTTCCTGCCCGCCGAGGCGAAGGAGGAGGAGACCGCCCGCGCCGGGCTGGAATCCATCGCCGAGTCCGAGGGGCTCGCGGTCCTCGGGTGGCGTGTGGTGCCCGTGGCCGCCGAGCTCGTCGGTTCGATGGCGCGGGCCTGCATGCCGCACTTCGTGCAGTTGTTCCTCGCGCCGGCCGACGGCGACGCCTCCGACCTCGAGGCGAAGGCGTTCCGTGTTCGCAAGCGGGCGCAGAACAAGTACGGCGTCTACTTCCCGTCGTTGTCCTCGAAGACGATCGTCTACAAGGGGATGCTCACCACGGCGCAGCTCGAGCCGTTCTACCCGGACCTGTCGGACGAGCGGTTCACCACGCGCCTCGGGATCGTCCACTCACGGTTCTCCACGAACACCTTCCCGTCCTGGCCCCTCGCGCAGCCGTTCCGCACCATCGCCCACAACGGTGAGATCAACACCGTGAAGGGCAACCGCAACTGGATGCGCGCACGCCAGTCGCAGCTCGCCAATCCGCTGCTCGGCGATTCGCCCGAGGACCTGTACCCCATCTGCACCCCCGGGGCCTCCGACTCGGCCTCCTTCGACGAGGTCGCGGAGCTGCTCACGCTCTCCGGCAGGCCCATCACGCACTCGATCATGATGATGGTGCCCGAGGCGTGGGAGAACCACGCCACCATGGACCCCGCCCGCCGCGCCTTCTACCAGTACCACTCCATGCTCATGGAGCCCTGGGACGGACCTGCCGCGGTCTCCTTCACCGACGGCCGCCTGGTCGGCGCCGTGCTCGACCGCAACGGTCTGCGCCCGGCGAGGTACTGGGTCACGGAGGACGGCCTCGTCATCCTCGCCTCCGAGGTGGGCGTGATCGACGTCGAACCCTCCCGCGTGGTCCGCAAGGGCCGGGTCTCACCCGGCAAGATGTTCCTCGTCGACACCGAGGAGGGCCGCCTCATCGAGGACCAGGAGATCAAGGCGGAGGTCGCCGCCGCGAACCCCTGGGGCGAGTGGGTCAAGGAGAACCTGATCCAGCTCGAGGACCTGCCGGAGCGCGAGCACGTCGTGCACACCAAGGCCTCGATCAACCGGCGCCAGCGCACCTTCGGCTACACGCAAGAGGAACTGCGCATCCTCCTCGGCCCCATGGCGAAGAACGCCGCAGAACCGCTCGGCGCCATGGGGTCCGACACCCCGATCGCCGTGCTGTCCAAGCGGCCGCGCCTGCTCTTCGACTACTTCGTGCAGTCCTTCGCGCAGGTCACCAACCCACCGCTGGACTCCATCCGCGAGGAGCTCGTGACGTCGATGGGCGTCACCATCGGCCCGGACGGCAACCTGCTCTCCACCGGGCAGGTGCGCTCCAAGCAGATCGCCCTGAAGTTCCCCGTCATCACCAATGACGAGCTTGCGAAGATCGCCAACCTCGAGACCGAGGAGGGCGACCGCCTGACCGTCCGCGTGCGCGGCCTGTACCGGCACGAGGGAGGCGAGGCCTCCCTGCGCGCGCGGCTCGCGGAGATCTGCGAGCAGGTTTCCGGCGCCCTGAACCGCGGCGTCGAGTACGTGGTCCTCTCGGATCGCGACTCCAACGCCCAGTGGGCCCCCATCCCGTCGCTGCTCCTCACGAGCGCCGTCCATCACCACCTGCTCAAGAGCGCCAACCGCACCAAGACCTCCCTCGTGGTCGAGGCCGGGGATGTCCGCGAGGTCCACCACGTCGCCGTCCTGATCGGGTACGGCGCCTCCGCGGTGAACCCGTACCTCGCGATGGAGAGCTGCGAGGAGCTCGTCCGCAACGGTGACATCACCGGGGTCACGGCCGAAGCCGCCGTCGCCCATCTCATCAAGGGCCTCGGCAAGGGCGTCCTGAAGATCATGTCCAAGATGGGCATCTCCACCGTCAGCTCCTACTGCGGTGCTCAGACCTTCGAGGCGCTCGGGCTGTCGCAGGAACTCGTGGACGAGTACTTCCACGGCACGCAGACCCAGCTCGGCGGCGTGGGCCTCGACGTGATCGCCGCGGAGACCGCCGCACGGCATGACACGGCGTACCCGCAGGACGGCATCGAGGACCCGCACCGCGGCCTCGACAACGGCGGCGAGTACCAGTGGCGCCGCGAGGGCCCGCCGCACCTCTTCAACCCGGAGACGGTGTTCCGGCTGCAGCACGCCACGCGCGAGCGCCGCTACGACATCTTCAAGGCGTACACGCAGGGCGTCGACGACCAGTCGAAGGAGCTCATGACGCTGCGCGGACTGCTGAAGCTCCGCGGGGACGTGCGGGAGCCCATCGGCATCGACGAGGTGGAACCGGTCTCCCAGATCGTCAAGCGCTTCTCGACGGGGGCCATGAGCTACGGCTCCATCTCCCAGGAGGCGCACGAGACCCTCGCCATCGCGATGAACCGCCTCGGCGGGAAGTCGAACACGGGGGAGGGCGGCGAGGACGTCGAGCGCCTCATGGACCCGGAGCGCCGCTCCGCCATCAAGCAGGTGGCCTCCGGACGCTTCGGCGTCACGAGCCTCTACCTGACCAACGCCGACGACATCCAGATCAAGATGGCGCAGGGAGCCAAGCCCGGTGAGGGTGGGCAGCTGATGAGCCAGAAGGTCTACCCCTGGATCGCCCGCACGCGGCACTCCACGCCCGGCGTGGCGCTCATCTCCCCGCCGCCGCACCACGACATCTACTCCATCGAGGACCTCGCTCAGCTCATCTACGACCTCAAGCGGTCTAACCCGAGGGCGCGCGTCCACGTCAAGCTTGTCTCCGAGGTGGGCATCGGTACCGTGGCAGCGGGCGTCACGAAGGCCAAGGCCGACGTCGTCCTGGTGTCCGGGCACGACGGCGGGACGGGCGCCTCGCCGCTGAACTCCCTCAAGCACGCGGGCATCCCGTGGGAGCTCGGTCTCGCCGAGACACAGCAGACGCTCATGCTCAACGGGCTCCGCGACCGCGTGGTGGTCCAGGTGGACGGGCAGCTGAAGACCGGCCGCGACGTCGTCATCGCCGCCCTGCTCGGCGGCGAGGAGTTCGGTTTCGCGACCGCGCCGCTGATCGTCTCGGGCTGCATCATGATGCGTGTCTGCCACCTCGACACCTGCCCCGTGGGCGTCGCGACCCAGAACCCCGAGCTGCGCAGCCGCTTCACCGGCAAGCCGGAGTTCGTGGTCAACTTCTTCGAGTTCATCGCCGAGGAGGTCCGTGAGCTCCTGGCGGAGCTCGGCTTCCGGACCCTCGAGGAGGCGATCGGCCACAGCGAGCTGCTCGACGCCCGCACGGCCGTGGAGCACTGGAAGGCCGACGGGCTGGATCTCGACCCGATCCTGCGGGGCAACGAGTTCGACTCGGGTGAACCGATGCGCAACCTCTATCCGCAGAACCACGATCTGGACCAGCACTTCGACAACAAGCTGATCGAGATGAGCGCCGACGCCCTGCAGCACCGCTCCCCGGTGCGGATCGTGCTCGACGTCGTCAACACGGACCGCTCGGTGGGCACCATGCTGGGCCACGAGGTGACGCGCACCTTCGGTCTCGACACCCTGGCCACGAACACGATCGACGTCACGCTCTCCGGCCAGGCCGGGCAGTCCCTCGGGGCGTTCCTGCCCGCCGGGATCACGCTGCGGCTCCTGGGGGACTCGAACGACTACGTCGGCAAGGGCCTCTCGGGCGGGCGGATCATCGTGCGCCCGGACCGCTCCAACGTCTTCCGCGCCGAGCACAACGTGATCGCGGGCAACGTGATCGGGTACGGCGCCACGAGCGGGGAGATGTTCCTCCGCGGCCAGGTGGGGGAGAGGTTCCTCGTGAGGAACTCCGGTGCCACGGCGGTGGTCGAGGGGATCGGCGACCACGGCTGCGAGTACATGACCGGCGGGCAGGCGCTCGTCCTCGGACCGACGGGCCGCAACTTCGGGGCGGGCATGTCCGGCGGAACCGCCTTCGTCCTCGACCTCGACCGCGCGCGCGTGAACAAGCAGAGCCTCGAGAACGGTGAGCTCCTGCTCGTCGACCTCGACGCTGAGGACATCGAGATCGTCCGGCACCTCCTCATCCAGCACGTCGAGGAGACTGAATCCACCCTCGCGGAGACGCTCCTCGGCACGTTCGAGGACACCGTCCGCCGCTTCACCAAGGTCCTGCCGCGCGACTACGCCGCGGTGCTGGACGCCCGTGCCACGGCTGCCGAACAGGGTCTCGACCCCGACGGCGAAGAGGCCTGGACCAAGATCCTGGAGGTGACCGGTGGCTGACCCACGCGGATTCCTGAAAGTACGCGAGCGCGAGACCCAGCCCCGACGGCCCGTACCGGTCCGCATCATGGACTGGAAAGAGGTGTACGAGGCGCAGGAGAAGGGTGTCCTGAAGGCGCAGGCGGGCCGCTGCATGGACTGCGGCATCCCGTTCTGCCACCAGGGCTGCCCGCTGGGCAACCTCATCCCCGAGTGGAACGACCTCACGTTCCGGGACAAGGGCCGTGAGGCGATCGACCGGCTCCACGCCACGAACAACTTCCCCGAGTTCACCGGCCGGCTCTGCCCGGCCCCGTGCGAGTCCTCCTGCGTGCTCGGCATCAACCAGCCGCCCGTCACCATCAAGCAGGTCGAGGTCTCCATCGCTGACCAGGCCTTCGGTGAGGGCTGGGTGGAGCCGCACCCGCCGGAGCGCCTCACGGGCCGCACGGTCGCCGTCGTCGGGTCCGGGCCGGCGGGTCTCGCCGTCGCCCAGCAGCTCACCCGCGCCGGGCACACGGTCGCCGTGTACGAGCGGGACGACCGCATCGGCGGCCTGCTGCGCTACGGCATCCCCGACTTCAAGATGGAGAAGATCCACCTGGAGCGGCGTCTCGACCAGATGAAGGCCGAGGGCACTCGGTTCCGCACCGGCGTGGACGTCGGCAAGGACATCAGCTGGGGACAGCTCAAGCGTCGCTACGACGCCGTCGTCGTCGCCACCGGCGCCACGGTGCCGCGCGATCTCAGCATCCCGGGCCGTGAGCTCGACGGCGTGCACTTCGCCATGGACTACCTCGTGCAGGCGAACCGCGTGGTGGCGGGCGAGGACGTCGAGGACCAGATCCACGCCGAGGGCAAGCACGTGGTGATCCTCGGCGGCGGTGACACGGGAGCCGACTGCCTGGGTACCGCGCACCGGCAGAAGGCCGCCTCGGTCACGACCCTCGCGATCGGGCAGCAGCCGCCCACGGAGCGCCGCCCGGACCAGCCGTGGCCCACGTTCCCCACGCTGTTCGACATCGCTAGTGCCCACGAGGAGGGTGGCGAGCGCCGCTACCTCGCCTCCACAGTGCGCTTCGTCGGTGACGGCGGCGTGCTTCGCGGCATCGAGGTGGCAGAGACGGAGTTCGTCGACGGCCGCCGCGTCCCGAAGGCCGGCACGGAGCGCGAGATCCCCGCGGACCTCGTGTTCCTCTCGCTCGGCTTCACCGGGGCGGAGCCCGCAGGGATCACGGAGCAGGTCGAGGCAGCGTTCGACGAGCGCGGCAACCTGGCGCGCGACGGCTACTACATGACGAACACGCCCGGCGTCTTCTCGGCCGGCGACGCCGGTCGCGGACAGTCCCTGATCGTCTGGGCCATCGCGGAGGGCCGCGCGTGCGCGGCCGCCGTGGACACGTGGCTGATGGGGTCCACCAAGCTGCCCGCTCCCGTCGCACCCACCGACCGCTCCATCGCGGTCCTGTAAGGCACGTCGGCGTCCGGATCCGCTGTATCGGGTCCGGACGTCGTCCTGCGCCCCGCACCCGGCCACGCCCCGGCTCCAGCCGGTCCTGCCGCCCCGTCATCACCTCCAATCCGACCACCCGGGCAAGGTTCACCCGATCCCGCCCGGAGCCACCACCAGACCTCAACCCGATTAGGCTAGGTTCATGAGACGCGCAAAAATCGTTGCAACATTCGGCCCCGCGATCGCCAGCTACGAGAACACCCTCGCTGTGCTCGAGGCGGGCGTCGATGTCGCCCGGATGAACATGAGTCACGGCGACTACACCGTGCACAGCGACACCTACAACAACGTCCGGCGTGCGTCGGCGGAGCTGGGTAAGCCCGTCGGGATCTTCGCCGACCTCCAGGGTCCGAAGATCCGCCTCGGCCGTTTCGCCGACGGGCCTCACGCGCTCGCCCCCGGGGACGTCTTCACCATCACGGTCGAGGACATCGAGGGCACACAGGAGATCTGCTCCACCACGTTCAAGGGACTCCCGCAGGACGTCAACGTGGGGGACCTCCTGTTGATCGACGACGGCAAGGTCACCCTCCGGGCCACGGCGGTCGACGACGTGAAGGTCACCACCGAGGTGGTCGTCGGAGGAATGGTGTCCAACAACAAGGGCATCAACCTCCCCGGCGTCGCCGTGAACGTCCCCGCGCTGAGCGAGAAGGACGAGGACGACCTCCGCTGGGCCATCCGGATCGGCGTCGACATGGTGGCGCTGTCCTTCGTGCGCGACGCGAGCGACATCCGCCGCGTGCACGAGATCATGGACGAGGAGGGCCGTCGCGTCCCCGTCATCGCGAAGATCGAGAAGCCCCAGGCGGTGGATGCGCTCGAGGAGATCATCGACGCCTTCGATTCGATCATGGTGGCCCGAGGCGACCTCGGCGTCGAACTGCCGCTGCAGGACGTCCCGATCGTCCAGAAGCGCGCCGTCGAACTCGCCCGCCGCTGGGCCAAGCCCGTCATCGTGGCCACGCAGGTCCTCGAATCCATGATCGACAACCCCCGGCCCACCCGCGCCGAGGCCTCCGACTGCGCGAACGCCGTGCTGGACGGGGCCGACGCCGTCATGCTCTCGGGTGAGACCAGCGTGGGCAAGTACCCGATGGAAACCGTGAAGATCATGAACGACATCATCGAGTCCACGGAGCGCCACGGCCTCGAGCGCGTCCCGCCGCTCGGCAGCAAGCCGAAGACCCGAGGCGGCGCCATCACCCGGGCCGCCGTCGAGATCTCCGACCAGCTCGACGCGAAGTACATCTGCACCTTCACGCAGTCCGGGGACTCCGCCCGGCGGCTGTCGCGTCTGCGCCCCAAGAAGCCGGTGGTCGCCTTCACGCCGGTGCAGTCCACGCTCAACCAGATGTCCCTCATCTGGGGCATCCAGCCGAAGCTGGTCGAGTTCGTCGAGCACACCGATCAGATGACCGCGCAGGTGGATCGCGTGCTGTTCGAGCAGGGGCTCGTGGAGGTGGACGACCTCGTGGTCATCGCGGCCGGGTCACCTCCCGGACAGGCCGGCTCCACCAACTCGATCAAGGTGCACCGCGTGGGTGACATCACCGACGCCGGTCAGCTCCCGGATGATCACACGTCCTTCATCAAGGAGGACGTAGGCCCCTGGCCCCTCAAGAAGAAGTAGTCCGAGAACACGAACTCGCCGGTAACACGAAGGACCCCCGCCCATCCGGGCGGGGGTCCTTCGCGTTGTTGTCCTGGTGTTGTCCTGGTGGTCCTGCTCGGGCGGTCAGTTCACCTGGTTGATGATGGTCTCCGCGACCTCGCGCATGCTGAGGCGTCGGTCCATGGAGGTTTTCTGGATCCAGCGGAACGCCTCGGGCTCGGTGAGGCCCATCTTCGTGGTCAGCAGGCTCTTGGCGCGTTCCACCAGCTTGCGCGTGGCGAACTGCTCCTGGAGATCGGTGACCTCGGCCTCGAGCGCCTTGATCTCCTCGTGCCGCGACATCGCGATCTCGATGGCGGGGATCAGGTCCGCGGGGGTGAAGGGCTTGACGACGTACGCCATGGCTCCGGCGTCGCGTGCCCGCTCGATGAGTTCCTTCTGGCTGAACGCCGTCAGCAGGACCACCGGCGCGATCCTGGCCTTCACGATCTGCTCGGCGGCCGTGATGCCGTCCATGACGGGCATCTTGACGTCCATGAGGACGAGGTCCGGCCTGTGCTCCTGGGCGAGGGCCACGGCCTTCTCGCCGTTGTCGGCCTCCGCCACCACGTCATAGCCCTCGCCGCGCAGGATCTCGATGATGTCGAGCCGGATGAGCGTCTCGTCCTCGGCCACGATGACCCGGCGGGCGGGTCCGGCGGGCGTGGACTCGGTGGATTCAGACACTGGTGCTCCTTGATGACGACGGCGATGCGGAGGGTGAGGGCGCCGCAACGCCTGTTCCCGCTTCCAGCCTATCGGCATGTAGAGTTGTTTCGCGCACGGGCCGGGAGATGAACCCGCCTCGTCATCCGCCTCCCGCGCTGCGGGAGGACCGGCGCGCAGGCACGGCCCGAATGGCGGAATTGGCAGACGCGCTGCACTCAAAATGCAGTATCGAGAGGTGTGTGGGTTCGAGTCCCACTTCGGGCACCCGACGGATCCTCGCCCATGGCTCACGGGCTCGGCCTCACGGAAGGCCCCCTACTCCGCGTCCTGACCGGCTGGCCGTCAGTGCACTGACCACGCGTCACATTGGTCCCATGCAAAGCACGCTGCTGGTACCCCGGGTGCTTCGAGCTCACGCTGAGGCGATGGAAACCGGTCTCACGAACGGGGTGAGCGCATGAGCGCCACCCGCTGCACCTGTGTCTGGAGCGCCCGCCCCCTCGTGCGGCTGCTCATGGATCCCGTCTGCCCCGCCTATACGCTGCACGTGCTGCACGACGGCTCCGGGAAGGTACCGGACCGCGCGGCGGACGCCTGACCGGCGTCGCGCCGGCCCCGCGGGTACATTGAGCGCATGGCCAGCGAAGCGATGACCCTCGACGTCGACGGTCCGGAGGGCGTGCGCGCCGTCCGGCTCTCCAGCCCCTCCCGCGTCCTCTGGCCCGCGGCGGGCATCACCAAGCTCGATCTCGCGCGTTACGTCATCGACGTGGCGCCGGCCTTCCTCCGCGCCAACGGGGACCGCCCCGTGTCCCTGCAGCGCTTCGGGGGCGATGTCGACGGGGAGCACTTCTTCAGCAAGAACCCGCCGAAGGGTGCGCCCGACTACCTGCAGAGCGTCACCGTCACCTACCCGAGCGGCCGTTCACACCCGCAGGTGGTGCTCCACGAGCCGGCGTCCATCGTGTGGGCGGTCCAGATGAACACGGTCGTGTTCCATCCCTGGGCATCCAGGGCCGGAGCCACCGATACGCCCGACGAGCTGCGCATCGACCTCGACCCTCAGCCCGGCACCACCTTCGGCGACGTCATCGCCGCTGCCCACGCACTGCGCGCCGTGCTGCGCGAGGCCGAGCTCGAATCCTTCGTCAAGACCTCCGGCAACAGGGGGCTGCACGTCTTCGCGCCCATCGAGCCCGAGGCCGAGTTCCTCGAGGTCCGTCACGCCGTCATCGCCGCAGCCCGCGAGCTCGAGCGACGCATGCCGCAGCGCGTCACCACGGCCTGGTGGAAGGAGGAGCGGGGAGAGCGGATCTTCGTCGACTTCAACCAGGCGAACCGCGACCGCACCATGGCGGGCGCCTACAGTCCGCGCGCGCTGCCGCACGCCGCGGTGTCCTGTCCCGTGACCTGGGACGAGCTCGACGACGTCGACCCCACGCGCTTCACGGTCCTCACCGTCCCCGAACGCCTGCGCACGGTCGGCGACCCGTGGGAGCACCTGCACGCCGCGCCCGGGCGCATCGACGTGCTGCGCTCGTGGTGGGAGCGGGACGTCGGGAACGGGCTCGGGGAACTCCCCTTCCCGCCGGACTTCCCCAAGATGCCCGGGGAGCCGATGCGGGTGCAGCCGAGCAGGGCCCGTACCCGCGACTGATCGCGGCTGTCAAGGGGACAACGCGGGTACATCCGGCACGGGTACGGGAGTGGGCGCGCTGGTAGACAGAGTCAAACGCCGTCGCGCCGCCCCTGAAGGGTGGACCGAAGACCGAGCCGGTTCGCCGCCCGGCTGCTGGGAGATCCATGAAGAAGCCCCTGCTGTCCTCCGCCCTCCTGCTCGTCCTGCTGACCGGCTGCGGCGGCAATCCCGCCACGGGTCCGGAACCTGCCGGACCCACGCCGAACCCGGCCGAGACCGCGACCGAGCAGGCGGAGGCGCCGTCGGACGCCCCCTCGGTCGAGGGACTCAGGGATGCGGGAAGCGGCACGTTCGCCTTCCTCGTCGACGAGACCAAGGGCGAAGTGCTGCTGCCGGCGGAGGCGCCCGCCGATGTCGAGGCGCTCCGGACGGAGCTCGGCGAGGACGCCGTGACCTACGCGCTGGTGACCGTGCAGAATCCCGACGGTGCACTGACGCTCGATCTCGGCGCCGTGACCGTCTCCACGCCGGAGGGGCAGGACCTCGAGTTCCGCCCGGCGCCGACCGTCATCGAGGAGTGGGGAGCGGCAGCGAACAGCGGTGAGGCGAACCCGGAGGTGGTGGGTCTCGTCGAGGAGTACAGCGGAGGGGCGCTGCCCGGGGAGACGAGTGAGATCCTCATGATCGGCCTGTTCCCGGAGGTTCCCGACATCGTGCGGACCGTCATGGTGCAGCCCGCCGACGGACGCGCGGCGGTCGAGGCGACGGTGCGTCCGGAGTCCTGAGCACTCGCCCCCTCGGCGCCGACCGCGCGGAGTAGGCTTGCGTCATGCCGAGCATGGATCCCACCCGCACCGCCGTCGTCATCGAGGACGACGACGATGTCCGGGACCTGCTGCACACCGTCCTCACGGCCTCCGGATTCAGGGTCCACACGGCACCGGCGGGGCTGGCGGGCGTCGAGATGGTGCGTCGGCTCACGCCCGACGTGGTGACCCTCGACGTCGGGCTGCCCGACATCGACGGCTACGAGGTGGCCCAGCGCATCCGACGTTTCTCCGCCACGTTCATCGTGATGCTGACCGCGCGTGCCGACGCAGCGGACCAGCAGCGTGGACTGGACGCCGGAGCCGACCGGTACATGAAGAAACCGTTCCGGCCGGCCGAACTGCGCCGCCACATCCAGGAAGGCATCGCGCAGGCCTGACGGGACGATCCCTCGCCCGGAGCCCGTCCGTTCCCTGCCGCGGACCCCACCGTAGTGATCCCGCGCGCGGGCCGACGGCCATCCGTCCTGGACGCCTGCTAGTCGTCCTCGCCGCGTGAGTCGTCATCGAGGTCGGTGTCGATCCCGTTGTTGTCGTCGTAGTTCCCGGTGTCGGTGCCGGAGTTGTCGCTGTCCTGGTTACCGAGGTCGCAGCCCCCGAGGAAGAGCGCGCAGACGGCGAAGAGGGCGGCGAGGGGCTTCAGGGGGCGAGTGGCCACGGTGGGGCTCCGTTCGGTAGGTCGGAATGGCACGGCCGATGTGAGCGATGGCCGTGATCGATGAGAGGAGGGCTTTGCGGGCCGTGGAGGCTGGTTCAGCGACCGGTTCCCACGGTAGGCAGCGCCACGAAACGATCGCAACAACGCCGAGACCGACCGCTCCTCCTTGCGCACCGGAGGCGTACGTGAGGCGTACGGCGTTCGCGCCGTCAGCTCCCGTCGGGGCCTGCGACCACCCCGTACCGCTGCATCAGCCAGTCGAGGTTGTTCTGCAGTCCCGCTTTCCACGCCTCCCAGGTGTGACCGCCCGGTACCGTCTGCAGGCGCACGTCCACACCGGCCTGCTGCATCGCCGCCGCCACCTCCTCGCCCTGGGGCCGATAGAAGGCGTCGTCGGCTCCGACCGTGATGGTCCCTGCCGAACCGGGCAGTGACGTCCCCTTGATGATGTCGAGAGGATTCTGGGCGGCGAAGGCGGCGGCATCGCCGGCGAAGTAGTCGGTGACCAGGGCGTCGCGGCCGGCTTCGATGGTGGGTGCGTCCTCACCCGAGATGTCGAGGAAGGTCGGGTAGACGTCGGGATGACCGGCGGCGAGCGTGAGGGAGCAGGTACCCCCGTAGGAGAAACCGCCGATCGCCCAGTCCGTCGGGTGCGAGCCGACGCCCAGGGTCGACCTGACCCACTGGGGCACGTCGGTGGCGAGGTACGTACCCGCTCGCCCGTAGGCGCTGTCGAGGCACAGCGACGGCGTGGGACCGGTGCTGGCCGCGGCGTCGGGCAGGATCACGACGGGTGCGAGCCCCTCGTGCGCCGCCGCGTAGGCGTCCATCACCGCGGGGAGCTGACCTCCGGTGATCCAGTCCTCCGGACTTCCCGGGTCACCGTGGATCAGGACGAGTACGGGCACGTTCGCCGGCGTCGAGGCGAGATAGGCGGGCGGTAGGTACACGTAGGCCGCACCGGCGACCACCCCTGACACGGTGCCGGGGATGGTGGTCTGGTAGACCGAGCCGGACGCGGGCATGTCCGACGGCGGTGTCCAGTCCGCCTCGGTGGTCAGGGGCCCCGTGTCCTCCGGAGCATCGATCGCTCCGAGGTGAGGTACGGCGTCGCCCCCGCTGATGGCCCTGAGCGTCGGGTAGGAGCCGTAGTAGGCGTTGATCCCCAACGCCGCTGCGGTGACGATCATGATGGGCGCGAGGACGGCGACGCAACGCTGCCACCAGCGTGGACGCGTCAGCACCCGCGCCGCACCGAGGACCACACCGGTGATCGCCAGTCCGCCCACCGCGTAGAACCACGTGGGCTGCGGTGCGCCCCAGACGTTGAGGAGGTCCTCCGTCACGAACCGGGCGAGCACACCGCCGAGGGCGCCGATCAGGAGGGCGGGCAGCACCCTGCGGAGGAGCCACCGGGGCCGGCCCGCCGCGAGTCCGCCCAGCGCCACCGCGCCGACCACGGCGATGAGCGTGGGGGCCGGGCCGTCGATGAGGTCCCAGTCGAGGGGGTTCACAGGCGCTCCTTGAATGACGACGACGTCGACGGGGACGACGACGGGGTCGACGGGGACGACGACGGGGACGACGTCGGGGTCGACGTCGACGGGGACGACGTCGGAACGACCGCGGGGGAGGGCGCGTCCGCTCCGGCCCTCGCCGTCGTCGGGTGCCGCTCCCGGCGTGGGCGGGCGGTGAGCAGGCGCCAGAGGTCGGTGGCACCGGCGTCGGGCGCGTACGCCGCGGTGATGGCGCGGCCGATGGCGGGAAGCGCTGCTGCGTCCTCGAAACACAGGTACAGCGGCACGTAGCGCGGGCCGAACTTCGCCTTGAAGGCGAACAGGGACCGGAATCCGTACACGGGTTCGAGCGCACGCCCCACGAGGGCGAGGATCCGGTCGAGGGTGTCGGTGGCCTCGGCGCCGTCCGGCCCGGCGCCGCTCCGCGCGAGGGGGGCGCCGGACAGGCTCAGCCGGGTGAAGCCCTCGGCCTGGAGGTCGAGGGCGGCCTGCGCGATCAGCACCTCGATGCTGTGCTTGAACCCGGCGCCGCGGCGGCGCATGAAGTCCAGCGTCCAGCCCGTGACCCGGCCGTCCTCGTGGATGGGCAACCAGGAGGCGACGGCGTGCACGGTGCGCTCCGCGTCGATCACCACGGAACAGCGCACGTCCGGATCGATCAGTTCGTCCACGCCCCCGAGGGTGAAGCCCATCTCCGGCAGCGCCTTGTCCGCCACCCACTCCTCGGAGATGCTCCTGATCTGGTCGAGGATCACGAGGGGCACACGGGTGGTATCCACCCATTCGGTGTGCACGCCGTGCTTGCGGGCCTGGTTGAGTGCCGTCCGGATGTCCTGGAACTTCTTGCCCGTGAAGGCGAGGCCGCCGAGGTCCAGCACCGTCTCCTCGGCGACCTGGAGCCGGCGGAAGCCCGCGGGCTCCAGGAGGTCGGCGATCGGACCGGGCACGGAGTAGAAGCACGGTGTCCATCCCTGGTCGTGGCAGAAGGCGGTGAATCCGTGCACTGCCGCTGCCGCGTCGCCACGCGGGCCCACGGGACCGGCGAGGGTGAGCGCCACACCGCCGATCACGCGGTAGGGGACGTAGGAGGCCGCGCCGAACCAGTAGGTGTTGCCGGGCCACAGTCCCATCCACGTCATGGAACCGGAGCCGTCCGCCCGGGCGATCCCGCGGGCCCTGTCCCGGTCGGCGTCGCCGGGGGCGCTCCGCACCGAGCGGAAGGACCGCAGCAGCAGCGCGCCCACCACGGCCCAGAACGCGATGCCGATCCACTCGTAGAGGATGATCGCGGCGCTGCCGTCCGGTAGGAACGCGGGGTACACGTGGAGCGTCACGGCGACAGGGAGGAGCCGCTGGGGGAAGTCGGCCAGGAGGAGGGGCGCCGTCGCGACCGGACTGAACTGGCCTGCCACCGCCAGGCCCACACCGACGTACACGATCGCAGCGGCGACGAGCGCCGCAGCCACGCGCCGGGCGATCGCGCGATGGGTGCCGGGCGCCGCCTGCACCACGAACAGGCGCCGGACGACGACGAGCAGGACGATCAGCACGACCGGCTGCAGCGCCGGCACCACGAGGTCCGCGAGGACCCGCTCGAGGCGCGCGCCCTGCAGCAGGGCGGTGAGCTGGCCGTCGGCCCGGTGCTGCAGGTACGCCAGGAAGGTATGCACCGAGAGAGCGGCGAGCGCTGCCTGCACGACGACGGTCCCGATCCACGCCGAGCGCCGGCCCCTGCGCAACCCGTCCGCGAGGACGAGCAGCAGGAGGCTCGGCAGACAGGACATCACCACGCCACCGAGCCCCGCGCGCGCCTGCACCTGGGCCTCGGCGCACTCGCGGACCGCGCTGCCCGGCGCGCACGCCGCGCGCACGGCCTCCGGCGTGGCCCCCTCCACCGAGGTGAAGAGCAGCCCCAGGACCGCGAACGGCCCCGTGGCGTGCGGTGCCAGCGCGGCGAGGACGGGCCCGACGGCGGCGGCGACGCTGACGAGCGCGACGAGGACACGCGCCTCCCTGATGGACGGCGCCGCAGGGCGGGTCAGCCGCCGGCGGAGCACCAGGGGACCGGCGGCGAGACCCACGAGCGACGCGACCAGGAGGGCGATCGACACCAGTGCGCCGCTGTAGAGGACGAGGGTCAGCGGGAGGAGCACACCGAGGACGCGGAGCCTCCGCCGCCAGAGCGGGCCCATGGTCGCGCTCGCGGCCATGACCGCCGCGAGGACCCCGACGACGGGCCCGCCGAGCGTGCTCCCGGCGACATCCCCGGCCCAACGCGGGAAGAGGGGAGCGACGACGACGTTGAGGAGGGCGGCGCCGAGGAGTGCCGCGCTCTGGCCGACCACCACCACGACGGCGAACCGCCATGACCCGAGGCGGACCTCGGCGAGCACCCCGAGGGTCGCGAGGACGAGGGTCGCACCGATGTAGGAGGGGAGGTCGGTGGCCCAGCCGAGCGAAAGCAGCACCGCGAGCGGCTGGTCGAGGACGGTGTCGGGATCGAAGAGGACACGCATCGCGAGCCCGGGCGGAGGACCCGAGGGCAGCGCTCCGGTTCCGAGACCGAGGAGCCACAGCACCAGGATCGCGGCAGCGGCGACCGGCGCCCTCCGGAGGGCCGAGCGCGGGAGACGGACGGGAAGCGATGCGCCGTCGTCGTACGTGCCGTTCCTCATGGTGCTCCCGTGCGTGGCTCCGGCGTCGCACCGCCGGAGGGCGATGCGGGCGCGCCCTGTCCAGCAGGGCGCGCCCGTGTCAGTATCAGAGCGTCCGCTGGAAGCCTGCTGGAGGCACCTCGGGAGTTGGCTGGACGAGCAGGTGGGTCAGGAGCGGGCGTCCCTGATCATGTTGGTGATGCGCGCCGTGGAGAGCCGCCGGCCCTGGTCGTCCCGCATGACCACCTCGTGCGTGGTCAGTGTGCGGCCGAGGTGGATCGCGGTGGCGGTGCCGGTGACGAGCCCGGAGGCGATACTGCGGTGATGGGTGGCGCCGACCTCGATGCCCACCGCCTGCCGGCCCGCGCCGGCGTGCAGCCCGGCCGCGAACGAACCGAGCGTCTCCGCCAGGACCACGTGCGCGCCGCCGTGCAGGATGCCCGCGACCTGCTGGTTCCCCTCCACCGGCATCGTGGCCACGGCGCGCTCGGCGCTCATCTCGGTGAACACGATGCCCATCTTCACGGTCATGGCGCCCACCCCGTACCGGCCCAGCCAGGCATGGAGGTGCGGAGGTATCCCGGCGGCGACGAGTTCGGCCCGGCGCTCCTCGGTGACGTGCTCGGCGATGTCCTCCGTCGTTGGTTCGGTGACGCTCTCGGGCTGCTCGCGCGGGGGGTGGTCGTCGCCGGTTCGGGTGCGGTTGTCTTCCATGCGAACTAGGCTGGCACCTGTGACTGAATCGACCAAACCTGCCGACACCCTGACCATGGATGCTCCCGCCGACGCTGCGTCCGACACGTCGGGTGACGCGGCGTCCGACACGACCGGCGCGCCTGCGGAGTCGCGCGCGGCGTCCCGGCGGAGCGACGGTTCGCGCAACAGGCTGCTCGTCATCGACGGTCACTCCATGGCGTTCCGTGCGTTCTACGCCCTGCCGGCGGAGAACTTCGCCACGGACACCGGTCAGCACACCAACGCCGTCTACGGTTTCACCGCCATGCTGATCAACCTCATCAAGGACCAGAAGCCGAGCCACGTGGCCGTGGCGTTCGACCTCGACACCCCCACCTTCCGCTCCGAGGAGTACACGGAGTACAAGGGTGGCCGGAACAAGACGCCCGAGGAATTCCACGGGCAGGTGGATCTGATCATCAAGGTCATGGAGGCCATGCGGATCCCCACCATCTCGCTCGACGGTTACGAGGCGGACGACATCTTCGCGACGCTCGCCGCGAAGGCCGCGGCCGCGGACTGGGACGTCCAGGTGGTCAGCGGCGATCGCGACGCGTTCCAGCTCGTCAACGACCGCGTCACCGTGCTCTACCCCAAGCAGGGCGTGACCAACATCCCGCAGATGGACGCGCAGGCCATCGAGGAGAAGTACTTCGTGCCGCCCCACCAGTACTCCGACCTCGCCGCGCTGGTGGGTGAGAGCGCCGACAACCTCCCGGGCGTACCGGGTGTCGGCCCGAAGACGGCAGCGAAGTGGATCAAGCAGTACGGCGGGCTCGAGGGCATCCTCGAGAACCTCGACAAGATCGGCGGGAAGGTGGGTGACTCCCTCCGCGCCAACGTGGAGCTCGTGGTCCGGAACAGGCGCCTCAACCGCCTCCACACCGACCTGGACCTGCCGGTGGAGATCGAGGCGATGCAGCAGCAGCATCCCGATCGCTCGGCCGTGGAAGACCTCTTCGACTCGCTGCAGTTCAACACGCTGCGCAAGCGCCTGTTCGACCTCTTCGGCGAGGAGGAGTCGGAGGAGACCGGGGACGAGCAGAGTGCCCCCGCGCACGTGCTCCTCGACGACGCGGCGGCTCTCACCTCCTGGTTCGCCTCGACGAACCAGGCCCAGGCCGCCGTCGCACTCGCCACCGAGACCACGGGGGGCGTCACCGACGTGGTCGGGATCGCCGTCGTCACCGCCCTGCACGCCGCGTTCATCCCGCTGGAACCGCTCGACGCCGAGGCGGAGACGGTGCTCGGTGCCTGGCTCGCGAGCACCGACGCGCCGAAGATCGTCCACGACTTCAAGGCCGTGTTCAAGTTGCTCGCCGAGCGGGGGCTCCTGCTGGCGGGCGAGGTGGACGACACCGCGATCTCCGGCTACCTGATCCAGCCCGACCGCCGCAGCTACGACCTCGCGGACCTCGCCCAGTACCACCTGCGCCTGTCCATCACGGCGTCCGCGAACGATTCCTCCGGCCAGCAGGCCCTCGATCTCGGCGGGAACGACGTCGCGTCCCCCGCCGTGGTGGCCGCCTACGCGTCCCTGCGCCTCAGCGAGCACTTCGCGGGTCAGCTCGTGGAGAAGGGCGCCAACCAGCTGCTCACGGGTCTCGAACTACCCCTCGCGGAAGTGCTCGCGCGGATGGAGCGGACGGGGGTCGCCGTGGACGTCCCCGGGCTCGACCGCCTGTACGACGATTTCTCGAAGACCATCTCGGCAGCCGGCGCGGAGGCCTACCGGATCATCGGCAAGGAGATCAACCTCGGCTCGCCGAAGCAGCTGCAGACCGTCCTCTTCGACGAGCTGGAGCTGCCGAAGACCAAGAAGATCAAGACCGGCTACTCCACGGACGCGGACGCCCTGACCGATCTCATCACCAAGACGGGGCACCCGTTCCTCGAGCAGCTCCTGGCCTACCGTGACGCGATGAAACTGCGCCAGACCGTCGAGGGCCTCCGGAAGGCCGTGGACGACGACGGCCGCATCCACACCACGTACCTCCAGACCATCGCTGCCACCGGGCGTCTGTCCTCGACCAACCCGAACCTGCAGAACATCCCGGTGCGCTCGGACGAGGGTCGCCGCATCCGCGAGGTGTTCGTCGTCGGGCAGGGACGGAACGGCGAGCGGTACGAGAGCCTCATGACGGCCGACTACTCGCAGATCGAGATGCGCATCATGGCGCACCTGTCGGGGGACGAGGGACTGATCTCCGCGTTCCAGGAGGGTGAGGACCTCCATCGGTTCGTCGGCTCCCACATCTTCGGTGTGGCGCCGGAGGACGTCACGAACGCGATGCGCTCCAAGGTCAAGGCGATGTCGTACGGTCTCGTGTACGGTCTCAGCTCGTTCGGCCTCTCGAAGCAGCTGAACATCTCCGTGGACGAGGCGCGCACCCTGATGCGCGACTACTTCGAGCGCTTCGGTGCGGTGCGGGACTACCTGCGCGGCATCGTGGAGCAGGCCCGGAAGGACGGCTTCACCTCGACGATCGAGGGCCGCCGGCGCTACCTGCCCGATCTCTCCAGCGACAACCGGCAGCTGCGCGAGATGGCCGAGCGCGCGGCGCTCAACGCACCGATCCAGGGATCCGCGGCCGACATCATCAAGAAGGCGATGCTCGGTGTCGACGAGGCACTGACCACGCGGGGCCTCGCCTCGCGCATGCTGCTCCAGGTGCACGACGAACTGGTCCTGGAGATCGCCGAGGGGGAGGCCGAGGAGGTCGAGGCGCTGGTCCGCCACCAGATGGGCAGCGCGGCCGACCTCACGGTGCCGCTCGACGTCTCCGTCGGCACGGGGACGAGCTGGCACGACGCGGCGCACTGACCGGGCCGAGCCCGGCAGGCACTGCACACCCTGCGCGCCCTGCACGCCCTGCGCGCCCTGCGCGCCCTGCGCCCCCTGCACGTGCAGGGCGCGCGGTGTGAGCGGTGCCGGCAGTGCGGCAGTGCAGGCAGTACGGAAAGGCACTGTCCGCTGACTGGACGGCGGCGGCGCAGCGCCTAGGGTTGTGGTGTGAGCGACACCACCAACCTCCGGACCGAGATCTTCACCCCCGACGACGCCGCCCCCGGCGGGCGCTTCGCCACGTGGCTCGACGCCGAGGGGATCGGCTTCCACGATCCCACCTTCGACCCCGAGGACGTCCCGAAGTTCCTGACCGCCTACCAGGCGGACCAGCGCGTCCTCTGGGGCGTCCATGACGACTCCCAGCGTCCGGAGGCCCTCGGCGCCGGCTATCCCGTGGGAACCTACGGCACCATGGTGCATCCCCTCAACGTGGGCCGCTCACAGATCGACGCGCACCAGATCACCGCGGTGAGCGTGCGGACGAGCCACCGGCGCAAGGGCGTCCTGCGGGGCATGATGACCCGGGACCTCCACGAGGCGAAGGAGAAGGGGCTCGCCCTCGCCGTCCTCACGGCGTCCGAGGCGACCATCTACGGCCGCTTCGGTTTCGGCTGCGCCACGTTCACCCAGAGCGTCGAGGTGGACGTCCGGGAGCGCTTCGAGGTCACGGCGCCCGCGACGGGCACCACGACCCTCGTGAGCCGGGATCACGCCGTCGCCCTCGTGGAACGCGTCTTCACCGCCTTCCACGCCGCGACCTTCGGGTCCGTGGGCCGTCAATACGCCTACGCCCGCCGCGCGTCCGGCGAGTGGGGCCGCGAGCGTCCTGTCGAGGACCGCGCCGTCCGGACCGCCGTCCACTTCGACGCGTCGGGGGAACCGACGGGATACGTCGCGTACAGGTTCGCCGGCTGGGACACCACGCCGTACACCATGAAGGTCGTGGACCTGGTCGCCGCGACACCGTCCGCCTACCTCGAACTCTGGCGCTACCTCGGCTCCCTGGACCTCGTGCAGGTGGTCACCTGGGACGAGGCACGCCGGGACGACGCCCTGCCCTGGGCGCTACGCGACCGCCGGTGCTACCGCGTGAAAGGCACGGAGGACGTGCTCTGGGTCCGCCTGCTGGACGTCGCCGCCGCGCTCACCGCCCGGTCCTACGGCGCGGACGGCAGCGTGGTGCTGCGCGTGCTCGACGACCTCGGACTGGTGGACGGCACCTACGCGCTGGAGGTCGCGGACGGCAGCCCGACGGTCACCCGGGCGGAGGCCGGGCACGAACCGGACGCCACCGTCACGGTCAACACCCTCGGGTCGCTGTACCTCGGCGGCGTGAAGGCCTCGGCGCTCTCGGCCGCGGGCGGCATGACGGACCACACGGGGACAGCCGTCGGGCAGCTCGATGCCCTGTTCGGCCTCGCTCGGGACCCGTACTGCATCACGCACTTCTGACGTCACGCTGCTTTGACCCCCGCTGGCGCCCGAGGCTAGACTGACGGGGCGCGTAGTGCGCTTTGGCGGGCCCCCTCCCAGTGCGGTGGCTCCCGGCGGGTACTACTCTCCCTGAGTCTTCCGAGGCTCTGTCCAATTCGTCCACCTCCGGACAACGGAACCCGCAGCCGGCCTCGCCGGGCCCGCGGGTTGCGCCACGTCCGGGGCAATTCATCATCCACAACGGAGTCCCACCTACATGACCATCACCACCACCGAGAAGCAGGGTGCCCCGCAGGTCGCTATCAACGACATCGGCACCGCTGAGGACTTTCTCGCAGCGATCGACGCGACCATCAAGTACTTCAACGACGGAGATCTCGTCGAAGGAATCGTCGTCAAGGTCGACCGCGATGAGGTTCTCCTCGACATCGGTTACAAGACCGAGGGTGTCATTCCTTCCCGCGAGCTCTCCATCAAGCACGACGTCGATCCCGGGGACGTCGTCTCCGTGGGTGACGAGGTCGAGGCCCTGGTGCTCACCAAGGAGGACAAGGAAGGCCGTCTGATCCTCTCCAAGAAGCGCGCTCAGTACGAGCGCGCCTGGGGCGACATCGAGAGGGTCAAGGAAGAGGACGGCGTCGTCACCGGCACCGTCATCGAGGTCGTCAAGGGTGGCCTCATCCTCGACATCGGGCTGCGCGGCTTCCTCCCTGCGTCGCTCGTCGAGATGCGCCGCGTGCGCGACCTCGCTCCGTACATCGGTCAGCAGATCGAAGCGAAGATCATCGAGCTCGACAAGAACCGCAACAACGTCGTGTTGTCGCGTCGTGCGTGGCTCGAGCAGACGCAGTCCGAGGTCCGCTCCACGTTCCTCAACAAGCTCGAGAAGGGCCAGGTCCGTCCGGGCGTCGTCTCCTCGATCGTCAACTTCGGTGCATTCGTGGACCTGGGCGGCGTCGACGGTCTCGTGCACGTCTCCGAGCTCTCCTGGAAGCACATCGACCACCCGTCCGAGGTCGTCGAGGTCGGTCAGGAAGTCACGGTCGAGGTGCTCGAGGTCGATCTCGATCGCGAGCGCGTCTCCCTGTCGCTGAAGGCCACCCAGGAGGATCCCTGGCAGACCTTCGCCCGCACGCACGCCCTCGGGCAGGTCGTGCCGGGTAAGGTCACGAAGCTCGTTCCCTTCGGCGCGTTCGTCCGCGTCGAGGACGGCATCGAGGGCCTCGTGCACATCTCGGAGCTCGCGGTCCGCCACGTCGAGCTGGCCGAGCAGGTCGTCTCCGTGGGTGACGAGCTCTTCGTCAAGGTCATCGACATCGACCTGGAGCGCCGCCGCATCTCGCTCAGCCTCAAGCAGGCCAACGAGGGCGTCGACGCCGACAGCACCGAGTTCGATCCCGCCCTCTACGGCATGGCCGCCGAGTACGACGAGGAGGGGAACTACAAGTACCCCGAGGGCTTCGACCCCGAGTCGAACGAATGGCTCGAGGGCTACGAGACGCAGCGCGCGGCCTGGGAAGCCCAGTACGCCGAGGCGCAGTCCCGCTGGGAGGCCCACAAGAAGCAGGTCGTCCAGCACGCGTCCGACGACCTCGCTGCGGCGAGCGAGCCGGCCGAGTCCAACGCGACCAGCTACTCCTCCGAGCCCGTTGCCACGGACTCCGGATCAGGAGCGGGTTCGGGGACGCTCGCGTCCGACGAGGCTCTCGCGGCTCTCCGCGAGAAGCTGACCGGAGCGTAGTCGGCTCCAGCAGATCCACGCACCACCAGGAAGGGCCCTCGCCGACGGCGGGGGCCCTTCCTGCATCCGGGGTACGAGTCCCCTTGCACCCCGCTCGTCGTCGTCATTGCGCGCACCCGCTAGTGGGCGCGTCGTCACCGCCGGGTGGAGACCGTCACGGTGAAGCGGGGGGACCGGTCGAGCTGCACGGTCGGACCCACCAGCCGCTCCAGCGCCGGCCGGTACGCGAGGTGGCTGTTCCAGACCGCCACCAGACGTCCGCCGGGGCGGAGCACACGCGCGCTCTCACGGAACAGCTTGTGCGCTATCCCGGTGTGCACCGTGCCCCCGATGTGGAACGGCGGGTTGAGGACGATCGTCCCGGTCGAACCTGTCGCCGCTGCCGAGAGGGCGTCGTCACGAGTGACGATGACGCGCGAGGACACCCGGTTGGCGATCGCCGTCGCCTCGGTCGACGCGGCCGCGGACGCCGACTGGTCGGTGGCGTGCACCGTGATGCCGGGATACATCAGGGCGAGGGCGGCGGCAATGGCGCCGTTACCGCACCCGAGGTCCACCACGTCCGTCGGTGCCCCGTCGGGATCCTCGATCCGGAGGTCCCGCAGATGGGGGAGCAGCAGCTGTGTCCCGGGATCGAGGGCCGCGCCGCCGAAGGTGGCACCGTAGGCCCGTACCTCGAGCGGACGGGGGAGCCCGATGTCGTGCCGTCCGGTCCGCGGCCAGGTCGGGTGGTCCGTCGACGCGCTCGTGATCGCTCCCGTGGCCATGAGCACCCGCGACTTCTGCCGCGCGAGGCCGGCGCGGACGTCGCCGAAGTATCGGCCGAGGACCGCGTTCATCGACAGGCTCATGTGCTTGATCCTCCCGACGGCCAGCACCCGGACGTCGGCCGGTGCGTGCGCGGCGATGATGCCTGCGATCTCGTCGAGTTCGTCCAGTGATCGGGGTAGGCGCAGGAGCACGATGTCCGCACCGTGCAGCAGCGATGCGTCGAGTGGTCGCTGCTCGTACGAGCCCGTGAGGCCGAGCAGCTCGGCGTTGCGTGCGAGCGCCCTCTCGTGGACGAGACCGTCCTGGAACACCCGGACCCGCCCGCCACCCGGCGCCGACGGACGAGGGGCGTCGGGGAGGCCGGAGGCGTCGGCGGCGGCGAGAGCCTGGACGACGCCGAGCGTGAGGGCGCCGTAGGCGTCGTCCACGATCGCGACGGTCGGCGGTCGTCCCATCAGGAGCGGCAGCACGGTGTCGAGGAGGAGCCGGTCCGCCGCGTCCACCGCGACCAGCTCCGGCGCCTCGACATCGGGATGTCGTCGGAGGGTGTCGAGCTGGAACGGCATCACCGGACCATCGTAGGCGGGCAAGGGGTGCTCGTGGGCCGCACCGACAGCCGTCCGCGGAGGAGGACCGGTGGCGCCGTCGTCGGATCCCGTGCCACCCCGACCTCCCGTGCGCACGTCGGGACTCGGGGTGGTGACGCCCCGCCGCCCTGCCCAGGGTCGGAAGGGTAGGCGCCCGATGCCGCGAGCAGCAGCAACGGGCGATCGCGACGAGAACAGGACATCCCGCGACCGCTTCATCGGAGCACGACGCCCTTCCGATCCCCGAGTAGGACCACATCCCGCTCGGGACCCTGCCCACCCGCATCACGGGTCTCGACGAGGAGGGCCTGACGGCATTGCTCGAGTACGAGGAGGGGCACGGCAACCGTCTGCCGGTGAAGCTGGTACTGCAGCAGCGGCTGGACGCCGTGAGGACCGGCGCCGAGCTGTCGGGCGACGCCGCGTCGTCCCTCCCGGAGGTCGAAGGATCCGCCGGCGGATCCCCGGTGACGCCGGCGACGTCGGGCCCGCCGATCAATCCGCCGTCGCAGGGCGATCCCACGAACCCGGCCCAGCCCCGCTGACCGGAGGCTCACCCGACGCCGTTCCGACAGCGCTCAGTCTGGGTTCAGTGAGTGTTCCGACGACGCTCCGGGGTACCCGGGGCGTCGTCGTCGGGACTGTCAGTCCTCGGAACGGTGATGAGGCAATAATCGGTCACGAGGCCGGAGCCTCCTCCGTCAGGAGGTGGTTGCGTTCCACGAGTTCGACGGAGAGGGTCTTGTACCCCACGGTGTCGAAGAGCACCGTGACGACGCCGTCCTCGTACCCCATGACCGTGCCGCGGCCCCAGTCGGTGTGCCGAACGGTTGCGTCTACGGCGTACGGGAGGGTGGCGTCGGCAGGCGGGGTCTCGGCGGTGCCGGTCTCGTCCTGCCGCCGCCCACAGGTGTCGCAGTTGCCGCAGGCTCCCGGCAGTTCCTCCCCGAAGTACGCCAGGAGGAACTGCCGGCGGCACCCGCTCGTCTCGGCGTAGCGTCTTGCCATCTCCACGCGCGACTGGTCGATCCGCTCCCGGATCCCGGCCTGCTCGACGGCCCGGTCGACGGCCTCGTCCGCCGACATTCTCCGCGCCCGGTAACCCTTCTTCCCGTCCGTGATCGCGTCAGCGGCGAGCAGGAGGTTCAGGAGACCCGTGAGCCGTCGCGCCGACAATCCGGAGAGCTCCCGCAGAGCCTTCGCAGTGACGGGCCGCTCCTCGGACGAGAGCAGGACGAACAGCTGCCGGACATCCTTCTTCTTGACCGATTTCGCAGCGAAGAAGCGCCTCAGGGACAGGTCCTCGGGGCGATAGTGGAGAATCGCCCGGGCGGGCTCGCCGTCGCGGCCGGCCCTGCCGATCTCCTGGTAGTAACTGTCCAGCGAGTCGGCAATGTCCGCGTGCACCACGAAGCGCACGTCCGGCTTGTCGATACCCATGCCGAACGCGGTCGTCGCGACGACCACGTCGATCGACCCACCCAGGAAGCCTTCGTGGACGGCGTCGCGATCCTTCGAGCGCCGTCCTGCGTGGTAGCAGTCCGCGGTGACTCCACGGCCGACCAGCTCTGCTGTGAGCGCCTCGGCGGACTTCTTCGTGGCCACGTACACGAGGCCCGGTCCCTCGAGGGCGAGTACCTGATCGCGGACCGCGGCCTGCTTGTCCGCGGCCTCCACGTGCTGCACCACCTCGAGGGCGAGGTTGGGGCGGTCGAAGCCCTCGACGATCACGGTGGGATCCGTGAGCTGGAGGCGCTCCACGATCTCGGTCTGCACGGGATGGGAGGCCGTCGCCGTGAGCGCGATGACGGGCGCGGAGAGATCGCGGACCAGGTGTCCGAGCTGGAGGTAGTCCGGGCGGAAATCGTGCCCCCAGGAGGAGACGCAGTGGGCCTCGTCGACGACCACGAGGGAGACGTCGATCGAGCGCAGCCGGGCTGCGACGTCGTCCCGTGCCACCTGCTCGGGAGCGAGGAAGAGGAACTTGGCCTGGGTGTCGCCGTCGGGGGCCTCGGCCGCCCTCCACGCGGCGTCGATCTCGCTCTTCCTCATCGAGGAGTTGACCACGAAGGCTCGCTGCCCGCCGGCGTGTTCGTTGATCGCGTCGGCCTGATCGTGCTGGAGCGCGATCAGCGGTGAGATGACGACGGCGACGCCGGGCAGGGCCGTGGCGGGCACCTGGTAGATGGCGGATTTGCCCGAGCCGGTGGGCATCACGCAGAGGACGCTCCTGCCGGCCAGCACGGCCGCCATGGCGGCGCTCTGTCCCGGGCGCAGATCCTCCCAGCCGAACGTCGTCAGGGCGGTCTGTTCCAGGTCCTGCAGCGTGATGGTCACGGTCCTCCTCGTGCGGCGATAGAAACTAAGTAGCCTTAGCGTATTGAGGGGCGGTGACACTTCCGGCGGACATCTGCGCCGATCCGTCGCCTTGACAGGGTGGTGGCGGGAGCCGCGGACCGGCACGGCTCGCTAGGGTGGGGCCATGCTGCAGATCGGATTGACGGGCGGGATCGCCGCGGGGAAATCGGTGGTGGCGCGGCGGTTCGAGGAGCGCGGCGCGGTGCTCGTCGACGCCGACGTCCTCGCGCGCACCGCGGTGGAGCCGGGCTCCGACGGCTTGCGGGAGGTCGCCGAGGCCTTCGGGCCGGATGTCCTCACGCCGGAAGGCGCACTCGACCGCCCCGCCCTCGGTGCGAGAATCTTCGGTGACGCCTCGGCGCGCGGGCGGCTGAACGCGATCATCCACCCCCGCGTGCGGACGGCAGCCGCCGAGATCGTCGCCGCCGCACCGGAGGGTGCCGTCATCGTCGAGGACATCCCGCTGCTCGTGGAGACAGGTCAGGCGCCGCGTTTCCACCTCGTCGTCGTGGTCGACGCCCCGGACGCCCTGCGCGTCCGGCGCATGATGGAGACGCGCGGCTCCAGGCGGCAGGACGCCGAGCAACGGATGGCCGCGCAGGCTTCGCGGAAGGACAGGCTGCGGGACGCCGACGCCGTCCTCACCAACGACGGCGCTCTGGCGACACTCCTCGCGGCGGCCGATGCCCTGTGGGACGAGCGCATCGTTCCGTTCTCCGCGAACGTCGCCGCCGGGCGTCCTGCCGCCCCGAGCGCGGTCAGGGCCGGCGGCCCGTCGATGGCGCTGCTCGGCACCCAGGACCTGGGACGGCGCGTACGGGCGAAGCTCGCCGCGGTCCTCGAGGGTGAACCGAGCGCGAAGATCGTCGACGAGGAACCGCACGAACCCGCTCCCGAGGGCGGAAGCGGTCCCGGCGGCCCGCCTGGCGGGGACGCGATCCGCGCCTCGCTGACGGTGCAGGTGGACACGGCCGACGCCGTCGACCGCGTCTCGACGACGCTGGGGCCTGCCGGTTTCCCGCTCGCCCGGGGCGGCGCCGAGCCCGTCCACGTCGGCGCTGATCCGGCGACGTCGGTGACCGTGCACGTCCGGCGACGCAGCACCTCGTCCTGAGGCCGGACACCGGCCGGTGGTGATCCGCGTCGCGCCAGTGGACGGGGTGGATCCGAGCGGGCCGTTCCGGGCCGTCGTACGCCGGGCTACGTCCTCGCGCGACAGGCCTCGGTGGCTTTCAGCCGCCAGCAATAAGCAGGAGAAGTGTCATGGGCAGGGACTACCGTTGAAGCATGAGTCTTGCGCAGGATATCAAGCGTGTCGTGGCCCCCTTCGAGGTCATCAGCGAGTACACGCCGGCGGGTGATCAGCCGACCGCCATCAAGGAATTGGCCGAGCGCATCAACGCGGGGGAGAAGGACGTCGTCCTTCTCGGCGCCACCGGAACGGGAAAGAGCGCCACCACGGCCTGGCTCATCGAGCAGGTGCAGCGGCCCACCCTGGTGATGGTGCAGAACAAGACCCTCGCGGCGCAGCTCGCCAACGAGTTCCGTGAACTCCTGCCCAACAACGCGGTCGAGTACTTCGTCTCCTACTACGACTACTACCAGCCCGAGGCGTACGTCCCGCAGACGGACACCTTCATCGAGAAGGACTCGTCCATCAACGAGGAGGTGGAGCGGCTCCGGCACTCCGCCACCAACGCCCTCCTGACCCGTCGCGACGTGATCGTCGTGGCCACGGTCTCCTGCATCTACGGCCTCGGCACGCCCGAGGAGTACATCAACAAGATGGTCACCCTGCGACGCGGGGACCAGATGAACCGCGACGATCTGCTGCGGCAGTTCGTCAGCATGCAGTACACGCGCAACGACATGGACTTCCACCGCGGCACCTTCCGGGTGCGCGGGGACACGGTGGAGATCATCCCCATGTACGAGGAGCACGCGCTGCGCATCGAGTTCTTCGGGGACGAGGTCGAGAACATCTACACACTCGATCCGCTCACCGGGAACGTGATCCGCGAGGAGGAGGAGATGTACGTCTTCCCGGCCTCGCACTACGTCGCCGGCGTGGACCGCATGACGCGCGCCATCAAGGACATCGAGGACGAGCTGCAGCAGCGCCTCGCGGAGCTGGAGTCGCAGAACAAGCTCGTCGAGGCCCAGCGTCTGCGGATGCGCGTCACCTACGACCTCGAGATGATGCAGCAGATGGGCTTCTGCAACGGTATCGAGAACTACTCGAGGCACATCGACGGACGCGGACCGGCCTCGGCCCCCCATTGCCTCATCGACTACTTCCCCGACGACTTCCTGCTCGTCGTCGACGAGTCGCACGTGACCATCCCGCAGATCGGCGCCATGTACGAGGGCGACTCCTCGCGCAAGCGGACGCTCGTCGATCACGGATTCCGGTTGCCCTCCGCCATGGACAACAGGCCGCTGAAGTGGGACGAGTTCCTCGATCGCATCGGGCAGACGGTGTACCTCTCGGCCACCCCGGGCAAGTACGAGCTCGGCAAGGCGGACGGCTTCGTCCAGCAGATCATCCGGCCGACGGGTCTCGTCGACCCGGAGATCGTGGTCAAGCCGACCAAGGGGCAGATCGATGATCTCCTCAGCGAGATCCGCAAGCGGACGGAGGTCAACGAGCGCGTGCTCGTCACGACGCTCACCAAACGCATGGCGGAGGATCTCACGGGATACCTTCTCGAGCACGGCGTGAAGGTGGAGTACCTGCACTCGGACGTCGACACGCTGCGGCGCGTGGAACTGCTCCGCGAGCTCCGCATGGGCACCTTCGACGTCCTGGTCGGCATCAACCTCCTGCGTGAGGGCCTCGACCTGCCGGAGGTCTCGCTCGTCAGCATCCTCGACGCCGACAAGGAAGGCTTCCTCAGGAGCACCACCTCGCTCATCCAGACCATCGGCCGTGCCGCACGTAACGTCTCGGGCGAGGTGCACATGTACGCGGATCGCATCACGGACTCCATGGAGCGGGCGATCGACGAGACCAACCGTCGCCGCGCCATCCAGGTGGCGCACAACCTCGAGCACAGGATCGATCCCACACCGCTGCGCAAGCGGATCGCGGACATCACCGACACGATCAACCGTGAGGACGCCGACACCAAGGCCCTCCTCGCGGAGGCGGGCAAGGGCCGGAAACCAGCGAAGGGTGCGGGTCGCCATGACGGTCTCGCCGCGCTCCCGGCGGAGGACCTCGCCGATCTCATCCAGCAGCTGACCGACCAGATGCACTCGGCCGCCGGTGAACTGCAGTTCGAGCTCGCAGGAAGGCTGCGCGACGAGATCGGCGACCTGAAGAAGGAACTGCGGCAGATGCAGTCGGCCGGGCACGTCTGAACTGCGGCTTCCGCGGCTGTCTCGCTCCCATCGCGCACACCAGCGACGCGGTCAAGTAATGGGCCCGGGCTCGGTTGTTCCTGAGGGTGATTGCCGTCCCTGCGTGGCCCACGGGTAGGATTGGCGCGACGTAGGGGAGTATCCCAAGCGCTATGGACGTCAGCACGCAGGGCACGGCTGCCCTGCCGGGCATAGCGGTCGGTCGGCTTAGATGCCGCGGCGGAGAGACCTACGGCGATCCTCAGCACCTCCGGAAGGTACTTCATGCCCACACTGCCCGTCGCTTTCGAGATCGGCACGTTCGTCGTCCTCGGTGTCATCCTGCTCTTCGACCTCTTGCTGGTCGTGAAGCGGCCGCACGAGCCGTCCATGAAGGAGGCCGGGCTGTGGGTGACGTTCTACGTGGGTCTCGCCCTGGCGTTCGCAGCACTCATGTTCGCCTTCACGGGTCCGGAGTACGGAGGGCAGTTCGTGGCCGGCTGGGTCACGGAGTACAGCCTCAGCATCGACAACCTCTTCGTCTTCATCATCATCATGGCGCGCTTCTCGGTGCCCCGGAAGTACCAGCAGGAGGTGTTGATGGTGGGCATCATCATCGCGCTGATCCTCCGAGGGATCTTCATCGCCCTCGGTGCCGCCGTCATCGAGAACTTCAGCTGGATCTTCTACATCTTCGGTGCGTTCCTCCTCTACACCGCGTACAAGCAGGCGAAGGATTCCGGCGAGGACGAGGAGGACGCCGGGGACAACAAGCTGATCCGCAAGCTCAAGTCCGTGCTGCCCATGTCCGAGTCCTACGACGGCAACAAGCTGCGCACCGTCGTGGACGGCAAGAAGGTCTTCACGCCGATGCTCATCGTGTTCGTGACGATCGGCCTGACGGATCTCCTCTTCGCGGTCGACTCGATTCCCGCGATCTTCGGCCTCACACAGAGTGCGTTCATCGTCTTCACCGCGAACATCTTCGCGCTCATGGGCCTGCGCCAGCTCTACTTCCTGCTGGGTGGCCTGATGACGCGACTCATCTACCTCAAGCACGCCCTGTCCGTCATCCTCGCGTTCATCGGTGTGAAGCTGATCCTCCACGCCATGCACGTCAACGAACTCCCGTTCATCAACGGGGGCGAGCACATCGAGTGGGCTCCTGAGATCCCCACCTTCGTGTCACTGGCCGTGATCGTCGCGACCATCGTGATCGCCGTCGTCGCGAGCCTCATCCGGTCCCGCGTCACCGACAACCCCGCGGCCCGTGCCGACGCGGCCGGAGAGGTCGCTGACGAGCCCGTCGTCGACGAGGGCCTCGACCAGGCCGCCGGCGAGGCCGGGGCGAAGGACACGCGCCGCTAGCGACGCGGGGCATCGAACACCGACGCCCGCAGCAGGACAGAGGGACCCCGTGCACCGCACGGGGTCCCTCTGTTCTCCCCGCCGGCTAGGAGGTGGTCGGTGGGAGTGTCATCGCGAGCAGACGGTCGAAGATGGCCTCGCCGTCGTCCGCGATCCCGTCATGGTGGAAGTCCGCCGTCTCCCACACCGCGAGGTTGCGGACGGCCCGGGCAGTCGCCAGGGACAGCTCCCTGTCCACGTAGATGTCGTCCCGGTACACGGCGGCCGCAACGGGCACCGTGTTGGTGGCGAGCACGTCGGGATCATAGAGCGGCCCCCAGTCCGCCTTCGCGGCCAGGAGTTCGGCCACCCCGCTCAGCGGCCTGAGTGCCGGGTCCTCGTCGACATACCAGGGGTAGACCATCTCGCCGGTCAGGAGGGGTTCCTCGGCGTCGTCGCGGAACTGCGGGTACTCCTCGAGAACCCTCCACGCCGACCACCGGGACGCTTCTGACTGGCAGTAGATGGACTCGTGCAGCAGCGCGTAGAGCGGCTGGGTCGCGCGGCTCACGATGCCGTACACCTGCTCGAGGAAGGTTGCTGAGAGGCGGGGACCGTCCGGCGTCGTCGTGAAGGCGTCCTCCAGCAGGTAGTGGAGCCCATGGATCCTCACGTTGCCGCCGAGGAAGGCGCCGAGCATCTGGAAGCGCCGCACGGTCAGCCGTTCGCCGTCGGGTAGCAACTCCGGGACCGCCCGCAGGTGGCGGGCGATGCGCGAGACCGTCACGCGGTCCTCGGGGTACCACGAGAAGTACTCGCCGTTGCGCGCCTCCACGCGTCGGAAGGTGGCGCGGTACACGGGGTCGGGCCCGCCGGAGAGTGGAGCCAGACCTCCCGTGATCAGCGCGCGCAGAACGCCCTCCGGCGTCAAGGAGAGGTAGGTGAGGGTGCAGAACCCTCCGAAGCTCTGCCCGAAGACGGTCCACGGGGGGCTGCCGAGCCGGCGCCGGATGAGCTCCGCGTCCGCGACGATCGAGTCCGCGCGGAAGTGCATGAGGTACTCCGCCCGCGCGGCGTCGGTCGGGAGCGAGGCGAGTGTGGCGGCGTCGGCGGGGGAGGACAGGCCCGTGCCGCGCTGATCCAGCATCAGGATCCGGAACGTGCGCGCTGCGGCCTTCATCCACCCGGACAATTGCGTGCTGCGCGCTCCACGGCCTCCCGGCCCGCCCTGCAGGAACAGCAGCCAGGGCAGGCCGGCGACGGCGTCGTCGTCGTGGTCGTGGTCCAGCGAAGTGTACTCACGGGCGAAGACCTCGATCCGGGCGGACGCAGGATCGCCGTGGTCCAGCGGGACGCGGAACCGGTGGGGTGTGGCGCGCAGACCGCGCATCACCGCCGGTCTGCCCATCACGTGTCCGGCGTCCATCGGGTCGCCGTCGTGCTGTTCACCGTCCAGCTGTTCACCGTCCAGCCGTTCGCCCTCGTGAGGTTCGCCGTCGTGCAATCCGCCGTCGCCGTGCATGGCATCGCGTGCGGGGGGCATCACAGCGCGGCGACCCACGCCAGGGCATCGCCGGTGAGACGGTAGGTGCTCCACCCCGTCTGCGGCCGCGCCCCGAGGCTCTCGTAGAAACGGATGGACGGCTCGTTCCAGTCGAGGACGGACCACTCCACCCGTGCGTAGCCGCGCTCGGCCGCGATCCTGCCGAGCTGCACCAGGAGCGCCTTCCCGTAGCCCTTCCCGCGCGCTTCCGGACGCACGTACAGGTCCTCGAGGTGGATCCCGTTGACCCCCTCCCACGTGGAGTAGTTGAGGAACCAGAGCGCGAAGCCCTGGACCTCGCCACCCTCCTCGGCCACGTGCGCGAACACGGTGGGGCTCTCGCCGAACAGCGCCGCCTCCAGCGAGGCGGCGGTGTTCCGGACGGCATCCGGCTCGCGTTCGTAGATCGCGAGGTCGTGGATGAGCTGCAGGATGGCGGGGACGTCGGCGGGGCGTGCCTCACGGATCGGTGACATGATCCGAGCCTAGCCGCGCCCGCAGGAACGGAGGCGGAAAGGCACCACGACGCCGCGGACGACGGCCGTGCGCCACCAACCCAGCGGTGGAGCGGTCAGGCGGCGATCGGCGCTCCCACACCGATGATCCGGACCACGGGCGTGCCCGCGGCGTCGGACGCGGCAAGATCGATCTCCGCGTTGATGCCCCAGTCGCCGTTGCCCTCGGGGTCCTTGAGGATCTGCCGCACCCGCCAGATCCCCGGGGCTCGCGTGATGAGCAGCAGGTTCGGGCCGCGCGCGTCGGGGCCGTCGTCGATGTCCTCGTAGTCGGCGAAGTAGCCGTCCAGGGCCTCCACCCAGCGGTCGGCGGTCCAGCCGGACTCCGCGTCGAGGGCACCGAGCGCCTCGTCGCGCTCGTCCGCGAACAGCTTGACGCGCTGGAACATCTCGTTGCGCACCATCACGCGGAAGGCGCGTTCGTTCGACGTGACGGACGGCGGCTCGTCCGGCAGGTCGACGTCGTCGCCCGCGGCGCCCGGCACCACCCCTGCGGTGAGCTGCGCCCACTCGTCGAGGAGGCTGCTGTCCACCTGCCGGACCAGCTCGCCGAGCCATTCAATGATGTCGCTGAGGTCCTCGCGCAGTGCATCCAGCGGAACCGTATGGCGCAGCGCCTTGTACCCGTCGGCGAGGTAGCGCAGGAGGATGCCCTCCGAGCGCGTGAGCGAGTAGAACGCCACGTACTCGCCGAAGCTCATGGCGCGCTCGTACATGTCGCGCACGATCGACTTCGGGGCCAGCTCGAAGTCACCGAGCCACGGCGCCGACGCGCGGTAGACGTCGAACGACTGCTGCAGCAGCTCCTCCAGCGGCTTCGGGTAGCTGACCTCCTCGAGTCGGGCCATGCGGGCGTCGTAGTCGATCCCCTCCGCCTTCATCGCGGCGACGGCCTCACCGCGGGCCTTCTTCTCCTGCGCGTTGAGCACCTGGCGGGGCTTCTCGAGGGTGGCCTCGATGACGGAGACGACGTCGAGGGCGTAGCCGGGCGCCTCGGGGTCGAGGAGTTCGAGGGCGGCCAGCGCGAACGGCGAGAGCGGCTGGTTGAGGGCGAAGTTTGCCTGCAGATGCACCTTGAGCCGGATCTGCCGTCCGTCCGGCTCGGGCTCGGGGAGCTTCTCGACGATGCCGGCAGCCACGAGTTCGCGGTAGATCCCGATGGCGCGGCGCATGAGGTGGAGCTGGGATGCGCGGGTCTCGTGGTTCTCGGTCAGCAGCCGCTTCGCGGCGGTGAACGGGTCGCCGGGCCGCTCGATCAGGTTGAGCAGCATGGAATGGCTGACGGCGAAGGAGGACGTCAGGGGGTCGGGAACACTCTCCACGAGCCTGTCGTACGTGGGCTTGCCCCAGGACACGAAGCCCTGCGGCGGCTTCTTCCGCACCACCTGGCGGAGCTTCTTCTGGTCGTCGCCGAACTTCGAGACGGCCTTCGCCATCGCCTTCGTGTTCTCGACCACGTGGTCGGGTGCCTGCACGACGACGGTGCCCGCGGTGTCGTACCCCGCGCGGCCGGCGCGGCCGGAGATCTGGTGGAACTCGCGCGCGTTGAGGAGGCGGGTCCGGACGCCGTCGTACTTGCTCAGTGCCGTGAGGAGCACGGTGCGGATCGGCACGTTGATGCCCACGCCGAGGGTGTCCGTGCCGCAGATGACCTTGAGCAGGCCGGCCTGGGCGAGCTGCTCCACCAGGCGACGGTACTTCGGCAGCATGCCCGCGTGGTGCACGCCGATACCGTGCCGGACGAGGCGGTTGAGGGTCTTCCCGAAACCCGCGGAGAAGCGGAAGCTCGCGATCAGCTCGCTGATGCGGTCCTTCTCCTCGCGCGTGCACACGTTGACGCTCATGAGGTTCTGGGCCCGCTCGATCGCCTCCGCCTGGCTGAAGTGCACCACGTAGACGGGAGCCTGGCGCGTGGACAGCAGTTCCTCGAGCGTCTCCTGCACGGGCGTCTCGGCGTAGTAGAAGTGGAGCGGGATGGGCCGTTCGACGCTCGTGACGGTGGCGGTGGCCCGGCCGGTGCGCTCGGTGAGTTCGCGTTCGAACCGCGTCACGTCACCGAGCGTCGCGGACATCAGCAGGAACTGCGCCTGCGGGAGTTCGAGGAGCGGCACCTGCCAGGCCCAGCCACGCTGCGGGTCCGAGTAGAAGTGGAACTCGTCCATGACGACGGTGTGCACGTCCGCGAGCGCACCCTCGCGGAGCGCGAGGTTGGCGAGGATCTCGGCGGTGCAGCAGATGATCGGGGCGCCCTGGTTCACGCCGGAGTCGCCCGTGATCATGCCGACGTTCTCCGGGCCGAAGATGTCGCACAGCGCGAAGAACTTCTCCGAGACCAGCGCCTTGATGGGCGCCGTGTAGTAGCTCGTGCGGCCCTCGGCGAAGGACACGAGGTGGGCCGCGACGGCCACGAGCGACTTCCCGGAGCCCGTGGGGGTCGCGAGGATGACGTTGTTGCCCGAGACCAGTTCCAGGGCGGCCTCGTCCTGGGCGGGGTAGAGCGTCAGTCCACGCGCCGAGGACCATGCGGTGAAGGCCTCGTGCACCGCGTCCGTGCTGGGTCGTCCGTCGTCGTTCCGGGGCAGGTGCTCGTGGATCCTCATGGTCGGTCCAGCCTACCGGCGGGCGAGCGGGCCCCGCGGCTCGGTGTCTACCAGCCGCGCTGCTTCCACTCGGCCAGCGAGCCGCGTTCGGCTCCGAGCGTCGTGCCCGCCCCGTGGCCGGGGTGCACCAGCGTGTCGTCGGGCAGGTCGTCGAACACGCGCGTGACGACGTCGTCGTACAGCGCGGCGAACCGTGCGGGGTCGCCCTGCGTGTTGCCGAGGCCGCCCGGGAACAGGGAGTCGCCGGTGAAGAGGTGCGCGGGGCCGTTCGGGTCGCGGTACAGCAGGGCGATGGAGCCCGGGGTGTGTCCGCGCAGGTGGATCGACTCGAGCTCGAACCCCTCGAAGGAGCCGATGTCGTGGTGTGTCAGCGGTACCTCGGTGGGGACGGCGATGTCGGGGACGTCGTCCTCGCCCGCGGCGGTGCGCGCCTTCGTCGCCTCCTTCACGTCCGCGAGCGCACGCACGTGGTCCCAGTGCGAGTGCGTGGTGACGATCAGCGCCACCCGGACCTCCGCGTCCGTGTCCTCCTGCGCGTCGGCGAGGAGGGAGAGGATCGCGGGTGCGTCGTCGGCGGCGTCGATCAGCACCTGCGCACCGCTCGTGCGGGATGTCAGGAGATACACGTTGTTGTCCATCTCCGAGACGGAGATGCTGCGGATCGTCACGTCGTCGAGGCGGTGCTTGAGGTTCGGGAGGTCGGCCATGGCTCCAGTCTAGGCACGCCGCAGGAGGCGCGGGCAGGAGGCGGGGGCAGGGCGGCAGACCCCGCGAGCACGCACGGAGTGCGGGCGGATGCACGACGACGGCTGGGGTACCGGGCGCGGCCCGGCCCATTACAGCTAGGGTGCTGGGAGTGCGGACCGCCGGGGCCCGCGGACCGGGACGGGGAGTGCGATCGTGGACGAGGGCATCCCGCGCTGGCTGAGGATCGACGCGACGAGCACCGTGCCGCCCTTCGAGCAGCTCAAGCAGGCTGTGCTCACCGCGGCGAACTCGGGCCGCGCCGCGGTGGGGACGCGTCTGCCGCCCGTCCGGACGCTCGCCATCCACCTCGGCATCGCCGCCAACACCGTCGCGCGGGCGTACCGCGAACTCGAGCAGTCCGGCGCCGTCGAGACGAAGGGCCGCGCGGGAACGGTGATCGCCGCGGGTGGTGACGAGGCCCGGCGACGGGCGGCCGACGCCGCCGCCGAGTACGCCGCCGTCGTCCGCTCCGCGGGCATCTCCGAGACGGAGGCCGTCGCCTTCGTGAGGGCGGCATTGCGCCGAGCGTGAACGGCGCGTGAGCCCGCGGCGGCAGGACGCCGACGAAGCGCTTTCGAAGATGTGTTCTAATACTTTTTCGCCTAGAGTTGACGGGTGTCTACAGCAAAGTCCCTCGAGCAGCATGCCCATGATCCGGAGCCCGCGCGCCAGGACCTGTCCCGCCTGATCGTCAAGGGCGCACGCGAACACAACCTGCGGAACGTCGACCTCGATCTGCCGCGCGACGCCATGATCGTCTTCACCGGCCTGTCCGGTTCCGGCAAGTCCTCCCTCGCGTTCGACACCATCTTCGCCGAGGGCCAGCGGCGCTACGTGGAGTCCCTCTCCGCGTACGCGCGCCAGTTCCTCGGGCAGGTGGACAAGCCCGACGTCGACTTCATCGAGGGGCTCTCGCCGGCGGTCTCGATCGACCAGAAGTCGACGAGCAAGAACCCGCGCTCCACGGTGGGCACCATCACCGAGATCTACGACTACATGCGGCTCCTCTGGGCGCGCGTGGGCCGTCCGCACTGCCCCGTCTGCGGCGAGCCAGTGGCCAAGCAGACCCCGCAGCAGATCGTGGACCAGCTGCTCGAGCTCGACGAGGGCACGCGCTTCCAGGTCCTCGCTCCCGTGGTCAGGGCGCGGAAGGGCGAGTTCGTCGACCTCTTCCAGGAACTGACGGCGAAGGGCTACTCACGCGCCCGGGTGGACGGCACCCTCATCCAGCTGAGCGACCCGCCGAAGCTCGGCAAGCAGTACAAGCACACCATCGAGGTCATCATCGATCGCCTCGTGGTGAAGAGCGGCATCCAGCAGCGGCTCACCGACTCGGTCGAGACCGCACTGAAGCTGGCCGACGGCCGCGTCCTCGCCGAGTTCGTGGACCTGCCCGAGGACGACGCCGGACGGCTGCACGCGTTCTCCGAGCACCTCGCGTGCCCGAACGAGCACCCGCTCGCCATCGACGAGATCGAGCCGCGCTCCTTCTCCTTCAACAACCCCTTCGGCGCGTGCCCGGCCTGCACGGGCATCGGCACGAAGCTCGAGGTGGACGAGGAACTGGTGGTGCCGAACCCCGACCTCAGCCTCGCGCAGGGAGCCATCGCCCCGTGGTCGCTCGGTACGGCGACGCTGGAGTACTGGACGCGGCTCCTCCAGGGGCTCGCGGCGGAACTCAAGTTCGACATCGACACCCCGTGGCGGAAGCTGCCCGACCGCGCACGTGAGGCCGCGCTGTACGGCAAGGACCACAAGGTGGTGGTGCAGTACAAGAACCGGTTCGGACGCGAGCGGAAGTACAGCACGGGCTTCGAGGGAGCCATCCAGTACATCCAGCGCAAGCACCTCGAGACGGAGTCCGAGGCCTCGCGCGATCGCTACGAGGAGTACATGCGGGAGATCCCGTGCCCCACCTGCGGTGGCGCACGGCTGAACCCGGCGTCGCTCTCCGTGCTGATCAACGGTCGGTCCATCGCCGAGGTCGCGGCCATGCCCATGCGGGAGTGCGCCGAATTCCTCGACAACCTGGTGCTCACCGGGCGCGAGGCGCAGATCGCGGCGCAGGTGCTCAAGGAGATCCAGGCGCGCCTGACCTTCCTGCTCGACGTCGGCCTCGAGTACCTCAACCTGGAGCGCGCCTCCGGGACGCTCTCCGGCGGTGAGGCCCAGCGCATCCGCCTCGCCACGCAGATCGGTTCCGGGCTCGTGGGCGTGCTCTACGTGCTCGACGAGCCCTCCATCGGGCTGCACCAGCGCGACAACCGGCGCCTGATCGAGACGCTCACACGTCTGCGGAACCTAGGCAACACGCTGATTGTGGTGGAGCACGACGAGGACACCATCGCCGAGGCCGACTGGATCGTGGACATCGGTCCGGGTGCGGGGGAGCACGGCGGCGAGGTGGTCCACTCGGGCCTGCTCGAGGACCTCCTCACCAACGAGCGATCACTCACCGGCGACTACCTGGCGGGCCGCCGCCGCATCGAGGTGCCGACCAAGCGCCGCAAGATCGACAAGTCTCGGCAGCTGAAGGTGGTCGGCGCGAGGGAGCACAACCTCCTGAACGTGGACGCCACGATCCCGCTGGGCGTGCTCACCGCCGTCACGGGCGTCAGTGGATCCGGCAAGTCCACGCTCGTGAACGACATCCTCTACAAGGTGCTCGCGAACAAGCTGAACGGGGCCAAGCAGGTCGCGGGGCGCCACAAGCGCATCGACGGCCTGGAGCACCTCGACAAGGTCATCCACGTGGACCAGAGCCCCATCGGCCGGACCCCGCGCTCGAACCCCGCCACCTACACGGGGGTGTTCGACAACATCCGCAAGCTCTTCGCCGAGACCACCGAGGCCAAGGTGCGCGGCTACCTCCCGGGCCGGTTCTCCTTCAACGTCAAGGGTGGCCGCTGCGAGGCGTGCTCCGGTGACGGGACGCTCAAGATCGAGATGAACTTCCTGCCCGACGTCTACGTGCCGTGCGAGGTCTGCCACGGAGCGCGGTACAACCGCGAGACGCTCGAGGTGCACTACAAGGGCAAGACCATCGCGGACGTCCTGGACATGCCGATCGAGGAGGGGGCGGAGTTCTTCGCCGCATTCAGCCCGATCGCCCGTCACCTCAACACGCTCGTCGAGGTGGGTCTCGGCTACGTGCGGCTCGGACAGCCGGCCACCACCCTGTCCGGTGGCGAGGCGCAACGCGTCAAGCTCGCCAGCGAGCTGCAGAAGCGGTCCAACGGACGCAGCATCTACGTGCTCGACGAACCGACCACGGGGCTCCACTTCGAGGACATCCGGAAGCTGCTGCTGGTCCTGCAGGGGCTCGTGGACAAGGGCAACACCGTGGTCACGATCGAGCACAACCTCGACGTCATAAAGTCCGCGGACTGGGTGATCGACCTCGGGCCCGACGGCGGCTCCGGCGGCGGCCAGATCATCGCGACCGGCACACCCGAGCAGGTGGCGAAGAACGAGCGCAGCTACACGGGTACCTTCCTGCAGGAGATCTTCGACAAGACCACCCTGCAGGCCCTCGCGCGCGTCTAGCCGTACCGGCCGGCTCGTTCTCCGACAGCCTCCCGACGGCCTCCGCCCGTTCCCGCTCAGCGGTGAGCGGAACGGGGTCCGTCCGGTGCTCGGGTGTCCGGGGCCCGTCCTACGATGGAGGACGTGGCGAACCCAGTGACCTATCGGCCGAAGACCGGCGAGATCCCGACCGATCCCGGGGTGTACCGCTTCCGTGACGAGCACGGCCGCGTGATCTACGTCGGCAAGGCCAAGAACCTCCGGTCCCGGCTCAACTCCTACTTCGCCAACCCCCAGGGGTTGCTCCCCAAGACCCGCAGCATGGTGTTCACCGCGGCCGGCGTCGAGTGGACGGTGGTGGGCAGCGAACTCGAGGCGCTCCAGCTCGAGTACACGTGGATCAAGGAGTTCGACCCGCGCTTCAACATCATGTTCCGGGACGACAAGTCCTACCCCTACCTCGCCGTCACCCTGGGCGAGAAGTACCCGCGGGTCCAGGTGATGCGCGGGGACAAGAAGAAGGGCACCCGGTACTTCGGCCCGTTCTACCCGGCCAAGGCCATCCGCGAGACCGTCGACACCATGATCCGGGTGTTCCCCGTGCGGACCTGCAGCGCCGGGGTCTTCAAGCGGGCCGAGCGCACCGGGAGGCCGTGCCTGCTCGGGTACATCGACAAGTGCTCGGCGCCCTGTGTGGGACGCATCAGTGCCGAGGACCACCGTGCTCTTGCCGAGGACTTCTGCGACTTCATGTCCGGCGAGGCGAAGAAGTTCATCTCCGGGCTCGAGCGCGAGATGGCCGCGGCCGTGGCCGACCTCGACTTCGAGAGCGCTGCCCGCCTGCGCGACGACGTCGCGGCGCTGCGGCGCGTCTTCGAGCGCAACACCGTCGTGCTCAGCGAGGACACCGACGCCGACATCTTCGCGCTGCGCGAGGACGAGCTCGAAGCCGCCGCGCAGGTCTTCCACGTGCGGGGCGGCAGGATCCGCGGCCAGCGCGGCTGGGTGGTCGAGAAGGTCGAGGACATGGACACCCCCGATCTCGTGGAACACCTGCTGCAGCAGGTCTACGGCGAGAGCATCAGCTCGAACGAGCCGATCCCGCGCGAGGTGCTGGTGCCGGTCATGCCGAGCAACGAGGCGCAGATGCTCGAGTGGCTGCGCGGCCTGAAAGGCGCGCGCGTGGACGTCCGGGTCCCGCAGCGGGGCGACAAGGCGACGCTGCTCGCCACCGTCGAGCAGAACGCCGCCGAGGCCCTGAGGCTCCACAAGGGCCGGCGGGCCGGTGACATCACCACGCGTTCGGCCGCCCTGCAGGAGCTGCAGGAGGCCCTCGACCTCCCCACGCCGCTCATGCGCATCGAGTGCTTCGACATCTCGCACGTGCAGGGCACCAACGTGGTGGCCTCCATGGTGGTGGTCGAGGACGGCCTGCCGCGGAAGTCCGAGTACCGCAAGTTCTCGATCACGGGCGACGCCGCGCGTGACGACACGGCCTCCATGTACGACGTCATCCACCGGCGCTTCCGCAACTACCTGGCCGGCAAGAACGGCGAGGTGCGGGACGCCGCGGCCCCGGACATCGATGACGCGGCGGTGGACGACGACGCCTCGGTCCTCGCGCACCCCCAGCTCGACGACGTCGTCGATCCCGGTGGGGACCGCGGGGATCCCGTGCAGGACACCACCACGGCGGTGACGCGCAACCGCTTCGCCTACCCGCCCAACCTGGTGGTGGTCGACGGCGGACCACCGCAGGTGGCCGCGGCCTCCCGCGCCCTCGAGGACCTCGGGATCGACGACGTGTACGTGATCGGACTGGCGAAACGCCTCGAGGAGGTGTGGGTGCCGGACAGCGAGTTCCCCGTGATCCTGCCGCGGGCTTCGGAGGGGCTGTTCATGCTGCAGCGCATCCGTGACGAGGCGCACCGGTTCGCGATCACGTTCCACCGTCAGAAGCGGGGCAAGTCCATGACCGCGTCCGCGCTCGACGACGTCGCGGGGCTCGGCCCGGCGAAGCGGAAGGCGCTGCTCAAGCACTTCGGATCGGTGAAGCGGATCCGGGCGGCCTCGGTCGAGGAGCTCACCGTCGTGCCCGGGGTGGGGCCCGCCCTGGCCGCCACGGTCCGTGCATCCCTCGCCGTGGCCGCCGAGGACGCCCCGGCCCCTGCCGTGAACATGACCACGGGCGAGATCATCGAAGATTAGCTAGTGTGAGGAGGACGGCGCCCAGCGTGCCGCGAACACCGCACACCACGGGCACGCCGGATCGCAGGCGGCCCCGTCGACCCGGAACGGATGCACCACCATGACGGAGGCCACGAGCCTGACGCCGGTCAAACCCACCGAGTCCGAATTGCTGGTGGTGACGGGCATGTCCGGCGCCGGCCGCAGCACCGCGGCGAACGCGCTCGAGGACCACGGCTGGTACGTCGTCGAGAACCTGCCCCCGCAGATGCTGGGCACCCTGACCGAGCTGGTGGCGCGGACTCCGCAGTCCATCCCGAAGCTCGCCGTGGTGATCGACGTCCGCGGCAAGGAGCTGTTCAGCGAGATCAAGACGGCCCTCGCCGGGCTCCGCGCGGCGGGCGTCACCTACCGCGTGCTCTTCCTCGACGCGAACGACTCCGTGCTCGTGCGCAGGTTCGAGCAGGGGCGCAGGCCGCACCCCCTCCAGGGCGACGGTCGCATCCTCGACGGGATCGCCGCCGAGCGCGAGGTCCTGAAGGAGATGAAGCACGCCTCGGACATCGTGATCGACACGTCCGAACTGAACGTCCACGCCCTTGCCACGAGTGTCACCGAGCTGTTCTCGGCCTCGGGCCCCATCGTGCTGCGTCTCAACGTCATGAGCTTCGGCTTCAAGTACGGGCTGCCGGTGGACGCCAACTACGTGGCCGACGTCCGCTTCATCCCGAACCCCCACTGGGTGCCCGTCCTCAGGCCGCAGACCGGCCTCGACGCCCCCGTGCGGGAGTACGTCCTCGGCGCCCAGGGTGCGGCGGAGTTCATCGACCGCTACGTCAACTCCCTCATCCCGGTGCTCGACGGCTACCGGCGCGAGAACAAGCACTACGCCACGATCGCCGTGGGCTGCACGGGTGGGAAGCACCGCTCCGTGGCCGTCACCGAGGAGATCGCCCAGCGACTCGCCCAGCTGCCGGGAGTGCAGGTCGCCGCCCACCACCGGGACCTCGGGCGCGAGTAGTGGCGCTGTTCTCCGGCCCCCTGCCGCTTGTTCCGCCGGCCGGCCGGCGCTCCGGCGACGCCCAGTCCGGAGCCCCGCGGGTCGTCGCGCTCGGCGGCGGACACGGGCTCTCGGCCTCGCTGTCGGCCCTCCGCCTCCTCACGCAGGAGCTGACGGCCGTGGTGACCGTGGCGGACGACGGCGGGTCATCGGGCCGGCTGCGCGAGGAACTGGGCGTGCTGCCCCCGGGGGACCTGCGCATGGCGCTCTCCGCACTGTGCGACGACACGGACTGGGGCCGCACTTGGCGCGACGTCATGCAGCATCGCTTCGCGGCGCGGGGGGATGCCCCTGGCTCACTCGACGGCCACGCCATGGGCAACCTCCTCATCGTGACGCTCTGGGAGCTGCTCGGCGATCCCGTGGCGGGCCTGCAGTGGGCCGGCGCCCTGCTCGGCGCCCGCGGCCAGGTGCTGCCCATGGCGAGCGTTCCCCTGACCATCGAGGGTGACGTCCTCAGCGAGACCGACGGATCGCTGCGTGTCAGGACCGTGAAGGGCCAGGCCTCGCTCGCCGTCGCGGCGGCGTCGGGCAACGTGAGCAACCTGCGGCTGCTGCCGGCCGGTGCGCCGGCCTGCGAGGACGCGCTCGAGGCGGTCGAACTGGCCGACTGGGTGGTCCTCGGACCGGGCTCCTGGTACACCTCGGTGCTGCCGCACCTCCTCCTCCCCGAGCTGCGCGAGGCCCTCTGCCGGACGTCCGCGAAACGCTGCCTGACCATGAACCTGAGCAACGACACGAAGGAGACACAGGGCATGAGCGCGGTCGATCACCTGAAGGTGATCAGCCGCTACGCGCCCGACCTGACGGTCGATGTCGTCCTTGCCGACCCCACCGTGATCGGCGACCGCCAGGAGTTCGAGCGGGTCGTCGAGGGGATGGGTGGGCGTGCCGTCTTCGGTACAGTGGGAGTTTCGACCGGTAAGCCCGTACACGATCCGCTGCGGCTCGCGACGTCCTACAACGACATCTTTCGGGAGATCTAGGAGTGTATCTGTGGCCTTGACCGCCGACGTCAAAGAGGAGCTGTCGCACCTCGACGTCAAGAAGTCCTCGGTCCGCAAGGCCGAGGTGTCCGCGCTGCTGAGATTCGCCGGGGGCCTGCACATCATCTCGGGGAGGATCGTGATCGAGGCCGAGGTGGACCTCGCCTCGACCGCCCGGCGCCTGCGCGGCGCGATCGCCGAGGTGTACGGGCACAGCAGCGAGATCATCGTGGTGTCGGGCCAGGGCCTCAAGCGCGGCAACCGGTACGTGGTGCGCGTGGTGCGCGACGGCGAGTCCCTCGCACGGCAGACCGGACTGCTCGACAGCCGCGGGCGCCCCGTGCGCGGACTGCCGTCCGCCGTCGTCAACGGCTCGACGGCCGACGCCGAGGCCGTATGGCGCGGTGCCTTCCTCGCGCACGGGTCCCTCACGGAGCCGGGACGTTCCTCATCCCTCGAGGTCACCTGCCCGGGGCCCGAATCCGCGCTCGCCCTGGTCGGGGCGGCACGCCGCCTCGAGATCTCCGCGAAGGCGCGCGAGGTCCGCGGCGTGGACCGCGTGGTGATCCGCGACGGGGACACCATCGCCGCACTGCTGACCCGTATGGGCGCGCACGACGCGCTGATGGTGTGGGAGGAGCGGCGCATGCGCAAGGAGGTGCGGGCCACGGCGAACCGGCTCGCGAACTTCGACGACGCGAACCTGCGGCGCTCGGCGCAGGCCGCGGTCGCAGCGGGCGCCCGTGTGGAGCGCGCGTTGGAGATCCTCGGCGAGGGGGTACCCGAGCACCTGCGCTACGCCGGTGAGCTGCGGGTCGCCCACAAGCAGGCGAGCCTCGACGAACTGGGCCGGCTCGCGGACCCGCCGATGACCAAGGACGCCATCGCGGGGCGCATCAGGAGGCTGCTCGCGATGGCCGACAAGAGGGCGTCCGACATCGGGATCCCGGGGACGGACGCCAATGTGACCGCGGACATGCTCGACGAGTAGCCGAGTGCATAGGATGGAACGGTAACCCGCTTCTGATCGAGCGGGGCGCCCGCCGCGCTATCGTGCTGTGCGGACCGGGCGAGCAATCCGATCACTACCTGGAGGATCACGTGAGCGAATACGTACTGCCGGATCTCGACTATGACTACGCCGCCCTCGAGCCCCACATCTCGGGCCGCATCATGGAACTGCACCACTCCAAGCACCAGGCCACGTACGTGAAGGGCGCCAACGACGCGCTCGCGCAGCTCGCCGAGGCACGCGCCACGGGACAGTTCGGGACCATCCCCAAGCTCTCCAAGGACCTCGCGTTCCACGTTGGCGGTGTGATCAACCACAGCATCTTCTGGAAGAACATGTCGCCCGAGGGCGGCGACAAGCCCGAGGGTGAGCTCGCGGCGGCCCTGGATGACGCCTTCGGCTCCTTCGACGCCTTCCGCGGACACTTTACCGCGGCGGCCACGTCGCTGCAGGGCTCGGGCTGGGCCGTCCTGGCCTACGAGCCCCTGGGCAAGAACATCGTGATCGAGCAGCTGTACGACCAGCAGGGCAACGTGCCCGTGGGCACCATCCCGCTGCTTATGCTCGACATGTGGGAGCACGCCTTCTACCTCGACTACGTCAACGTGAAGCCCGACTACGTGAAGGCGTGGTGGAACCTCGTGAACTGGGCCGACGTCCAGACCCGCTTCCAGGCCGCACGCACCGGGGCCAGCGTCCTCATCACGCCCGGCGTCTGATCTCCCCGGGTCGCCCCGGCGGACGGTGCCGCAGCATGGCCGTCCGCCCGGGGCAACCCACCCCGGGCCCCCCGGAATGGCGGGGTGCTCAGTAGAGTTGACGCCAGGGGAGCCGCCCGCCGGTGGTCCCCAGCAGAACCTGTTCGACGTCGGCACGACGGTGTGCCAGGAACCAGATGTATCCGTCGCCGAAGCCGCCCGAGGAGGGCTCGCACGGCAGCACCCCTATGAAGGAGATCAGCAGTGACTACTCGTGTTGGAATCAACGGCTTCGGCCGCATCGGCCGCAACTACTTCCGTGCGGCACTCGAGCAGGGCGCCGACCTCGAGATCGTTGCCGTCAACGACCTCACGAGCCCGGAGGCCCTCGCGCACCTCCTGAAGTACGACTCCGTCACCGGCCGCCTGAAGGCCACGGTCGAGGTGGACGGCGGCGATCTCCTGGTGGACGGCAAGCGCGTCCGTGTCCTCGCCGAGCGTGACCCCGCGAACCTGCCCTGGGCCGACCTCGGCGTGGACATCGTCATCGAGTCCACCGGCTTCTTCACGAAGGCCGCCGATGCGCAGAAGCACATCGACGCGGGTGCGAAGAAGGTCCTGATCTCCGCTCCTGCCTCGGACGAGGACCTCACGGTGGTGCTCGGCGTGAACGACGGCGACTACGACCCCGAGACGCACCACATCATCTCGAACGCCTCCTGCACCACGAACTGCCTCGGCCCGCTGGCGAAGGTGCTGAACGACGCGTTCGGCATCGAGCGCGGCCTCATGACCACGGTCCACGCCTACACGGCGGACCAGAACCTGCAGGACGGCCCGCACAAGGACCTCCGCCGCGCGCGTGCCGCCGCGATCAACATGGTGCCCACCTCCACGGGTGCGGCCAAGGCCATCGGCCTGGTGCTCCCCGAGCTCAAGGGCAAGCTCGACGGCTACGCCATCCGCGTGCCCGTGCCCACCGGCTCCGCCACCGACCTCACCGTCACCGTGGGCCGCGAGGTCAGCGTCGACGAGGTCAACGCCGCGTACAAGGCGGCTGCCGAGAGCGGATCGCTCGCGGGTTACCTCTCCTACACGGACGCGCCCATCGTGTCCTCGGACATCGTGACGGATCCGGCGTCGTGCATCTTCGACTCCGGCCTCACCAAGGTGATCGGCAATCAGGTCAAGGTGGTCGGCTGGTACGACAACGAGTGGGGCTACTCGAACCGCCTCGTCGACCTCACCGAAATCGTCGCCGGCAAGCTCTCCTAGGCGCGGGCGACCGTGGCTCACGCAACACTCGACGACCTCCTGGCCGAGGGCGTCCGTGGACGGCGCGTCCTCGTCCGCTCGGACCTCAACGTGCCCCTCGAGGGGGAGGTCCCGGACCTCGCGGTGACCGACGACGGACGGGTGCGGGCCTCCCTGCCCGTCCTGCGCCGGTTGACCGAGGCCGGCGCCGCCGTCATCGTCATGGCGCACCTCGGGCGGCCCAAGGGCGCACCGGAGGAGAAGTACTCCCTGCGGCCCGCCGTCGACGTGCTGCGTGAGCTCGCCGACTTCCCGGTCACCCTCGCCTCGGACACCACGGGCGACGGCGCACGCAGCGCCGCCGCAGCGCTGTCAGAGGGTGAGGTGCTCGTCCTGGAGAACGTGCGCTTCGACGCCCGCGAGACGAGCAAGGACGACGCCGAACGGTCGGCCTTCGCCCGCGAGCTCGCCGGGCTGGCGGGGGAGGACGGCGCGTACGTCGACGACGCCTTCGGTGCCGTGCACCGCAGGCACGCCAGCGTCTCCGACATCGCCGCACTGCTCCCGGCCTACCAGGGCGATCTCGTCAGGGCCGAGCTCGTGGTCCTCGAGAAGCTCACCCGGGAACCGGAGCGGCCGTTCGTCGTCGTCCTCGGTGGTTCGAAGGTGTCCGACAAGCTCGCGGTCATCGAGAACCTGATCGGTACCGCGGACCGCATCCTCGTGGGAGGCGGCATGGTCTTCACCTTCCTCGCGGCGCAGGGCCACGCGGTGGGCGCGAGCCTGTTGGAGGAGGACCGCATCGAGACCGTCCGCGGGTACCTCGAGCGCGGCTCGCGTGACGGGACGCAGTTCGTGCTGCCCACCGACATCGTGGTCGCCGAGCGCTTCGCCGCCGATGCCGGGCACAGCGTGGCTGCGGCGGACGCCATCGAGTCGGGGAGCTTCGGTGCCTCCGGGATCGGGCTGGACATCGGCCCGGCGACGGGTCAGGACTTCGCCGCCAACATCGCCGAGGCCCGCACGGTGTTCTGGAACGGACCGATGGGCGTGTTCGAGTTCGACGCCTTCGCCCGCGGCACGCGTGCCGTGGCCCAGGCCCTCGTCGACGCGCAGGCGAAGGGCGCCCTCACGGTGGTGGGCGGCGGTGACTCCGCGGCCGCCGTCAGGGGACTCGGCTTCGCCGACGAGCAGTTCGGCCACATCTCCACCGGTGGCGGGGCGAGCCTCGAATACCTCGAGGGCAAGGAACTCCCCGGGCTCACCGCGCTCGAGCGGGACTAGCAACGCACGGACCGATGGCGCTCGTGCGCCCCGGTCCGGAGCGCTGCAGCATACGTAGGAACCGTCCGCAGTGGACGGACAGGGATGGCGGGATCCGCGGAGCACGTGCTCCGCGGATCCCGTCGTCATGGGACGAACAGATGGAGCACTGACGATGACCACCTCGACCAACGGCGTCTTCGACCGCCGCCCGCTCATCGCGGGCAACTGGAAGATGAACCTCGACCACATGCAGGGCATCACCTTCCTGCAGAAGCTCGCATGGACCCTCGACGACGCCGGTCACGACTTCTCGCGCGTCGAGGTGTCGGTCTTCCCGCCGTTCACGGACCTGCGGGGCGTGCAGACCCTCGTGAAGGGGGACACCCTCGACGTCGTCTACGGTGGCCAGGATCTCTCACCCGAGGACTCCGGCGCGTACACCGGCGACATCTCCGGTCAGTTCCTCGCGAAGCTGGACTGCACCTACGTGCTCGTGGGCCACTCGGAGCGCCGCACCATCCACCAGGAGTCGGACGAGCTGCTCAACCGCAAGGTGCAGGCGGCCTTCCGTCATGGCCTCGTGCCCGTGCTCTGCGTCGGTGAGGGTCTCGAGATCCGCCAGGCGGGAACGCACGTGGAGCACACCCTCGAGCAGCTGCGCCTGGGGGTCGCAGGGCTCACGGCCGAGCAGGCCGCGACGCTCGTGGTCGCCTACGAGCCCGTCTGGGCGATCGGCACCGGTGAAGTGGCCGGGCCGGAGGACGCGCAGGAGATGTGCGCCGCGATCCGCGCCGAGCTCGGCACCCTGTTCGATGCGTCCACGGCAGCCGGGACCCGCCTGCTCTACGGCGGTTCCGTCAAGGCGGCGAACGCCGCCAGCATCCTGAAGGAGCGCGACGTCGACGGCGTGCTGGTCGGCGGTGCGAGTCTCGATGTCTCCGAATTTGCTAGTATCGTCAGGTTCGAACAGCATCTGGTGACAGACTAGTCACGCGCGCCCGCAGCCTCCGGCGGCGGTAACCGAGCCTTGAAAGGGCCCCGTGGAAATCCTTCGTATCATCCTGCTCGTCCTGCTCGGGATCACCAGTCTGCTGCTGACTCTCCTGATCCTCCTGCACAAGGGCCGGGGCGGTGGCATGTCGGACATGTTCGGCGGAGGCATGACCTCGAGCATGGGTTCCTCGGGCGTCGCGGAGCGTAACCTCAACCGCTTCACCGTGGCGCTGGGACTGGCCTGGGGCGTCGTGATCGTCGCCCTCGGACTCATCCAGCGCTTCGCCGGCGAGTCGTAGGACCTCAGCCCGAACACTTGTCGCGCCGGCCCTGCGCCGGTGCAGCACGAAGCCCCTGTCTCCTCGGGAGACAGGGGCTTCGTCGTGCTCGGCCCGTCACGGACGACGTCGCGACGCGTGCACTCGGTCAGTCGTCGTCGTGATCGATCAGGCGGCCCGGCAATTTCTGGGCGGCATCCTGGTCGATGAGCCACAGCGTCTTCCGCAGGCCCCGCGCTCCCGCTGCGGGAACCTGGACGTGGCCCGCACCGGCGAGGGCGAGCCCCACGGCGCCGGCCTTGTCGCTGCCGCTGACGGACAGCCACACCTCCTGGGCGGTGGTGATCGCCTCGAGGGTGAGCGAGACCCGCTGCGGTGGTGGTTTCGGCGCATCCGGGACGCCGACCGTCGTCGCGCCCCTGGTCCGGATACCGGCCATCTCGGGGAAGAGGGACGCTACGTGGGCGTCGGGGCCCACCCCGAGCAACAGGACGTCGAAGCGGGGGAGGCGCGGGTCCACCTGGTCCACCTCCCCATCGGCGTCGAGTTCCGCCCGGGCGGCCGCGGCGAGGTCCTCCGCGTACGCGGTGGCCGCGGCGTCCTCGTCGGGGAAGTCGTCCTTCGAGCCGAACTCGTGCACCCTGACGGGGTCGATGCCGACGCGGTCGAGCAGTGCGGCACGCGCCTGCACGGCGTTGCGGTCGGGGTCCTCGGCGCGCAGGAAGCGCTCGTCGCCCCACCAGATGTCCACGTGCGACCAGTCGACGGCGGTGTGCGCCGGCGAGTCGGCGACCGCGCGGAGCGCTGCCGTACCGATCGATCCGCCGGTCAGGACGATCGTCGCCGTCCCCCGCTCGCTCTGCACGTCCACGAGCCGCGTGATCAGCCTCGCGGCGACCGCAGCCGCCAGGGAGTCCTGGGACGGATGGATACTGACTGTCGGATCAGCGCTCACTCGTGTGCACACTCCTCAGGTTGGTTCGCGCGAGGCCCTCGGTGATGACCTCACCGAAGACCTCGTCGGGGTCGAGGCGCCGCAGCTCCTCGGCGAGGCAGTCCCTCAGGCCGCGGCGCGGTAGGGAGATGCTCTGCACGGGCTGGTTCGGCTGGTGCAGCTCGGCGACGTCGTGACCGGGGCGGTGCAGCTCGATGTCGCCGCCCTCCCGGGTCAGCAGGACGCGCTTCAGTCCTGTTCCCGCGGGTCCGGCCACGATCGTCACGGGTGCGTCGAGCGCCCTCGTGAGCCATGCCGCGAGCAGCACGGTGCTGGGGGAGTCGGAGGCGCCCTCGACCGTGACGGCCGTGACCGGGGCGTCGCCCGCGACCTGGTCGAGTACCGCCGCGAGCTGGATCCGCCAGTTGGTGAGGCGGGTCCAGGCCAGGTCCGTGTCACCGGCCGTGTAGGTCCTGCTGATGTTGAACAGCGCCGCCGTGGGATCGTCCTCGTTCGCCGAATCGGTGATCCTGCGGTGGGCTATCCCTCCGATCGAGGTGCGCGCCGCAGCCTCGGGTACGCCGTGCGGCCACCAGGCCACGATCGGCGCGTCCGGCAGCAGGAGCGCGGAGACGAGGGACTCGTTCTCGTCGGCGAGCTCGCCGTACCCGCGCAGTACCACGACCTCGGACGCTCCCGCATCGCCACCCACGCGGATCTGCCCGTCGAGGCGGGTGGGCTCGTCCGACGAGCCCTCCGCCAGCACGATGATGCGGCAGGGGTGCTCGCGGCTCGCGTCGTTCGCGGCGTCGATCGCCTCCTCCTCGTACCCGGAGCGGGTGATGACCACGAGCGTGAGGACACGCCCGAGCGCCACGACGCCACCGGCGTCGCGCATGCTCATGAGTTCCTTGGACACCTTCGAGGTGGTGGTGTCGGGTAGTTCGACGATCATGGCCTTCTCCAGGTTCGGCCGTCGGCTGCGAGTAGCTCGTCGGCGGATGCGGGGCCCCAGCTACCGGGGACGTACGGCTCGGGCTGACCGTCGAGGGTCTCCCAGTGCTTCTCGAACGGGTCGAGGATCTTCCAGGAGAGCTCCACCTCCTGCTGTCGGGGGAACAGCGGCGGTTCGCCGAGCAGGACGTCGAGGATCAGCCGCTCGTAGGCCTCGGGGCTGGACTCCGTGAAGGAGTGGCCGTAGCCGAAGTCCATCGTGACGTCGCGCACCTCGGTCTGCGTGCCGGGCACCTTCGAGCCGAAGCGGATGGTCACGCCTTCGTCGGGTTGCACCCGGATGACGACGGCGTTCTGGCCGAAGTCCTCCTCGTCGTGGGCACGGAACAGCAGGTTCGGGGCACGCTTGAACACCACGGCGATCTCCGTCACCCTCCGACCGAGGCGCTTGCCGGCGCGCAGGTAGAACGGGACGCCGGACCAGCGCCTGGTGTTGATGTCCAGACGGAGCGCGGCGAAGCTCTCGGTGGTCGAGTCCTCCGGGATGCCGTCCTCCTCGAGGAAGCCGTTCACGTGTTCGCCGCCCTGCCAGCCGGCTTCGTACTGCCCGCGGGCCGACCGACCGGTCAGGTCCTCGGGCAGCGAGACGGCCGCGAGGACCTTCTCCTTCTCGGAGCGCAGGTGGTGGGCGTCGAAGGAGATGGGTTCCTCCATGGCCGTCAGGGCCAGGAGCTGCAGGAGGTGGTTCTGGATGACGTCGCGCGCGGCTCCGACGCCGTCGTAGTACCCGGCCCGGCTCCCGATGCCGATGTCCTCGGCCATGGTGATCTGGACGTGGTCCACGTAGTTGGCGTTCCACAGCGGCTCGAAGAGCTGGTTGGCGAACCGGAGCGCCAGGATGTTCTGGACCGTCTCCTTGCCGAGGTAGTGGTCGATGCGGAACACCGCGTCGGGCGGGAAGACCTCCTCGACGATCCGGTTGAGGTCCCGTGCCGAGGCGAGATCGTGGCCGAAGGGCTTCTCGATGACCACCCTCCGCCACTGGCCGTCGTCGGGCTGGGCGAGGCCGTGCTCGGAGAGCTTCTGGCACACCGCCTCGAAGGCGTTGGGCGGGATCGAGAGGTAGAAGGCGTGGTTGCCCCGCGTGCCCCGGTTGGTGTCCAGCTCCTCGATGCAGGCCTTGAGGTTCCGGAACGCGTCGTCGTCGTCGAACTCGCCACGGACGAAGCGGATGCCGGCGGAGAGCTGCTGCCACACCGTCTCGTTGAACGGTGTGCGGGCGTGCTGCGTCACCGACTCACGGACCTGCTGCACGAAGTCCTCGTTGCTCCAGTCACGGCGCCCGAAGCCCACGAGCCCGAAACTCGGCGGCAGGAGCCCCCGGTTCGCGAGATCGTAGATGGCGGGCATGAGCTTCTTCCGCGCGAGGTCACCCGTGACGCCGAACAGCACCAGGGAGGACGGCCCTGCGATGCGGCTGAGCCGGCGGTCGCGAGGATCCCTCAGCGGGTTCGCGGGGCGTGTCGGCGAGCTGTTCTCCGTCACGCTCACAGCTCGCCGCTCGAACCGTCGGCCGAGGGCTCGGGTGCGCGGTTGAGCGAGGCGACCGCGTCCAGGACCTGCGCCACGCCGGCCGCGCGGTCCGTGAGGTGCAGGCGGAGTACGGGACGGCCGTGGTCGGAGAGGACCTGCGCGTCACCGGCTGCCTGCGCCGTGATGAGCTCGCCGAACGTGAACGGCCGATCGGGGATGGCGAGGTCGGCGTCAGCGGCAGCGGTGAGCTGCAGGTAGACCCCGATGGGTGACCCGCCCTTGTGGTACTGGCCCGTCGAGTGCAGGAACCGCGGCCCCCACCCGAAGGTCACCGGACGGCCCGAGGCGGCGGCGAGCGGCGCGCGCACACCTTCGAGTGCTGACTGGCGGTGCCGGTCGAGATAGGCCTGCACCGACAGGTAGCCGTTCGCCGGCAGTGTCGCCAGCAGGGCCTCCAGCGCGTCGCGGACGGTGCGGGAGGACCCGAGCAGCGCGGCGTCGCCGCGGACCTCGACGGCGCCGTCCGTGAAGGCGGCGGGGGTCGGGGCGGGCTGTGCGTCGAGCAGGCCGCGAGCGGCCTTCTTGGCCGCCTCGACGTCGGGCTGGTCGAAGGGGTTGATGCCCAGCAACCTCCCGGCGACGGCCACGGCGTACTCCCAGACGAACATCTGGCTGCCGAGCGAGCCGCTGACGGTCACCCGCGTCCCGGTGGTCGACTCGTCACTCGGCGCCTCGTCGAACGGCGCGAGGACCACCGGCAGGACGTCGTCCGCCACGTCGGCCAGTTCGGGCGCGTCGATCGAGGCGACCACGGGCAGCAGGCCCGTGCCGAGCTTGCCCGTGGATTCGGCGATGAGCTGCTCGGCCCAGTCGGCGAATCCGGGGAGGCCGGAGCCGGCGTCGGCGAACACGATCTTGTCGCGCAGGGGGGAGGTGCCGCCGAGCACGGCGCCGAGCTGCAGCCCCACGTTGTCCGAGTCGTCGTCGCCCAGGAACTCGGCGCTGTCCTCGGCGTCGTCCAGCAGGGTCTCGATGTCCGCCCCGGCGAGGCCGGAGGGCACGAGCCCGAACGCGGTGAGGGCCGAGTAGCGCCCGCCCACCGCGGGGTCGGCCGTGAACACCTTGCGGTAGCCCGCCGCCCGCGAGGCCTCCTCGAGGGGCGAGCCAGGATCGGTGACCACGATGATCCGCGATGCCGCGTCGATGCCGGCGTCGATGAAGGCCTGCTCGAAGAGCCGGCGCTGGGAATCGGTCTCCACGGTGGAGCCCGACTTCGAGGAGACGACGACGGCCGTGCGCTGCAGGTCCTCCGCGAGGGCGGCACGCACCTGCTCGGGGTCGGTGGCGTCGAGGACGACCAGCTCGACGCCGGCCTCCTTCGTGATGACCTCGGGCGCCAGCGAGGAGCCGCCCATGCCGCACAGCACGATGCGGTCGACGCCCTCGGAATTGAGGTCGGCGCGGAGTCCCGCTATCTCGGGCAGCAGGGCGCGGGACCCCTCGAACAGGTCGATCCAGCCGAGGCGGATCGACGCCTCGGACTCGGCATCGGGGCCCCACAGGGTGGCGTCCTTCGCCATCAGCCGTGAGGCGAAACGGTCGGCGACGAGCGTGGGAACCGCGGAGTCGACGGCGGTCAGGGCGTCGCCGGAGGCGGTAAGAGCGAAGGAGCCCATGGGATCAGCCCTTCGCCGCGTCGAGTGCTGCCTGGACGGTCTCGAGGAGCTCGGACCAGCTGGCCACGAACTTGTCGAGACCCTCCGTCTCGAGCAGCTCCACCACCTCGGCGTAGGAGATGCCCAGGGCATCCAGCCGGTCGAGGATCTCGGTGGACTCGGCGTACGTCCCCGTGACCGTGTCGCCCTCGACGACGCCGTGGTCGGCGGTCGCGTCGAGCGTCTTCTCGGGCATCGTGTTGACGACGTCCGCCGCCACGAGGCCGGTGACGTACAGCGTGTCCGGGAGGTTCGGGTCCTTGACGCCGGTGGATGCCCACAGGGGGCGCTGCGCGTTGGCGCCCGCGGACTTCAGGACCTGCCAGCGCTCGGAGGAGAACTGCTCCTGGAACACCTGGTAGGCGAGGCGCGCGTTGGCGAGCCCGGCCTTGCCCTTGAGCGCCGTCGCCTCCTCGGAACCGATCGCGTCGAGGCGGGCGTCGATCTCCGCGTCCACGCGGGAGACGAAGAAGGAGGCGACCGAGTGGATCTTCGAGAGATCGTGGCCGTTCTCCCGCGCCTGCTCCAGACCGATCATGAAGGCGTTGATGACCGCCCGGTACCGCTCGAGCGAGAAGATCAGGGTCACGTTGACGCTGATCCCCGCACCGAGGGTCTCCGAGATGGCTTCGAGACCCTCGACCGTCGCGGGGATCTTGATGAGCACGTTGGTGCGCTGGACCTTCGCGTGCAGGCGCTTGGCCTCGGCGATGGTTCCGGCGGTGTCACGCGAGAGGCGGGGGTCCACCTCGATCGACACGCGGCCGTCCGCACCGTGGGTGCGCTCGGCCTCCTCGGCGAAGATGTCGCACGCCTGCGCGACGTCGTGCGTGGTGATGTCGAAGACGGCCTGGTCGACGTCGGCGCCGGCCTCGGCGAGCGCGCCCACCTGGGAGGCGTAGGACTCGCCTTTCTTCAGTGCCGCGGCGAAGATGCTCGGGTTGGTCGTGACGCCGACGACGTTCAGGTCCTCGATGAGGTGCTTGAAGGCGCCGGAGTTGATGCGTTCCCGGGAGAGGTCGTCGAGCCAGATGGAGACGCCTGCTGCGGAGAGTTGTTCTGTGTTTGTGGTCATGATGTGCTCCTTGTCCGCTGCTGCGGAGTGTGTGCGGATGCTGCGGCGAGTGCGGGTACTGCGGAGTGTGTGCGTGGTGACGGCGGGTGACCGGCTACTGGTGGTCGCCGGTCTCGGTGGCTCGGTGGCCCGAGGGCAGGGCCGCGGTCCCGTTGGGCGCGAGGGGATCGGACGCGACGGCCTCCAGGGAGTCCTTGGCCGCTGCCACCACGGCGTCGGCCGTGATGCCGAACTCGCGGTAGAGCGTCTTGTAGTCGGCCGAGGCGCCGTAGTGCTCCAGCGAGACACTGCGTCCGGCGTCGCCCACGATCCCCTGCCAGCTCTGCGAGACACCGGCCTCGACGGAGACGCGGGCGCGGATGGTACGCGGCAGCACGCTGTCGCGGTACGCGGCGTCCTGCGCGTTGAACCACTCGAGGCACGGCATGGAAACCACGCGCGCCGAGATGCCCTGCGACTCCAGCTGCTCGCGTGCCTCCACGGCCAGCTGGACCTCCGACCCGGTGCCGATCAGGATGACGTCGGGCGTGCCGTTCGTCGCGTCCGCGAGGACGTACCCGCCCTTCGCGACACCCTCCGCCGAGCCGAAGGTGGTGCCTGACGCGGCGCCCTCGCCCCGCTCGTAGGTGGGGATGTTCTGGCGCGTGAGGACGAGGCCCGCCGGGTTCTCGGTGTTCTCGAGGATGGTGCGCCATGCGACGGCGACCTCGTTCGCGTCACCCGGTCGGACGACGTCGAGCCCCGGGATGGTGCGGAGCGAGGAGAGCTGCTCCACGGGCTGGTGCGTGGGGCCGTCCTCGCCGAGTCCGATCGAGTCGTGCGTCCAGACGTAGATCGCAGGGACACCCATGAGCGCGCCGAGGCGCACCGCGGGCCGCTGGTAGTCGCTGAAGATCAGGAAGGTACCGGAGAAGGCCCGCGTGCTGCTGTGCATCACGATGCCGTTCACGATCGCCGCAGCGGCGTGCTCGCGGATGCCGAAGTGCAGCACGCGCCCGTACTGGTTGCCCGACCACGCCTTCGTCTGCCGGCTCTCCGGGACGAAGGAGGGCGAACCCTCGATGGTCGTGTTGTTGGACTCGGCGAGGTCGGCGCTGCCGCCCCACAGCTCGGGGAGCACGGGGCCGATCGCCGTGAGGACCTTGCCCGATGCCGCGCGGGTGGACATGTCCTTGCCCGCCTCGAAGCTCGGCAGGCTCGCCTCCCAGCCCTCGGGAAGGGTGCGCGCCTGGATGCGCTCGAGCAGCGCGGCCTCGTCGGCGTGGCCGGCCTTCCAGGCGTCGAAGCCCTCCTGCCAGGTGCGGTGCGCGTCTGCGCCGCGCTGGACGACTCCACGGGCATGCTCGAGGACCTGGGGGTCGACGTCGAAGTGCTGCTCGGGGTCGAACCCGAGTTTCTCCTTGAGGGCCGCCACCTCGTCCTTGCCGAGTGCGGAGCCGTGGATCTTGCCCGTGTTCTGCTTGGTCGGCGCGGGGTAGCCGATGACGGTGCGGAGCGAGACGATGCTCGGCTTCGAGGTCTCGTTCTTGGCGGCGAGCAGGGCGGCGTACAGTTCCGCGACGTCCTCGACGTACTCGCCGGTCTTCGTCCAGTCCACCCGCTGCGTGTGCCAGCCGTAGGCCTCGTAGCGCTTCAGGACGTCCTCGGTGAACGCGATGTCGGTGTCGTCCTCGATGGAGATGTGGTTCTCGTCGTAGAGCACCACGAGGTTGCCGAGCTGCTGGTGGCCCGCGAGGGATGAGGCCTCGGAGGTGACGCCCTCCTGGAGGTCACCGTCGGAGGCGATGACCCAGATGGTGTGGTCGAAGGGGCTGGTGCCCGGAGCGGCCTCGGCGTCGAACATGCCGCGCTGGCGACGCTGGCCGTACGCGAAGCCCACGGACGTGGCGAGACCCTGGCCGAGGGGGCCGGTGGTGATCTCGACGCCCTTGGTGTGGCGGTACTCGGGGTGTCCCGGGGTCAGCGATCCCCAGGTGCGCAGCGCCTTCAGGTCGTCGAGCTCCAGGCCGTAGCCGGAGAGGAAGAGCTGGATGTACAGCGTCAGGGACGTGTGACCGGGGGAGAGGACGAAGCGGTCGCGGCCGGTCCACTCGGGGTCCGACGGGTCGTGACGCATCAGCTTCTGGAACAGCAGGTAGGCGGCCGGGGCCAGGCTCATCGCCGTACCGGGGTGCCCGTTCCCCACCTTCTCGACGGCGTCCGCCGCGAGCACGCGGACGGTGTCGACCGCTTTCTGGTCGTGCTCTGTCCACTCGAAGTCCTGCTGTTGCGTCTGCGCCACGTTTCCGGGCCCCTTTCCATCCGGAACGATCAAGGGACGGATGCCGTGAGGCATGCCGTCCTCTGACAGTTCTCCGTTGATCCTGCACGAGTCGGCTCCGACCGATGACAGCACCACATCCGGAGGGCGTGGTTCCGGGCATGCTTCAACAGCGGGCTTTCCTTCCCACACTATCCCTTCGCACTGTGCTTGGCAGGTGGGCGTCGAAGAATGTCATGCGTGACATCCGGGGGACCCGGGGGCGCGTGACGCGCGGGCGGTCCCGAAGGGCTGTTCGCGGCTCGCAGCCCACGTGCGTAAGCCGTTCCGGGTCCGATTTCTACACGCTGTAAAAGGGTATGATGGGGGTGTCTTTTACTCCGGAAGAAACGAAAGTGTTGCCTTGTGAAGACCCAGCAGGCTCCTGCTCCGGCTCGATCCCCGCAGGCCCGCCGCGGTCTGGCGCGCACTGCCCGCGCCTACCTCGCGCTGACGAAGCCCCGCGTGATCGAGCTCCTTCTGGTGACCACTCTTCCGACGATGATCTTCGCCCAGGGCGGCTTCCCGCCCCTCGGCCTGATCCTCGCCACGATGATCGGCGGCGCCCTCGCGGCCGGCAGCGCGGGAGCATTCAACTGCTACATCGACCGCGACATCGACCGGCTCATGCACCGCACGGAGAACCGACCGCTCGTCACCGGTGAGGTCTCACCGCGTGAGGCCCTGGTCTTCTCCTGGGTTCTCGGCGTCGTCGCGATCGCCGTCCTCTGGTTCGGCGCGAACCCCCTCGCGGGCCTGCTGGGGATCGGCGCGATCTTCCTCTACGTGGTGGTCTACACCCTGGTGCTCAAGCGCCGCACGTCCCAGAACATCGTGTGGGGCGGCGCAGCGGGGTGCATGCCCGTCCTGATCGCCTGGGCCGCCGTGACCAACTCCGTCGAGTGGCCCGCCGTCGTCCTGTTCCTCATCATCTTCCTGTGGACGCCGCCGCACTACTGGCCCCTGTCCATGAAGTACAGCGACGACTACAACGCCGCGAGCGTCCCGATGCTCGGCGCCGTCGCCGGCGCGCGCGTGGTCTCCGTGCAGGTCGTCCTGTATGCCTGGGCCATGGTGGCCTGCTCCCTCCTCCTGGTACCCGCGGGTGCCGGCTGGGTGTACACGTCCGCCGCCCTCCTCGGCGGGGCGTGGTTCATCCGCGAGTCGCACCGCCTCCACACCCTGGCCCAGCAGGGGACCTCGGACAACAAGGCCGCCATGAAGGTCTTCCACGGCTCCATCAGCTACCTCACCGTGTTGTTCCTCGCCCTCGCCATCGATCCCTTCGTCGGCGCGGCCGTCCTCTCCTGACGTCCCGGCGGGCCGCGGGCTCCTGACGCTCCTGGTTTCCACGACGGTCCGGCGGGCCCCGGAGTGCCGCGCGCGGCCTAGGGTTGGCCCATGGACTTCACCGGCCTCATCGCCTATCCCATTACCCCGTTCACGTCCGACGGCGCGGTGTCCCACGCGGACCTCGCGCTCCTCGTCGGGGGTCTGCCCGGCTCGGGTGCGGACGCCGTCACGGTCCTCGGATCCTCGGGGAGCTTCGCCTACCTCGACCGCGCCGAGCGGGCACTGGTGGCACGTACCGCCATCGCGGCCGTGGAGAACAGGCTCCCGGTGGCCGTGGGCATCAGTTCGGTCGGGACGCGCGAGGTCCTCGACGCCGTCGAGGACGCACAGGCCGCCGGTGCGGCGGGGCTCGTGCTCTCACCCGTGTCCTACGTGCCGCTCACCGATGACGAGGTCATCGCCCAGGTACGCGCCGTCTGCGCCGTGACCGACCTCCCCGTGTGCCTGTACAACAACCCGGGCACCACGCAGTTCGACTACTCGCTCGACGTCGTCGCGGAACTCGCGGCGCTGCCGCAGGTGGTGGCCTTCAAGGACACGGCGGGAGACACCCTCGCCTTCAACGCCCGGCACGCCGACCTGTCCGCGCGGGTTCCCGAGGGTTTCAGTCACGGCGTGAGCGGCGACCTCCTCATGATGACGGGGGAGATCGCGGCAGACGCCTGGCACAGCGGTCCGGCTGCGCTCCTGCCGTACGCCTACGCGGGCCTTCGCGCGGCCGTGCTGGCCGGGGACCACGCCGAGGTCGAGAGGATCCGCCGCGTCCTCCAGCCCCTCGTGCAGCATGTGGCCGGCCTGCGGAAGATCAGCGGCCTGCACCTCCTGGCCCGCGCCTGCGGCATCGCGGCCGGCGACCCGCGCCCGCCGCTGCTTCCCAGCCCCGGGTCCGAGTCACGCGAGCTCGGACGGCTCCTCGACCTCGTGGAGGCGGCGTTCGACGACACCCGGGACGGCCGCGCCTCCTGAGCATTGTGAGGTGACCGGCCCGTACGGTCCGGGAGGCCCCCAGGGTCAGCCGGATCTGCGCGGGTCCACCCGGCTCACCCCCGCGGATCAGTGCGTCGCGTCGACCGATCGGCGCACGACGGCGGCGGGCTGGGTGCCGGGCAGCGTCCGCCGCGTGGTGGCCGTGTACTGGGCGTGCACGGCTGCCGCCATGAGCAGCGAGGCGCCGAGCATGTGCAGGGCCACGAGAGCCACCGGCAGGTGCAGGAAGTGCTGCGTGTAGCCGATGGCGCCCTGGACGAGCACGACGGCGACGAGCAGCGTGAGGGCCTTGCGGAGCTTGTGGTGGACCTGTGAGCGGTAGGCGAGGACGAGCGCGACGGCGACGACGGCGACCAGCAGGTACACGGGCAGTGCGTGCACGCGCGTCATCAGGGCCGGGTCCAGTCCGTTGCGTGCCGCACCGTGATCGCCCGCGTGCGGACCGGAGCCGGTCACGATCACGCCGAGCACGACGGCGATCGACGTGAGGACCGTCGAGGCCGTGAGGAGTGCGCGCAGGCGTGGCGGCGCGGCCGCGAGGCGTGGGGACGTGTACTGGGCGTGCGAGAGCCGGGCGCGGTTCACGAGGACCGTGGCGAGCGCCACGAGCACCATCGACACGATGAAGTGCAGACCCACCACCCACGGGTTGAGGTCGGTCCACACGGTGATGCCGCCGATCACGGCCTGGACGGGGATCCCCAGGAACAAGGCGATCGACAGGCGGAACAGGTCCTTCCGCTCACGGCGCATGCCCAGCACCGACATGATCATCGCCACGGCGATGATCACCAGGACGAAGGTCAGCAGCCGGTTGCCGAACTCGATGACGCCGTGGAAGCCCATCTCCGGCGTCGTCACGATCGAGTCCGCCGTGCACCGCGGCCACTCGGGGCAGCCGAGACCCGAGGCCGTGAGCCGCACGGCACCTCCGGTGACCACGATGGCGATCTGCGACACCAGCGAGGCGATGGCCAGTCGCCGGACCAGCGGGGAGGTGGTCCGGGGGAGCCGGTCGGTGAGGACGGAGAGCGGTGTACCTGTCATGTGATCAGCTCCAAGAGAACCAGCGAATGGCCGCCAGACTGGCGAGGGTTGCCCAGACGAACAGCACCAGGCAGGAGAGGGGATCGAGCACGCCCTCGGCGAGAGCGTTCCGCAGCCCGTCGCCGAGCGCGGAGGACGGCAGGACGGAGACGAACGGGGCCACGGCGGAGGGCAGGCCCGACGCCGGGATGATCACCCCGCCGGCCGCGGCCAGCAGGATCCACACGAGGTTGGTCACCGCCAGCGTTGCTTCCGGGCGGAGTGTCCCGGCCACCAGCAGGCCGAGCGCGGTGAACGCCGCCGACCCGAGGAGGAGCAGCAGCACCGCGGCCAGGATGCCCTCGGGTCGCGGCGTCCAGCCCAGCAGCACGGCGGCCCCGCCGATCACCACGAGCTGGACGGCCAGGACGGCGACGACCGCCACCGCCTTGCCGAGGATCAGGCCAGACCGCCCCAGCGGCGTGGTCGATAGGTAGCGCAGGACGCCGTAGCGGCGGTCGAAGCCCGTGGCGATGCCCTGACCCGTGAAGGCCGTGGACATGGTGCACAGGGCGAGGACGCCGGGCGCCGCGATGTCGATGCGGCTCGGGCCGTAGGCGTCGAGCAGGGGAGTGAGCACCAGGGCGGTGAGCGCGAGCAGCGGGAGCACGATCGCCAGGACGAGCTGCTCGCCGTTCCGGAGCATGGCCATGGCTTCGTACCCGCCGTGGCGGAGGACCCGCACGGGGAGCGAGGCCGCCCGAGCGGAGGTCGTGATCCCGCGTCCGATCGGTGACGCGGTGGCTTCGGAGGTCATCGGATGCTCCGTCCCGAGATGTCGAGGAAGACGTCCTCGAGCGAACGCGGCGTCATGGAGAGGGCCGTCGGCATGACCCCGCAGGCGTCCCACCACATCGCCAGCCGGGCGACGTCCGCGGCGGTCAGGGCGCCGCGCAGGACGTACTGCCCGGGTTCGGTCTCGCGCTGCAGCAGGTGCGGCAGGAGGTCGTCGGGGAGGGTCAGCCCGGGCATCGTCTCGAACCGGAGTTCCCGGCTGCCGTCGGCGTCGGTCTCGGCCGTCAGCTCCGCGACCGTCCCCTCGGCCACGGTGCGGCCGCCCTCGATGATGTAGACGTAGTCCGCCAGGCGCTGTGCGTCGTCGAGCAGGTGGGTGGTCAGGATGACGGCGAGCCCGTCCGCGCGCAGCTCCCTGATGAGGTCGAACACGATGGTGCGCGACTGCGGGTCGAGCCCTGCGCTGGGTTCGTCGAGGAACACGACCTCGGGCCTGCCGACGAGGGCGCAGGCGAGCGCGAGCCGCTGCTTCTGACCGCCGGAGAGTCTGCGGATGGACACCGGGCCGAAGTCGACGAGCCCGAGCCGCTCCGCGAGGGCGTCGACCGGGAGGGGATCCACGTACATGGAGGCCACGTGGCGGAGCAGGGACATCGGCTTGACCGACGGTGGGAGCCCACCCTCCTGCAGCATGACGCCCACCCGGGCGCGGAGGTCGGGGGTCGCCTTCGACGGATCGGCGCCGAGCAGGCGCACCGTGCCGCCGTCGGCGCGCTGCAGTCCCTGCGCGCACTCGAGGGTCGTCGTCTTCCCCGCACCGTTGGCGCCCAGCAGGACGGTCACGGAGCCGTGCCGGGCCGTCAGGTGCACACCGTCGAGCACGCGGACCATGCGACCCTCGAGGGCGCCGACGGGCCCGAAGTCCTTGATGAGCCCGTCGATCTCGAGGGCGGGGGCGGTGGTCGGCACCCTCGTATTCTACGTCAGGTAGTAGGCGCGTTCAGGGCTTAGATGGCAAGCCTCGCCTAAGTGGTGGAGAGGAATACATTAGGTCATGATCGTGTTGTGTATTTTGGCGACGACGGGAGGGACGGACCATGACCACTGTGTCTCCCCGTGCTCTTCCCGAGGACGTCCGCACCGCGCAGATCGTCTCCCCCGACCCCGATGAGCGGACCCGGGACCGCGTCCTGTCGGCCGTGCTCGAGCAGGGCCCCGTCAGCGCCGCGGAGCTGGGCGACAGCCTGGGATTCACTCCCGCCGCCATGCGCCGTCACCTCGACGCCCTGTCCCAGGAGGGGCTGATCGAGGTCAAGCGTGCCCGCAGCTCGGCCACCGGCGCCGGCCGGCCCGCCCGCCGGTACGTCCTCAGCCAGCGCGGCCAGACGAGCATGGGCACCGACTACCTCGGGATCGCCGTCGCCGCGCTCTCGGAACTAGGCGCCTCCGCGGGGCACGCCGCCATCGAGGACTTCGCGCGGAGCCGCTTCTCCGGGATGGAGGAGCGCTACCGCCCCGTCATCGACGCCGCCGGGCCCGATCTTGAAGCGCGCGCCCATGCCCTCGCCGGGGCGCTCACGCGTGACGGTTTCGTCGGATCGACGAAGACCGTCGGGCTGCCGCAGCCGCGCGGTCGTGTGGGGTCCTCCACGCGGCCGGTGATGCTCAGCGTGCAGCTCTGCCAGGGCCACTGCCCCATCCAGGGGCTGGCCGCGGCGTTCCCCGCGTTCTGCGAGCAGGAGACGGACATGTTCGCCCGGCTCCTCGACGTCGACGTTCGCCGGCTCTCCACCCTCGCCGGTGGCGGGCACGTGTGCACCACCCACATACCCCTGGGGCGGACGACGACGGTGCCCAGCTCGGGCGCCGTCGCCGGCACCGACGTGACCCCCGGCCCTCCGGCCGCGGAACCGCGCACCCCGGACGAAGAGTTCATCCATCAGCAAGGAAGGCCGTGATGACGGATCAAGTAGACCGCAAGGCAGTTGCGTCGACAGTGCCGGAGTCGGTGATCAACGACATCCTGGAGAAGAACCCCGAGCTCGAGGGCATCGGTACCTACCAGTACGGCTGGGCCGACAAGAACGAGGCGAGCGACAACGCGCGCCGCGGCCTGAGCGAGGAGGTCGTCCGCGACATCTCCGCCAAGAAGAACGAGCCCCAGTGGATGCTCGATCTGCGCCTCAAGGGCCTGAAGTACTTCGACCGCAAGCCGATGCCGGCGTGGGGTGCCGATCTCTCCGGGATCGACTTCGACAACATCAAGTACTTCGTGCGCTCCACGGAGAAGCAGGCCAATACGTGGGAGGACCTCCCCGAGGACATCCGCAACACGTACGAGAAGCTCGGCATCCCCGAGGCCGAGCGTGCCCGCCTGGTCTCCGGTGTGGCCGCGCAGTACGAGTCCGAGGTGGTCTACCACCAGCTCCGCGAGGACCTCGAGCGCCAGGGCGTCATCTTCCTCGACACCGACACCGCGCTGCGTGAGCACCCGGAGCTCTTCAAGGAGTACTTCGGCACCATCATCCCGGTGGGCGACAACAAGTTCGCGTCGCTGAACACCGCGGTGTGGTCGGGCGGTTCGTTCGTCTACGTCCCCAAGGGCGTCCACGTCGAGATCCCCCTGCAGGCCTACTTCCGCATCAACACGGAGAACATGGGCCAGTTCGAGCGCACGCTGATCATCGCGGACGAGGACTCGTACGTGCACTACATCGAGGGCTGCACCGCCCCGATCTACACCTCCGACTCGCTGCACTCGGCCGTCGTGGAGATCGTCGTGAAGAAGGGCGCCCGCGTCCGTTACACGACCATCCAGAACTGGTCGAACAACGTGTACAACCTGGTGACCAAGCGCGCCATCGCGCACGAGGGCGCCACCATGGAGTGGATCGACGGCAACATCGGGTCGAAGGTCACCATGAAGTACCCGGCCGTCTACCTGGTCGGTGAGCACGCCAAGGGTGAGACGCTCTCGATCGCCTTCGCCGGCGAGGGCCAGCACCAGGACACCGGGTCGAAGATGGTGCACATCGCACCGAAGACGAAGTCCTCGATCATCTCGAAGTCCGTGGCCCGCGGTGGTGGCCGTGCCGCCTACCGCGGTCTGGTCCAGGTCCGCGAGGGTGCCAAGCACTCCGCCAACACGGTGCGCTGCGACGCGCTGCTCGTGGACACCATCTCGCGCTCGGACACGTACCCGTACGTGGACATCCGGGAGGACGACGTCACCATGGGCCACGAGGCCACGGTGTCCCGCGTCAGCGAGGAGCAGCTGTTCTACCTCATGTCCCGCGGACTCCCCGAGGACGAGGCCATGGCCATGATCGTGCGCGGCTTCATCGAGCCGATCGCGCGTGAACTGCCCATGGAGTACGCCCTCGAGCTGAACCGGCTCATCGAACTGCAGATGGAAGGGGCCGTGGGCTAGGAATGGCTGACACCACCCAGATCTCACCGAACACCGCTCCCGAGGACGAGGTCACCGACCTCGGCGCCCTCGACGAGAAGGCCCGGCTCGGCGCACCCGCAGGTGCCGTCTCGTCCTCGGCCGCCATCGACGGCTTCTCCGAGGAGGGCGAGACGCTCTCCACGAAGAACGTCGGCTCGGAGCAGCACGGCGTCAAGAAGCACAGCCACGGCAATGCGCCCGTGGTGCCGGAGGCGTCGCGGGGCGAGCGGAAGCGCTCGTTCGAGCTCGTGGACTTCCCGACCCTGACCGGGCTCGAGGAGGACTGGCGGTTCACCCCGCTCACGCGTCTCCGCGGGCTGCACACCGGCGATCTCACGGGCGCTGTCCCGACGATCGAGGTCACCGGTGCGGGCAACGTCACGGTCGAGACCGTGGGTCGCGACGATCCCCGCCTCGGCTCGTCCGCCACCCCGGAGGACCGCGTCGCCGCAGCCGCCTGGAATGCGTTCACGGACGCCACCGTGATCACCATCCCGAAGGAGACCGTGGCCGACGGCGAGGTGATGGTCGCCGTGACCGGTTCGTCGAAGGACGCCGCGGCCCAGCACCTGGTCATCGAGGCGAAGGCCTTCTCGAAGGCCGTCGTGGTCCTCGACCACCACGGATCCGTCACGCTCGCCCAGAACGTCGAGATCATCGTGGGCGACGGCGCGGAACTGACGGTCGTCAGCGTCCAGGAATGGGACGACGACGCCGTGCACGTCTCCTCGCAGCAGGCCAAGGTGGGCCGCGACGCCCGCTACAAGCACGTCGTCGTCAGCCTCGGCGGAGACCTCGTGCGGCTCACGCCGTCGTCGATCTTCACCGCCCCCGGCGCCGAGGTCGAGATGTACGGCCTGTACTTCGCGGACGCCGGCCAGCACCTGGAGCAGCGACTCCTGGTGGACCATGCCGTGCCGAACTGCACGTCCCGTGTGACCTACAAGGGTGCGCTGCAGGGCAAGGACGCCCACACCGTCTGGGTGGGCGACGTCCTGATCCGCAAGGCCGCCGAGGGTACGGACACCTACGAGACGAACCGCAACCTGATCCTCACGGACGGCGCGCGCTCGGACTCGGTGCCCAACCTCGAGATCGAGACGGGCCTCATCGAGGGCGCCGGGCACGCGAGTGCCACGGGCCGCTTCGACGACGAGCACCTGTTCTACCTCATGGCACGCGGCATCCCCGAGAAGGCAGCCCGCCGCCTCGTGGTGCGTGGCTTCCTGAACGAGGTCATCCAGCAGATCAAGGTACCCGCGCTCGAGGAGCGGCTCTCCGAGTCGGTCGAGCGCGAACTCGCGGCGGGCAACCTCTGATGGCCGACGCACCCCGCGGCGAGCTGATCTGCAGCGTCGACGACATCCAGGTGAAGCAGGCGCTCCGCGTCCTCATCGACGACTACCCCGTCGCGGTCGTCCGCGATTCCGACGGCGAGATCCACGCGCTGGGGGACACCTGCTCCCACGCCGACATCTCGCTCTCGGAGGGCGACGTCGAGGGGTGCGCCATCGAGTGCTGGGGACACGGCTCGCAGTTCGACCTGCGCAGCGGAGCCCCCCTGCAACTCCCCGCCTACGAGCCCGTGCCCGTGTTCGCGCTCGAGGTCCACGAGGGCAACGTCTACGTGGACGTCAGCACGGTCACGAACGGCGCGCCCGCGCCGCAGCTCGGCTGACGCCGGCTCCCGCACCCCCACTCACCCCACTCTTCCTGCACTCTTCCTGCACAGCAGGCGAAGGAGAACCACGATGTCCACACTCGAAATCAAGGACCTGCACGTCAGCATCGACACCGAGCAGGGCACCGTCCCCATCCTCAAGGGCGTCACGCTGACCATCAACACCGGCGAGACGCACGCGATCATGGGCCCCAACGGCTCGGGCAAGTCGACCCTCGCGTCGACGATCGCGGGCCACCCCCGCTACAGGGTCGACAGCGGCTCGATCACGCTCGACGGCGAGGACGTCTTGTCCATGAGCGTCGACGAGCGCGCGCGTGCCGGGCTCTTCCTCGCGATGCAGTACCCCGTCGAGGTGCCCGGCGTGACCATGACGAACTTCCTCCGCACGGCGAAGACCGCGCTCGACGGCGAGGCCCCGAGCCTCCGTCACTGGACGAAGGACGTCAAGACGGCCATGGCGCAGCTGCGCATCGACGCCGACTTCGCACAGCGCAACGTCAACGAGGGCTTCTCCGGTGGCGAGAAGAAGCGTGTCGAGATCCTCCAGCTCGAGCTGTTCCGTCCGAAGTTCGCCATCCTCGACGAGACCGACTCCGGTCTCGACGTCGACGCCCTGAAGGTCGTCTCCGAGGGCGTCAACCGTGAGCACTCCCGCGGCGAGATGGGCACGCTGCTCATCACGCACTACACGCGGATCCTCCGCTACATCAAGCCCGACCACGTCCATGTGTTCGTCGCCGGACGCATCGCCGAGCAGGGCGGCCCGGAACTCGCCGACCAGCTCGAGGCCGAGGGCTACGATCGGTTCACCACCAAGGCACCGGTCGAGGCGTAGTCCCGCTCCGACCCCGGGCGGCCCGCCGCCCGACAGCCATTGAAGTTCTCTGACGGTTCTCTGGAAGGAAGCGTGCGATGAGTGAGGTACAGCAGGCGCAGACCGCGCTGGGCGACATCGAAGAAGCGCTGAGGGACGTGATCGATCCCGAGCTCGGCGTGAACATCGTCGATCTCGGGCTCCTCTACGGCCTGAACTACGCCGACGACGGCGCCCTCCTGATCGACATGACGCTCACCACGGCGGCATGCCCCCTGACCGACGTGCTCGAGGAGCAGGTGGGTCAGGCGCTGGACGGTGTCGTCGACGAGTGGCGGCTCAACTGGGTGTGGATGCCGCCGTGGGGTCCCGAGAAGATCACCGAGGACGGCCGCGACCAGATGCGGGCACTCGGCTTCAACATCTGATCGACACCAGGTGTCCGGTCAGCACACGGACCGTCGGCATCTGACGGGTCCGGTGAGGGCAGGAGGGAGGGCGGTTCCGACCACGGTCGGTGCCGCCCTCTCGGCATTGTCGCCGTACCGGCCGCCCGGCGGACTCCACGCCTGCAATCAGCGTCTTTCGTCAGTCGTCGCCTCCCGTCAGGCGTCGTCCTCGGAGTCGCCGATCCCTCGCGCGGCCAGGGCTTCCCCGGTCCGGTGCGCATACGCCACGGCGCCCAGCACCACGGGAGTGACGACGACACGGGGCTGGCGCTCGAGCCCGCGCGCACGGGCGGCATCCCGGACGTCGACCACCAGGCCCGCAAGGTACGGGATGCTCCGGAGCATGATGGACAGGGCGAGAGCGAACCGCTCCGGATCCGCTCCGAGCCGCCGGAACGGGCCGGCGAGCCGCACGACGCCGTCGAGCAGGTCCTGCAGCGGGGTGGTGAGCGTCAGCGCGCGGGCCGCGAGGAGGCAGACGACGATGCTCCCCGTCACGACGAACGCCTGAGCCCAGTCGCGCGCGAACCCCTGGTAGGCGGCGAGCAGCACGAGCACGGGCACGGCGGGCAGCAGCATCCTCAGGAGGCGGTCCGGTGTCACGCGGGCGCCCACCACGAGGGCCCCGACGACCACCACGAGCGCCACGGCGGTCGCGCCCGGCTCGCGTACCGCGATGACGGTCGTGGACACCACCAGGGCCGCCAGGGCCTTCGGGGCGAGGGGCACACGGTAGAGGAGGCCACGGCCCGGCCGGTACAGCCCGAGCGTGCTGCCGTACCCCCTCATGACCCGCCCCGGCCGGTGTCCGGCACGTCGCTCGTCCCCGCGGCCAGGGCGCGGTACCGGGCGACGGCCTCCCGTGGGGCGCCGTCGAACACGATCCGGCCGGCGTCGACGACGAGGGTCCTGTCGCTCTCCAGGGCGGCGTCGAGGTCGTGGGTGGCGATGATCACCTGCTGGTCGAGGCCGGCGAGCAGCGCCCGCATGCGGAGGTCGTTGCGCAGATCGAGCAGGGTGGTGGGCTCGTCCGCCACGAGGATCCGCGGTCCCACGGCGAGGACGGCCGCGAGTGCCAGGATCTGGCGTTCCCCTCCGGAGAGGTCGTAGACGCTGCGGTCGGCGAGATGCAGGATGCCGAAGCGATCGAGGACCTCCTCGGCGCGGGAACGGATCACCGCGCGGGACAGCCCGCGGCCCCGGAGGGAGAGCTCGACGTCCTCACGCCCGGTCGGCATGACCAGCTGGGACAGGGGATCGGTGAAGACGAAGCCTACCGAGCGACGCACGGCCCGGCCCGCCCGGACCGTGTCGTGGCCGAGGACCGTGACCGAGCCGCTCGTCGGGCGGACCAGGCCGTTGACGAGCCGGAGGAGCGTCGACTTCCCGGATCCGTTGGCGCCGATGACGGAGACGCGCCGCTCGGCGAGGTGCAGCGACACCGGTGCCAGAATCACCCGGGACCCGTCGTCGGACCGCACCTCCGCGGCCTCGAACCCGATCACGTGGTGCGGGCGCCCACCCGGTGAGCGAGGAGCCGGGGGAACGCGCGGTGCACCGAGACGGCGACAGCCGCTGCCAGCGCATTCTTGATCGCGTCGCCGGGCAGGTACGCGGAGTCGACGACGACCGCCTCCGGCAGGGTGAGACCTGCGTTGATCATCAGGCCGGCGATCCCGAGCGGGTGGATGGTGAGCAGGCTCGCGGCGAGGCACCCGAGGAACAGGAGGAGCCACCGGAAGCGCGTGGCGCGGCGGAGCACGACGGCTGCCAGCGCCCCCGCGATCGCAGCAGCCAACGGGAAGGCGAGGAGGTACCCCGCGGAGGGCGCGGCCAAAACGCCGAAGCCTCCGCTGAAGCCGCTGAACACCGGCAGGCCGGCGAGTCCGGCCGCGAGGTACAGGAGCACGGCGGCCACTCCACGCGCGGGGCCGAGCACTGCGCCGGCCAGCATCACGCCGAGGGTCTGCAGGGTGATGGGCACGCCGAGCGGGCCCACCGGGATACCGGGTAGGATTGCCAAGGCGGCGATGAGGGCGGCGAAGACCGCGATGAGGGAGAGATCGGTGGTGTCCCACCGTTTCGCCCGGGACCTCCGACGATCAGCGGCGACCTCGCGGGTCGATTCGACTGGTTGCACGGCACACGCTCCTGAAGCGGGCCGGAGGTGCACCGGCTGCTCCGGTGATCTGTCCACTTCCTCCAGCTGTCCTGCTTCTCCACTGAGACTAGCGCCGGGTCTACCGGGGACCTTTGTGGGTTTCCTACAATCAAGTCACTCTTCACAGCCGCGTACCGGCACCATCGAAAGGCCCCTGATCGTGATCAGCGTAGCGAACCTGGAACTGCGAGCCGGCGCCCGCCTGCTCATGGACGAGGTGTCCTTCCGCGTGGACCGGGGCGACAAGATCGGCCTCGTGGGCCGCAACGGCGCGGGCAAGACCACCCTCACGAAGGTGCTCGCGGGGGAGTCGCTGCCCGCCGGCGGCACCGTGACCCGCTCCGGCGAGATTGGGTACCTCCCCCAGGACCCCCGGACCCCGAACATGGAGCAGCTGGCACGGGACCGGATCCTCTCGGCACGCAACCTCGACGAGGTGGTGGCCGAGCTGCGCCTGGCGCAGGAGGACATGGCGAGCGAGAAGACCTCCGTCCGCAACAAGGCCATGGCGCGCTACGACCGCATCGAGTCGGCGTTCCTCGCGGGCGGCGGGTACGCGGCCGAGGCGGAGGCGGCGTCCATCTCCTCGAACCTCTCGCTGCCCGAGCGCATTCTCAACCAGCCGCTCAAGACCCTCTCCGGCGGTCAGCGCCGGCGCGTGGAGCTGGCCCGCATCCTCTTCTCCGGGGCCGAGACGATGCTCCTCGACGAGCCCACCAACCACCTCGACGCGGACTCCATCACCTGGCTGCGTGACTTCCTCAAGAACCACCAGGGCGGGTTGATCGTGATCAGCCACGACGTCGAACTCCTCGAGGCCACCGTGAACAAGGTGTTCCAGCTCGACGCAAATCGCGGGACGATCGACATCTACAACATGGGCTGGAAGCGCTACCAGCTCCAGCGCGAGACGGACGAGCGGGCCCGCAAGCGCGAGCGCGCCAATGCGGAGAAGAAGGCGCAGGTCCTCATGGACCAGGCCAACAGGATGCGGGCGAAGGCATCCAAGGCCGTGGCCGCCCAGAACATGGCCAAGCGTGCCGAGCGCCTGCTGGGCGGGCTCGACGCCGTGCGCACGTCCGACCGCGTGGCGGCACTGCGCTTCCCCGAACCGTCGCCGTGCGGCAAGACCCCCATGACGGCCGAGGGCCTCAGCAAGTCCTACGGCTCGCTCGAGATCTTCACCGACGTGGACCTGGCGATCGACCGCGGCTCGAAGGTGGTGATCCTCGGGCTCAACGGCGCGGGGAAGACCACCCTGCTGCGCATGCTCGCCGGGGTGGACAAGCCCGACACCGGCCAGGTCATCGCCGGCCACGGCCTGAAGGTCGGCTACTACGCGCAGGAGCACGAGACCCTCGACACGCAGCGGACCGTCCTCGAGAACATGAAGTCCTCGGCGCCGGACATGCAGGACGCCGAGGTGCGCGGCATCCTGGGCTCCTTCCTGTTCTCCGGCGACGACGTCGACAAGCCCGCGGGTGTGCTCTCCGGCGGTGAGAAGACCCGGCTCGCCCTGGCCACGATCGTCGCGTCCTCGGCGAACGTGCTGCTGCTCGACGAGCCCACCAACAACCTCGATCCCGCCAGCCGTGCCGAGATCCTCGGAGCACTGAAGAACTACAGCGGCGCCGTGGTCATGGTGAGCCACGACGAGGGAGCGGTCGACGCGCTCGACCCCGAACGCGTGGTGCTGCTGCCGGACGGCGTCGAGGACCTCTGGAACCAGGACTACCTGGAACTCGTCACCCTGGCGTAGCGGACCGTCGCGTGACCCGGCTGTCCGTCATAGGGTGGCCGGGTGATCTTCGACCGGTTCCGCGACCTCTGCCTGCGGTTCCCCGGCGCCTACGAGGACTACCCGTTCGGCCCGGAGTTGGCGGTGTTCCGCGTCGCCGTGGAGCCGGGTTCCAGCTCGGGTTCGGGCTCGGGCGGGAAGATCTTCGCCTTCCTCGGCGTGGATGCGGATCCTCCGAGCATCTCGCTGAAGTGCGAGCCCGCCCTCGCGATCCAGTTGCGTGCCGCCCATCCCGAGATCACCGGCGCGTGGCACCTCACCAAGAAGCACTGGAGCGGGGTGCGGCTCGACGGCGACCTCGACGAGGCAACGGTCCGCGACCTCATCGAGGACTCCTACGATCTCGTGGTCGCATCGCTTCCCCGGGCACGGCGTGATGCCCTCGGGTGGTCCAGGGACGGGACCTCCTGACGGGGGAGGGTCAGCGCATCCCCTGGGAGTCGAGGATGGCGTCCTCCTCCTCCTCCGCGGTGGGCCGACGGCGCTTACGGGCCGTACTCGGCTGCGCAGTCCCGGCGAGTTCCGCGTCCGCACGCTTCTGGGCCCGTGCCGCGTACCCGAGACCGATGAAGGCCAGGACCCCGAACGCGAACCACTGCAGCGAGTAGGACAGGTGGGGCCCCTCGTCGATCGACGGTTTCGGCGGCGCCTGGGGTGTGGCCTCCGCAGCGGGCCGTTCGAGCGCCAGCAGTCCGTAGGCGGCGTCCTGGAGCGGGTAGTCGAGCCGTTCGGAGAGGGCCGTGAGGTCGATGGAGGCCACCTGCCCCTCCGGCGCACCGCGGGTGACGGCGGGTTCGCCGGGCTTCATGCGCGCGGTCACCTCCACGCGCCCCTGGGGCGGTGCAGGGACGGCGTCCGGCCGTCCGGCCTCGATGTTGCCGATCGGCAGCCAGCCGCGGTCGATGACGACGGCGGTGCCGTCGTCGAGCCGGAGGGGCGTGAGCACCTCGTAGCCCGGCTGGCCGTTGAGCGGCCGGTTGCGCACGATCACCTGGTTGTCGACGTCGTACGTGCCCATGAAGGTGATCGGACGCCACTCCCGGGAGGGGTCGAAGGAATCGAAGCCGTTCTGGCCGGGCACGTAGCGCTCGGGGGAGGCGTCGTAGTTGGCCTCGATGCGTTGGATGTCCTGGACGACGGCCTCGCGGCGATCGAGTTGCCAACGCCCGAGCGCGACGCAGCCCGCGGCGATCACGAGGACCATCGCGAGCCAGCCGAACCAGCGCGCCGAGAAGAGGAACCGGTACACCTAGCGGCTCTCCGCGCCACGAGCGGGCGTGTCGAGCGCCGTCGAAGTGAGGGGACGCGTCTCCTTCCAGAGGCCGCGATCACCGAGGTAGGCCTCGAACCAGCCGACGTGTTCGCTGCAGGAGCTCCAGACCTTCCGCCGCTCCGGGGTGTGGATGCGCGGGTTGTTCCACAGCAGGTGCCACGCGGCGTCGTTCCTGCAGCCCTTCCGTGAGCAGAGCGGCGGCTCTCCCGGGGCGTTGGCCGACGGAGCCACGCCGAACAGGCTCATGCCCGCGGAACCAGCGGGGGAGAGGGACCCGCCGAGTGCGGAACCCGCGGCATTCGCGGCGGACGGGGACGGACTGTCAGGCATCGGCGCCCGAACCGGAACGCCCGGAGGCGTGTGCACCGTGCTGGGCTTCGGGTCGCGGCCGCGGCGCACTGTCGTCGATGATCTCGCCGCTGAGGACCTCGTCGCCGTCGTCCGGCTCGGCGTCCACGACCTTCGCCTCGATCTCGCGGACCGGTGCCCGGTCGATGAGGGCGTCGCTGTGCCGGATGTTGCTCGTGTCGCTCCCGCCGTTGGCCACGACCACGGCGAAGTAGGGCAGGAACACCGCTCCGGCGATCATCACCCAGGACAACCAGCCGTAGGGCACCACGAAGATGAGGATGAAGCAGACCAGGCGAATGCTCATCGAGACCGTGTAGCGGATCATGCGAGCTCGCATCTCGTCGCTGTGCGCTTCGCGGGCGTCGGAGATGCTGTGGACGTCTGTGTTGTGCTTCGTTTGCTTACTCATCACACTCCAAAGAGACTCCTTCAAGTATCCCACTCCGGCTTCCGTTCCCGAAGTCGAGTGATGCGCCGCTAGGATCGTCGGGACAGTTTGACGCCACCCAGAAGAAGGAGCCATCCCTTGTCAACCGAGCCAGAATCCACGACGAGCCGGCGGAGCGTCCTCATCACCGGCGGCAACCGGGGAATCGGACTCGCCATCGCCAGGGCATTCGTAGCCGAAGGCCACAAGGTTGCCATCACCTACCGAAGCGGTGAAGTTCCGGAGGGCATGCTCGGGGTGAAGGCGGACGTCACCAGCGAGGAGCAGCTCGACGCCGCGTTCACGCTGGTCGAAGCGGAGCACGGTCCGGTGGAGGTGCTCGTCGCCAACGCCGGTATCACGCGCGACACCCTGCTGATGCGCATGACGGAGAGCGATTTCACCGACGTCATCGACACCAACCTGACGGGCGCGTTCCGCGTGGTGAAGCGCGCCTCACGCGGCATGATCCGCTCGCGCTTCGGCCGTGTGATCCTCGTCTCGAGCGTCACGGGTCTCTACGGTGCGCCCGGCCAGATCAACTACTCCGCGTCCAAGGCGGGGCTCGTGGGGATCGCCCGCTCGCTGACCCGCGAGCTCGGCTCGCGAGGCATCACCGCGAATGTCGTGGCGCCCGGCTTCATCGACACCGACATGACCGCGGAGCTGCCCGAGGACACGCGGAAGAGCTATCTCGCCACCATCCCCGCGGGCCGCTTCGCGAGCCCGGAGGAAGTGGCCGGGGTGGTGACCTGGCTGGCCGGGGACGCCGCGGCGTACATCTCGGGTGCCGTCATCCCGGTCGACGGCGGACTCGGCATGGGTCACTGACGCGCACCGGAAGCGTCCCAAGCACCAGAACAGCCACCAGAGCAGCCGGCAGAGTAGCCGGCGATCGTCCGGAGCCGTCCGCAGCACCCCGTCCTACAGCGGCCCACCCATCAGAAGGAGCATCATGACCACTCTCGAGGGCACCACCGCCATCGTCACCGGTTCGTCCCGCGGCATCGGCGCCGACGTCGCGCAGCAGCTCGCGGCGGCGGGCGCCGCCGTCGTCGTCAACTACCGCCAGAAGGCGCCGCGCGCCACGAAGGTGGTCTCGGCCATCGAGGCCGCCGGCGGACGGGCCGTAGCGGTCGGCGCGGACCTGACCACGCCGGAGGGGCCCGCCGCACTCGTCGACGCCGCCGTGTCGAACTTCGGTGGTCTGAATCTGCTGGTGCTCAACGCGTCCGGCGGGATGGAGACGTCCATGGGCGAGGACTACGCGCTGCGCCTCAACCGCGACGCGCAGGTCGCGATGCTGGCAGCCGCTGCCGACGTGATGCCGTCCGGTTCACGCGTCGTGTTCATCACGAGCCATCAGGCGCACTTCATCGAGAAGGTGGAGACGATGGACGCGTACGAGCCGGTGGCCCGCAGCAAGCGCGCGGGCGAGGACGCCCTCCGCGCACTCATCCCCGCCCTGGACGCCAAGGGGATCACGCTCGTCGTCGTCTCGGGCGACATGATCGAGGGGACGGTCACCGCCACCCTCCTCGACCGCGCGACCCCCGGCGCCATCGAGGCACGCCGTCAGGAAGCCGGACGCCTCTACTCCGTCAGCGAGTTCGCCACGGAGATCGTCCGCATGGTCACCGCCGACGTGCCCAGCGGGCACACGGAGTACGTCGGAGGGGCCGAGGACTTCCTCGCGAAGAGCTGACGCGAGCCGCGCGGTCCGGATGAGACCGATGTGGACCAGACCGGCATGTGTCGGCCTGCGAGGCTCGGCGGCCGGAATCCGGCCGCCGCTCGGCGGCATCCAGCGAGTGTCGGAGGCCGGTGGGCGTCGAAGCCCGGTAGGTGTCAGAGTCCCGCGAGATGGCGGACGACGTCGAGGTCAGGCAGATCGAGCGCGGCATCCGCGACGTCCCGCAGCGCGGGTTTGGCGTTGAAGGCGACGCCGAGGCCCGCCGCCCGGATCATGTCGAGGTCGTTGGCGCCGTCGCCCACCGCCACGACCGCTTCCAGTGGCACGCCGTACTGCTCGGCTTCCGCGCGGAGCACGCGGGCCTTCTCCGCGCGGTCGACGATCGGTCCGGTCACGCGTCCGGTGAGGACGCCCCGCTCGATCTCCAGCTCGTTGGCCCGCGCGAAGTCGAGCCCGAGGCGCGCGGCGAGGGGCGCCAGGACCTGCGTGAAGCCGCCCGAGACCACCCCCACCCTGTGTCCGCCGGCATGGAAGGCCCGGATCAGCTGCTCGGCGCCGTCGCTCAGAATCAGCCGTTCCACCACCTCGTCGATGACGGTGACCGGGAGCCCTGCGAGTGCGCGGACACGCTGGTGCAGTGACTGCGCGAAGTCGAGCTCGCCCCGCATGGCCGCCTCCGTGACCGCCGCGACCTCGGCCTCGCGGCCCGCATGGGCCGCGAGCAGTTCGATGACCTCCTGGCGGATCAGCGTGGAGTCGACGTCCATGATCAGCATCCTGGGGCCGGGGGAGTACACGGCGGCGGGCACGAACGCGGCTCCGACGCCGTCGGCCGCCGACCACGTCCGCAGGGCCTCGCTGACCCGGGGCACAGCGGAATCGGCCGGAAGGACCACGTCGAGGGTGAGCACCGCGTACGCGGCGGCCCCGGACGCACCAGTGGCCGTGACGTCGACACCCGCGTTCCGGAGCGTCGCGGCGAGTTCCTCGCCGACGGCATCGCCGATCACGGGCGCGTACGCCACCACACGGGCCTGGACCGGCATGGCACACTCCTGTCCGCGCCGTCACCGGCACCGTCTTCCGCGGAGGCCTCCGGTTTCGCCACGGGGCCGATCCTTAGCCTAGTGTCTAGGACCATGAGCGACGTTCTGGAACTGGCGGGAGTCAGCCTCGTGAGGGGTGGCAAGACCATCCTCGAGGGCATCGACTGGCAGGTCGGCGAGGGCGAGCGCTGGGTGGTCATGGGCCCCAACGGAGCCGGCAAGACCACCCTGCTCCAGCTCGCTGGAGCCCGCCTGCACCCCACCACCGGCGTCGTCGGGATCCTCGACGAGGTCATGGGCGCGGTGGACGTCTTCGAGCTCAGGCCCCGGATCGGGCTCGCGTCCGCGGCGCTGGCAGCCCAGGTCCCCGAGCACGAGACCGTGCTGAACGTCGTGGTCACGGCCGCCTACGGGGTGACCGGGCGGTGGCGGGAGCAGTACGAGCGCCTCGACGAGCGCCGCGCGTTCCGCCTGCTCGACACGTGGGGCATGTCCCGCTTCATGAACCGGCCGTTCGGCTCCCTGAGCGAGGGCGAGCGCAAGCGCGTGCAGATCGCCCGCGCCCTCATGGCCGATCCCGAACTCCTCCTGCTCGACGAACCCGCGGCCGGGTTGGACCTCGCGGGCCGCGAGGACCTGGTGCGCCGGCTGACGGATCTGGCACACGACGGGACCGCGCCCGCCATGGTGCTCGTGACGCACCACCTCGAGGAGGTGCCTCCCGGCTTCACCCACGCGCTCCTGCTGCGCGACGGCGTGGTGGTCTCCGCCGGTCCGATCGCCGGGGTGCTCACCGAGGAGAACCTCGGTGCCGCCTTCGGGCTGGACCTGCGCGTCACCGTCGAGGCCGGCCGGTACAGCGCGGTCGCGAAGGCCTGACGGCCCCGCCCTGATCGATCCGGCCCCACCCATGCCCCTCATCGACGTCGGCACGCCCGACGACCCGCGGCTGTCGGACTACCGCGATCTCACGGACGTGCAGCTCCGCCTCGTCCGGGAGCCCGCCGAGGGCCTCTACATCGCGGAGAGTTCCAAGGTGCTGCGCCGGGCCATCGACGCCGGTCACGTGCCGCGGTCCTTCCTGCTGGCGCCCAAGTGGCTCCCCGAGCTCGGCGACGTGCTGGAGCGGTTCCCCGCAATCCCGGCGTTCGTGGCGTCCGAGCCCACACTCGAGGCCCTCACCGGGTTCCACCTGCACAGGGGAGCCATGGCCGCGATGCACCGGCCCGGACCCCTGCCGCTCGAGCAGGTGCTCTCGGGGGCCCGCCGTATCGCCGTCGTCGAGGACATGGTGGACCATACGAACCTCGGAGCACTCTTCCGGTCAGCCGCCGCCCTCGGCGTGGACGCCGTCCTGGTCAGTCCCCGCAGCGCCGACCCGCTCTACCGCCGGGCCGTGCGCGTGAGCATGGGATCGGTGTTCCAGGTGCCGTGGGTGAGGCTCACCTCCTGGCCGGCGGACCTCGCCGCGGTCCGCGACGCCGGGTTCGTGCTCGCCGCGCTGGCACTGACGCCCGACGCCGTCCCGCTCGACGACCTCTCCGCGAGGATGCCGGAACGCCTCGCTCTCCTGCTCGGCACGGAGGGGAACGGGCTGTCCGCCGCCGCGCTCGACGCCGCCGACCTCGCCGTCGTCATCCCCATGAGCCCCGACGTCGACTCGCTCAACGTGGCGGCTGCCGCGGCCGTCGCGTTCTGGGAGTGCCGCCGACGGGGCGACGGAGCCGGCGGCGCTCCCTCCCTTTAGCCTCACGTTCCCCGCTGCGCTAGTATGGACAGCTGGCGCTGACGCCGAGCCCACACCCGTGCCTGGCAAAATCCAGGCAACCAGAGAAGGTAGTCCCGTGAAGTCTGATATCCACCCCAAGTACCAGTCCGTCGTGTTCCGCGACCTGGCCTCCGACAAGGCGTTCCTGACCCGCTCCACGGTCGGCTCCGCCAAGACCATCGAGTGGGAGGACGGCAACACCTACCCCCTCATCGAGGTCGAGATCTCCTCGGAGTCCCACCCGTTCTACACCGGCAAGCAGCGCATCATGGACTCCGCCGGTCGCGTCGAGCGCTTCAACGCCCGCTTCAAGGGCTTCGGCGCCAAGAAGTAGCACCAGCTCCCCGAGAGCCGAGGACCAACGGCGACCACGCCACGAAGTCCACGAGGAAGAGCCACGCCGGTCCGGCGTGGCTCTTCCTGTCTCCGACGGGGAACAATCGTGGATCGGCTCCGGACCGCCGCGCACGGAGGACCGGCGCACGGCACCTTGAAAGACCAGCACGCGGAGCCCGCCCAGGGGGCGGGGGAGGAGAGCACCATGACCACGGCACCTGACGGCGAGCGGTACCACGGCGAGTTCAAGACCCCGGGCGGCAAGCTCACCGCCGTCGATCTCACGGTCCGGGCGGGGCGCCTGGCCGACGTCTCGGTGAACGGCGACTTCTTCCTGGAGCCGGACGAGGCACTCCTGGACATCAACGCGGCCCTCGAGGGTCTCCCCGCGGACACGCCCCCCGGCGCTCTGGCGGCGGCGGTCACGGACCGACTGGACCGCTCCGCCGTCCTGTTCGGGTTCTCCGCCGCCGCCGTGGCGACCGCGGTCCGCAGGGCACTCGGCCGCGCCTCCGGCTTCGCCGACCACCAGTGGGAGATCATCCCGCCCACCCCGCTCTCCTCGGCGATGCACGTGGCGCTCGACGAGGTCCTCACGCAGGACGTCGGGAGCGGTGCGCGGAACCCCACCCTCCGGTTCTGGGAGTGGCAGTCCCCGTCCGTGGTGATCGGGAGCTTCCAGTCGATGCGGAACGAGGTGGACCCCGAGGGCGTGGAGCGCCACGGTGTCACGGTGGTCCGGCGGATCAGCGGGGGTGGCGCCATGTTCATGGAGCACGGGAACGCCATCACCTACTCCCTCTACGTGCCGCAGTCGCTCGTGGACGGCCTCAGCTTCGCGGAGTCCTACCCCTTCCTCGACGCCTGGGTCATGGAGGCACTCGAGAAGCTGGGGATCACCGCCTGGTACCAGCCGCTCAACGACATCGCCACGGACGTCGGCAAGATCGGTGGCGCTGCCCAGAAACGGCTGGCCAACGGCGGCATGCTGCACCACGTGACCATGAGCTACGACATCGACGCCGACAAGATGCTCGCGGTCCTGCGCATCGGCAAGGAGAAGATGTCCGACAAGGGGACCAGGAGCGCCAAGAAGCGCGTGGACCCGCTCCGACGCCAGACCGGCCGCACGCGCGAGGAGATCATCGGCGTCATGACCGAGACGTTCCGGCAGCGCTACGGCGCCGTGGACTCCGTGATCACCGAGGACGAGCTGCGCCGTGCGGAGGACCTGGTGGAGCGCAAGTTCGGCACCGACGCCTGGCTCCACCGGGTTCCCTGACAGCTCGCCCGACCGGCGGAGTGGCCGCGGTCCGGCGAGTCACGACCGTCAGCGCAAATCTGCGGCCTGGGCCCTGAGTGACCTGAGCAGGTGGTCACGTTCCTCGATCACGATCCTGCGCAGTGCAGCCGGCGCGTCCGTGTTGTCCTCCAGCCAGGTGTCCGTGCGGACGACGGTCCGGTGGTGCGCGGGGTCCGGCGTGGCTGCGGCGTCAGCGCAGTCCACGGCGTCGTCCGCCGGCTCGTCGGCGAGGTCCTGGTGTCCCGGGTACAGTCCGCGGACGATCCTGCTCGCCATCTCGATGCCGCGGGTCTCCCAGACCTCGCGGAGCATGTCGAAGTAGGGCTCCTCGTACGCCCCGATGAGGTCCTGGGGGCCCAGCATGAATCCCTCGATCGCCGCGCTGAGGAGATCGTTGGAGAGCCGGTCGCCGTGGACCGCCTCCTCCCACGTCGCCTTCTTGATCGCCGCGTCCGGGATGGCCGCCGATGCCAGGGCGAACCCCACCCGGCCGCTCGCCGTCGCGTCCGCGGACCGCTCGGCCTCGAGCTCACGCGGCAGGACGCGCTGCTGAGCTGCGAGCCCCTGCAGGAGCAGCCAGCGCAGATCGGCGTCGAGTGCGAGCCCGTCGAACCGCTCCTCGCCGTCGAGAACCGCCCGGGCCAGCTCCGCTGCGCGCAGCGAACTCCTCGCCGTGCGCGCGAGCGCCCGCGCCCAGGCGAGCTGCAGGTCCGAACCGGCCTCGGCGCCACGGAGGCCGTCCACCAGGACATCCGTGGTCCTGTCGCGCAGCGCAGGTCGCTGGGCGGCGGGGGCGAAGTACTCGACGGCGGTGCCGAGGTTCGCGAGGAGGACCTGCAGCACGCCGACGCCCGTCTCGGCGGGAGCGGCGAGCACGACGGCGTCGAGGTACGAGGAAACGGGCAGGCGCGCGTCCCGCGTGCTCGACCAGAGGGCCGTCAGGCACGTCGCCCTGGCCAGGGGGTCCTGCAGCCTGTCGATGGAGCCGAGCAGTGTCGCGAGCGAGCGCTCGTCGAAGACCAGCCGGGCGTAGGTGAGGTCGTCGTCGTTCACGAGCAGCAGGTCCGGCTGCGCCACACCGACGAGCGTCGGGACCTCCGTCCGTGCACCCGTGATGGTGACGGGTTCGGAGCGGGTCCGCACGAGTGCGCCGTGGTCGTCGAACGAGTAGAGACCGAGACGCACGCGGTGCGGGCGCGGCTCGTCGACCCCGGTCACAGGATCGAGGGCGTCCTGCACCAGCGTCAGGCGTATGTACCGACCGTCGTCGCCCGTGACGGAGTCCACCCCGAGGGACGGGACGCCGGAGGTCTGCAGCCAGGAGCGCGACCATCCCGCGAGGTCCTGTCCGGTGGACACGGTGAGCACGTCGAGCAGATCGGCCAGCGTCGTGTTCCCGTACTCGTGCTTGCGGAAGTACTGCCGTGCGGCGTCGGTGAACGCCTCCCGGCCCACGAACGCGACCAACTGCTTGAGCACCGAGGCGCCCTTCGCGTAGGTGATGCCGTCGAAGTTCTGCTTCGCGGCCTCGAGGTCGGGGATGTCGGCGACGATCGGGTGCGTCGTCGGGAGCTGGTCCTGGACGTAGGCCCAGGATTTCCGCCGGTTCGCGAAGCTGACCCAGGACGTCGTCCACCGGGTGGCTTCCGCCACGGCGAGGGCGCCCATGTAGTCGGCGAACGACTCCTTGAGCCAGAGGTCGTCCCACCATCGCATGGTCACGAGGTCCCCGAACCACATGTGCGCCATCTCGTGCATGATCGTGTTCGCGCGGGCCTCGCGCTGCGCCTCCGTGGCGGCGGAGCGGAACACGTAGTTCTCCGTGAACGTCACGAGCCCCGGGTTCTCCATGGCGCCGAGGTTGTACTCGGGAACGAACGCCTGGTCGTACTTCCCGAAAGGGTAGGGGTAGTCGAAGAGCTCGTGGAAGAAGTCCAGGCCGCGCTTCGTGGTGTCGAAGATCTCCGGAGCATCGAAGCTGGGTGCGAGCGATCGGCGGCAGTAGAGGGCGAGGGGTACTTCGAGTCCGGCGGCCGCCCCCGAGGTACCGCTCCAGGTGTCCGTCTCACGGTGGTACGGCCCGGCGAGCACGGTGGTGATGTAGGTGGAGATGCGACGGGTGGGCTCGAAGGACCAGCGCCTGGTCCCGTCCGGGAGGACGACGACGTCCTGCTCGGCGCCGTTGGACGCCACGGTCCAGGCGTCGGGCGCCGTGACGGTCATGGCGAAGGACGCCTTGAGGTCGGGCTGCTCGACGTTCGCGAAGACCCGGCGCGCATCGGCGGGCTCGTACTGCGTGTACAGGTAGGTCTCCCCGTCCGCCGGGTCCACGAAGCGGTGAAGGCCCTCACCGCTGGTGCTGTAGTAGGCCTCGGCGGTGACCGTGACGGTGTTGTGCGCGGCGAGGTCGTGGAGCAGGATGCGTGCACCGTCCCGCACCGCCTCCACGTCGAGGGCCCTCCCGTTGAGCTGGACGGCCTCGACGTCACCGATGAAGTCGAGGAACGTCGAGGCGCCGGGCTGACGGCACGTGAACTCGATGGTGGTGGTACTCGTGTAGGTCCGGCGCGCGGTGTCCGCCGCCCCTGAGACGTCGAGGTGGATGGCGTAGGTCTCGGTGGTGAGGAGGGCGGAACGGGCCGCCGCCTCGTCCCGGCGCAGGTTCTCGTTCTCCATCCGGTCATTCAATCACGCACCCTCCGGCCCGTGTTTCGGGCGTGTTAACGCTGCGTCCGGGGCCGCCCCGCCGGTGCGTGCCGCTGTGTTCCGGGGGGCGATCCGTGGCACTGTTGACCCATGTCCGAGCTCTTCGCTGACTACGCAGCCGCCGCCCGCAGGACGCCCGCCTTCGACGAGATGTTCGGGGCCGGGCAGGTACCGCGCACCGAGTACGGTCAGGTCGCGGCGGCGCTGGACGAACTCAACCTCGCAGACGTCACGGCCCGCGCCGACTCCATGGCCCGCACGTTCCTCGACCGCGGGGTGACCTTCGACTTCGCGGGGGAGGAGCGTCCCTTCCCGCTGGACATCGTCCCCCGGGTCATCGCCGGCGAGGACTGGGACGTGCTCGAGCGCGGCGTCGCCCAGCGCGTCCGGGCGCTCGAGGCCTTCCTCGACGACGTCTACGACAAGATGGCGGTCGTCTCCGACGGCGTGATCCCGCGCCGCCTCATCACCTCGAGCGCGCACTTCCACCGCGAGGTGTCGGGGTTCGCCCCCGCGGGCGGTGTCCGCGTGCACATCTCCGGGATCGACGTCGTCCGTGACCAGCAGGGCACCTTCCGCGTGCTGGAGGACAACGTCCGGGTCCCGAGCGGCGTGAGCTACGTGCTCGAGAACCGCCGCGCCATGGCCAAGGGCCTGCCGGAAGCCTTCGGTCAGCAGCACATCCGCCCGGTGGAGGAGTACCCGCGCCGCCTGCTCGCCGCACTCCGGAGGACGGCGCCTCCCGGTGTCGAGGAACCCACGATCGTCGTGCTCACGCCCGGCGTCTTCAACTCCGCCTACTTCGAACACACCCTGCTCGCCGGGCTCATGGGCGTGGAACTCGTCGAGGGCCGCGACCTCATCTGCCGCGGCAACCGCGTGTACATGCGGACGACGGCGGGCGAGCAGCGCGTCGACGTCATCTACAAGCGCATCGACGACGAGTTCCTCGACCCGCTGCAGTTCCGTGCGGACTCCGTGCTCGGCTGCCCGGGGATCGTCAACGCGGCCCGTGCCGGCATGGTGACCATCGCGAACGCCGTCGGGAACGGCGTGGCCGACGACAAGCTCGTCTACACGTACGTGCCGGACCTCATCAGGTACTACCTCGGCGAGGACCCGATCATCGCGAACGTGGACACGTACCGCCTCGAGGACGCCCCGGCGCGCGAGGAGGTGCTGGACCGGCTCGACGAACTCGTGGTCAAACCCGTGGACGGCTCGGGTGGCAAGGGCCTCGTGATCGGCCCGGACGCCACGAGGGCCGAGCTCGACACGCTGCGGGCGAAGGTCCTTGAGGACCCGCGCGGCTGGATCGCGCAGCCGGTCCTCCAGCTCTCCACCGTCCCCACGATGTCCGGCGGCCAGTTCAGCCCGCGCCACGTGGACCTGCGGCCCTTCGCGGTGAACGACGGCGAGGACGTGTGGGTGCTGCCGGGCGGCCTCACGCGCGTGGCCATGAAGGAGGGCTCGCTGATCGTGAACTCGAGCCAGGGCGGCGGTTCGAAGGACACCTGGGTGGTGGACGGCGAGGTCCGCAGCCAGGCGAGCGACGCCGCGCGGGAGCGCCCCACCGTGACGGTCAGGGAACGCACGAGCGTCTGGCCGATCGAGACCAACTGGCAGGACAAGCAGTCGGAGCAGCAGCAGCAATGACCGCGCTCGCACCCCTGACATACGAGAAGAGGCCCCATGCTCAGTCGCATCGCTGAGTCCCTGTTCTGGATCGGCCGCTACGTGGAGCGCGCCGACGGCACCGCCCGCATCCTCGACGTGCACCTCGAGCGGCTCAACCAGATGCCGCTGCAGCAGCAGCGCGACACGTCCCGGCAGCTCCTCGGGGTGATGGGCAACCGGCCCGAGGAGGAGGACACCGACCTCTCGGACCTCATGCAGGCGCTGGCCTACGACCGCTCGAGTGCCACGTCCATAGCCGGCGCGCTCGGAGCGGCCCGGGAGAACGCACGGCGCGCACGGGAGACGGTGTCCAGCAGCGTCTGGGAGAGCCTCAACACCACCTGGTACGGGCTCACGCAGCACCGCAAGGACGTCGTGGGGACCTACCGCTTCTGCCACTGGGTCGTGGAGCGCACCGCGATGGTGCGGGGACTCTCCGACACCACCATGAGCCACGACGAGTCCTGGCAGTTCCTGGTCCTCGGGCGCAGCCTTGAGCGCGCCGACATGACCGCGCGCATGCTCTCGACGCACGACGTCCACGCCGCCGGCCTGTCCTGGGTCAACATGCTCCGATGCGCGGGCGCCTACGAGTCCTTCCTGCGGACGCGCCGCGCGTCCTTCGGCGACCAGCAGGCCGCGGAGTTCCTGCTGCTGGACCGCCTGTTCCCGCGCTCCATCGTCTACGCCCTGAGCGACGCCGAGAAGTGCCTCACGCAGTTGAACCCGGCCTACCAGCGCGTCGGCTTCATCAACGACGCCACGCGCATCGTGGGGCAGGCCCGGACCTTCCTCGAGTTCCACCAGACCCAGGACCTGATGTCCGAGCTCCCGGAGCACATGGAGCGCATCCAGAAGGCGTGTGCCCGGGCGTCCGACGCCGTCTCACGCACGTACTTTTCCCAGGCGGACGAGCTGTCCTGGGTGGGAGAGGTCTCATGACACGCCTGCTGATCGAGCACCGCACCGGTTACGACTACCCGCGGCGGGTGTCGCTGTCCTACAACGAGGCCCGCATGACGCCGTTGACGGACCCGCAACAGGTGGTGCTCGAATCCACCCTCAAGGTGAGCCCCTCGAGCGCGGCGGTCTCGGCGTACCGCGACTACTGGGGTACCCGCGTCACGGCGTTCGACGTCCACGTACCGCACGAGCACCTCGAGGTCACGGCGATCTCCACCGTCGAGGTCAGCCGGACCGAGAGGATCCCCGCCGAGGGCGGCATCCTCTCCTGGGAGGCTCTTGCGGCGCCCGCGCTGACCGACGACTTCGCGGACTGGCTGACCCAGACGGCGCTCAGCGAGCCGGGGGAGGAGGTGCGCACGCTGGTCGCCGGGCTCGCCGAGGGCGTCAGCCCCCACGAGGCCGCCCGCGCGGTGTTCGCCTGGCTGCGGAGCGAGATGGACTACGTCCAGGGCGCCACCGGGGTGCAGACCAACGCGCAGGACGCCTGGCGGGAGCGGAAGGGCGTGTGTCAGGACCTCGCGCACGTGGCCATCGGTGCCCTCCGGAGCCTCGGTATCCCCGCCCGCTACATCTCGGGCTACCTCCACCCCCGCCGTGCGGCGGAGATCGGCGAGACGGTCGCCGGTCAGTCACACGCCTGGGTGGAGTGGTACGACGGCGAGTGGCGGGGGTGGGACCCGACGAACAGCGGTCCGGTCAGCGACTTCCACGTGTCCGTGGCCCGGGGGCGCGACTACCGCGACGTGTCGCCGCTGAAGGGCATCCTGTCCGGAGGGGGCGGCTCGATCCTCAACGTGACGGTGGCCATCACGCGCGTCGCCTGAACTGCCATGCGTCCGGTGCGCCGACCGAGGGCGGCGCACCGGACGTCGAGCAGGGTCAGGGCGACGGGACCGACTGACCCTTGCTGACGATCGTGAGGCCGGAGTCGGTGACGGAGAAGCCACGGCTGCGGTCCATGTCCTGGTCCACGCCGATGCTCGCCCCGGCCGGGATGCGCACGTTCTTGTCGATGATGGCCCGGCGTACCACGGCGCCCTTCCCCACGTTCACCTTGTCGAGCAGCACGCATCCGGTCACCTCGGCCGCCTCGTCGATGAAGACGTCGGTGGCGAGGATGGAGGTCTGCACCGCCCCTCCCGACACCACCACGCCGGCCGAGACGATGGAGTCGTGTGCCTCGCCCGAGCGGCCGGAGGCGCTCCGCACGAACTTCGCCGGGGGCGAGATGCTCTGCCGCGTGTAGATGGGCCACTGCAGGTTGTACAGATTGAACAGCGGCAGCGGCGAGATGAGATCCATGTTGGCGTCGTAGTACGAGTCCATGGTGCCGACGTCGCGCCAGTACTGGCGGTCCCGTTCGGTGGAGCCGGGGATCTCGTTCGTCGTGAAGTCGTACACGGCGGCGTCATTGCGCTCGACGAAGTAGGGGATGATGTCTCCCCCCATGTCGTGCTTGGTGTCGAGGCGGGCGGCGTCGTCCTCCAGGGCACGGATGAGCGCCTCGGTGGTGAAGACGTAGTTGCCCATGGAGGCCAGGAAGCTGTCGGGATCGTCGGGGAGACCCGGGGTGCTGGAGGGCTTCTCCACGAAGGCGGCGATCCGGCCGGGATCATCCGCGGCGGTCTCGATGACCCCGAACTGATCGACGAGGTGCATGGGCTGGCGAACCGCTGCCACGCTGACGCTGGCACCGCTGTTCACGTGCGCGTCCACCATCTGCTGGAAGTCCATGCGGTACACGTGGTCCGCGCCGATCACCACCACGATGTCCGGCTGCGCGTCGTGGATGAGGTTCAGTGACTGGTAGATGGCATTCGCGCTGCCGAGGAACCAACTCTTCCCGCGGCGCTGCTGTGCGGGGACGGACGCGATGTAGTTGCGCAACTGGGTGGACATCCGCCAGGTCTCGGAGATGTGCCGGTCGAGGCTGTGGGACTTGTACTGCGTCAGGACCACGATCTGGAGGTACCCGGAATTGACGAGGTTCGAGAGCGCGAAATCGATGAGCCGATAGCTCCCGGCGAACGGGACGGCCGGCTTGGCCCTGTCCGCGGTCAGCGGCATCAGCCGCTTGCCCTCCCCGCCGGCCAACACCACGGCCAGTACTTTCTTCGGTGCCACTTGCGACCCCCGCTCTTCCTTGAGTGTTGTGCTTCTCGTCAGTCAGTGATCGACCGAGCGTAGGTCCACACGGTCCGGGAACCGGCCCGTTTCCTTCACACTAGAGGACTCCGTGACACTGCACTACGTTGGGATGCGTGCGAGTAGACATTGTGAGCAAGGAGTTCCCGCCGGAGATCTACGGAGGGGCTGGGGTGCACGTCGCCGAGCTGAGCCGGGTGCTGGCACCGCAGGTGGACCTGCGGATCCACGCCTTCGGGTCCCCCCGCCCGGAGGACTACCACGGTGCCACGGTGCGGTCCTACGGGGTGCCGGACGGACTCGCCGACGCCAACGCCGCGGTGCAGACCCTCGGCACGGACCTGGAGATGCTGCAGGCCATGGCCGGCGCGGACCTGGTCCACTCCCACACCTGGTACGCCAACATGGCCGGCCATCTCGCCTCGCTCCTGCACGGGATCCCGCACGTGCTCAGCGCCCACAGCCTCGAACCGCTGCGCCCCTGGAAGGCCGAGCAGCTGGGCGGCGGATACGCGCTGTCCTCCTGGGTGGAGAAGACGTCCTACGAGGCGGCAGCGGCAGTCATCGCCGTCTCGGCCGGCATGCGCACGGACATCCTCCGCAGCTACCCGGACGTGGACCCGGCGAAGGTGCACGTGGTCCACAACGGCATCGACGTGACGCAGTGGACGCGCGACGAGGACGACGACGCCCTCCGCGCCCACGGCATCGACCCCGACCGCCCCAGCGTGGTGTTCGTGGGCCGGAACACCCGCCAGAAGGGTGTTCCCTATCTTCTCCGCGCGGCTGCGCTGCTGCCGGCCGACGTGCAGCTGGTCCTGTGCCTGGGCGCCGCGGACACTCCCGCCCTGGCCGCCGAGACGGACGCACTGATCTCCGACCTCCGCGAGCGCCGCGGATCCGTGATCCTCATCGAGCGCATGCTCCCGCGGCGCGAGGTCATCCAGATCCTCAGCCACGCGACGGTCTTCGCGTGCCCGTCCATCTACGAACCCCTCGGGATCGTGAACCTCGAGGCCATGGCGTGCGGCGCGGCCGTCGTCGCCTCAGCCACCGGCGGCATCCCCGAGGTCGTCGACGACGGCGTGACCGGTACGCTCGTTCCGCTCGAGCAGGTCCAGGACGGGACGGGCACACCGCTCGACGCCGAGGCGTTCGTCTCCGATTTCGCCGCGGCGCTCACCGCCCTGCTCGAGGACCCGGCGAGGGCATCGGCGATGGGCGCCGCGGGCAGGGCCCGCGCCGAGCGCCACTTCGACTGGGGTTCGATCGCCGAGACGACATTGGGTGTCTACCGCGGGGTCCTGTAGCACCCGAGACGCCGGCGCCACCGGGAACACCGGACCGTCGACCCTGCGGACCCCGCAGCGGGTCGTCAGCGCAGCGCTCGGGCCCGGGCTGCTTTCGTGGCCTTCAGGGTCGTGGTCGACGTCGCGCCACGGGGAGCTGCGGAGGCGCCTTTCTTGGACGCCTTGGCGCTCTTCGCCTCGCGGGCCAGCAGCGTCTTCTCGTCCATCGGGGCGTCACCGCTCGCACGGCGCCGCCGCATGTACTCGGCCGCCTCCTCCTGGCGTTCCCGCTCGGCGCCGCTCGCGACGGCGGACCGCAGGTGCTCCGGTCCGTACCCGAACGCGTCCACGAGATCGAGGGCGTGCGGACGGATCTTCGCGAGCAGGCGGTTGATGTAGCCGTCGAGGGTGCGGGCGCGCTGTGAGGACAGCCTCCCGTTCATCAGGAACCAGGCGAGGTCCTTCTCGATCAGGCACAGCCCGAAGAGGTCACGCAGTCGCGTGAGGACCTCGCGTGTGCCCGGGTCCTCGATCCTCGTGAGGGCGCGCGTGAACGCTTCCCACTGCAGCAGTTCGGCGTGCGCGTAGGCCACCTCGATCAGTTCGTTCTGGTGCTCGTTGAACAGCGCCGCGGCCTTCTCCTGCGACATGCCCTTCGCTCCGCGCAGCATCCCCGCGAGCTCGGCGACGCGGGTCTGCACGCGGTCGCGGAGGAGCTCCTGCTGCGTGGACTCGTCGCGCAGCGCGATCGCGGACTTCTTGCCCGAGCCGGTGTCCGCGACGGTCTGCGCAACCCGACGCAGCCCGGAACGGTGCAGCGTCCGGCCGGCGGCCTGCGACACCGCGTAGCGGGCCAGGACCCCGAAGTCGACGCCCTTGAACTCCTTGGCGTAGTCCGTCAGCAGGCGCTTGGCCACGAGCTGCAGGAGAACGGTGTTGTCACCCTCGAAGGTGACGTAGACGTCGAGATCGGCCCGGAGCGACGCGAAGCGGTTCTCGATGAGGAAGCCCTGGCCGCCGGTCGCCTCGCGGCACTCCTGCAGCGTGTCCAGCGCCAGCCAGGTGCTCAGGGGCTTGAGCGCGGCGGCGAGGGTCTCGAGGTCCTGGCGATCCTCGTCGGTGTCGTGCGCGCCGGAGAAGACGCCGTCGAACTTCTCGAGGAGTTCCTCGTGCGCGAAGGACGCCGCATAGGTGGCCGCGAGGCGCGGCAGGAGCCGCCGCTGGTGCCGCTGGTAGTCCATCAGCACCTCCTCCTTCAGGTCCGACGACGCATTGAACTGACGGCGCTCCGTCGAGTAGGTGATCGCGGCGGTGAGCGCGAGCTTGCTGGCGGCGACGGCCGCGCCGTCGAGCGAGACCCGACCCTGCACGAGCGTGCCGAGCATGGTGAAGAAGCGGCGCCCCGGCGAGGCGATGGGGGAGGAGTAGGTGCCGTCCTCCGCGACGTTCCCGTAGCGGTTCAGGAGGTGGGTGCGCGGGACGCGGACGCCCGTGAAGTGCAGGCGGCCGTTGTCGATGCCGTTCAGGCCGCCCTTCACGCCGTCGTCCTCGCCACCGATACCCGGCTTGAACGTGCCGTCCTTGTGGCGGAGCTCCACGTAGAACCCGTGGACGCCGTGGTTCACCCCGTTGGTGACCAGCTGCGCGAAGACGACGGCTGCCCGGCCGTCGATCGCGCCGTTGCCGATGTAGTCCTTCCACGCCGCACGGAAGGGCGTGTCGATGACGAACTCGTCGGTCGCGGGGTCGAAGGTGGCGGTCGTCGCGATGCTGGCGACGTCGCTGCCGTGGCCGGTCTCGGTCATGGCGAAGCAGCCGGGGATCTCCATGGACATGATGCCCGGGAGCCATGCCTCGTGGTGCTTCTCGGTGCCGAGGTGCATGACGGCGGAGCCGAACAGCCCCCACTGCACGCCGGACTTGATCTGGAGCGAGGGATCGGCCACCACGAGTTCCTCGAAGCCCGCGATGTTCCCGCCGTGGTCGTCGTCGCCGCCGAACGCCTTCGGGAACGCGCGGTGCACGGCCTTCTGCTCCACCAGGTAGTGCAGCTGGTCGAAGCAGCGGCGGCGGTGCTCGTGGTGCGTCAGACCCTCGATCTTGTGGACCTCGGGGCGTCCCGCGAGTTCGCGTGCCTGGCGGCGGACGTGGGCCCACTTCCCGAGCAGGAGCTCCCCGAGCTCGGCGGTGTCGACGGTGGCGCGCTCGTCGTCCGTGATGTCGACGGTCGCGGGGATCTGCTGGGGCCGGGAGATGGTCTGCGTCATGGCGTGTCCTTCGCGGTGCGTGGGGCGGTGCTGAACGGGTGGATCTGGAGAGTGCGTGTACGGGGGGCCGCGGTCATGGTCCGGCGCTCATGGTCCGGCGCTCCCGGTCGTGTGTCCGGTCGCGTCCCCGGTGGCGGTGGAGGCCTCGTAGCGGCTGATGCCGTCGAAGAGCCAGCCGGTGAGGTGCCGTGCCATCTGCTCCTCGGTCGGCTTCCCGGGGACGTCGGGGGCGGACAGCCAGGTCTCACCTGCAGCGCGGATCATGCCGATGGCGGCCGCGGGCCAGAACTCCGGGGCGGCGTCGTCCGGTCCGGACGGCCGGTCCGGGGACAGCAGGTACGCCCGCATGGGGCGCGAGATCATCTCTGTGATCGCGGCCAGGAAATGGGCGAGGGGGTCCTGGGCGCCGTCGTCGGCCGTGGTCGACTCGGCGCCCCCCACGCGCGTGACGAAGGCGTAGACGTTGGGGGAGGTCCGCGCCATCTGGAGATAGGCGAGCACCATCGCGTGGAGTCCCTCGCGGGGGGTGGAGGCCGTCCGGGCGGCGTCGCGGATCTTCTGCTGCATCTGGCCCGTCACCACCTCGGCCATGGCCCGCTGCAGGCCGGTCTTGTCCCCGAAGTAGCGGTAGTACACGGATTTCGAGGTGTCCGCCGCGGTGGCGATGTCCTCCATGGAGGCTCCGGCGCCGAGCCGGTCGATGGCCCGCCTCGCCGTCTTGATCAGCTGACGTCGCCGTTCGGCCCGGTGCTCCTCCCAGCGGCTGGACCGTCCGTCGGGAACCGCCGGCACGTCCGCGGGTACGCCGGGGGAGAGGCGCGTCGCAGCAGGGGCAGAGTTCATGATACTCAGCGTATCAGGTACGGTAGGTATCGGTAATCCCCCGACGCTTCAGGAGTTCCTCATGTCAGAGCAGACAGGCGCGTCCACTGCCGCCCCGTCACCGCAGACCGCCGTCCGCCCCGCGGTCGTCATCGGCGGCAACCGCATCCCCTTCGCTCGGTCGGGCGGTGCCTACGCGTACTCGTCCAATAAGGACATGCTCATCGCGGCACTCGACGGCCTCGTGGCCCGCTTCGGGCTCCAGGGCGAGCGCATCGGTGAGGTGGCCGCGGGTGCCGTCCTCAAGCACTCGCGTGACTTCAACCTCACCCGCGAGGCCGTGCTCGGCTCCGCGCTGTCGCCCGAGACCCCCGCCTACGACCTCCAGCAGGCCTGCGCGACGGGGCTCGAGACCGTGGTGGGGCTGTCCAACAAGATCAAGCTCGGCCAGATCGAGTCGGGGATCGCCGGCGGTGTCGATTCCGCGTCGGACGCGCCCATCGCCGTCAGCGAGGGCCTGCGCCGCGTGCTGCTCGACCTCTCCCGGGCGAAGACCACGCAGCAGAAGGTCCGCATCCTCAGCACCCTGCGGCCCAAGGACCTCTCGCCCAACGCGCCCGGCACGGGGGAGCCCCGCACCGGCCTGTCCATGGGGGAGCACCAGGCCATCACGACGGCGGCCTGGCAGGTCACGCGCGAGGCCCAGGACGAGCTGGCCTACCTGAGCCACCGCAACCTCGCCGCGGCCTACGAGCGGGGGTTCTTCGCCGACCTCATGACGCCCTACCGGGGCCTGACGCGTGACGCCAATCTCCGCGCGGACACCTCTCCCGAGAAGCTCGCCACCCTGAAGCCCGTGTTCGGGAAGACCCTCGACACCCCGGCCACCATGACCGCCGGGAACTCGACCCCGCTGACCGATGGCGCCGCCGTCGTGCTCCTCGGCAGCGAGGACTACGCACGCGCCAACAACCTCCCCATGCTCGCGAACGTCGTGGACGCCGAGGCAGCCGCGGTGGACTTCGTGCACGGCGAGGAGGGCCTGCTGATGGCCCCGGTCCACGCGCTGCCGCGTCTGCTGGCGCGCAACGGGCTCACCTTCGCGGACTTCGACTTCTTCGAGATCCACGAGGCCTTCGCCGGGACGGTGCTCAGCTCCCTCGCGGCCTGGGAGGACGAGGACTACTGCCGGCGCGTGCTCGGGCTCCCGGGAGCGCTCGGCAGCATCGACCGCTCGAAGCTCAACGTCAACGGCTCCTCCCTCGCCGCCGGGCACCCCTTCGCCGCCACCGGCGGGCGCATCGTCGCCTCCCTCGCGAAGACCCTGTCGGAGAAGGGCGGACGCGGCCTCATCTCGGTGTGCGCCGCGGGCGGGCAGGGCGTCGTCGCGATCCTGGAAGCGAGGAACTGATGGCCGACGCCTACCTGGACCTCGTCAACACGCCACTGCCCGCGAGGATCGCGAAGGCGCTCGGCCTGCCCCGGCCCTCGGTCCTGCGCCGGTACGCCCCCGGTGAGGTGCTCGCACCGCTGCCGGTCCTGGTCGCGGGAGCCGGCGCGGGAGCCGAGGCGCTCGCCGACGTGCTGCTCGGCTGGGACATCGAGGTGCGGCGTCACGTGCTGCCCGGCGAGAAGCTGAGCGCCGCCGTCGTCGTCCTCGACGCCGCGACCGAGCCGGCCGATCTCGCCGCCCCGATGCTCGAACTGGGCCAGGCCGTGAGGCTGCTCGTCCCGGGCGGGCGTGTGGTGGGCATCCTCCGCTCCGCCGCCGACGCCTCCGGACCTGCGCAGGCCGCGGCCCGCCAGGGGATCGACGGCGCACTGCGCTCGGTCGCCCACGAACTGCGGGGAGGGGCGACCGCCAACGGCATCATCCTGCGCGGCGATGCCACCACGACCGACCCCACCGCGCTCGGCGCCCTCCGGTTCTTCCTCTCGGGCAGGAGTGCCTACGTGGACGGTCAGTTCATCGAGGTCGCGCCGACGCCGTCGGGGAGCATCACCGATCTCGCGGCAGCCACCGCGGCAGAGGGGGAGGGAGTCGAGGACCAGCCCCTCACCGGGAGGATCGCGGTGGTCACGGGTGCCGCCCGGGGGATCGGCGCCACGATCGCCGAGGTCCTGGCACGTGACGGCGCTCGCGTCGTCGCCGTCGACGTCCCGGCTGCCGGCGAGCAACTCGCTGCCGTCGCGAACCGTGTGGGCGGTACGGCGCTGCAGCTGGACATCACGGCGGAGGACGCCGCAGCGCGCATCCTCGACCACGTGCAGCAGCGGTTCGGGAGCCTCGACATCGTGGTGCACAACGCCGGTATCACGCGGGACAAGCTTCTGGCCAACATGGATGCCGCGCGGTGGAACTCCGTCATCGCCGTCAACATCGCCTCGCAGCTGCGCATGAACGAGCAGTTCCTCGCCTCGCCGGTCTTCTCGGAGACCGGACGGATCATCAGCCTTGCTTCCACCAGCGGCATCGCCGGCAACCGCGGGCAGAGCAACTACGCCGCATCCAAGGCGGGCGTGATCGGGATGGTGCGGGCGCAGGCGGCCGCCTCCGCGGGCAGCGGACGGACCGTCAACGCGGTGGCCCCCGGCTTCATCGAGACGGACATGACCGCGAAGATCCCGGCCCTCACACGGCAGGTGGCCCGGCGGCTGAGCAGCCTGCAGCAGGGCGGCCTCCCGATCGACGTCGCCGAGACCGTCGCCTTCCTCGCCTCCGGCACCGCCGCCGGCATCAACGGGCAGGTGCTGCGCGTCTGCGGGCAGAACCTGGTGGGCGCATGACCGGCGCACCCACCGACGTCGTCCTCGGCATGCCCAGCCTGCCCGGGCTCTACGGCAGCGCCCTGGCGACCGCCGCGCGCCGGCGGGTCACGCCGTCGTCGTCCGCCGTCCGTCCCGGCCTGCCGGCGGTCCGTCACCGGGTCGACGGCGTCCGTGTGGACCTCGCCGACCTCACGCGCTTCCAGCACCTGATCGGTGCGGCTGCTCGCGACGTACTGCCGTCCGCCTACGTCCACACGGTCGCCTTCCCCGTGATGATGAGCGTGCTGGCCCGCCCGGACTTCCCCCTGCCGTTGCTCGGCATGGTGCACCTCAGCAACGAGGTCCACCAGACACGTCCCGTCGGCGCCTTCGAGGAGCTCGACGTCGTGGCTCGGGCCGAGGGTCTCCGCGCCCACGCCTCGGGGACGCAGGTGGACGTCGTCACGGAGGTGGGCGTCTCCGGCGAGACGGTCTGGACGGGCCGGTCCGTGTACCTCGCCCGCGGGATCCGCCTCGAGGGAGAACCGACGGTGTCCGCGACGGGCGCGGGCTCGGGCGGCGAGCGGGCTTCCTTCGTTCCTCCGGTCCCCACCGGGCTGTGGCGTCTCGACGCGGGGACCGGCCGACGGTACGCCGCCGTCTCCGGGGACTGGAACCCGATCCACCTGAACGCCGTGGCGGCCAAGGCGCTCGGCATGAAGACGCTGATCGCCCACGGCATGTACCTGGCCGCCCGCATGGTCCAGCAAGCGGCTCCCGCCCCGGAGGGAGCGCTCGACTGGCGCATCGACTTCGCGACGCCCGTGCTGCTGCCCGGCGCCGTTACCACCTCCTTCGCGCGGACTCGCGACGGCGACGGGACCCTCGTGGACGTCGTCGCCTGGTCGGCGAAGCGGCAGCGCCAACACTTCTCGGGCCGGGTGCGCGCGAAATAGTTCCACGCCACCCGCCGCCTGTCCAGAGGAGGAGCGATTTTCAGGGGCAGTTCCCCCGAAGTCGCTCCTCCGGCTGGCCGGTCAGCCGGCGGGCGGGAGAGACTCCGGGAACCAGCCACGAAGGCTGCCCCCGTATGGAAAGAGGAGTTTCGTGAACTCTCGAGGTCTCAAAGCCGGTCTGCTCACCGCGTCGGCCCTGCTCGCATCAGTGCTGATGGCAGCAGGTCCCGTCCAGGCAGCGCCCACCCAGGAGCCGACCGGCTCCGCAGCCGGCACCACCGTGTCGCACGCGCAGAACCAGAGCCAGGCCGAACTGGACGCCTACTGGACCGCGGACAGGATGAAGAACGCCAAGCCCGCCAACACCATCAATTCCGGCTGGGCCGCCGAGGGCCGCTCCATCATGCCGAAGGGAGGCAAGGAGACCGTGGCGAAGGCGCCGAAGGACCCCGTCGTCCAGCCGAACGCCGTCGCCCAGACCGCCGTGCCGAAGATCGGCAAGGTCTTCTTCACGCAGGGCGGCCAAAACTACGTCTGCTCCGGCAACTCCGTGCAGAGCGGTAACCAGAGCGTCGTCGCCACCGCGGGTCACTGCGTGCACGACCTCTCCACGGGCTTCGTCACCAACTTCGTGTTCGTCCCGGCCTACAGCAACGGCTCCGCGCCCTACGGTCGCTTCGCCGCCCGTTCGCTGCACGCCGCCAGCGAGTGGGTCTCCCGCAACGACATCAGCTACGACGGCGCCTTCGCGGTCGTGAACACCGTCAACGGCCGCACGCTCTCGGCGACTGTCGGGGCCTCCAGCATCGGCTTCAACCTCGCCCGCAACCTCTCGTACACTGCCTACGGCTACCCGGCCGCCTCGCCCTTCAACGGCGAGCGCCTCTACAGCTGCAGCGGCACCGCATCGGCGGACCGTCTCGGCGGCACCCTGTCCCAGGGCATCCCCTGCGACATGACCGGCGGATCCTCGGGCGGGCCCTGGTTCGTCGGATCGGGCTCCGGTGGCACGCAGAACTCGGTCAACAGCTTCGGCTACACCAGCCAGAAGAACGTCATGTACGGCCCGTACTTCGGCAGCTCCATCCAGGCCGCCTACAGCACGGCGGCCAGCCGCTGATCGAACGCATTTCCCGAACGCAGTGATCGGGCGGTCCCCTCGACGGGGGCCGCCCGTTTGCGTCGACGGCCACCGGGGTACCCCCGCCTAGACTGGGGGCCATGATCGGCCCCTCCCTCACGGCACGTGCCGCAGCGCTCGATGCCGCAGATCCCCTCGCTCACCACCGCGCCCTGTTCATCGGCACGGACGACCCCGCCGTGCGGTCCTACCTCGACGGGAATTCGCTCGGGCGCCCGCTCGCCGCGACCGTCGAATCCCTCACGGCCTTCGTGCAGGAGCAGTGGGCAGGCAGGCTCATCCGCGGCTGGGACGACGGCTGGCTGACGCTCGGCGAGCGTATCGGCAACCAACTCGGCAGGGTCACGCTCGGTGCGGCGGCGGGTCAGTGCGTGGTCGCCGATTCGACGAGCGTGCTGCTCTACAAGCTGGCCCGCGCCGCCGTCGCCGCCCGCCCGGACCGCACGGAGATCGTGATCGACCGCGACAACTTCCCCACCGACCGCTTCATCGTCGAGGGCATCGCCGCCGAGCGCGGGCTGACCCTGCGCTGGATCGACGTCGCGTACGACGGCGGTGCGACGCCGGAGGACGTCGCCGCGGTCGTCGGACCGCAGACCGCGCTGGTGCTGCTCAGCCATGTGGCGTACCGCTCGGGCTTCGTCGCCGACGTCCCGGGCATCACGCGCGTGGCGCACGACGCCGGAGCGCTCGTCCTGTGGGACCTCAGCCACTCCGTCGGTTCGGTATCCGCCGAGCTCGACGCCTGGGACGTGGACTTCGCAGCGGGCTGCAGCTACAAGTACCTCAACGGCGGCCCGGGAGCCCCGGCCTGGGCCTACGTGGCCGAGCGGCATCATGTGTCGCTGGATCAGCCGATCCTCGGGTGGCTCGGCAGCGCGGACCCGTTCGCCATGGGGTCCGCCTACCAGCCGGCGGACGGCATCCGGCGCCTCGTCTCCGGTACGCCACCCATCATCGGGATGCTCGCGATGCAGGACATGCTCGCGCTCCTCGAATCGGTGGGGATGACCGCCGTCCGCGCGAAGTCGGAGCAGCTCACGGCGTTCGCCGTGGACGCCGTCGACGAGTTCCTCGCGCCCCGGGGGGTCGTCCTCGCGTCGCCCCGAGCGGCTGCCCAGCGCGGTGGGCACATCACCATCGACCACCCGGCCTTCGCGTCGATGGTGCCGGACCTCTGGGCCGACGGCGTGATCCCCGACTACCGCAACCCGAGCGGCATACGGCTCGGGCTGTCCCCGCTGACCACGACCTTCGGCGAGGTCGCCGTCGCCCTCGACGCAATCTCGGAGCGCCTTCCGGACCAGTGACTGAAGTCCCCGCGCCACACCCGCGGGGACGTCCGCCGATGTCGGTGGAGCGCTCATCTCGTGTTAGAGTTTCTCTCGTTGCTTTCGCCGGTTTCGACCGCGAGATACCACCCGCGCGGGTGGCGGAATGGCAGACGCGCTAGCTTGAGGTGCTAGTCCTCTTATTGAGGGTGGGGGTTCAAGTCCCCCTCCGCGCACAGAAAAGACCCCGGTTCGCCGGGGTTTTTTTGTGCCCTGAACCACGCGGTCAGCCGCTCGAACCACGTGAGTGTCGGGAATCGGCTCCCATGACACTCTCCGACGCAAGGCGTTCCGCTGCTAGTACATGCCGCTGCAGACCGAAGCGAAGGCTACGTCCGACCTCTGGATGACGGCCGTCAAGCATGACGCCATTGCCGGCATCCTCGCGAGCTGCGCCGAGGTGAGAGCCGCCGGCGGGGCCCCAATCGAGGCCGGCAACCAGACTTCAGCTCACAGTCCGACGGCGGTGACGACGGCGTAGGATGCGAGTCTTCGCCGAGTGGGACCGCGCTCGGGGGCTTCTTCGTGGCACTGAGGATCCCACTGACGGAGTTGCGCGATGCAGCCGGCGTCCGATCGTCGGCGAGGCGACCCATGCTCTGGTTGAACGCGGTTGACGGCCGTGGCGCTGAGCACGGTCTGAGGTGCTGGCAGTGTGGCGTCCGGACGGCGAAGCTGCCAGCAGGAGATGACAGATGGGTGCACCGGCCACCGCGGTCGGGCCGCTGTTAGTCTGACGCCATCCCTAGCAAGGAGCGCAGTGGTACCGCAGATCGACCCGCAGAATCTCACTCCCCGCCAGATCGACCTGGTCAACGAAGGCCGGAGGCTCGAGGGCGTCGACCTCACCCTGCTCGGCTACTTCGGTGGGCCCGAGCTGCAGGGTGAGTGCATCGGCCGCATGCAGCTCGACGAGGACGGCCAGCTGCCGGCGTCCAACTACGACTCCCCGGAGGCCCGGCTGCGGGCCCTCGTCCTCGCTCAGCTGCTCCGCGGATGCCTGCGCCGCTCCATCCCGATCGTCCTGGAGGGGATCTTCGACGACATCTATGCCGTGCGCTCACTCCAGGCTGACGGGACGGACCCGGCTGCCTACATCACCTCAGCTGCCGCCCGCGTGGTGGACACCTTGCCACCGGCCTACCGGAACCACTACACGTTCGAATTCCTGCAACGCTTCGCCGTCGTCCTGGCTGAAGTCGCCGCGGACCTCGAGATGGGCTGGGACGGTGCAAGGACCTTCGCCCACGAGCTCGCCGTCTATTGCTTCGCCCGGAAGGGGGTCCGGCACGCTGACGCCGAGTACGGGACCCGCCTCGGATCGGTCGAGATCGACCGGATCATGGTCGGGCTGCTTGACGACGCGACGGTCCTCCGGAAGGCCTACCACCTGTCGCCCGAGGACCGCTCAGACTCTGCCGACAGCTGGTTCGAGCCCTTCGATGCCGCATCGCGCGTGAATCCGTACCTGCACCCCGAGGGCCAGCTCACGACGGAACAGATTGACCTTCTCGAGCACCAGGTCACCAGCGAGGTACCGGAGAAGTACCCGGGTGCAGCACGGCTTGAGGCCCTACACGGCGGAGCCCTCGTCGACATGAGCCCGTACGCGTCCCGGTACTACTTCCTGTGTCCGGTCGCCGTCGAGCTGCAGGTTCTCGACGCGCTGGGATTCACCGGGCTGGCGCCGGACTCCGAGTGGGAGGAGCTCCTGCTGTACACCGCCTGGCACGGCGCCGCCGAACACCCGGCGTGGAAGAGCTATCACTACGTCGCACCCGGCTTCGAGGGCGAGAAGGCCTACGTCGCCCTCGTCGCCGGGACCGACGAGATGGACTCTCCGGTGCTCACCATCCAGTACCTCGGCGAGGTCACTGACGAGGACTAGACGGCGGTCAGCCTTCGGCAGCGGGGGAGGTCGGTGAGGTGACGGAAAGACGCTCCCCGGGCTGCTGGACATCGAGTACACCCCTACCCGGGCTACTACGGCAACGCATGCGACAAGATGCCTGCGACGCGGTTGAACACGTGGATCAGGGACTTCTCCACCCGGTACAGAGCCCGCACCGCCACCACGACGACGGCGAGCGATACCCTGTCGTCCGGCTAGGAGTCAGCGACTGCCGCGCGCCCTCGAGTACCGAGCCACCAGGCTGTTGACTGCCAGAGTTGCGACGATGATGGAGACGGCCACCGCGGCCAGGCCGACGTAGAGCCCGGTGAGCAGCGCCATGGGCGAGCTGACCGAGGCCAGATAGTGAACCCCGCCAGCCGCTCCCACCACCCAGAAAGCAGCTACCGCGGCCAGCGCGATGGTGGACGGCAGAGCGCCCCGATTGTCCTTGATCCACTGCGACGGTCGTGCCGTTTCTATCCCCATGAGAGCCATGCTCCAAGTCTCCGGTGACGAAGTATCGGTGCGACGAACGACACGTATCGACTCGGTCACAGTTCAGCTCGCATGACCTGAAGGATGAAGAGGGCGCGGGTTGTCACCGGCCGCCGGTGCTCGCTGCCGTGCTCAGCGGGCTCCGGGGAGTCCTATGACCTTCGCCAGTCCGAAGAGGCAGCCCAGGATCACGACGGCGCACCCGGCCAGCAGCGGGAGGTTCGGGCCCTGCTGCGCATCGGTCCGTTCGAGCGCCACGGGCTCTGCGGACGAGGTGGCGGACGCCGACGGAGCCGGGCTCGTACTAGGTGAGGGACGTGCCGACGGCTTCGCTGCAGGTGCCGGCTTCGCGGGCGCGACCGTCTCCTCGGCAGGAGCTGGTTCCTCCACCGGGACGACCTCTTCGATGATCGGCTCGGGCAGCGGGGCGCCCGGGGGAAGGAGTGAGGGGCCGACCGGCTGCAACGGCTGGTACTCGGGGAGTTGCTGCACCGGCGCAGGTGCAGGCGCCGCCGGGGGAGTCGGGGCCGGTGTGGTCTCCACAGGCGCTGGCGTACGCGTTGGGACGACCTCCGGAGCCGGGCTGGGCGTGGGCGTCTGGACTGGAGCCGGGCTGGGCGTGGGCGTCTGGTCTGGAGCCGGCGAAGGAGTTGGCGTGATAGGCGCCACCGTGGGCTCATTCACCGTGGGTGTTGTCACGGGCTCGGGGGTCGGCGCCGAGGGAATGACCGTGGCGGGATACACGGCCGCTGGGACATCGTCCTGGCAGACGGTGATTCCGTTGCCGTCGGTCCGGCACAGCTCCGCGGCTGACGCTGCGGGTGCTCCGAAGGTCACTGCGCCGATCATGGCGATGGCAGTCGCGGACAGCCTCCGGTTGAGGTTCTTGCTCATGATGCCCCAGTCTCTCGGCCCACCCGGGGCCTTCCTTAAACAGGTGGACCCGCCAGTCCACATGTGTGGGGCGAGTCCGCCGAACAAGCATACAACGTGCTCGCCGCTGCAGTTCATGCCGTTACATCCGGGCAGCACGACCAGGGGGTATGAGAGACCTGACACGGCGCTTCGTCCTTTCCAGATCCGGCAGCGTGGTGCGCGAGCCCGGAGAACGGACACCTGCACCCGACCGGGCGTCTCTCGGTAGGCTGGAGCGGACACCGCTACCCCAGGAGGACCCCGTGGGCATCACCCCCGAAGACGACGTCGTGCGCATCTGCCAGGAACTGATCCGGTTCGACACCTCCAACTTCGGCACCAACGAGGGCCCGGGGGAGCGGCAGGCCGCCGAGTACACGGCGGGCCTCATCGAGGAGGTGGGCCTCACGACGCAGCTGTTCGAGGCCGCTCCCGGCCGCACGTCCGTCGTCGCGCGTATGGAGGGCACGGACTCGTCGCTCCCCGCCCTCGTGGTGCACGGACACCTCGACGTCGTCCCCGCGCAGAAGGAGGACTGGACGGTCGATCCCTTCGGTGGTGAGGAGAAGGACGGCCTCATCTGGGGCCGGGGCGCCGTGGACATGAAGGACATGGACGCCATGATCCTGTCCGTCCTGCGTGCCATGCAGCGCGACGGCGTACGGCCCCAACGGGATCTGATCTTCGGGTTCTTCGCCGACGAGGAGGCGGGCGGTGCGTACGGCGCCTCCTGGCTCGTCGACAACAAGCCGGAGATCTTCGAGGGTGCCACGGAAGCCATCTCGGAGGTCGGTGGATTCTCCGCCACGATCGGCGGGCAGCGCACCTACCTGCTGCAGACGGCCGAGAAGGGGATCTCCTGGCTGCGGCTCGTGGCCCACGGCAGGGCGGGGCACGGGTCGCAGATCAACACCGACAACGCGGTCACGGCGCTGGCCCGGGCCGTCACGCGGATCGGTGACCACAGGTGGCCCATCGAGCTCACGCCGACCACGCGTCAGTTCCTCGACGGGGTCACGGAACTCACGGGGGTCGAGTTCGACCCCGACAACCCGGACCTCCTCCTGAAGGAACTCGGTACGGTGGCGCGCTTCGTGGGCGCAACTCTGCAGAACACCGCGAACCCCACCGTCCTCAGGAGCGGTTACAAGCACAACGTCATCCCGGGCACCGCCGAGGCGCTGATCGACGTCCGGACCCTGCCCGGTCAGCAGGACCAGGTACTCGAGATCATCCGCGGGCTCGCGGGCGAGCACGTGAAGGTCACCTACGAGCACAAGGACACTTCGCTCGAGGTGCCGTTCGCCGGGAACCTCGTGGATTCCATGATCGACGCCCTGCACGCGGAGGACCCGGGGGCGAAAGTGCTCCCGTACACGCTCTCGGGCGGCACGGACAACAAGTCCCTCAGCCGGCTCGGCATCACCGGCTACGGCTTCGCGCCCCTGCAGTTGCCGGACGACCTCGACTTCACGGGGATGTTCCACGGCGTCGACGAGCGCGTACCGACCGAGTCGCTGCGCTTCGGCGCCAAGGTGCTCGCCCGGCTCCTCACGACCTACTGAGGCCGGCCCACCGATGACGACGGCGGCGGCCCGCGCGGCCGAGCTCCTCCCGGAGGACCTGCTGGAGCGCGCGCGGTCACGTGCAGGCGGTCACGACACGACCAACACGTTCTTCCACGAGGACTTCGAGGAGTTACGGGCCGTGGGCTACCTCCGCTTGCTGGTGGACACGCCACCCGGGACCACGGGCGGCATGGCCCTGGCCGCGCAGTGCCAGCGGCGCCTCGCGGCGGCAGGGCCCGCCACCGCCCTCGGGACGAACATGCACCTGATCTGGACCGCCGTCGCCGGTCTCCTCGCCGGACGGGGGGACCATTCGCTCGGCTTCGTCCTGGAGGGGGCGGCGCGCGGCGACGTGTTCGCCTTCGGCGTGTCCGAGCCCCGTAACGACGCCGTGCTGTTCGACTCGCTCACGCGCGTGACACGGACAGCAGGGGGCTACAGCTTCACCGGCACGAAGGTGTTCACGAGCCTGTCACCGGTGTGGACGCACCTCAGCGTCTTCGGGAAGCTGCCGGCGTCCGATGCAGGGTCCGACGCCAGGTCCGATGGTGAGGACGTCCTCGTCCACGCCTTCGTGCCGCGCGGCACACCCGGGGTCGTCACCGTCGAGGACTGGAACCCGCTGGGTATGCGCGCCACGCAGTCGAACACGACGCGCCTCGAGGACGTGCGGGTACCCGAGGACGCCGTCTTCCGTCGCCTGCCGGTGGGGCAGAACCCGGACCTCCTCGTGTTCGGGATCTTCGCGGCCTTCGAGACGCTGATCGGGGCCGTGTACCTCGGGATCGCCGACCGGGCGCTGCACCTCGCAGCCCGGAGGCTCGAGCGCCGCACCAGCCGGACCACGGGGAAGTCCCACGCGGCGGACCCGGTGTTGCGGGACCGCTTGGCCCGAGCGGCCATGACGGCCACCGGCGCGGCGGCCGAACTGCGCGCGGTCGCGCAGGATCTCGACGACGACGTGGACGATCCCGCCTGGTTCGCCCGACTCGTGACGCTCAAGACGCATGCCGTCGCTGCCGCTGTCGAGGCGACGTCGACCGCCCTGCACCTCGGAGGGGGATCGGGGTTCTCGGCCGCGTCCGAGGAGGCTCGCCTGCACCGGGACGCCCTGGCCGGTCAGTTCCATCCGTCCACGGAGGAATCGGCTCGGGCCACTGTCGCTACCTGGCTTCTCGGGCCGCCGGCGTCGTAGGGACGTGGGCGCTCGCCGACGTCCCTACGACGGGGCAGTGCCTTCGACCGCGACGCGGTGAGCTCGGCGTCAGGCGGTGCGCTCGACGCGCAGGACCTTTCGTCGCAGCCAGTAGCGCCTGCCACCGCCCATGAAGATGCAGCTCCGCTCGAGTTCCCACTTGCCGTACTCGGCGTGTTCGGTGATGAGTTTCCGCGCCGCGGGCAGGGGTTCACCGGCGTTGACGGTGAGGACGAGGTACTCGTACTGCCGCCCGTAATCACGCTCGCGGATGACCTTCGTGTTCACAAAGTGCTGTCGCATATTCCTCCAATTCCCTTCACTTTACCGATAACGTCTAGGCCATGAGCATTGATCCGCGTGTCGCGCTCCAGTCCCTCGTGACGGCTCTCGAGGAGCACCTCGCGGCGTCGGCATCACGACGCAGGGAGGACGATCCCGCGGTCGAAGCCGCGTATCTCGCCATCGCGGATGCCTTCGAGGTGTACGAGGAAGCCCTCTACGACGCCTTCGGCGAGGTGACTCCGCTCGAGATCTACGAGGAGTCCGATGACGATGAGGATGACGAGCGCGACGACGACCAACGCGACGAGGATGACGACGACCAGCAGGACGGCGAGGACCTGGACCCTGATCAGGACTCCGTTGCTGGCGGCAGTCAGGGCGAGGGTCGCGACGACGAATCGCGGGCTGCCGGGTCTGAGGACGCAGCACGGCTGACCGGGGCAGACTCCGAAGGTTGAGCGTCAGGTGGCTGAGGGCAGCTCGGACGGCCCGATCGTGATCACCGCCAGTCCGGGCTCTCGCTAGGGCAGCAGGGCCGAGACCTCGTCGAGCACCTCTGCGATGGGCTCCGGAACAGGAGCGTCCGCGGTGTGGAGGATCTCCTTGAGCTGCTGGGGAGTCCGCGCGCCGACGATCGCCGATGCGACGCCGGGCCGGTGCAGGAGCCAGCGCAGTGCCAGTTCGTGCGGCTGCAGGTCCAGGCCCCGCGAGGCGGTGCACAGGGCTTCCGTGATGCGCTGGGGCTTGCCGCTGAGGTACGGCTCCACGTACGGCGCCCACAGGTCCGACGCGCCCCGGGACTCGGACGGGATGCGCCCGCGGTACTTCCCCGTGAGCACGCCGCGACCGAGCGGACCCCAGGCGAGGACCGCGGCGCCCACGGCGTCGGCCGCCGGGATGATCTCCCGCTCGGCCCCGCGGTGGATGAGGGAGTATTCGACGTCGTTCACGAGCAGGGGGCACCGCGCCGTCGCCGCTGCGCGTGCGAACTCCCAGCCCGAGTAGTTCGACACACCCACGTACCTCGCGCGGCCGCTGGCGTAGGCGGCCTCGAGCGCGCTGAGAGTCTCCTGCAGGGGCACGGCGGCGTCGGGGGAGGGCGCGAGCCACACGTCGACGTGATCGGTGCCGAGCAGGGAGAGGGAGGCGTCGAGCGAGTCGAGCAGTCCTCGGCGGGAGGCGTCGACGCGGCGGCTCCCGGACCGCGTGGTGCCGCCCTGGACCACGAGCACCAGCTCGGAGCGGGCCACGACGTCGTTGATGAACGTACCGAGCATGGCTTCGGCCCGGCCCTCGCCGTACCGGGCAGCGGTCTCGACGAGCGTGCCGCCCGCGTCCGCGAAGAGCCGGAGCTGCTCCCGCGCGGCTTCCTCGGTCACGTCCTGACCCCAGGTCATGGTGCCGAGTCCCAGAGTCGAGACCGTCAGGCCGCTCGCTCCCACGTTTCGCCGCTGCATGGACCTCAGCCTAGGGCCTCCGCCCCGCGTGATGGCTTAGGGTCGTAAGCGTGCAATGGATAGAAGCAGTCATTCTCGGATTCATCCAGGGCCTCACGGAGTTCCTCCCCATCTCGTCCAGCGCACACCTCCGGATCGTCGGTGAGTTCCTGCCCGGCGCCGAGGATCCGGGTGCCGCGTTCACCGCCATCACCCAGCTCGGGACGGAGACGGCCGTCGTCGTCTTCTTCTGGCGGGACATCGTGCGGATCGTGAAGGCCTGGTTCGGCGCCCTGCGGGGCACGGTGTCGCGGAACGACCCGGATGCCCGGATGGGGTGGCTCGTGATCCTCGGCAGCGTGCCGATCGTGATCCTCGGCCTGCTGTTCCAGGACCAGATCGAGGGGACGTTCCGGAGCATGTGGATCGTGGCCACCATGTTGATCGTCTTCGGGCTGATCCTCGCGGTCGCCGAGCGGGTGGGAACACAGTCCCGCGAGCTCACGAGCCTCAGCTACCGGCACGGCATCCTCTACGGCCTCGCACAGGCGCTGGCCCTCATTCCGGGCGTGTCGCGCTCGGGGGGAACCATCACCGCCGGCCTGCTGATGGGCTACACGAGGGAAGCGGCAGCCCGCTACTCCTTCCTGCTGGCCATCCCCGCGGTGTTCGGCAGCGGCGTGTACCAGCTCGTCAAGAGCTACGACGAGCCCGGTCCGTACGCTCTGCCGGAGACGGCGCTCGCCACGCTCGTCGCCTTCGTGGTGGGCTTCACGATCATCGGCTGGTTCCTCCGCTACGTCACCACCCGGGGCTACGGGCTCTTCGTCTGGTACCGGATCCTGCTCGGGCTGGGGCTCTACGCCCTGCTCGGGTTCGGCGTCATCAGCGCCTGACATCGGCCCGGCGCGCAGGCCGTAAGGTAGAACGCGTGATTGCGTGGACTGCGGCTCCTGTTCCTGACCTCGACGGTACCCAGTCGGGCATCGATCTGTACGACACCTCGGCGGGGGAGCGGCGCCGTCTCGACGCGGCTCCCGAGCGCAGCCTCTACGTCTGCGGGATCACCCCCTACGACGCCACGCACCTCGGCCACGCCTCCACCTACGTGGCCTTCGACCTCCTGAACCGCACGTGGCGCGACGCCGGCTCCCGCGTGTCCTACGTCCAGAACGTCACGGACGTCGACGACCCCCTGCTGGAGCGCGCCACCGCCACGGGCGTGGACTGGCGTGACCTCGCAGCCGAGCAGATCGCCCTGTTCCGTGAGGACATGGAAGCGCTGAACGTCCTGCCGCCGGACCACTACATCGGGGCGGTGGAGTCCGTCGACCGGATCGTGCCCGCCGTCGAGCGCCTGGTGGCGCGCGGTCTCGCCTACCCGGTGCCGGGCGAGGGCGGCGAGCCCGACGGCGACGTCTACTTCTCACTCGACGCCGCGGCGTCACTCGACCCGGACGACGACGCGCGGTGGTTCCTCGGCCAGGTCTCGCACCTCGACGTGGATGCCATGCTCGCGCTGTCCGCCGAGCGCGGGGGAGACCCGGCGCGGCCGCACAAGCGCCATGCGCTCGATCCTCTCCTCTGGCGCGTCGAGCGTCCCGGGGAGCCGAGCTGGACCGGCGGCTCGCTGGGCGCGGGACGTCCGGGGTGGCACATCGAGTGCGCCGTGATCGCGCAGCAGTACCTGCCCGCGCCGTTCACCGTCCAAGGCGGCGGCTCCGACCTCGTGTTCCCCCACCACGAGATGAGCGCCGCGCACGCCTGGGCCGCGAGCGGCACGCCGCTGGCCGAGCACTTCGCCCACGCAGGCATGGTGGGCTACGACGGCGGGAAGATGAGCAAGTCGCGCGGCAACCTCGTCCTGGTGTCGACGCTCCGCAGGAACGGGACAGATCCCGCGGCGATCCGCCTCGCCATCCTCGCCCACCACTACCGCTCCGACTGGTCCTGGACCGACGCCGTCCTCGAGGACGCGCTCGTCCGCCTGCAGGGGTGGCGCGCAGCCGCGCGTCGAGCCGGGGCGGACGACGTCGCGCCACTGCTCGAGCAGGTCCGCACCCACCTGGCGGACGATCTGGATGCACCGTCCGCACTCGCCGCCGTCGACGCGTGGGCGGCGTCGCTCACAGGTGGTGCGGGCGCCAGCAGCAGCGATGATCGCGCCGACAGCACCGCGTTCGCCGACGTCGTCGACGCTCTCCTCGGGGTGTGTCTCTAGCAGCCGCTCACGTCCTGGCCCGACGGTCGGCCCGGACCTCTCTACTGCTCGCGGCGGCGTTTCTTGAGGTAGCGCTCGAACTCGCGGGCGATGGATTCGCCGCTGGCCTCGGGAAGATCAACGGTGTCCTTGGCCTCCTCCAGCTGGCGCACATAGGCGGCGACCTCCGGGTCCTCGGTGGCCAATTCGTCGACGCCGCGCTCCCAGGCCTCGGACTCCTCAGTGAGCAGGTGGGTGTCAACCGCGAGCTGCAGGATCTCCTCCAGCTTGTTGAGCAGGGAGAGCTGCGCCTTGGGCGAGGGGGACTGGCCCACGTAGTGCGGTACGGCGGCCCACAGCGACATCGTGGGGATGTCCGCGAGCAGGCCCATCTCCGCGAGCACGCCGACGATCCCGATCGGCCCCTCGTAGGTGGACGGCTCGACGTCGAGGCTCTCGCGCACGAGGTCGTCGTCCGAGGTCACGGTCACGGGGATGGGCCTCGAGTGCGGGACGTCCGCCAGCAGCGCCCCGACCAGCACGATGCAGTCGACGTTGAGTTCCTTGGCGAGGGCCACCAGCTCAGCGGTATAGGCGCGCCACTTGTAGGAGGGCTCCACGCCGTTCACGAGGATCAGGTCGACGTTCGAGTCCGGGACCACGGCCTTGCTGATGCGCGTGTTGGGCCACTTGATGCGGCGCTGGCCGGAGGAGTTGCGCTTGATCATCGGGCGGGTGAACTGGAAGTCGTAGAACTCGTCGGCGTCGATGGTCGAGATCCGCTCGCTCCCGAAGAACCGCCCGAGGTACTTCAGCGCATCGCTCGCGGCCTCGCCGGCGTCGTTCCATCCCTCGAACGCAGCAAGCATGATCGTGATGCGGCGTTCGGGCTCGCCGACGTCCTGGAAGAGATCCTGTACGCCGGTCGGCTGGCTGTCCTCGAAGCTGTCCACCGTCTCACCCTAGTCCCCGGTTCACCGGCATGTCAGGCGACGTTCCGGGCTACGCGCTGAGCGGATCCGCGCCTATCCGCGCGCCACCGGTGTCCGCACCACACGCCCGTCGACGCCCGCGTCCGAGCGCCCTGCGGCGCCCCGTCCTCAGCCCTCCGTCCGTTCCTGTCAAGGGGTCACCGTAGACTTGGATCATGGCCACCACCCCCTCAGAACGTTCCGTGACCGCGCCCATGAGCGGCCTACCGTCGGACCTTTCGGAGGCGCGCGGGAACCGCAGGGCGCTGCAGGGCGTGCTGTGGGACATGGACGGAACGATCGTGGACACCGAGCCCTCCTGGATCCGCGCGGAGAAGGCACTCGTCGAGGCCCACGGTGGCACCTGGACCACCGAGCAGGCGACACAGCTCGTCGGCCAGGCGCTCACGTACTCCGCGGCCAGACTGCAGGACGCCGGTGTGGACCTCGGCATCCGGGAGATCATCGAACACCTCACCGATCGCGTCACCGCTGACGTCCGTGCGTCCGTGCCCTGGCGACCTGGTGCGCGTGAACTCCTGGCCGCGCTCCGCGCCGACGGGATCCCCTGCGCGATGGTCACGATGTCCGAACGTCCTCTCGCAGCAGCAGTCGCCGAGAGCCTGCCGGACGGCACGTTCTCACACCTCGTGACGGGTGACCGCGTGAGCTCGGGCAAGCCGGACCCCGAGGCCTACCAGCTCGGCTTCGATCTCCTGGCCGCCGACCACCCCGGACTCTCGAAGGATCACCTGGTCGCGATCGAGGACTCGCTGCCGGGCGTCACATCGGCCCTCGCCGCCGGACTCGTGACCCTCGCCGTGCCCCACTTCGTCCCGCTCCCGCCGGACGGGCGCCGCACCGACTGGACCACGCTCGAGGGCCGCACACCGGCCGATCTCGAGGACCTCCTCCCGGTGCTGGTCGGTGCCCAGGCGCACGACGGCGCGCTGTCGGGATCGGGTTCCGTCCGGGGAGCCGACGCGTGAGTGATGGTCGGCCGCCGGCGAAGGAGGCGAGCCCGGGGCTCTCGCTCGGGCGCATCGCCGGCATCCCCGTGGTCCTCGCCTGGTCCTGGTTCGTCATCACGGCCTTCATCGTCATCGTGTTCGGTCCGAGGGTCACAGGTGCCTTCCCCGGTATCGGCGCCGGCGCCTACGCCGTCGCCCTCGGGTATGCGCTGCTGCTCGCCGCGTCCGTGCTCATCCACGAACTCGCGCACGCCCTCACCGCCCGGGCCTTCGGCTGGCCGACCACGCGGATCGTCCTGAACCTCTGGGGCGGCCACACGCAGTTCGCCACCTTCAACGCCTCGCCCGGGCGGTCCCTCGCCGTCGCGCTGGCCGGACCGGCGGCCAACTTCGTGCTCGCAGGCCTCGGCTGGGGCCTGCTGCAGGCCATGACGCCCGGTTCGGTGTCCTACCTGCTGGCCACCATCCTGGTGTGGGCGAACCTGCTGGTCGCCCTCTTCAACGTGCTGCCCGGCCTCCCGCTCGACGGCGGGAGACTGGTGGAGAGTGCGGTCTGGAAGGCCACCGGCAGCCAGGAGAAGGGCACCGTCGCCGCCGGGTGGGCAGGGCGCATCATCGTGATCGTGCTCCTCGGCGTCGTCATCGGGATACCCCTGCTGCAGGGCCGTGGGCCTGACCTCACGGTCATCCTCATCGCCGTGGTGATGGGCGCCTTCCTCTGGATGGGCGCCACGGCGGCCATCGAGAACGCGCGCATGCGCCTGCGACTTCCCGCCGTCAGCGCGGGCCGGTTGCAGCAGCGCGCCATCGGCCTGCCCGCGGGCACCACCGTCCTCGCGGCACGCCGGCTCCTCGCCGACAACCCGGGTGCCGCCGTCGTGATCACCGGCACCACCGGCATCCCGGAAGCAGTGGTGGACGAGGCGGCCCTCCTGGCCGTCCCCGCGGACGCCGCGGGCACGACGACGGTCAACGCCACCGCGCGGAGGCTCGCCGCCGGCGCCTACGTCCCCGAGCACGCCGAGGGCCAGGAGCTCGTCCAGTTCCTCGCGAGGCTCGAAGGCAGCGAGTACGCCGTCGTCGACCGGTCCGGCGTCGTCACCGGTCTCCTGCACCAGCGCACCGTCGTCCGTACCATCACGGGCAAACCCGTCCCCGGTTCCTGACCGCGACGAGCACCCGTTGAATCGGCGGGATCGGCGCGTCATCCGCGGACGCGCCACTCGTCCTCCCACTCGACATCACCCACAGCAGCCGGTCCGCCGGCCCTGCCCGAAGGACACCCCTTGAGCGAATCAGTCCCACCTGTACCTGCACGTGCAACCGAAGCCCTCCGGAGCGAAGCGCACGGAGCGGCAGCACGACGCGGACCGTTCCGCGCCGGCGAGCGCGTGCAGCTCACGGATGAGAAGGGTCGCATGCACACGATCACCCTTACGCCGGACGGCGCCTTCCACACCCACAAGGGCTACCTGCAGCACGACGCCCTCATCGGTGCCACCGAGGGAACCATCCTGGAGAACACGAACGGCCAGCTGTACCAGGCGCTGCGGCCCCTGCTGTCCGACTTCGTGCTGTCGATGCCCAGGGGAGCGGCGGTGGTCTACCCGAAGGATGCCGGTCAGATCGTCACGATGGCGGACATCTACCCGGGCGCTCGCGTGGTCGAGGCAGGGGTCGGCTCCGGTGCGCTCTCCATCTCGCTGCTGCGGTCCGTGGGGGACACCGGCTACCTCCACTCCTTCGAGCGGCGCCAGGAGTTCGCGGACATCGCACGCGGCAACGTCGAGACCATCTTCGGCGGGCCGCACCCCGCATGGCAGATCACCCTCGGGGACTTCCAGGAGCAGGTGGTGCAGCACGAGGAGCCCGGCTCCGTGGACCGCGTGGTCCTCGACATGCTCGCCCCCTGGGAGTGCATCGACGCCGTGGCGACGGTGCTCGCGCCCGGCGGGGTGTGGATCAGCTACGTCGCGACCGTCACGCAGCTCTCACGGACGGCGGAGGCCATCCGTGCCGACGGGCGCTTCACCGAACCCGAGGGCTGGGAGTCGATGGTGCGCGGCTGGCACCTGGAGGGCCTGGCCGTGCGGCCCGACCACCGTATGGTCGCCCACACCGGTTTCCTCCTGACCGCGCGGCGGCTGGCCGACGGCGCCACAGGCTTCACACCCAAGCGAAGGCCCTCGAAGACCGGCTTCAGCGAGGAGGACCTCAACGCCTGGACCCCGCAGGCGGTCGGCGAGCGCGACGTCTCGGACAAGCGCCTGCGCCGGGTGGCACGCGACGCGGCATCCACCATCCAGCGCGGTTCACTGCCTCCCGAGGAGGCGCAGGCCAGGCGTGACGCGATCGCCGACGGCGGCACGCCCGAGTAGAGGCGCACCACCCGATGAGCCTCGTGTCCCAGTATGTCCACCGCGGCGACGTGTCCGCGTCATGCGGGGGCGTCTGCGCTAAGGTCGAAAGACCGCTGAAGCACAGAATCGAAGGTGGCGAACCGACATGACGGATTCCGACGACCAGACTCCTGCTGCTGCTGGGCGGGGGCTCACACCGCCCCTCGCCGACCCGTCCATCCCGCAACGGCAGCTGAACGTCCTGCGCGACAAGCTGCGCCAGATCGATCGCCAGCTCGCCTCGGCCACGCAGAACAACGGGAAGCTCGTGACGGCGCTCGAGGCGGCCCGTACGGAGATCGTGCGATTGAAGGCCGCTCTCGAGAAGGAGGGCGCAGCGCCCTTCAGCTTCGCGACCGTAATGCAGGTCAACCCGAAGCGACCGGCGGAGCCGGGCACCACCACGGAGGCCACCGTGCAGGACACAGCGGACATCCTGCAGTCCGGCCGCAAGCTCCGCGTCACCGTGAGTCCCCTCATCAGCGTGCGGCATCTCGCCCCGGGGCAGGAGGTGCTGCTCAACGAGTCGCTCACCATCGTCGCGGCGCTCGGCTTCGAACGCTCGGGTGACATCGTGACCATCAAGGAGGTCATGGGCAAGGACCGCGCACTCGTGGTGGGGCGGACCGACGACGAACGTGTCATCAGGCTGAGCGGACCGCTGCAGTCGGAGACCCTCCGGGTGGGCGACGCCCTCGCGGTGGATACCAAATCCGGGTACGGCCTGGAGAAGGTGCCGCGCAGCGAGGTGGAGAACCTCGTGCTCGAGGAGGTGCCCGACATCGCCTACGGCGACATCGGCGGGCTCGGTCCGCAGATCGAGCAGATCCGCGACGCCGTCGAGCTCCCCTTCCTGCATCCCGATCTGTACCGTGAGCACGGGCTCAAGCCGCCGAAGGGCATCCTGCTGTACGGCCCTCCGGGGTGTGGCAAGACCCTGATCGCGAAGGCCGTGGCGAACTCCCTCGCCGCCCGCGCCGCCGAGCGCGCCGGCCTCGAGCAGATCCGCAGCTACTTCCTGAACATCAAGGGCCCTGAGCTCCTCGACAAGTACGTCGGGGAGACGGAGCGGCACATCCGCCTGATCTTCGCGCGGGCCCGCGAGAAGGCCTCGGACGGCAGCCCCGTGGTGGTGTTCTTCGACGAGATGGACTCGCTCTTCCGCACCCGCGGTACCGGAGTGTCCTCCGATGTCGAGACGACCATCGTCCCGCAGCTCCTGAGCGAGATCGACGGCGTCGAGAAGCTCGAGAACGTGATCGTCATCGGCGCCTCCAACCGCGAGGACATGATCGACCCGGCGATCCTCCGGCCGGGCCGGCTCGACGTCAAGATCAAGATCCAGCGGCCCGACGCCGAGGGCGCCGCGGAGATCTTCGCGAAGTACATCACGCCCGACCTGCCGCTCCACGCGGACGATCTCGCCGAGCACGACAACGATCCTCACGTCACGATCGCCGAGATGATCCGGCGCACGGTCGAGCAGATGTACTCGACGGACAAGTCCAACGAGTACCTCGAGGTGACCTACGCCAACGGGGACACCGAGATGCTCTACTTCAAGGATTTCAACTCCGGAGCGGTGATCCAGAACGTCGTGGACCGCGCGAAGAAGTACGCCATCAAGGACCTGCTCCTCGACGGGAGCAAGGGGCTGCGGATCGAACACCTCATGCGCGCCGTGGTGGACGAATTCCGTGAGCACGAGGACATGCCCAACACGACGAACCCCGACGACTGGGCGCGTATATCCGGCAAGAAGGGCGAGCGCATCACCTACATCCGGACCATCGTCCAGGGCAAGGCGGGCCAGGAACCGGGCAAGGCGCTCGAGACGACGGCGAATACGGGCCAGTATCTGTGATCGACACCGGGGGGCGGCGCGTCGGGGATGACTCCGCGGCGCGGGTCGGCGAGGGGATCTCCGTGCACAGGGTCATGGGCACCGAGACCGAGTACGGCATCATCGCCCCCGCGCTGCCGTCCGCGAACCCGACGGTGCTCTCCTCGCAGGTGGTCAATGCGTACGCTGCGACCCTCCGCGACGGGCTCGGCAATCTCGCCGGTACCCGCTGGGACTACACCGACGAGACGCCGCTCACCGATGCGCGCGGCTTCCGCATGGACCGGGCGGCGGCGCATCCCAGCCAGCTGACGGACGAGGTGGAGGAGCTGACCGCCGAGCAGATCGCACTCGAGCGCGACGAACCGGCCGAGACCGCCGTCCTCATGAATCTCGTCCTCCCCAACGGCGCGCGACTCTACGTGGACCACGCGCATCCCGAGTACTCGTCCCCGGAGGTCACCAATCCGCTGGACGGAGTGCTGTGGGACCGGGCGGGGGACCAGGTGGCCGTGACGGCGATGGAGCGCATCGCCCGGACTCCGGGATTCTCACCGGTGATCCTCTACAAGAACAACACGGACAGCAAGAGCGTCTCCTACGGTTCCCACGAGAACTACCTCGTGCCACGCAGCGTCCCGTTCTCCAAGCTCGCGGAGGCGCTGATCCCGTTCTTCGTCTCGCGCCAGGTCATCTGCGGCGCGGGGCGGGTGGGCATCGGTCCGCTCAACCAGGGTGCCGGGTACCAGCTCAGCCAGCGTGCCGATTTCTTCGAGAACGAGATCGGGCTCGAGACCACGGTGCGCCGACCCATCATCAACACGAGGGACGAACCCCACGCGGTGGCCGAGAAGTACCGCCGGCTGCACGTGATCATCGGTGACGCGAATCTCAGCGAGGTCTCCGCCTACCTCAAGCTCGGCACCACCTCGCTCGTCCTCGCCCTGATCGAGCAGGGACTCGCCCCCGCGCCGGTCCTCGCGGACCCCGTCGACGCCCTGCGGACCATCAGCCATGATCCGGGGCTCCGCGCCACCGTGAGGCTCACCGACGGCCGGGAGCTCACGGGACTCGACCTGCAGGAGCTGTACTGCTCGGCAGTGACCGACGCACTTCCCGCCGACGCCGACGAGCAGACCCTCGACGTCGTCGAGCGCTGGCAGACGCTGTTGGCGACGCTCCGCAGGGATCCGATGGATGCCGCGCGGCAGGTCGACTGGATCGCCAAGCTGAAGGTCCTGGAGGCGTACCGGGAGCGTGACGCCCTGTCCTGGACCGACGTCCGCCTCGCGCTCGTGGACCTCCAGTACGCGGACCTCCGGCCCGATCGGGGCATCTACCGACGGCTCGCCCGGCGGAACGACGTCGACCTGCTGCTCCCTGGGCACGAGGTGCAGCGGGCGGCCGTCGAACCGCCGCGGGACACGCGCGCGTACTTCCGCGGGCGGTGCATCTCCGAGTTCCCCGCCGCGGTGGTGGGGGCCAGCTGGGACTCGCTGATCTTCGAGGTCGCGGGGGAGCGGCGGCTGCAGCGCGTCCAGACCCGTGAACCGCTGCGGGGGACGGCGCGGCTCACCGGTGAACTGTTCGACGCGGCAACCGGCGTGGAGGAGTTCCTCGCGCGATTGCTGAGCGGCCCCGAACGCCGCGTGGCACCATAGGAATCAGCAGAGGAATGAGCACGGGAAACAACGTCCCCGCACCGGTCGGGTCACGATCACCAAGGAAAGGGCGGCCGTCATGGCGACTCAGGACCGCATGAACACCAGTGGTTCCTCCTCGGCCGAGGAGGAGCTGCCCGAAGCCGGGCCCGCGGCGCCCGCAGCCGCCCAGGACTCGGGCCAGACGCAGGGTGTGGACGACCTCCTCGACGAGATCGACGGCGTGCTCGAGTCCAATGCCGAGGAGTTCGTCCGCGGCTTCGTGCAGAAGGGCGGCCAGTAGCGGATGCTCCCGGACGACGCAGTAGCAGCGGTTCCGCGGGCCGCCTCGACCTCCTTCACCGAGTACCTCGGCGCCCACCACCCAGGACTGCTGCCGTCGAACCGGACGCTCGGTCCGATGACGGCGTCGTCAGGGGCGTCGGACGCAGGGCATCTGGCGCCCCACGCCACGACGATCGTCTCCCTGACCTTCCCGGGCGGGGTGCTGATGGCGGGTGACCGCCGCGCCACCATGGGCAACGTCATCGCGAGCCGGCACATCGAGAAGGTGTTCCCCGCGGACCAGTACTCCGTCATGGGGATCGCCGGCAGCGCGGGCATCGGCCTCGACCTCACGCGCCTGTTCCAGGTGGAGCTCGAGCACTACGAGAAGATCGAGGCCACGATGATGAGCCTCGACGGCAAGGCGAACCGCCTGGCCGCGATGGTCCGGCAGAACCTCCCCATGGCCATGCAGGGACTCGCCGTCGTACCCCTCTTCGCGGGGTACGACACCGACCGCCACGTCGGCAGGCTCTTCTCCTTCGACGTCACGGGCGGCCGCTACGAGGAGCACGAACACCATTCGGTGGGCTCGGGCTCCGTGTTCGCCCGCGGTGCGCTGAAGAAACTCTGGAAACCGCGCCTCGACGAGGCATCCGCCGTGCGTGTCGCCGTCGAAGCCCTGTACGACGCCGCCGACGACGACTCCGCGACGGGCGGGCCGGACACCGTGCGGGCCCTGTGGCCCGTGGTCTGGGTGGTCGACGCAGCCGGTGCGCGGAGGATCCCCGAGCGGATCCTCGAGGCAGCAGCGCACTCCATCATCGACGCCCGCTCGTCCGCGGGCCGGGAGGCATAGGTCATGACGCAGCAGTTCTACGTCTCCCCGGAGCAGCTCATGAAGGACCGCGCGGACTTCGCGCGGAAGGGGATCGGCCGCGGGCGGTCGGTCGTCGTGATGAGCTGCCGCGACGGGATCGCTCTCGTGGCGGAGAATCCCTCGCCGTCGCTCCACAAGCTCGGCGAGATCTACGACCGCATCGCCTTCGCGGCCGTGGGGAAGTACAACGAGTTCGAGAGCCTGCGCCAGGCAGGCGTCCGCTACGCCGACGTACGCGGCTATTCGTACGCGCGGGAGGACGTCACCGCACGGGGGCTCGCGAGCGTGTACGCGCAGAGCCTGGGGGCGGTGTTCACCGCCGAGAGCAAGCCCTTCGAGGTGGAGCTCGTGGTCGCGGAGGTGGGGCACACCCAGGAGCGCGATCACCTGTACCGCCTCACGTTCGACGGTTCGATCGCCGACGAGACGGGCTTCGTGGTGATGGGCGGTGCGGCGGACGCCGTCATCGGGGCCCTCAGGGGCGTGTGGTCGGCCGGGCTCAGCCTCCCGGAGGGGGTGCGCGCCGCGGCCACGGCGCTCAGGAACGACGGCGTCGCAGCGCCCGCGCAGCCCACGGGTCAACCCACGGGCGGCGAGAACGGGGAGGCACCCGGCAAACCCGCACTCGATCCCTCACTCCTCGAGGTGGCCTACCTCGAGCGCGACCCCGACACCCTGCGCGGAAGCCGCAGGGCGTTCCGCCGGATCGGCGGCGCGGAACTCGAGGCCACCCTGCAGCAGCACGCCCGAGGAGCCTGATGGACCGGCGGATCTTCGGCGTCGAGACCGAGTTCGGCATCTCGTACTCGAGCCCGAACTCCCGGCCGCTCTCGCCCGAGGAGGTGGCGCGGTACCTCTTCCGCAAGGTGGTGAGCTGGGGGAGGTCCTCCAACGTCTTCCTCACGAACGGCTCCCGCCTGTACCTCGATGTCGGCTCGCACCCCGAGTACGCGACGGCCGAGTGCGACGATCTCGCCCAGTTGATCGCGCACGACCGCGCGGGTGAGCTGATCCTCGAGGACCTCGTGTCCGAGGCGCAGCGCAAGCTCGCCCACGAGGGCTACGACGGCCGGATCTACCTCTTCAAGAACAACACCGACTCCGCGGGCAACTCCTACGGGAGCCACGAGAACTACCTGATCCCGCGCAAGCTAGAGTTCGCGCGCCTCGCGGACATCCTGATCCCGTTCCTCGTGACGCGGCAATTGCTCGTCGGCGCGGGGAAGGTCCTCAAGACCCAGTCCGGGAGCATCTACGCCTTCTCACAGCGTGCCGACCACCTGTGGGAGGGCATCTCGTCCGCCACCACGCGGTCCCGACCGATCATCAACACACGGGACGAACCCCACGCGGACGCCGAGCACTACCGCCGCCTGCACGTGATCGCCGGGGATTCCACCATGTCGGAGACCACCATGCTGCTGAAGATCGGCTCCGTGGACCTGCTGCTCCGCATGGTCGAGGCGGGCGAGCTGATGCGGGACTTCCGGCTGGAGAACCCGATCAGGAGCATCCGCGAGATCTCGCACGATCTCACGGGCCGCCACCTGCTCAAGCTCGCGAACGGACGCCAGATGACCGCGCTGGAGATGCAGCAGGAGTACCTGGCGCGGGTGACCACGTTCGTCGAGCAGCACGGCGCGCACAACGCGCACGTCCCGGCCGTCCTCGACCTCTGGCAGCGCGTCCTCGACGCCGTCGAGACCGGGGACACCAGCGGGGTGGACACCGAGGTGGACTGGGCGATCAAGAAGAAGCTGATCGACCGCTACCTCGCCCGCTCCGGCGAGGGACTCGATTCGGCGAAGGCCGCGCAGCTCGATCTCACCTACCACGACATCTCCCGCTCGCGCGGCCTCTTCTTCCTCCTCCAGTCGCGCGGCGAGGCCGCGCGCGTGGTGGACGACACCGCTATCAAGGAGGCCGTGGACACTCCGCCGTCCACCACCCGGGCGAGGCTCCGCGGAGAATTCGTGCGACGGGCCAAGGAGGCGAACCGCGACTACACGGTGGACTGGGTGCACCTGAAGCTCAACGATCGTGCGCAGCAGACCATCCTCTGCAAGGACCCCTTCACCTCGGTCGACGAGCGGGTCGAGGCGCTCCTGCAGCAGTTGTGATGTCCGCGTGACGACGGCGGCGGGCGCGCCGGGAGCCACGTTCCGCGCCCGAGCCGGGGAAAAGGGCGCGAGCAGGCAGGAGAAATGGCGGGGCCGGAGCCGTTAGGGTTGTCAGGGCCCTTCGTTCCGCGGGCAGACAGACCTGGACACCGATTCGAAAGTGGTTCCGTGCGAAAGATACTTGCATTCCTCCTGCCGCTCACGCTGCTCCTGACCGCCTGTGGTGGCGGCGACGAGGAGGCACCCTCGCTCCGGTCCGCCGGTGCGGTCGAGATCCTCGAGAGCGTCACCGTGGAAGGCGGCTCCGACGAGGAGGCACCGACCGTGGAGTTCGCGTCGCCGCTCGACATCACGGGTGTGGCCGCGCGCACCGTCTCCGCGGGTGACGGCAGCACCATCGAGGCCGGCCAGCAGATCCGCTATCAGCTCGTCTCGCTGAATGCGGAGGACGGCGAGGTGCTCGGTGACACGTACAGTCAGGGCGAGCCGCAGGTCCTTCCGGTCGACGACATGCTGCGTGAACAGGACGCCGAGCTGTACGACGTGCTGGTCGGCACGACCGTCGGCTCGCAAGTGGCGTACACCCGCCCGTCACCCGAGCCGGTCGAGGGTCAGACGCCACTGCCCGAGCAGCTGATCGTGCTCAGGGTCATCTCCGCGGAACAGGCTCCGGAGCCGCTGCCTGAGCCGGAGGTGCTTGCACCCGAGGAGGTGCAGCGTCTCGACAGCGAGGGCCAGCTGCCCACCATCACCTTCGGGGAGGGCGGCGCACCCGAGGTGAGCATCCCGGAGAACGACCCGTCCGAGGATCTCGTGGTGAAGGTGCTGAAGGAGGGTGACGGCGAGGTCGTCGCCGAGACGGACAGCATCACCGCGAACTACAGCGGCTGGACCTACGCCGACGGCGAGCAGTTCGATTCCAGCTACGATCGCGGGGAGCCCGCAACGTTCCCGCTCACCGGCGTGATCACCGGCTGGACCCGCGGTCTCGCCGGTCAGAAGGTCGGCTCACAGGTGATGCTCGTGATCCCGGCGCCCTGGGCCTACGGGGACCCGGCACCGGAGGGGCGCCCGTCCGGCACGCTCGTGTTCTTCGTCGAGATCACCGCGAAGGCCACCGCCGAGTAGCACCACTCCACACATCCGCCTGACAGGTTCGGTCCGTCCGGGCCGATCAGCCACCCACCGAGTGCAAGGAGCACATCATGTCCTTCGGACAGCGCACGTTCGACCGTGAAAAGCCTGAGATCGAGTTCCCCGCCCACGACGTCCCGACGGAGCTCGTGATCGAGGACCTCATCGTCGGGACCGGCGACGAGGCGACGGCCGGGAAGACCGTCTCCACCCACTACGTGGGTGTGGCGTTCTCCACCGGCGAGGAGTTCGACGCCTCCTGGAACCGCGGCACGCCGCTGGACTTCAAGGTTGGTGTCGGGCAGGTCATCCAGGGGTGGGACCAGGGGCTGCTCGGTATGAAGGTGGGCGGCCGGCGCCGCCTCGAGATACCCTCGCAGCTCGCCTACGGTGCGTCCGGTGCCGGATCCGCGATCGGCCCCAACGAGTCCCTCATCTTCGTGGTGGACCTGCTCGGGGTCCGCTGACCTCCCGACAGGAATCACGGGCCTACCGCCAGGTACCGCCCGTCAGCACGAGGAGGGACGCCGGCAGCGATCGTTGCCGGCGTCCCTCCCTCCGTTGCCGTGAAGGTAGGGTTTTCAGCGTGTCCGCAAAACGTACCGAACGCCTCCTCACCCTCGTGATCATGCTTCTGTCGAGCCGGCGCGGCTACACCAAGGAGGAGTTGTTCGAGGAGATCGACCTCTACCGTGAGGCCACGTCGGTGGCGGCCCGGGAGAAGCTGTTCGACCGCGACAAGGCGGCTCTGCGCGAGCAGGGGATCCCGCTCGAGTCCTTCAGCGAGGACACCCTGTTCGACAACGACAACACGGTGCAGCGCTACAGGATCGACGCCGAGGACTACCGGCTCGGCGGCGTGACGTTCACGCAGGAGGAGTACGCGGTCCTCAACCTCGCCGCCGGCGCCTGGGAGCAGGGCTCGCTCGACTCCGCCGCATCGAGGGCCCTGCGGAAGCTGAGCTCGCGCAGCACGGACGACACCCTGCAGCTCACCCCGCTGATCCAGCCCCGCATCACCACGGACGCCCCGTACTGGGACATCGTGTGGCAGGCGCTCACCACCCGCACCCCGCTGAGGTTCTCCTACCGCGCGGCCAGTACCGGGCGCGAGGAGGTGCGGACCGTGCATCCCTGGGGCATGGGCGCGCGCTTCGGCCACTGGTACGTCGTCGGCTTCGACACCATGCGCGGGGCCGAGCGGTTCTTCCGGCTCTCCCGGATGACCTCCGAGCCCGTCCTGCTCACCGGATCCTTCGAGGTCCCGGCGACCTTCGACATGAACCGCACGCTCTCCTCCCTGGGCCGCAGCGAACCGGACCGCACCGCCGTCGTCGCCGTACGCCCGGGCTCCTGTCAGGTGCTCCGCGTGCGGAAGGACACCGAAGTGCTGCAGACGGGGGAGGAATGGGACACGCTCCGCGTCCCCTACGCGACCTCGAGCCCCATGGCCGCGACGATCGCCGGCCTCGGCACGAACGCCCAGGTGCAGGAACCGGCCGACCTCGTGGCCGACGTCGCGCGTCTGCTCGACCGCGCCCACGACGCCGCCGTGGCCGCTCCGCGCGACTTCGACTTCACGGGCGCCGCGCGCACCACACCCCGCCGGAAGACCTCCTCGCAGGACCACCTGCTCCGGCTGCTCGACCTCGTGCCCTACCTGCTCGCTCATCCCGGCGCGGAGGTCGGTGACACCGCGCGGCGGTTCGACGTCTCGGAGGCCCAGCTCACCAAGGACCTCGACCTCCTCTTCGTCAGCGGTCCGCGGCACTACCCGGACGGTCTCATGGACGTCAACATCGAGGACGGCTGTATCTATCTCACGAACGCGAGGGACCTCGCCCAGCCCATCAAGCTGAGCATGGACGAGGCGTGCTCCCTGATCGTCGGGCTGCAGGCCCTGCGCGAGCTGCCGGGCATGAGGAACAACGAGGCGATCGTCAGCGCGCAGACGAAGCTCACCGCGGCGGCCGGGGATGCCGCGCGCATCGGTTCTGCCGTCGCCACCAAGCTGACGGAGGACGATCTCGACCCCACCCTCGAGGTCCTGCAGGCCGCGCTCCAGTCCGGCGTCCGGGTGCAGGTCGACTACTTCGTGCCCACGCGCGACGAGATCACGCAGCGGGTCCTCGAGCCGGTGCGCATCTTCCTCCATCAGGACACGTGGTACCTGGAGGCGTGGAGCGTCGAGTCCGAGGGCCTGCGCAACTTCCGCCTCGACCGGATCCAGCGGGCCGCGCTGACGGACGAGCCCGCGACGGCCACGGCGGACACCGAGGCGATCGCCCGCGGCCGGAAGGCGACCCCCTACCGCTCCGGGGAGAGCGATCACGCGGTCACCCTCCTGCTGGAGCCGAGGGCTCGCTGGATCGCCGACCAGTACAACGCGGAGGCGGTGCAGGAGCTCGACGGCGACCGGCTGGCAGCGCGGTTGAGGGTGGCGTCGAGCGCGTGGATCCCGGGCCTCGTCGCCGGCTTCGGGGGCGCCGCGGCCGTACTCGAGCCCGAGGAGCTTCGTGAGGAGACGCTGAGGTGGCTCGCCGCTGCCCGTTCGCACCAGTCGCTCACCTAGACTGACCCCATGCTCTGGTGGATGTGGATCGTTCTGTGGGTGGCCCTCGTGGCCGTCAGCGCCATCTTCCTGGTGGTCGTCGGGTTCCGCGTCTTCCGGCGCGGAATGCGAACTCTGGGTGAATTCGGGGAGGCCATGGATCGACTCGGCGTCGACGTGGGGCACGCCGGCGAGGGCGGACGGGACGGGCTGCCGCACAGTCAGGGTGTCCCCGGGATCCCCGTCCCGGCCGTGTTCTCGGCGCCCGAGGACGTGCGCGTGGCATCCGATCTGGCGAAGACCCGGCGACAGGCCGACCGCCGCGAGCGTCGCGTGGCCAAGCGGTCGGACCGCGGGCAGCCCCAGCTCCTGCAGGACATGCCACACCTGTGACCTAAACTTGGCACGGGATCTAGGAGAGGAATACGCCATGAGGCTCGAAGGCTGGCACATCGTCATCATCATCGTTCTCGCGATCGTTCTGTTCGGGGCGCCGAAGCTGCCCGGACTGGCTCGCAGCGTGGGACAGTCCCTGCGGATCTTCAAGTCCGAGGTGAAGCAGATGAAGGACGAGAACAACGTGCCCGACGACGGCACGGGTCCGGTCGAGGGACGAGTCGTGTCCACTCCCGCCCCGCAGACCTACACGCCGACGTACCAGGCGCCCGCGCAGCCGGACCACCACCAGCAGCCGGCCCAGCACCATGCCGGTGACGTCCCGTCCCAGGGGACGGGCCACGGAGCCACGCCCGCGGGACCGGCACAGCCGAGCGGCACCTCGAACACCAACCCGTAGCACTCCCGGTGTCCCCCGAGAAAGCGCCGAGGCGCGGTAGGAAGGCCAACCCCGAGGGCAAGATGGCCCTCAAGGAGCACCTCCGGGAAGCCCGCAACCGGCTGTTCAAGTCGGCGATCGCGGTCATCATCGCCACGGTGTTCGGGTTCTTCGTGTACGACCCGGTGCTCCGGGCACTCGCGGCCCCCATCATCGCCATCAACGAGCAGGAGGGGCGCTCGGCGTCCTTGAATTTCGACAGCGCCGCATCCCCCTTCGACCTCCTGATCCAGGTCTCGGTGTTCCTCGGCCTGATCATCTCGAGCCCCGTCTGGCTCTATCAGCTGTGGGCCTTCATCACTCCCGGGCTCAAGCGCAAGGAGCGGAGGATCGCCCTTGCGTTCATCGCCGTGGCGGTACCGCTCTTCCTCGCCGGGATCGGTCTCGCCTGGCTGATCCTGCCCAACGCCGTGCGTGTGCTCACGGAGTTCACGCCCGAGGACTTCTCGAACTTCATCGGCGTCTCGGTCTACTTCACCTTCGTGCTGCGTCTGCTGCTCGCCTTCGGGATCGCGTTCATCCTGCCGGTGGTCCTCGTGGGGCTCAACATGGTGGGTATCGTCTCCGGACGCCAGATCCTGAAGGCCTGGCGCATCACCGTCTTCCTCGTCTGCCTGTTCGCCGCGATGGCCGCGCCCGGCGGCGACGTCCTCAGCATGTTCTACCTCGCCGTCCCGCTGCTCCTGCTGTTCTTCGTGGCCATCGGGCTGTGCCTGCTCAACGACAAGCGCCGCGCCCGCCGCAACGCCGCTCGCGAGGCGGACATCGAGGCGTCCGCCGATTCCGCGTCGTCGCTGGACGCGCTCTAGCACCCGGAGAGGTCCTCCGGCCCCGCCGCACCCCGTGTGCCGGTGTCTGCCGCACGGTCTAGGGTGGAAAGATGAGCACCCCCGCGGAGAGATACGCCGCTGCGAAGGCCCGTACGGAGCACTCACGGACCCAGCTGTCGCGGTTCGAGCGGACGCTGGACTTCGAGCTCGATCCGTTCCAGCGCGAGGCCTGCACCGCCCTGGAGGCCGGACGGGGCGTGCTGGTCGCGGCTCCCACGGGCGCCGGCAAGACGGTGGTGGGGGAGTTCGCGGTCTTCATGGCCCTGCAGAGCGGCCTCAAGGCCTTCTACACCACCCCGATCAAGGCTCTCAGCAACCAGAAGTACTCCGAGCTCGCGGCCGTCCACGGCAGCGACCGCGTGGGGCTGCTCACGGGCGACACCAGCATCAACGGGGACGCGGACGTGATCGTGATGACCACGGAGGTCCTCAGGAACATGCTGTACGCGAACTCGGAGGCGCTCGACAACCTGGGGTACGTGGTGATGGACGAGGTGCACTACCTCGCCGATCGGTTCCGCGGCGCCGTCTGGGAGGAAGTGATCATCCATCTCCCCACGGAGGTGAAGCTCATCTCGCTGAGCGCCACCGTCTCCAACGCCGAGGAGTTCGGTTCCTGGCTGGACACCGTCCGCGGGGACACCGACGTCGTCGTGTCGGAGCACCGTCCGGTTCCGCTCTGGCAGCACGTCATGGTGGGGAAATCCATGATCGACCTCTTCGCCGGTGACGTCGCCTTCGACGAGGCGGCTCCCGCGGGCGCCACCGCAGGGGCGAAGGACCAGTACGACGTCAACCCCGAGCTCCTCGAGCTCGCGAGCAACGAGATCCGGCTGAACCAGCGGGCCGGGTGGAGCGGCGGTGGTCGGAAGGGCCGGTCCCGCCCGGGGCGCGGCGGTCCGCAGCAGATGAGCGTGGTCCGGCGGGCCACCCGGCCTCAGGTCATCGAGGTCCTCGACCGCGCCGACCTGCTCCCGGCCATCACGTTCATCTTCTCGCGCGCGGGCTGCGAGGCCGCGGTGACGCAGTGCCTGCATGCGGGGCTGTGGCTCACCACCGAGGACGAGCGCGACGAGATCGCCGAGACGATCGACGACGCCACGACGGACATCCCGCGGGACGACCTCGAGATCCTGGGCTTCTGGACATGGCGCGAGGGACTGATCCGGGGCTTCACCGCGCATCACGCAGGAATGCTCCCGACCTTCAAGGAGATCGTCGAGCGCCTCTTCGCGGCCGGCCTCGTCAAGGCGGTCTTCGCCACCGAGACGCTCGCGCTCGGGGTCAACATGCCGGCGCGGACCGTGGTCCTCGAGAAGCTCGACAAGTTCAACGGCGAGGCTCACGTCAACGTCACGGCGGGCGAGTACACGCAGCTCACCGGCCGCGCCGGCCGTCGCGGGATCGACGTCGAGGGGCACGCCGTCGTCCTGTGGCAGCCCGGCACGGACCCCGGGGCCGTGGCGGGCCTCGCTTCACGCCGCACGTACCCGCTCAACTCCAGCTTCCGCCCCACGTACAACATGAGCATCAACCTCGTGGCGCAGTTCGGTCGCGAGCGGTCGCGGCAGATCCTCGAGACGTCCTTCGCCCAGTTCCAGGCCGACCGTTCGGTCGTCGGCCTCGCGAAGCAGGTCAGGAGCCGCGAGGAGTCCCTGAAGGGGTACGAGGCGTCGATGACCTGCCACCTCGGTGACTTCCGCGAGTACTCGAAGCTGCGGCGGGAGCTCTCCGACCTCGAGACGACGGCCTCCCGTGACAGGTCGCGCACCCTTCGGTCTGCTGCCGAGTCCTCGCTCGAGTCCCTGCGCCCGGGGGACGTCATCGACGTGCCGGGCGGCAGGAGCCAGGGCTACGCCGTGGTCCTCGACGCGGACTCGTCGCGTGAACCCCGACCCACCGTGCTCACGCTCGAGACGCAGATCCGTCGGGTCGGCGTGCAGGACCTCGACGGGCCCGTGGAGGTCCTCTCCCGCATCCGGATCCCCAAGCACTTCAGCGCGCGCAGCCCGAAGGACCGCCGGGACCTCACCTCCTCGCTCCGCAACGCCCTGCAGGAGAAACGGCCGCCCCGCCGCGGGGCCGACCGCGTGGCCGCCGGGCACTCCGCGTCCGCCGCCGCGGAGGAGCGCGCCATCACCGAGCTGCGCCGCCGGCTGAGGGCCCACCCCTGCCACGGCTGCAGCGAGCGTGAGCAGCACGCACGCTGGGCCGAACGCTGGTGGAAGCTGCGGCGGGAGACCGACGTCCTCTCCGGCCAGATCCGCGGCAGGACCAACACCATCGCGAAGACGTTCGACCGTGTGTCGGACGTCCTCGGCCACTACGGCTACCTCCAGTCCGATGACGGCACCGTGTCCGTGAGTGCATCGGGTCAGAAACTACGGCGCATCTACGGCGAGAAGGACCTCCTGATCGCGCTCTGCATCGAGGAGGGCGCCTTCAGCGAGCTCGACGCCGCCGAGCTGGCCGCCCTGACCACGGTGCTCGTCTACCAGGCCAAGCGCGAGGAGCGGGGCGTGCGTCCCGTGATGCCGAGCGTCGCACTCGAGAGCTCGGTCGAGATCATCATCCGTGAGTGGTCGCGGCTCAACGACGTCGAGGAGCAGCACCGCCTGCCCGTGACGGGGGAACCCGAACTCTCGCTGGTCTGGCCCATGTTCAAGTGGGCGCAGGGCAGGTCGCTGCAGGCCGCGCTCAGCGGCACTGAACTCGCTGCCGGTGACTTCGTGCGCTGGTCCAAGCAGGTCATCGACCTCTTGGACCAGATGGCGAAGGTACCGGACCTGCCCGGCCACCTGAACCAGACGTGCCGGAGGGCCATCGGACTGGTACGGCGCGGCGTGGTGGCATACTCGAACATCAGTGAGTAGCGCCCCTTCTCCCAGGAAGTTCCCCGTCATCTCCACACCCACGCCCGAACCCCGCCAGCCCGTCCTCTACCGCAACGGCTCCGTGTACAGCCCGGCCGATCCCTTCGCGACGGCGATGCTCGTCGACGGCGGAACGGTCGCCTGGGTGGGCACCGAGCATGCGGCCACGAACCTCGAGGGTCCCGGTGTGCGGACCGTCGACCTCGACGGAGCGCTGATCGCGCCCGGCTTCGTCGACGCGCACGCTCACGTCACCGAGACGGGCATCGCGCTCGGCTCCGTGGACCTGACGGCGTGCCGATCGCTCACGGAACTGCTCGACGCCGTCGCGGCGGCTGCGGCGTCGGGGGCCACGACCGTGCTGGGGCACGGCTGGGACGAGTCCCGGTGGCCCGAGAAGCGGGTTCCCACGGCGGGGGAGCTGGACCGGGCAGGTGCCGGCGCCCTCGTGTACCTCGTCCGGGCCGACATCCACTCCGCCGTGGTGTCCGGCTCCCTCGCCGACGCCCTCGGCCTGGCGTCCGTGGACGGCTGGTCCGACGGTTTCGTGGTCCGTGCCGCCCACGAGGCGGCGCGTCGGGCCACCCGCAGCCTCACGACCGATCAGCGCCGCACCTATCAGCAGGCGGCGCTGCTCCACGCGGCGTCCCGCGGCTACGTCGCCGTGACGGAGATGGCCGCGCCGCACATCGCCCCACCCGAGGACCTCGAGACCCTTCTGACCATCGACGGTCCGCTCCGCGATCTGCCGCTGCCCGAGGTCATTCCGTACTGGGGAGCAGCCGTCGCCGATCCGCAGGCCGCGGAGCAGGAGATGCGTCGGTTCGGGGGACGCCTGGCAGGTCTGGCGGGTGACCTGAACGTCGACGGCTCCATCGGGTCGCGGACGGCCGCCCTGCGCGAGGCGTACACCGATGCGCCCGGATCCACGGGCGCGCTGTACCTCGACGAGGACCAGGTGACCGCTCATCTGCTGGCGACGACGTCCAGGGGTATCCAGGCAGGCTTCCACGTGATCGGGGACGCCGGCCTCGATGTGATCCTCCGCGGCCTGGAACGCACCGCGGGGGAGCTCGGCGAGGACGAGGTGCGGCGCGCACGCCATCGGCTCGAGCACGTGGAACTCGCGGACGACGACGCCGTAGCCGCCCTCGTGCGCTTCGGTGTGTCCGTCAGCGGCCAGCCCGTGTTCGATGCGCTGTGGGGTCAGGAGGGCGGCCTGTACGAGCAGCGGCTCGGTGACAGGCGCCTCGGCATGAACCGCTGGGCGTCGCTGCTCTCCGCCGGGGTGCTCGTGGCGCTCGGATCCGACAGCCCTGTGACGCCGATGGACCCCTGGGCCTCGGTGCGTGCCTGCCTGCAGCACAGCGACCCCGCTGAGAACATCTCCGCCCGCGCAGCCTTCATCGCGCACACCCGGGCCGGGTGGCGGCTCGCGGGGCGGTCACCCGCGATGGGTCAGCTCGCTCCCGGGACACCCGCATCTTTCGCCGTGTGGACGGTCGACGAACTGATGGTCCAGACACCGGACAACCGGGTGCAGGCCTGGAGTACCGACCCGCGCGCCGGCACGCCGCTACTGCCCGCGCTCGACACGGAGAATGCCCCGCAGTGCCTGGAGACGGTCCACGACGGTCATCGCCTCCATGTGGCCGACGGCTTCGACGGAGCATGACGAGCGTGGCGGACGCTCCGGAATTCTCCTGCCCGCCGACACCCTCCTGACCTGCACGAAGAAGCGTCGTCCCACGTCAGGAGACTGTTGACACCTCCTTCTCAGCCCGTAAGCTTTCGTCCTACGGGTTAGAGGAACTCCGGATGGAGAAACCTGGCTGGTCTCTTCGAGCGCAATGCATCGGCCTTCAAGGGCGCGTGTTACCTCATGCGGAGCCAGCACTCTCAAGGGCAGGTCCACGCGTCGGTAGAGAACGGCGTCCGCAGAAGTGCTGATGCCGGTACGAAGACGCGTGGACCTGCCCGAGCGCCGCACGGCTCATCGCCGACCCTGCCTCACGGACCGCCGCGCATCGGCCGGCGGGTGCCGCCCCGCCTATACTTGCTCACTGGCCCCGAGACCGGCGCCGTTCCCTTCGCGTACCCGACGGAAAGGCCCCTGCGTGCGAGTCGTCACGATCATCCCCACCTACAACGAGATCGAGTCGCTGCCGATCACGCTCGCGCGACTGCGTGCGGCCGTGCCCTCCTCCGACGTCCTGATCGTCGACGACAACAGCCCCGACGGCACGGGCGATCTCGCCGACCGTGCCGCTGCCGCCGACGACCAGGTGCACGTGCTGCACCGCACGGGCAAGGCAGGGCTCGGAGCCGCCTACATCGCCGGGTTCCGGTGGGGTCTGGAGCGCGACTACGACGTGCTCGTCGAGATGGATGCGGACGGGTCCCACAGGCCCGAGCAGCTGCAGAGCCTGCTCGATGCCGTGGACCGCGCCGATCTGGTGATCGGGAGCCGCTGGGTCCCCGGGGGCAGCGTGGTCAACTGGCCGGCGCACCGCAAGCTCCTCTCACGAGCCGGAAGTACCTACTCGCGGCTCATGCTGGGACTTCCCGTCCGGGACATCACCGCCGGGTTCCGAGCCTTCCGGCGCTCCACCCTGGAGACACTCGACCTCTCGGCCGTCGAGTCGGTCGGTTACGGCTTCCAGGTCGACATGACGTTCCGCGTGGCAAGGCTCGGTCTGACCATCGTCGAGGTGCCCATCACCTTCGTGGAGCGGGAACTCGGCGCGTCCAAGATGAGCGGGAACATCGTCTTCGAGGCCATCGCCAACGTGACGCGGTGGGGGCTCGCGGCCCGCTGGAACACGATCACCGGCCGACGCTGACCCCTCGCCGGCTTCGTTCCCGCGGGGGGACTGCGGACTCACGGCATCAGGGCCGGCACAGAAGTGCCGGACATGCGAGAAGGCACCCGCCGCGGCGGGTGCCTTCGTCGTCGTGCTGGATCCGGACCGGATCAGGCGGAGCGGCGCTCTCCACGCCGCTCGCGCAGGATGGTCAGGCGATCCTGCAGGATCTGCTCGAGTTCCTCGACCGAGCGACGCTCGAGGAGCATGTCCCAGTGCGTACGCACGGGCTTGTCGTTCGACGTGTCCGGCTTCTCGCCGTTGACGAGCAGCGCTTCCTTGCCGGTCTTCGACACCCAGGTCGCCGGGATGTCGGCCTCGGACGAGAACGTCACGAACACGCGCTCACCGTCCTCGCAGCGGTATTCCACGCGCTGCCGGGGAGCGGGCTCGACGCCGGACTCCGTTTCCATGGACTGCGCTCCGAGGCGCATGCCGCGCAGGCTGCGATCGCTCATGTGTGTTCTCCTAGTCACCGTGGCCCCGACTACCGGGACCGTCACTGCTTCCGCCCGTGGGCGGGCGGTCAGCCCGTCCGTACTGCACAACACCGCGCTCGGCGCGCATGTTCCTGCGTTGAGCGGGTAAACAGCTAAGTATACAGACGTGGGGTGGACGGCGGCGCGGGCCCGCCTAGCGCCGGGCCAGTACCTGCACCGTGAAGCGGGCCTGGACCGCGAGGTCGTCGCCCGGCGCGTCGTCCTGCTCGTCGTCCTGCTTGCTCGCCCCGTGCAGGTGGTGTGCGGCGGGTCCCATCAGGAGCGCGGAGCGGGCCAGCGACCCGGGTAACACCATCTCGTAGTCGAGGTCCTCGCGCCCCGCCTCCGTGAGCAGGCCGTCGAACGCGGCGACGACGTCGTCGGCCTTCTGCGGGGGCACGCTCAGCAGCGGCCCGACATCCTGGAGCCCGTCCAGGTGGCCGGGACGCGGTGTGACCACCACGGCGCGGCCGGCGTCCGAGAGGACGCGCGCGAACTCCCCGGGGTTGCGCGGCGCGAACACGTTGAGCAGCACGTCCACCGATCGGTCGGCGATCGGCAGGGGCCGCCACAGGTCCCAGAGCAGGCTGACGCCGGTCGGCAGTCGACGGGCCGCGCGGCGGAGGGCGGCTTTGGAGACGTCGAGCGCCACGGGGAAGACCTCCGGTTCCTTCAGGGTCAGGGCCTCGAGGTAGTAGCCCGTGCCCGCGCCGGCATCCAGCGCCACGGCGGGGCGCTGGACGGAGGCAGCGGCGTCGACGATCCGCTCGCGGAGCGGGCCGTAGGAGCCATGGCCCAGGAACTGCTCCCGGGCCTCGACCATCTCGGGACCGTCGCCGCTGAAGGGCGAGCCCTTGCCGGTCATGAGGTTGATGTACCCCTGCCGTGCCGCATCGAACCGGTGGCCGTCGGCGCAGGCGAGGGCCCGGTCGAGGCGCAGCAGGCCCTGCCCGCAGACGGGACACAGGAGGAGTCCGAGCGGGAGGGCGGGCATCCCTCCATCCTACGAAAGACGACGGGCGGTAACCGTTGACTCAGGCCACTGTTTCCGGTTCAGTCAGGAGGGTGAAATCGAATCAGCTCGAACTCCTGACCACCACGGGTGCGCCCACCATCCACCCGGACGGCACGCGCGTCGTCGTTGCCGCCACGCGTCCCGACTTCCGCGCCGACGCCTACGTCGGCCAGCTCTGGGAGCTGACGCTCGACGGCGGCCGGCGGCGGCTGACGCGGGGCTTCCGCGACACGTCCCCGCAGTACACGCCCGACGGCGGACTCCTGCTGTTCCTGCGGGCAGCGCCGGGCGGGAAGCCCCAGCTGTTCGCACTCCGCGCCGGCGGCGGAGAGCCTGTCCAGGTCACCGACCAACCGCTCGGTATCACCGGCTTCGACGTGTCGCCGGACTCCCGCACCGTGGCCTTCTCCGCCCGGGTGCCCGAGCACGGACGGTACGGGACCCTCGACGGCGTCACGGCCGGCCTCGAGGATCCCCGGCTCGTCACCGTCAACAAGTACCGGATGAACGGCCTGGGGTACACGACCGACAAGCGCTCCCACCTGTTCACGGTGGACCTGCCGGACGTGGACGCCGAGCCGTACTACGAGGCCGTGGGACGACTGAAGCAGGAGGCGAACGCCACCACCGACGCCACCGCCGGCGCGGATCCGGCCATGGGCGCAGTGCCCGCCGCCGCGCAGCTCACCTCGGCCGATGCCGACCATCTCGACCCGGCGTTTTCCGCGGACGGTACGCGGATCCTGTTCACGGCGTCGCTCACCCCCGACGCCGACGACGTGCTGGCATCGGACATCCACTCCATCGCCCTCGACGGCAGCGACCTCACGACCTCCACCGTGGGGAAGGGCAGCACGCGCCTCGGCTGCAGTGCGCCGCAGCCGAGCGCGGACGGCGCATGGCTCTTCTTCCTCGCCAACGACCTCTCGCCGTCGGGCCTCGATTTCGTGGCCCGCAACACGGCCCTATACGTTGCTCCGACCGGGGATCCGACGGACCTCCGGCGCCTCACGGATCCGGAGACGGTCGATCTCGGCGACGTGCAGGACATCGTGACCGACGGCCCGGACTCCGTCCTCGTCGTCAACCGCTCCCGCGGCGCGGGCGAACTGCTGCGCATCACGGCCTCGGGCGGGATCGAGGTCCTCGTCTCGGGCCCCACGGTCGTGACGGGCGCGGCGACGGCGCAGGGCGTCGTCGTCGCCTCCTACACCGACCCGTCCACCTCAGGTGACGTCGCGGTCGTGGACAGCGGCGCCCTGCGACCGCTCACGGACTTCTCCTCCCGGCTGCGCTCCGAGACGCGGATCGCCGAGCCGGAGGAGCGTTCCTACGCCGCACCCGATGGCACACAGGTGCACGGATGGGTTGTGCAGCCCGAGGGGGACGGCCCCCATCCGGTCCTGCTGGTGATCCACGGCGGCCCGTTCGCCCAGTACGGCTGGGGCTACTTCGACGAGGCACAGGTGTACGCCGCGGCCGGGTACGCCGTGCTCCTGTGCAACCCACGCGGAGCGGCCGGCTACGGGCAGGAGCACGGCCGCGTGATCAAGGAGGCCATGGGCACCGTGGACCTCGACGACGTCCTCGCCTTCCTCGACGGCGCGCTCGCCGAGTACGGCACCATGGACCGGGAGCGGCTCGGGGTGATGGGCGGGTCCTACGGCGGGTACCTGACGGCCTGGACCATCGCCCACGATCACCGTTTCCGAGCGGCCATCGTGGAGCGCGGTTACCTCGACCCGCCGTCGTTCGTGGGCTCCTCGGACATCGGCTGGTTCTTCTCGGAGCAGTACACCGGGACGGACCCCGCGCAGGTCGAGGCACAGAACCCCTTCGCGAAGATCGGGAGCGTGCGGACGCCGGCGTTCGTCATTCACTCCGAGGAGGATCTGCGCTGTCCGATCGAGCAGGCGCAGCGTTACTACACGGCGCTGAGGAAGCAGGGCGTCGAGACGGAGCTGCTGATCTTCCCGGGGGAGACGCACGAGCTCTCGCGGAGCGGCTCGCCCTGGCACCGCCGTCAGCGGTTCGAGCACATCCTGCGGTGGTGGTCGAAGTACCTGCCCACTGCGGCGAACCCTGCAGTGGATTCTGCGGTGGATTCTGCTGAGGACGGCGCCCAGGTCGGCGGCTGATCCGCGCGCGCTGCGGACGGGCCCCCGGAGGGGCCTCGGTCAGAAGCCGAGGCTCCGCCGGGCATCCGTGACCGTCGGCTGGCTCCAGCGGTGGTGTTCGCGGTCGGAGCTGAGCGAGCGCAGCTCGGCCCGGTCGAGGTACAGCACGCCGTCGAGGTGGTCCGTCTCGTGCTGGACGATGCGCGCGGCCCAGCCCTCGAGGACGTCGTCGATCACCACGCCGTCGGGCCGGGTGTAGGTCAGGGCGACGCTGCGGTGGCGGCCCACCACCGCCTGGTAGCCCGGGACGGAGAGGCAACCCTCGTAGAACACCTCGAGCGAGCCGTTCTCCGGTCGGTAGACCGGGTTGATGACGGCGGTGAACGGCAGGGGTGAGCGCGAGCGGGCCACGGCAGCCTCCGGGTCCGGCGATCCGGCGTCCTCGAGCACGGCGATGCGGAGGGGGATGCCGATCTGCGGTGCTGCGAGGCCGACGCCGGGTGCCTCGTGCATGACACGGCGCATGGTCTCGATGAGCCGTCGCAGGGTCGCGTCGTCGAGCTGCCCGTCGAACGGCTGAGCGCGGGCCCTGAGCACGGGATGTCCGGCCGTCACGATGGGCGGCAGATCGTCCGCGAGCACGAGGTCGACCAGGTCGGCGAGGGCCGTCACGGCGATCCCGTGACGTCGATGGGGGAGTGGGCGCTCATCCACCCACCCTCGCACATGCGGACAGGAACGGGCAGGGCACTCCTTGTCCGCCACGGCGCGACGACGGAGAATCGAACGGGTCGCCGACGGAGGACCTGGGAATCACGAGGGAGCGGTAACGCGCCCGAGGAACGGACGTGCCATGACTGACATCACCGCAGGAACCACAGCAGACACCACGGCAAACACCAGTGCAGACATCAGCGGGACCGGCCGGCCACAGCGGGTGGCGGCCGACAGTCACGACCTGATCAGGGTCCAGGGCGCCCGCGAGAACAACCTCAGGGACGTCACGATCGAGATCCCGAAGCGGCGGCTCACGGTGTTCACCGGGGTCTCCGGCTCGGGCAAGAGCTCCCTCGTCTTCGACACGATCGCCGCCGAGTCCCAGCGCATGATCAACGAGACCTACAGCGCGTTCCTGCAGGGGTTCATGCCGCCGCTCGCCCGTCCGGAGGTAGATCTCCTGGAGGGGCTGACCACAGCGATCATCGTCGACCAGGAGCGGATGGGAGCCAATCCCCGCTCCACCGTCGGCACCGCCACCGACGTCAACGCGATGCTGCGGATCGTCTTCTCGAGGCTCGGACAACCGCACATCGGCTCGCCGCAGGCGTTCTCGTTCAACGTCGCCTCGATCAGCGGGGCCGGCGCGGTCACGATCGAGCGGGGTGGCACCACCGTCAAGGAGCGCCGGAGCTTCACGGTCACCGGCGGCATGTGCCCGAGGTGCGAGGGCATGGGCAAGGTGACGGACATCGACCTCACCCAGCTCTACGACGACTCGAAGACCCTCAACGAGGGGGCACTGACCATCCCCGGATACAGCATGGAGGGGTGGTACGGGCGGATCTACAGCGGTACCGGCTTCTTCAGCCCTGACACACCCATCCGGGACTTCACGGCCCAGGAGTTGAAGGACCTCCTCTACAAGGAGCCGACGAAGATCAAGGTCGACGGCATCAACATCACCTACGAGGGCCTGGTGCCGAAGATGCAGAAGTCGATGCTGTCGAAGGACCGCGAGGCCATGCAGCCGCACATCCGGGCCTTCGTGGACCGCGCCGTGACCTTCACGGCGTGCCCCGAGTGCGAGGGGACCCGGCTCAGCGAGGCCGCGCGCTCCTCGAGGATCGACGGCGTCAGCATCGCCGATGCATGCCGGATGCAGATCAGCGACCTCGCCGTCTGGGTCCGCTCGCTCGCGGAGCCGTCGGTCGCGCCGCTGCTGAAGGCCCTGGGGGAGACGCTCGACTCGTTCGTCGACATCGGGCTCGGGTACCTCAGCCTCGACCGTCCCTCCGGCACGCTCTCCGGCGGTGAGTCGCAGCGGACCAAGATGATCCGCCACCTCGGGTCCTCGCTCACCGACGTCACGTACGTCTTCGACGAACCCACCATCGGTCTCCATCCCCACGACATCCAGCGCATGAACGAACTCCTCGTGCAACTCCGGGACAAGGGCAACACCGTCCTCGTCGTGGAGCACAAGCCGGAGATGATCGCGATCGCCGATCACGTCGTCGACCTCGGACCGGGCGCCGGAACCGCCGGCGGGACCATCTGCTTCGAAGGGTCGGTGGAGGGGCTACGCCGCAGCGGGACGCTGACCGGACGTCACCTCGACGACCGCGCGACGCTGAAGTCCGCAGTGCGCGCGCGGAGCGGGAACCTGGAGGTCAGGGGAGCCACCTCCCACAACGTCCGCGATGTCGACGTCGACATCCCGCTCGGCGTGCTGTGCGTCGTCACGGGCGTCGCAGGGTCGGGCAAGAGCTCGCTCATCCACGGTTCGGTGGCCGGCCGCAACGGCGTCGTGGCCGTGGACCAGACCGCGATCAAGGGATCACGCCGCAGCAATCCCGCGACCTACACCGGCATGCTCGAACCCATCAGGAAGGCCTTCGCCAAGGCCAACGGGGTCAAACCGGCGCTGTTCAGCGCGAACTCCGAGGGCGCATGCCCCACCTGCAACGGGGCCGGGGTGATCTTCACCGACCTCGCGATGATGGCCGGCGTCGCCACGACGTGTGAGGTCTGTAACGGCAAGCGCTTCATGGCCGAGGTGCTCGAGTACAAGCTCGCGGGCCAGGACATCAGCGAGGTCCTGGCCATGCCGGTCACCGAGGCGCTCGGGTTCTTCAGCAGCAGCGAGGCGAAGGTCCCGGCGTCCCGGGCCATCCTGAGCCGGCTCTCCGACGTCGGTCTCGGCTATCTCAGCCTCGGTCAGCCCCTGACAACCCTTTCCGGCGGCGAGCGGCAGCGCCTGAAGCTCGCGACGCACATGGGGGAGAAGAGCGGTGTCCTGGTGCTCGACGAACCCACCGCCGGCCTGCATCTCGCCGACGTCGAGAACCTGCTCGCGCTGCTCGACCGCCTGGTCGACTCGGGGACGTCCGTCATCGTGATCGAGCACCATCAGGCGGTCATGGCGCACGCGGACTGGATCATCGACATCGGACCGGGTGCCGGGCACGACGGCGGCACGATCGTGTTCGAGGGCACGCCTGCGCAACTCGTCGCGGCTCGCTCCACGCTGACCGGACGGCACCTCGCTGAGTACATCGGCGCCTGACGGGCGGCACGCAGTGCCGTAAGCCGTGCGCTTGATCTTTGTTGGCTGCTGATGGTCACCCACGATGGTCGGATGCTCGACCGAGCATGACCTGAAGAGCTAACCACCCGCGTATGAAACGCCCCGGAACACCACGGGGTCCTCTGAGACGCCGATGGCGACCACGCCGAACCAGACGCCGAGGAAGCCGCCCGCTACCTCTGAGCTCAGATAGCGCCCGTCCACGGTTATCTGACGTCCGCCACATACGACGGTGTAGTCCTGGTTGTCGGTCCGGAGAGTGATGGGACCGGAGCCCGGGGGTAATTCAGCGACGAGTTCCCCGGAGCGCCACACACGCACTGCATCGTGATCGCGAATTGCAAGTAGATAGGCATCCTCGGATTGCCGTGCTGCAATACCTGCGCCCTTGCTGAGAGGGACCATCGCTGTGAAGTCGGCGCAGTGGTGCTTCTGTCTCACACCGAGAAATGATGGAGTTCCGATAGCGGACAGTGGCGATGGATCCGGTGGAAGTGCGACCGTGGCGGCAGCCACATCAATGACCGCTCCTAGCGCCCGGGCGTTACGGATCTGATTCCATTCGAGGGCATCCGGCATGTGCGGCGCTACTCTCGGGGCCGGGTCAGCAGCGAGAACCTGTCCGATCCCAGGGGCGAAAACAGGCCAATCCTCTTCCCACGCAACCTCGACGGCGAACGTCTCGCGGCCGAGATTCGTATGGTATCCGCCAGAAGGACGAGCAGCGAGCAGCATGGCTACCCAGTCTCCCTGTGGCGTCTCCACCAGATCGGCATGGCCGACATTCGTCACTGGATGTTTTCGGCCGAAGTGGCGGTGGCTGAGCACAGGATTAGCAGAATAGCCGACGTACGGGCCCGTGACAGACCGACTGCGCGCCACCGAGATCGCGTGACTGAACTCCGTGCCACCTTCCGAGGCGAGCAGGTAATACCAGCCGTTCCGCCGATATATGTGGGGTCCTTCTGCCCACACTGCGCCTTCCAGGGCGCCGTGCCAAAGGTTGTATTTCGGGCCAGTCAGGCGGGAGGACTTCAGATCGAACTCCTGCATCCACACCACCGTCTGACTCGGCCAGTCGGGCTCTTCAGCGAGGTGAGTCCCGACGAACCACGCTCGACCATCATCGTCGAAGAAGAGCGAGGGGTCGATGCCAGGTGCATCGTCGAGCCATATCGGTTCAGACCACGGACCAGTCGGGGTTGTCGACGTCACGAGGAAGTTCCCCTGCCGACCTTCGCCGTGAACCAGTGTGCACACGACATACCAGGTGCCCCGTGCCCACCTGATCGTGGGGGCGAAAAGCCCTCCCGAACTTGGTACCGTCGCGAGATCCAGCTGATCGATTCGATCTATCACGTGCCCGACTTGCGTCCACGAGACAAGATCGGTGCTGTGAAACATCGGCACAGCAGGGAAGTACTCCATGGTCGATGTCACCAGGTAATAGTCTTCACCCACTCGCTGAATGCTTGGATCCGGGTATGTGCCGGCCAGGACTGGCCCCGACGGTAGCTTCATGTGCACCAACTTGTCTGTACTCGGAACGTGTCTGTATTCGGGTCCCCCGGGAGCGCTGTCGGGTGTCAGAACGGACGTGGGGCGTACGCTGACGCGATCCGGTCCATCAAGGCGTCCATACGGGCGTCCACTGTTCGGCGCGCCGGGTCCGCGTCGTACCAGGCGATGATCTCCCGCGCGCCGTGACTGAAGGGGGTGCTGGCGATGAATCCCGGGACGAGTGAGCGAATTTTCGTGTTGTCGAAGATCATCGTGTGGGATTTGTCGCCCAACAGCCCTGCACCCCACTCGGGGTCCGCTACGGCAATGGCTTCCGACGGCACATGGACCAGAACGGGATTCGGCACGCCGGCAGCTTCCGCGACGAGGGTGTAGATCTGATTCCATGAAGGCGTCTCCTGGCCGGTGATGTGCACGGCTTCACCGATCGCGGAGGTATTTCCGAGCAGACCCGTGAAGCCTTTCGCGAAATCGCGGCTGTGTGTGATCGTCCACAGCGACGTTCCGTCTCCCGGCACAATGACGGGTCGCCCGGCGCGCATACGTTCCACAACGGTCCATCCTCCGTCGAAGGGAATCAGGGTCTCGTCGTAGGTGTGGGACGGCCGGACGATCGTCATGGGGAATCCCTCCTCGCGATAGGCCGCAGTAAGGAGGTCCTCACACGCGATCTTGTTGCGTGAATATTCCCAGAAAGGATTCCTCAGCGGCGTGGATTCGAGGACGGGCATATGTGTAGGCGGTGTCTGATATGCCGATGCCGAACTGATGAAGACGTATTGTCCGGTTCGTCCGGCGAATATCTCTATGTCCTGCTTCACCTGTTCCGGAGTGAAGGTGACCCAGCTGACGACGCAGTCGAAGGTGTGACCACTGATCGCATCGAGGACGGACTGCTTGTCCCGGGAGTCGGCGACGAAAGTGGTGACGCTCGCGGGTATCTGACGCACGTTGGTGGTTCCGCGATTGAGGAGATAGACGTCCATTCCTGCGTCGACTGCCTGTCTCGTGCAGTGGGCGCTGATGATTCCGCTACCGCCGATAAAAAGTACTTTCAAGCCCTGCATGCTTTTCTCCTGATGGTTCATGTGACCCCGCCTCCTGGAAGTTCGCTAACGATACGCCGTGATAAAGCACAATAAGGATGACCAGAATCGATGTGCGTCGGAATGCGCGATCGGCTGGAATCTGGCCGTCGATGCAGATGGGCCGGTTCCCGTTCGCCGCGGTCTCGCCCGTCAGCCGGTAGTAGGCGCGGCCGTACTCTCACGGATCACGAGCCGCGTTGCCAGGTCCATCCGGGGGATGGTTGTGAGGGTGCTCTTGCTCATGCGGATGACGAGCCGCGCCGCTTCCTCGGCCATCGCGGTGAGCGGCTGATGCACGGTTGTGAGCGCAGGGCTGGACCACTGAGCGAGCTGCAGATCGTCGTAGCCGACGATGGACAGATCATCGGGCACACGGAGCTCGAGGGTCCTGGCAGCCTCGATGACGCCGAGCGCCTGAAGATCGCTCCCCGCAAAGATCGCTGTGGGGCGCTCGGGTAGCGTCAGGAGTTCGAGAGCGATGCTGCGGCCGCCGTCGACCTGGAAGTTACCGAAGCGCACGAAGCGTGCATCGATTCCGATGCCGGCCGCGTTCATCGCTGACCGGTAGCCGTCGACGCGGGCGAAGGAGCACATCATGTCGTCGCGTCCGGTGATCGCGGCGATCCGCGTATGGCCCAGTTCGATGAGATGGCGAGTAGCGACGAGGCCACCGGACCAGTTCGCCGACCCGATCGCAGGGACATCCGGCGCCGGGTCCCCGGCTGGGTCGATGATGACGAACGGAATGGCGCGGGACTGGAGGATGGCCTTCGCCTCTGCCGCGAGATCGGCGAAGACGAGTACGACCCCGACCGGGCGCCGTCGGAGAACACCGGTGAGCCAGGCGGGGGACGGCGAGTGGCGATCACCGGATTCCGTGAGGACGACGCTCAATTCGTTGGCGCGAGCGACATTTTCGACTCCACGGATGATCTCCATGGCCCAAGCCGTCTCGAGTTCGGGGAAAACGAGCTCGATCAGGGTGTCCCTGCTGGGTAGGCCCGCACGTCGTTGGTATCCGTGCGTGACGAGAAGCTGTTCGACCTTGGCCCGCGTCCGCGCTGACACGTCCGACCGCCCATTGAGCACCTTGGAGACCGTGGAGAGCGAAACACCCGCCGCGTCGGCCAATTCGTTGAGTTTGACCTTGCGACTCGTGTCGATCATGAGGGTCCGATCCTGATTCGTTGCGGGAGAGGCTTGCGCCTCCCCGGGTCGTCACTGTTACGCTCACCACACACTAGGTGTCTTCGACGAAAATGTCGAAACTTTCGAGAGGCGTTCAAAGATGAACAAGCAAAACATGAGGAAGCTGCTGACCGTTGGGGCGGTATCAGCTTTCGCCCTCGGCGGGCTGTCTGCATGTGGCTCCGACAGCGGAGCAACTGAAGGTGGCGACGTCACCATGACGTTCTGGCACAACTCGACCACCGGCGCCGGTAAGGCGTACTGGGAGGACACCGTCGCATCCTTCGAGGAGGCGAACCCGGGAGTCACGATCGAGATCCAGTCGATCCAGAACGAAGAGATGGACGGGAAGCTCCAGACGGCGCTGAACTCCGGCGATGCACCCGACATCTTCATGGCGCGCGGCGGCGGCAAGCTCGCGGACGTCGTTGCGGCCGGACAGGCCATGGACATCACGGACTCCATCGACGACGCCACCACAGCCGCCGTGCCCGAGAGCGTGCTGAACGCCTTCGCGGTCGACGGCAAGATCTACGGAATGCCGACCGCCCTTCTTCCCGGTGGCATCTACTACAGCCAGGACCTCCTCACCCAAGCGGGCGTCGAAGGAACACCGACCACCATCGACGAGCTCGGTTCCGCCGTCGACGGCCTCAAGGGTGCAGGGATCGACCCCATCGCGGTCGGCGCCAAGGATGCCTGGCCCGCAGCCCACTGGTACTACTTCTTCGCGGTGCGAGCCTGCTCGCAGGACGCCATCAACACGGCCGCCGACACCATGGAGTTCAACGACCCATGTTGGCTGGAGGCCGGCGAGAACCTGCAGGAGTTCGTGGACACGGAGCCGTTCAACAACGGATTCCTCACCACCTCGGCGCAGCAGGGCGCGGGTAGCTCGGCCGGACTCCTCGCGAACAAGAAGGCAGCGATGGAGCTCATGGGAGCGTGGAACCCCGGTGTCATCGCTTCACTGACTCCTGACGAGAAGCCGCTGCCGGACCTGGGCTGGTTCCCGTTCCCCGAGGTCGACGGCGGCGACGGTGAGCCCGGCGCCATGATGGGCGGTGTCGACGGTTTCACCTGCTCCGCTCAGGCCCCCCAGGAAGAATGCACCGCATTCCTGAACTTCTTCATGCAGCAGGAGCAGCAGGAAGGTTACGCGGCGGCGTTCCAGACGATCCCCGCCAACCAGGACGCCCAGGCAGCTGTCACCGACCCGGCGCTGCAGTCGATCCTCGAGGCGTACAACGAGGCACCGTACGTCACCGTGTGGCTCGACACCCTCTTCGGACAGAACGTCGGAAACGCGCTGAACAAGGGCGCCGTCGACATGTTCGCCGGTCAGGGCACAGCCGAGGACATCGTCTCCGGTATGAGCGATGCAGCGGCGAAGGGCTAGCAGCGGATCATGACTGAACCTGCAGGGGGCGCTCCGTCGATGACGGACCAGCGACCGCCGCGGGACACGGTTGAGGCAGGGGACGGCGCTTACGCGGCGTCCCCTGCCGAACCGCGACCCAGACGGCGTGCGACGGACTGGCGCAAGCGCCTCGAGATCACCCTTCTGGCCGGGCCGGCGATCGTCGTCTTCGTCAGCTTCGTCATCTTCCCGGTCGTCCTGGCCGGCTACTACGGTTTCTTCCGCTGGAAGGGCTTCGGGCCGGCTACCGACTTCGTCGGTTTCGAGAACTACCTGATCATCCTCCAGGACAGCGCGTTCCACGATGTGCTGCGGCACAACGGGTTCATCCTGGTGCTCTCCCTGGTCATCCAGGGACCCATTGCGATCGTCCTCGCGCTCCTGCTCAACCAGAAGATCCGCGGCCGCTCGATCATCCGGGTCCTCATCTTCGTCCCGTACATCATCTCCGAGGTCATCGTCGGCATCGGCTGGGGTCTCATGCTGCAGACATCCGGTTCGGTCAACGGAGTGCTCGAGAGCATCGGGTTGGGAGCCTTCCAGAAGGACTGGCTCTCCGATCCGAGTATCGCCATCTGGTCCCTGATGGTGATCATCTCGTGGAAGTACATCGGCTTCGCCGTCATCCTCTTCCTCGCCGGATTGCAGAGCATCCCCGACGAACTGTTCGAGGCGGCCGCGATCGACGGGGCCAGCTACTGGCAGATCCAGCGCACCATCACGCTGCCGCTCCTCGGGCCGACGCTACGGATCTGGGCCTTCCTGTCCATCATCGGCTCGCTCCAGTTGTTCGACCTCGTCTTCATCATCTGGGGCCAGTACGTCGCCTCCACTGCCGGGACCTCCACCATGGCCACCTACATGGTCGCCAACGGCCGCACGTCGGGCAACTTCGGCTTCGGCAGTGCTGTCGCCGTCGTCATGTTCCTGATCTCCCTTGCCATCGCACTGATCTATCAGCGATTCGTTCTCTCACGCGACACCGCAGGTGCCCTCACAGAAGGAAAGAAGTGATGGCTGTTCTCGAAGCCCCCGGGCGCCCGGCCACGAAGCGTTCGCGGAGTGACCGCCAGGAGTGGGGGAGCCCGGCGACCTACTTCATCGCCTTCGTCTTCATCGCACTCTGTCTCGGACCCGTCATCTACATCATCCTCGGGGGGTTCCGCGACAACTCGCAGATCACCAACTCGCCCGCGGGATTCCCGAACCCGTGGAATCTCGACAACTACGCCGAGGTGCTCGCCAGCTCCACCTTCTGGCGGCAGGTCGGCAACTCTGCGATCGCCGGGCTCGCCACGACCGTCGGAGTGGTGGTGCTCGGCCTGATGGCGAGCTTCATCCTCGCGCGATACAGGTTTGCCGGCCGAGGGGCGATGTACTCACTGTTCGCCGCCGGGCTGATGTTCCCCATGACCGTGGCGATCACGCCGCTCTACATCCTCGTCAGGGAACTGGGCCTGATGAACAGCCTGGCCGGCGTGATCCTCCCGCAGATCGCCTTCGGCCTGCCGGTGACGATCATCATCCTGGTGCCGTTCCTCAAGGCCATCCCCGACGAGATCGAGGAGGCGGCGTCGATCGACGGGACCAGCCGTCTGGGCTTCTTCTTCCGGATGGTCGTTCCTCTGTCACTGCCCGGCGTGGTGACGACGGGCATCCTTGCGTTCGTGGCGAGCTGGAACAGCTATCTCCTGCCGCTCTTCATCCTCGGCGACCAGGCGACGTACACCCTGCCGCTCGGCGTCCAGGCCTTCGCTTCGCAGTATTCGGTGGACACGGCAAAGGTTCTCGCCTTCACCTCACTGTCCATGATTCCGGCACTCATATTCTTCACGCTGTTCGAGCGTCGCATCGTCGGCGGACTCACCGGCGCCGTAAAAGGTTAGGACTCCCTTGAGCACCACGACATCCACGACGACCATGCCTGCATGGCACGACGTGAACGCATCTGCATCCGACCGTGCCGAAGCACTTCTCACGGAGCTCACGCTCGAGGAGAAGATCGCCCAGCTGTTCGGCGTCTGGGTCGGAGCGTCCAATGAGGGAGGTGACGTCGCTCCCCATCAGAACGACATGGACGACGTCGTCGACCTCGATGCCCTCCTACCGAACGGGCTCGGCCAGTTGACCCGGCCGTTCGGCTCGGCTCCGGTGGACCCGGCGCTCGGGGCGTTGTCCCTCCTGCGCAGCCAGCGCCGGATCGCAGCATCCAACCGGTTCGGCATCCCGGCTGTCGCGCACGAAGAATGCCTCGCCGGTTTCGCGACCTGGGGGGCGACCGCCTATCCGGTGCCCCTCGCCTGGGGGGCCTCGTTCAATCCGGGCCTCATCGAGCGGATGTCACACCGCATCGGGTCCGACATGCGCTCGGTCGGCATCCACCAGGGCCTTGCGCCGGTGCTCGACGTGGTGCGGGATGCCCGCTGGGGTCGGGTCGAGGAGACCATCGGGGAGGACCCGTATCTCATCGGCACCGTCGGAACGGCGTACGTGCGTGGCCTCGAGGCCGCAGGAATCGTCGCCACTCTCAAGCACTTCGTCGGATACTCGGCGTCGAAAGCCGGCCGTAACCTCGCGCCGGTCTCGGTCGGTCCGCGTGAACTCGCGGACGTGCTGCTCGTCCCGTTCGAAATGGTCATGCGGGAAGGTAAGCCGCGTTCCGTCATGCACTCCTACACGGACATGGACGGTGTGCCATCGGCGGCCGACGAGTCGTTGCTCACCGGAGTCCTGCGCGACGCCTGGGGTTTCGACGGCACGGTCGTGGCCGACTACTTCGGCATCGCCTTCCTGAAGATGCTTCACGGCGTCGCGGGTTCGTGGGGCGAAGCCGCCGCCCTCGCGCTCAGTGCGGGCGTCGACGTCGAACTACCGACGGTGAAGACCTTCGGTGCGCCGCTGGCCGACGCGGTCCGGTCGGGCGACCTGCCCGAGGCCGTCATTGATCGTGCCCTCCGGCGTGTGCTGCGCCAGAAGGTCGAACTCGGACTGCTCGATCCCGACTGGGACGCCACGCCCGAAGCGTTGCGGGACGTCAACGTGGACAACGCGGAAGGTATCCGCGGCACCATCGACCTCGACAACGCCGGCAATCGGCAGGTCGCCCGCGAGATCGCCGAACAATCCATCGTGCTGGTGAGCAATGACGGGACCCTTCCGCTCGCCGCCCCGCGCCGGATTGCGATCGTCGGGCCGACGACCGATGACCCGTTCGCCGTCCTGGGCTGCTATTCGTTCCCTGCGCATGTCGGCGTGCAGCATCCTGACACACCCCTCGGTATCGAACTGCCCACCCTGCTAGCCAGCCTCCGCATCGAGTTCCCCGACGCCGACATCGAGTACGTACCAGGCACGACGATCGATGGAGGGGAGACCGCCGGGATCTCCGCAGCGGTGGACGCCGCGACGCGGGCCGACGTCGTCATCGTCGCCCTCGGCGACCGGGCCGGGCTTTTCGGCCGCGGCACGAGCGGTGAGGGCTGCGACGTCGAGTCGCTTCGTCTGCCCGGGGCCCAACAGGATCTTCTCGACGCCGTCCTGGCGACATCGACTCCTTCCGTCGTCGCCCTGCTCGCTGGACGACCCTACGCGCTGGGATCGGCTGTCACGGGCGCCGGCGCCATCGTGCAGGCGTTCTTCGCAGGGGAAGAAGGAACCGTGGCACTGGCCGGCATCCTCTCCGGCCGGGTCAATCCGAGCGGCCGTCTGCCTGTCAGCATCCCGGCCTCGGAGGGCACGCAGCCGTCCACCTACCTCGCCGCGCCCCTGGCGCGCTCCAACGGAGTGTCGAGCATCGACCCGACCGCGGCCTTCGCGTTCGGGCACGGGATCGGCTACACGACCTTCGACTGGAGCGCCGGCCAGCACGGGCCGGATACGGTCGGGGTCGACGGAACGGCGACCCTCGGCCTCCGTCTCCGCAACACCGGGGACCGTCCCGGGACGGAGATCGTCCAGATCTACGTCCACGATCCGGTCGCGTCCGTGGTGCGCCCGGTGCAGCGTCTGGTCGGTTTCCAGCGCGTCGACCTGATGCCCGGCGAAGCCGTCGAGCTCTCGATACAGGTCCCCGCAGATGTCACCAGCTTCACCGGCCGGAACGGCGAGCGGGTCGTCGAACCGGGGGAGATCGTCCTTGCTCTCGGAGCGTCGAGCAGCGATCTGCGGATCACGCACTCGGTGCAGCTCTCCGGTGGAACCCGCGTCGTGGGCTTCGACCGGGCCTTCCACCCGAGCTTCACCGAGATCGCCCGCAGCGCCTCATGAGTGTCGATCACCGCCGGGGAACCGTTCAGATCACCGTGCTGGACGCTGTCGGAAACCCCGTGCGCAACGAGGATGTCACCGTCGAACAGCAGCGTCATGAGTTCGCCTTCGGCAACATCGGTTTCGACTTCATCCCGCTCGCCAATGGGGAGACCGCGCAGGACACCGCGGGGGAGGCCGTTTTCGGCGGGGCGCAGCTCGCCGGCCTGCCGGAGCTCGAGACGATGTGGCTGGACCTCTTCAACACGGCGACCCTTCCGTTCTACTGGCGGGGATTCGAGCCGACCCGCGGCAAGCCCGACACCAGAAGACTCCTCCGGACCGCCTCGTGGTTCGCCGAGCACGGAGTGACGGTCAAGGGGCATCCGCTGACCTGGCACACGCTCACACCCGAGTGGCTCACCGGTCTACCGGTGGCGGAGATCGAGCGGCTGCAACGCGGGAGGATCCGACGCGAGGTCACCGACTTCTCAGGGGTCATCGACACGTGGGACGCCATCAACGAGGTCGTCATCATGCCCGTGTTCACTGCGGAGGACAACGGCATCACCCGGCTGGCGCAGAGCATCGGTCGCGTGCCCATGATTCAGCTCGCATTCGAGGAAGCCCGTGCCGCCAACCCGTCGGCGACGCTCGTCCTGAACGACTTCGACCTGTCGAGCGACTACGAAGCCCTCATCGAGGGCGTGCTCGAAGCTGGGATCGCCGTGGATGCAATCGGCCTGCAGACCCACATGCATCAGGGGTACTGGGGAGAAGAGGCCATGCTTGCGATGGTCGACCGATTCGCCCGTTTCGGGCTTCCCCTCCATCTCACCGAGACGACCCTTCTGTCGGGGCACCTCATGCCGCCGGAGATCGTCGACCTCAACGACTACCAGATCCCCTCCTGGCCATCGACGCCCGATGGAGAGGCCAGGCAGGCGGACGAGATCGTCCGCCACTATCGCTCACTCGTGGGCCACCCGGCCGTGCAGGCCATCACGTACTGGGGGTTCACCGACGACGGAGCGTGGCTCGGTGCGCCGGGCGGGTTGGTTCGCGCAGACGGCACGCCGAAACCGTCATTCCATGCACTGCGGTCGCTGATCAAGGGTGAATGGTGGCTGCCGCGGACGTCGTTGCGCACGGATGATGACGCGCGCCTGTCGATCACGGGTTTCTACGGTGACTACGTGATCGAGCGGGACGGGCAGAGTGCGCCGGTCTCGCTCTCGCAGAAGGGTGGAACGGACACCGTCCGATTCCGCTGACTCCGGGCGTGATCGCGCCAGCCGGACCACCCGCACCCGGGCAGGGAGCCGGGCCTCCTCCGCGCTCCCAGGCTCCGAGGAAGACCTCTTCTCATACGTACTCATGGACAGGATGATGTTGTGACCAGTGCCCGTATTGTCATTGTGCGTTCGGCGGTCGTTGCGCCCCTGAATCGTAGGATTTTCGGTTCGTTCGTCGAGCACCTCGGCCGGTGTGTGTACGGCGGCATCCACGAGCCGGATCATCCCACCGCCAACGAGGACGGGTTCCGGCTCGACGTGGTCGAGTTGGTCAAAGAGCTCGGCTCGACGACGATCCGTTACCCGGGCGGCAACTTCGTCTCCGGCTACCGGTGGGAGGACGGTGTGGGCCCACGCGATCAGCGCCCGGTCCGCCGTGACCTCGCGTGGCATTCTCTGGAATCGAACCAGGTGGGCATCGACGAGTTCGCTCGCTGGTGCACACTCACCGGCTCCGAGTTGATGATGGCCGTGAACCTCGGGACGCGCGGGATCGACAGTGCCCTCGACCTCCTCGAGTACGCCAACCACCCGTCAGGAACGGCACTGAGCGACCAACGCGTGGCCAACGGCGCTGTGGAGCCCTACGACATCCGCATGTGGTGTCTCGGAAACGAGATGGACGGACCCTGGCAGACCGGATACATGAGCGCCGACGCCTACGGTCAGCTCGCGGCCCGCACCGCACAGGCCATGAAGGCGGCGGACAAGACCCTGGAGCTCGTAGCCTGCGGATCCTCCGGCTCCTCGATGCCCACCTTCGGCGACTGGGAGCGCATCGTGCTCGAACACGCCTATGACCACGTGGACTACATCTCCTGCCACGCGTACTACCAGGAGCGCGGCGGCGACCTCGGTTCCTATCTCGCCTCGTCACTGAACATGGAGTACTTCATCCACGCGGTCGTCACCGCCGCCGATCACGTCAAGCACAAAGTACGCAGCGACAAGACCATCAACCTGTCCTTCGACGAGTGGAACATCTGGTACCTCGACGAGCACCAAGCCTCCGGCGAGGTCAACGACCAGTGGACCTTTGCGCCCCGCCTACTCGAGGACGTCTATTCCGTCGCCGACGCCGTCGTGCTCGGCAACCTCATGATCACCCTGCTCAAGAACCACGACAGGGTCGCGTCTGCGTCGCTGGCGCAACTCGTGAACGTCATCGCGCCGATCATGACGGAGCCAGGTGGTGCTGCCTGGCGCCAGAGCACCTTCTTCCCGTTCTCGGTCACAGCACGCCTGGCCCGAGGTGAAGTTCTTCGCCCGACCATCGAGGTGGACACCTACGAGACCTCCGTCTACGGCCGTGCGCCGCTCGTCGACGCTGTCGCAACAAGGGACGGAGAGGCCGGCTCGTCGGCGGTGTTCCTCGTGAACCGCAGCCAGACCGAATCGATCGATGTCTCGATCGATGTCTCCGACCTCGGTGTCACCACGATCACCGAGGCGCTCACCCTGCACGATGACGACGTCTACGCGAAGAACACGTTCGAGGACCAGGACCGGGTCGGCCTCAAATCCCTCGTCGGCGTCTCGGTCGACGAAGGCACACTCACCGTGTCGCTTCCGCCCGTGTCCTGGTCAGCCATCAGCCTCACCTAGCCGTTGCGGATCACGACGTCGGACACGCCGAGAGGCGTGACCGTGGGGGAGGGGAGTGGTGTCCTGTGTCCCCTGCTCCGACGTGAGGTCGGCGGGCGACACCCACTGATTCTGCATCGTGCCTGCGACCCACACTCTCGAAGGTATCTGTCTCGAAAGGAGACCCGTATGGCCACCACCGTCATGATCGACATCGACGATGATTTGCAGGATCAGATCACCAGAGCAGCGCAGCTACAGGGCGTCACGTCAAGTCGTTACATACTGGACGTGCTCGCCAGTCATCTGCGGTTGGAGCCACCGAAGGGTGTCGACAGTGATCGGCCGGGCTCAGCTGCCGACACCCCCGATCTGTCGCCGTTCGAGCGCAGAATACTCGTCCAGTTGCATCGTCTGGTTCTGGCGTCCAAGGGAGACCTCGGGGATTCCTCCTACGACAAAGACGATGAGGTCCAAGGGATCCAGATTCTTGAGAGCGGATTCGTGGGGGACTATTCGGAGGAGTTCGCTGGAATAGTTCCTCCGATGTCGCAGGCAGAATGCGAGGTGGTATGGGACATCTTCGACATGTTCCGGATCATCGGAGCCAGTGTCAGAGCACTCGATGGCGGGTGGAAGCAGGTCGGGGTGGACGAGCACCACGGCACGTTCCGTGGTTTTGACGGCAATCATCCACTCGAGAGTCGCTTGCTCGTCTACGCCAGGCACCTCGTGAAGCACGATCGTTGGACAGAACAAGCGGATTTCGTACTGAAGGAAAGCGGCAATTCGCGGAGGGAGATGCTGCCGGCCTATCGTGCGATGCTTCGGGTCTTCAAGCCCTTGTGGAGTGAGGCTGCGGGAAGCGGCGTGCGCCGGCACCTGTCAGAAGAGCAAATCAGGCAGGTCGTGGGGTTCGTGCCGGGCATGCAGCAGGCTGATACCTAGGGTAGGAGAATCGCCCGTTGTGAGCCCTCTTCCCCAGGTGCACTATTTCGCCGATAATCTACATTATGTCAAGCTCATTCTTGGCTACCCCTTGCCACCACTCCTGAGCCGATGAACATGTTCGGCGTCGCGGCGCGGCGCGACGGTCGTTGTCAGCGCTCTACGACCACGGGTGGCGAACAACCTGCGATGCAGTACAGCTTGTCCCCGGTGGACACCGAGCGGCTAGCGTAAGACCATGGCAGACCAGTACCGGTACGACGTCGAGATCCTCCACCTGCTGGTGTCTCCCGATCATGCCTACTTCGGCCGGGCCAAAGACGGCGCGGCCGACGTACTGACGACCGATGCGGTGTCAGTCGACGTCGTTGCGGGCAAGGGCATCGTGGGCGACCGGTTCTTCGGTAAAGCCGCACACATGGACGCCGCCGTGACACTGTTCGCCGTCGAGTCCCTGGAAGCCATCGCGGACGAACTCGGCGCGGACCGCTTCGACCCGCTGCTCCCCCGCCGCAACGTCGTTCTGCGCGGAGCGGAGCTGACACCGCTCATCGGTTACGACTTCGCGCTCGCATCGGACGGCGGCACCGTCTCCTTCACAGGAGGCAGGCACGCACACCCCTGCGCGTGGATGGACCGTGTCCTGGCCCCGGGAGCCCATAAGGCGATGCGCGGGCGGGGCGGTCTGCGCTGCCGACCCACGAGCAGCGGAAGGATTACCCGCGGACAGGCCGTACTGGTGAGTCCCGTGCCGCTCGACGCCACACGCGCGCACGTACCGTCCGTCAGGAGAGCCAGCCGCCTCCCCTGACACAACCGATGACAACCGATGACAGGAGGCGCACATGACCACGGTCGCGGTGATCGGGGCAGGGCTCGCGGGGGCATCCGCCGCCTGGCGCCTCGCGCAGGGCGGGCACGACGTCGTCGTGCTCGAGCAGGAGACCCCGGCGCACCGTCGTGGAAGCTCCCACGGGTCGGCCAAGATCTTCAGGTACGCCTACGACGAGCGCTTCTACGTCGACCTGGTGCGGCGTGCAGCGCTCGGCTGGCAGGAGCTCGAGGCCGCCCACGGCCTCCCCCTCATGACGCGGACCGGCGCGCTCGATCACGGTACCGCCCATGATCCGGAGGGTTTCGCGCTCGTCCTCGCGGCAGCGGGTGTGGAGCACGAGCTCCTCTCCCCCGAGGCTGCGACCATGCGCTGGGGTCTGCCGTTCGAGACGCCGGTCCTGTGGCACCCGGATGCGGGCGTCCTGGATCCCGAGGGAACCGTTGACGCAATGCTCGCACAGGCGGTGTCGTACGGGGCGGAGAGCTGCAGGGCTGGTCCGCCTCCAGGATGCACCGCACGCGCGGCGGCTACCGTCTCATCGCCGCGGGCGGCAGGTCACTCGAGGCGGAGCAGCTCGTCGTGGCCTCCGGAGGCTGGCTCCCCGATCTCCTCGAGCGGCTCGACCTTCCGGGAACGCTCCGCAGCGCCCTGCCTCCGGTCGAGGTCACCCAGGAGCCGGCGTACCACTTCCCGGCGGCCGACGGCGCAGAAGGTCCCAAGCCGTGGCCGACGAGCATCCACAAGACCGACGCCATGGTGGTGTACGCGCTTCCGGGCGGCCGTGACGCGGCCCTCGCGGGTATCGGGGCAGGAGTGAAGGTCGCGGAGTACCAGGGAGGCAAGCGACTCCGCTCGGCCGCAGAGCAGGACGGCGTGGTGGACGAGACCAACCGACAGCGGGTGATCCGGTATGTCGACCGCCATCTGCCGGGCCTCGTCCCGGAACCCTACGCGGAGACCACGTGCCTGTTCACCAGCACTCGCAGCGGGGACTTCGTCATCGACCGGGCGGACGGTGTCACCGTCCTGTCACCCTGTTCGGGACACGGCGCGAAGTTCGCCCCGCTGCTCGGGGAGCTCGTCCTCGCCCTGGTGGACGGCGGCGACGCCGTGCCGCACCGCTTCCGGCCCACGCCGGCGTGACGGTGAACGCAGCCTCGCCGGCGTCACGCCCGCACGAAGGAGACGTCGTCGGCTGACACCACCTGCGCCGTACGACCGGGCGCGGACTGGTACTGCCAGTACATGTTCGTGTGCCGGATGACGCCGTCGGGCTCGGGTGCTCCCCATGCACTGAGATCGTCCGTCGTATGCGCGTCCCCCACCAGCGTCACGTCGTACCCGCGTGTGAACGCGCCATGGATGGTCGACCTGATGCACGCGTCGGTCTGGGCGCCCGTGACGACGACGTGCCCCACCGCAGCTGCGCCCAGCACCTGCTCGAGGTCGGTCGCCTCGAACGAGTCCCCGTACGTCTTGTGCACCACGGATTCGGTGGGCAGCGGCTCGAGGTCGGGCACGATGCGCCAGGCAGCACTCCCCCGCTCCAGCTCGGCGTCGGAGTGCTGCACCCAGACGACGGCGGTGTCGGCGTCCCTCGCCTTCGTCACCAGGCCCGCGATGCTCGAGATCACCTGCTCGCGTGCGAAGGCGTTCGCCACCACGCCCTCCTGGACGTCGATCACCAGCAGCGCGGTCCTCGGGCGGTCCTCGAATGTGCTCATCGCTCCTCCTTCATCGCAGCCGTCCGAAGGGTTCGAGCGGGTGAGTTCAGGGTAGGAGCGGTGGGCATCGCGTCGGGACCGGATGCGGTCAGGATCCGTCCGCGGAGCCGGCCGGTTCTCACCGCCCCTGGTAGGCCGCCTCGAGCACCGCGATGTCGAGCTTCCGCATCTCGAGCATCGCGGCCATCGCGCGCTGGGCGCCTTCCGGGTCGTCCCCGCCGATCAGCTCGGGCAGGACCGTCGGGATGATCTGCCACGACACGCCGTAGCGGTCCTTCAGCCACCCGCACCGGCTCTCCTGACCACCGTCCGCCGTCAGGGCGGACCAGTAGTGGTCCACCTCGGCCTGGTCCGCGCACGAGATCTGGAACGAGACCGCCTCGGTGAAGGTGAACTGCGGTCCGCCGTTCAGGGCGACGAAGGGCAGCCCGTCGAGCTCGAAGGAGACCGTGATCGCCGGGTCCTCGGGACGTCCGCCCGCACGTGTCACCGCCAGGATGCGGGAGTTCCTGGTCACCGAGGTGTACAGCGTGGCAGCGGCCTCGGCATCGCCGTCGAACCAGAGACACGGCGTGATGGAACCCATGGGAAACCCCTTCGGTGCGGCCGCGCCCCGTGCGCAGGTCCGGGTCGAAGGTAGTGCACGGGAACGCCGTCGACAACCACTAGGCTCTTGTGCCATGCAGCGCAGCGACCCCTCCGCCGGCGGGCGCCGTCCTCACCGTTCCTCCGGGACGCCGGCCGTGTGGTTCGCCGTCGACATCGCTGCGATCCTCGTCTTCGCCACCTCCGGGCGCAGCACGCACGAACGTGGCCTGTCGGTCGCAGGCGTCCTCGAGACCGCCTGGCCGTTCCTCGTCGCCTACACCTGCGCCGTCGTCGTCAGCCGTGCGTGGCGCTCGCCGTCCGCGGTCCGTCCCACGGGGCTCGTGCTGTGGCTCGTCACCGTCGTCGGAGGACTCCTCCTCCGGGGTGCCTCAGGAGCCGGGGTGGCCCTCAGTTTCCAGATCGTCACGCTGCTCGTCCTCGGGCTCCTGCTGGTGCTCCCCCGCGCCCTGGCGTCACTGGCAGCGCGTCGCCGCGGTGCAGGCCGGGTAGCGTAGGCCCCGAACGACCACCGAGAGGCAGACCATGATCACAGCATTCGTCCTCATCCAGACGGACGCCTCCCGCATCCCGGAGAGCGCGCAATCCATCTCCGAGATCGAGGGCATCAGCGAGGTGTACTCCGTGACCGGTGAGTGGGATCTCATCGCGATCGCGCGCGTCAGCCGGCACGAGGACCTCGCGGACGTCATCGCAGACCGGCTGTCGAAGATCGAGGGCATCCGCTCGACGACGACGCAGATCGCCTTCCGCTCGTACTCCCAGCACGACCTCGACGCGGCCTTCTCCCTCGGGTTCGACAGCTGACTCCCCCTCGCGGAACGGGCCAGCGGGCCCGGTCCGTACCGCGGCCGGATCGGGTCCGGTTCAGAAGGACCGGCTGACCTCGACCCAGCGGTCGAGGACGCCGGCGGCAGATCCTGAATCGATGGACGCGCGGGCGCGCTCCATGGCGTCGGCGATGCGCTCCGGCAGCGGCCCGTCCGCCTCCACGTTAAGGGCGACGAGCCCGGCGGCCGCATTGAGGACGACGGCGTCGCGGACCGGGCCTTCCTGCCCCGCCAGGACGGCACGGACGACGGCGGCGTTGCTCCGCGCATCACGTCCGCGCAGGGCGTCGACGGACACCACCTCGAGTCCGAAGTCGCCGGGGTGCACCTTGTACTCCTGCACCCCGCCGTCGCGTACCTCCCACAGCGTCGACGTGCTGCTCGTCGTCAGCTTGTCGCGGCCGTCGTCGCCCCGGAAGACCAGTGCGCGCGCGCCCCGAGCCGCGAGCACGCCGGCCATCAGGGGCGCCATCCGGGCGTCCGAGCACCCGACCGCCTGCGCCTGGACGCCGGCCGGGTTACTGAGCGGACCGAGGAAGTTGAACGCAGTCGGGACGCCGAGCTCCCTGCGCGGTACGGCCACGTGCTTCATCGACGGGTGGAACACCTGGGCGAAGCAGAACGTGATGCCCACGAGCTCGGCCACCCGGCCCACCGTCGCGGGGGCGAGATCGAGGCGCACACCGAGCTCCTCGATGACATCCGCCGCTCCGGATGCCGAGGACGCGCCGCGATTGCCGTGCTTCACCACCCTCGCACCCGCACCCGCGGCGACGAGCGCGGCCATGGTCGAGATGTTCAGGGTGTCGAGACCGTCACCACCCGTCCCGACGATGTCGAGGGTCGGCCCGCCCACCTCGATGGTCAGTGCCCGCCCGAGCATCGCCTCCACGAGGCCCACGAGCTCGCCCACCGACTCGCCCTTGGAACGCAGGGCCATCAGGAAGCCGGCGATCTGCGCGTGCGTCGCCTCCCCGGACATGATGGTGTCCATCGCCCACCGGGTCTGTGCGGTCTCGAGGTCCTCACGCCGCAGCAGGGACGAGAAGATCAGGGGCCAGGAGGTCTGTGCCGCGTCAGGGCTCGTGGTGGGGATCACCGTCACAGATTATCTACGAATTGTAGAAAGTCATGCCGGGAAGTTCCGCGTAAAGACGCGGTTGGGGGCATCGCCCGCTGCCGAACGGCGCCACGACCGCCGTTTCCCGTTGGTGAACTGTGCTGACTTCGGGCCATAATGACCCTGTGACATCTGCGACCCAAGCCCCCAGCGCCGCCCCTCATCCCGCGCTGAACCGCCCCAACATGGTCTCCGTCGGAACCGTGGTGTGGCTGTCCAGCGAGCTGATGTTCTTCGCCGGCCTCTTCGCCATGTACTTCACCCTGCGCTCCACCCAATCGGAACTCTGGGCGCTCGAGACCGAGAAGCTGAACGTCCCGTTCGCCCTCGTCAACACCGTGATCCTGGTGTCGAGCTCCTTCAGTTGCCAGTTCGGCGTGTTCGCGGCCGAGCGCCTCCAGCCCCGCCGCACGGGTGGAGTGTTCCAGCTGGCCCGTTGGGGCATGGTCGAGTGGTTCCTCCTGACCTTCCTGATGGGGGCCATCTTCGTCTCCGTCCAGGCGTACGAGTACGCGGAACTGGTCGCCGAGGGTGTGGCGCTGTCCTCGAACGCCTTCGGCTCGGCGTTCTACATCACCACTGGTTTCCACGGCATCCACGTGGTAGGCGGACTGATCGCCTTCCTCTTCATCATCGGCAGGGCGTTCATCGCCCGCCAGTTCGGGCACTTCGAGGCCACCTCCGCGATCGTCACCAGCTACTACTGGCACTTCGTCGACGTCGTCTGGATCGGCCTGTTCATCATCATCTACTTCCTCCAGTGACCTGCTCCTGTAGACTCTTCTACTAGAGGTAGAATTCAAAGAAGAACTCAGCAGCACTCGCTCCACAAAAGGCAGGAACCACCACGTGAAGGCACTCTCCCAGAGGCGGCGTCACCCTCTCGCAGCGTTCGCGCTGCTTCTGATGGCACTCCTCATGACCGGCGGCATCTACGCCGCGGCCAGCACAGCGAACGAGGCCCAGGCCCAGACCACCACGTTCACGGCGAACGACGTCGAGGAGGGCAGCAAGCTGTTCTCCGCCAACTGCGCCTCCTGCCACGGCATGGGAGCCACGGGTTCGGACGCCGCGCCGTCCCTCGTCGGTGTCGGTGCCGCATCGGTCGACTTCCAGGTCGGATCCGGCCGCATGCCCATGCAGATGGACGGACCTCAGGCCCAGGCCAAGCCCGTGCAGTTCAACGAGGAGCAGATCCGGCAGATGGCCGCCTACGTGGCCTCGCTCGGCGCCGGTCCGGCCATCCCCTCCGAGGAGATCCTCGACGCCGCCGAGGGAGATCCGTCTCACGGTGGCGAGCTCTTCCGCGTCAACTGCGCCATGTGCCACAACGCGGCCGGAGCCGGCGGCGCCCTGACCCGCGGCAAGTTCGCCCCCTCGCTCGAGGGCAGCAGCGAGAAGCACATCTACGAAGCCATGGTCACCGGCCCGCAGAACATGCCCGTCTTCAGTGACGCGAACATCGCACCCGAGGACAAGCAGGACATCATCGCCTTCCTCAAGACCATCGAGGAGCAGGGCTCCCCAGGTGGCGCCGACCTCGGGTCACTGGGACCGGTGTCCGAGGGACTCTTCATCTGGGTCGCAGGCCTCGGCGTCATCATCGCCTTCACGGTGTGGCTCACGTCAAGGTCTTCCTGACCATCCGCGTCCTCACCGCCCCCGAAGTACATACAGATGTGCGAATGCAGCACCTAAAGAAGGTTGAGAGGGATCATGGCCGACTCCAGTAACGGCGCACCGGGAACCTCGGTCACCGTCGCTACGCCTGGTCAGGAGCTGGACGAGTTCCAGAATCCTGGTCTTCCGCCCCACCGTCCGCGTCTCGCGGACCGCGACCCGCGGGCGGAGAAGCGCGCGGAGCGGCAGGTAGCCCTCCTCTTCGCGATCTCGGTGCTCGGTACCCTGCTCTTCTTCGTCGGATACTTCTTCGTCCCCCTGGACCAGACCATCGAGCGCCTCCGGCTCCAGAACCTGATGCTCGGCCTCGGCACCGCCTTCGCGATGCTCGGGATCGGCGTCGGCATCGTCCACTGGGCCAAGACGCTCATGCCGGATCACGAAGTGACCGAGAGCCGTCACGAGATCCGCCCGGAGCAGGATCGGCAGGATGCCGAAAAGATCGTCAACGACATCCTCGAGGAGTCGGGCATCAAGCGCCGTCCGCTGATCCGGAACACGCTGCTCGGAGCCGCGATCCTCGCGCCGCTGCCCGCGATCGCCATCTTCCGGGACCTCGGGCCGCTGCCCGGGAACACCCTCAAGCAGACCATGTGGGACACCGGGGTGCGCCTGACCCGCGACCCCAGCGGCACGCCGATCCGGGCGTCGGACGTCACGGTCGGATCCGCGTTCCACGTGATTCCCGAAGGTCTCAACGAGGTCGAGAACAAGCTCGAGGAGAAGGCGAAGGCAGTCGTCCTGCTCATGCGCCTCGACCCCGAGGAGCTGAACCCTTCTCCCGGACGGGAGAACTGGGGCTACGACGGAATTGTTGCGTATTCCAAGATCTGCACGCACGTCGGCTGCCCGGTAGCACTGTACGAACAGCAGACCCACCACCTGCTGTGCCCCTGCCACCAGTCCACCTTCGACCTCGAACAAGAGTGCAAGGTGATCTTCGGGCCGGCCGCACGTCCGCTGCCACAGCTACCCATCGAAGTCGATGACGAGGGCTACCTCGTCGCTTCAAGCGATTTCCAAGAACCCGTAGGACCTAGTTTCTGGGAGCGAGGCTGACATGAGCAGCTCAACCGCGACACACACCTATACGCCGAAGACGCGCGTGGGAAAGGTCACCGACTACGTCGACTCGCGCGTCGGCGGTTCGCAGATCGTCAAGGAGTTCGGTCGGAAGATCTTCCCCGACCACTGGACCTTCATGTTCGGTGAGGTGGCGCTGTACACCTTCGTGATCCTCCTGATCTCCGGCACCTTCCTCACCTTCTTCTACGACCCGTCCATGGCGGAGACCCACTACGAGGGCAGCTTCCTGCCGCTGCGTGGCGTCGAGATGTCGGTGGCGTACGCGTCATCCCTGGACATCTCCTTCGACGTGCGCGGCGGTCTGTTCATGCGACAGATCCACCACTGGGCCGCCCTGCTCTTCGTCGCATCGGTAGCCGTGCACATGCTCCGGGTGTTCTTCACCGGCGCGTTTCGCCGCCCCCGCGAGTTCAACTGGGTCGTCGGCTGTGTCCTGCTCATCCTGAGCCTCGCCGCCGGCTTCACCGGTTACTCGCTTCCCGATGACCTGCTCTCCGGCAACGGTCTGCGCATCATCGACGGCGTCATGAAGGCCATCCCGGTGGTCGGTACCTACATGAGCTTCTTCCTCTTCGGCGGGGAGTTCCCCGGCACCATGATCATCGGGCGCCTGTACGTGCTGCACATCCTGCTGATCCCGGCCGTCATCCTCCTGATGATCGGCATTCACCTGTTCATGGTCGTGCTGCACAAGCACTCGCAGTTCCCCGGCCCGGGCCGGACCAACACCAACGTCGTCGGGTACCCCGTCGGCCCGGTGTACGCGGCCAAGGCCGGCGGCTTCTTCTTCATCGTGTTCGGTGTCCTCGCCGCAATCGCTGCTGCCTTCACCATCAACCCGATCTGGAACTACGGTCCCTACGACCCCTCCCCCGTCTCGGCCGGCACGCAGCCGGACTGGTACATCGGCTGGGTCGACGGCGCGCTGCGTCTCATGCCCGGGACGCTCGGCCCGAACTTCGACTTCGAGTTCATGATCCCGTTCCCCTGGGGCGAGAACGCACTGTCCCTGAACGTCCTGTTCCCGGCACTGGTCCCGGCGATGATCGTCTTCGGTGCGATGTTCGCCTGGCCGTGGATCGAGGCCTGGGTGACCAAGGACAAGCGCGAGCACCACTTGCTCAACCGCCCGCGCAACGCTCCGACCCGCACCGCCATCGGCGTTGCAGGCATCACCTTCTACTGCGTCATGTGGGCCGCGGCCAGCTCGGACCTCATCGCGACGCACTTCCTCGTCTCGCTGAACGACGTGCTGTACGTGCTGCGGTTCCTCGTGATCGTCGGGCCGATCATCGCCTTCATGGTCACGCGGCGCATCGCGCTGGCTCTGCAGCGCAAGGACCGCGAGATCGCGCTCCACGGTCGCGAGACCGGTCGCATCGTCCGGCTCCCCCACGGTGAGTTCATCGAGGTCCACGAGCAGGTCGACGACTACAAGCGGTACAAGCTCGTCAGCTACGAGGCTCCCGAGCCGATGCTCCCCAAGGCCGACGAGAACGGCAAGATCAGCCTCGTCGATAAGGCTCACGGTCGGATCTCCCGGTTCTTCTTCGAGGACCGCGTTGCTCCGGTGACGCCGAAGGAGCTCGCAGCATCGCACGGCGACCACCACGGTGAGATCGCCGGCGCGAAGGATCGCGAGTCCATCGCCAGCCACTAGGCGGTAGCAGGACACGGAAGGGCCCGGACATTGTCCGGGCCCTTCCTCATGCCAACGAGACGACACCTGATCCTGACGGCCTCGCCTGCTGCGGTGCTGGTCCCTGCTGCAATCCCGAAGGTCATAGACGCCTGCCGTTCGGAACCCTGACCCCCATGCGAACCAACAGGAGACTCCCGGTGCTCGATCGTCCCACCAGCTCTCCCGGACTGCGTCGCTTCGCCGTGGCCGTCAGCGAGGTGTTCGCTCCCGCCGTGCTGGTGTCATTCTTCCTGGTCCTGGTCAGCACGACGTCGGCGCCATGGCCGCAGTCTGTGCTCTTCGCCCTCGTAGCGGTCGGTTTCACCACGGCTCTTCCGCTCGGCGGTGTCCTCGCGCTCGTGCGCCGAGGACTGGTCACGGATCATCACATCAGTCGTCGCGAACAGCGCGCGCCCGTACTTGCCGGGGCGGTCATCTCCATCGTGGTGGGTATCCTCGTGCTCCGACTCGTCGGTGCCCCTGAGGCGATCCTCGTCGCCGTCGTCAGCACCGTCGCGGGCGTGGTGATCGTCCTTGCCGTGAATCTGTGGTGGAAACTGTCGGCGCATTCGGCCGTCGCCGTCTTCGTCGCCATCGGCGGAATCCTGGTCGCGGGACCGGCTGCGATGCCCCTGGCTCTCGTACCCGCTGCCGTGGGCTGGTCACGCGTCCGCCTCCGAGCCCACACGCCGCTGCAGGTCCTCGCCGGGTATGGTGTCGGCGCGGTCATCGGCGGGTTGTACGCCCTGCTCTCGCCCGGCTGACGGTGCCCACCGGTCGGAGCCGCGGACAACGTCCAACCGGTAAGCGTGGCGTAGGCCGGCCGTCGTGGTGGGAAACCGCTGCAGGGCTCCTGCGCGCCTCCCGCTCCCTCAGACCACCTCGGGTCCACCGGCGCCGAGGTGGTCTCTCGGGGCCCACCGGCGCCGCCCTGAGCCGGTAGCGAGCTACAGAACAGCAGAGGCGACCACCCTGTCCTTCCACCGGCGTCGCCCTGACCCCTGACGAAGCCCACAAAGGCCTCAGACAGCCGTTGAGGTCAGCCGAGCCTCCGGGACGTGTAAGCGCGTGGGCTCCGCGCCCCGGGCCGTTGGAGCGGCACCCAGAGCTTGTAGCGGTCGGCCCGGTAGTAAGAGACCGAGTAGTCGATCATCGCGCGAGCCACGTAGGCATGTCGCTGGATCTTCAGGAGCGGCGCATTCATCTCGACGTTCAGCAACCGCGCGATCGCCGGGGAGGCCGCGGTGGCTTCGATGGTGTCCTCACCCCATTCCATCACCAGGCCGAACTTCTCGCTGAGCACGTTGTAGAGCGACGTGGGCGGTGGATCGTCGAGGATACCCTGCACGCGGTGCGCAGGGATGAAGTTCTCGTCCACACTCATCGGCTCGCCGTCGGCCAGTAGCTGGCGCCGGAAGCGCACCACGGGCTGACCGATCTCGATCTGCAGCTCACGGGCGACGAGTGGTGTGGCGCCCTGCTGTTCGAAGCTGAGCACGCGGGCATCCGGCACCATTCCCCGGCGGATCATCTCCTCCGTGTACGACGTCATCTTCATGTGGAGGTCCATCTTCGACCGCGCGACGAACGTCCCGAGCCCCACCACACGCTCAAGGACGTCCTCGGCCACCAAAGCGTCGACCGCATGGCGCACAGTCATACGAGCTACTCCGTAGTACTCGCTCAGGTGCCGCTCCGAGGGGATGGTGGCACCCGGATCGCCATGCTGTCGAACCCACCTGCGTAGGCTCTCGCGCACCTGGACGTGTTTCGGCCCGCCTGCGGACTCCATGGGATCGGCGTCGAAGGGCCTCGGAAGAACAGTCATGGCCTCATCACCCTCGGTCCACAGCTACGGGTCGAACAGATACGTGCGAACCCTTTAACGAAAGGAAGAGCCCGCACCAGCGGGCTCTTCCTCGTGTCATTCGTGGTGCTCAGTGCGCGTGGTCGCCGCGACTGTACTCGAAGACCCAGCCGACGAGCGCGACCACCGCCAGACCCATACCGATGTACAGGATCCAGAACCCGATGGCGATACCGAGGAAACCGGTGGCTGCGGACAGCCCGAGAACCAGCGGCCACCAGCTCCAGGGGCTGAAGTGGCCCTGCTCCCCCGAACCCTCGTGGATCTCGGCGTCGAGCCGATCCTCAGGACGCTCGCCGACCCGCTTACCCGTGACGGCGAGGTAGAAGCCGATCATCCCTGCGAGACCGCCCACAAGCAGGATTCCGAGGAATCCGACCCACTCGGAGAACTCGGTCAGGAAACCGTAGACCACACCGATGATCACGAAGATCGGCAGTCCGATCAGGAACAGGTTCTTCTCGATCCTCATGACTTGGCATCCTGTCGATCAGCTGAGCCCATGAAGCTCGCAGCGCTCTCGTCCGGTGTGTGGGTCTGCTGCAACTCGGGGTGGTGCAGATCCAGCGCGGGGCGCTCCGACCGGATACGGGGCAGCGATGTGAAGTTATGGCGCGGCGGCGGGCAGGAGGTCGCCCACTCGAGCGAGGCGCCGAAGCCCCAGGGGTCGTCCACCTCGACCTTCTTGCCGGTGCGCCACGTGATGTAGACGTTCCAGAAGAAGGGGATCAGTGACGCACCGAGGACGAACGAGCCCACGGTCGAGAACTGGTTCATCAGCGTGTAGCCGTCCTCGGGGAGGTAGTCCGCGTAGCGACGCGGCATGCCCTCGACTCCGAGCCAGTGCTGGATGAGGAACGTGGCGTGGAAGCCGAGGAACAACATCCAGAAGTGGATCTTGCCGAGACGCTCGTTGAGCATCTTGCCGGTGAACTTGGGCCACCAGAAGTAGAAGCCTGCGAACATCGCGAACACCACGGTGCCGAAGACCACGTAGTGGAAGTGCGCCACGACGAAGTAGGTATCCGAGACATGGAAGTCGAGCGGCGGCGAGGCGAGGATGATGCCCGTCAGACCACCGAACAGGAAGGTCACGAGGAAGCCGAGGCTCCACAGCATGGGCGTCTCGAAGGTGAGTGAGCCCCTCCACAGCGTCCCGATCCAGTTGAAGAACTTCACGCCCGTAGGAACCGCGATCAGCATGGTCATGAAGGCGAAGAACGGCAGCAGGACGGCGCCCGTGACGTACATGTGGTGCGCCCAGACGGTCACCGACAAGGCAGCGATGGCGATCGTCGCGTACACCAGACCCTTGTAACCGAAGATGGGCTTGCGGCTGAAGACCGGGAAGATCTCCGACACGATGCCGAAGAACGGCAGCGCGATGATGTACACCTCGGGGTGCCCGAAGAACCAGAACAGGTGCTGCCACAGGATGGCGCCACCGGCCTCGGGATCGAAGATGTGGGCACCGAACCGGCGATCCGCGCCGAGGGCGAACAGCGCCGCGGCCAGGGGCGGGAACGCCATGAGCACGAGGATCGCGGTGATCAGCGTGTTCCAGGTGAAGATGGGCATCCGCCACATCGTCATTCCCGGTGCACGCATGCAGATGATGGTGGTGATGAAGTTGACGGCGCCGAGGATCGTACCGAACCCGGACAGAGCCAGACCGAAGACCCAGAGGTCACCACCGACGCCCGGTGAGAACGTGGTGCTCGAGAGCGGCGCGTAGGCGAACCAGCCGAACGAGGCAGCTCCCTGCGGGGTGATGAAGCCGGACACCGCGATGGTGGAGCCGAACAGGAAGAACCAGAAGGCCAGGGCGTTCAGCCGCGGGAAAGCGACGTCGGGCGCACCGATCTGAAGCGGCATGATCACGTTCGCGAACCCCGCGAACAGCGGCGTCGCGAACATCAGGAGCATCACGGTGCCGTGCATCGTGAACAGCTGGTTGTACTGCTCCTTGGTCTGCAGGATCTGCATCCCGGGCTCGAACAGCTCCGCGCGGATGACCAGGGCCATCACGCCGGCGAAGCAGAAGAACACGAAGGAGGCGATCAGGTACATGTACCCGATGGTCTTGTGGTCGGTCGAGGTGATCCAGTTGACGACGAGCCGCCCTTTGGACCTCGGGACGACGCGGGGAGCGGCTACGGTGCCGGCTTCCTCAAGGGTGTATTCGAAAGTGGACATCAGCTGCTACTCCTGGCTGGGTCGGTATCGGGATCATCCTCTGGGTAGGAGTCGCGGTCGTACTCGTCGAGCAGCTGACCGTCTTCCAGCTCGTTCATCCGCGCGTCGAACTCCTCCTGCGACACCACGGCGACGTTGAAGAGCATCTCCGAGTGGTACTGGCCGCAGAGCTCGGCGCACTTGCCCGCGAACACGCCCTCCTTGGTGGGGGTGACGTTGATGTAGTTGGTGCGGCCCGGGTACAGGTCGCGCTTCTGCAGGAAGGCCGGGACGAAGAAGGAGTGCTGCACATCGCGGGCGTTCAGGCGGAGCTCCACCGACTTGTTGACCGGCAGGTAGAGGGTCGGCAGGTTCTCCGGAACACCCTCCTCGCCGTTCAGGCTCCCCTGGACCCCGGTGGAGTACTTGTCCTCGTTCACGTAGTTGAAGTCCCAGGACCACTGCTTGCCGCGCACGTCCACGATCACGTCGGGGTTCTCGACGCGGGCGTCGATCGTGGCGATGTCGCGCTCGGTGAAGTAGAAGAACACCAGCACCATGAACAGCGGGATCGTCAAGTAGAAGATCTCGAGCGGCAGGTTGTAGCTCATCTGACGCGGGTATCCGGTGTCGTTCTTCCGGCGGCGGTACGCCACCATGCACCAGATGATCAGGCCCCAGGTGATGATGCCGACTGCGAGGGCGGCGATCCACGAGTTCACCCAGAGGTCGGTGATGATCCCCGTGTGGTTGGTGTTGTCGCGGTCAGCCGGGAGCCAGCCGCGTTGGGCTTCTGCCGAGCAGCCGGTGAGGAGGAGGGCGCCGACCAGCGAGATGCTGGAGATCTTCGCGATCCTGGCGCGCTTGCTGCCGGTTCGGTCCTGCGAAATCACAGACGGACCTTCCTTTTCTACGTGCGTTGCCACCCGTCGATTCAGCCGCCCGGGGTGCACATCCAGTTTTACTACTCACTGTAGAGCTTACCCGTAGAACCGACGATCCGGTGACATGAAAAAGGCCCGGAACACGCGCCGTGGGCGCTGTTCCGGGCCTTTCAGGACCCTAGTGGAAGGAGTCCCCGCAGGCGCAGGAGCCGCCAGCGTTGGGGTTGTCGATGGTGAATCCCTGCTTAGAGATGGTGTCCTCGAAGTCGATCGAGGCGCCCGAGAGGTAGGGCACGCTCATCTTGTCGACGATGACCTGGACGCCGTCGAAATCGCGGACGGCGTCGCCGTCCAGGACGCGTTCGTCGAAGTACAGCTGGTAGATGAGGCCCGAGCAGCCACCCGGCTGGACGGCGACGCGGAGGCGCAGGTCGGTGCGGCCCTCCTGCTCCAGGAGGCTGCGCACCTTGCCGGACGCGACGTCGGACAGGTTGACCTCGTGCACGGGCAGTGCTGCGGACTCCTGCACGGAGCCTGCTTCGGTGGTCGGTGTGCTCATTGTGTCTCTCTCTGTCAGTCGGTGGTGAGACGCTGGCGTCGTTCCATGGTACGTCGGGGGTCACGCCGCGGGGACGACTGTCCCACCACTGAAAGGGAACGATCAGCGCCGCCGAAACATTTCCGACCCGTTCGGGTCAGGAGGTCCCGAGGCCCCCGGCGTCGAGACGCGCGAGCAGGATCGCCTCGGCGAGCACGGCTTTGCGGAACTCCGCGAGGTGCAGTGACTCGTTGGCGCTGTGGGCACGCGAGTCTGGGTCCTCCACCCCGGTGATGAGGATCTGCGCCGAGGGGAACAGCTCGGTGAGGTCGGCGATGAACGGGATGGACCCGCCCATACCCGCTTCGACGGGCTCGACGCCCCAGGCTTCCTCGAGTGCGGCGAGAGCGAGGCGCGAGGCCGGTTCGCTGGTGTCGGTGAGGAAGGGGCTGCCGGTCTCCCCCGGGGTGAAGGTGACCTGCGCGCCGAAGGGGGCATGGGTCTGCACGTGCTGCCGTACCGCCTCCATCGCTGCCTGCGGATCCTGACCGGGTGCCAGACGAAGACTGAACTTCGCCCGCGCCCGGGGCAGCAGCGTGTTGGAGGACAGGGCGACACTCGGGATGTCCATGCCGATGATGGAGAGCGCCGGCTTGTGCCACAGCCTCGACGCGATGGATCCCGTACCGGCGAGGCGCACGCCGTCGAGCACCGAGGCGTCGGCACGGTAGTCCGCTTCGGCGTAGTCCACCGTCGCATGGTCACCGCTCACGAGTCCGTCGACGGCGACGTCCCCGGCGTCGTCGTGAAGGGTCGCGATGAGGCGGGCGAGCAGGGTCGGGGCGTCGAGCACCGGACCCCCGAACATGCCGGAATGCACCGCGTGATCGAGGACCTGCACCTCGAGGGTGCCGTCCACGAGGCCCCGCAGGCTCGTGGTCAGGGCGGGTACGCCGACCTTCCAGTTGCTCGAGTCGGCAACGACGATGACGTCGGCCTCGAGGTCGTCGCGGTAGGTCTCCAGGAAGGAGCGGAAGGTCGGCGAGCCCGCCTCCTCCTCGCCCTCGATGAAGAGCGTCACCCCGACGCCGAAGTCCTCACCCAGCACCTCGGTGAGGGTGCCGTAGGCGCCGATGTGCGCCATGATGCCCGCCTTGTCGTCCGCCGTCCCGCGGCCGTAGAGCCGGCCGTCGCGCTCGGTCGCGACGAACGGGTCGCTCAGCCACAGGTCCCGGTCCCCCGGCGGCTGCACGTCGTGGTGCGCGTAGAGCAGGATGGTCGGCTTCCCTTCGGCCGCTGGACGCCGCGCGACGATCGCCGGGCCACCCGGCACGCCGTCGTTGTCCACGCGGAGGATCCGGACGTCCTCGATGCCGAGCTCCCGGATCATCGACGCGACCGCGTCCGCACTGCGGTCCAGTTCGGCGGCGTCGAACGCCTCCCAGGCGATCCCCTGGATGGCGACCAGCGAGGAGAGCTGCTCGACGATGCGCGGGAACGCCGCATCCACGCTCGCGCGCAGCTGCTGGACGACGGCCGACGAGTCCTGGGGGTCTACATGCACTTCTGTCGTGGTCATGCGGAAACCCTACACACGGCGGGTGTGCTCCTGTCCGCTTCGCCCGGCTACGCGCACCCCCGCCGGCAGGAGTGGGCCGATGATCCGGCGGCGGGCCGAGCCGGTATCCTGAGGGGGTGTTCGGACGAAACAAGGTGACCACTCCCTCCCAGGAAGCAGCCGACGACGCTGCACGACCCAGCGGGAACCCGCGCGCTCAGGGCAAGGGAGCCCCGACGCCCAAGCGCAGTGTCCAGCAGGCCGCGCGCCGACGACCGCTGGTGCCCGATGATCGCAAAGCTGCCCGCGAGCAGAGCAAGGCGGGCCTCCGGGACGAGCGGGCCCGTATGCGCCAGGCGCTCGACACCGACGACGAGCGTTATCTTCCTTTGCGCGACAAGGGACCGAACCGCCGGTACATCCGGCAGTACGTGGACGCACGGATCAACGTGGGCGAGTTCCTCATGATCGCCGCGCTCGTCTTCGTCATCCTCAGCTTCTTCCAGTCCGCCGTGTTCCAGAGCTCGGTCCTCGTGGCGTTCTGGTTCCTGATCGTGGCGGTCATCGTCGACAGCGCCCTGCTGCGCCGGAAGCTGAAGAAGAAGCTCACGGAGAAGTTCGGGGCTCCCAATCAGGGTGACCTCTTCTACGGCATCACACGCGCCTTGCAGTTCCGGCGGCTGCGCCTCCCCAAGCCCCAGGTGGCACGGGGCCAGTACCCCTCCTGACCCGAGGCGATCGTACGAGCGTCGTAGGCGTCCTGGGTGTCGTCGGCCTCGACCGTCCCGTGCGCGAGAGCGCGGACGTTCCGAGACTGGCCCCCGTGCAGGACTCCGGGTCCAGGTCGGCCTGAGCCGGACTAGGCGGAGCCGTACCCCGCGCGTACCAGCCCTCGATTGATGCTGCGCGCCCAGAACGGCCCCTCGTACAGGAAACCCGTATAGCCCTGGACGAGCGTGGCGCCGGCCTCGAGCCGCTCGACGACGTCCGCAGGGCTCTCCACACCGCCCACCGACACGATGGCCAGGCCGTCGCCCACCGCAGCCCGCAGGCGCACCAGGACCTCGAGTGAACGCGCCTTCAGCGGTGCCCCGCTGAGGCCGCCGACACCCTTGGCCATCACCGTGGCGGGGTCCGTCGTCAGGTTCTCCCGCGTGATCGTCGTGTTGGTGGCCACGATGCCGTCGAGACCCAGGTCGAGCGCGAGAGCGCCGACGTCGTCGAGGTCCTGATCCGTGAGGTCCGGGGCGATCTTCACCAGGAGCGGCACGTGCCGCCCGGCCGCGGTGTCGGCCGTGGTCCGCACAGCCTCGAGCAGCGGTCTGAGCGACTCGACGCTCTGGAGGAGGCGGAGTCCCGGTGTGTTGGGCGACGAGACGTTGACCACGAGGTAGTCGGCCACGGGTGCGAGCGCTTCAGCGCTGACCAGGTAGTCGGCGACCGCGTCGACGAGGTCCACCTTCTTCGTCTTGCCGATGTTCACGCCCACCACGGGCCGCGTGCGGCGTCTGTAGCGCCGGTCGAGACGGCGTCGCGCCGCGGCGAGGCGGGGAGCCACCGTCGCCGCGCCGTCGTTGTTGAAGCCCATGCGGTTGATCACCGCGCGGTCCTCGATCAGCCTGAAGAGGCGCGGCGCCGGGTTGCCCGGCTGTGCCCGACCGGTGATCGTGCCGATCTCGACATGTCCGAATCCGAGGGTCGTGAGTGCCGCGAGCCCCTTCCCCCCCTTGTCGAACCCCGCTGCCAGGCCGAACGGTGAGGGGAAGTCGACGCCGAAGGCCGTCGTCGCGAGCCGCGGGTCAGGGGCGCAGATCCGCCGCAGCAGCGTGCCCACGGGCGGGAGATCGGCGGCGCGGATGAGCGAGAAGCCGATCCTGTGTGCCTTCTCGGCATCCATCCCGGAGAAGACGATCCGGAAGAAGGCGGGGTAGAAGCGCATGTGGTAAGCCTTCCACGGGCGGCGCACCTGCACCAATCGGACGCGACCGCGCGGACGGTAGGGTCGGCGTATGCGGGAGTCGTGGTCGGAGGACGTCCTCGGTGAGGGGTTCCTCGCCCTCACCCTGCCCGTGGGCGTCGACGACGAGGGTGAGCGGGTGGCGACGCTCGTGGCGTTCGAGCCGCACGGTCCCGTTCCGGCGCCGGGTCCCACCGGGCTCGACGAGGGCGGCCGACCTACGCATCCGCTCCGCGCCGTCCTCTACCTGCACGGCTTCAGCGACTACTTCCTGCATGCGGGTCTCGCGCGAGCACTGCACGACGACGGCTGGTCCTTCTTCGGGCTCGACCTCCACAAGTACGGGCGGAGTCTGAGGCCGGGACAGACGCCAGGGTTCGTCTCGTCGCTCGACGAGTACGACGCCGACCTGGACGCCGCGATGATTGCCCTCACGCGACGCGTCCTCGAGCGCCATGCGGCCGCTCACGGCGTGACCCCGTCCGGGCCCGTGGCCCCGGAGGGCGATCCCGCGGGTGCTGATCCGAGGGTCGAGGTGGTGATCGTGGCTCATTCCACCGGCGGACTGACAGCGACCCTGTGGGCCGCCCGCCATCCCGGCCGCATCAGCGGACTGGTCCTCAACAGCCCGTGGCTCGACACCCAGGGCAGTGCCCTGCTGCGCTCGGCAGCGCAGGGCATCCTCGACACGGTGTCGCGCAGGCGTCCGAAGGCCCGGCTCCGGCTCCCCGAGCTCGGCTTCTACTTCAGGAGCATCAGCGACGTCCGGGAGGGCGAATGGACGATCGATACCCGCTGGCGCCCCGAGGCGGGCTTCCCCATCCGTGCCGGATGGCTCGCCGCGATCCTCGCCGGTCACGCCGGCCTGGCGAAGGGGGTGAGCGTCGACGCGCCGATCCTCGTCGTCTGTTCCGCGGCATCGACCATCAGCCCGACCTGGAGCGACGCGATGCTCGAGACGGACATCATCCTGGATGTGGCGCCGATGGTGCGCCGCGCAGCAGAATTGGGTTCCGATGTCACGATCCGGCGCTTCCCGGGAGCACTGCACGACGTCTTCCTCTCGCGCAGCGAGGTGCGGGGGCGGGCGACCGACGTCGTACGGCACTGGCTCCGTACGCTGCCCGACAGGCCGTCGTCAGGCCCTTCCGCTGACGCATCAGCCGTGGACGGACCGGCGGTCTCCGGACCGGAGTCACCCTAGGTACCGGAGGCGCGGGAGCCTCGGGGACATCTCGGGCACTGGATCAGGAGTCGGCGCCGGCCGACTGATCGACCGCTCCCCCGTACCGGCGGTCGCGCGCGGCGTACTCCTCGATGGCGCGCCAGAGGGTGCGGCGGTCGACGTCGGGCCACAGCGTGTTCATGAAGACCATCTCCGCATAGGCCGACTGCCAGAGCATGAAGTTTGACAGTCGCTGTTCTCCGGATGTGCGCAGGAACAGGTCGACGTCGGGCAGGTCCGGCTCGTCGAGGTAGCGCTGAATGGTCTTCTCGGTCACGGACGAGGCGCGGAGCGATCCCGCCGCCACGTCCTCGGCGATGGCGCGCGCAGCGTCGGCGATCTCGGCGCGGCCACCGTAGTTGACGCACATCGTCAGGGTGCAGGTGGTGTTCTGGACGGTGTGCTGTTCCGCCTCCTCCAACTCACGGATCACGGACTGCCACAGCTTCGGCCTCCTACCGGACCACCGGATTCGCACGCCCCACTCGTTGAGCTGATCGCGCTGCCGACGCAGGACGTCCTTGTTGAAGCCCATGAGGAAACGCACCTCCTCGGGCGAACGCTTCCAGTTCTCGGTGCTGAACGCATACACGGAGACGTGCTTGACGCCGATCTCGATGGCGCCCGCCATGACGTCGAGCAGGGCGGCCTCCCCCGCCCGGTGCCCCTCGGTGCGCGGCAGTCCGCGCTCGTTGGCCCACCGCCCGTTGCCGTCCATCACGATCGCCACGTGCTCGGGGACGAACTGCCGCGGAACGGCCGGGGCCTGCTCACCGCTCGGGTGGGGCCACGGCGCCACGGGACGTCGGACGGACTTCATACACGCTCCACATGTTTGAGGGAGGCGACCCCGCGTTCGAGGTGCCATTGCAGGAACGCCGCCACGAGGCCGGCCGCCTCCCGGCGCGCTCCGGGCTCGGAGGCGTCGGCGACCGCCCATTCCCCGGTGAGCAGTGCGCCCAACAGGTCCATGGTGGCGGCCGACGGCGATGCCGCCCCGGGCGGTCGGCAGTCCATGCAGACTGCGCCACCGAGGGGAGCGGAAAAGGCCGTGTGCGGGCCGGGTGCGCTGCAGCGGGCGCAATCCGTGAAACTCGGTGCCCATCCGGCCGTCGCGAGTGCGCGCAGCAGGTAGGAGTCGAGGATCAGCTCGGATGGATGGAGGTCCCTGCTCAGGGCGGAGAACGCTCCGGCGACGAGGGCGTACTGCGCCCCGCCCGCCTCGCCGATGTCCGTGAGGCGCTCCGCCGTCTCGGCGATCGCGGTGGCTGCCGTGTAGCGACCGTAGTCGGCGGCGATGCCGTGGCCGTACGCGCCCTTCGTCTGGGCCTGCGTCACCACGTCGAGACTGCGGCCGTGTGCGAGGAGCAGATCGACGGACATGAACGGCTCGAGGCGGGAACCGAACTTGCTGCTGGTCCGCCGCACGCCCTTCGCGACGGCACGCACCTGGCCGTGGTCTCTGGTCAACAGCACGATGATCCTGTCCGCCTCGCCGAGTTTGTAGGTGCGCAGCACCACGCCCTCGGTGCGGTAGGTACGGGACGCTGACGAGGAAGGCACACCCAAGTGTCCCATCCGGCACCCACGGAGCGCAGTTGACCGGTTGCTTCCTGAAGTGAGTACCTCGGTCGACGCCGCCTGGTGTGGCGCCGCGGTCAGGCCGCGTCGCGGATGGCCCGGTTGACGGCCGAGATGACGGCCTTCAGCGCCGCCATCGTGGTGTTGGCGTCGATCCCCACTCCCCACAGGACGCGCTCACCCACGGCGCACTCCACGTAGGCCGCCGCCCGCGCGTTGCCGCCGGATGACAGGGCGTGCTCGGTGTAGTCGAGGACGCGGAGATCCAAGCCGTCCTGCCCGAGGATGGACTGCAGCGCGTCGATGGGACCGTTCCCCTGGGCCGTCCTGCGCTGCTGAACACCGTCCACGAGGAGGGTCGCGACGAGCTTGAAGGAGCCGTCCTCCGCGGTATCGGTATTGACGGACGTCAGTTCGTAGTGCCCCCACGCAGCCGTACCGCCGTCGACACGCATGGGCAGGTACTCGTCCTGGAACACGGACCAGAGCTGCGCCCCGCTGACCTCGCCGCCCTGGGACTCCGTGCGGCGCTGGACCACGGCCGAGAACTCGATCTGGGCGCGGCGCGGCAGGTCCAGGCTGTGTTCGTTCTTCAGCAGGTAGGCCACCCCGCCCTTGCCCGACTGGGAGTTGACCCGGATCACGGCTTCGTAGGACCGACCGATGTCCTTCGGGTCGATCGGCAGGTACGGGACGGCCCACGGCAGGTCGTCGACACCGACGCCCGCCTGCGCGGCGTCGCGCTCCATGCTCTCGAAGCCCTTCTTGATGGCGTCCTGGTGGGAGCCCGAGAAGGCCGTGAACACCAGGTCACCGCCGTAGGGCGACCGCTCGGGCACGCTCAGCTGGTTGCAGTACTCGGCGGTGCGGCGGATCTCGTCCATGTCGGAGAAGTCGATCTGGGGGTCGATGCCCTGGCTGAAGAGGTTCATACCCAGGGTGACCAGGTCCACGTTGCCCGTCCGCTCCCCGTTCCCGAAGAGGCAGCCCTCGATCCGGTCGGCGCCCGCGAGGTACCCGAGCTCGGCGGCGGCGACACCGGTGCCGCGATCGTTGTGCGGGTGCAGGGACAGGATGATGCTGTCCCTGTTGTCGAGGTTCCGGCTCATCCACTCGATCGAGTCGGCGTACACGTTGGGGGTGGCCATCTCCACGGTGGCGGGCAGGTTCAGGATCATCTGGCGATCGGCGGAGGCTTCGAAGACGGCTGAGACCTCGTTGCTGATGCGGGCCGCGAACTCGAGCTCGGTACCGGTGAAGGACTCGGGCGAGTACTCGTAGGTGATCAGCGTGTCGCCCATGTTCTCCTCGAACTTGCGGCACAGGCGGGCACCCTGGAGAGCGATGTCGATGATGCCGTCCTGGTCCTGACCGAACACCACGCGGCGCTGCAGTACGGACGTGGAGTTGTAGAGGTGCACGATGGCACGGTCCGCTCCCTCGAGGGAGGCGTAGGTGCGCTCGATGAGGTGCTCGCGCGACTGCGTCAGCACCTGGATGGTGACGTCGTCGGGAATCCGATCACCCTCGATCAGCTGGCGGACGAAGTCGAAGTCGGTTTGCGACGCCGAGGGGAAACCGACCTCGATCTCCTTGTAGCCCATGCGGACCAGGAGGTCGAACATCTTGTGCTTGCGCTCGGGGTTCATCGGGTCGATGAGAGCCTGGTTCCCGTCACGCAGATCGACGGCGCACCAGCGCGGCGCCTTCGTGATGGTGCGGTCGGGCCACGTGCGGTCCGGGAGCTCCACGATGATCTGGTCCTGGAACGAGCGGTACTTGCCGAACGGCATCCCTGAGGAGTTCTGTGCGTTGTGCATCGGTCAGCCCAATCTGATCTGAAGTGAGGTGCTGGCGGCCGGGCAACACGGACTCCGCGGCGAGGAGGGCCAGTAGCTCTTACGTCCTAGAGGGCCTCGCCGCGGCACCGAAGAAGGGTCGACTGGGCGCGCACGTTGTCACCCTAACACGGCACATAGGATGGCTTCCGGGCAGGCGGAACGGGCCACAGACCGCTCCGCGCCGCGACAGAACAGGAACCGACGATGACGATCAGTACCTTCGACCCGGCCGCGCTCGACGCGACGATCAGGCCCCAGGACGACCTCTTCCGGCACGCCAACGGGCTGTGGCTGAAAGACGCGGTCATTCCGGACGATCGCCCGCTCGCGGGCTCCTTCACGGCCCTGCGCGACGCCTCCGAACTCGCCGTCCGTACCCTGATCGAGGAAGCGGCCTCGCGCGTCGCGGACGGCTCGGCGGATGACCTCGATGCGAAGATCGGCACCCTCTACGCGGACTTCATGGACGTCGAGCGCATCGAGTCCCAGGGCTCGGCCCCGGTCCGCGCGGTCCTCGCCCGGGTGGCCGCGGCGTCCACGATCGGGGACCTCCTCGAGCTCAGCGGGGAGCTCGCGCGCTCCGGCGTCCAGAGCGTCGTCGCGCCCTATGTGAGCAACGACGCCGGGAACCCCGACCGGTACGTGCTGCACCTGTACCAGTCCGGGTTGGGGCTGCCGGACGAGTCGTACTACCGGGAAGAGCAGACGGCGGAGACCCGCGAGGAGTACCGGGGCCTCCTGACGACCCTCTTCGCCCTGATCACGGGTGACACCGACGTCGATCCGGCGGTTGCCGCCGAGCGCGTCCTGGCGCTCGAGACCCGACTTGCGGCGTCCTCGATGGGTTCCGTCGAACGCCGCGACCCGCAGAAGACCTACAACCTCCTGCGCCACGACGACGTCCTCGGACTGTCACCGCACCTCGCGGGCTGGCTCCGCGTGGTGACGGACTCCGCCGAGCAGTCCGCCGAGGTGGTGGTCTGCCAGCCGGATTTCGTGCGAGCCCTCGACGCCGCACTGCGTGAGGAGAGCCTCGACGTCTGGCGGGAGTGGCTGGTGAGCCGCGTGCTGCTCCACGCCGCCGACTTCCTCGACGAGCGCTTCGTCGACGCAACCTTCGCCTTCTACGGGACCCACCTGGCAGGGACCCCGCGCCTCAAGGACCGCTGGAAGCGCGGTGTGGCCCTCGTCGAGGGCGCCGTGGGTGAGGCGATCGGCCAGCGCTACGTCGCTCGCCACTTCCCACCCACCCACAAGGCCGCGATGCTCGGACTCGTCGAGAACCTGATCGCCGCCTACGAAGCGAGCATCCGGGACCTCGCTTGGATGACGGAGGACACCCGCACGAGGGCGTTGGAGAAGCTGTCCCGGTTCACGACGAAGATCGGCTACCCCGACGAGTGGATCGACTACGGCCCGCTCGAGATCCGGACGCAGGATCTGTACGGCAACGCGCTGCGAGCCGGCGATTTCGAGCACGGCCGGCAGCTCGGCAAGCTCGGCGGACCGATCGACCGCGGTGCCTGGCTGATGACGCCGCAGACCGTGAATGCCTACTACATGCCCACCATGAACGAGATCGTCTTCCCGGCCGCGATCCTCCAGCCGCCCTTCTTCGACATCGAGGCGGACGACGCCGTGAACTACGGTGCGATCGGTGCCGTGATCGGTCACGAGATCGGGCACGGCTTCGACGACAAGGGCTCCCAGTTCGACGGGACGGGACGCCTCCACAACTGGTGGGGCGAGGCGGACCGCGAAGCGTTCGACGCGCTGACCGGGCGCCTGGTGGCCCAGTACGCGGCTCTCGAGCCGTCGGAAGTGCCCGGGCGGCAGGTGAACGGTGAGCTCACCCTCGGGGAGAACATCGGTGACCTCGGCGGCCTCGGGATCAGCTACCGCGCCTATCTGCTGAGTCTCGGCGACGCCGGGATGCCGGTGATCGACGGCCTCACGGGGACACAGCGCTTCCTGCTGTCCTGGGCCACGTGCTGGCAGCAGAAGATCCGGCCGGAGGAGGCGAAGCGACGCCTGACCGTCGATCCGCACTCTCCCAACGAGTTCCGCTGCAACCAGGTGGTGCGGAACCTCGACGAGTTCCACGAGGCCTTCGGGGTCGGTGCGGGTGATCGCCTGTGGCTCGAGCCGGAGGACCGCGTGCGCATCTGGTGACCGGACCAGGGGCGCGGAGCCGTCAGGTTCCGTGCCCCTGGTCCAGGTGGTCCGATCCGGGGTCGGGAGGAGCTCTCCGGTTCACGCCGTGCGGGCAGCGGCGGGTGCCCCGCGGGAAGCGCACGGGACGACGTCGGGCCGTCAGCCGACCGGGCGAGGACGACGTCGGGCCGTCAGCGAGGCACAAGGACGACGTCGGGCTGTCAGAGTCCGGACGAGGCCTGGCAGGTGACCTGTTCTGCGGTCTGCCCCTGGAGGTCACTACCCAGCGGCGGCACGACGACCTTCGGGCCGGAGGCGAAGTCCGCACCGACGAGGAGCTCCAGGCCGACGGCGGTCGGGTCCGGGCCCACCTGGCTCGCGGGTACACCGAGGAGCGCCGCCAACTGTGCTGCCGCGGCCTCGTATCCCTCGCCGTAGAAGATCTGCGAGGTCTCGGCGGGTGCCGTCTCCACCGGCGTCGCCTGCGCGTACCCGGCATTGGCGAGCAGCTGCCGCACCTCGTCCGCCCGCGTCAGGTCGGCCGTCCCGTTCACGATGATCACCGGAACGGAGGCCGGGGCAGGCGCAGGAGCTTCGGTGGCGGTCGGGGCAGGCGCCGATGCGTCGCTCGGCTCGGGCTGCGGCTCCTCCGGCTGCGGCTCCTCGGTCAGCCCGCGGTCCTCCCGCAGGGCGTCGAACAGCGGCGCAGCGGCGTCCTCGTCGAGCACCAACCGGTTGGGGTCCTCGATGTAGGGCTCGGTTGGAACGGTCACGAAAGCGACCTTGCCCAGATCGACGTTCTTGAGGCGGTCGGCGATCTTGAGGAGTTCCGCCGGCTGGGAGAGGTCCTCGTCGACGGTGAGGTTGCGGGTGATGACGTCCGCGATGGAATAGAGCTTCGGCAGGTTCGTCAGCGTCCCCTCCCCCCTGACCTTACGGGCCAGGGACGCGAGGAACGACTGCTGCGCCGCGATGCGCCCGGCGTCACCGCCGTCACCGAAGCTGTGCCGGGTACGCAGGAAGGCCAGAGCCTGATCCCCCTCGACCTCGCTGGTGCCGGCGGGGAGCTGGAGGCCGGAGTACTCGTCGTCGACCGGAGCCTGCACGCAGACCTCGACACCTCCGACGGCCGCGGAGAGTTCGCTGACGGCGACGAAGCCCGCCATCATGAAGTGGTCGATCGACAGGCCTGTGAGGTTGTTGATCGCAGCGACCGTGCAGCCCGGGCCACCACTGTTCAGCGATCCGTTGAGCTGGCCCAGGTCCATGGCCGCGGACGGCTCACCACCCTCGGGGTCGATACAGCTCGGGAGCGGCGTGAGGAGATCGCGCGGGAAGGACACGACCGTGACGTTCTCGCGGTCCGCCGACAGTGTCAGGAGCATCATGACATCCGCGTTGCCTTCCCCGGACGACTCGCTCTCGTCGCCGAAGAACGCTCCGGAATTACCGGTGCGCGTGTCCGAGCCGATGATGAGGATCTGCAACGGATCGGTGCTCGAATCCACCGGCAGGGCGGACTCCTGGTTCTCGGCGAGGTTCAGCGGGAGCGTCTCCACGTTCGACTGCAGCCTGAAGACCTGGACGGCGACGAAGACGACGGAAGCCATGAGCACCGAGGCCAGCAGGATCGCCGTGGCCTTGAGTCCGCGGTGCGCGGAACCGCGGCCCAGATGGCGACCGCCGGGCCCGGCGTCGGCGGTGAGCCGGACGGGAACCCCACCCTCGGCGACTCCCCGAGGGAGGTCGTCGGCGCCGTCGACGCCGGAGGGTGATCGGCGATTCATGCGTGGCTCCTTCGGATCGGTGGGTGCACTGTGGGGACTGCTGCCCCCGGCGTCGACCGGAGGCCCGCGCTCCTCGATACGTCGTCGGACGATGAGCGCCGTGCGCCACGGACGATTCTGTCGGGTGCTCGGCACAGTATGGCAGGGCTCCAGGCCCGTACCCGCATCACAACGAGCGAGGCGCGCGAGGAGTGCCCGTCAGAATCCGAGCTTCACGAGCTGCTTGGGGTCCCGCTGCCAGTCCTTGGCCACCTTGACGTGGAGGTCGAGGTAGACACGGGTGCCCAGGAGCGCTTCGATCCCACGCCGCGCCGTCGTGCCGACCTCACGGAGTCTCGCGCCACCCTTGCCGATGATGATCGCCTTCTGCGACGGCCTCTCGACGTACAGGTTCACGTGGACATCGAGCATCGGATTGTCCTCGCTGCGTCCCTCGCGGGGGATCATCTCCTCGACCACGACGGCGAGGGAATGCGGTAGCTCGTCCCGGACACCCTCGAGGGCGGCCTCACGGACCAGTTCGGCCACCATGACCGCCTCCGGCTCGTCCGTGAGTTCCCCGCCGGGGTACAGCACCGGCGAGACGGGCATGTGCTCGCTGAAGACCTGGGCAACGGTGTCCACCTGGAAGCCGTCCGCGGCGGACACGGGCACGATGTCCGCCCAGCCGTCCGCTCCGGCAACCTCCGTACCGAGCTTCGCGACCGCGAGCAGTTGCTCCGTGAGGGCCTGTCGGTCGACGAGGTCCGTCTTGGTCACGACCGCGATCAGCGGCTTGCGTCGCAGCCGGGCGAGCTGCTCCGCGATGAAGCGGTCACCCGGTCCGATCTTCTCGTTCGCGGGCAGGCAGAACCCCACGGCGTCGACCTCGGCGAGGGTGTCGGCCACGAGATCGTTCAGTCGCTGACCGAGCAGGGTGCGGGGACGGTGCAGGCCCGGGGTGTCGACGAGGACGATCTGCGCGTCCTCGCGGTTCACGATGCCACGAATGGTGTGCCGCGTGGTCTGCGGCTTCGCCGACGTGATGGCGACCTTCTGACCCACCAGGGCATTCGTGAGGGTCGATTTGCCGGCGTTGGGCCGCCCGACCAGCGAGACGAACCCCGCCCTGTGCTCAGTGTCGCTCATGATCAGCCTCTACCGTCTCTCGTCCGTTGTGCTCTCCGTCGCCGACCGGCCTGCGGTAGGCGATCACGTGCGAGACCCTGTTCCGGCGGCCCTCCACACGTTCGGCCCGCAGGCCGATACCGTCCAGTGTGACCTCCGAGCCGACGATCGGCACCCTGCCGAGCGCCTTCGCGAGCAGGCCGCCCACGGTGTCGACCTCCTCGTCCTCGAGGTCGACGCCGAAGAGCTCCCCGAGATCGTCGATCCCCATGCGCGCGCTGACACGGAACTCGCCGTCGTCGAGCCGCTCCTGCTCCGGCACCTCGGAGTCGTACTCGTCCACGATCTCGCCGACGATCTCCTCGATGAGGTCCTCGAGCGTGACGAGGCCGGCGGTTCCGCCGTACTCGTCGATGACGATCGCGACGTGGGTGGACTCGCGCTGCAGTTCCCTCAGCAGATCGCCGACCGGCTTGGACTCCGGTACGTAGCGTGCGGGCCGGCATTCGTGGTCGACGAGCCGCGAGAGGTTCGACGCCGGACGGCCGTGCAGGTTCGCGACGACGTCCTTCAGGTACAGCAGCCCCCGGATGTCGTCCGAGCTCTCCCCGATCACCGGGATGCGCGAATACCCGGACCGCAGGAACAGCGACATCGCCTGGCTGAGTGTCGAGCCCGTCTCGATGGTCACCATGTCGGTGCGCGGGACCATCACGGACCGCACCTTGGTGTCGCCGAGCTCGAAGACCGAGTGGATCAGCTCGGCCTCGTTGTCCTCGATCATCTCTGCATCGGAGGCCCGCGACAGGAGCTCCCTGAACTCCTCCTGCGTGAAGAACGCGGCCTCGTCGCGGTTCGCGCCGGGGGTGATGGCGCTGCCGATCCGCACGAGCCACCGCGGGACGGGTCCGAGGATCGAGCAGAGGAGCGCGACGAAACCCGCGGTGAGGCGGACGACTGCGGGGGCGTGGGTCCGCCCGAGCTGGCGCGGCGACACCCCGACGATCACGAAGCCGATCGCGGCCATGACCGCGGTGGCGAGCAGCCCGGCCCACCAGATGTTGTCGAGGAGATCGTGGAAGAGGATGGCGACCGCGACGGCGCCGGCCATCTCGAACCAGACCCGCCAGAAGCGGAGGGCGTGCATGTGGGAGACGGGCGCGTCGAGGATGCGCCGGAGCGGCCGTGCCTTCGGGCCCTGCAGCAGAGCCTCGCCCTCCTGACGCGGAAGGTAGCTGAAGGCGGCCTCCGCGGCGGTGACGAGAGCGGCGGTCAACGCGAAGAGCAGCCCCATGAGGGCGAGGACGAGACTGGTCAAGCGCGCGTCTCGCGGGGGGCTTCGTCACCCAGGAAGCCCGAGAGGAGCTGCCTCTGCAGGCCGAACATCTCCTTCTCCTCCTCGGGCTCCGCGTGGTCGTACCCGAGGAGGTGCAGCACACCGTGGGTCGTCAGGAGCAGGAGTTCGTCGTGCGTGCCATGACCTGCCGCCGCCGCCTGCGTGGCCGCGACCTCAGGGCAGAGCACGATGTCCCCGAGGAGCCCGGCCGGGGTGACCCGACCCGGAGCGCCGGGCCTCAGCTCGTCCATCGGGAAGGACAGGACGTCCGTGGGCCCGGGCTCGTCCATCCACTCGACGTGCAGCTTCTCCATCGCGGCGGTATCCACGAGGATGATGGACAGTTCGGCCTCGGGGTGCACGAACAGCGACTCGAAGAGAAAGGAGGCCAGGCGGACGAACGACTCCTCGTCGACCTCGTGCCCCGACTCGTTGTTGACCTCGACGCTCATCGTGATACCGAGGGGCGGCCGGAGCGAGGGGCGGTCCGCTGCTCCTCGTCCCATGCGCTGTAGGCGCTCACGATGTCACCGACCAGGCGGTGCCGCACGACGTCGGAGGCGTCCAGACCGCTGAAGTAGACGTCGTCGACGTCCTGGAGGATCTCGCTGACCACCCGCAGACCGGAACTCGTCCCGTTGGGGAGGTCCACCTGCGTCACGTCTCCTGTCACGACCATCTTCGACCCGAACCCCAGGCGCGTGAGGAACATCTTCATCTGCTCCGGAGTGGTGTTCTGGGCCTCGTCGAGGATGATGAACGCGTCGTTGAGCGTCCGCCCGCGCATGTAGGCGAGCGGAGCGACCTCGATGGTGCCCGCGGCCATCAGGCGAGGGATCGAATCGGGGTCCATCATGTCGTGGAGGGCGTCGTAGAGCGGTCGCAGATACGGATCGATCTTGTCGTTGAGGGTGCCCGGCAGGAATCCGAGACGCTCCCCCGCCTCGACCGCGGGGCGCGTCAGGATGATCCGGTTGACTTCCTTCTGCTGCAGCGCCTGAACCGCCTTCGCCATGGCGAGGTAGGTCTTACCCGTTCCGGCGGGGCCGATGCCGAACACGATCGTGTTGCGGTCGATCGCGTCGACGTACGTGCTCTGGTTCAGCGTCTTGGGGCGGATGGTCTTGCCCCGGGAGGTCAGGATGTTGACGGAGAGGACCTCGGAGGGACGGGTGGAGCTCTGGGTCCGCAGCATCATCACCAGCTGCTCGAGGACCTGCGGCGACACCGTGGCATTGTTGCTGGCCATGGTCTGGATCTCACCGATCAGCCGTTCGGTCCTGAGGACGTCCGCCGAGGGGCCGGTGATGGTGAGTTCGTTGCCCCTGGCCTGCAAGCCCACTCCCGGGAAGGAGTCCTCGATCAGCCGGAGCGCCTCGTCGTTGGAGCCGAGGGCCTGGACCATCTGCTGCGTCGAGTCGAACACGAACGTCCTGGTGTCCAGCCCAGCCGCGTTGATACCTGTTGTGGATTCGCTCATAGATCGGCCGTCAGGCCTTCGATCGCCCCTCGTGCGAGTAGTTGACTCCTGCCCGGTTAATGCTACGGCATCCCTCCCGCGCGCGGCGTGGGCGATCATCCTGCGGTATGGCCGTCCGACTGCTTCGTATCGATCGTGTTTCAGTCCACCGAAGGAGGACGGATCCGTGGCGAACACGTGTGCGCCCTGTGTCAAGCTGAACCGGATGCACCGGCCGACGCTCGACGCACCGCCGCGTTCGCATCGCCCACGCTCGTCCCTCCGGAAGATCCCGGACGGTCACGGGTGCCTCCCGGCGCCCGGAGCAGGCGAATGTCGAGCACGTCGGATCCCGTCCGAACAGGTCAGCATCCTGAACGACCGATGACAGTGGGAACCGCGCCCTCACGGGCTCCGATGAGAAAGGGGGTACCGCATGAGCGAGCAGGACCCCCTCAAGCGGAGCCGCCTCGGTCTCCGCGGCGTCCTGCTGGTGTCGGGGGGCGTCCTCGTGGCGAGCAGCGTGTTCCTCCTGCCCAACCTCGGGCCGATGCAGCGCCCGGCGTCCACCACGAGCCTCTCGATGCCGCCGTCGACGCCGGGAACGCCGGGAGCACAGATGACCGCGCCCGGCGGCACGGGTTCCGAGAGCGCCGCTGGAAGCGGCGGAGCGGCGGCGTCCGCCGCGACGGTACCGGCGCTCCTGCCGGTCTACTGGGTGGGCGACGTGGACGGCGGCGAGCGGCTCTTCCGCGAGTTCCACCAGAACCCGGACCCGACCTCGGCAGATCCGATCTCCGATTCGATCCGCCTCATGACCGCTGATCAGCCACTCGACCCGGACTACCGCACACCGTGGCGCGAGGCGACCAGCATCAGCTCGTCCATCAGTACCCGGAACGTGATCACGGTCGACATCTCCTCCGACGCCTTCGGGGAGACGCTGCCCGAGGACCGCGCACGCATGGCTGTCCAACAACTCGTCTACACCGCCACCGCGGCCGCCGCGAACGCCGGCCTCATCGAAGGAGGTGAGTCCAGCTCAGTCGTCGTCCTCGTGGACGGCGCGATCGGCTACCGGGCCTTTGACGCCGTGGACCTCGACGGCGAGTGGACCCGCGACACCGCCCTGCTCGCGCCCGTCTGGATCATCGACCCGCAGCAGGACGTCGAGTCCGAAGGGCAGGTCACCGTCCAGGGCACCGCACCGACGGACGATGACGCGGTCCGCTGGCGCATCGACCGACTGGACGAGGGCGCCATCGACGGGGGGTCCGACGGGAGCTCGCTGTTCCGTGACGGGACCGCGGAGATCGAGCGCGGGCAGGCCACCGGCTCCTATTCGTTCGTCGAGACGCTTCCGCCGGGCCGGTACACGATCACGGTGTCAGTTCCGGAGTCGGAGTCGGCGCAGGACGGCGACGGCGACGGCACTGCGGAGGACACGAAGACCGTCGTCGTCCGCTGACGCGTCACCAGCGGGACAGCAGGTGGTTCAGCAGGACGAGCGCGGCAGGACCGGCGGACGAGGACCTGAGCACGTGCGGGCCGAGCCGGGCGGTGTGCGCGCCGACGGCCTGGAGTGTGCGGATCTCGGCGTCGCTGATGCCACCCTCCGGACCGACCAGCAGTGCGGTCGTCGACGGTGGGCCGAGGTCGCCGGCGCTCTCGAGGCGGCCGACGTACTGGGCCAGGGACTCCTCGGCGTCCTCGTGCAGGACGACGACGCGATCGACCGAGCCCGCCCAGGACGCAAGACGCCCCGTGTCCATCACCGGCAGCACCTCGGGCATGAAGGACCTCCGGGACTGCTTCGACGCTGCGCCGACCAGCGACACCCACTTCTGGCGCCCCCGCTCCACCTTGTCGCCCCGCCAGCGGACGATGCTGCGCTCGGCGTGCCAGGGGACGACGCCGTCGACCCCCAGTTCCGTCGCGGCCTCGACCGCCTGCTCGTCACGCCCGCCCTTGGCGAGGGCCTGGACGAGGACCAGCCGGTGATGCGGGGGCGCCTCCTGCCCGGCGTGCTCCACCCGCAGTTCCACGGTGCCCGTCCCGACAGCCGTGATCACACCCGTGATCCGGTGTCCGAGGCCGTCGGTGACGTCGATCCGCTCCCCCGCCGTCAGTCGGCGGACGGTCGAGGCATGCCGGCCCTCGTCGCCGCCGAGGACGAACGGGTCGCCGGGCCGAGCGGCCCGCACGGAGTCCTCGGGGCCGAAGAAGAGGGGCCGCGTCACGGTCAGCGGTTCCCGAGCCGCTCCCGGAGGCGGGCGAAGACACCGGAGCCGCTGCTCGCGAGCTGGCCGTCGGTGTACTGCTCGTTGCGCAGCTCCGCGAGCCGGCGCAGGAGCTCCTCCTGCTGGGGATCGACATTGCGCGGTGTCTCGACGTTCAGGTGGACCCGCAGGTCTCCCCTGCCCTGATTTCTCAGGTGGGTGACGCCGAGACCGCGGAGCGTGAGGATCTCGCCGGACTGCGTGCCCGGCTTGATGCTCAGCTCCTGGTCGCCGTCGAAGGTGTCGAGGTGCACGCTGGTGCCGAGGGCCGCAGCCGTCATGGGCACGCTCAGCGTGACGTGGAGGTCGTCGCCGTCGCGCAGGAAGGTGGAATCCGTGTTGACCCGGATCTCGACGTAGAGATCGCCCTGGGGACCACCGGCGATCCCCGCCTCGCCCTGGCCGGACAGCTGGATCCTCGTCCCGGTTCCCACACCCGCCGGGACCTTGATGGTGAGGGTGCGTCGGGCGCGGACCCGCCCCTCCCCGTTGCACTCGTGGCAGGGGCTCGGGATGACCGTGCCGTAGCCCTGGCAGGTGCCGCACGGCGCACTGGTCATGACCTGGCCGAGGATGGAGCGCACTGCGCGCTGCACCTGGCCCGAACCACCACAGATGTCGCAGGTGCGCGGTGACGTACCCGGCTGGCAGCAGCTACCCTCGCAGACGTGGCACACCTCCGCGGTGTCCACCTCGATCTTCTTGTTCGTCCCGAAGACCGCGTCCTTGAGGTCGATCCGCACGTTGATGAGTGCGTCCTGCCCGCGACGAGTGCGCGACGGCGCCCCACCCTGCTGACCGCTGCCGCCGAAGAACGTCTCGAAGATGTCCTGGAAGGCGAAGCCCGAGCCGGAGTACCCGGCGCCGTACCCGGTGTCGGTGCCGTTCTCGTTGCCCGTGGTGTCGTACACCCGGCGCTTCTGCGGGTCCGAGAGCACCTCGTAGGCGCGCGTCACGAGCTTGAACTCCTCGGCCGCGTCGGGGCCGTCGTTGACGTCCGGGTGGAGCTTCCGGGCGAGCTTGCGGTAGGCCTTCTTGATCTCCTCTCCCGTCGCTCCCTGCGCCACACCGAGGACCTCATAGTGATTACTCACTCCTGCACACCGCTTCCTGTCGTGAACTTCTCTTCGTAACCCCGGCCTGCGCCGGTCACTTCCCTGCCCATCGCCGCGCTCGTGTCGGCGGCCGCGCTCATCGCTCCTCCTCGAGGATCCTCGAGAGGTAGCGGGCGACGGCGCGCACCGCGGCCATTGTCGTCGGGTAGTCCATCCGTGTGGGTCCGAGGATCCCCAGTTTCGCCCCGGCGTCGGGACCGTACCCCGTGGCGACCACGGATGCCTCCGAGAGACCGCCGTACGGGTTCTCGCTCCCGATCCTCACCGAGATGCCCCGGGCGTCGTACTCCATCTCCGAGAGCAGCCGCAGCATGACCACCTGCTCCTCGAGTGCCTCCAGGACGGGCCCGATGCTGAGCGGGAAGTCGCCCGTGGACCGGGCCAGGTTCGCCGTGCCGGCGAGGAGGATGCGGTCGTCGCGTCCCAGGCTCGCGAGCTGCTCGAGCGCTGCCACGATCGTACCCCCGTGCGGCCGGAGGGTCGCGGGGAGTTCGTTCGCGACGGTGCGCAGCTCGGCCGGCAGGGACGTCAGCTTGACGCAGGACACCGCCGACAGGACGCGCTGCTTGAGCTCCGCGAGATCCGCCTCCTGCAGTTCGACGGGCGTCCGGACGATTCGTTGCTGGACGGTCCCGTTGCTCGCGATCAGCACCACGAGCACCTGCCGCGGGGCGAGGAGGACGCACTCGATGTGGCGGACCGAGGCGCCGCCGACCCGCGGGAACTGCACGACCGCCACCTGGTTCGTGAGCTGCGCGAGCAGCCGCACGGTCCGGTCCATCACGTCGTCGAGATCCTCGGCACCCTCGAGCAGGGTCTGGATGGCTTTCTTCTCCGGTGCCGAGAGCGGCTTCACCTCGGAGATGCGGTCCACGAACAGGCGGTAGCCCTTGTCCGTCGGGATGCGGCCCGAGCTGGTGTGCGGCGCGGCAATCAGGCCCTCGTCCTCGAGGACGGCCATGTCGTTGCGGATGGTCGCGGAGGACACGCCGAGGTGGTGGCGGTCCACGAGGGCCTTGGATCCCACGGGCTCACGCGAGTGCACGTAGTCCTCGACGATGGCCCGGAGTACCTCCAGGCGTCGCGGTTCACTCATACCTGTGTCACCTCCGGGTTCGAACAGCATCGACGGGCTTCTCGGGGAGGGCGGTCGGTGATTAGCACTCGACACGCCCAAGTGCCAAGTCTAGTACGTTCCCGGGCGTTGTTAGCATAGGCAGCCGGGTACGCCGGGCAGGCTCCCCGATCGACACCGCAGGCCGAAGGGACGACGACGATGGAGTACGGCTGGGGCGCCCAGGACCTCTCGGCACCCGCGCGCACCGCCCTGCGGAACGTGCCCGTGGAGCGGGACATGGTGCTCGAGGACGTGCAGTCCGGCTTCGTGGGCGCGGTGATCCGCAGCGAGAAGTCCGGTGGCCTGCACGTCATGGTGCTCGAGGACCGTCGCGGACGCACCCGCACGTTCCGCCTCGGCCACGGCTTCCTCCTCGACGGCGAACCCGTGCGCGTCGTCGCCCCCGCCGCTCGTGCCGCGGCGACCCCTACGCGGACGGCATCGGGTTCCCTGCGGGTCGAGGGAGCGCGGGCGCGCACCGCCCGTGCCAGCCGGATCTGGGTGGAGGGCCAGCACGACGCCGAGCTGGTCGAGAAGGTCTGGGGCGACGATCTCCGGCTCGAGGGCATCGTCGTCGAACCCCTCCACGGCGTGGACGACCTCGCCGGCGCGATCCGCGAGTTCGCGCCCGGACCCCGGCGTCGGCTCGGTGTCCTCGTGGATCACCTCCTGCCGGGCACCAAGGAGGCGCGCATCGCAGAGCAGGCGATGGCGGTCCCCGGTGCACGCCACCACGTGCTGATCGTGGGCCACCCCTATGTGGACGTCTGGCAGGCCGTGAAGCCGGGAGCTCTCGGACTCACCGCGTGGCCCGTGATCCCGCGTGGTCAGGACTGGAAGACGGGCATCCTCGCGGGCCTCGGCTGGCCGCACCGCGACCAGGCCGCGGTGGCGAACGGCTGGAAGAGGATCCTCGCGGGTGTGAGCAGCTACGCGGACCTCGAGCCGTCACTGCTCGGCCGGGTGGAGGAGGTCATCGACTTCCTGACCGCGCCTCCCGGCAACGCCTGAGCCCGCAACGGTGGCGCGGCACGTATTCTGGAGGTAGACGCAGGACGCACGCCAGCAAAGGACGCACGTTGTCAGACACCGCTGATCATCAGCATCACGAGCGGGGCCGCACCCGGCCGGCTTTCGAGGGAACCCCGGCGAACGCGCTTCCCCTGACGGCATCGGAGGACAGACAATTCGCCACGCTGGCGCACTTCGGCGGGATCCTCGGGTTCATCCCCTCGCTGATCATCTTCCTCATCTTCAAGGATCGTGGCCCCTTCACCGCGCAGGAGTCGAAGGAGGCGCTGAACTTCACGCTGCCCCCCACGCTCCTCGCGCTCACGGCGTGGCTGCTCTCCCTCCTGCCGGAGATCGGCGGGATCTTCGCCGTCGTCAACGCACTCATCTGGGTGACGATCACCATGTTCTCCGTCGGCGCGGGCATCCAGGTCAACCGGGGACGCCCCTACCGCTACGCCCTGAACCTGCGCTTGATCCGGTAGTCACCGCCCTGCCGGCCAGGTCGGGGTGACAGCGCTCGGCGCTGTCGATTCAGTCGGCTCAGTCCGGCAGCAGGCGACGGACCACGGCGTCGGCGAGCAGCCGGCCGCGGAAGGTCAGGACGATCCGCCCGGCGAAGGCAGCCGCCGGTTCCACCAGCCCGTCGGCGATCAGACCGGCGACGGCGCGGCGGCCCGAGGACGCCAGACCGTCGGTCGCGAGCCCCTCGCGCAGCCGCACCCGCAGCATGACGTCCTCCACGTAGCGGTCCGAATCTGCGAGGATCTCGCGCCCCGCAGCCGGTGACCTTCCGGCATCGAGTGCCTCGGCGTACGCGCGGGGGTGCTTGACGTTCCACCAGCGGGTGCCGCCGACGTGCGAGTGGGCACCCGGACCGGCACCCCACCAATCGCTCCCCCGCCAGTAGGCCAGATTGTGACGGCAGGCGTCGTCCGGCGTTCTCGCCCAGTTGCTGACCTCGTACCAGGAGAGGCCGCCGGCCGTGAGCAACTCGTCGGCGAGGGCGTACTTGTCCGCGTGGTCGTCGTCGTCGATCGGGGGTACCTGACCGCGGCGGATCCTGCCCGCGAGACGTGTGCCCTCCTCGATGATGAGGGCATAGGCGGAGATGTGATCGGGACCGTAGGACAGAGCGGTGTCCACGGAGGTGCGCCAGTCGTCGAGCGACTCGCCGGGGGTGCCGTAGATCAGGTCGAGACTCACGGCGAGGCCCGCTTCCCGCGCCCACGCCACCGCCTGGGGAACGCGCTCCGGCGAGTGCGTGCGATCCAGCACGGCCAGGACGTGCGGCACGGCGGACTGCATGCCGAACGAGACGCGCGTGAAGCCGGCCTCCCGCAGGGTCCGGAGGGATTCCGGACTCACGGAGTCAGGGTTCGCCTCGGTGGTGACCTCCGCGCCTGGAGCGAGACCCCACAGCTCCCGGGCCTCCCGCAGGATCGATGCGAGGTCCCCGGCGGGCAGGAGGGTGGGCGTCCCTCCACCGAAGAACACCGTGGAGAGGGGCCTCGGCGGGAGTTCCGCGTCGTCGAGCACACGCGCTCCGAGACGCAGTTCCGTCAGCACCGATCCAGCGTAGGCGTCCTGCGACGCTCCACCACCGAGTTCCGTGGCCGTGTAGGTGTTGAAGTCGCAGTACCCGCACCGGACGGCGCAGAACGGGATGTGCACGTACAGGCCGAGATCGCGGCCTGCGGCTCCCAGCGCAGCCGACGCCGGGAGGGTGCCGTCGTCGGGCGCAGGAAGACCGAGCGGCAGCGCACTAGGCACAGGTGGTCACCGCGCCCTCACTTCTTGACTTTGTCCTTCGACTCGTCGGAGGACAGCGCAGCGATGAAGGCTTCCTGCGGCACCTCGACGCGGCCCACCATCTTCATGCGCTTCTTGCCCTCCTTCTGCTTCTCGAGGAGCTTGCGCTTGCGGGTGATGTCACCGCCGTAGCACTTGGCGAGGACGTCCTTGCGGATGGCGCGGATGCTCTCACGCGCGATGATGCGCGCACCGATCGCGGCCTGGATGGGCACCTCGAACTGCTGCCGCGGGATCAGTTCGCGCAGCTTCCCGGTCATCATGACCCCGTACGCGTAGGCCTTGTCACGGTGCGTGATCGCGCTGAAGGCGTCGACCTGGTCGCCCTGCAGGAGGATGTCCACCTTCACGAGATCCGCCACCTGATCGCCGTCGGCCTTCCAATCCAGCGATCCGTACCCGCGCGTCTTCGACTTCAGCAGGTCGAAGAAGTCGAACACGATCTCCGCGAGGGGCAGCCGGTAGCGGATCTCGACACGGTCCTCGGACAGGTAGTCCATGCCGCCCAGCACGCCGCGACGCTGCTGGCACAGCTCCATGATGGCGCCGATGAACTCCGACGGCGCCAGGATGGTCGCGGACACCATGGGTTCGCGCACCTCGGCGATCTTGCCCACCGGGTACTCGCTCGGATTGGTGACCTTGAGGGCACGCTTGTCCTCGAGGGTGACCTCGTACTCGACGTTGGGCGCCGTGGAGATCAGGTCGAGGTTGTACTCGCGCTCGAGGCGCTCGCGCGTGATCTCGAGGTGCAGCAGACCGAGGAAACCGACCCGGAACCCGAACCCGAGTGCTGCCGACGTCTCCGGTTCGTAGACCAGGGCGGCGTCATTCAGGGTGAACTTGTCCAGTGCGTCGCGCAGCACGGGGTAGTCCGTGCCGTCGAGGGGGTAGAGCCCGGAGAACACCATGGGCTTCGGGTCCTGGTAGCCGCCGAGCGACTCCGCGGCGGGCTTCGCGAGGTTCGTGACGGTGTCGCCAACCTTCGACTGGCGGACGTCCTTCACACCGGTGATGAGGTAGCCCACCTCGCCGACGCCGAGGCCCTTGGACGGCGTCGGCTCCGGTGAGCTGACACCGATCTCGAGCAATTCATGGCTGGCGCGCGTGGACATCATCTGGATGCGCTCACGCGGGCTGAGCTTGCCGTCCACCACGCGGACGTACGTGACGACGCCGCGGTAGGTGTCGTAGACGGAGTCGAAGATCATGGCCCGGGCGGGAGCGTCGGGATCCCCCGTCGGTGCCGGGAGGTCGCGGACGATCTTGTCCATCAGGGCCTCGACCCCGACGCCGGTCTTCCCCGAGACCTTGAGGACGTCCTCGGGGTCGCCGCCGATCAGGCTCGCGAGTTCCGCGGCGTACTTCTCGGGCTGGGCCGCCGGCAGGTCGATCTTGTTGAGCACCGGGATGATGGTGAGGTTGTTCTCCATCGCGAGATACAGGTTCGCGAGCGTCTGGGCCTCGATGCCCTGGGCGGCGTCGACGAGGAGCACCGCTCCCTCGCACGCCGCGAGCGACCGCGACACCTCGTAGGTGAAGTCGACGTGACCCGGGGTGTCGATCATGTTCAGTGCATACGCCGTGCCGTCGACCTCCCACGGCAGCCGGACGGCCTGGGACTTGATGGTGATGCCGCGCTCACGCTCGATGTCCATCCGGTCGAGGTACTGCGCCTTCATGTCACGTTGTTCCACGGCTCCCGTGAGCTGGAGCATGCGGTCCGCCAACGTTGACTTCCCGTGGTCGATGTGGGCGATGATGCAGAAGTTCCTAATGATCGCCGGATCGGTGGCGGCAGGCACCGGTGCGGTGCGGGCCATGGGTGACACGTGGCTTCCTCACTGTTTCGGGACGGGTCGTCTCGTCGGGGGCGCCGTCCGCGCCGATTCACTCCCCCTAGTCTCCCACGGGGCCGGACGACGCCGGCAATCGCCGCCCGAGCGCGGCCGGCGTCGCTAGGATCGCTGCATGGCGATCACCCTGCGCTCCCTCCTGTCCCTCGCCGGGCGCGTCGCCCGCATCGCGCGGGCCGCAAGCACCTCCGGCTCCAGCACGCCGGCGCGCCCTGCGCGGCGGCGTACGGCCGGCACGACGGCGGGCTCCGCACCGTCGCGTTCCTCCGACCCCACGCCCTCCCGCGCGTCCGGAGCTCGGGGCACGCCCCGTTCGTCCGCCCGGGGTGGGCGCGGCATCACGCTCGCGTACGCACCGTCGCCGGACGGGCGCCCCGACCCGGGCGAGATCGTCTGGACGTGGGTGGCCTACGAGGACGATCCGACACAGGGCAAGGACCGCCCGGTGCTGCTGATCGCGCGCGACGGCGACACGCTGCTCGGACTCATGCTCACCAGCCGTGACCACTCGAACGATCAGCAGCGGGACTCGCGGTACGTCGACATCGGGACAGGGGTATGGGATCGACAGGGCCGACCGAGCGAGGTCAGGGTGGACCGGGTGATCGTGGTGGACCCTTCGTCCGTGCGACGGGAGGGTGCCGTGCTGTCCCGGAGCCGCTTCGAGCGGGTCGTCGCGGCACTGCCGGACGATCTGCTCGGCCGCGCCGGTCGCTGACGGCTCGTCGCGCTCAGGTGCCGAATTGGGTTGCGGCGGGGACGGCAGGCGGGCATCCGGACGGACGTCGCGGTCCGCAGGGTCGGGTCTGCCCGACCCGGTCCGACCCGTTGTTCTGATAAACTTGAAAGCTGTGTGTCCGCGCAGGTCTCCGGGCACTTCAGCCGATCGCCCACGGTATCCCCACGCCGCTCAGTCGTTGGTCGGCCGAACTACCCTCACGACCCAGTCCGCATAACCAGAGAAAGTTTTCATACGTGGCAAATATCAAGTCCCAGAAGAAGCGCATCCTCACCAACGAAAAGGCGAGGCAGCGTAACAACTCGGTCAAGTCCGAGCTCAAGACGGCGATACGCGCCGTGAACACGGCCGTCGAGGGCGCTGACAAGGGCGCGGCAACGACCGCCCTGCAGAACGCCGCCCGCAAGCTGGACAAGGCCGTGAGCAAGGGTGTTCTGCACAAGAACAACGCTGCGAACCGCAAGTCGGCGATCTCCAAGAAGGTCAACGCGCTCTAGAGCGATGCGTTCGTGATCGGAGGGCCGGTTCCATGGGAACCGGCCCTTCGTCGCTCCGGGGGTCGGTACGATAGCCGGGCACGACGACCGACCCGCGTCGACGGAGGAGGGTTCAGCCGTCGCCGAGGGCGATCACCGTCACTGCCCGTTCGACGGCATAGACCGGGTCGCGGGATTCGCCCTTCACCTGGGCATCCGCCTCCGCGAGGATCTGGACGCTCCGGGCGAGTGCAGCCGAACTGAACCGCTGGGCCTCACGCCGTGCCTGATCGACCTGCCAGGGCGCCATACCGAGGTCCTTCGCCAGCTGGACCGAGGATCCTCGGACGCCGTGTACCTTGGCGACCGCACGGACCTTCATGGCCAGGGCGGCGACGATCGGGACCGGATCGGCCCCGGTGGCGAGCGCATGCCGCAGCATGGAGAGCGCCAGCGCCGTCCGGCCCGCCAACGCGGCGTCGGCCACCTTGAAGCCCGTGGCCTCGACGCGTCCGCCGTAGTACCGCTCCACCGTCTCCACGCTCACATCGCCGGCGGAATCTGCCATGAGCTGCTGACACGCTGCCGCGAGCTCCGGTAGCTGCGAGCCCACCGCCGCCACGAGCGCGCGGACCGCGTCGGGATCGATCCTCCGACGGGCGAGCCGGAACTCGGTGGTGACGAAATCAGCCTTTTCGGCGTCCTTCTTCAGGGGCTGACAGTCGACGATCGTGCTGTCAGCGGCCTTCAACGCGTCGAGGAGCTTCTTGCCGCGGTTTCCCCCCGAGTGACGTAACACCAGGACCACGTCGGGCGCCGGATCCGCAAGATAAGCGAGCGCGTCGGTCAGGAAGTCGTCGTTCATCTGCGCGAGGCCGGCTGCCTCGATGATCGTCCAGTCCCCGAACAGGGAAGGGCTCGCGTGCATCGCGAGGAGTCCGGCCTCGTAGGCTGCGGCGTCGAACCGGACGAGCTCCGCGGCCGGCTGCGCCGTGCGCACCTGCCGACGGATCGATTCGGCTGCTTTCGACGCCAGGTACTCCTCGGGCCCGGCGAGGAGGACCAACCCGGCGGGGCGGACGTCGCGCCACGAGGCCGGCTGCTGTGCTGCACTGCCGGCTCGGCCGCCTGCTGATCTGGTCGCCACGAGCGGCCCCTCCTTCGGTCATCGTCCACTGTTCCATGCGTCCAGCGCACCGCCAAGCCGGGACGGGCCGACGGCGGCCATTGTCACCCGAGCGGCCGGACCGCGAGTGCGTCACCCTCGACCCCCACGGTGAAGGAACCCAATTCGTCCGTCCGCGCGGTTGTCACATCGGCTGCCGCGAGTGCCTCGAGGATGCTCGGATGAGGGTGCCCGTACTCGTTGTCCCGACCCACGGAGATGACCGCGAGCGCAGGCCGTACCACCCCGATCATCGCGCCTCCCCCGTTTCGTGCGCCGTGGTGCGCGATCTTGAGGATGTCGACCCCGCCGGACAGGTGCGGGACGGCGGACAGTACTTGCGCCGCGGCGTCCTCCTCGAGGTCACCGGTCAGCAGCAGGGTGATGGGTCGGGGCTCTGCGGGCAGGACGACCTCCAGCACGGCGCTCGCATTGTTCTCCTCCCCTGGTGGTGCAGAAGGTGAGGCCCACAGGACGTCGACCTGGAGCGGTGGAAGGTCGAGCACCGTCCCGAGGGTCAGCTGCTGCGGGTCCACGCCGGCGTCTGCCGCCGCGTCGGTCACGGCCGCCGGGAGACCTGCCTCTCCCGTGGAGTAGTACAAGGCACTCACGTCCCGGCCCTCGACTGCGCCCGCCACTCCCCCGTAGTGGTCGTCGTGGAGGTGCGTGATGAGGAGTGCATCGATCACCTCCACGTGGAGCTCGTCCAGGCAGCGGTCCATCGCCGCGCTGTCCGGACCGACGTCGACCACGAGGGCGTGCCCCGGCGACGTCGCGACGACGATGCCGTCGCCCTGCCCCACATCGCACAGCGCGAACAGCCAGGGTCGGTCCGGCGGTGGCGCCGCTCTGTGCACGAGAAGAACCGCGACGAGGAGGGCGACGATGGCCCCGGCGCCGATGATCAGGGCGCTTCGCGGCGTTGCCCAGCCCGCCCGGGGTGAGCACCACGGCGGACGATTCCCCTGCGAGCGCGGCTGTCGCGGGCGCGTCGGCCTCGGACCTCGCTCGTGCCGTTCCGCTCCGGTCCGTCCGGTCCGTCCGGTTCGACCGGTGCGCCCGGTGCGCCCGGTTCGTCCGGTGCGCCCGGTTCGTCCGTCGCGCCCGCTCCGCTCGGAGGGCTGAGTGGACCTCCTTGGATGACGCTCCGCCGGGACGCCGAAAGGATCGTCCTCACGTCGGAGCTGGTGCTCGGATGCCGCATCCACTCCGGAGGATCGGTCAGGGGAACGGGATACCTGTGGCTGGAGCCTGTCGCGGACGCGTGCCAGCACGGGAGTGGTCGTCATCGGCGGAGCCCCCGCCATCGTCGCGTCCCGTCGGACGATGACCAGCAGCAGGGCGGCCGAGAGAAAGGCGGCGAGCACGGCCCCGGTCGGCCCGGGAGGCCACGGGACGGATGCTGCCGGTGCAGCGGCGAATGCCTCGGCCACTCCGGAGACCCAGCGCGTGCCCCATTGCGCCAGGGAGACGACCACGGGAGCCAGGACGGAGGCGAGGACGGCGGGCCAGGTGAGGACGACGACGGCGACCATCCCCAGCAGCGTGATGGCCGGGACGACGGGCGAGGCGAGCACGTTCGCGGGCAGGGAGTACAGCGGGAGTTGGGGCTGGATCAGCACGATGATGGGTGTGCAGAACAGCTGGGCAGTCAGGGGTATGGCGAGGAGTTGGGCGATGACCCGGGGCATCAGCCCACCCAACACCCGCACCACGAGTGGTCCGGCGGTGACGAGCCCGAGCGTGGCGGAGACCGACAGCATGAAGGCGAAGGAGACGGACAACCAGGGATCCACGGCGAGCAGCACGATGATGGACAGCAGCAGGAGCGTCAGTGATACCCGCCCCCTGCCCGACAGGACTGCGGCGACGCCGATGGCGCCCATCACCGCGGCGCGCAGCACACTCGGCTCGGGCCGGACGAGGAGCACGAAGGCCGCGAGCGCGAGCACCGCCCCGACGGAGGCGGCGACCCGCGGAACGCGGAGCAGCCGGAGGCCCAGGAAGGCGAAGGCGACGACGTAGGAGCAGTTCGCTCCGCTGACGGCCGTCAGGTGCGTCAGACCGGTGGCCTTCATGTCCTCCTCGAGGGAGGGGTCGAGCGGGATCCGGTCGCCGAGCGCCATCCCTGGCAGCAGTCCGCCGTCGCGCTCGTCCGCCAGGGAGACGTGTCGGAACCGGGTGCGCAGATCATCGGTGTAGCCGAGCCACCCGGCGGCACGCTCGAACGACGGCGCACTCGCGGGAAGGAGGACCCCCCGCGGCTTGCCGGCCCTGTCCGGAGGTGCGACGGTCCCGAGGACCCGCACGGTGTCCCCCGAGCCCGCGGTGGCCCACTGCTCATCGCCGATGACCACGACGGGCGTCCTCGAGACGAACGCATCCGATCTCAGGACCCCGCCGATGACGTCCGCCTCCACCAGGTACCGGTCCCCGGAGCCGAAGGATCCCGGTCCGAGCGAGGACGGCTCCCCCGTGATCCTGACGATCGCGGTGAAGGCGGTCCCGTCACGTACTGCCTCGTCGACGGGACCGGCCTCGGCCCTCGCGAGGCTCCCACCGGTGGTCAGCAGGACCAGCGCAAGTGCCGCCACGGGTGGCAGTGTCAGGGACACACAGCGCGACCAGCGGTCACCTCGTCGGTGTCTGCCGAGGAAGGCGGCACAGGCGACGGTGAGGGCCATCGCGATCGCCAGGAGGGCCGCTCCCGTCACGGCCATCGCCTCGCCACGGATGGCGACGGCAGCGGTGGCCCACGCCAGGGCGGCCGCCGGCAGGAGACGGAGATCCGCCGATCGGCGGCCGAGCGAACCGAGCACGCGGATAAGGCTCCGCGGCCCCTTCTCCCGGCCCCGCGTACTCCTCTGTCCGCGTGTGGACAGCACCACCGGCCGCGGCTCCATCACTGGGTGCTGGTGACCGGGAGCAGGCCTTCGAGGAGCGCGGGGCCTATGCCGGGAACAGCGTCGATGTCGGCTGGACGGGCGAAAGGCCCGTTGGTGTCCCGCCAGTCGATGATCCGCTGCCCCAGGACCGGCCCGACCCCCGGAAGCGATTCGATCTCCGCGAGCGTCGCCGTATTGATGTTGACCGTACCCCCGCCGTCGCCCGCTCCTTCAGCGGTTCCCGACGCCGACCCCGAGACAGAGCCCGGGACGGAGCCCGAGGACCCGGGTGTCCTGCCGCCCGGAGTCGATGGTGAGTTTCCTCCGACCTCCGGTCGGGGCGTCTCCCCGACGGCCAGGACGTGGATGTGCTCGCCGTCGACGGGAGTCCCCGCCAGATTGACACCGACGAGGTCGGCCTCGGGCAGTGCGCCGCCGACCTCGTCGAGGATGTCGACAAGACGTGTCCCCTCGGGGGCCGTGACGACGCCGGGGGTGGTGACCGCGCCTGTCACGTACACGACGACCGAACCGGTGGAGGGGGGCGCGGCGCCGCCGGATACCGACGCAGGAGCGGTGGTGCCCGGACCATCCGCGGGAGTGTCCGCCGGAGTACGCTCCGACCCGTCGGCGTCGTTCTTCTCCGTGGCGGGGGCTGCTTCGTCCGCTGATCGCTGGGTATCGGACTCCAGTTGCACGGTGACAGCGGCTGCCGACGGTTCCGAGCTGCGCACGAGGAAGAGGCCGGCGCCCACGGCCAGCGCCACCCCGAGGAACACGAGTGCCGCCGACCGCGCGACTCCCCAGCGGATGCCCGGCTGCGAGGGGCCATCGTCCTCGTCGTCGCCGGGTTCCCACGATGCGGCTCCTCGACGGAGGGCGACGGACCGGGTGGAGTGCGCCGTGGGCCCCTCCGATTCCTGGTCCTCCCACGGTTCTCGACTCCGGACGCCCTGCCCGCGGGAGACAGCACGCGAGTGGCGGTCACCCGAGTCGTCGGTGACGTCGTCGGCAGAGGCATCGGCGGGGTCAACCTCCGTGAAGGGATGGCCGGAGGTCATCCCTGTAGCGTCCCGGGCGAGCCGCTGGGTATCGGGCGCTCCACGGGCCGGAGGCTCGTCCGGCGTCCAGGAGTCGCCGGTGACCGGCCATCGGTGCTTTCCCATACCGGTCACGCTAGGAGTCCGTGCACCCCCGACGGATCGCCACGGGCGTTATGTGGACAACCGCAGCGGCGCTGCCGGGAGGGCTGCTCAGCGCCCGGAGACACTCACGGCGAGCACACCGAGGCCGGCGTGCGCCGCGAGGACCGAGGGGCACGGCGAGGTGGTGATGCTGTCGACCCCCAGGGACTCCGCGAGGCCCGCTGCGAAGTCCACCGCCTCCGGTTCATTGCCGAAGTGATGGACGGTCAGAGCCGGTTGGCCACTCCGACCGGCGACGTCGGTATGGACCAGTTCGGCCAGGCGCTGCAGGCCCTTCTCCGCCGACCGCATGCGCTCCAGCGGCACGAGCCGCCCTCCCTGCACGTGGAGGATGACGCGTACGGAGAGGAGGCTACCCAGCCAGCCCGCGGCCGCGGTGATCCGGCCGCCGCGCCGCAACTGGTCGAGGCTCGGCACGTAGAAGTACAGCGCGGACGATCGGGCGGCCATCGCCGCAGCGGCCGCGGACGCCTGCAGGTCGGCACCGGTCCGTGCCGCACTCAGGGCTGCGAGGGCGGCCCGTCCCTGGGCCATCCCGGCTGTCCGCGTGTCGATCACCTCGACCGGCAGGGATGCGCGGGACGCCGCGAGCCGCGCCGCGTCGACCGTTCCAGACAGCAGACCGGACAGGTGGACGGACACCACGCCGTCGAATCCGTTCTCGGCGAGAGAGCCGTACATCCGGTCGAACTGACCCGGCGACGGCCGGGACGTCCGCACGTCCGCACCTGCGGCGAGGGCCACCATGAGGGGCGCGGTGACGTCGTCGTGCTCGCCGGTGAGGATCTCCTCACCGATGAGCACCGGCATCGCGACCACCTCTATTCCGTCGGCCACACCTCCGGGCGCGGTCCACTCGAGGGCGAACCCCGCAGCGGAGTCGGTGACGACGGCTATGCGCACGGCGTCACGCCGGGACGATGTTGACCAGCTTCGGCGCCCGCACGATCACGGTGCGGATGCCCCTACCGTCCAGGACGCGCTGCACCTGCTCGCTCCCGAGGGCCAGCTCCCGCAGGTCCTCCTCGGTGATGTCGGGCGAGACCGTCAGGCGGTCGCGGACCTTGCCCTGCACCTGGACGACGGCGACCACGGTCTCCTGCGTGAGCAGCGCGGGGTCCACCGCGGGCCAGCCTGCCGTCGCGACGGTGGCCTCGTGCCCCAGCCGGTTCCAGAGGTCCTCGGCCGTGTAGGGCGCGAAGAGGCTCAGCAGGATCGCCACGGCCTCTGCGGCCTCGCGGACAGCGGGGTCGGCGCCGCCGGCACCGGAGTCGATGGCTTTGCGCGTCGCATTGACGAGTTCCATCAGCTTCGCGATGACCACGTTGAACTTGTTGGCCTCCATCAGCTCGGCGGCGTCGGCGACCGTCCGGTGCGTCACCGACCGCAGTGCGCGGTCACCCGACTCCGGGGCGGCGCCGACCGCGCTTGTCACGTCGTTGCCGAGGCGCCAGGCACGCGCCAGGAACTTCGCGGAGCCCGACGGCGAGACGTCCGCCCAGTCGACGTCGTCCTCGGGAGGCGAGGCGAACACCATGGTGAGGCGCACGGCGTCCACCCCGTAGCGGTCGAGCTGCTCCCCCAGGTCCACGCCGTTGCCGAGCGACTTGCTCATCGCCTTGCCGCCGTTGAGGACCTGGCCCTGGTTCAGCAGCGCGCTGAAGGGCTCGGTGAAGCCGACCATCCCGAGATCGAACAGGACCTTCGTGAAGAACCTGCTGTAGAGCAGGTGCAGGATGGCGTGCTCCACCCCGCCCACGTACTGGCCCACCGGCAGCCAGCGGTTGACCGCCTCGGTGTCGAACGGCGCCGTGTCCAGGTTCGGATCGACGAAGCGGAGGTAGTACCAGGACGAGTCGACGAAGGTGTCCATGGTGTCGGTATCGCGCTTCGCGGCACCGCCGCACGACGGACAGGAGACGTTCACCCAGTCCTCGACGGCGGCCAGCGGCGAGGTGCCCTTGGGTGCCAGTGACTCCCCGCGCAGACCCTCGGGCAGTGTGACGGGCAGCTGGTCGTCCGGTACCGGGACCTCCCCGCAGGAGGGGCAGTGGATGATCGGGATGGGCGTGCCCCAGAAGCGCTGGCGGGACAGCAGCCAGTCGCGGAGACGGTAGTTGATGGTGTGCTCGCCGGTGCCCTGCTCCTCGATGAGCTCGATGGCGCGGCGGATGGCGGTGGGCTTGTCCAGCCCGGTCAGCTCACCGGAGTTGACGAGGGTCCCCTCGCCGGTGGTCGCGACGCCGGTGACCGCTGCGTCCTCCGCCCCTGTGTCGACGACGGTGCGCACGGGCAGGTCGAAGGCACGCGCGAAGTCGAGGTCGCGCTGGTCGTGCGCGGGCACCGCCATGATGGCGCCGGTCCCGTAGTCGGCTAGGACGTAGTCTGCGGCCCAGACCGGCAGCTTCTCGCCGTTCAGAGGATTCACGGCGTAGCGGCCGGTGAAGATGCCCGTCTTCTCGCGCTCGGTGGCCTGGCGCTCGATCTCGGACAGGCCCTTGACCTGCTCGCGGTATTCCTCCAGGGCGGCCCGGCGGTCCGGCGTGACCAGCTCGAGGGCGAGGTCCGCGTCCGCGGCGACGACGAAGAACGTCGCCCCATACAGGGTGTCGGGACGCGTCGTGAACACGTCGACGTCGGACGTCGGCTGATCGCCGTCGGCCTCGATCCGGAAGGTCACGTGCGCGCCCTCGGAGCGGCCTATCCAGTTGCGCTGCATCGCCAGGACGCGCTCGGGCCAGTGGCCCTTCAACTGCTCCATGTCGTCCAGCAGGCGGTCGGCGTAGTCGGTGATCTTGAAGTACCACTGGTTCAGGTTCTTCTTGGTGACCATGGTGCCGCAGCGGTCACACGCCCCGTTGATGACCTGCTCGTTGGCGAGCACCGTCTGGTCCTTCGGGCACCAGTTGACCGGCGAGTTCCGGCGGTACGCCAGGCCCTTCCGGAAGAACCGCACGAACAGCCACTGCGTCCAGCGGTAGTACTCGGGGTCCGAGGTGTGCAGGCGGCGCTCCCAATCGGCGCTGATGGCGTACCGCTTGAACGAGTGGGCCTGCGTCTCGATGTTCGCGTAGGTCCACTCGGCGGGGTGCGCGTTGCGCTTGATGGCCGCGTTCTCCGCGGGCAACCCGAAGGAGTCCCACCCGATCGGGTGCAGGACGTCGAAGCCCTGCTGCCGGTAGTACCGCGCGGCGACGTCGCCCATGGCGAAGGCCTCCGCGTGGCCCATGTGGAGGTCACCGGAGGGGTAGGGGAACATGTCGAGCACGTAGCGCCGCTCGCGCGAGCCGTCGTCGGCCGGGGCGAACGCCTTGAGCTCGTCCCAGACCGCCGGCCAGCGCGCCTCGATGGCGCCGACGTCGTAGGTGTTCTCGTCCGGCTGGGCGACCTCGGGGTTGCTGCTCACTGGTGTCCGACCTGTCCTGTCGATGGTTCAACGTCCGTGTGTCCTGCCGATGCAGGTGTGTGGCGCTCGCCGCGCCGACCGTGTGCCCTCCCCCGGACACACAAAAGCCCCTCACGCAGGAGGGGCGGCCGCACAGCATCTGCTGCGCGGCTAGGTAAGGAGCGAGGACACCCGGTTCATGCCACCACCTTAGCAGTGCCCGCGCGGAGCGGGTCCGAGCCGGAGGAAGGCCCCGACCCGCCCGACGCGGAGGGGGTGTACCCCGCCCGTCATCGGACGGACAGGGCACACCCCACGCCGGAGAACTCGCCTAGCGGGCGCTCAGCGGACGTCCTCGTCGACCCAGTCGAAGGTCTTCGTGACGGCCTTCTTCCAGAGGCGGAGCTGGCGCTCGCGCTCGGCCTCGTCCATGGACGGGTTCCAGCGCTTGTCCTCGGCCCAGTTGGTGGCGAGCTCGTCGGTGTCCTTCCAGAAGCCGACGGCGAGGCCCGCTGCGTAGGCCGCGCCCAGGGCGGTGGTCTCCGTGACCTTCGGACGGATCACGGGGATACCGAGGATGTCCGCCTGGAACTGCATGAGGGCGTCGTTGGCGACCATGCCGCCGTCCACCCGCAGGTCCTCCATGTTGACACCGGAATCGGCGTTCGCGGCGTCCAGCACCTCGCGGGTCTGGAAGGCCGTGGCCTCCAGGGCGGCGCGGGCGATGTGACCCTTGTTCACGAAGCGGGTCATACCCACGATCGCGCCGCGGGCATCGGCGCGCCAGTACGGCGCGAAGAGGCCCGAGAACGCCGGCACGATGTACACGCCGCCGTTGTCGTCGACGGTCTTGGCGAGCTGCTCCACCTCGGGTGCGCTGTTGATGATGCCGAGGTTGTCACGGAGCCACTGGACGAGCGACCCGGTGACAGCGATGGAACCCTCGAGCGCGTAGACCGGCTTGGCGTCTCCCAGGCGGTAGCAGACCGTGGTGAGCAGACCGTTCTTGGAGTGGACGATCTCCTCACCGGTGTTGACGATCATGAAGTTGCCGGTGCCGTAGGTGTTCTTGGCCCCACCCTTGTCGAAGGCGGCCTGACCGAAGGTCGCGGCCTGCTGGTCGCCCAGGATGCCTGCGACGGGTACCTCGCGCAGAAGCTGCGAGGTGTGCACGGTGCCGTACACCTCGGAGGAGGACTTGATCTCGGGCATCATCGACGCCGGGACGCCGAAGTCGGCGAGGATCGACTCGTCCCACGCGAGGGTCTCGAGGTCCATGAACAGCGTGCGTGAGGCATTGGTGACGTCGGTGATGTGCACGCCGCCGTCGGTTCCGCCCGTGAGGTTCCAGGTGACCCAGGAGTCGGTGTTACCGAACAGGAGGTCGCCCGCCTCGGCCTTCGCGCGGGCGCCTTCGACGTTGTCGAGGATCCACTTGATCTTCGTACCCGAGAAGTACGTGGCGAGCGGCAGGCCGACCTTCGACTTGTAGCGCTCGACGCCGCCGTCCTTGGCGAGCTCGTCGACGATGTTCTGCGTGCGGGTGTCCTGCCAGACGATGGCGTTGTACACGGCCCGCCCGGTGGTCCTGTCCCAGACGACGGCGGTCTCGCGCTGGTTGGTGATACCCACGGCGGCGATGTCGTGACGCGTCAGGTTCGCCTTCGACAGTGCGTTGCCGATGACCTCACGCGTGTTGTTCCAGATCTCGGCGGGATCGTGCTCGACCCAGCCTGCCTTCGGGAAGATCTGCTCGTGCTCCTTCTGACCCGAGGACACGATGTCGCCCTTGTGGTCGAACACGATGGCCCTGCTGGAGGTGGTGCCCTGGTCGATGGCGATGACGTATTGCTGCGACATGCTCTGCTCCTTCTGGAAAAGGCGACTGCACGGCTACGGGCAGTCGCCGAGGTGTGGGGTGCCTACGCGGCGGGGACGGGGAAGGTGACGACCTGCACCAGGATGCCGGCGAGCACACCACCGATGATCGGGCCGACGACGGGAACCCAGGCGTAGGCCCAGTCGCTGCTGCCCTTGCCCTTGATCGGCAGGAAGGCGTGGGCGATCCGGGGGCCGAGGTCGCGGTTCGGGTTGATGGCGTAGCCGGTGGGGCCACCGAGGGAGGCGCCGATACCGACCACGAGCAACGCGACGGCGAGCGGGCCGAGACCCGAGGGCGAACTACCGAAGGAGAGGATGACGAAGACGAGGACGAAGGTGCCGATGATCTCGGTGACCAGGTTCCAGCCGTAGGAGCGGATGGCCGGTCCGGTGGAGAAGACGCCGAGCTTGTTGGCGGGCTCGGGCTCGTCATCGAAGTGCTGCTTATAGGAGAGCCAGCAGAGGACGGCGCCGAGGATCGAACCGATCATCTGGGCGGCGAGGTAGGCGAGCGTGTTCACGAACGTCTTGTCGACGCCCGGAGCGAACTGCGCGGTGTCCCCGTTGGCGAGGAGGCCCATGGTCACGGCGAAGTTGAGGTGGGCCCCCGAGAGAGCTGCCACGTACACGCCGGCGAACACGGCGAGTCCCCACCCGAAGTTGACCATGAGAAAGCCGCCGTTATTGCCCTTGGTCTTGGCGAGCGCGACGTTCGCGACCACACCGGTACCGAGCAACAACAGCAGCATTGTGCCGAGCATCTCGGCGACGAATACTTCCAGAGACATCTTTGACTCCTGTTTCTATTCACTTGTCGACGGGCGCCGCCGCCTCGACGGCGCCCGTTGGTTCCCCCCGGCAACCACTGCCGTTGGCCTTGCAACGCCTCCTCCTGTAGGAGGCGGTTCGACCCCGCTGCGGCGAGTGCCGCTACGCGATCAAGCTCTTGACCTGCACCCTGTGAGCGTCCGCGAGGACCTTCTCGGCGAGCTCGATCTCCGCCGCGGACCGCGCCTCGTCCCAGCCCAGCAGGGGGGCGAGGGTCGCGGCGAGCTCCGCCAGCAATTCCTCGGTGACGAGACCGCGGAATGCCAGGGAGGTGCGGCGGATCAGCACATCGATGAGGTGACCGATCTGCTCGTGCTCCACCATGTAGGCGAGCTCGCGCGTGCTCAGCTCCTTCGTCGAATTAAACATCCTGTCGGGTCCCTGGGCGAGGTAATCGATGACGTCGGTCGCTCGTGTTCCGTAGCGGGTGAGCAGCACGGTAACGCGCGCCTCGTCGAAGCCCGGGCGGACGGCCTTCCGGACCCAGGCGCGCTCTGCCGCTTCGTCCTTCGGGAAGTCCTGACCGCCACCGATGGCGATCCCCGCCGTCGACGTCTTCCGCGTGGCGCCGAGCGCGGCGAGCGTGTCGTTGGTGAGGTGCTCGGAGAGGGCACGGAACGTGGTCCACTTGCCGCCGACCAGGCTGAGGGTCGTGACCGTGCGGTCGCCGATCTTCTCCGCGCGCTTCTCGATGCGGTAGTCACGCGACACGAAACCGGGCTGCGTGTCGTCGTGGCGGGGCAGGGGGCGGACGCCGGAGAAGCTGTAGACGATCTGCTCCTTCGACACCTGGATGTCGGGGAACACGTGACCGATCAGCTCGAAGAAGTAGTCGATCTCCTCGTCCGTGCAGACGGCCTGCTCGTTGACGTCGACGTCGATGTCCGTGGTCCCGACGAGGACGCGGTCCTCCATCGGGTAGATGAGAACGATCCGCCCGTCGACGTGCTCGAAGAAGATCTCGGTGCCGTTGCAGGCCTTCAGGAGCTCGGGGTGGTCGAGCACGATGTGCGAGCCCTTGGTGCCGCCCATGAACAGGGTCTCGGTGCCGAGAGCGGCGTTGGTGCCGTCCGTCCAGGCGCCGGTGGCGTTCACGACGACGTCGGCCTGGAACGCGAACGTCTCGCCCGTCAGCTCGTCACGGAGGAGGACGCCGTCCTCGCCGGCGCCGATGGCACTGACGTAGTTCGCGGCGCGTGCCGCGGGGTTGGCCACCTGTCCGTCGCGGAGGACGTCGAGGGTGAGCCGCTCGGGGTTGTGGACCGAGGCGTCGTAGTACGTCGCCGCGTACTTGATGTCCTTGCGGAGGTCGGGCATGGCGGCCAGAGCCTTCTTGCGTCCCACGAAGGAGTGGCGGGGCACGTTGCCGCCGTCGCGTGAGAAGAAGTCGTACATGGTGAGGCCGGCCTTGATGAGGAACGCGCCGCGCTCCACCTGCTTGCCCTGCTTGTGCGTGAGGAAGCGCAGGGGCGCCGAGAGGATGCCCGAGAAGGTGGTGTAGATCGGGATGGTGGTCTGGAGCGGCTTCACGTAGTGCGGTGCGATCTTCATGAGAGCGTTGCGCTCGATCACGGATTCGCGCACGAGACGGAACTCGCCGTTCTCGAGGTAGCGGATGCCGCCGTGGATCATGTGCGAGGACGCGCCCGATGCGCCCTGGCAGTAGTCGCCGCGCTCGACGAGCGCGACGTCGACGCCCTGCAGGGCGAGGTCGCGGAAGGTCCCGACACCATTGATGCCGCCGCCGATGACCAGGACCGACGCACGGGGATTCTTCCGCAGTTCGTCGACCACGGCGCGCGCGGGCGTGGTGGAACCAGTGGTGGGGTCGGCTGATGTGGTCACGGTAGTGCTCCATCGGATCGCTGGACAGGACTGCTGCACCTCAATTCTTCGGGCTCTGGGAATACCAGTCAACTGCGTTGCACAAACGTGCACGAGCGGTCCAGACTTGCGGAATGACGACGACCGACCTCACGGAACCCGGCCCCGGTGACCGGGCCCGGGCAACCTCGGACCCGGCGGTCCCGCACCGCTCCCGGGACGCCCTGCGGGCCGCCCAGATGTACTACCTGCAGGACCTCACGATGAACGCGATCGCCCGTGAGCTGCAGACCTCGCGCTCCACCGTCTCGCGCCTGCTCTCCCTCGCGCGGGAGACCGGGCTCGTGCAGATCCAGGTGAACAACCCCTCGGAGCGCGCCCCGGCGCTCGAGCAGCAGATACGCCGCCGGTTCGGGGTCGAGGCGCACGTGGTCCCCGTCGCGGATTCCGTCAACGACTCCGAGGTGCTCGACCGTGTGGCGATCCAGGCCGCGAGGACCATCGGCCCGCTCGTCGACTCGAACGCGATCATCGGCGTCGCCTGGGGATCCACGCTCAGCGCGGTGAGCCACCACCTGACGCGCAAACAGACCCATGACAGCACGATCGTGCAGCTCAACGGAGCCGGGAACACCCAGACGACCGGCATCACCTACGCGAGCGAGATCCTGCGCCGCTTCGGGCAGGCCTACGGCGCGCGCGTGGAGCAGTTCCCCGTCCCCGCGTTCTTCGACCACGCGGGGACGAAGACGGCCATGTGGGAGGAGCGCAGCGTACGGCGCATCCTCGACCTCCAGCGACGCATGACCATGGCGATCTTCGGGGTCGGCTCGATCGGCTCCGGGGTGCCCAGCCACGTCTACAGCGGCGGGTACCTGGACCGGCAGGACCTCGACACGCTCAAGCGCGACGAGGTGGTGGGCGACGTGGCCACCATGTTCTTCCGGGCCGACGGCTCGCACCGGGACGTCGCGCTGAACGGGCGCAGCACCGGACCGGACCTCGACGAGCTCACCAAGGTGCACCGGCGCATCTGCGTCGTCTCCGGCGAGGCGAAGATCGCCGGGCTGCGGGGCGCCCTCGCGGCAGGGCTGGCCACCGACCTCATCCTCGACGAGGGGTCGGCACGGCGCCTCGTGCACGCGTGAGGTCCCGCACGCCGCCCGCGCCCTGTACCGCTCGAGGAGAGCGTCCTCGATAGAGTGCACCCATGACTCCCCCCGTACCCCGCGTGCCGCTCGGCGACGGTGCTTCCATCGACGTGATCGGCTACGGCGTGTACAAGGTGCCGCCGGCGGATACCGAGGTGCTCTGCTCCACGGCGCTCGACGTGGGGTACCGGCTGCTCGACACCGCCGCCCTCTACGGCAACGAGGCGGGAGTGGGTGCGGCCGCACGGTCCTTCCTCGAGACGCACGCACGGGACGAGCTCTTCCTCACGTCCAAGGTCTGGAACGAGGACCACGGTTACGACGCGACCCTGCGCGCCTTCGACACCTCCCTGGAGCTCCTCGGCCTCGACCACCTCGACCTCTATCTGATCCACTGGCCCTGCGCGGCGAAGGAGCTCTACGTCGAGACGTGGCGGGCCCTGATCCGGCTGCGCGACGACGGCCGGGTCCGGTCCATCGGCGTCTCGAACTTCCAGCGACCGCACCTGGAGCGGCTCCTCACGGACACCGGGGTAATGCCCGCCCTCAACCAGGTGGAGCTCCACCCGTACCTCCAGCAGCTCCCGCTCCGTGCCTTCCACAAGCACCACGGGATCCTCACGCAGGCCTGGAGTCCCCTGGGTCGCGGCAACGTCCTCGACGACGCCGACATCCGCGGGATCGCCGACGAGCTGGGCCGCACCCCGGCGCAGGTGATCCTCCGCTGGCACCACCAGCACGGGCTGCTGACCATCCCGAAGGCGAGCTCGCGCGAGCGGATCAGCTCGAACCTCGACATCTTCGGCTTCGAGCTCTCCGACGCACACGTCGCCGTGCTCGACGGACTCGACCGGGACCAGCGCTTCGGCTCGCACCCCGACGCGGTGCGGTGAGGCGCGACGCCGTCGCCCGCACGTTCCCGTGGGAGGGCACCCTCCAGCGCGTGTGGGACTTCCCCCCGGTCGGCGATGCGGAGGGCACGTCCGCGGGCAGTGTCAGGGGCACGGGCACGGCTCCGCCCACCGTCGTGATGGTGCACGGTTTCCGGGGTGATCACCACGGCCTGCTGCGACTCGCCGAGGAACTCCCCGCCCTCCGGGTGCTCCTCCCGGACCTCCCGGGATTCGGACAGGGCGAGGCGCTGCCGGAACCGCACGACGTCGCCGCCTACGCCCGGTTCATCGCCCACGTGGCCGCGACGGCCGGCGATCGGCCGGTGCTCCTCGGGCACTCCTTCGGATCGATCATCGCCGCCGAGGTCGCCGCCGACGCGCCACACCTCGCGGCGCGACTGGTGCTGGTGAACCCCGTCAGCGAACCCGCGCTCGAGGGCCCCAGCCGCACCGCCTCGCGGCTGGCCGAGCTGTACTACGTCGCCGCCGATCGATTGCCCGAGGCCGCCGGACGGGCGCTGCTCGCCAACCCGCTGATCGTCCGCGGCATGAGCGTGTTCATGGCGAAGACGAAGGACCGCGCACTGCGCCGCTGGATCCACGGCCAGCACAGCTCCTACTTCAGCTCCTTCGCGGCCCGCAGGGTGGTCCTCGAGGCCTTCCGTGCCTCCATCGCGGGCACGGTACGGGACCGCGCGCGCGACCTCACCATGCCCGTGCTGCTCATCGCCGCCGAGCAGGACGACATCGGATCGGTCGCGAGCCAGCGCGCGCTCGCCGAGCTCGTGCCCGAGGCCGAGCTGCAGATCCTTCCCGACGTCGGGCACCTCGTGCACTACGAGAAACCCCGTGAGGCCGCCCGACTGATCATGACCTTCCTCGAGAGGACCGCACCGTGAGGATCCTGTTCGACGCCCGCTTCACCCGCACCGACCATCACGACGGCATCAGCCGGTACGGAGCGAGCCTGATCGCCGCGCTCGCCGTTACCGACGACGTCGTGATGCTCGTGAGCGACCCGCGGCAGCTCGCCCTCCTGCCGGACGTCCCGCACGTGATGATGTCCAGTCCGCTCTCCCCCGCCGAGCTCGTCGTGGCGCTCCGGATCAACCGGCTCCGCCCCGACGTCGTTGTGTGCCCCATGCAGACCATGGGATCCTGGGGGCGCCGCTACCCGCTCGTGCTCACGCTGCACGACCTCATCTACTACCAGAACCCCACGCCGCCCTCCTTCCTGCCCCTCGCCGTCCGCCTCCTCTGGCGGCTGTACCACCTCGCGTACTGGCCCCAGCGGTTGCTGCTGGACCGGGCCGACGTCGTCGCCACGATCTCGACGACGACGTCCGACCTCATGCGCCGCCACCGGCTCACCCGCCGCCCGGTGCTCCTCGTGGGTAACGCGCCGCAGCCCGCGGGCCGCCCGCGGGACCCCGATGCCCCACGCTCGCGGACGCTGATCTACATGGGCTCGTTCATGCCGTACAAGAACGTGGGGACGCTGGTCCGCGCGATGTCACAGCTGCCCGACCACACGCTCCACCTGCTGAGCCGCATCACGCCGGAGCGTCGCGCCGACCTCGAGGCCCTTGCCCCGCCGGAGGGGCGCGTGATCTTCCACGGAGGGGTCTCCGACGCCGAGTACGAGACCCTCCTCCGGGACTCGACGGCGCTCGTGACCCTCTCCCGCGCGGAGGGGTACGGCCTGCCCGTCGTCGAGGCGATGGCGACCGGTACGCCCGTGGTCGCCAGTGACATCCCGATCTTCCGCGAGGTGGGCGGGACGGCCGCGCTGTACGTGGACCCGGACGACGCCGACGCCGTCGCTGCGGCCGTCCGCGATCTCGGTGAGCCGGGGCGATGGGCCGAGGCTTCGGCCGCAGGACTGGCGCAGGCGGGCACCTACTCCTGGTCCGCGTCGGCGGAGCAGTTGCGCGCGGCCTGCGGACGTGCCGTGGAGGAGTACGCACGACGACGGCGGTAGCGAGGACCTCGCCCTGACGTGATCCGGCTGGAGGTGATCCGGCCGGGGGGTGCTCCGGCTGCAGAAATTCCGGCTGGAGGGGCTCCGGCTACAGGACGTCGAGCGCGTCGAGCCTGACGTGCACCGATTCCCCGGACCGCTTCGCGGACAGTGCCGCACGCCGCGCCCGCAACTGGCGGGTCATCCCGGCCGCAGCCCGGTAGGAGAAGAACAGCAGCACGCGGTGGCTGCCGTGGCCGAGCAGTGTCTCGGCGGACGGCGCCGAGGCACCGGAGCCGGCACTGCGGCCCTGCACCGCCGTCCGGCGCGCGCCGGTCCCGGGCGCGGCCGCCCGTGCCGCGAGCATCGCCTCGCGCCGGACGTCCGCGGGCACGGGAGCCGGACCGACGACCCGCGCCGCGCCTTCGACGTCCACGCCCTCGAGGAAGTGGACGAGGGCCTCGCGCGAGCCCGTCAGCACCGCGTACCGCACCGCCGGTGGCAGCCCGAGCTCGTGACGCTCCGCCAGCTCGCGTGCGGCGGCGCCCGCCGGGTCCCAGCGCACCAGGTGCCCGACGGCGACGTCGTCGTCTCCCGTGATCACCACCGTCCCGCCCGCGGAGGCCGGCCGCGCGAGGACGGCGGCGCCGAACCAGCGGCGCAGCGCGTCCTCACCCGCGCGCAGCGATTCCCGGCTCAGCATGGCGTTGCCGTCGAGGAGGATCACCGCGGCGTACCCGCCGGGAGCCACCGGTTCGGCACCCGGCGTGGCGACGACGACGGCGGGCGTGTCGGCGACGGCGTCGAGGATGTGCTCGCCGGCGGAGGAGACCACGGGGACGCCCGGGAACGCCCTGCCGAGCTCCTCCGCGGTGCGGGTGGCCCCCGCGACGGTGGCGCGCACGTGCGTGCCGCCGCACTCGGGGCACTCCCACCGGCGGTCCGGGCGGCCGCACCAGCGGCACTGCAGGGCGGCGTCGCGGCTCGACTGCGCGAGGGGGCCGGCACAGACCGCACATCGGGCCGGGTGGCGGCAACGGTCGCACGCCAGCGCCGGGGAGAAACCGGTGCGTGCCACCTGCAGGAGCACGGGCCCGGTCCGCAGCCCCGCCTGCGCGGCCGCCCACGCCGCGTGGGGAATGCGCGCCTGCGCCGCGAGCGGGTCGCGCGCGAGCTGGTAGGCGTCGCCGGCGTGGACCACCCGCGGGGTGGCGCTCCGCACGTCGGAGCGCGCGGCCTGGAGGGCGTGTGCCCACCCGGTGTCCACGAGCCGCTGGGACTCGGTGCTCCGGGCGAAGGACCCGACGAGCATGCCCGCGTTCTCCTGGTCCGCGCGGAGCAGCAGGACGTCCCTGATGTGCTGGTACGGCGCCCGCTGCTCCACGTGCTGGTCGTCGCCGTCGTCCCACAGGCAGACCAGTCCGAGGTCCGCGACGGGCGCGTAAGCTGCCGAGCGCGTGCCCACGGCCACCCGTGCCGTGCCGTGCAGGAGGCGCAGGAAGTTCCGGTACCGCGGCGTGGCGCCGTCCTCGGCCGTGAGGCGCGCGATCACCTCGGCGCCGAGCCGCGCGGTAAGGGCCGCCTCGACCCTCGCGAGGTCACGCTGGTCGGGCACGACGACGACGGCGGTCCGGCCCGAGGCGAGCGTCGCCGCGACGGCGTCCGTGACCTCCTGCGTCCACGCCATGGGCCCGTATCCGCCGAGCGTCGTCAGCACGGCGCGCGGGGAACCGCCGTCGGTCAGGTGCTGGAGGTACGCGGGGCCGCCCGGGTAACGGAGGAATCCACCGGAGTGCCCGGGGTCGGCAGGCTCCGCCGGTTCGTCGTCCGGCCCGGCGGTCGGCGCGGTCTCCTGGGCGCCCGCCGCCGCGGCGAAGGCCGTCTCGACACGGGCCATCCGGGCAGGGATCGCGGCACGGAGGACGTCGCTCACGGTGCCGACGGACCGCGCGGCGACGGCTTCGGCCAGCGCCAGGACGGGCGGGGTGAGGACGCGCTCCGGGGAGACGACGCCGTCGAGCGGCAGCAGGGTCGCCGTCGTGCTCGCATCCTCGACGCGCTGGGCGAGGAACCCGATGTGCTCGCGGTGGGCGAAACGCACCTTGACCCGGACACCCGGCTGCGCCTCGGCGTCGAGGGCGGCGGGGACCGAATAGTCGAAGAACCGGTCGAGGTGGGGCACCTGGGCGTCCAGGATCACGCGGGCGATGGGGAGGGTCGCGGCGCGCTCCACGTCCGAGCCGGCGCGGGGAAGGGCTGCAGCCCCGAAGCCGTGCAGGAGCGAGAGCTGGCCGTCCGCGGTCGCGGGGTCCTGTCGCTTGCCCGTCATGGTGTCGTCGTCCCTGTCACCTGCACACTCCTGCCTCGCCACCCGTGGGGCGTGTCGCGCTGCAGCGGGCACCCGCCGGCGGCATCCGTCGCCGGCGTCCTGCTCACGGGGCTCGCGTCGCGCTCGCCGACGGGTCAGGCGTCGAAGTAGCTCCGCAGTTTCTCCACGCGGTCGAGGAGCTCCCACGTGAAGCCGTCCTGCTCGCGGCCGAAGTGCCCGTGCGCCGCGGTGCGCTGGTAGATGGGCCGCTTGAGGTCGAGGGCGTTGATGATGCCCAGCGGCCGCAGGTCGAAGATCTCCCGGATGGCCTCGCCGATCCTGATCGGGTCCACGGTCTCCGTGCCGAACGTCTCCACGTACACGCCCACGGGCTGCGCCATGCCGATGGCGTAGGCGATCTGGATCTCGGCGCGCCGGGCGAGGCCCGCAGCGACGACGTTCTTCGCGACCCAGCGCATGGCGTAGGCGGCCGAGCGGTCCACCTTCGAGGGGTCCTTGCCGCTGAAGGCACCGCCGCCGTGCCGGGCCATGCCGCCGTAGGTGTCGACGATGATCTTCCGTCCGGTGAGCCCGGCATCACCGACCGGCCCGCCGATGACGAAGGCGCCGCCGGGATTGAGGATGTGGCGGACGCCGGTGGTGTCGAGTTCGGTGTCGGCGAGGACCGGTGTGATCACGTGCTCGACGAGGTCCGCGCGGAGGCGGTCCAGCGAGACCTCGGCGGAGTGCTGCGACGAGATGACCACGGAGTCGATCGAGACGGGGCGGTCGCCGTCGTAGCCGACGGTCACCTGGGTCTTGCCGTCGGGCCTGAGGTACGGCAGCGTGCCGTCCTTGCGCACCGCGGTGAGCCGCTCGGACAGTCGGTGGGAGAGCCAGATGGGGGTGGGCATGAGGACGGCGGTCTCGTCGCTCGCGTAGCCGAACATGATGCCCTGATCGCCGGCGCCCTGGGCGTCGTAGGGGTCCAGGCCGGTGCCCTCGCGCGTCTCGAGCGAGGTGAAGACCCCGCTCGCGATCTCCGCGCTCTGCTGACCGATGGAGACGGACACCCCGCACCGTGCGCCGTCGAAGCCGTTCGCGGAGGAGTCGTAGCCGATGCCGAGGATGGTCCGCCGGACGATCTCGGGGATCTCGACGTAGGCCTCGGTGGTCACCTCTCCGGCGACGTGCACGAGCCCGGTGGTGACGAGCGTCTCCACGGCCACGCGCGAGTCCGGGTCCTGTTCGAGCAACCCGTCCAGGATCGCGTCGCTGATCTGGTCGCAGATCTTGTCGGGATGGCCCTCCGTCACCGATTCCGAGGTGAAGAGCCGCAGGCGGGAATCGGTGGTCGGTGAAGTCACGTGCTCACTCTACTTGGTCGGGACCCGGGCCCTGCCCGGGCATCGGGCAGGCCGCAGGACAGCGGAACGGGCGCGGGGTGTCGGGGTGACACCCGCGGGATGACAGGGGTGAACGGCTGGCGGAACGCTGCGTCTCAGTGGCCCAGCAGGCCGGCCGCATGCTCGATGACGGCCTCGGCGACCGCCCGCTTCGAACCGCGCACCGGCTCTGATTCGCCGCCGCCCGCGCTCAGGATGGTGACCTCGTTGGAGTCCTCGCCGAAGACGAGTCCGGACCCGACGACGTTGAGCACCAGGAAGTCGCAACCTTTCCGGGCGAGCTTGGCCCGTGCATGGGTGAGGGGGTCGGCCGTGGCGTCGCCGGTCTCGGCCGCAAAACCACCGATCACCAGCGGCGCGGACCGGTCCGCACGGGCGAGGACGGCTTCACGGAGGATGTCGGGGTTCCGGACCAGGGTGATCACGGGATCGGCGCCGTCATCACTCTTCTTGATCTTCGACCCCGCGACCGAGGCCGGCCGGAAGTCGGCGACGGCGGCGGCCATGATGAGGACGTCGGTGGCGGGCAGGGCGTGGAGGACGGCCTCACGCAGCTCGAGCGCCGACTCCACGCGGACGACGTCACACCCCGCGGGCGGAGGGACCTCCGCGTGGGCGAGGATCAGGGTGACCTCCGCGCCCTGCGCGAGGGCGGCCTCGGCGAGGGCGATGCCCTGCTTGCCCGAGGAGCGGTTGCCGAGGAAGCGGACGGGATCCAGCGCCTCGCGCGTCCCGCCGGCGGTGATGGTGACCCGCTGACCGGCGAGCGATCGTCCACGCGGCGTCGCCGTCTCGAGGGCGGCGGCGAAGATGTCCGCGGGTTCGGGGAGCCTGCCCGGCCCGGAGTCGGATCCGGTCAGGCGACCCGACGCCGGTTCGATGACCGTGATCCCGCGGGAGCGGAGGGTCGCCACATTCGCCCGGGTGGCGGCGTGCTGCCACATCTCGGTATGCATCGCGGGGGCCATCACCACCGGTCCGCGGGCCATGAGGAGCGTTCCCGTGAGGAGATCGTTCGCGAGTCCCGCGGCTGCCCGTGCCAGGACGTCGGCGGTGGCAGGCGCGACGACGATGAGGTCGGCCTCGTGGCCGAGGCGCACGTGGTTGACCTTCTCGACGTCATCCCAGACGCTGTTGCTCACCGGTCTGCCGGAGAGGGCCTCCCAGGTGGCGGTGCCCACGAAGCGGAGTGCGGCGTCGGTCGGGATGACGGTGACCTCATGGCCGGCCTCCGTGAAAAGACGAAGGAGGGACGCAGCCTTATAGGCCGCGATCCCTCCTCCGACACCGAGTACTACGCGCACCGATCGTCCGTCCGCCGACGCGTGACCTGGGGGTCTACTCGGTCGGTTCCATCGGGGTGGAGACGAGCATGCCCTCGTTGATCTCGCGGAGCGCGATGGAGAGGGGCTTCTCGTTCAGCTTCGTGTCGACGAGCGGGCCGACGTACTCGAAGAGGCCCTCGTGGAGCTGCGAGTAGTACGCGTTGATCTGGCGGGCACGCTTGGCACCGTAGATCACGAGGGCGTACTTCGAGTCCGAGGCCTCGAGCAGGTCGTCGATCGGCGGGTTGATGATGCCTTCGGGCTGAGTTGACACAAAATCTCCAAACATTGGGCGGGATGGCTGGTGCGGGGCCTCTCAGCGCTGCAGCGGGGTCAGTCCCATCAGTGATACGAGCTCGTCCGCCGCATGCTCCACGGTGTCGTTGACGACGGTGTGATTGAATTCCGGCTCGGCGGCAAGCTCCAGTTTAGCCGTTTCCAGCCGCTGCTGCTGTTCCTCGGGGGTTTCGGTGCCGCGGCCGACCAGCCGCCGCACCATCTCCTCCCAGCTGGGCGGGGCGAGGAACACGAATGTGGCCTCCGGCATGGTCTCCTTCACCTGGCGCGCGCCCTGCAGATCGATCTCCAGGAGCACCGCCCGGCCCTCGTCCATGGCGGCCTGCACGGTGCTGCGGAGCGTGCCGTACCGGTTGCGTCCGTGGACCACGGCCCACTCGAGCAGCTGGCCGTCGAGCACGAGCTGGTCGAACTCCTCCGGCGAGACGAAGAAGTAGTGGACCCCGTTCACCTCACCCGGTCGCGGCGGTCGCGTGGTTGCGGAGACCGACAGCCACACCTCCGGATAGTTGTCCCGGATGTAGGTGGAGACCGTTCCCTTGCCGACCGCCGTCGGACCGGCGAGGACTGTCAACCGGGGGTGTGACACTGACGCTTCCTTACTTGCTGGCCTGGCCAGTGTGGTGGTGTTCGAGATAGGAGACGAGGAGCCTGCGCTGGTGGATGCCGAGGCCGCGCACCCGGCGTGTCGCCGCGATGCCGACCTCCGTCATGATGGCGGCGGCCCGGACGTCTCCCACGCCGGGCAGTGCCTTGAGGAGATCGACGACCCTGAGCCGGCCCACGGCGTCGTCGCCCTCCGGATTGCCGATCACATCGGCCACCGAAAGCTTACCCGTCTTCAGCTGCGCCTTGATGTCGGCACGGACGGCCCGCGCCGCCGTCGCCTTCTCCCGCGCCTGAGCTCGCTCGACGTCCGTCAAAGGCTTCAGGCTCACGGGCGCTCCCTGCGCCGCGCGCTGCCACGGGTGGGAGCGGGCGGTCGTCGTGTGGATGGTCGGGTGGGACCCCGGCTTCCGGGGCTCGGACTGGAACCGAACCTACCGGGCACTCACCCCGGAAATCAATGCACCCGCGGGTTCACGCGAGCTGGTCGCGCGTCCGTTCCGCGCTCTCGCGCAGGGCGGTGACGCCGGGGCCCGCGGACAGCACGGCGCGGCTCGACGTCGGCAGCACGAACGGCAGCGCGTCACCGAAGGCGCTGCGCAACTCGGTGCGGCCCGCACCCTGCTCGCCCACGCCGGGGGCGAGGATCGGGCCGTTGAGCGCGGGCAGGTCGAGGCCGAGGCGCACGGCGGCGTCCTGCACCGTGGCGCCGACCACGAGCCCCACGTGACCGGGAGCGGTGCCCGCGTTCTCGGCCGCGGCGGCCAGCGCGATGGACCGCGCGACCGACTCCCGCCCGCCGACGTGCTGCACCGTCCGGCCCTCGGGGTTCGAGGTCAGGGCGAGGACGAACACGCCCCGCCCGGTGGCCGCGGCGAGGTCGAGTGCCGGCCGCAGGGACTCGAAGCCGAGGTAGGGATTGAGCGTCACGGCGTCGGCCGCGAGCGGACGCCCCTCCCCCAGCCAGGCGTCGGCGTAGGCCTGCATCGTCGAGCCGATGTCGCCCCGCTTGGCGTCGGCGATGGTCAGGAGGTCCGCCTGCGCGGCGCGGGCCAGCACGATCTCGAGGACCGCGAGACCCCGCGCGCCGTGCCTCTCGTACAGGGCCACCTGAGGCTTCACGGCCGCCGCCACGGTCCCGACGGCGTCGAGCACCGTCAGGGAGAAGTGCTCCAGTCCCTCGGGCGTGTCCCTGAGCCCCCACGCGCCGAGCAGGGACGGATGCGGGTCGATCCCGACGCACAGACTGCCCTTCGCCGCGCGCGCGGCGGCCAGACGCTCCCCGAACGGAGCGCGTGCCATGGGGGCGGGAGCCTCAGGAGGCATCGCGGACCTCGGTGGACGCGCGGAGGTTGGCGGCGTGCTCCTGCAGGCTCGTCACCGACCACTCGTAGGACCGCATGGCCTCGATGGCCTGCACGGCCGCCCCGACCTCGGGGATGGTGGTGATCACCGGCAGGCCGTAGGAGGTCGCCGCGGCCCGGATCTCGTAGCCGTCGCCGCGCGCCTGACCGCCCGACGGCGTGTTGATGATCATGTCGATCCCGCCCTCGGTGATGAGGTCCACGACGGTCCCCTGCCCTTCACCGGCCCCCTCGGCGACCTTGCGGACGGTCGTGGCCTGGATGCCGTTCCGGCGGAGCACGTCCGCGGTGCCGCCCGTCGAGACGATCTCGAAACCGAGGTCCACGAGGCGCTTGACCGGCATGATGATGGAGCGCTTGTCGCGGTTCGCGACCGAGACGAACACCTTGCCCTCGGTGGGCAGGGCCGCGTTGGCCGCCGCCTGGCTCTTGGCGAAGGCGGTGTCGAAGTACTTGTCGATCCCCATGACCTCGCCGGTGGAGCGCATCTCGGGGCCGAGCAGCGAGTCCACGACGGTGCCCTCGGGCGTGCGGAAGCGGCTGAAGGGCAGCACGGCCTCCTTGACCGAGACCGGCGCGTCCCACGGGAGGGAGCCGCCGTCGCCCCGTGCCGGGAGCAGACCGCGCGTGCGCAGCTCCGCGACCGTGACGCCGGTGCCGATCAGGGCGGCTCCCTTGGCCAGCTGGACTCCGGTGGCCTTGGACACGAACGGGACGGTGCGGGATGCGCGGGGGTTCGCCTCGAGCACGTAGAGGACGTCCGAGGCGAGGGCGAACTGGATGTTGATCAGTCCGCGCACACCGACGCCCTCGGCGATCGCGAGGGTGGCCTCGCGCACGCGCTGCAGGACGTCCGCGCCGAGAGTGATCGGCGGGAGCACGCACGCCGAGTCGCCGGAGTGGATACCGGCCTCCTCGATGTGCTCCATGATGCCGCCGAGGTACATCTCCGTGCCGTCGTAGAGGGCGTCGACGTCGATCTCGATCGCGTCCTCGAGGAAGCGGTCGATCAGCACCGGGTGGGCTTCGGTGATCTCGGTGGCGTTGGTGATGTAGCGGGAGAGGTTGGCCTCGTCGTAGACGATCTCCATGCCGCGGCCGCCGAGCACGTAGGACGGGCGCACCAGGACGGGGTACCCGATGTCGTCGGCGATCTTCCTCGCGTCCTCGAAGGACACCGCGGTGCCGTTCTTCGGGGCGGTCAGCCCGCCGGCCTCCAGCACGCGGCTGAACGCGCCGCGGTGCTCGGCGAGGTCGATCGCCTCCGGGGACGTGCCGAGGATGGGGATGCCGGCGTCGGCGAGTTCCTGCGCGAGCTTCAGCGGCGTCTGCCCGCCGAGCTGCACGAAGACGCCGAGCAAGCCGCCCGTGCGCTGTTCGGCCGCGATGACCTCGAGCACGTCCTCGAGCGTCAACGGCTCGAAGTAGAGGCGCGTGGAGATGTCGTAGTCCGTGGACACCGTCTCGGGGTTGCAGTTGATCATGACGGTCTCGTAGCCGGCCTCGCGGAGCGCCATGGTGGCGTGCACGCACGAGTAGTCGAACTCGATGCCCTGCCCGATCCTGTTGGGACCGGACCCGAGGATGATGACGGACGGCTTCTCGTGCTGCTCCACCTCGTCCTCCTCGTCGTAGGACGAGTAGTGGTAGGGCGTGTATGCGGCGAACTCGGCCGCGCAAGTGTCCACGGTCTTGAACACCGGGCGGATCCCGAGGGCGTGCCGCACCCCCCGGACGACGGCGTCGGGGGTGTGCGTGAGCTCGCCGATCTGCTCGTCCGAGAAACCGTGCCGCTTGGCGTGGCGGAGCACGTCCTCGGTCAGGTTCGGCGCCGAACGGACCTCCTCGGCCACCTCGTTGAGGAGGACGAGCTGGTCCAGGAACCAGGGGTCGATCTTCGTGGCCTCGAACAGTCGCTCGACGCTCGCGCCGCCGAGCAGGGCGCGCTGCACCTGCGAGAGGCGCTCGGTGGTGGGGCGCCTGGCGGCCTCGACGAGCGCGTCGACCTCCTCCGGTGCCACGGGGGCGAAGGAGAGCTGCGACCCCTTCTGCTCCAGCGACCGGAGCGCCTTCTGCAGGGCCTCGGTGAAGTTGCGGCCCATGGCCATGGCCTCGCCCACGGACTTCATGGTGGTGGTCAGCGTGGGATCCGCCGCGGGGAACTTCTCGAACGCGAAGCGCGGGACCTTGACCACCACGTAGTCGAGCGTGGGCTCGAAGGACGCCGGGGTCTTCAGGGTGATGTCGTTCGGGATCTCGTCGAGGGTGTAGCCGAGCGAGAGCTTGGTGGCGATCTTCGCGATCGCGAAACCGGTAGCCTTCGACGCCAGCGCGGAGGACCTGGAGACGCGCGGGTTCATCTCGATGACGACCACGCGTCCGGTGTCCGGCTCCACCGCGAACTGGATGTTGCAGCCGCCGGTGTCCACGCCGACCTCGCGGATGACCGCGATCGAGATGTCCCGGAGCCGCTGGTACTCGCGGTCGGTGAGCGTCAGCGCGGGCGCCACCGTGATCGAGTCACCGGTGTGCACGCCCACGGGGTCCACGTTCTCGATGGAGCAGACCACCACGACGTTGTCGTTCTTGTCCCGCATCATCTCGAGCTCGTACTCCTTCCACCCGAGGATGCTCTCCTCGAGGAGGACCTCGCTCGTGGGGCTGTACTGCAGGCCCTGGCCGACGATCCTACGGAGGTCCTGCTCGGTGTACGCGAGGCCCGACCCCAGGCCGCCCATGGTGAAGGACGGGCGGACGACCATCGGGTAGCCGAGGTCCACGGCGGCCACGAGGGCCTCGTCGATGGTGTGGATGATCGCCGACCGCGCGGACTCGGCGCCGCAGCGCGCCACGACGCCCTTGAACTTCTCGCGGTCCTCGCCGAGCTCGATGGCGGCGATGTTCGCGCCGATCAGCTCCACGCCGTACTTCTCCAGCACGCCGTTCTTGTCCAGCGCGATCGCCGTGTTCAACGCGGTCTGTCCGCCGAGCGTCGGCAGGAGGGCGTCGGGCCGTTCCTTCGCGATGATCTTCGCGACGACGTCCGGCGTGATGGGCTCCACGTAGGTCGCGTCCGCGAACTCGGGGTCGGTCATGATCGTGGCCGGGTTCGAGTTCACGAGGATGACGCGCAGGCCCTCCTCGCGGAGGACTCGCAGGGCCTGTGTGCCGGAGTAGTCGAACTCCGCGGCCTGGCCGATGACGATCGGCCCCGAGCCGATGACCATGACGCTCGTGAGGTCGGTTCTGCGGGGCATCAGTTCTCTTCCTGGGTCGGGCTGGTGTGGCTGGTGTGGCCGGGGAGCTCGTGGCGGGCCTGGGTCCCCGTGACCTTCGATCCGTGGGTCCCGAGCTCGGCGGCGGCCGCACGCGCGAGCGCCTCGGTCTCCGAGGCGGCGTCGAGGGCGGAGGCGCGGACGGCGTTGCCCGAGCCGGGCTCGGCCCTCTCCGCCAGCATGAGGTCGGTGAACCGGTCGAAGAGGTAGGCGGAGTCGTGGGGGCCGGCGGCCGCCTCGGGGTGGTACTGCACCGAGAACGCCGGCAGGTCGAGGCACGCGAGGCCCTCGACGACGTCGTCGTTGAGGTTCACGTGACTCACCTCGACCCGGCCGTACGAGCCCGTGGGCGCCTCGACGGGACCGTCGAGGGGCGCGTCGACGGCGAATCCGTGGTTGTGCGAGGTGATCTCCACCTTGCCCGTGCGGCGGTCCAGGACCGGCTGGTTGATGCCCCGGTGGCCGTAGCGCAGCTTGTAGGTGCCGAACCCGAGGGCCCGCCCGAGGATCTGGTTGCCGAAGCAGATGCCGAAGAACGGCATGCGCGCGTCGAGGACGCGGCGGAGGAGCTCCACCTGGGCGTCGGCCGTCGCGGGGTCGCCCGGACCGTTGGACATGAAGACGCCGTCGGGCCGGACGGCTGCGACGTCCTCGAAGCTCGCCCCCGCCGGGAGCACCACGGTGCGCACGCCGCGCTCGGCGAAGTGCTTCGGGGTCATGGCCTTGATGCCGAGGTCGAGGGCCGCGACGGTCGCCACGGGTGTGCCGGTGAAGCCGTGATCGGCGGGCTCGACGACGTAGGCCTCGCCGATGCTGACCTCCTCGGCGAGGCGGGCCCCGGCCATGGACGGCTGGGCGAGCACCCGCTCCACGAGCTGTGCCTCCGCGAGCGAGGCATCCGCCCCGGAGAAGATCCCGGCACGCATGGCCCCACGCTCCCGGAGGTGGCGGGTGATGGCGCGGGTGTCCACGCCCTCGATCCCGACGACGCCCTGCTCGCGCAGCTGGTCGTCGAGGCTCTGCTCGGAGCGCCAGTTCGACGGACGGCGGGCGGCGTCGCGGATGATGTAGCCGGCCACCCAGATGCGGCGGGACTCGGCGTCGTCCGCGTTCACGCCGGTGTTGCCGATGTGCGGCGCGGTCTGCACCACGAGCTGCCGGGCGTAGGAGGGGTCGGTGATGGTCTCCTGGTAGCCGGTCATGCCGGTGGCGAAGACCGCCTCGCCGAGCGCTGTGCCCTCGGCTCCGTAGGCGCGGCCGCGGAAGGTCCTGCCGTCCTCGAGGACGAGCACGGCCGGAGCCGTTGTCCGGACCGGCGCCGTGGTTGGAACGTGGCTCACTGCTGTTCCCTGCTTTCGGGGGTGGGTGGCGTGTGCGGGAGAGGGGTGCGGGTGCCGGGCCGGTGGTCGGCCTCGGCGGGGACGAGCGCCGCGACCGCGGCGAGGAGCTGGTTCTTGTGGGCGGCGTGTCGGGTGCGGAAGCCCGTGTCGACGCGCGTGGCGTCGTCGAGGAGCCAGGTGATGACCACCAGGCCCTCCTTCTCGACGAACTTCCCCGCCATGCCCCCGGCGAGCTGGGTCGAGACGAGGCTCTCCCGGGGCATCCACACGGCCCGGGCACCCGTCCTGTCCATCAGGATCCCGGTGCGGTGCACGCGTGCGACGGCGTTGCCGCGCAGGCCCAACCCGTGCACCGCGATGCGGTCCAGCCAGTCCCCCGCGGTCGTCGTGGCCACGTACTGGCCCTCGGCCTCGTAGAGCACCGGTCCGGCGTCGACCGGCGGCTCGGGTGGCGCCGGGACGTCGGACTGGCGCCGTAGCCGGTTGCGCCAGCCGAGCGCCATCAGCGCGACGATGACGACGATGATGGCCGCTGTCAGGGCGACCCAGCCTAGATACTCCATGCCGAGGCCTCCCCGTGGGTCCCGTGGCCGGCCGGGCGCGGCGTGGCGAGGCGGCCGTCGAGCACGGTCGCGTGTCCGCCGAGGAACGTGGCCCGGACGCTCCCGGGGAGCTCCAGCCCGCGGAAGGGGCTGTTGCGCCCCTTCGTGGCCATGGTCGAGGGGTCGACGGTCCAGCGCGCGGCGGGATCGACGAGGATCAGGTTCGCCGGCTCACCGACGGCGAGCGGGCGCCCATGATGGGCGAGGCGGCCGATGCGCGCGGGCGTGACCGAGGTGACCCGGGCGAAGCCCTCCCAGTCGAGCAGGCCGGTCTCCACCATGGCGTGCTGCACCACGGACAGGGCGGTCTCGAGACCGGTCATGCCCATGGCCGCCTGCGCCCACTCGCATTCCTTGTGCTCGCTCGGGTGGGGCGCGTGATCGGTCCCGACGACGTCGATGGTCCCGTCCGCAAGGGCCGCCCTGAGGGCGTGCACGTCCTCGGAGGTCCGCAGCGGCGGGTTGACCTTGTACACGGGGTCGTAGCTGCGGACCAGCTCGTCGGTCAGCAGCAGGTGGTGCGGGGTGACCTCGGCGGTGACGTCGATGCCGCGGGCCTTGGCCCACCGGATGATGTCCACGGAGCCGGCGGTGGAGACGTGGCAGACGTGCAGGCGTGAGCCGACGTGCTGGGCGAGCAGGACGTCGCGGGCGATGATGCTCTCCTCCGCGACGGCCGGCCAGCCGGTCAGGCCGAGCACGGCCGAGACCTCGCCCTCGTTCATCTGGGCGCCCTCCGTGAGGCGGGGCTCCTGGGCGTGCTGGGCGATCACGCCGTCGAACGCCTTCACGTACTCGAGGGCCCGGCGCATGAGGACGGGATCGTGCACGCAGATACCGTCGTCGGAGAAGACGCGGACCTGGGCGCGGGATTCGGCCATGGCACCGAGTTCGGCGAGGCGCTCGCCGCCGAGACCGACGGTGACCGCGCCGACCGGCCGGACCTCGACCCAGCCCGAGGCGAGACCGAGGCGGTAGACCTGCTCCACGACGCCCGCCGTGTCCGCGACGGGCGAGCTGTTGGCCATGGCGTGGATGGCCGTGAAGCCGCCCAGGGCTGCGGCACGCGAACCGGTCTCGACCGTCTCGGCGTCCTCCCGTCCGGGCTCGCGGAGGTGCGTGTGGAGATCGACCATGCCGGGCAGGGCCACGAGGCCGTCGGCGTCGAGCGTGTGGGCGCCCGCCGGGGCCTGCTGCCGCGCCTCGGGGCCGACGGCCGTGATCAGCCCGTCCTCGAGCACGAGGTCGCAGCGGTCACCGCCGAGGAGCGACGCCCCCGTGATGAGGTACGCGCCGGAGCCCTGTGCTGGGTCGGTGGTGGGGTCGGTGGTGCCGGTCTGCGTCGTCATCGGCTGGTGCCTTCCGGGGTGGAGGTGGGCATGCGGTCGTCGCGGCGGCCCCGCGCGAGGCCGCCGCCCGCGTCGTCGCCGCCGCCGGCGTCGTGCGCTGCGCGCCCGGTGTCGTCAGCGCCGGTGTCGTCGGCGTCGTCCGGTCCGCCGGCCAGCAGGAGGTACAGGGCGGCCATCCGCACGGAGACACCGTTCCGCACCTGCGCGAGGACGGTGGACCGCGGGGAGTCCGCTGCCGCGGAGGAGATCTCGAGGCCGCGGTTCATCGGGCCGGGATGCATGATCACGGTGTCGTTCAGCCCGAGGGTGTCGAGCAGGGCCAGGCGACCGTCGTCGAAGCCCCAGCGCCGGGAGTACTCCCGCGTGGACGGGAAGAACGCGGCGTTCATGCGTTCCGCCTGCAGCCGCAGCATCATCACGGCGTCGGGTCGCTCGGCGAGGGCGTCGTCGAGGTCGTAGAACACGGTGCACGGCCACGAGCCGACGCCGACGGGCAGGAGGGTGGGCGGCCCGGCGAGCAGGACCTCCGCGCCAAGGGTGGTCAGGAGCCAGACGTTGGACCGCGCCACCCTCGAATGGAGGACGTCCCCGACGATCAGCACCTTCATGCCCGCAAGCGTGGTTCCCGAGGACGCGTGCCCCGCGAGCTTCGCCCAGTGGCGGCGGAGCGTGAAGGCGTCGAGCAGGGCCTGCGTGGGATGCTCGTGGGTGCCGTCGCCGGCATTGACCACGGCGGCGTCGATCCAGCCCGACGCCGCGAGCCGGGCCGCCGCGCCGGAGGCCGGATGCCGGATGATGACGGCGTCCGCGCTCATGGCCTCGAGGGTCTGCGCGGTGTCCTTGAGCGATTCGCCCTTGGAGACCGAGGAACCTCTCGCCGCGAAGGTGATGACGTCCGCTGAGAGACGCTTGGCGGCCGCCTCGAAGGAGATCCGGGTGCGCGTGGAGTCCTCGAAGAACAGGTTGACCACGGTGCGGCCGCGCAGCGCCGGGAGTTTCTTGATCTCCCGCTCCCCCACGGCCGCCATCTCCTCCGCCGTGTCCAGCAGCCGGAGGGCGTCCCGCCGGGAGAGGTCCTGCGTACTGAGGAGGTGCTTCACGCCCGGTCCTCGATGACGACCTCGTTGACCGCCGAACCGCCGATCAGGTCGATCTCCGCGAGGTGGACGCGGACGCGTTCCCGTGACGACGTCGGCAGGTTCTTGCCCACGTGGTCCGCGCGGATGGGGAGCTCGCGGTGCCCGCGGTCCACCAGGACGGCCAGACGGACGGCACGTGGCCGGCCGAGGTCCACGAGGGCGTCGAGAGCCGCGCGAATGGTGCGGCCGGAGTACAGGACGTCGTCGACGAGGATCACCACCTTGTCGTCGATCCCCGACGGCGGCAGCTGCGTGGCGAGGGGCGAGCGTGTGGGATTCCGCCGCAGGTCGTCGCGGTACATGGTGACGTCGAGCTGCCCGGTGATCAGGTCGGGATCGACGCTCGGATCCACGGAGGCGATCTTCTGGGCGAGTCGCTGTGCCAGCGGGAAGCCCCTACGGGGAATGCCGAGGAGCACGAGGTCCCGCGGGCCCTTGTTCGCCTCGAGGATCTCGTGGGCGATGCGGGTGAGTGCGCGGTCTATGTCTGCTTCTGCGAGAACAACGCGCTTGGAAATACCGGGTTCCTGAGCGGGAACGGCCATAACACGCCTCCTCCTTCCCCGCCTCACAGGACGGCATTTAAAGGCTGGTTGCGGGCTCAAAACTACCACAGCGCCGCTTGCGCCTAGGGTGGCAGCATGTCGATGAACAACCGTGGACCGGGCCCCGACGATCCTGGCGGGCACGTACCGCAGGGATCCGCGTACGGGAATCCGCAGTACCCTCACCCGCACTCCCACCAGTACCCCCGGCAGCACGGCGGGCAGCACCCCCGGACCGAGGACCAGCAGGGCTGGTGGGGCAACACGACGGCCCGCCATCACAGCCCCGCGCCCGGCCGCTCCGCCGACCAGGCGTTCCATCCCGTCTGGAACCAGCCGCCGCCGAAGCGGCGCGGTGTGCTCAACGTCATCCTCGTGATCGTCGCCGCACTCGTCGTCGCGGGGGTCCTCCTGCTGCTCTCCCTCTCGCTGGGCCCGTCCGCCTTCCTGCTCTGCGGCATCCTCGCGCTCGTCCCGCTCGCCATCTGCCTCCTCGGTCTGCGGTGGATCGACCGCTGGGACCCCGAGCCGCGCGGAGCGCTGCTGTTCGCCTTCCTCTGGGGAGCCGGGGCATCCGTCGTCGTCACGCTGCTCCTCGGCACCTACGTGGTCGAACTGCTGGCCGTGGCGCTCGACTCCACCTCACCCGACGTGATCGGGCCGGTGCTGCAAGCCCCGCTGGTCGAGGAGTTCGCCAAGGGACTCGGCGTCCTGATCCTCGTGTACACACGTCGCAGCCACTTCGACGGCCCGGTGGACGGCATCGTCTACGCCGGGACGGTCGCCGCGGGCTTCGCCTTCACCGAGAACATCCTCTACTTCGGCTCGGCCGTCATGGAATCGGGCAACGCCGGTGCGCTCGTCGGGGTGTTCATCCTCCGCGGGCTGTTCTCCCCGTTCGCGCACGTCATGTTCACGTCGCTGCTCGGATTCGTGCTCGGCCTCGCCCTCAGCCGCGGCGGGGGGACGCCGCGCATCCTCGGGGCCTTCCTCCTCGGCCTCGTCCCCGCGATTGCCGGGCACATGCTGTGGAACGGTGGCACGCTCGTCCTGTTCAGCAACTTCTTCCTGTTCTACCTGGTGGTGCAGGTGCCGCTCTTCGTCGCGGCCGTGGTCGCCGTCGTGCTCCTCCGCCGGTCCGAACGCCGGCTCACGGAGGCGCGTCTCGGCGACTACGCGCGCGCCGGATGGTTCACGCACGAGGAGGTGCGGATGCTCGCCACGCGGGCCGGGCGGTCCCAGGCGCTCGCCTGGGCACGCACCATTGGAGCTCGGCAGGACATGCGGGAGTTCATCCGCACGGCGGTCCGCATCGCCTACACGCGGCAACGGGTCCTCGGGGGTCGGAGGGACGCCGACTACGCGGCCGAGGAACGGTCACTGCTCGACGACGCCAGCCGGCGTCGCGCGCGCATCGTCCAGCTGGCACAGGCGCGCCGCTGATCGCTGACGACGGCCCTGCGTCACGACGGGTCGGACTAACGGTGGAGCCGTCGGCGACGAAGGACTGTCCTGAGGACGGGTCAGCCCGACACGGTCCGGTCTGAGGACGATTCAGCCCGACGACGGGCGACCAGCGTGACGGCCAGGCCGTGCACGACCGGTCACGCGGGGGTGGAGCGGCTCAGGCGAGCAGGGTGGGCTTGAGCTGCTGCAGCCGGCCGAGGAGCCCGTTCACGAACTTCGGTGACTCGTCGGTCGAGAGCATCTTGGCGAGCTCCACAGCTTCGCTGACCGCGACGCCGTCCGGGACGTCGTCGTTGTAGAGCAACTCCCAGCTGCCGATGCGGAGGATCATCAGGTCCACGGCGGGCATGCGGTCGAGGGTCCAGCCCTGCGAGTAGGTGCTCAGGAACTCGTCGATCTCCTCCTGGCGTTCGAGCACACCCTCGACGATGTCGACGGTGTAGTCGGCGATGACCATGTCCGTCTTCTCGCGGCGTGCACGGATGACCTCGAGGGCGGGCATGTCACGCTGCGTCGCCTCGAACAGGACGTCGAGAGCCCGGCGTCGGGCCTTGCTGCGTGCACTCACTCGTTGACGCGTCCCAGGTACTCGCCGGTGCGGGTGTCGACCTTGACCTTGGTGCCGTTGCCGAGGAACAGGGGTACCTGGATCTCGTGGCCGGTCTCCACCGTGGCGGGCTTGGTGCCACCGGTGGAGCGGTCGCCCTGCAGGCCGGGCTCCGTGTAGGTGATCTCGAGCGTGACGGAGGCGGGCAGCTCGACGTACAGGGGTGAGCCCTCGTGCATCGCGATGGTGGCCATCTGGCTCTCGAGCATGAAGTTCGCGGCGTTGCCGACCGTCTTGCCGGGCACCGTGATCTGGTCGTAGTCCGTGGTGTCCATGAAGACGAAGTCCTCGCCGTCCTTGTACAGGTACTGGTAGTCGCGGCGGTCCACCGTGGCGGTCTCGATCTTCAGGCCGGCGTTGAAGGTCTTGTCGACCACCTTGCCGGACAGGATGTTCCGGAGCTTGGTGCGGACGAACGCGCCACCCTTGCCGGGCTTGACGTGCTGGAACTCGAGCACGTTCCAGAGGTTGCCCTCGAGCTTCAGCACTGTGCCGTTCTTGATGTCGTTCGTGGTCGCCACTTAGATCACTTTCGTCGGTAGTACGGGTGGAGGGGCCGGCCGGAGCACAGCGGGCGCGCGGAGGAGCGCCAAAAGTCCATGGATCAGTCTACCCGCTACGCGCGGTGCGTCCCCGCGCCGCATCGAACCGCCCGAGCGCACCCTGCGTCACGCCGCCGCTCGGGGGGCTGTGCCGGCCACGAGTGGGGCCAAGCAGCACTCCGGCACGCCCGTGCGAGTGGATCAGCTCGCGATCTCCTGGTAGGCCGCGAAGAGGAGGGAGGTGTCCGGGACCTCGAGCATGCCCGGCCGGGCGACGCCGTCGAGCACCACGAAGCGGAGCAGGTCGCCGCGCGACTTCTTGTCGCGGCGCATGCCGTCCAGCAGTGCCACCCAGCGATCGCGACGGTAGGTGACCGGCAGGCCGAGGGACTCGAGGACGGTCCGGTGACGGTCGGCCGTCGCGTCGTCGAGCCGTCCCACCATGCGTGAGAGCTCCGCGGCGAAGACGAGGCCCACGGAGACCGCCGCTCCGTGCCGCCACGAGTAGCGCTCGGCCAACTCGATCGCGTGGCCGAGCGTGTGCCCGTAGTTGAGGTATTCGCGGCGGCCGGTGTCGTGGAGGTCCTCCGAGACGACTTCCGCCTTGACGCGGATGGCGCGTTCGATCAGGTCCCGCAGCACCGGCGAGGCGGCATCGGTGGCGGCCCCGGTGTCCTGCTCGATCAGATCGAGGATCACCGGATCGGCGATGAAGCCGCACTTCACCACCTCGGCGAGCCCCGTGACGAGCTCGTTCTTGGGAAGGGTGGCCAGGGCGTCGAGATCCACAAGGACCGCCGCGGGCGGGTGGAACGCCCCCACGAGGTTCTTACCCTCGGCCGTGTTGATGCCCGTCTTGCCGCCCACCGCCGCGTCCACCATGCCGAGCAGGCTCGTGGGGAGGTGCACCACGCGGACCCCGCGCAGCCAGGTAGCGGCGACGAATCCGCCGAGATCGGTCACCGCGCCACCGCCCACCGTCACCACGGCGTCCGAGCGCGTGAAGTCGTTCTGCCCGAGGACCTGCCAGCAGAAGGCAGCCACCTGGATGTGCTTGCCCTCCTCGGCGTCGGGGATCTCCGCGGTGACGGCCGTGAAGCCGGCTGCGGCCAGTTCGTCGCGCACGGTGTCGCCCGTGGCCCGCAACGCGCGCGGGTGGATCACCAGGACGCGACGCACGCGCTCACCGAGGAGCGCCGGCAGACGGTCGAGGAGCCCGCGGCCAACGACGACGTCGTACGCGGATCCCGGCGCGCTGCCGGTGACCGGGATGATCGTCGGGGTGTCAGTGGTCATGGGGAGCGGTCACTCTCTCGGTCGGGGGATGGGGCGTACGCGTGGTCGTGCTCGGTCCTGCGGGGCTTCCATGGTGCAGAGCCGGTGCCTGTGCCGGTTCCTGTGGCCTCCGGTGCGCCAGCCCCGCGATGACGGCGTCGGCGCACGCCCGCACGGATCGACCGCGCGTGTCGACCGTGAACGTCGCCAGGGAGGCATAGACGGGGCGGCGCCGGTCGTAGAGCTCCTGCCAGCGGTCCTCCGGGTTGCCGGCCAGGAGAGGGCGGCCGGTGTCGCCGCTGATGCGGAGCCTCACCGTGGCGAGGTCGGTGTCCAGGAACACGACCGTGACGCGTCGGAGCAGGGCCTGCGTGTCCGGATGGAGCACCGCTCCGCCGCCGAGCGACACGACGACGTCCTCGGCGCTCAGCGCCTCACGCACCACCTCGGCCTCGAGCTGCCGGAAGGCCTGTTCACCGTCGGTCTCGAAGATCCTGCTGATCCGCCCGTGCCGGTCGGCGATGAGCCGGTCGGTGTCCACGCAGGGAACACCGGATCTCTGCGCCAGCATCCTGCCCACCGCTGATTTGCCGACCGCCATCGGACCGATGAGGACCAGCCTGCCGAAACCGTCCATCAGGTCGCCGCTGAGCCGAGCTGTTCCGGGATGCTCTGCAGGTAGCTCGTCAGGTTGCGCGCGGTCTCCGCGAGGGAGTCGCCACCGAACTTCTCGGTGACTGCCTCGGCGAGCACGAGCGCCGTCATGGCCTCGGCCACCACGCCTGCCGCGGGCACCGCGCACACGTCCGAGCGCTGGTGGTGGGCGCGCGCGGCCGCGCCGGTGGTGACGTCGACGGTGCGGAGGGCGCGCGGTACGGTCGCGATCGGCTTCATGGCGGCACGGACACGGAGCACGTCGCCGATGCTCATGCCACCCTCGATCCCGCCCGCGCGGTTGCTCGCCCGGACGATCTTGCCGTCGTCGTTCCTGAGGATCTCGTCGTGCGCCGCGGTGCCGCGGCGGGCCGCGGTGAGGAACCCGTCCCCCACCTCGACGCCCTTGATCGCCTGGATGCCCATCAGGGCAGCGGCGAGGCGGGAGTCGAGCCGTCGGTCCCAGTGGACGTAACTGCCGAGTCCGGGCGGCAGGCCGTACGCGACGACCTCCACCACTCCCCCGAGCGTCTCGCCCTCCTTGTGGGCGGCGTCGACCTCGGCCACCATCGCCTCGGACGTGTCGCGGTGGAAACAGCGCAGTGGATCGGTATCGAGGGCGATCACGTCGTCGGGAGTCGGGAGGCGTGCGTCCTCGGGCACGGACACCGAGGCGATGGACACGGTATGGCTGACGAGCCTGATACCGAGACCCTCGAGGAACTTCGCCGCCACCGTGCCCAGTGCCACGCGGGTCGCGGTCTCGCGGGCGCTGGCCCGTTCGAGCACGGGCCGGGCCTCGTCGAAGCCGTACTTCTGCATGCCGGTGAAGTCGGCGTGGCCGGGACGCGGGCGCGTGAGCGGGGCATTGCGGGCCGAGGACGCCAGCTCCGCCGCGTCCTCCTCGTCGAGGGGATCGGAGGCCATGATCTTCTCCCACTTCGGCCACTCGGTGTTCGCGACCTCGATCGCCACCGGGCCACCCTGCGTGAGCCCGTGCCGTACGCCGCCGATGATGCGGACCTGGTCCAGTTCGAACTTCATGCGGGCGCCGCGCCCGTACCCGAGCCGACGCCGCGCGAGCGCCTCCTGGATGTCGGTGCTCGTCACACCCACTCCCGCAGGTACTCCCTCGATGATCCCGACCACGGCGGGGCCGTGCGATTCTCCTGCGGTCAGCCAGCGCAACATGGTTTCCATACTGCCATGCAGGACCCACCGCTTCAGCGCCGCGTGACTCCTAGCGCCTCCCGCATCGCCGCGAGCACGAGCGCAGGATCCTGCCGGCATTCGGGCAGGAACAGACGCACCTGCTCCACGGCCTGGTGCAGCAGCATCTCGATCCCGGCGACCACAGTGCCACCCGCCGCGTCCCATGCGGCGGCGAGGTCACTCGGCCAGGGATCGTAGGCGACGTCCAGCAGGACGCCCTCGGTGTGGAACGCCGCGTCGCCACGGAGATCGGCGGCGATGTCGTCGGCTGCGCGGGGCGGCAGCGTCGAGACGACGACGTCGGCCTGGTGCAGCAGGGCGCCGGCGTGCTCCCAGGGCGCGACCTCCACGGTCAGGCCGAGGGCAGCTGCGATTCTGACGAGATCGGCGGCGGCTTCAGGACGACGCACCGCAACGCGCACCGTGCCCGCGCCGAGGTCTGCGAGTCCGGCGACGGCGGCCGCCGCGGTGCCGCCTCCCCCGAGGATGAGCGGAGCCCGCGGTCGCACCACACCGGCATGACCCAGCGCCCTCGAGATCCCTGCGACGTCGGTGTTGTGGGCGGTGAGGGTCCGCCCGGCGGACACCCGCTCACCCTCAGCGATTCCCTGACCGGGCCCCGCGGGCGAGGAGACAACGACGGTGTTGGCGACACCCAGCAGTACCGCGACATCCGCCACCTCGTCGACGAGGGGCACCACGGCTGCCTTGAGCGGCATGGTCACGGACACGCCGCGCCACCCGGCGGTGCTGCGGAGGTCATCGACGAACCCTTCGATCGACTGAGCGTCGACCTCCAGGGCCGTGTACGAGCACTCGACTCCGAGGAGCCGGTAGGCGGCGGCGTGCAGGGCGGGCGATTTCGAGTGCCCGATCGGCGAACCGATCACAGCGGCCCGGTCAGGGCCGACGGCCAGCACCTACTCGCACCGACCCGGGTTGGCCCCGCACCAGGCGTCGTACTCGGCGACGTACCGGAGGTGCTCGGCGTAGGTCTCCGAGAACTTGGTCTCGCCCGTGTCCAGGTTCACCGTCACCCAGAAGTAGAAGGGGACATCGGCCGGGTTCACCGTGGCGTCGATCGCCTCGTCGCTCGGTGATCCGATGGGTCCCTTCGGCAGGCCGGGGTTGGCGAAGGTGTTGTAGGGGTTCGAGGTGTCGGCCTTCTCCTCCTCGGTGAGCTGATAGGTCCGTTCACCGAGCCCGTAGGCCACGGTGGCATCGGACTGCAGGAAGCCGTTCGTCTCCGTGTTGCCGGGGGTCAGCCTGTTCTCGATCGAACCGGCGACGCTCGCGTAGTCGCCCTCCTGCGCCTCGGACTGCACGATGCTCGCGATGGTGAGGATGCGGTACTGCTCGTTCGGGTCGGTCACGCCGTCGAGCGCGAGGCGGTCGGTCGTCGCGGTGACCATCTCCGTGATGATCTCCGGCGCCGTCGCGTCGATCTCGAACCGGTACTCGCCGGGGTGCAGGTAGCCCTCGAGGGACAGCGCCTGCGGTGGGAGCCCGAACTGCGTGGGCGCGGCGGCCAGCGCGTCGAACTCGGCCCGCGGGATGCCGGTCGCGGTGCTGAGGATGTCGAACACCTCGCCCTGACGGAGGTCGCGCGCCACGGCGGCGTAGGACACCAGGGTGGGGTCGTCCCCGAGCAGGGCCTCGGCGGCGTCCGCCGAGGACATCTGCAGCCTCATCTCGTACTCCCCGGGCTGGACCTCGCGGCCGTCCGAGATCGCGGTCAGGGCGGTCACGAAGGTCTCCGAGTCGGCGACGATGTCGGCGTTCTCCAGCCCGTCCCCGATGGCCAGCAGGCCGGCGCCCTCCGGAACGGTGAAGACGGTCTCCTCGCCACCGGCGCCGGCGTAGTCCGTGACGTCGTTGAGGCCGAGGGCATCGCGCAGCATGAGCGCAGCGGCGTACACGGTTCCGGCGAAGACCAGAAGGACCACGAGCATGATCACGGTGCGCCTCAGGCGGCGGCGCTGCCGGGCCTTCGACGGTGACGGACGGCGCCTGCGCCGCGCCGTATCCTGGGTGGCGAAGAACTCCTCGACGGGCTCGGGGTGCTCGTACCCCTCGGCGTCGTCGTGCTGGTCGTGTCCGTACGCGGGGTCGTCGGAACCGAGGTAACGAGGCTCGTCGGTGTCGTGGGGTGCGGCGGAACGGCGGGTACGGTTGTTCATGATGCCGGGTCCCTCCTGATCGTCGAACTGTCGTTGATGACTGACTCCTCGGTCGGTGCCGGCGGCGAGGGCCGCTCGCTCCCCGGATGCGGGACAGAGACCGCCTCCCCCACGTCCCGTCCACGTGAACGTTGCATGTCGATGGCGTGCTGGAGTATTCCGACAGCGGCCACCTGATCCACCACCATACGATGCTCTCTGCTTCCCAGACCAGCGGAGTGCAGCGATCGGTGCGCGGACACCGTGCTCAGCCGCTCGTCCACCAGCCGTACTGACAACGACAGTGACTGCCTCGAGAGTTCCGCAGCGAGCAGCGAAGCGTACGTGCGGGCCATCTCGGCGGACGCTCCCTCGCGCCCGCTGAGCTGTTTGGGCAGCCCGACGACGATCTGCACGACGCCGCGCTCGACCGCCTCGCGCACGACGAGCCGGATGTCGCTGTTCTTCTTGGTGTCCCGCTTCAACGTCCGGATCGGCGTGGCGAGCACACCGTCCCGGTCGCTCCCGGCGAGACCGACCCGCACCTGACCCACGTCGACGCCGAGCTTCGGACCGATCGGGTACGGAGCGGCGTCGTCCGGGGTGGGCGCGCCGGGGTGACCCTCGGTCACGCGGCCGTCATCGTTCGGCCACGGCCGTGCGTATGGCGGCCAGCGCATCGGGGATGCGCGCGGCGTCCGAGCCGCCACCCTGCGCGACGTCGTCCTTGCCGCCACCTCCACCACCCAGGATCGTGGCCGCGGTACGGACCAGCGCCCCGGCCTTCACGCCGGCGGCGCGGGCGGCGTCGTTGGTCGCGACGAGGACGAGCGGGCGTTCCGCCGCAATGCCGGTCACGGCCACGACGGCGGCCTCGGACCCGAGGCGTCCGCGCAGATCGAGCACGAGGGTGCGCAGTTCGTCCGCCCCGCCGATCTCGCCGGCGTCGTGCGCGATGAGGCGCACGCCGTCGACGTCGACGGCGGTGTCGGAGAGCTGCCCCGCAGCCGCAGCGAGCTGCTCCTTCCGCAGCCGGTCGAGTTCCTTCTCCGCGGCTTTCAACTTGCCGAGCGTCGCCGAGATGCGTTCGGGGAGCTGCGCCGACGGGACCTTCAGCATGTCCGAGAGTTCGGACACCAGGGCGCGCTCGGCGGCGAGGTGTCGGAACGCGTCGAGTCCCACGAGGGCCTCGACGCGCCGGTTGCCCGAACCGACCGACTGCTCGCCCAGCAGGGTCAGGCTCCCGATGAGGGAGGTCGATGCGACGTGCGTGCCGCCGCAGAGCTCCCGCGAGAACTCGGCGTTCATCTCGACCACGCGGACGGTGTCGCCGTACGCCTCACCGAAGAGGGCCGTCGCCCCGAGTGCCTTCGCGTCGGCGAGGGACATGATCTTCGTCTCGACCTCGTAGTTGTTACGGATCGCGATGTTGGAGACCTCCTCGATCTCCGAGCGCGCCGCGGCGCTGATGCCCTCGCCCCAGGAGAAGTCGAAGCGGAGGTACCCGGCCTTGTTGAAGGACCCGCGCTGCAGGGCCTCGGGGCCGAGGATCTCGTGGAGGGCGGCGTGGACTATATGCGTGCCCGAGTGGGCCTGCTCCCCCGCGTGGCGGCGCTGGCGGTCGACGGCGGCGGTGACCGTGGCGCCCTGCGCCACCTCACCCTCGCGCACGATGGCCCGATGGACACTGAGGCCCTTGACCGGCCGCTGCACGTCGAGCACCTCGACCACGAAACCGTTGCCGGTGATGAGCCCGACGTCGGCCGCCTGGCCACCGGCCTCGGCGTAGAACGGCGTCTGGTCCAGGACGAGTTCGATCTCGTCGCCCTGGAGTGCGCTGGCGACCGACTGGCCCTTGTCGAGGACGGCGACCACCGTGGCCTCGGACGTGAGCTCGTCGTACCCGGTGAACACGGTCTGCCCACGGCCGAGGAGCTCGGTGAAGACGCTCAGGTCGGCGTGACCCGCCTTCTTGCCCCGTGCGTCGGCCTGGGCCCGCTGCCTCTGTTCGAGCATGAGGGACCGGAACCCGTCGGCGTCGACGGCGAGGCCGGCCTCCTCCGCCATCTCCAGCGTGAGGTCGATGGGGAACCCGTAGGTGTCGTGCAGCGCGAAGGCGTCCTCGCCGGACAGCGGGCGGTCCTGGGCGAGGGACTCCTTGACCGCCTCCTCGAGACGCGCGGTGCCGGACGCGATGGTCCGCAGGAACGCCTTCTCCTCCGCGTACGCGATCCGACTGATGCGATCGAAGTCGGTCTCGACCTCGGGGTACACGCCCTTCATGGCGTCACGCGAGGCGGGCAGCAGCTCGGGCAGGCACGCGCGCTCGACACCGAGGAGTCGCATCGCGCGGACGGCGCGGCGGATGAGGCGGCGCAGCACGTACCCGCGGCCCTCGTTGGAGGGAGTGACGCCGTCGGCGATGAGCATGAGGGAGGAGCGCAGGTGATCGGCGACCACGCGCATCCGGACGTCGTCGGTGTGGTGCGGATCGGCGGACGACTCGGAACTGGTGTAGGTCCTGCCGCTGAGCTCCGCCGCCCGGTCGAGGACCGGCCGCACCTGATCGGTCTCGTACATGTTCTCGACGCCCTGCAGGATCATCGCGAGGCGTTCGAGGCCGAGCCCCGTGTCGATGTTCTTCTTCGGGAGTTCCCCGAGGATCTCGAAGTCGTCCTTCCCGGTCCCCTCGCCCCGCTGGTACTGCATGAAGACCAGGTTCCAGATCTCCACGTACCGGTTGTGGTCCGCCTCGGGACCGCCGTCGACGCCGTACTCGGGGCCGCGGTCGTAGAAGATCTCCGAGCACGGGCCGGCCGGCCCGGGCTGGCCGGTGGACCAGTAGTTGTCCTTCTTGCCCATCTTCTGGATGCGCTCGGCCGGGATCCCGATGCTGTCACGCCAGATGGCGAGTGCTTCCTCGTCCTCGTGGTAGACGGTGATCCACAGCTTCTCCGCGGGCAGGCCGAACCCGCCTGCGTCCACGCTGCTGGTGAGCAGATCCCACGCCATGCGGATGGCGTCGGCCTTGAAGTAGTCGCCGAAGGAGAAGTTGCCGCACATCTGGAAGAACGTCCCGTGCCGGGCGGTCTTCCCGACCTCCTCGATGTCACCCGTGCGGATGCACTTCTGCACGCTCGTCGCGCGACGGTACGGCGCTTCCTCGCGAGCGGTCAGGTACGGGATGAACGGCACCATCCCGGCCACGGTGAACAGCAGCGAGGGGTCGGAGGACACCAGGGAGGCCGAGGGGACGACCGTGTGTCCGTTCTTCTCGAAGTAACTCAGCCAGCGGCCGGCGATCTCGTGGGACTTCATGGTGCGATCCTTCGATGGATGGTCGACGTCGACGGGCGGGCAGCCGGGACGGCCGACGGAGGAGGGTACGGAGGCGAGGACGGACGTGGGCGCGCGTCCGGTGCGTGCGGGAGGGGGAGACTCCCGGCAGGGTCATCGGGGATGGTGCCCGGACGACGTCGGATCAGCGGCGCGAGCTCCGCGAGCCCGTGTCCGTGGCCGCGGTGGCCGCGATGGCCGGCGGAATCGTGTCGGGTGCTGCGGATACCTCGGGAGCCTGGACACCGAGGGCGGCGCGCAGGTCGGTCTCGCGCTCGGCCATCGCGGTCTTCACGGCCTCCGTGAAGTCACCGATGCTGTCGCTGAGCTGACCGACAGCCCGGTTGATGCCTTCCGGTCCGAGAGTCGAGCGCGCCTGCGAGACCTTGCGGACCGCGACAACACCGATGGTGACCCCTGCGGCCAGCCAGAACATCCTTCTGATCATGGTTCTCTCCGATTCCTGGCGCTAGCGGCTGCGGCGTCGACGGGCCGGGGCACCGCGGTTGGCGAAGGCCGAACGGACGCCGTAGGAGAACGCCGACACCTTGATGAGCGGCGCACCGATGGTCGCCGCGACGAGCGATGACAGCGCCGAGAGATTGGCAGAGGCGTCCGACACGTTGGACGTGATGCCGTCCACGGTCTTGAGCTGCTGGTGCGTGGTGGTCACGGTGCTCGTGACCTCCTCGATCAGCGGCGTCGTCTCGTCGGTGACCGTGCGGATGGCCTTGCGGAGCTCGTCGAACACACGTCCGAGCTTCCAGATGGGTACGGCCAACAGCAGGACCAGAACGGCGAAGACGCCGGCAGCTATCAGGCCCGCGATATCTCCACCTGACATGGGCGGACTCCTTTGCGCGAGGGTCGCCCCGGAGGACGGCATGGGGAATTCTTGCTCTTGAAGTACCTTACAGACAGGAAGCCCACGGCGTGCGCCGCGGGCTTCCTGTCTGCTGTGCTTCATCGGTGCCCGGACATCATCCGGGTCCGTGTCGATCTAGCGTGCGTAGTACTCGACGACGAGCTGCTCTTCGCAGGTCACAGGGACCTCGGAGCGCTTCGGGCGACGCACGAGGCGCGCCTGGAGCTTGTCCAGCTGGACGTCGAGGTATCCCGGCACGGCGGGGAGCACGTCGCGGTGGGCGCCGGCTGCGGCGACCTGCAGCGGGACCATGGTCTCACTGCGGCTGTGCACGTGGATCAGCTGACCCTCGGACACGCGGTACGAGGGGCGGTCCACGCGGGCGCCGTCCACCATGATGTGGCGGTGCACGATCAGCTGGCGGGCCTGTGCGCTCGTCCGGGCGAAGCCGGCGCGGAGCACGAGGGCGTCGAGGCGCATCTCGAGCAGCTCGATGAGGTTCTCACCGGTCAGGCCTGCCGTGCGGCGGGCTTCCTCGAAGACGCGGGCCATCTGGGCCTCGCGGATGTTGTACTGGGCGCGCAGGCGCTGCTTTTCGCGCAGGCGTACGGCGTAGTCGCTGTCCTGCTTGCGGCGCGCACGGCCGTGCTGGCCGGGCGCGTACGGCCGACGCTCGAGGTACTTCTCCGCCTTGGGAGTCAGGGCGATGCCGAGGGCGCGCGATATGCGCACCTTGCGGCGGGCACGTGTGTTGTTAGCCACGTCTACCTTTCGATGTTTTTGCGGCGAAGGAGCGGACTTGCCCGTCGGGCGTCCGCACTTCCTGGTGTAGCTGGCCTCCATGTTCGGAGAGCCGGGATTGGCCGCTTCCCGGTACTACAGTCCGCCACGACCCTGGCCGTCACCCTGACCGCACGTCACCGGAGGACCGGGACGGAGAGCGGGGGGACAGGCTGGTACACGACGACTTGCCAGTCAGCGACCAATGCTAGCAGCCGTGCGACGGCGGCGCCGAATCGGAGGGCACGCCACAGGGGATTCTCAGTCCCCGCGGATGATCCTGCGCAGACGCCCCAGCCGTGAGCCGATGTCGCGCTCCGCGCCGCGGTCCGTCGGTTCGTAGTAGTCCTTGCCGGCGAGGTCGTCGGGTGCATACTGCTGCTGCGCGATGCCGTGCGGCTCATCGTGGGAGTACACGTAGCCCCGGCCATGCCCCAGCTGCGACGCACCGGGGTAGTGCGCATCGCGCAGATGCGCCGGGATCCCCTGTCCCCTCCCCGCTTTCACATCGGCGATCGCAGCGTTGATCCCGTCGTAGGCAGCGTTCGATTTCGGTGCCGTGGCGATGTGCACCACGGCTTCGGCGAGGATGATGCGTGCCTCGGGCATCCCCACCAGCTGCACGGCCTGCGCGGCTGCCACGGCCGTCTGGAGTGCGCTCGGGTCGGCCATGCCGACGTCCTCCGCTGCCGAGATCATGAGGCGACGCGCCACGAACCTCGGGTCCTCCCCCGCCTCGAGCATGCGCGCCAGATAGTGGAGGGCTGCGTCGACGTCCGAGCCGCGCAGCGACTTGATGAACGCGCTGGCGACGTCGTAGTGCTGGTCACCGGCGCGGTCGTAGCGGAGAGCCGCGACGTCCACGGCCCGCTCGGCGTGCTCGAGCGTGACGAGCACGGGGTCATCCTGGACGGTCGCGCGGTCGGTGGAGTCGTCCGCAGCCGCAGCCGCGGCTTCGTCGTCGTCAAGGTCGTCGTCGCCGTCCTCGTCGTCGTGTACATAGCCGTCGAGTGAGGTGCCACCGTGCGGTCGGTCAGCACCGTCCTCCGGGCCCACCCCCGATCCGGTTCCACCCGGTCCTGCCGACCGGGCCACACCCGCGGCGGCTTCGAGGGCCGTGAGACCACGCCGGGCATCGCCCGCGGCCAGCCGCACGAGGTGCTCGAGGGCCTCCTCCGACAACCGCACCGTTCCGGCGAGGCCGCGTTCATCGGTCACGGCACGCTCGAGCAGCCCACGGATGTCAGCGGCGTCGAGCGGCTTGAGGGTCTGCAGGAGCGAGCGGGAGAGCAACGGGGACACCACGGAGAACGAAGGATTCTCCGTCGTGGCGGCGATGAGCACAACCCAGCCGTTCTCCACGCCCGGCAGCAGGGCGTCCTGCTGGGCCTTGTTGAAGCGGTGGATCTCGTCGAGGAACAGGACGGTCGTCCGGCGGTACAGGTCACGGGCGGTCATCGCCTCGTCCATGACGCGTCGGACGTCCTTGACGCCGGCGGTGATGGCGGAGAGCTCCACGAAGGCCCGGCCCTGCCCCCGCGCGATCACGTGGGCGAGGGTGGTCTTGCCCGTCCCGGGTGGGCCCCACAGGATCACGGACGACGGCGCCGCGCGGCCTCCCGTGTCATGATCGCCCGCGAGGGCCCTGAGGGGAGACCCCCGGCCGAGCAGGTGCTGCTGGCCCACCACCTCGTCGAGGCTGCGCGGACGCATCCTGACGGCGAGCGGACTGCGCGGTCGCAGCGGCGCGCCGCCCCCGCTGCCTGCCGGTCCGGCGTCCGTCGCGTCGTCGTCCGCCGCGGCACTGAAGAGGTCGTCCACGCGACCCACGTTACTGTGGTCCACTGACCGTCCTGCCGCCGGCGCCCGCAGCACACCCGCAGTCCGCCGTCCGATGGGAGGGCGATCCGAGCACCGACTGAGCTCCTTCTCAGGGAACCACCACCTCACCCGGGAGGGGAACGATGAGCCAGACCCGATCGGTTCTCGTCGAGCCGCTCCGACTCGAGGGCTGGCTCACGCGGTTCGGTCAGCGCAACGGCGACTGGAGCGTCACCGATGCGACCGCCGACCACACGGGCACAAGGACCCCTACCGGGGTCTCCCACACCAGCACCGACCGGAGCGGGTCGGGTCCGAGCCCGGCATCCGGTTCGGTGCGGATCGTCGCGACCAACGGCTGCCGCGCGGTCCTCACACCTCCGCTACCCGAGCACGCGGCGGCTACCGCGCACGATTCAGGCGCAGGACCGGACACCGGGGCGCCTCACGACGCCCTGCAGTCCCTGATCCGTCGCGTCCTGGCCCTGCACGAGGCCGAGACCGTCGGGGTGATCCTCCTCCGGCGAGGCGGGTACTCCGTGGGCGTCGCACGGGCGGGCGGGATCGTCGGATCGAAGACCGGGACGCGGTACGTGCAGGGCCGGACCGCGGCAGGGGGTTGGTCCCAGCAGCGCTTCGCACGGCGTCGCGCCAATCAGGCGGACGCCCTCGTCGAGGAGACCGCAGTCCGCGCGGCAGCGCTCTTCGCCGCGCACCCGCCGTCGTGCCTGCAACTGGGCGGCGACAGGACACTGGCCACGGATGCGCTGGCGGAACCGGCTCTCACACGCTTCGCCTCGCTGCCGCTGACGCCGTTCATGACCGTCGCCGACCCCCGCCTCACCATCCTCAAGGACACGGCGCGGGCGGCACTGTCCGTCCGGATCACGGTGACGGACCCACCCGAAGGGTAGGGCTCACAAATCAGTGGGGCCGGGCTGCCGTGCGGAGATCGGCGATGGCGATGGCGGCGTCGTCGGCCCCGTACACGGACGAACCGGCCACGAACACCGATGCCCCGGCCTCGGCCGCCCTCAGGATCGTGTCGGGGGTGATCCCGCCGTCCACCTGGATGACCAGGGGCAGATCACCGCCCCTGATCGCCTCCGCGGCTCGCCTGATCTTCGGCAGCGTGAGGTCGAGGAAGGCCTGGCCCCCGAAACCGGGTTCCACGGTCATCACGAGCAGCATGTCGAGTTCACCGAGCAGGTCGAGGTACGGCTCCACCGGCGTGGCCGGCCGGAGGGCCATCCCTGCCCGGGAACCACCCGATCGCAATTCCCGCGCCAGCTTGACCGGCGCTGCGGCCGCCTCTGCGTGGAAGGTGACGGACGCCGCTCCGGCTTCCGCGTACTGCGGCGCCCAGCGGTCGGCGTCCTCGATCATGAGGTGGACGTCCAGCGGGACGGGACTGACCTGCTGGATGCGGCGCACCACGGGAAGACCGAGCGTCAGGTTCGGCACGAAGTGATTGTCCATCACGTCCACGTGGACGGCGTCGGCCGTCGCGATGCGCTGGAGCTCCGCCTCGAGGTTCGCGAAGTCGGCGGAGAGGATGCTCGGATTGATCTGCAGGTGCGTCACGGCTGCTTCCTGATGAGTGCGAGGTACATGGCATCTGTTCCGTGCAGGTGGGGCCAGAGCTGCGCGCCCGCACCGTGCCCGGCGCCCAGTGGGCCCCCGGTGCTCACGGCGTCCAGCCCGGCGTCGGCGTCGAGCAGTTCGAAGCCCTCGCGTCCCCGCAGGCAGTCCTCGACCACCACCTCGGTCTCCGCATGGTGGGGGGAGCACGTCACGTAGGCGACCACACCGCCCGGCGCGACGGCGTCCAGCGCGGAGGCGAGCAGGGCGCGCTGCAGGGGTGCGAGGGACACGAGATCGGCCGGACGGCGTCGCCAGCGCGACTCCGGACGCCGGCGCAACGCACCAAGTCCGGTGCACGGTGCGTCCACGAGCACGCGGTGGTACTGCCCCGGCTCGTCGCGTCCGACGTCGCGCCCGTCACCGGTCCGTACGGTCCAGGTGTCCTCGGGGAACACCCGCAGCGCCTGCCGGACGAGCTGCGCGCGGTGCGGGACGGGCTCGACGGCGGTCACATGGACCCCGGCGTCCTGACCCAGCGCGGCGAGGAGGGCGGTCTTGCCCCCGGGTCCGGCGCACAGATCGAGCCACCGTTCTCCCCCGTCGGCGTCCTGCCGGCCGTCCTCGGCGATCCCGCCCGCAGCACCGACCGGGCGCGTGAGGTCGACCGCTGCGAGTGCGCGGGCCACCAGCTGCGATCCGGCGTCCTGGACGCGTACCGTCCCGGCTGCGACTCCGGGCAGTCGGGCGATGTCCCCGCCCGAGTACAGGGCCGACGCCGGTGCAAGCCGCCCTTCCTCCGCGCCCTGTGCGAGGAGGTCGTCGATGGTCGCCAGGCCCGGCAGGGCGACGAGGTGCACGAGGGGGGCCGCGTTGTCCGCCGCCAGCAGGGCGTCGATCTCCCCTGCCTCGCGTCCGTGCGCCACCAGCGCCTGGCGCAGCGCCCGCACGATCCACTGCGGGTGGCTGTGGGCGAGCGACGCGATCTGCGTGGGGTCGGTCAGACCGGCGACGAGCTCCTCGACCCACCCGTCCAGATCACGCGCTGTGACCTTGCGGAGCACCGCGTTGACCAGAGCGGACGGCCCCGCGCCGATCACGGCGCGGACGAGGCCAACCGTCTGGTCCAGCGCGGCGTGAGCAGGAACGCGCATGCCCAGCAGCTGGTGCACGCCGATCCGCAGCGCGTCGAGGACCGCCGGGTCGAGCTGCTCGAGGGGGCGGTCCACGCATCGCGCGAGGATGGCGTCGTAGGTGCCCTGGCCGCGGAGCGCACCGTAGGTCAGCTCCGTGGCGAACCCGGCGTCCCTCCGGTCGAGGCGGTGCTTGCGGATCGCGGCGGGCAGCACGAGGTTGGCATAGGCATCCTCGAGGGCGACCGCCTGGAGCACCTCGAACGCGACGAGGCGGGCAGGATCGGCGCGTCGGGAACGCTGCGACGGAGCAGACTGAGAGAACTTCCGTTCCCCTCCGCGATTGCGTTCCCGCCCCTGCTCGTTCCGGCGCGGGCCACCCGTGCCGGCACCGGAACGCGCAGAGGAACCGGCACCGTCACGGCTGCCGCCGCCGCCGGTGCGCCCGGCATTCCCCGACGGCCCGTCGCGCCGGGCTCCGCTCCCCCCACGACTCCCACCGCCCCCGCGGCGATCGGCCGCGCCGCTGCTTCCTGCATCACTCACGTGAACACCAACTCTCCGCGCGCTGCCGCGCCCCGCGCCCAGTCGAGCGCGTTCATCATGATCTTCCCGGCGGGCTGGACCATCCCGAGCACCACCGCGGTGGTGCCCGTCCCGGCCAGCACCGTCTTGCCCTCAAGCACCACCTGCCCGGGCGCCAGGGTGCGGGCGACGGCGTCGGCGTCGTCCAGGGTGGGCGCAGGGGTCACAGGGCCGAGCTTGACCCGCTGTCCGTCGAGCAGGGTCCACGGGCCCGGCTCGGGCGTCATCGCGTTGATCCGGCGGCGCACGACGACGGCGGGCGCGCTCCAGTCGATCCGGGCGTCGTCGAGCGTCAGCTTCGGCGCCAGCGTCACGTCGCCCGACTGCGGGGTCGCTGCCACACGGCCCGCATCCAGCCCCGAGAGCGTCTGCACGAGCAGCACCGCCCCGCTGTGGGACAGCCGCCAAAGCACCTCGCCGCTCGTGACAGCGGGGTCCAGCGTCTCCGTCATCACGCCGAACACGGGCCCGGTGTCCATGCCTTCCTCGAGGCGGAAGGTGGTGGCGCCCGTGACGTCGTCGCCGGCCAGGATGGCGTGCTGGACCGGAGCCGCCCCGCGCCAGGCCGGCAGCAGCGAGAAGTGCAGATTGATCCAGCCGTGACGGGGCAGCTCGAGCGCAGCCGGCGGAACCCGGCCCCCGTAAGCGACGATCGCCGCGGCATCGAGGTCGAGGGCGGCCACCTGCGCCACGAGGCCCGGATCGAACCGATTGGCCTTGATGACCGGGAGCTGCAGCTGGTCGGCAGCGAGGGCGACCGGGCTCGGGGTCATCACCCGGCGCCTTCCGACGGGCGCATCGACGCGCGTCAGTACGGCGGCGACCTCGAAGCCTGCGTCCACGAGTGCGGTGAGGGAGGGCACGGCGACCTCCGGGGTGCCCGCGAACAGGATCCTCATGGGCGGACCCGCCTGCTGGACGATGTCCGCGCAGCGGACGCCGAGCTAGGCACGGCGACGAAACTGGAACCGAGGGTGCGTGACCTCTGCTCCGCCGTGCGGGAGGTCACGCGGTTGTAGTCCGCGCTCCGGATCGCTTTCAGGGCGCTGCGGCGGTCCTCGCCCTCGAGCCGATCGATGTAGAGGGTCCCGAGGAGGTGATCCGTCTCGTGCTGGAGGGCGCGCGCGAGCATGCCGCTGCCCTCGACGCTCACCTCGGCACCGGTGACGTCGTTGCCGGTGACCCGCGCCCACACGGTCCTGTCGACGTAGCTACCGAGCCCCGGGACGGACAGGCACCCCTCGACGTCGGACTCGCCCTGCGATTCCCCCCACGTCTCGAGCACGGGGTTGACCACGTGGCCCTCGGCTCCATCCACCCGGAACGTGAACACCTGCAGACCGACCCCCACCTGGGGGGCGGCGAGGCCGGCACCCTGCACATCGATCATGGTCTCGGTCATGTCATCGACGAGACGCGCTAGGTACGGACCGAACTCGGTGACGGGGGCCGCGGGCGTGCGGAGGATCGGATCGCCGATCATGCGGATACTCAGCACGGCCATGGTCGGGTCTTCCTCGCTTCGATCGTCGGCGCTCCGGGACTGCGGGGCAGGTCGGCGACGCGCGGGCGACTTCTCCGCCTGCGGAGCACGTCCTCGCCGCGGATCAATCCTAGTGCCGCGACCACGCCCGATGAAGCGCGCGGAACGACGGGGTGGTGTCCGGTGGACTCAGGCGGGACCGGCGGGTGCCGCGACCTGGGGTGACTCGCCGTCGAGAGGGGCGTCCGAGGTCCCGCGTGAAGCATCGACGACCGAGCTCCCGCCGTCGGTGGCGGATGCCATGCCGCGACCCGGAGGCGGTGCGATCGGGAGGAGGGCGCGGCCGGCTTCCTCCGCCTCCAGCCCTGCCTCCCACGCCCGACGCAGTGCACAGAAGCGCAGCCAGTGGTGACGCAGCACCGCCGGATTGGCCCGCATGGCACGCACCTCGGTCTGTCCGACCGCCACGCCGAGCAGCAGGGGCTGCTCCGCGTGGTCCCAGGGCCGCCACTCCCCCGCCTCGGGATCGACGAGAGCCTCCTGCGCCTTCATCCCGGCCACCAACTGCATGACCACCTTGTCGTCCAGCGCCTTGACGAAGCCCTCACGATCGGTCTTCTTGGTCTTGTAGTCGATGAGGCAGGTGCGCCCGCCGATCGTCGCCACGAGATCCAGCGTGCCCGCATAGCCGAGTTCCGCGTTCCACACCGTGAGTTCCGGTTCGACCGGGCGGACGTCGAACAGCTCCCACCACTCGTCGAAGCGCTGTGCGAAGCCGCTCTCACCGTTCTCCACGAGAGCGAGACGGGCCGGCTCGAGCTCGTGCTCGCGTCCGAGTGCCCGCAGGGCGACCTGCTCGCAGTAGCGGTGGACACGGGTACCGCGCAGTGCGGCGTCGTCCCGGTACCGTTCAGCGGCGTCGGCCGCGTCCTTGACCGCCTGCCGGAGCTCGGCGGGGTTGCCGAGGGCCGCGGGCAGCCGGGTGTCCCGGGCGAGCGAGGACGCCGCCATGTGCCCGAACCAGCCTCCCAGCGAGCTCGGCGCCTGGGAGATCACCGTGGTGATCGACGGCACGGACGGCTGCTCGGACGACGAACGGGCGTACATCCTGCCGTGAGGTGTGGCGTGGGCGAGCGCTGGTGCTGTCATGGCTCGAGTCTCTCAGTCCCCTCTGACAGACTCCGACACGTTCCGGCGCGCGGCTCCGGCTCCCGCGCGCCGAATTGGACGAACCCCCCAACGTCCTATACAGTTTTCTCTCGTTGGAAAGCGACGAAACGCTGCGAAAAGGTCACCCTCGAGCACGGATTTCAGGTCTTTTTTCCTTCTGCGGACGTAGCTCAGCTGGCTAGAGCACCACCTTGCCAAGGTGGATGTCGCGGGTTCGAATCCCGTCGTCCGCTCGCAAGTCACTGTAGGCCGGTTCACTCCGGTCACCGGAGCAGTCCGGTCACGGTGGGGTGGCCGAGAGGCGAGGCAGCGGCCTGCAAAGCCGTATACGCGGGTTCGAATCCCGTCCCCACCTCGTGACGGCACGAGCACCCAGCAATGGGCGATTGGCGCAGCGGTAGCGCGCTTCCCTGACACGGAAGAGGTCACTGGTTCGATCCCAGTATCGCCCACCACGGCGCCCCACGGGGCGCCTTTCTCGTAGCCTCATGCCCGTCCTCCGCACGAGGGCGGGCATTCCTGCGTGTCAGCCCAAGGCGAACCCTGCTCCCATCCGGTCCTCGCCGACCCTCCCTGGCCTATGCTTGTGGCAGCGGAAACGGTACTGCGTTTCCACGACCGAAAGGAGGTGTCCGTGGGTTTATTGGATGGGCTCAAGGGCAGGGCCGGCACCCTCGCGGGTAAGGCGACCGAACTCATTGGCGGAAATTCCGACAAGGTGAAGAACGGCATCGGTAAGGCTGGCGACTTCGTCGACAGCAGGACCCATGGCAAGTATTCCCGTCACATCGATGGAGTGCAGTCCAAGGCTTCGGAGATGGTCGACAAGATCGACGCGAAGGACGGCAAGGGCGACGTCGGCCCTACCTCCCCGCCGGCCGTGTGATCCCAGCCCGGCAATAAGGAAGCGCCGGTCCCGCCGTGAGGCGGTACCGGCGCTTCTTGCGTGTCAGGGGAGTTCCTCGCCGGACGGGCTGGTGGTCGGGTCGTCGCCCGCGCGCTCCGTGGCCGATCAGGCCCGGCCGACGACGTCGCTGCCCTGACGCGCCAGAGCGGTGAGCCGGGACACGGCCCTGTAGTACTTCTTCATGTAGCCGCCGTTCATCATCTCCTCGGTGAACAGGCGGTCGAAGGTCTGTCCGCTCGCCATGATCGGCACGTCGCGGTCGTACAGCCGGTCGGCGAGCACCACGAACCTCAGTGCCACCGCCTGCTCCGAGATGGTGCGCACGTCGTGCCACGCGACGGTGTCCACGCCGTCGAGCAGCTGACGGTACCGGCTGGGGTGCACACCGGCCAGGTGCCGGAGCAGGCCGTCGAAATCGTCCTCGGCGAGCACCCCGCCGTCGTAGCCGTCAATCCGCCGGCGCAGCGTGGCGTCGTCGATCGCGGCGGGCGCCTCGGGGAGACCGCGGTGGCGGTAGTCCTCGCCGTCGATGCGCGCCACGTCGAACTGGTCGGCGAGCACCTGGATCTCACGCTGGAAGTCCTGCGCCGCGAACCGCCCGTCCCCGAGAGAACCCGGCAGGGTGTTGGACGTGGCCGCGAGCTTCACCCCGGCGTCGGCGAGCTCGCGCATCAGCCGGGACATCAGCACGGTGTCCCCCGGGTCGTCCAGCTCGAACTCGTCGATGCACACGAGGCTGTAGCCGCTCAGCGCGTCCACCGTCTTCCGGAAGGTCAGGGCACCCACGAGGTTCGTGTACTCGACGAACGTGCCGAAGGCCTTCCTACCGGACGCGGCGTGCCAGAGGGAGGCCAGGAGGTGGGTCTTGCCCACGCCGAACCCGCCGTCGAGGTAGATGCCCGCGCGGCCGGGGTTCTTCTTCCCTCCGCCGAACAGCTTGCGCAGGCCCGTCGGCTCGGCCTCGTTGACGGAACCGGCGAACTCCCGGAGCTTCGTCACCGCAGCAGCCTGCGAGGGTTGCTGCGGGTCCGGGCGGTAGGTGTCGAAGGACACCTCGCCGAAGCGCGGCGACGGGTAGAACCCGTGCAGCAGTTCGTCCACCGATACCTTGGGGGCGCGTTCAGTCAGATGCTCGATCACTGGCACGAATCGGAACCGCTCTCTTGTCCTGGAATGTGGCGGGCACTGCAGCCGCCGATCTGTCAGCAAACATTACGGTACCCACGGCCCCTGCACCGGTGCGCTTCCCGGCCCGGAGGGCACCCGGAAGCAATGGGAGTGGCGCGTGGTTAGGCTAGACGGCAGACCGCCCATCCACGATCCGGAAGGCCACCATGACCCTGGCTCCAGACACGCAGGACAAGTTCGCCGAGTACGCCCACCCCGAACGCCTCGTCTCGACGCAGTGGCTCGCCGAGAACCTCGGAGCCGAGGGTCTGGTCGTCGTCGAGTCGGACGAGGACGTGCTGCTCTACGAGACAGGTCACGTGCCGGGCGCCGTCAAGATCGACTGGCACACGGAACTGAACGACGAGGTCACCCGCGACTACATCGACGGCGCCGGATTCGCGCAGCTGATGTCCGCCAAGGGCATCTCACGGGACACGACGGTCGTCATCTACGGCGACAAGAGCAACTGGTGGGCCGCCTACGCGCTGTGGGTCTTCAGCCTGTTCGGCCACGAGGACGTCCGGCTCCTCGACGGCGGGCGCGACAAGTGGGTGGCCGAGGGCCGCGAGCTCACCACCGACCGTCCTGCCGCCGGAAGCACCGACTACCCGCTCGTGGACCGGAACGACTCCCCGATCCGCGCGTACCTCGGTGACGTGCTCGAGCACTTCGGCAAGCCCCTGATCGACGTCCGCTCGGGCGACGAGTACACGGGAGCCCGCACCACCATGCCCGCCTACCCCGAGGAGGGCGCGCTGCGCGGCGGTCACATCCCCACCGCCCGCTCGGTGCCGTGGGCCCGCGCGGCTGCCGAGGACGGTACCTTCCGGACCAGGGCGGAGCTCGACGCCATCTACCGTGACGAGGCCGGGCTGCAGGACGGCGACGACGTGGTGGCCTACTGCCGCATCGGTGAGCGCTCGAGCCACACGTGGTTCGTGCTCACGTACCTGCTCGGCTTCCAGAACGTCCGCAACTACGACGGCTCCTGGACGGAATGGGGTAACGCCGTGCGCGTCCCCATCGTCCGGGGGGACCAGCCGGGTGAGGCACCGGCCTCGGCAGGCGCGCGATGACCGCCGAGACCGTCCCCGCGAAGCTCGCGGAGATCATCGACGACTTCCAGGACCTCACGGAGCCGGACCGCCTGCAGCTCCTGCTGGACTTCTCACGGGAGCTGCCGGCCCTGCCCGAGCGGTACAGCGAGCATCCCGAACTGCTCGAGCAGGTCGTGGAGTGCCAGAGCCCGCTCTTCCTGACGATGGAGATCGGACAGGCGCCCGAGCGGCGCGTCCACCTGTTCTTCTCCGCCCCGCCCGAGGCACCCACGACGCGCGGCTTCGCAGGCGTGCTGCTCGAGGGCCTCGACGGGCTGCCCGCGGCGGAGGTCCTCGCGGTGCCCGACGACGTCCCCGACCGCCTCGGCCTCACACGGGCCATCACCCCCCTGCGCATGCGCGGGATGTCGGCGATGCTCGGCCGGATCAAGCGGAAGATCAGGGAAGGCCAGTAGGCCTCACCCGGTGGGCTCGGGCGCCGACGCTCCGGCGTCGGCCGCCCGTCCGCCCGGGACGGTCCGGCCGAACAGCCTGCTCTCGAGCCACCGTTCCACCACGGAGTCCCACCGCTCGGCGTCGACGTTCCACTCCTTGGTGTGCCGTGCCCGGTGGAACCGCTCCAGCGTGACGAACCCCGGGTTCTTCGCGGCCAACTCCACCGACGGCCGGATGGGCACGAACTCGTCGTCCTCGCTGTGAAGGACCAGCGTGGGCAGGGTCAACTGCTCGGCCCGTGCCACCCAGTCCATGCTCTTGAGATCCAGTGGGGCGGCGAGGCCCGTGATGCGCCGTGCCCGGGGGCTCGCGAGGAGGGCCTGCCCCAGGCGTCCCACGCGTGCCGGGATGCGGTTGAGCTCGGCGTGATGCGCGAGCACCTCGATCCAGTTGAGCACCGGGCCGTCGAGCACCAGGGCCCTGATCCTGCGTCGGTGCCGCGAGAGGTCGGCAGTCTGCAGCACGATCGCGCCGCCCATCGACCACCCGAAGAGCACCACGTCCTGTGCCCCGTGGGCCACGGCGACGTCGATGGCGGCGTCGACGTCCTGCCACTCGGTCATCCCGAGGCCGTACCGGCCGTCCGACGCCGAGGGCGCTTCGCCGTCGTTCCGGTAGGAGATGACGAGGCTCGTCATTCCCAGCCTCCGTGCGGCGGGGACGGCGCGCAGCGCCTCAGCGCGTGACGCGCCCCGGCCGTGCACCATGATCGCCCAGGTGCGCGCGGGGACCTCCGCGCGGACCAGCCATGCCGGGGCCGTTCCTCCCTCGACGGGAACGCCCACCTCGACCTCCGCGAACCCGATCGCCGACGGCGAGGGGAAGACGGCGCCACCCCACCAGCCCCTCGTGGCCGAGGTCAGGTCACCCGCGTACACGGTCTCGACCTCACGCTCGACCGTTCCCTCACGGGGTACGTAGGAGCGGATGGCCCCGATACGGGCGTGCCCCGCCCCGCCGTCGAAGTGGAGGCTGTAGGTCCCCTCGATGGTGGTGTCGTCATTCGCCGGGAGGATCACGGTCCGGTTCCCCGCGGGCCCCACGACCGCGAGGATGTCGAGGTTCTCGTCGCGCCGGGGCGACGGCGTCACGACCTGGCGGGCGAAATACACGGCGAGTCCGGAGACGATCCCGGCAGCGGACGAGGTCAGCACGGCTCCGGCTCCGACCCCGAGTGCCGTCCAGCGGACCCAGGGCGCGCGCATCCGCTTGACCGCGGCCGGTGACGTCGTCGATGCCATGCTTCCCTTTCTACCCTGCGCTCCGAGCCGCGTCGATTCGCCACTCGGCAGGGATGCCCGGGCAAGCGGCGGGCACGGCACCGCGGAGGGCGGGAACAGCATCCGGGCGGAGCGTTCCAGGTCCTCGTCCGGACACCCGCCCTACCGTGCATCAAAGCGATCGCGAGCGCAGAGGAAAGCCCAGGGAGGTCATCGGGACCCGCAGTACAGTGACGGTATGACCCAGACCATCCTTGTCCTCAGCGAGGTGGCCCTCACCCCGGCCGATCTCCGCAATCTCCGAACGCTCGAGGGGGAGGAAGCCGCGGAGGTGGTGGTCCTCATCCCCGAGGATCGCGAGGAGTCCCTGCTCGGTGAATTCTTCCGCCACCTCAGCCTGCTCGAGGTCGGCGAGGCCTTCAGGACCTTCTCGGCCGACGACGACCGTGAGGACCGCGTGGAGGCCCGTACGGCCCTCGCGGAATCGCTCGACGCCCTGACCCGGGAGGGTTTCACCGCGCGAGGGCGCACCACCACCGGGGATCCCGTCGCGGCACTGGTCGAGGAGGCACGAGCGAGCGGCGCCACGCAGGCCGTGGTCATCACACGCCCCCACGCGATCGCCGACACCTTCCACACCGACTGGGCGAACAAGGCGCAGGACGCACTCGGTATCGCCGTCCTCCACCTGTACTCCGGGTCGGGATTTATTGGCGACTCCTAGGCGTTGCACGGGGTATGACTACCGAACATGACCAATTCCGGCCAGACATCGAGAAGTCCGACGACGAATGGCGGCAGGAGCTGACCGCCGAGGAGTTCCAAGTACTCCGCAGGGCGGGCACAGAGCGTCCCTACACGGGCGAGTACCACGACGCGAAGACCGTCGGCACGTACGCGTGCCGTGCCTGCGGGGCGGAACTGTTCACGAGCGGTGAGAAGTTCGACTCCCACTGCGGCTGGCCGTCGTTCTATGCGCCGCTCGCGGAGGACCGCGTGAGGTACCTGCACGACCGTTCGCTCGGGATGGAGCGCATCGAGGTCCGCTGCGCACGCTGCGACTCGCACCTCGGTCACCTGTTCAAGGGCGAGGGCTTCGACACCCCCACCGATCAGCGGTTCTGCATCAACTCCATCTCGATGCGCCTGGTACCCGCCGAGGCGTAGCTCGGTTGCCGTTGCTCGGCACAAGTGATCGTCGGTCTGCGGGAGCGACGGCTCCCCAGGTGTCAAGACGTCAGGAAGGGCCGGTCCGATGGACCGGCCCTTCCTCGCGTCACCGGCAGGTCAGCTGGGTCTCGTGAAGGACGGCGACGAGCGGAGCATCAGGAACGCTTCACCTCAGGCAAGAGCGGTGTAAGTATTCCTGTTCTCTCGCTACTCTCGGTGCAACGGCACTCACCACGACGAGACGAAGCAGGAGCCATGACGATCACGATCCTCCGACCCGTGAACCAGCGACCCCAGGAGCACACTGCCTGGCTGCGACTCAAGGACGCGGTCCAGCGGATCCGCCCTCTCCAGGTGAAGGACGGCTCGATCCCCGACACCGAACACCACGGGATCGCCGCCGAGGCAGTCGCCCACATCACCGCGGCCGTCGGGGACCTCGCTCCCCTGTTCCCCCACGACGCCGACTACCTCACACGCACCGTGACCGCCTTCGAGGCCTGGGAGGCGAGCGCATTCGCCGTTCCCGACTTCCTCGAACCGCTCCTCGCCTTCCAGCCGCAGCTCGACCGCATCGACGGGCTCCAGCACCTCGTGGTGTTCCCCATGTACACCCAGAACGGCAGTACGAACCGACTGGTCGAAGCGGTGCTGATCGAGGTGCTCTGGCCCGAGTTCATCGCCGAGCTCGAAGCCGGCGACTACTCGAACGCACTCTTCGTCCCCATCCGCTTCCTCGACTTCACCGACGGCTACGACACGAACTCCGCCGTGCTGTTCCCCGAGACCGTGGCCGTGAGCTCGACGCCCACCTTCACGTGGGGAGCCATCTTCGCCGACCGCGAGGCAGCACGGTTCCGGAAGGTCGTCCGCGCCGCCGCCGACATCACCCGCCTCGACCTGCCGGGTGACGCCCTCGACCTGCTCGAGGACCAGCAGCTCACGGAGGAGACCTTCGTGATGTGGGACCTCATCCACGACCGCACCCACATGCGCGGTGACCTGCCCTTCGACCCGTTCATGATCAAGCAGCGCATGCCGTTCTTCCTGTACTCGCTCGAGGAGCTCCGGTGCGACCTCACCGCGTTCCGCGAGTCCGTCCGCATAGCGCAGGACGACGACGCCTCCCCCGACGCGCGGCGTCACGCGAAGCTGGTGCAGTACGCCGTCATCTTCGACCGCATCTTCCGGTTCAGCATCACCGGTAACCGCGTGCGCAACTACGACGGCCTCGGCGGTCAGCTGCTCTTCGCATGGATGCACCAGCACCATGTCCTGCACTGGACGGACACCAAGCTGACCATCGACTGGGACGAGGCGGCCGACGTCGTCGTTGCACTTGGGGAGCAGATCGAGCAGCTGTACTGGCGTTCGATCGACCGACCCAAGACCGCGCACTGGCTGGCGGCGTACGCGCTGGTGTCCGCGACCGTCACGCCGCACCCGGCGTCCGTGTGGGCGAGGGGGCCCGAGGCCCTGGACCTGATGGGGCCGCCGCGAGGGCTCACCGATGCCGTGCTCGACGACGAGTTCCCGCTCTCCATGTTCTTCGAGGCGCTGGAGAAGAAGATGAAGCCGGTGATCGAGTCCACGGCCGGGATCACCGGGGCGTCAGCGTGACCCAGGTGACCCGGGAGCGGTCCGGTGCCGCCGTGGTCGCCGGGGCGGCCGGTGCTTCGGGGCGGGCCCTGACCCGGCGCCTGATCGCCGACGGGCACGCCGTCGTCGCCGTCGGGTCCGACCGCGATCGCCTCGACGCGGCCTTCGACGGGTGGGAGGGCGTGGACCTGCAGGTGTGCGACCTCGGCGACGAGGACGCCGTGGCCGCGCTTGCCGGCCACGTGGCGTCCGTCCACGGGGGCGCCACGGCGGTGTACCACCTGGTGGGCGGCTGGCGTGGGGCCGCGGGGATCACCACGCAGTCCCTGGCCGACCACGAGGCCCTGCACCGCTCGGTGTTCCTCACCCTCTTCATGACCAGCCGGGCGTTCTACGACCAGCTGGCCGAGCAGGGGGGTCGCCTCGCGGCCGTGACCGCCACCGCGGTCGCCGCCCCGACCGCGGCCAACGCCTCCTACGCGGCTGTGAAGGCCGCCGTCGACGCCTGGCTCCAGGCCGTCGCCCAGGGATTCGCGAAGGACGGCACCACGGCGGCGGCCACCGCCGTGGTCGTCAAGGCCCTCCTGGACGACGACCTGCGCGCCGCGCACCCGGAACGCTCCTTCCCCGGCTTCACGCACGTCGACGAGCTCGCCCGCGTCCTCGCGTCCCTTCCCGGCCGCGCGGCGGCCGAGGTGAACGGCGCTCGGCTCGACGCCGTCCCTCCCTCCCGGCCGCGCGAGACAACACCGCCCGCTCGGGGATAATGGAACCGTGACCGACACCCTGCTCCCCGCGCTCGACCCCTCGACGCCCGCGCCCCTGCACGATCGCTCCGTGCGCAGCTTCGCGTCCGACAACTACTCCGGCGTGCACCCGGAGATCCTGACCGCGCTGGCGGCCGCCAACGAGGGCCACCAGGTGGCCTATGGGGACGACCAGTACACGGCCCGCCTGCTCGAGGTCATGGAACACCACTTCGGCACCGGCATCTCGATCTTCCCCGTGTTCAACGGCACCGGCGCCAATGTGTTGTCGCTGCAGTCGATCCTGCCGAGGTGGGGCGCGGTCGTGTGTCCGCAGACCGCCCACATCAACGTCGACGAGAACGCGGCCCCGGAACGCGTGGGTGGCATCAAGCTGCTCACCGTCCCCACCCCCGACGGCAAGCTCACGCCCGAGCTGATCGACCGCGAGGCGTGGGGCTGGGGGGACCAGCACCGTGCGCAGCCCCTCGCCGTCTCGATCACCCAGACCACCGAGCTCGGCACGCTGTACTCCGTCGCCGAGATCAGGGCCATCGCCGACCACTGCCACGCCCGCGGGATGCGCGTCCACATGGACGGAGCACGCCTGGCCAACGCCGCCGCAGCACTCGGACAGCCGCTGCGGGCCTTCACACGCGACGCCGGCGTCGACATCCTGTCCTTCGGCGGGACCAAGAACGGCCTCATGTTCGGCGAGTGCGTCGTCGTGCTGAACCAGGAGGCCTCGACCGGACTCGACTACCTGCGGAAGCTCAACATGCAGCTGGCGTCGAAGATGCGGTTCGTCTCGGCGCAGCTGATCGCCCTGCTCGAGGGCGATCTCTGGCTGCGGTCCGCCCAGCACGCGAACGCCATGGCGGCACGACTGACCGAGAAGGTACGCGGGATCGAGGGCGTCACGCTCACGCAGGAGACGGCTGCGAACGCCGTCTTCGCGATCCTCCCTCCTGGAGCGGCCGATCGCATCCGCGAGAGCTTCAGGTTCTACGACTGGGACCAGGCCACGGGCGAGGTGCGCTGGATGTGCTCGTTCGACACCACGGAGGAGGACGTCGACGCCTTCGTCGAGGCCATCCGGCGGGAGACCGCGGCCTGAGGACGTGACCGCCCATCCCTGCACCTCAGCGGTGTCGGGTGGGGACGGCCGGGGTTCCAGCGGCGGGAGCGGTGTCGGCGCGCCGCCCACATGGCCTCCTCGGATGGGCATAATCTGCGGGAATGAGTGCTCTCGGTGGTGTGTCGCAACTTCCCTCGGAGTTCTCCGACGCCCTCGACGGCTTGCGTTCCGCGCGTCGGCGCAGTGAGGTCCGCCTCGACGAGATCCCGGCGCCCGCGCGCCTCGCGCCCTTCGCCGTCGCCCTCGGCGCGGAGGTCTTCGACACGACGCCGGTGCCGCCGCCGCTCCACGGGCCGGCCCGCGCCCTCCTGCCGCCGCCGGAGGCGCAGGAACTCGCAACCGGCCGGTTCATCCTCCTCTACGATCCCGCTGGCTCCGCAGTGTGGAACGGACGCTTCCGCATCGTCACGTACATCCGCGCGCAGCTCGAACCGGACATGGGCAATGACGCCATGCTCGGTTCCGTCGCCTGGACCTGGCTCGTGGAGGCACTCGACAACCACGGGGCGCGGCACCACAGCACGGGCGGCACCACCACGCGCATCCTGTCGGAGAGCTACGGCACGCTCGAGGACCGCGCGGACACCATCGACATCGAGCTGCGTGCGTCCTGGTCACCCGGCTCCTCCGACGCGAGGCCCCACCTCGAGGCCTGGTCGGAGATGGTGTGCACCTTCGCGGGACTCCCGCCGCTCCCCCAGGGCGTGGCGCACCTGCCGCACCGCCGGTCCTGACCGCGATCCCGCGGCCGTCCGGACATTCCTGATTCCGCCGTCGTCACCCTCCGACAGGCACGGGGACCACCCGTTCTGCTCCGTCCTCGCCCCCGGCGCGGGGATAGACTGCAGGGACCATGACCGACACCTCCGAACACACGGAGAGCGCCACCGCCTCCTCTCCTGTCGACGACGCCACCGATGCACCCGGCATACCCGGTGATCCAGAGACGATCGACACCCCCGAAGCCCTCACCGTCCTCACCGAACCGCGCGACGGCGTGCCGTTGGTCATCGACACGATGGCGGGACTGGAGCGGGCGGCAGCAGCCCTCGCGGCAGGCTCGGGACCCGCGGGCGTGGACGCCGAGAGGGCGTCCGGCTTCAGGTACGGACAACGGGCGTTCCTCGTGCAGATCCGCCGTGAAGGTGCGGGAACATGGCTCATCGACCCCGAGCCCTTCGAGGACCTGCAGATCATCGACGACGCCCTCGAGGGTGTCGAGTGGATCCTGCACGCCGCCAGCCAGGACCTGCCGTGCCTGTCCGAGCTGCGCATGTGGCCGGACAGGCTGTTCGACACCGAACTCGCCGCGCGCCTCGCCGGGCTGCCCCGCGTGGGACTCGCAGCCGTCATCGAGTCGCAGCTGGGCTTCAGCCTCGCGAAGGAGCACTCCGCGGCCGACTGGTCGAAGCGGCCCCTGCCCGAGCCGTGGCTCCGGTACGCGGCGCTCGATGTCGAAGTGCTGACCGAGCTGCGGGACAAGCTCGCCGCCCTGCTGGAGCAGGACGGCAAACTCGCCATCGCCGAGGAGGAGTTCGAGCACATCCGTCGGACGCCGCCGGCAGAGCCCAGGATCGACCCCTGGCGCAGGACCTCCGGTCTCCATCAGCTGCGCGACCGCCGGCAGTTGGCGGCCGTCCGCGAGATGTGGACGGAGCGTGAGGAGCTCGCGCAGCGGCGCGACGTGGCCCCGGGTCGCCTCATCCCCGACTCGGCGATCATCGCGGCGGCCAGGGCCATGCCCGCGACCGTGCCGCAGCTGCTCGCCACGAAGGGCTTCCACGGCCGTGCAGCCCAGAAGGAGGCACCGCGCTGGCTCCGATGCATCGCCGACGCCCGGAAGGCCACGGACCTCCCGCCGCTGCACATCTCCACGAACGCGCCGCCCCCTCCGCGCATCTGGTCCGAGAAGGACCCGGAGGCGGCTGCGCGCCTCCAGACGGCCCGGCCCCGGATCGCCCAGCGCGCGGACGCCCTCGGCATGCCCGTGGAGAACCTCCTCACTCCGGACTACCTCAGGCGCATCGCCTGGCGTCCGCCCGCGGACATCACGCTCGACTCCGTCTCGACCGCCCTCGCGGAGCTGGGGGCGCGGCCCTGGCAGATCGAGCAGGTGGCGGCGGTCATCACGGTCGCGTTCCTCGATCCCGACCCCCTGCCCGCCCGCAACCAGCAGGGGCAGGACAGCCCTCCGGCCGAGTGAGCCGACGCCGCTCGGCGGGTCGGTTGCGCGCCATGTTACCCGCCAGTAACATTGCGCCGGATCGACAACCCCGAAGAGGAGCACACCCGTGAGCCAACCGACCGGCACCGCGTCAACCCGCAGTGCGTCACGAGCCGTCCGTGACGTCGTCTTCGTCGACGGAGTCCGCACTCCGTTCGGCAAGGCCGGCGAGAAGGGCATCTATGCCGGGCTGCGCGCCGACGACCTCGTGGTCAAGTGCATCCGCGACCTCCTCCGCCGCAACCCCACGCTGCCCCCCGAGCGCATCGACGACGTGGCGATCGCCGCCACGACCCAGACCGGCGACCAGGGGCTCACGATCGGTCGCACGGCCGCCCTCCTCGCGGGCCTCCCCCGGACGGTCCCCGGCTTCGCCATCGACCGCATGTGCGCGGGCGCCATGACCGCGGTGACCACGACGGCCTCGGGCATCGCGTTCGGGGCGTACGACGTCGTCATCGCGGGAGGAGTGGAGCACATGGGGAACCACCCCATGGGCTCCGGTGCCGACCCCAACCCGCGCTTCATGTCCGAGCGGATCGTGGACCCCGCTGCGCTGAACATGGGCAACACCGCGGAGAACCTGCACGACCGCTTCCCCGCGATCACGAAGGACCGCACCGACGCGTACGCCGTCCGCAGCCAGCAGAAGCTCGCCGCTGCCTACGCGGCCGGACAGATCCAGCCGGACCTCGTCCCGGTCTCGGGCAGGAAGCCGGGCGCCGGCTGGACCCTCAACACCGTCGACGAGCCGCCCCGACCCGGCACCACGCTGGAGGACCTGGCGTCACTGCGCACGCCCTTCCGCGCCCACGGCCGGGTCACGGCGGGCAACGCCGCCGGACTGAACGACGGCGCGACCGCCGCGCTCCTCGCCTCGGCCGATGCCGCCGTCGAGCTCGGCCTGCCCGCCCGCATGCGCCTCGTCGCGTACGCCTTCGCCGGCGTCGAACCCGAGGTCATGGGCATCGGACCCGTTCCCGCGACCGAGAAGGCGCTGCGACAAGCAGGGCTGGGCATCGAGGACATCGGGCTGTTCGAGATCAACGAGGCCTTCGCCGTGCAGGTGTTGAGCTTCCTCGACCACTTCGGCATCGAGGACGAGGATCCCCGCGTCAACCGCTACGGCGGCGCGATCGCCGTCGGGCACCCCCTGGCGTCCTCCGGGGTCCGTCTCATGAACCAGCTGGTTCGGCAGTTCGAGGAGGACCCGACGGTGCGCTACGGCATGACCACCATGTGCATCGGCCTCGGCATGGGTGCCACCGTCATCTGGGAGAACCCCCACCACGAGCACTACGGACAGGACGCAGCATGAGCTTCGAACGCTACGACGAACTGGCGCCGCTGGTGCCGACCGAGATCGTCACCCATTCCTACGTCCAGGACATCGATCTGCCGCAGGACGCCGGTGTCCTCGCGCTGATCACCCTCGACAACGACCTCGACCACGCGAAGCCCACCACCCTCGGGCCCACCACGCTGATCGAGTTCGGCCGCACCCTCGAGGGACTCAAGGAACGCGCGGCGCGCGGCGAGATCGCCGCCGTCGCGGTGACCGGCAAGCCCTACTTCCTCGTCGCCGGCGCCGACCTCAGCACCGTCAAGAGTGTGAAGTCGGAACACCTCGGCCGGCTGATGGCGGAACTCGGGCACGAGGCCTATGATCTCCTCGCGGACATGGGCGTGCCCAGCTTCGCGTTCATCAACGGCGTGGCGCTCGGTGGCGGCCTGGAGATCGCCCTCGCGGCGACCTACCGCACGGTCTCCACGGGCGCGAACGGCATCGGTCTGCCCGAGGCGTTCATCGGCCTCGTACCCGGCTGGGGTGGCGTCTACCGGCTTCCGCGCCTGATCGGCCCCGCCAACGCCGTGAAGGTGATGATCGAGAACCCGCTCAGCAACAACCGCAGCCTCGACGGCTCGGCCGCGTACCGGCTCGGGATCGCGGACGCCCTGTTCGAGCCCGCCGACTACCTCGAGCAGTCACTGCTGTGGGCAGCGCAGATCCTCCGGGGCCCCTCCGCAGCGGACGCCGTCGCCGAGCGCCGCGCGTCCACCGGAGCGTACGACGACGACGCCTGGAGGGGTGCCGTCGCTGCGGGACGAGCGTTCGTCGCGGCGAAGACCTCGAACGCCGCCCCCGCGCCGTCGCGCGTGCTCGACCTCCTCGAGGCCGGGTTGACGCTCACGCAGAAGGAATCGGCGGCAGCGGAATGCACGGCCCTGGCCGAGCTCATGCAGACGCCCGAGTTCCACGCCACGGTGTACGCGTTCCTCGACCTCGTACAGAAGCGCGGGAAGCGACCGGCCGGAGCGCCGGACAAGAAGCTCGCGCGGCCCGTGTCGAAGGTCGGGGTGGTGGGCGCCGGACTCATGGCGAGCCAGCTCGCCCTGCTGTTCGCCCGGCAGCTGAAGGTGCCCGTCGTGATGACGGACATCGACCAGACCCGCGTGGACAAGGGCGTGGCGTACGTGCACGCGGAGATCGAGAAGATGCTCGGCCGGAAACGGCTCACGCAGGACGCCGCGAACCGGACGAAGGCCCTCGTCACCGGGTCCGTGTCCAAGGACGTCTTCGCGGACGCCGACCTCGTGATCGAGGCCGTGTTCGAGGAGCTGTCGGTCAAGAAGCAGGTCTTCGCCGAGGTCGAGGCCGTCGTCTCCGACGAGTGCATCCTCGCGACGAACACCTCCTCGTTGTCCGTAGCCGAGATGGCCGCCGACCTGCGTCACCCGGAACGCGTGGTGGGCTTCCACTTCTTCAACCCCGTGGCCGCGATGCCCCTGCTCGAGGTGGTGCGCGCACCGAGGACGGACGCCGCCGTCCTCGCCACGGCCTTCGTGCTCGCCAAGGGGCTCAAGAAGAACGCGGTGCTCGTGCAGGACGCCCCCGCCTTCGTGGTCAACCGGATCCTCGGCCGCATGTTCGGTGAGATCACCGCCGTGTTCGACGAGGGGACGGACGCGGAGACGGCCGACAACGCGCTCCGCCCCATGGGCCTGCCGATGACACCCTTCAGGTTGCTCGCCCTCGTGGGGCTGCCCGTGGGCCAGCACGTCCAGGAATCGCTGCACGCAGCCTTCGGCGAGAGGTTCCACGTCTCGGAGAACCAGCAGAAACTCATCGACGCCGGCGTGAAGGGTCTGTGGGAGAAGCAGGCGGACGGCTCGGAGATCGTGTCCGACGCAACTCTCGCGCTCATGCAGCGCGGTGACTCGCCGTCCTCCGCGGACCAGGTTCTGCGCCGGACGCAGGACGCCCTCGCCGACGAGATCGGGCGCATGCTCGCCGAGGGTGTCGTCGCGGCCCCCGAGGACATCGACCTGTGCATGATCATGGGCGCGGGCTGGCCCATGCACCTCGGTGGCATCACGCCGTACCTCGATCGGGTGGGCGCCTCCGAGCGGGTCAACGGTTCGACGTTCCACCGGGATCGAGGAGTTGTGCTCCCCGAGTAGCGTCCCTGACGGCGATCCGGTCCGCGCAGTGCTTCTTTCAGGAGCGGGTCCGGAGGTGGTCCGTGAACCAGCGCGTGAGCAGGCGACTCGACGCATGGTGCCTGCCAGGTGTGGAGTGTTCGCGCTCATGCAGGGTCTTCACCTCGGCTGGCGCGTCATTGACCGCGAGGAAGCGGGTGAGCGGGCACATCTCGGGGTCGAGAGGGTGCGGGGCAGCCAGTCGGGAGAACTGCCAGTGATAGGCGAGAGCTCCGAGGAAGGTCTGGATCGGGGATCGGTGGAGTACCAGTTCGAACGAGTCAAACCACTCCAGGCAGTCCGCAGGAGCCATCGGCTTGGCGAGGTAGTATCCCTGCCCGAGCGGCGCCCCGAGGATGATCGCCGCTTCCGTGATCGACTGGTCCTCGAGTCCTTCGATGACGACCGTCATCCCCAGGTCCCTGCCCATCTGCAGGAGGGTCGCCATGACGCTGAGCGTCTCCAGTGGGCGATCACCCACGTGCTCGAACAGTCCGCGGTCGAGCTTGATCGCACTGAAGGGAAAGGATGACAAGCGCTGCAGGCTACTGTATCCGGACCCGAGATCGTCCATGGCGAGACGGACGCCGAGTCCTGCGAGGTCCTGCAGGGCCGAGCGTTGTGCCTCCAACCCCATGCTCGTCGACTCCAGGAGCTCGAGGCCGAGTCCGCCCGGCTCGATGCCGTGCTTGAGGAGCAACTGTTCGACGAGCGCAGGCACAGTGGGGTCCTTCAGAAGTTCCGGCGGCAGGTTCACCGCCACATTGGGCCGGACACCAGGTCGGTCCCAGTGGGCGATGAAGCTCAAGGCCTGCTCCAGGACATCCTCGAACAATCCGTGAAGCTCCGCCGCCCCGAGGTGCGGGAGGAACTCGTCAGGAGCGACCAACCGGCCGCTGGGTAGCTCGAGCCGAGCCAAGGCCTCGAACAACTCCACGGACCCATCGCGAAGATTGACGAGGGGCTGGTAATGGACCACGGTCTTCAGGGGGGTCAGGGTGTCCCAGGATTCACCTGCACGGTGCAGCCCGCGGGAGTCAGCACCCGACAGGACGCCGATGCGTTCCACCGGCCCGGCCGGCACATCGCCGTGCTCGCCCTGGTCGGCAACCTCCCACCATGAGTCGCCGTCCTGGCCGTGTCGTCCCTTCGCCCTGTAGAGAGCCTCATCAGCGGATCGAAGGATGGAGCGGGTCGCGATCCCACCCACCGGCACCAATGCGATACCCATGCTCATCCCGATCCGGAGCTCCTGGTCCTCCACCCTGAAGGGCTTCTCCACCGCCTCGTGAATCGGGGCGAGCAGCTCCCGTAGATTGTGGTGCGCTGTTCCCCGGTCGATATCCCTGAGGATGAGGATGAACTCGTCACCGCCCATCCTGGCCAGGACGTCGCCGTCCCGTAGGCGGGCAAGCACGCGTGCGGACCATTGCTGCAACACTGCATCACCGGCCGCATGCCCGTGGCTGTTGTTGACCAGACGGAAGTCATCGAGGTCGATCAAGCAGATCGCTGCGGTCTCCGATCGGCTGGTGGCGACTCTCATGGCGTCATCGATGGCCTGTTCAGCGGTGATCCGGTTCGGCAGACCTGTCATGTGATCATGCAGAGCCTGGTTCCGTAGCTGCTGCACGTCGGCGACCTTATTGGTGATGTCGCGCTGAACGCTGACATAGTGCGTGATCGAGTGATCTGCGCCGGCCCGCACCGGAATGATCTTCAGGGCGGTCCAGAGCGCCGAACCGTCCTTCCGGTAGTTCAGCACCTGCCCCTCGAAGACCCCACCGGAGGCGATGGTCTCCCGCATCTGACGTCGCGTCCCAGGATCGGTGCCCGGTCCCTGCAGGACCTGACAGTTCATTCCGAGCAGGTCCACCTGTTCGTAGCCGGTCATGGCCGTGAACGAGGGCGAGACGTACGTGATCCACTGATCGGCGTCGGTGATCAGCGCGACGTCCGCAGCGGCCAGCATGGCCGCCCTGATGACGTCGTCGGCCACCTGTTCCCCGGCACCGTGCCGGCCATCAAGGAACTCCTGTTCCGTCGACGAGTTCATCGTTCCCCTCCGTCGACATCCCACCATGGGCGTCGAGCACTGTGACGGACGCAGCGTCTGTGCTGGCCTGTGGCCGAGACTACAAGGAAGATGTTCCCGCTGTACGAAGTGGACACCCTCCCGCCGCTGGTACCGCTCAATCCTGCACAGTTCCTGCGCAACATCACCGGTCAGCATCACTCAAGCGCAGTGTCGACGCCCGATGCGCGTTCCTACGCGGCGGGTTGCGGGAAGATCCGGTCGAGCTCGGCGAGGTCCTCATCGGTGGGTACCCACTCCGTGGCAGCGGCATTCTGCCGGACCTGCTCCGGCGTCGTCGCTCCGGCGATCACGGACCCGACCGACGGCTGGGCCGCGAGCCAGGAGAACGCCACCTGCACTTCCGAGACCCCGCGCTCGGCAGCGAACGCCAAGTAGGCCTCCAGCTGGTCCCAGTCGGCGGTCTCCAGCACGTTCTGCCGTGAGTGCGTCAGGCGGCTCCCGGCGGGCACCTCGTTCCGCCGGTACTTGCCCGTGAGGAGACCGTTCGCGAGCGGGAAATAGGGCAGCACGCCGAGGCCGTAGGCCTCCACGGCGGGCACCACCTCGCGCTCGAGCCGCCGGTCGAGCAGGCTGTAGGGGTTCTGTGCCGAGATGAACGGGGTGTACCCGCCGCTACGGGCGGTGAACTCCGCCTCGGCGATCTGCCAGCCCGCGAAGTTCGAGTGCCCGAGGTACCGCACCTTGCCGCTCGTGACGAGGTCGTCCAGGGCCGCGAGCGTCTCCTCTATGGGCGTCAGGGCATCGGGGGCGTGGTACTGGTACAGGTCGATCCAGTCGGTGCCCAGACGCCGGAGGGATGCCTCGGCGGCCCGGACGATGTAGCGCCGCGACCCCCGGGCGTTCCAGTCGGGGCCGTTGACGCCACCCATGTCCAGACCGAACTTCGTGGCCAGGACCACGTCCTCGCGTCGGGCACCGAGCGCGACGCCCAACTGCGTCTCACTGACACCCGGAGCCTTGCCGTACATGTCGGCCACGTCGAAGAGGGTGATCCCGGCGTCGAGGGCCGCGTGGACGACGGCGTCGGTGCCCTCCTGGGACTCGGAGGTTGTGCCGGCCCGGCCGAGGTTGTTGCAGCCGAGCCCGACGGTGGAGACGCTGAGGCCGGAAGCGCCCAGTCTGCGGTAGGTCATCATGCGCCTGACCCTACCAAAACAGTTGCCCGGGGCACACGGCTAGCAGGAAGAAGCAGCGAACGGGTGGCGCGATCAGGCGAACCAGATGCCGATCTCGCGCTCAGCCGACTCGGCCGAATCGGAACCGTGCACCAGGTTCTGCTGCACCGTGACGCCCCAGTCGCGGCCGAAGTCCCCGCGGATGGTGCCGGGTGCCGCCGTCGTCGGCTCCGTGGTTCCCGCGAGCGAGCGGAATCCCTCGATGACGCGCTGGCCCTCGAAGACCGCGGCGACGATCGGTCCGCTGAGCATGAACTCGACGAGCGGCTCGAAGAACGGCTTGCCCACGTGCTCCGCGTAGTGCTGCTCCAGCACCTCGCGGGTGGCGTGCACCCGCTGCAGCTCGGCGAGGGTGTAGCCCTTCGCCTCGATGCGCGACAGGATGGTGCCGGTCAGGCCGCGGGACACGCCGTCGGGCTTGACGAGGACAAGGGTGCGCTCAACGCTCATGGGGTGCTCCTGGGGTGGGCGCCGCCGTGGGCGGCGCGTGATCGTGACGGGTGGTCTCGCCTCCGACTCTACTAAACCGCCGCTACTCGGGGTTCGCCTTCTCCCACTCCGCCTGCAGGCGGTCCCGCTCCACGTTCTCGCGGTCCACGCGCATGCCCTGCCGGATGCCGTAGAACCAGGTGATCGCGAATGCGAGCCCGACGACGAACATGGCCGGTTCGAGGAACCCGCCGGCGATGATCACGAGCTGCAGCACCCACCCGAGGCCGATCCCCCAGGGCTTGGTGACGACGGCGCAGGTGAGGACCAGCACCACGCTCAGCACGAGACCGCACGTGAGGATGAGGGCGGGGTCGATCTCGTCCCGCCGCAGACCGAACACGGTCAGGGTGGCGAAGAAGACGACGAACGCTTCGAGCAGCAGGACCGTGGAGGCGAACATCACCTTCGTGGACCGGCGCTTCTTCGGCATCCCCGGCCTCCACTCACGCTGCGCCTTCGTGAGGCGTCGTTCCTTGCGTGCCATCGTGACCGCCTACTTCCCTAGGAGCGTGCGGGCTTCCCCGACCACCGTGATGGAGCCCGTGACGAGGATGCCGCCCGCGAGGTCATTGTTCTCCTCGGCCTTCATGACCGCCCACTCGAGCGCGTCGTCGAGTCCGGGGAGGATGGTGATGTTCTCCTCCGCGAAGCCCGCGGACAGGGCGGCCTGCAGGAGATCGGCGGCGGGGACGGACCGCGGCGAGGTGGACTGCGTCAGGCAGACGTCGGACAGGATGCCGCCGAGTTCCTCGTGCAGCTCGGCGAGCATGCCCGCGGCGTCCTTGTCCTGCAGGGCGCCGATCACGAGGACGAGCCGCGTGAAGTCGAAGGCCTCAGTGATGCCGCGCGCGGCGGCGCGGGCCCCGGCAGGGTTGTGGGCGGCGTCGACGATGATGCTCGGGGCTGTGCGCACCACTTCCAGGCGGCCGGGCGAGGTCACGGCGCGCAGTCCGTTACGGACGAGCGTCGTGTCCAGCTCCCGCTCCCCGCCCCCGAGGAACGCCTCGACGGCGGCCACGGCGAGGGCCGCGTTCTCCGCCTGATGCTCGCCGTGCAGCGGCACGAGCAGCTCCCCGTACCGGCCGGCGAGGCCCGTCAGCGACACGACCTGCCCGCCGACGGCGACCGTCCGCGACTCGACGCCGAACTCGACACCTTCGAAGCGGAACTCGGCACCGACCTCACGCGCGCGCTCGAGCAACACCTGCGCGGCGTCACGGGGCTGGATGGCGCTGACCAGGAAGGCGCCCGGCTTGATGATCCCCGCCTTCTCGAGGGCGATGTCCTCGACGGTGTCGCCGAGCAGCTCCGTGTGGTCGAGGCTGATGGGCGTGACGACGGCGACCTGCCCGTCCCCGACGTTCGTGGCGTCGGTGATGCCGCCCAGTCCCACCTCGATGACCCCGACGTCGATCGGCTCGTCGGCGAAGATCGCGAAGGCCAGGATGGTCAGGCACTCGAAGTAGGTCAGGCGCGGTTCGCCGGCCACGAGCAGCTCGCCGTCGACGATGTCCAGGTAGGGCTTGATCTCGTCCCAGACCCGCACGAAGGTCGCGTCGGTAACGGGCTCGCCGTCGATGCTGATGCGCTCGGTGACCTTGGAGAGGTGGGGGCTGGTGAAGCGCCCGGTCCGGAGGTCGTGCGCCAGCAGGATGCTCTCGATCATGCGTGCCGTGGACGTCTTGCCGTTGGTCCCGGTGATGTGGATGATCGGGAACGCCCTGTTGGGCTCCCCGAGGATCTCCATGACGCGGCGCAGCGGCGCCATGCGCGGCTCCATCCGGTGCTCCGGCGCGCGGCTCAGCAGCTCGGCGTAGACGCTCTCCACGGCGAAGGGGTCCACGCGGGGGACGTACGACGACTCGGGCTCGGAATCGCTCCCTGCGGCCCCGTCCATGTCCTCGGTGCCGTCCATGCCGTCCATGTCCTCGGTGCCGTCCATGTCGTCCGTGTCCTCGTGGTCGTTCCTGTCATCCATTCTGCTGCTCCTGCTTCCGGACGGTGATGCTGAAGTCCCTGTCGGTTCCCTCGACGGCCTCGATGGAGAGCTCCACCGTCAGCGTCTCGGCGTTGATGAGACCGGTGTTCGCCTCGAGGGCGGCAGCCTGGTCGGGCGTGGCGACGACGTGCGTGACGATGCGGTCGCTGATGTCGAGATCGGCGTCCCGGCGGGCCTGCTGGATCGCACGGATCGCGTCCCTGGCCGTTCCTTCGGCCGCGAGCTCGGGGGTGACCTCGGTGTCGAGCACCAGGAAGCCGCCGCCCGGCAGGACGGTCACGGCCTTCGACGCGGCGTCGTTGCCCTCCACCACGGTATCGAGCGTGTACTCGTGCGGCTCGAGGGCGAGGCCGCCCGCGGTCACGCCGCCGTCGTCGTCGACCCGCCAGTCCCCCGACTTGGCGGCCTTGATGGCGGCCTGCACGGTCTTCCCGAGGCGCGGACCGGCGGCGCGTGCGTTGACCACGAGCCGCTGGGAGATGCCGAACTCGGCGGGCTCGGCATCGGCCGAGTCCACGAGGCGCACGCCCTTCAGGTTCAGCTCGTCGGCGATGATCGCCTGGAACTGGCCCGCGAGGCCCTCGACACCGGGCGCGACGACGGTGAGCTCGCGCAGCGGCAGGCGCACCCGCAGGTTCGCGGCCTTCCGCAGGCTCGATCCGACCGAGCACACCTGGCGGGTGCGGTCCATCTGCTCCACGAGCTCGGGGGCTGCCGGGAACGACGACGTGTCCGGCCAGTCGGTGAGGTGCACCGATCGGCCGCCGGTCAGGCCGCGCCAGATCTCCTCGGTCACGAGCGGCAGCAGCGGTGCGGCGACGCGGCAGACGGCCTCGAGGCACGTGTAGAGGACGTCGAACGCGTCCGTGTCCTCCTCGAAGAACCGCTGGCGGCTCCGCCGGACGTACCAGTTGGTGAGCGTGTCCAGGTAGCGGCGCAGCGATTCGCAGGCGTCGCTGATGGTGAAGGCGTCCAAGGACACCGTGAGGTCACGCACCAGGTTGCCCGTGTTGGCGAGGATGTAGCGGTCGATGGGTTCAGGGAGCTGTGCCGCGGCCTCGGCCGTGACCGTCTTCGCCTCGTACCCCTGCCCGCCGCTCGCCGCGTTGGTGTACAGGCCGAAGAAGTGCCAGACGTTCCACAGGGGCAGGATGACCTGGCGTACGCCGTCACGGATACCCTGCTCGGTGACCACGAGGTTCCCGCCGCGGAGGATCGGCGAGGCCATGAGGAACCAGCGCATGGCGTCGGAGCCGTCGCGATCGAACACCTCGGACACGTCCGGGTAGTTGCGGAGGCTCTTGGACATCTTCTGCCCGTCCGAGCCGAGCACGATCCCGTGGCTGATGACGTTGCGGAACGCCGGCCGGTCGAAGAGCGCCGTGGACAGGATGTGCAGCATGTAGAACCAGCCGCGTGTCTGCCCGATGTACTCGACGATGAAATCAGCGGGATTGTGGGTGTCGAACCACTGCTCGTTCTCGAACGGGTAGTGCACCTGGCCGTAGGGCATGGAACCGGAGTCGAACCAGACGTCCAGGACGTCCTCGACGCGGCGCATGGTGGACCGGCCCGTGGGGTCGTCCGGGTTGGGGCGCGTGAGCTCGTCGATGAAGGGGCGGTGGAGGTCCACTTCGCCCTGCTTGTTCACCGGCAGGCGGCCGAAGTCGGCCTTCAGCTCGGCCAGCGAGCCGTACACGTCGGTGCGCGGGTACTCGGGGTCGTCCGACTGCCACACCGGGATGGGGCTGCCCCAGAAACGGTTGCGGCTGATGGACCAGTCGCGTGCGTTCGAGAGCCAGGTGCCGAACTGGCCGTCCTTGACGTTGCCGGGGATCCAGGTGATGTCCTGGTTGAGCTCGACCATGCGGTCCCGAATCTTCGTCACCTCGACGTACCAGGAGGACACGGCGCGGTAGATCAGCGGGTTGCGGCAGCGCCAGCAGTGCGGGTAGCTGTGCACGTAGCTGGCCTGGCGGACAAGACGGCCCTCGGACTTCAGGACGCGCGTGATGATCCTGTTGGCCTCGAAGACCTGCAGGCCCACGATCTCGGCCAGCGGTCCGCGGCCGAACACGGGCAGGAACTTCGCGCCCTCGTCGACGGAGAGGATCACCTGGATGCCGGCGTCCTCGCAGACCTTCTGGTCCTCCTCGCCGTAGGCGGGCGCCTGGTGCACCAGCCCGGTGCCGTCCGTCGTCGTGACGTAGTCCGCCACGAGGATCCGGAAGGCGTTGCGGTAGCCGCCCTCCTCCGGATCGGCGAGGTAGTCCCAGAGGGGCTCGTAGGTGAGCCCTTCCAGCTCGCTGCCGAGGTGGCGGGAGACGACGGCGTCCCGTGCCGCGGCAGCGTCGGCGAACCCGAGGTCCTTGGCGTAGTTCCCGAGCAGGTTCTCGGCGATCAGGTACCGCTCGCTCACCGAGTCACGCTCGCCCTCGACGACGGCGTAGGTGATGTGGGGCCCGACGGCGAGCGCCGCGTTGGTGGGCAGGGTCCACGGCGTGGTGGTCCAGGCGAGCGCCTGGACGCCGGCGAGCTGCTGCGACAGGGCTGATTCGCCCGCGAGGAGCGGGAAGGTCACGGTGACGGTCTGGTCCTGACGGTCCTGGTAGACGTCCTCGTCCATGCGCAGCTCGTGGTTGGACAGCGGGGTCTCGTCGTTCCAGCAGTACGGCAGCACGCGGTAGCCGTTGTAGGTGAGGCCCTTCTCGTGGAGCGTCTTGAACGCCCAGAGGACGGACTCCATGTACTCGGGGTTCAGCGTCTTGTAGTCGTTGTCGAAGTCCACCCAGCGTGCCTGGCGGGTCACGTAGTCCCGCCACTCCCCCGCGTACTTCATGACGGAGGCGCGTGCGGCGTCGTTGAAGGCGTCGATGCCCATGGCGACGATCTGCTGCTTGTCGGTCATCCCCAGCTGCTTCATCGCCTCGAGTTCGGCGGGCAGCCCGTGGGTGTCCCACCCGAAGCGGCGCTCCACGCGGCGGCCGCGCTGGGTCTGGTAGCGCCCCACGAGGTCCTTGGCGTATCCGGTGAGGAGGTGACCGTAGTGCGGGAGGCCGTTGGCGAACGGGGGGCCGTCGTAGAAGACGAACTCGTTGGAGCCGTCCGTGCCGGCGTCCCGCTGGTCGATGGAGGCCTGGAAGGTGCCGTCCTGCTGCCAGTAGCGGAGCACGCGCTCCTCGAGCTCGGGGAAGCGGGGGGAGGCGGTGGCGCCCTGTGACGGCGTCGCGGCGTCGTCGGACGTGGCTCGGGGGTAGATCTGCGGCATGGTTCTCATCCTGTGTGCGGCGGCGTGGGTGGTGCAGGAGTCCTGCCGTGAGGACGGGTACCTGTTCCACCCCGACCGGTTGCCTGTCCGGTCGCGGAGGTCCTGGACCCGCGGTACCACCTCACTTGCCGCCGTCGCCGCCGTACCGCTCGTCGCGGTCGGGGCGGGGCTGCCGCTCGTTCGCAGGCTGTGACGGGCCTCCCCGTCCGGTTCTACTGGTCCGCCGGGACGGACGTTCTTCCGGAAGCTCACCGGTGATGGCCGGGTCCACGCTGGTGCCTGCAGTCTATCCCCGCCCCGAAACGGTTGTCGAAAAGTGCCGGTTGCACATCGGGCGTCCGCCCGGGGCGCGGGGAGGTGGCCGGGCGTGCCGTTGTGGTGGCGGCATCCACGCGGAAGGGTGGGGAGCATGCAGACCTCGACTCTTCCCACCGCCTCGTCGCTGGACACCGCCCGCCTCCTCCTGGGGGTCATGCTGCCGACCATCGCGAAGGGGCCGATCATCCGGCGCCCGTGGGCGGTCGGACTCGTGGCACGCCTCGAACTCGACACGAAGGCCGTCGGCATCGTGAAGAAGGTGCACGCGAAGTACCCGGAGGGGCCGCTGATGCTGAAGCTGCCGGTGCGGAAACAGGCGATCGTGCTCGCGCCCGGGGACGCGAACACCGTGCTGGACCAGTCGCCGGAACCCTTCTCGCCGGCCAGTAGCGAGAAGAAGGCCGCGCTCTCGCACTTCCAGCCCCACAACGTCCTGATCAGCCGTGGGCCCGTCAGGACGGTCCGGCGCGCCCTGCAGGAACAGGTCCTCGACACCGACCACCCCGTGCACCACCTCGCGGACCGTTTCCTGCCGGTGGTGGAGGAGGAGATGCAGCAGCTCCTCGCGGATGCCTCGCACACGGGAGCGCTGCCCTGGGGCGACTTCCTCGACGCGTGGTACCGCGTGGTGCGGCGCGTGGTCTTCGGCGACCATGCGCGGGACGACAAGGAACTCACCGCGATGGTGATCCGGCTGCGGAAGGACGGCAACTGGGCCTTCCTGAAGCCGGTGCGCTCCAGGACGCGCGCCCGGTTCCTGCACAGGATCGCCGAGGAGCTCGCTCACGCGGAGCCGGGGAGCCTCGCCGCCGTCATGGCGGCCGCCCCGAAGGCCGACGGCGTCGAGCCCGCGAACCAGGTGCCGCAGTGGCTCTTCGCCTTCGACCCCGCGGGCATGGCGACCTTCCGCGCCCTGACCGTGCTCGCCACGCACCCGGAGGCGATGGCCACCGCGCGGGCCGAACTCGACGCCGACACGTCGGGCGGCCGCTTCCTGCCCTACCTCCGCGCATCGATCCTCGAAGCGCTGCGGCTCTGGCCCACCACCCCGATGATCCTGCGTCAGACGACCCGTCCGGTGGAGTGGCCCCACGGGACGATGCCCGCCGACTGCGGCGTCCTGCTCTACGCGCCCTACTTCCACCGGGACGACCGCTCGCTGCGGGCCGCCCATGCATGGGCGCCGAAGCGGTGGATGACGAACGAGGACGACGGCTGGCCGCTGGTCCCGTTCAGCGGCGGGCCGGTCGTCTGTCCGGGGAAGCAGTTGGTGCTACTCGTGACGAGTGCTGCTCTCGCCGCGCTCGTAGACGGCCACGACTTCACCATCGAGAAGGGGCAGCCGCTCCATCCCGACGCTCCGCTACCCGGCACCATGGACAACTACGGCGTGACGCTGGCCGTGTCGCCGAGACCCTGACCGCTCAGAAGTCCCCGGCGATCTCGCGCAGCGCGGCCAGGTGGCTGCGCCACGCCGTCCCGCCCTCCTTCGTCGGCTTGAGCCAGGTCCGCGGACGCTTGCCGATGAAGCCCTTGCGGACCCTCACGTAGCCGACCGCCTCGAGGGCGGTCACCTGCTTGCTGAGGACGGAGTCGGAGACCTGCAGGTGGTCCCTCAGGGTGGCGAAGTCGATCTCATCGGTCTGCGCGAGGGCAGCCATCAGGGAGAACCTCACCGGATGGCCCAGCGTGTCGTCGAGCTGGTGGCGGGGGTGGGCCGGGGTGTCCTGCGCACTCATCGCCGTGCCTCGTACCAGGCACCCGCCGTCGTCGTGACCGTGAGCAGCGCCGCCATGACCCCGGCGAACCAGAGGTCGCCCTGGAAGTAGGTTCCGCCGACGAGCATCGCGACGGTCCAGAGCACGGCCCACGCGCCGATGTACAGCCCCCAGCGCGCTCCGAAGCCCCGCTTGCTGGTCCGGCCGAACACCAGGCCCATCGTGGAGAAGATGATGATCCACGCCATCATCGCGACGATCGGCAGGACCATCGGCGTGCCGGGTACCCGCGCGGCGAGGGTCAGGGCGATGACACCGACGGAGGAGACTGCACCGAGTCCGAGCAACGTCGCGATCTGCGGCCAGCCCGCGCCGGACCGCACACTGGCACCGACCTGATCCGCCTGGTCGAGCAGTGCGCGCGCCTCGCTCGCACCGAGTCCGCTGGTGTTCGTCGTCTCGCTCATGGGGAAGCCTTTCGTAGGAGGAACCGGTGCCTCCACTCTTGCAACTACTTTCCACTTTGGCAAGTACTTTCTCAGAGTTATCGCAGCGCGGCGGAACCTACGGGTAGGAGGACCTTCAGCGCCTTCGGCAGCAGCGTCACCACGGCCGGTAGCGGACCGACCAGCTCGCCGTCCGCGTAGACGTTCAAGGGCCTGTCGGCGGCGAGGGCGACGCGCCGCGCGCGTGAGGCGTGCACGGTGCCGACGCCGAGATGGGCGCCCCGGTAGGCGCGCAGGAAGGTCGCCACGACGCGCGCAGCGGAGGACTCCCCGAGCGCGACGACTTCGAGCAGACCGTCGTCGACCCTCGCGTCGGGACAGATCCGCAGCCCGCCGCCGTACTGACCCGTGTTCCCCACGGCGACGGCCCAACCCGGGAAGGAGCGCACATCGCCGTCGACGTCGAGGGTGAAGGTCACGTCCCGCCACGCGCGGAGCGCCTTCAGCCCGCCGTACAGGTAGACGAAGGGGCCGAGACCCACACGGGCCGAGTTCCCGTACTCGTTCGCGAGGGCGTCGAGTCCCACATGGGCCACGCCGAGGAACACGCGCCCGTCGACCATGCCGAGGTCGATGTCGATGACTCCGTAGTCCAGCACCTGCCCGATCGCCCGTACCGGGCTCAGGGGCAGCCCGAGGCGCCTCACGGTGTCGTTGCCCCGTCCCCCCGCCAAGGGCAGGAGCACGGCTCCGGACCGGTGGGCCCCCGCAGCGGCGGCGCCGAGGAAACCGTCACCGCCGAGGGCGGCGACGAGGCTCCCGGCGGGAGCGGCCCCGGCCCGCTCCTGTGCCTCATCGAGTGAGTGCGTGACGACGACCGAGACGTCGACGCCCGGACGACGCAGCGCGCGCTCGGCGGCCGGACCCAGGCGCGCTGCTCGTCCGCGGCCGGCCGACGGGTTGACGAGCAGGAGGGCCCGCCGACCGGGGGCGAGCAGTGCCTCGGAAGGGGACGCGCGGGAAGCACCGGGCTCGGCCGGGCCGCCGGCGGCTGGGACGTCTGGGGCGGCTGTGCCGGCTGGGACGGACATGCCGGCTGCCCGTCGCGATCGGCGGACGCGCACGTCAGCTCGAGCGAAGGACCTTGTGGTTGGCCGCCTGCGCGAGCGGCCGGAGCACCAACTGGTCGATGTTCATGTGGTGCGGGGCGTTGAGCGTGAACGCGACGGCCTCGGCGACGTCATCCGCGGTCAGCGGGTACTCGACACCCTCGTACACCTTGTCGGCGGCCCCCTTGTCACCGCCCAGGCGATTGAGCGAGAACTCCTCGGTTCGCACCATGCCCGGGGACACCTCGATCACGCGGATGTTGTGCTCCGCCTCCTCGAGCCGGAGGGACCGCGCCATGGACTGCTGCGCCGCCTTGACGCCGCAGTACCCCGCCCCGCCCTCGTAGGCGGCCATGGCGGCCGTCGAGGTCAGGAACAGCACGCTGCCCTGGCCACCGCCCCGCAGCGCCGGCAGCAGCGCCCGGGTCATGCGCAGCGATCCGACCACGTTGACGTCGTACATCCACTGCCAGTCGGCGGTGACGCCGTCGGCGACTCGGTCAGCGCCGAACGCGCCCCCGGCATTGTTCACCAGCGCGTGCACGGGTCTTGCCGCCACGACCTCCGCCACGAAGGTGTCGACCGATGACTGGTCCGTCACGTCGAGCACCATGGGCGTGGCCCCGGTCTCCTCGGCGAGCGCCTGCAGCCTGTCCATCCGACGGGCCGCGGCGACGACGTCCCAGCCGCTACGGCGGAGGGCGCGGACGGTGGCGGCACCGATACCGGAACTCGCGCCGGTCACGACGGCGCGCAGCCGCTCGGGTGCGGGGTGGGCAGGGGCTCCGAGGGGGTGCGTCTGGCTCATGGGGCCACTGTAGCCACAGGCGCACCGGACGGGCAGGATCCTCACTCCTGCCCTCGCCTAGGCTGGGGACCATGACGGACAGGTACGCCGGGATCGCACCGTTCTACGACCTCGTGTCGGGTGAGTATCCCGTGTACCGCGCCGGGCGGCTGCGCGGGGTGGCAGCCCTCGGGCTCCGTCCCGGCCAGCAGGTCCTCGATCTCGGATGCGGCACCGGCCTGAACTTCCCGCTGATCCAACGTGACGTCGGGCGGGACGGGCTGATCATCGGCATCGACCGCAGCCCTCAGATGCTGCTGCGGGCCCGGCGTCGCGCCGACCGCCAGGGCTGGCACAACGTGGTCCTGATCGAGGCGGACGCCACGGCGCTGGATGGTGCCGAGGTTCGGCAGCTCATCAGGGACCGCGGTGGGCGTACACAGTGCGACGCCGCCCTCGCCACCTACACGCTCTCGCTCATGACGCCGTGGCGGGCTGCGTGGGACGCGATGCTGGAACTGACGGCGCCCGGTGGGACCGTGGGCGTCGTCGACATGAAGGACCCCGACGCGCCCTACCGCTGGGCGCTACCGGCCGCCCGCCTGGCCTGCCGGCTCGGCGGGGCCGACATCTCCGCCCACCCGTGGGACGCCGTCGAGCAGGAGTGCACCGACGTGCTGTCCTCCTCCGCCCGGGGCGGACATCTGCAGATCCGGGCCGGACGGCGTCCCTGAGGCCTGCCCTCCCGGCGAGCTGACGGCGTCGTCGGTGCACGTCCTCCGCGTTCCGCAGGGAACACTCCCCCACCTCCGGCGTAGGGAACAATGGAGCCATGGCTGACACCTTCCAGGGCACAGACACGCCCTCACCCTCCTCCCGTCCCGTCTCCGTTCCCGACAAGCCGGCTCTCGAGGGCCTCGAGGACCGGCTCTCACGGCAGTGGCGTGAGCACGGGACCTACACCTTCGACCGCGACACCACGCGCGAGCAGGTGTACTCGATCGACACTCCCCCGCCCACGGCCTCCGGCTCGCTCCACGTGGGGCACATGTTCTCCTACACGCAGACCGACGTGATGGCCCGCTTCAAGCGCATGCAGGGCGCCAACGTCTTCTACCCGATGGGCTGGGACGACAACGGCCTGCCCACCGAACGCCGCGTGCAGAACTACTACGGCGTCCGCTGCGATCCCTCGGTCCCCTACGACGCCGACTACCGCCCTCCGGCCGAGCCCGCCAAGAACCAGCGCGATTTCGACGCCGTCTCGCGGAAGAACTTCATCGAGCTCTGCGAGGAGCTCGCCGTCGAGGACGAGCTGGTCTTCGAGAACCTCTTCAGCACGCTCGGGCTGTCGGTCGACTGGGACCTGACCTACCGCACCATCGACGACACCTCACGCGCCGCCTCGCAGCGAGCCTTCCTCGAGAACCTCGCCGCCGGTGACGCGTACCTCGCCGAGGCACCCACGCTGTGGGACGTCACCTTCAGGACCGCCGTCGCCCAGGCAGAGCTCGAGGACCGCGAGCAGCCCGGCGCCTACCACCGCATCGCGTTCCACCGAGCGGACGGCAGCCTCGTCCACATCGAGACCACGCGACCCGAGCTCCTGCCCGCCTGCGTGGCACTCGTGGCGCACCCCGACGACGAGCGCTACAAGCCGCTCTTCGGCACCGCAGTGCGCTCGCCGCTGTTCGACGTCGAGGTCGAGGTCATGGCGCACCCGCTCGCGAAGCCGGACAAGGGCAGCGGGATCGCGATGATCTGCACGTTCGGCGACCTCACCGACGTCATCTGGTGGCGGGAGCTGCAGCTGCCCACCCGCGCGATCGTGGGCCGCGACGGCCGCCTCCGCTCGGAGAACCCGGAGTGGATCGACACGGATCGAGCACGCGGGAACTACGCGCAGCTCGCGGGCAAGACCATCTTCAGTGCCAAGGAGGCCGTCGTCACGATGCTCCGCGAGAGCGGCGACCTCGACGGCGAACCGAAGAAGATCATGCACCCGGTCAACTTCTACGAGAAGGGCGACAAGCCTCTCGAGGTGGTCACGAGCCGCCAGTGGTACATCCGCAACGGCGGGCGCGACGCCGGCAAGCGGCAGGCGCTGATCGAGCGCGGCCGCGAGATCCAGTTCCACCCCGCCTTCATGCGCTCGCGCTACGAGAACTGGATAGAGGGCCTCAACGGCGACTGGCTCGTCTCCCGGCAGCGGTTCTTCGGTGTGCCCGTGCCGGTCTGGTACCGGCTCGACGCCGACGGCGAGCCCGAGTACGACACGCCGATCGTCCCCGCCCTCGAGACCCTCCCGGTGGACCCCGCGGCCGATCCGGCGCCCGGCTTCGAGGAGTCCTCACGCAACCAGCCAGGCGGGTTCATCGGCGACGCCGACGTGCTGGACACCTGGGCCACCTCGTCCCTGACGCCGCAGATCGTGGGCGGCTGGGCGCGGGACGAGGAACTGTTCGGCAAGGTCTTCCCGTTCGACCTCCGCCCCCAGGGCCACGACATCATCCGTACCTGGCTGTTCTCCACCGCGGTCCGCGCCGATGCGCTCCAGGACTCGATCCCGTGGAAGCACGCCGCGCTCTCGGGCTGGATCCTCGATCCGGACCGCAAGAAGATGTCGAAGTCGAAGGGCAACGTGGTGGTCCCCACGGACGTCCTCGAGCAGTTCGGGGCGGACGCCGTCCGCTACTGGGCGGCCTCGGCGAAGCTCGGCGCGGACACCGCGTACGAGGTCAACCAGATGAAGATCGGGCGCCGGCTCGCGATCAAGCTCCTCAACGCGTCGAAGTTCGTGCTGAACCTCGGCGTCACGGAGGCATCGATCGGTGAGGGGTCGCTCGATCGCGTCGCCGATGCCCTCGACCTGTCACTCCTCGCGCAGCTCCGCACGGTCACCGAGCAGGCCACCGCCGCGTTCGAGAAGTACGACTACGCGCGCGCCCTGCAGCTCACGGAATCCTTCTTCTGGACGTTCACGGACGACTACGTGGAGCTCGTGAAGGACCGCGCCTACGGGGCCGCGGACGACGCCGGCACCGAGTCCGTGCAGACCACGCTCGCGATGACGCTCGACGCCCTCCTGCGCCTCTTCGCACCGTTCCTCCCGTTCGCGACCGAGGAGGTCTGGAGCTGGTGGCGCGAGGATTCCGTGCACCAGGCCGCGTGGCCGACGTCGGACGGGTTGGCGGAGCTGTCCGGCGCGGCCGACCCCGAGGTCCTGACCTCGGTGGCGCTGGCTCTGGGAGGGATCCGGAAGGCGAAGTCGGAGGCGAAGGTCAAGCAGCGGACCGAGGTGAGGACCGCCGTCGTCACTGCCTCCCCCGCACAGGTGGCGCAGCTCCGCGCAGGTCTCGCCGACCTCCTCGCCGCCGGGAACACCCGCGACCTCCGCCTCGACGAGGGCGAGGGCCCGCTGGCGGTGTCAGCGGTGGATCTGGTGCCGCAGCCCGTGGAATAACCGGATCGATCCCTGAACGACGAAGGGACCCGCCGGCCGGCGGGTCCCTTCGCTGTCAGCGGGCAGGGCTCAGTCGAAGGACGGGCTCTTGGTCCTCGAACGCTTCAGCTCGAAGAAGTCGGGGAACTCGGCCAGCAGGACGGCGCCATCGAAGATACGACCCGCCTCCTCGCCGCGCGGGATCCTCGTCAGGACCGGCCCGAAGAACGCCGTGCCGTTGAAGGCGACGACAGGCGTGCCCACCTCGTCGCCGACACGGTCGATGCCGTCCTGGTGCGAGGCGCGCAGCTGGGTGTCGTACTCGTCCGAGTGCGCGTGGGCGGCGAGCTCGGCGGGCAGCCCCACCTCCTCGAGGGACTCGCGGATGACGACGTCGAAGTCCTTGTTCTGACGGACGTGGATCCGCGTGCCCATGGCGTCGTACAGCATCTTGATCACGTCGGACCCGTGGAGCTCACTGGCCGCGACGATGACACGGACCGGGCCCCAGCCCTTCTGCATGACCGCCTGGTACTCCTCGGGCAGGTCGCGGCCCTCGTTCAGGACGGACAGGCTCATGACGTGCCAGTCCACGGTGATGTTGCGGACCTGCTCCACCTCGCCGATCCAGCGCGAGGTGATCCACGCGAAGGGGCAGAGGGGGTCGAACCAGAAATCGGCCTTCTCGGTCGGACGTGCGGCGGTGGACTCGCTCATACGGAGCTCCTTCTTCGTGGGACGGTCGGGGTGACTTCCCCGTGCAACCCGTCACATCGCGGTCCTATTCCGTCCGATCACGTCGCGCCGCGATTCCCGTCGGCTCCGAGCGGGGGCTCGGATTGGTCCGCGGCTCGACGACACGATGTAATGGGAGCACACGACCAGCCGATGACGCCTGGCGCATCCTGCGTCATGCCCGGCTGACCGACAGAGCGCCCACGAGGCGCTGGAAGGGGCGCCGCCGTGCAGCACCATGGGACCGAGACACACGAGGACTGGCTCGAACGCGAGGAGCTCGCGGAGGGCATGATCCCGCTGATCGGGCGCCTGTACCGCACCAACAACGTGGTGACCAGCATCCACGGGCGCAGCCTCATCAACAAGTCGACCATGAGCATCCTCAAGGCGCACCGCTTCGCCCGTCGCATCACCACCGAGGAGCTCCGCCTCGAGGACACCGCCCCCATGCTGCGGATCCTGACCGAACTGGACCTCGGAGCCGCCGCCATCGACATCGGGCGCTTGCGTCTCGCCTACGATCGCGCGGCGGGCGGCCGCAGCCTCGAGGATTTCCTCCGCGAGGAGCTCGCGGAGATCGTGGGACAGGGCGGCCGCGATCCGCGCAGCAGCACCGACGTGGTGCTGTACGGATTCGGGCGCATCGGGCGTCTGGTCGCCCGGCTGCTCATCGAGAAGGCGGGCGCTGGGCACGGCCTGCGGCTACGGGCGGTCGTGGTGCGCAGGGGATCAGACAACGACCTCGCCAAGCGCGCGAGCCTGCTTCGCCGCGACTCGGTGCACGGCCCCTTCGAGGGGACCATCCGGGTGGACGAGGAGTCGAACACGATCACGGCGAACGGTATCCGCATCCAGGTCATCTACTCGGACGATCCCGCCACCGTGGACTACACCTCCTACGGCATCCACGACGCCCTCGTGGTGGACAACACCGGCCGCTGGCGTGACGAGGAAGGCCTGTCGCGCCACCTGCAGAGCCCCGGCATCGCGAAGGTACTGCTCACCGCCCCGGGGAAGGGCGCCTTGAAGAACATCGTGCACGGCATCAACCACCGCTCCATCGACGCCGAGGACCGCATCATCACGGCCGCCTCGTGCACCACCAACGCGATCACGCCCGTCCTGAAGGCGATCAACGACCGCTTCGGTGTCGTCCACGGCCATGTGGAGACCGTGCACTCCTTCACCAACGACCAGAACCTGATCGACAACTTCCACCGGGGCGACCGCCGCGGGCGCTCGGCCGCCCTGAACATGGTGCTCACCGAGACGGGTGCCGCGACGGCCGTCGCGAAGGCGCTCCCGGAGCTGGCCGGCAAGCTCACCGGCAGTTCCATCCGCGTCCCGACGCCGGACGTCTCGATCGCGATCCTCAACCTCACGCTCGATACGGCGGCCACGAAGGAGGAGGTCAACACCTACCTCCGGGAGATCTCGCTGCACTCGGACATGCGCAAGCAGGTGGACTACATCGACAGCCCGGAGGTCGTCTCGACCGACTTCGTCGGCTCCCGCCGAGCAGGGATCGTGGACGGGCTCGCGACCATCGCCGACGGCCTGCACCTTGTGCTGTACGTCTGGTACGACAACGAGTTCGGGTACAGCTGCCAGGTGGTCCGGGTCATGGAGGAGATGGCGGCGGTCCACCCGCCGTCCTACCCGCCGGCGACGACGGACGCGATCGGCTGATCCGCACGGGGCATGAAAATGGCCCGGCCTTCCGGCCGGGCCATCGTCCTGCAGCGTGTCAGGCGGACTTCGTCCGGCGCTTGGCAACCACTTCGTGCGAGATGAGCGTCGGTTCGGCGCGCTTCGCCACGACGTCGTCCGTGATTACCACGGTGGCGACGTCCTCGCGGCTCGGGAGGTCGAACATCACCGGGAGGAGTACTTCCTCCATGATCGCCCGGAGGCCGCGGGCGCCCGTGCCGCGCTCGAGCGCGAGGTCCGCGATCGCCTCGAGGGCCCGTGGCTCGAACTCGAGCTCCACGCCGTCGATCATGAACATCTTCTGGTACTGCTTCATCAGCGCGTTCTTGGGTTCCGTGAGGATCTGCATGAGCGCGGCCCGGTCCAGATGCGTCACGGTGGTGATCACGGGCAGACGACCGATGAACTCCGGGATGAGACCGAACTTCAGCAGGTCCTCCGGCATCACGTCGCCGTAGCTCACCTCCTCGTTCTTGAGCGAGCTGAGCGGCGCACCGAACCCGATGCCCTTCCGCCCCGCACGGGACCCGATGATCTCCTCGAGACCCGCGAAAGCGCCTGCAACGATGAACAGGACGTTCGTGGTGTCGATCTGGATGAACTCCTGGTGGGGGTGCTTCCGTCCGCCCTGCGGCGGCACGGACGCCACCGTTCCCTCGAGGATCTTCAGGAGCGCCTGCTGCACTCCCTCACCGGAGACGTCACGCGTGATCGACGGGTTCTCGCTCTTGCGGGAGATCTTGTCGATCTCGTCGATGTAGATGATGCCCTGCTCGGCCTTCTTGACGTCGTAGTCAGCAGCCTGGATGAGCTTGAGCAGGATGTTCTCGACGTCTTCGCCGACGTAGCCGGCCTCCGTGAGCGCCGTGGCGTCCGCGACGGCGAACGGTACGTTCAGCCGACGCGCCAGGGTCTGGGCGAGGTAGGTCTTACCGCACCCCGTGGGCCCGATGAGGAGGATGTTCGACTTCGCGATCTCGACGTCCTCGGACTCCGCGGCGTCGGCCAGCGTCCCGGACGTGCGCGGGCCGTGACCCGACTGGATACGCTTGTAGTGGTTGTAGACGGCGACCGCGAGCGAGCGCTTCGCCGGCTCCTGACCCACGACGTACTCCTGGAGGAAGTCGAAGATCTCACGGGGCTTCGGGAGTTCGAACGTCCCGAGATCAGCGACCTCGGAGAGTTCCTCCTCGATGATCTCGTTGCACAGGTCGATGCACTCGTCGCAGATGTAGACACCGGGACCGGCAATCAACTTGCGGACCTGCTTCTGGCTCTTCCCGCAGAAGGAGCACTTGAGCAGATCAGTGCTCTCACCGATGCGAGCCATGGATCAATCCCCTTAGGTATTACGCGATTGCTACATCTACTCTAGGCCACCTGCCCCGCGTGGCCAGTATCAAAATGCCCGTGGTGCCGAGCGGCACCACGGGCATGTCGGTCGGGCTCGACCCCTACGGGGTGTTGATCTTCGGCGGGGTGATCTTCCGCGAGTTCAGCACCTCGTCGACCAGGCCGTAGGCCACGGCGTCGGCGGCGGTGAGGATCTTGTCGCGCTCGATGTCGATGCTGACCTGCGACGACTCGCGGCCCGAGTGCAGGGCCAGCGTGTCCTCGAGCCAGGTGCGCATGCGCATGACCTCGTTGGCCTGGATCTCGAGGTCCGAGGCCTGACCGCCTTGGCCGCCGGAGAGGGCGGGCTGGTGGATCAGGACACGGGCGTTCGGCAGCGCCAGGCGCTTACCCGGCGCACCGGCAGCGAGCAGGACGGCCGCCGCGCTGGCGGCCTGGCCGAGGCACACGGTCTGCACCTCGGGACGGATGAACTGCATGGTGTCGTAGATGGCCGTCATGGCCGTGAAGGATCCACCGGGCGAGTTGATGTAGAGCGTGATGTCGCGCTCCGGATCGGTCGACTCGAGGACGAGCAGCTGTGCCATGACGTCATCTGCGGAGGCGTCGTCCACCTGGGTGCCGAGGAAGATGATGCGGTCCTCGAACAGCTTGGTGTACGGGTCCTGGCGCTTGAAGCCGTAGGGCGTGCGCTCCTCGAACTGGGGAAGGATGTAGCGGCTGGTGGGAAGGTTGTTCGCCGTGGAACCCGCGGCTGCGTGGAACTCGTGATTCATGGTGTCTCCTGTGGGACGACTGGTCGATAGAGAAGCTGCGCGCGGACTAGGACGCCTGGTCGGTGCCGCCGCCGCCGGAGACGGAGCCGGAGTGCGCGGAGATGTGGTCGAAGAAACCGTAGTCGAGGGCCTCCTGCGCCGTGAACCACTTGTCGCGGTCGTTGTCCTTCAGGATGGTCTCGACCGTCTGTCCGGTCTGCTCAGCGGTCAGCTCGGCCATGACGCGCTTCATGTGCAGGATCAGCTCGGCCTGGATGCGGATATCGGTCGCGGTACCGCCGATACCACCCGAGGGCTGGTGCATCAGGATGCGCGCGTGGGGCGTGGCGTAGCGCTTGCCCTTGGTGCCCGAGGAGAGCAGGAACTGACCCATGGACGCCGCGAGGCCGGTCGCGACCGTGACGACGTCGTTCGGGATGAACTGCATGGTGTCGTAGATCGCCATGCCTGCCGTGACGGAGCCGCCGGGCGAGTTGATGTAGAGGTAGATGTCGCGCTCCGGGTCCTCCGCGGACAGCAGGAGCAGCTGCGAGCAGATCGCGTTCGCGTTGTCGTCACGGACCTCGGAACCGAGCCAGATGATGCGCTCCTTGAGGAGCCGCGTGTAGATGTACTCGTCACGGCCGCCCATCTCGGGGCCTGCCATGCTCGGGGTGCTTGGTTCGGTTGCCATTGGAGTTGACCTCTCACTCTGGCGGAACGCCCTTCGATCGGCCGTCCCGTCCGTTTGTCTCTCTCTGGACACTAACCCGGTCGCCACCCGAATTGCTTCCGCTGTCGGAACTGTTCGCTGACGGCGCACGGTCCGCGGGAGGCGGTCATGCACCGCAGTGCACGCCGTCAGAGAGTGCCGGGGAGGAGCGCCGACACTGCCCGACAGCCTGCCCTCCGCTCTCGGTGCGGCTCCCGAGCGCAGGCGGCCGGGACTTCGTCCTCCCCCACCGAAAAGGACAGCGGTGCCGCTGCCCTCGGGCTGCGGCACCGCTGTCGGTACTGCTGTCTGTGCTCTCTGCGGTCGACGGACCTACTCGGCGCCGGCCTTCTTCTTCGCTGCCTTCTTCTTCGGCTTGGCCTCGGCCTCCTGCTCGACCGGGGCGTCCGCGACGGCCTCGGCCTCGACCGGGGCATCCGCGACGGGCTCGGCGGGCTCAGCCTCGTCGGCGTCACTCACGACCGGCTCGCCTGACTGCTCCGCCGGCGTGGCGCTCGCCTCGATGTCCTCGGCGGCCTCCTGCTCGGAGGTACCGGCGTCCAGGGCCTCGCCCTCCTCGCCCGCGGGGCGGACGAACTCGGAGAGGTCGATGACAGTGCCGTTCGTGTCGGTCACCGTCGCGTACTCGAGGACCTTCGCGAGGGCCTTGCGTCGGCGGACCTCGCCGACGATCATCGGCACCTGGCCGCTCTGGTCAAGCATCTGCGCGAACTGGTTCGGCTCCATGCCGTACTGGCCGGCCGTCGAGACGATGTAGTCGATCAGCTCGCTCTGGCTGACGCCGACCTCCTCCTTCTCGGCGACGGCGTCGAGGATGACCTCGTTCTGGAACGCGCGCTCCGTGTTGGCGCGCACCTCCGCGCGGTGCTCCTCGGTGTCGTGGTCCGCACCGGCCGTGTGGGCGTTCTCGCCGTTGAAGTGCTGCTCGAGCTGCTCCTCGACGACACTGCCCGGCACGGGCACGGCGACGAGCTCGACGAGGAGGTCCAGGACCTTGTCGCGGGCCTCGACGCCCTGGTCCATGAGCTTCGACTCGCCGGCCTGCTTGGCGAGGTCGGCGCGGAGCTCCTCCGCGGTGTCGAACTCGGAGGCGAGCTGGGCGAAGTCGTCGTCCACCTCGGGGAGCTCGCGGTCCTTGACGGCCTTCACGACCACCGTGACCTGCGCGGCGGCACCGGCGTGCTCACCGCCGGCGAGCGTGGTCTCGAAGGTGGCGTCCTCGTCGACCGAGAGGCCCGTGACGGCCTCGTCCATGCCCTCGAGCATGGTGCCGGAGCCGATCTGGTAGGAGAGGTCCTGTGCGGAGTCGACCTCCTCACCGTCCACGGTCGCCTTCAGGTCGATCGTGAGGAAGTCGCCGTCCTTGGCGGGGCGGTCGACGGCGGTGAGGGTGCCGAAGCGGCCGCGGAGTTCGTCCATGGCCTTCTGGACGTCCTCGTCCGATGCCTCGACGGGCTCCACGGTGACCTCGAGGCCCCTGTACTCGGGCAGCTCGATCTCGGGCCGGATGTCCAGCTCGACGGAGAAGGTCAGGCGACCGTCCTTGCCGGCGGGATCAGGGACCTCGGTGATCTCGACCTCGGGCCGGCTGAGCGGGCGGATCCCCGTCTCCTGCACGGCGCTCTGGTAGAAGCCGTTGAGCCCGTCGTTGATCGCCGTCTCGATGACGTAGCCGCGTCCCACGCGCTGGTCGATGAGCTGCTGGGGCACCTTCCCCTTGCGGAAGCCCGGCACCTGGACCTGGGTGGCGATGGTCTTGTAGGCCTCGTCGATGCTGGGCTTCAGTTCCTCGAAGGGGACCTCGACGTTCAGCTTCACCCGGGTGGGGGTAAGGGTTTCAACAGCGCTCTTCACAGCGTAGGACTCCTGGATGATTGGGATCGGTTCTGCAGCAGTGGCACTTTCCCCGACACATGACAGAGTCGGGGTGACAGGAGTTGAACCTGCGACTTCCTGCTCCCAAAGCAGGCGCTCTACCAAGCTGAGCTACACCCCGAAGTGCGAACGCCAGTCTACGCACCTTTGCTGCGGGCACGCACATTTGGGAAAAGCTCGGCTGCTGTGATGTAGTTGGAGACGTTCCGGTGGTGCCATCAGCGCGCCACCACGGGGCTGTAGCTTAGTGGTAAAGCCTCTGTCTTCCAAACAGATGATGCGAGTTCGATTCTCGTCAGCCCCTCGAAATCCCCCGAACCACCCGGCGCATGCCGGGTGGTTCGTTCGTTCACGGGGTCGACGCCGGGAGAACGACGAGCAGGTCAGTCCGCCTGGCACTGCGGGCACCAGAAGACGTTGCGGGCCGCCATCACCGCGGTCACCACGCTCGTCCCGCACCGACGGCACGGCAGGCCCGTGCGCTTGTACACGTAATTGGGTGCAGCCCTCTTCGGCCGGCCGTTGCGCGCCTCGGCCGTCGTCGTGATGATCTTGCCCTCCCGGACGCCGTCCTTCATCAGGCGCACAGTGTCCGCCCAGATGCCCTCGGCCTCGTCCTCGCGGAGCTGCTTCCCGGGCCGCCACGGATTGATCCCCTGGAGGAACAGCACCTCGGCGCGGTAGATGTTGCCGATCCCCGCGATCACGGCCTGGTTCATCAGCTGCACGCCGACGGGCGTGATGCTGGAGGTCACCTTCCGCACGAACGCCGAGCCGTCCGGGCGGGGCTGGAGCGGATCCGGTCCGAGCTTGGCCCGCGCCGTCGTCTCCTCCGCCGCGGTGATGACCTCGCACGCCGTCGGACCCCTCAGGTCCGCCCAGGCATGATCGGACACGAAGCGCACCCGCACCGCGCCCACCGGATCTGGCGGTCCGACATACTGGACCGTCCCGTCGTCGTGCCGTACCTCGTCGGGCACCGGCGCCCGCCGCGGACTCCTCATGGTGGACGCCGCGCGGAAGTCGGCGTCGCCGCCGAAGGTCCACTTCCCGTACAACCCGAGGTGCACCCGCAGCACGCGGTCGTTGTCGAAGCGGAGGAACATCTGCTTCCCGTGCGCGAGGGTGCTGACGAGCGTCGCGCCGTCGAGCTGATCGGCTCCTGCCGCGAAGCGGCCCTGCGGACTCGACACCGCCAGGCGCTCACCCGTGAAGACCGCGGCGAACTGGCGGGCGAGGCGGTGGACCGAGTGGCCCTCAGGCAAGGGTGCCGGCCTCCTCGAAGCGGGCGATCTGCGCGATCCGGCGGCTGTGGCGCTCCGCCCCGCTGAAGGGCTCGGCGAGGAACGCCTCGATGATCGCCGTCGCCTCCTCCACGGAATGCTGACGCCCGCCCACCGCGACGACGTTCGCGTCGTTGTGCTGCCGGGCGAGCCGGGCGGTGTCGAGGTTCCAGGCGAGCGCGGCGCGGACGCCGTGCACCTTGTTGGCGGCGATCTGCTCCCCGTTACCGGACCCGCCGAGCACGATCCCGAGGGCCTCGACACCGGCGGCCTTGTCCGCGACGACGGCCGTCGCCGCGTCGATGCAGAAGGAGGGGTAGTCGTCCTCGGGGTCGTAGGACGAGGGGCCGTGGTCGACGACGTCGTGCCCGGCCTGCGTGAGGTGCGCGAGGAGGTGGGCGCTCAGCTCCATGCCGGCATGGTCGGTGGCGAGGTGGACGCGCATGGCTTCGTACTCCTGGTCCGGAAGGTTCCCGTCCGCCGGGCACGGCGGACGGTTCCAGCGTAGTCGGACGGGCATCCGTCCACGGGCGGCGGACGCGGACCGGCGGTGAGAGAATACGAAGCGCCGCGACCCCGCAGCACAGGCGCCGTACCCGAACCCTCCTGGAGGCCTCCCTTGCCCGGTCTGAACCTGACGCGCGACGAAGCACGCACGCGCGCCGATCTGCTCACCGTCCATACGTACGACGTCACGCTCGACCTCACGCGCGGTGACCGCGTGTTCCGGTCCATCACCGTGGTGACCTTCGACGCCGAGCCGGGCACGTCCACCTTCATCGACGCCGTCACCGACACCGTCCACCGCGTGGAGTTGAACGGCGTGGGGCTCGATCCCGCGGAGGTCGCCGACGGCGTCCGGATCCAGCTGCCCACGCTCGCGGCGAGCAACACCCTCGTGGTCGAGGCCGACATGCCCTACATGAACACCGGCGAGGGCCTGCACCGCTTCACCGACCCCGTGGACGGCGAGGTGTACCTCTACACCCAGTTCGAGGTGCCGGACTCCCGCCGCGTGTTCGCGGTCTTCGAGCAGCCGGACCTCAAGGCGACCTTCCGCTTCAGCGTGACCGCGCCGTCCCACTGGAACGTCATCTCCAACAGCGCCACACCGGAGCCCGTCCAGGCGTCCTCGGACCCCGACGGCGGAGCGGCCTCGACCTGGTACTTCGAGCCGACCCCCGTGATGTCCTCCTACGTGACCGCGCTCATCGCCGGCCCCTACCAGTCGATCCGCAGCGAGCTCACGAGCTCCGACGGGCGCACCATCCCGCTGGGGGTGTTCGCCCGGAAGTCGCTGATGCAGTACATGGACGCGGAGAACATCTTCGCGTTGACGCGGCAGGGTTTCGCGTTCTACGAGGAGCAGTTCGGCGCCCCGTACCCGTTCGAGAAGTACGACCAGCTGTTCGTCCCCGAGTTCAACGCCGGTGCCATGGAGAACGCCGGCGCGGTCACCTTCCTCGAGACCTACGTGTTCCGTTCGCGCGTTCCCGACGCGACGATCGAGCGCCGTGCCATCACCATCCTCCATGAGCTGGCGCACATGTGGTTCGGCGACCTCGTGACCATGCGCTGGTGGAACGATCTCTGGCTCAACGAGTCCTTCGCCGAGTTCATGTCCACCCTCGCGGCCGCCGAGGCCACCGAGTTCGAGCAGGCCTGGACCACCTTCGCCATCCTCGAGAAGGGCTGGGCGTACCGGCAGGACCAGCTGCCCTCCACCCACCCGATCGTGGCGCAGATCGACGACCTCGAGGACGTCCAGGTCAACTTCGACGGCATCACCTATGCGAAGGGCGCCTCCGTGCTCAAGCAGCTGGTGGCCTGGGTGGGCCAGGAGGAGTTCATGCAGGGGGTGCGGCAGTACTTCGCGAAGCACGCCTGGAAGAACACCGAGCTCGTGGATCTCCTCTCCGAGCTGGAGGCCTCCAGCGGACGCGACCTCAAGGAATGGTCCGCCCTCTGGCTCGAGACCGCGGGCGTCAACACGCTCCGTCCCGAGTTCACGACCGACGACGACGGCACCATCACCTCCTTCGCGATCCTCCAGTCAGCCATCGGGGAGTACCCGACCATCCGGCCGCACCGGCTCGCGGTGGGGTTCTACGACCAGGACGACGACGGCAAGCTCGTCCGCGTGCACCGCCTCGAACTGGACGTCGACGGCGAGCGGACGGACGTCCCGGGCCTGGTGGGCCTGGCGCAGCCCGCACTCGTGCTGCTCAACGACGACGACCTCGCCTACGCGAAGATCCGCCTCGACCCGGCGTCGCTCAGGACGTCCGTGCGGCACGTGAAGGACTTCCGGGACTCGCTCCCCCGCACGCTCGTGCTCGCCTCGGCGTGGGATGCAGCGCGCGACGGCGAGACCCCCGCCCGCGACTACGTGGAACTGGTGCTGCAGAACATCGGTTCCGAGTCGGACTCCTCGGTGGTCCTCGTGCTGCTCCGGCAGCTCGCCTCCACGCTCGCCTTCTACGTCAGGCCGGAGGACCGGGAGGCGATGACCGACGCCGCGGCGGACAGCCTGCTGGACCTCGCGCTGGCCGCCAATCCCGGCTCGGACGCGCAGCTCCAGTTCGTGCGCGCGTTCGCCTCCCACGCCCGCACCGCGCCGCAGCTCGACGCCGTCGCGGGCCTGCTGGACGGCGAGCGGGTGCCCGACGGGCTGGCGGTGGACCAGGATCTCCGCTGGGAGATGCTCACGAGCCTCGTGGCCGGAGGGCGCGCCGGCGAGTCGGAGATCGTGGCCGAACTCGGTCGCGACGCGACGGCGACGGGGGAACTCGCCGCTGCGGCCGCACGTGCGGCGCTCCCGACGGCGACGGCGAAGGCCGACGCGTGGTCCGCGCTGGTGGACTCCGACGACCTGCCCAACGCGACGCAGCGAGCCATGATCGGAGGCTTCACGAGGGTGCACGACCGCTCCCTCCTGGAGCCCTTCGTCGACCGGTACTTCGCGTCCATCCGCGGCGTGTGGGAGAGCCGGACGCACGAGATCGCGCAGCAGATCGTCGTGGGGCTCTACCCCTCCCTCCTGACCACGCAGGACACCCTCGACAGGACCGACGCCTTTGTGGCCGACCTCGGCGACACCTCGCCGTCCCTCCGGCGTCTGCTCCTCGAGAGCCGCGACGGCGTGGTGCGGGCGCTGGCCGCGCAGGCGGTGGACCGCTAGCCGATGGTGAACCTGCAGCAGCACAGCTACTCGGCAACGGTCGTGTGGACGGGCAATCTCGGCGCGGGGACGGCGGCGTACAAGTCCTACAGCCGCGATCACCGCGTGGACGTCGAGGGGCCGGGGATGCTCCTCGGCACCGCCGATCCCACGTTCCACGGCTCGAAGGACCGGTGGAACCCCGAGCAGCTGCTGCTGGTCGCCGTCGCGCAGTGCCACATGCTGTCCTACCTGCACGTGGCCGTGAAGGCGGGTGTCGTGGTGACGGCGTACCGCGACACCGCCGAGGGCACGCTGCGGCTCAACCGCGACGGCAGTGGGGAGTTCACGGGCATCCTGCTGCGGCCGGAGGTCGAGATCGAGGACCCATCGCAGACGGAGCTGGCGGACTCCCTGCACCGGCAGGCGAACGCGCTGTGCTTCATCGCCCGTTCGCTCGCCTTCCCGGTGACGCACGAGCCGTCGTCGTCCGGACCCGCGGCGGTGTGACGGGCGCGCGACCGGCACGCGGCGCCGGGGCGTGATGCTAGACGCGTGACACCGAACGGGCGACCGGAGCGCCGGGGGCGTGACCGGCGTGTACTCCCGAGCGATCGAGGGCCTGGACGGCCGCCCGTGCGGGTCGTCGAGGTGTCGCCTGTAACCTGTTAGGCGAGCTCCGCGCCCACCGTGGAGCCCGCCCCTGCACCAGGACGAAAGTGATATCCGTGACGTTCCTCCCCTCGCTCGGCTACGGCGGTCAGGTGATCGGCGCCCTGGTCATCCTGATCGGAGCGCTGCTCCTGTGGCTCCTGGTCCGCTTCCTGATCACGCGCTCGGTGAAGCGCGTCCAGGACGGCTACACCGTGTTCAAGAAGCCGCACTTCAAGTGGGCCCAGCCCGTCCTGCGACCCTTCGACAGCGCCCGGCGCGTGCAGCGCGCCGAGACGATCGGCGGGCTGCTGACAAGCGTGGCGGGCGGGACGATCGCGATCGTCGCCGTCCTCATGGCGATCAGTGCACTCGGCTTCAACATCGGTCCGATCCTCGCCAGCGTCGGGATCGTCGGCATCGCCATCGGTTTCGGCGCCCGCGAGGTGATCCGCGATGCGTTCCTCGGCTTCTTCATCACCATCGAGGACCAGTACGGCATCGGTGACACGATCGAGGTCGGGGACACCGTCGGGGTGGTCCAGTCGCTGGGGCTCCGGATCACGCGCATGGTCGACGAGCACGGCACCATCTGGTACGTCCGGAACGGTGACATCACGAAGGTGGGCAACCGCTCGCAGGGCGAGTACTCCGCGCCACAACCGGAGCCGACGCCGGTGGTGCTCGTGCAGACCGCATCGTCGACCCTCGCCGGCGCCGTCGATGCAGCCGGTGCAGCCGGTGCTGCCGGTGCTGCCGGTGCTGCCGGTGCCACCGCCACCTCGACCCCGAAGAAGCAGTCATGACGCACCCACCCGAGGACTCCTCCGTCCCTCCGCGGAGCACCACGCAGGGCTCCGACTCTCCGCCCGACCCACCGATACGACTACCTCTCGGCACCCCCACGGACCCCGTCGGTGGGCGCGAAGCGCTTCCGGTGGAGCGTCTCGTGGCCGCAGGCCAGCAGTTCAGCCAGCCGCAGTACACCGACAACTTCTACGAGTCCATCGGCGGGCACCCTACGTTCGTGCGACTGGTCGACGCCTTCTACGAGGGCGTCGCCGAGGACGAGGTGCTCCGCCCCATGTACCCGGAGCGGGATCTCGGGCCCGCCAAGGAACGCCTGCTGCTGTTCCTCGAGCAGTACTGGGGCGGTCCGAAGACCTACGGCGAGCAGCGCGGACACCCGCGGCTGCGCATGCGGCACATGCCGTTCCGCGTGGGGCCCGGGGCCCGCGACCGCTGGCTGCAGCACATGCGCGCCGCCGTCGACACCCTGGACCTCGCACCCCTGTATGAAGCCACGCTCTGGGACTACCTCGAACGGGCAGCCCACTCGATGGTGAACGCGGCCGATTGACTCGTCCCGTAGCCGGGCTGTCCACACCCCTGGAGGACGGCGCGCGCGACTGAACGACCGCCCCGACGGGGCGCTCCACCCTTCTACAGGACCGCGGCGGCGCGGACGAGCACGTGGCCGCGCGACGTACTCACGCGGTACCAGCGATTGGCCGCGTGGACGGTCGCCGGCCCGCCCGCTTCGAGGAACCCGAGGCTGAAGGCACCGAAGGCCGCTCCGGCAGGGACGGCGCCGGGCACGTCCGGCAGGGGTCTGCCCCAGACGGCCGTCCGTGCGCTGCTGACCACGGGCGCACCGGGGCGCACCGGAAGACTGCGCGCCACGGCTCCGATTCCCTCACGAGCGGCGTCGTCCAGCTGGTCGCACGGTACGGAGCCGAGCAGCACCCAGCCCGAACGCGGTGGGAGCACACCCGCCCACGGCTCGTTCACGGTGGTCGTGGGGAGCTGGAAGTCGACGTCGTCGCCGGTCATCCGCGCCAGGCGATCGAGGATCGAGCCGAGGGACACGGTCACATCCGCGTAGGCGTCCTGCGCGAGTGCCATGGTGCGCAGACCCAGCACCGTGGGTACCGCTTCCCCCAGGACCGTCGGGCGGAGGGTGCTCACATACGCCGCGAGGACGCGACCGGAGGCGACCAGTCGCATGCCGCCGTCGTCGTTGGCACGCGCGCGGGCCGTGAGGGTACGGAGATCGGCAGCGGTCTGCGGGTCCGCGAAGCGCAGGACGGAGGACGTCACGGGCGTGCCGTGCGCGCGCGCCGGAAGGGTACGGACGGTCCGCTCCATCGGGCGAGCGCGTCGCGCTGCTCCGCGGACAGCCGCACGGGCCGGCCGGTGCTCCTGCTGACCAGCACCATCGTGGTGGCGGCGATCGCGCTCGTCACGCTGCCCTCCTGCTCCACGCGATCGCGCACCGCGTACCCGAGGTCGAAGCTCGAGCCGCCCAGAGCCGTGGTCCAGAGGTCCACTGCTGCCGGGCGCACGCTGAAGGTCAGGGGTGAGAGGTACTCGATCTCCTGCCGACCCACGAGCGTGTAGTGGTCGGGATCGATCAGGTCCAGGAGCGACCCTCCGGCCTGCGGTTCGCTCATCATCCTGACCCTGGCGTCCTCGAGGAACTGGAAGTACCGGACGTTGTTGACGTGCCCGTAGGAATCCTCGTCGCCGAACCGCAGATGGAGAGGCATGGTGTACAGCTCAGGCATCCGACCATCCTGTCAGACGATGGTCCGCCGGAGCCATTCGGCGCCGACCCGTTCCCACGCCCCCGGGCGACGGCGGTCCTCGGCGCAGTACGCCGACCGACGCGAGCGCGGACGTTCCGCTCCCTGTCGCGACGTCCGGTCGTGTGTCAGCCTTCCGGGCAGGGCACGGAACTCGGTCGGTCGGTGGTGTACTGCCGCGCTCGCGCGGACCTGCAGCCGTGTTGAGGCTGCCGGGGCAGTCCGTCTACTGTCAGGAGGGACCGGCCGCTCGGCGAGTCGGGACCCCGCCACCACGCTCCCCGAGGAGACACCACCGCCATGGCAGACGACGCGTCGGCACCCGGACGACCCGCGGAGCACCCGCTCGAGCCGACAGCCGCGCTCCTCGCGCTGCTCGACCTCAGCAGCGCCGAGGGCGCGCAGACCGACGAGGAGATCTTCGTCGGGTCATCGGCGCGACAGCCCAGCCGCAGGGTCTTCGGCGGGCAGGTCCTGGCACAGTCCCTCGTCGCCGGGATGCGAACCGTCGAGCACGGGCGCGACGTCCACTCGATGCATGCCTATTTCCTCCGCGCCGGCGACGCCGATGCCCCCATCACCTTCGGTGTCCAGCGCCTGCGCGACGGCCGATCCTTCTCGGCCCGCCGGACACACGCCTACCAGAACGGTGTTCCCATCCTGTCGATGATCGCGTCCTTCCAGGAGCCCGACGACGGTATCTCGCACCAGGACCCCATGCCGGCCGGCATGCCCGACCCCGAGAGTCTGCCCAGCACGGCTGATCTGCTCGGCAGCGTGGATCACCCTGTCGCCCGGGCCTGGGCCTATGAGCGCCCCTTCGACATCCGGCACGTCGACGCTCCGCTCTACCTCTCCAACGACGGCGAGCGGGAACCGCGCAATGCCGTGTGGATGCGCTGTCATGGGCAGCTCCCCGACGATCCGAACCTGCACCGGGCCGCTCTCGCCTATGCGAGCGACTACACGTTGCTCGAGTCGATCCTCCGCCCCCACGGGCTGAGCTGGACCCACAAGGGCATGAGCGTCGCGAGCCTCGACCATGCGATGTGGTGGCATCGCCCGGTCAGGGTGGACGAGTGGCTGCTCTACGTCCAGAGGTCGGCCAGTGCGTCCGGGGCGCGCGGGCTCGCGTCCGGGCGCATCTACACGCGGGACGGAGAGCTGGTGGCCAGCGTGGCGCAGGAGGGCATGATCAGGATCCCGTTACCCGGCTCATCACGGTAGGACGACGATCCCGGGGTTCTGGTCGGACCGAGCTCGATGAGCTCCGTGTGCGCCCGATCTGCGCACGCCGGAGGCGGACTCGGCCGAGAAGGATCGGGGCGGCACGAGGAAGGGACCCGGCCTCGGCCGGGTCCCTTCCTCGTAGCAGGCACTTCGTGAGCTACCCGTAGTGCACGGGCTCCGCCACCTATCAGTCGCGGGTGAGACGGCGGTGGGTCACGCGGTGCGGCTTCGCGGCGTCGGCCCCGAGACGCTCCACCTTATTCTGCTCGTACGCGTCGAAGTTCCCCTCGAACCAGTACCAGTTGTCGGGGTCTTCCTCCGTGCCCTCGTAGGACAGGATGTGCGTCGCGATGCGATCCAGGAACCACCGGTCGTGCGAGACCACCACGGCACACCCCGGGAACTCGAGCAGGGCGTTCTCGAGGCTCGAGAGCGTCTCGACGTCGAGGTCGTTGGTGGGCTCGTCGAGGAGCAGCAGGTTCCCGCCCTGCTTGAGCGTCATGGCGAGGTTCAGCCGGTTCCGCTCACCGCCGGACAGCACTCCGGCCTTCTTCTGCTGGTCCGGCCCTTTGAAGCCGAACGCCGAGACGTAGGCACGGGAGGGCATCTCGACCTGTCCCACCTTCATGTGGTCGAGACCGTCGGAGACGACCTCCCAGAGGCTCTTGTTGGGATCGATACCGCCGCGCGACTGGTCGACATAGGAGATCTTGACCGAATCACCGATCCGCAGCTCTCCCCCGTCCAGCGGCTCGAGGCCGACGATCGTCTTGAACAGCGTCGTCTTGCCGACGCCGTTGGGGCCGATGACACCGACGATGCCGTTGCGCGGGAGCGAGAACGACAGCCCGTCGATGAGGATCCTCTCGTCGTAGCCCTTCTTGAGGTTGTGCGCCTCGATGACCTGGCTACCGAGCCTCGGGCCGGGCGGGATCTGGATCTCCTCGAAGTCGAGCTTGCGCGTCCGGTCTGCCTCGGCAGCCATCTCCTCGTACCGGCCCAGTCGTGCCTTGGACTTCGTCTGGCGACCCTTGGCATTGGAGCGTACCCACTCGAGCTCCTCCGTGAGGCGCTTCGAGAGCTTCTGGTCCTTCTTGCCCTGCACCTCGAGGCGCGCGCGCTTCTTCTCAAGGTAGGTCGAGTAGTTGCCCTCGTAGGGGTAGAGGTGACCCCGGTCCACCTCCGCGATCCACTCGGCCACGTGGTCGAGGAAGTACCGGTCGTGGGTGACCGCGAGCACTGCGCCGGCGTAGGACTTGAGGTGCTGCTCGAGCCACAGCACGCTCTCGGCGTCGAGGTGGTTGGTGGGCTCGTCGAGGAGCAGCAGGTCCGGCTTCTGGAGCAGGAGCTTGCAGAGAGCTACGCGGCGGCGCTCACCACCCGACAGGACGGTGACGTCGGCGTCCGGCGGCGGGCACCGGAGTGCGTCCATCGCCTGCTCGAGCTGGGAATCGAGATCCCAGGCATCGGCGGCATCGATGGCTTCCTGAAGCTTGCCCATCTCGTCGAGGAGGGTGTCGTAGTCCGCGTCGGGATTCGCCATCTCCTCGGAGATCTCGTTGAATCGCTGGATCTTGCCGTAGATCTCGCCGACGCCCTCCTGGACGTTGCCGAGGACCGTCTTCTCCTCGTTGAGGGGAGGCTCCTGGAGGAGGATCCCGACGGTGTAACCGGCGCTGAGCCGGGCCTCGCCGTTGGAGGGCGTGTCCATCCCCGCCATGATCTTCAGGATGGTGGATTTACCGGATCCGTTGGGTCCGACGACGCCGATCTTCGCCCCGGGAAAGAAGGACATGCTGACGTCATCGAGGATGACTTTGTCGCCGACGGCCTTGCGGGCCTTGGACATTGTGTAGATGAATTCCGCCATGCTGCAAGGCTAGTGCGTGACAACCCGGTTCTCCCATTCGCGGGACCACGGCCGGGACCGGGAAGGAGCGCCGGCACCGGTGATCACCGCTGGTCACCGCTGATTACCGCTGGTCACCGCTGATTACCGCTGGTCACCAACGAAGCACATCCCGGAGCCGAGGACGGGAAGCACCGTCACCGACACCACCCCCTCACGGATCTCCCCGATGATGCACTCGCCGGCAGACCGGCCGGCACCCTGGATCGCATCCACGTCGAGACCCGTGGGGGTGCTGTCGATCGACACCTCGACGGCTTCCGGCACCACGCCCACATCGGTGAACCCCTGCTCGATCGCCGAACGCACCTGATCCCTCGTGACCGAATCCTGGCCGACGGCCAACGAGCGCAACGCGGCGTCGACGGAGGCCCGGATCGACGACGAGTCCGGTGCCGCGGGGCCTCCTGCCGGCGTCGTCGCGGGCGGCGTCCCCTCCCCCGGTTGTCCTGCCGCGGGCGTCGCGGCCCCGGTCGCCGTCGGACCGTCGTCGCCCCCGGCGGTGGCCGGGGTGCCCGTTCCGCCGCTCGAGGCAACCGTCGTGCCGGGTTCGGACGTGGTCCCGGATCCGGTGGTGCAGGAGCAGAGGAGGAGAAGAGCAGCTGCGACGGGAAGCAGGGTGAAGGGACGACGGCCTGCGCGCGGGGCAGACCAGCTCCCGCTGGCAGTGATCACGGCATCATCCTGCCACGCCCGCACTCGGCAATCGGCGTACACCCTCCCGCGAGCGCCGCCGGGGTCCGGCGCGACAGCTCCTCGCCGGAACACACGGCGCGGGCTTAGAACGGTACGGGCTCCGGCTCCTGCTTCTTGCTGCGCCGGGCGCTACCGGTGTGGGCCTCGTCCTCGGAGGTGATCCCCTCGGCGTCATCCACGACGGACGGCGGCGTCTCGAACAGCTCGCCCGTCGCGGCATCGACGCCACCCACGCCCTCGGGCAGTTCCTCGTGCACCTCGGTGGCGTCGAGGTCGTCGTGGGTCGCGGCACTCTGCGTCTCGGCGCGGTCCGGCGTCGTCCTGCGGAAGTTGGCCGTGCCCCACATGAGGTCGTGACCGGCGGACTCGGCGTCGATCTCGACGGCGGTGCCGGTTCGCCCGTCCGCGTTGATCCAGGGACGCACCTTCAGGCGCCCGGTGATGATGACGCGGTCGCCCTTCTTGATGCTCGCTCCCGCGTTCGTGGCGAGCTGCCGGAACATCGACACCGAGTACCAGTAGACGGTACATAATCAGCGTATGACGACTTCAGCGATCTACCTACGTATCTCAGCCGACAAGGGCAAGGGTACGTCTGAGCCCCGGCTTGCCGTAGAGAGGCAAGAATCCGACATCAGGAAGATGCTCGAACGGAAGGGGTGGACTCCCGGCAAGGTCTACACCGACAACGACACGACGGCATCCGGCAAGAAACGCAGACCGGAGTACGACCGCATGGTGGAGGACTTCAAGGCTGGTGAGATACAGGCCATCAGTGCAGCCGACCTTGACCGACTTTGGAGGGTACCGGCTGAGTTTGAGGAGCTTCTGAGCCTTGTGGACAAGCAAGGCCTGATGCTCGCCACGGTAGGCGGTGATGCTGACCTATCCACTGATAACGGCATTCTCTACGCCCGTATCAAGGTGGCTGTAGCTGCGGACGAACTGCGCAAGCGTGCTGCCCGTCAGCGTGCCAAATTCGCACAGGACCGAGAGACCGGCAAGAACCATTGGCGCGGACGTAGGCCGTTCGGTTTGGAGCTTGATGGAAGCCTCAACATCAAGGAAGCTGAGGCACTGAGGACGGTGGCTGAGAAGGTACTGAACGGCGCGACTCTTTCGGCATGCGTGGCCTACCTCAATGACAACGGCATCCCTACGACGTTCGGCGGCGAGTGGGACAGGAACCCCCTGAAGCGCACCATGCTTCACCCTCGACTCATCGGCAAGATGGAGCACGATGGAGAGCTGGTACCGGGCAACTGGGAAGCCGTACTTGATGAGGAGACGTGGAGAGCTGTCGGCTCCATCCTGATCAACCGTCCGGCTACGCAGACCAAGAACACCGAAAAGGACTACCTCCTCTCAGGAGTCGCTACCTGTGGCACCTGTGGCGCTCGGCTCTACGGTGCACGCGTACGCCGCGAGGCAGAGGGTAGGGCTGAGTCATGGGTCTACCGGTGCTCAGTGACTCCTTCTCACCTATCTAAGACCATGGTGAGGACCGATCAGCACGTGATCGATATGACCCTCTCAATCCTCATGGTGCCCGGTGCCGAGGATGAGTACCGCACAGAGGATGCCACGGAGAAGCTGAAGGCGCTCAGGAACGCACGGGCTGAGGAAGTAGCTGACTGGACCTCTTGGCTAGAGGAAGCCGTAGAAGAGGGCTTGAGGCCGTCCGAGTACAAGAAGCCACGTGAGAAGCACGAGGTACGCCTAGCTGAGATTGATGCTCAGATGCTGGACCTCACGAAGACTCAGGTACTGGACGTGGACCTCGAAGCGCTTACCCTCATCAGCCACTTCGATAGCTTCCCGCTAGAGCAGCGTCGGCGCATTCTCTCGACCGTCTGGAAGAGCATCGTGATCAACCCCTCTAGGAAGGGCGCACGGTGGAGCCCCGAGCAGATCGTGATGACCCCTACCGCTCAGACTCAGACAGTAATTGATTCGATGATGGCCGCTGCCGATCTTTTACAGAAGATGAAGACCGAGGGACGCATGCCGACTGCTGAAGAGTTGTGGGCGCTGAAGCAAGTGGCTGAGGGTTAGATTCCCAATATGCCGCGCTCCAATTAAGCTAGGTTGACATTCTTTTGAATTGTGTGTCCTAGGGCATTCCCAGAATAGGCTGGTAGAATGGAACTTGTACGACAAACCCCCAGAAATGCAACCGGAAGGAATACCATGACAACAGCAGGTAAGTACAAGAGAAGCGAACTAGGTAAGACTCGCTACGCCATAACAAAGGCTCAGCAGAAGCTAGTCATTACCGAGGCTTGGATCAGGAAGCTTCAGGCTAAGGAAGCCTTCTACAAGGAGCACGAGAGCGCCGAGATTGTAGGCATTAAGGGCAGAGAAGTAAGCGAAGTAATAGAAACTCGACGCTTCGAATTCGACGGTCTGACTCACACCTACTACGTCTACGCAGACGGCACACACTCTTACATCGTGTATGAAGGTGCAGCGTGAAGCGCGTAGCGGCTTTGGCCCTCGCTGCCGTACTCCTCACGGGATGTGCAGGTAATCCCGAGGACGGTAAGTCGAACGCTTGGCAGACAAGCTACTTCGACTGCATGCGGATCAGCGAGGTAAACGGCGACCTAGAGGACCACGGCCAAAACGAGATGGAGAGCCGATGCTCGAAGTTCGCTGACGCCAACGAAGGTAAGACGGTTATGGAAGTGATCGAAGAGCAGTAACTAGCAGTACCGCAGTACGCAAGGCCAAAGACAAAAGACAACCGAAGGAGCCAAATGGCAAACATCAATCAAGAGAGAGACATCCACTATGACCGAAACACCAGCAGACCTAGCAGAGGATAACCCATGGCGCGAACTAGCAACCATGTCTTCGGAAGAGTTCAAGGAACTCACTGAAGTACGTAAGGAGCTAGCCACTGCTACACGCGAACTAGAAGCACGTAAAGCCGGGTTCCAAGATTCCGCAGTGGTAGCACTGAAGGTTCAGCACCTTCACGAAGTACTCACAAAGAAGATGGCCGGTGCAGACAAGTTCTCACTTGAAGAGCTGGTCTTCATCGAGAAGGAACGCATTGCAGCACGTGAACAGGCACAAGCCCTGCACGATGCCGAGAAGACCCAAAGCGGGTATAAGACGCTGAACATTCAGCCTCTCAGTGAACTCCTCCTAGAGGACGATAAGCCCCTCGAATGGCGCATAGATGGCCTGATGCAGATCGGGCACAATGTCACGATGGCGGCACGCTACAAGGTGGGAAAGACCACATTCGTTACCAACCTCCTGAAGGCACTGGTAGACGGAACGCGCTTCCTCGACTACTTCAACGTCAAGCAAGTCACGAAGCCGATTGTTGTCTTCAACCACGAATTGTCAGACGCGCAATTCACCGCATGGCTTCGCAAGGGTGGCATCCGTAATACACAGATGATCATCCCGGTAAACCTCAGGGGTAAGGGTCTCTACCTACAGGACGAAGAAGCGCGGGATTGGGCTATCGAACTACTGAAGTCCTATGAGGCTGAGGTATGGATCGTAGACCCCCTTCAGGCGGCTCTCAGAGGCTCTGTGAACGACGACAACGTAGCTTCCGACTGGATAGCCGCAGCGGACCGCGTAAAGGCCGAGAGCGGCGTCTCAGAGCTTCTACTCGTGACTCACACCGGGCACCTGTCCAAGGCCGATGAGTACGGGCGTAGCTCCAACGAGAGAAGCGCCGGTAGCTCACGTTGGGCCGGTTGGCCTGACGCGCTGTGGAGCTACACAAAGGATGAGGCCGGTACCCGCTACCTGTCCGCAGAGGGCCGAGACGTGAGCGTCGAAGAGTTCGGACTCGACTACAACGAAGAGACCATGAGGCTCAGCAGTAAGGGTGAAGCATCGGGCCGAGTAGATGCCAAGCAAAACGAGCCCTACAAGAAGCTCATGAAGATGTGGGCCAATAGCCCCGATGCAGTCTTCACGAAGCCGGACATTACCCGTGCACTCCGTATGTCCAATGCGAAGGTCACTGACGCAATCCTCGACGCAACTGATTGCTTCATGATCGAAGAAACCGAGACCGTCCGTGAGGCCGGTGCACGTGGCCGAGTGCCTCAGTCCTACAAGCTCCGTGGCGAGGGTAAGTTCTTCCTTCGCTCAATCAGGGATTAGCGGACAATACACGGACCAATCACGGACAGTCCGTGAATAGGATTACATGCATTCACGGACAAGGACTTATATAAGTCCGTGAATGTAAATAATCCTTCAGACCCCCAGAGGCAGTGCCTGCCGAGTCAGGCAGTTGTCCGTAAATGAAACAGCAAGTAGTACCCAACCTAAGGAATCACCATGAGCTACACACCTAACCTGACCTACCTCGAATGCGAACCGTTCTTTGTGACGGACGGCAAGACAGGAGAGGTACACATCCTCCGAGCTAAGAACGCTGACATCTTCGGGAACACCATCAAGAGCGAGGAACAGTGAGCGACTCGCAATTTCAAGAGGCCGTCCGACAATTGCGTGAAGAGTTGCATGAAGTGCGCGAGATGGTCACCGGGATAAAGCACCGTCTCGACAATCCGACTCGCAAGCCTAAGCAAAAGCGCTGGTATAATTGGAGGTAATATCACTACTAACATAGTGGATATTGGTTGACGTTCCGGAAAGACGGATGCAGTCCCCTCGAACACCCGAGGTAACAAATAGGTGAGCAGTAGCCCCGGACGATTAGCCGGGGCTACTGCTGTTTAAGTCCACGCCCTCTGAACGAAAGGGGACGGTCATGGATATCACCGCATGGACTGGGCTACCTACCGAGGTAATCATCGTCGGCTTAGTTATTTACGGAATCATCGAAGTAACGAAGCTGATCGTGAATCGGGTGAAGGGTCCGAAGGGTTAGTGCCGTAAGGCTGACAGGCTGGAAAGACAGCCGCCCAAGGGCAAGAGGCCCTAAGCCTGAGCTAGACAGGTATAGAAGAACTAGCAAACGACATAACGACAACTTAGCCCCGTGGAAAGGGATTACTCGTTATGTCCAAAGAATGGTCAGGCCGCAAGGTCACAACGGCTAGAGCTAGGCTCGCCGCTACCCTGCCCGCACCTTGCTACAGGTGTGGCATCACTATCCCCTCTGCCTCTGATTGCAAAGAGCTAGGCATCGCGTGGGATGTAGACCACACCACCGCACAGGCTGAGGGTGGAGCGCACACCCTCGACAACCTCGCGGTCTCACATCGTGTGTGTAACCAAAGCCACGGAGGAAAGCTAGGCAACGCACGCAAGACGCAGACGACTACGGTCCGTGCTGCCGAGAAGGAACGCACAACAAAGTTCTGGCAAATTGCTGAATTGAAATCGCTGAAGAGTTTTTTCTTGAATTGCTTGATAACCCTTCGTTCCTCTCCTCTCTTTTTTGTCTCAGAGGCCGGAAATTGAGTGCCGCAGCGCTTCGAGGCGCTGAAATGCTCGGGTGGACTCTCCATCCTCACCAGCTCGAACTAGCAAAGATGCTTGATGAGCGAGTAGAGACCACAAGTGTTTGCTGGCCGCGTAGAGCTGGGAAGACAACGATCTTGTGGGCGTGGATTCTCGGCATGTGTGACCTGAACGAAGACTTCGAAGTCATCGTTACCGCGCAGTCAGGGCAGAAGTCCCGAGAGCGCTACCTGTCCGCAGCTCGACGCCTAGACCGCTTCTACCCGCAGGAGCAGGGCGGCCCCAGGATTCTCCGTGGAGCTGGTGACCTCTCCATGTACTTCGAGAACGGAAGCCGTCTGCACTCCATCTCCCCCGATCCTGACAACTTCCGAGGAGACTCCGCATCGATCATCCTCATTGACGAATTCCAAGCGATTGAGCCGGAGAAGTCAGAGGACATTAGGCAGTCAGCCGCTCCCCTCTTCGACACCGTAGAAGACGGCATGTTCCTTCTGTGCGGGACACCGGGCAAGCAGCGTGCAGGTTGGTACTGGGATGCCCTAGAAGCCGGACGTAAGGGCCTAGCAGGGCACGCAATCAGCGAGTACGCAGCACCGGAGCACGCAGACCTAGACGACGAAGAGGTTTGGAAGGCCACTCACCCCGGCATCGAGACACTGACCACCATCGAGAAGATGAGGGCAAGGCGTGCAGGCCTGACGATGCCCCAGTGGTCCATGGAGTACATGGGTCAGTGGCCGCCGGACTACACCACTCGCGCCCTGCCTGAAGCTCTCTGGACCGCTACAGCTACCGATCCTCAGCCGATTCCCGAGGGCGATTGGGTACTCGGCTTCGACTGTGCGATAGACGGCTCTAGCGGTAGCCTCACAGCCTCTTGGCTGGACGCTGAGGGCCTAAAGCACGTGCAGACGATGGAACACCGGGCCGGGACAAACTGGCTCGCTACAGAGCTATCTAAGGCGCAGAAGGCAAACCCGAGAATTGAGATTGTTTACGATCCAATTGGATTCAACGTCTCCACCGCCGCTTCTCTCGGTCGCTTGCGTGGATTCAACACCGCTCGCCTACGCCCTTTGAACCTCAAAGAGGTAGGAGCAGGTGCCGCGCTTATCTCTCAGAGCCTTGCAGACGGAACCCTGAGGCATTCAAATAGCGCTTCACTCGATACCGCTGCCGCTTCCGTGGTGTGGAGATGGAACGGAGAGACCCGTCTCTTTGGCCGTAAGTCCTCCACCGCTGACATTTCCGCACTATGTGCAGGATCAGCCGCTCTATTTGTAGCCGCAGGAAAGCGAGAGAAGAGCACAGGAAACCGTCCGAAGGGTGGCGCTTTCTAAACTAGTTCACACATGTGAACCAAATACCGGTGATATAATGGATATAGTCACTCCTTCAAAAGACTGCATCAAACGACGCCGCTTCTCAACCCTATCTCTCGGGTTGGGAAGCGGCGTTAGTTCTTTAAGCCGATAAACATACACAGAAGGCAACACATGGCACTCAGGGATATCTTCACGAGGCGCACCGAACTATTCGCTGCTGCCACTTCAAGCGTGCCCTCCGTGCCCGATAGCAACACCCTTTCTCTTCCTCACGGGATTCTGAGCCAGACTCTCCCGCTCGAAGCCGTGATATTTCCGGACCTCGACGTCTCGGCCTACCCAGTGACCGCAGCGGAAGCGCTCCAAGTACCCGCTGTATGGCGTGCAATCGCCCTCTATTCCTCCCTTTCCAGCCGTTTTGAGCTCTCCGCAGAGGGCAATTCTGCCCCTTGGCTCAACGAATCTCACGGCTATATGACGCCTCAGCTACGAATCGCCGAGACAATCCAGTCACTTATCTTCCACGGAAACGCTATGTGGAAGCTTGACCGCGATTCTTTCGGGAGTATCACTGCCGCTGAGCACGTAGACCGCAGCCGTTGGACCTCAGATAAGGGCGTCGTGAAGATTGACGACTCTCCCGTTTCAGACAATGACTTCATCTTCTTCAGAAGCCTCCTACCTACCGGACTCCTAGACGCTGCCCGAAATTCAATTCGACAGTACACATCGATTAGTCAGACCGTATCCAACCGCGTACAGCTTCCTAGCCCGGTCACGTTGGTCACTGAAGATTCCGATAGCGGCGCAGATGCTGACGAAGTTGCCGAGGCTATGGACCAACTCAAGAATTCCCTGACCTCGAAGCGCGGCGGAATGGTCTACGTGCCCTACGGGATCACCATTCAGCCCTACGGCGCAGGCGATAACGCTAACGAGATTATGGCCGCAGCACGTAATCAGTGCCGAATTGATCTTGCCAACTTTCTCAATATCAACGCTTCCCTTCTCGAAGGTGCCGTAGACGGGTCATCTGACACCTACAGCAACACGCTCATGGAAGCGTCGGAATTGCTTTCTCTGACAATTATGACCTTCACCGAGCCCATTGCAGACCGTCTCACCGGAGCGCTTGGCGTAAAGGTGAACTTTGACTACAGCGGGTTTGACACCAATCCCGAGAACACCAATAAGGGCGTAGTCCCTGAACCCACTAATGAGGTAACCGAATGACCGAAACATTCTCAGTCGGTCAGCTTGTCAGCTTCTCAGAGAAGCGCGGAACCCTCCGTTACAAGCTTGCACCGTACAACGAAAAGGCGCGTGACCGTGACGCCACTTTCCCTGAGGGAAGTATCGACTTCTCACAGGCTGAGGGCTCAATCGTCAACGTTGAACACGACCCATTCCGACCAATTGGCAAGCTGTCCGCACTTGAGTCAAAGTCTGACGGACTCTATGCCGTTGTGACTCTGGCGAATACGACTCTTGGCCGTGACATTTTCACCGAAGCTACAGACGGACTCCGCACAGGAATCAGCATGGAGCTTTCCGAGATGACTCCCTCAGCCGGTGTCATTACCCGAGCGGTCCTATCCGGTGCAGGTATCTGCATCAATCCTGCACTTGGATCAGCTCGCCTTATCTCCGCTTTCTCCGAGGATTCCGAAGCGTTCCTCGATCAGCCGGAGAGCGCCCCTGAACTCGGCAACGTTGAGAAGGCTCTTGAAGACCTCACCGAAGCCGTAGAGAGCATCAAAAGTGCTCTCGACCAAACATCCGAGGAAGTTACCGAAGAGGTAGCGACTGAGGAAGAAGTAACCGAAGAAGCTCCCTCCGATCTACCCGAATCTTTCCCCGCTACAGCCGAGGAAGAACCATTTATGAAAGGCCTAAAGGCTATGGAATCAAACGCAATCCCAACAACCGCTACTGCTACCGCTCCGAAGGTTGAGTCTTTCTCTCAGGGTCTTCAGCTCATCGCTGCTGCCTCAGAGGATAAGACCCTCGCGAATGCCCTGAACGCTACTGGTGTTACTGGTCAGAAGAACGTGTTCGCTCTTGCCAACGTGACTGAGGCTGCCGGTGGCGCTTCCCGTCAGGATCAGTGGCTAGGCGAGGCTTGGCTACAGAAGTCCTACCAGCGCAAGTACGTTCCCCTCCTCGCTTCTGCCCCCCTGACCGCTCGCAAGATGCGCGGATGGCGCTTTGTGCAGGGCCCTATCGTCGCTGATTACAGCGGTTTTCCGACGGCTGTGCCTAGTCGCGTGGTGACGACAGAAGAGTACGAGGCAGTCGCTCAGTACCTCGCAGGCGGTAACAGCATTGACCGCGCCTACCGAGATTTTGGCGATACAGAATTCTTGAACGGTTACTACCGCTTCCAGATCGAAGAATACGCACGCGTATCCGATCAGAAGGCTCTTGCTCACATTGTTTCCAGCGCTACTGCTGTAGCTGCCGGTTCAGTGCCTACCGGTGTTTCCGCTACCGCTGCCGGAATCGTAGACGGAGCACTTCAGATTCTTTCTGACGAGCTGGCTACCCCTACCGCTGCTCTCGTGCCTACAACCATGTACCGCGATCTGCTGCTTTCCCGTAATGACGATTCACTTCAATACCTTAGCTCTGCGCTCGGTCTCGAAGGTGGAAACCTCAACGGTTTCGCAATCGTGCCTACCGCTGATGTGAGTGCAATTCACGTTATCTCCAAGCCTTCTGCCACTTTCTACGAGCTTGCCGGTACTCCGGTTCGCGCCGAGGTAGAGACCCCCGCTAATGGCGGCTTCGATACCGCAATCTTCGGTTACTGGGCTGCTGTTACTCACGATTCACGCGGTATTGTTCGCGTCGAAAACGCCGTAACTACTCCATAATCACTCCCCCTCTAGTTCCCGAAAGGAGCGAACGCCTTATGTACAACGATCTGAGTAGCCCTGAATTCATCTACTCCGTTTGGCCCGATGCTGAAGACCTACCCGCAGACACTCTTGCCCAGCTTTTCGAAGCTGCGCACGAGGCATGTGAGGCGTTCGCTCCTGACTTGAAGGGCGCTCCTGTCCCGGCCCGCTATAAGCAAGCCGAGATTATGCAGGCTAAGCACATCTACGGCGCTTTTCGCGGTGGTAACAGGGAATCATTCGGTGAAGGAAACTTCGAAGTTCCTGCCTATCCGCTGGTATTTCAGGCCCGTGACTTGCTCAGACCTAAGCGCAATCCGCTAGGGAGGTTGGGAGCATGAGCGTCCGTCAAATCATCGGTGATCAGATCACGAAGGATAACCCCGGCTACGCCGTGAAGACCGAGCTAGTAAGTGCACCGGACAACCTCAGCGGCACTCGTGTTCACGTCTTCCGTTCGGCTTTGTCAAAGACCGCTAACACTCTTACCCATGAATGCACTCTCGAAGTCATGATCGGAAAGAGTGACGAAGACTTCCTCGATGAAGTCCTAGACGAAGTTCTCCTCTCCCTACAGCGCGTCGAAGGCGTGGATTGGTCCGCTGTCAATCGTCGCATCTTCGATGAGAAGTACCACGGGTACGAAATCACCTGTTCCGCAAACTCCTCAAACATCTACCGTTCAATCATCAACTCTGAAAGGGTCTAAAAATGGCCGTTAATCCTCTGTTCCTCAAGAGCGCCACGCTCACCGTCGATGGAATTGCTGTAGCCGATGAAGTCTCTAACGTGACTTTCACGCCTACCTCTTCCGCAATCACCTTCAAGGGTATTTCTGGCCTTACCTCACAGTCATCTTCTGTAGAGGTTTGGAATGTTTCGCTTACCTATGTTCAGGACTGGACACAGGCTACTTCGCTCTCAATGCGTCTGTTCAACAACGCAAATAAGAACGTAGTAGTTGTCTTCAAGCCTGCTGGCGGTGCCACCGGTCCGAACATCACCGCAACTGTCACCCTTACCCCCGGTGCTATCGGAGGTTCCGTGGATGCGGCTGCTGAAAGTTCTGTGACGCTGCCCGTCACCGGTCGCCCAGTAATCGCCCTTACCTAGGCCGTAGTTGTGTATGAGGTAGATGCTGCCTCACTAAAGGCAGTCAATAAGACCTTCAGGGCGCTGCCTAAAGACCTGAAGAACAACCTACGCAAGTACCAGAGAAGCGAATCAACGCCCATCTGGCGCGAAGAAGTGGAATCCCGAGCGGGATACAGCAAGCTAACCGCTGCTGTGTTCCGTTCGGGCACCACCGTCAAGGCCGGAGCGGTAATCACCCTCCGTGCAGGGGGTTCTAACCGCAAGCTTTCCGGTGGAGCTACAGCCTCAGAGCTGGCCCGTCCTGCCGAGTTCGGTTCGAACCGATCCGGCAAATTCACTAAGTACAACAGGACTTCCCCAAAGGGTAAGCGCCACACCGTTACAAGACGCGCCGGGAATCAAATTCCCGCTCGCCGCGCCAAGGGCTACGTAGTGATGCCCGCTTCTAAGTCCGCAATCAGCCGACTTACCTCGCTTCACGTGCAGACGATTACGCGCACGATCTATGAGGCAACCGAATTCTAAGAAAGGTGGTGAACCGTGGCCGGTAGACCCATTGAAATTATTGTTACAAGCGATACATCAGGAGTAGAGGACGGCAGTAAGCGCATTGCTGATTCCCTCGACAATGTTCAGGATGCCCTCACTGACGTTGAGAGCGCCGCTAAGGACACCGGAGACTCTCTCGGCACTTCCATTGGTGAAGGCACAGAGAAGGCCGCTACAGACGCTAAGAGCGCTCTCGGCAATGTTGAGGATTACCTCGATAGCGTCTCCGACAAAGCCGAGGACGCAGGCGACAAGCTCAAAGACGGTCTAGGCGAATCTGTCAGCGACGGCGCTAAAGATGTGTCCAGTTCCCTTGAGAAAGTTGAAGACTCGCTAGGTGAGGTATCCGACAAGGGCAAGGAGCTAGACCGCGATCTGACACAGGCCCTGAAGTCTGCTGAGGACGCAAGCGGTAAGGCCGGTCAGGGTATTGGCGACAACCTCAAGCGCGGAACCGATCAGGGCAAGTCCAGCTTCAAGGAGCTAGGCGACGAAGCTAACTCCTCCGCTCAGGAAGCTGCCTCATCCTTCGACGGATCAGCCGAAGGCCTCATCGACACCTTCCGAGAGATTGCCGCTGAAGGTGGCGCATCCTTCGGCCTTCTCGGTGGCGCTATCGGTCTAGGCCTTGCTGCCGGTATCGGTATCGCCCTGACTGAGATGCAGAAGCTCGGAGAAGCGAACACCGAGGCTAAGCAGAAGGTTGCTGACCTAGCCGCTGAATTCTCCGATCTTGGTGGCAATATGGACGCCGTTGATATTGGTGGCCGCATCAAGGAGTGGGGCCGTGAAGTCAACGAAGACAACTGGATGACATTCTGGATTGACGAAGCCAAGACCAACTTTGAGAAGTACGCAGAGCTTGCAAACGAAGCTGACGTAAATACCAAGGATGCTTTTAGGGGTATTCAGGGAAGCGTCGAAGATTCACAGGGATTCCTCGACGGAACCATCAGCGCCTTCGAAGACCTTCAGCGCGGTATTGATGATGCAACACAGTCATACTCGGACGGCACCACCACGATCACTCCGTACGGCGAGGAGCTGATCAAGCAACGCGATAAGTTGCAGGAGCTTCGAGAGGCCGCACAGCAAAATATCGATACGCAGAACAATGCAATCGATGTTTACGGTATCGAGACTGAAGCCGTAGGCGCAAACAATGAGGCACTGGCCGCAGCTATCGATCTAAAGAACGAACTTGCAGACGCCAACCTAAGTGCCCTTGAAGCTGACATTGCTCTTGTGGAAGGCACACAGACTCTCACGGCAACTCTTGCTGAGAACGGTCAGACCGTCGATATCAACACTGAAGCCGGACGTAACAACCGCTCTGCCGTTCTAGATCAGATCGGGACTATCAACGATTGGGCTCAGGCTCAGATTGATGCAGGCGCGGACGTAGGCGTTACGACCTCTGCAATGAATGTGCAGAAGGAAGCGCTTATCAATCAGATCGCTCCCTACTTCGGTTCTAGGGACGCAGCGCGTCAATACATCGATCAGGTTCTCAAGACCCCGAAGGCGATTACTACCGACCTACAGGCCGACTCCTCACAGGGTCAGCGCGTCGTGAATGACTTCGTCAACCAAAGGGTCACAAAGGTCATTGACGTACGAGCCGATACCTCTTCAGCCGAATATGCGATTGCCTCGCTCAATGGCCGCAGAATTACTGTCCACGCGGATGCAATTCCGCGTATCGGTCAGCCGCTAGCTAATTAGGAATACCCGTGACAACTATCAGAGCAATACCCAACACAGAGACAGCCTCTGTCCAGCTCGAAATTTCTACTACCTCATCCGTCAGCAAGGTTCTCCGTAACGACGCTAACGGCGTCTCTGAAGTGCGCACCCTTCAGGGTCAGCTACCTACCCCGCTTACGGGAACGCTCTTGATCACGGATTACGAGGCTGCCGCAGGTATCAACACATATTCCGTGGTCGAAGCCACCGATACGGGCGCTTCAGCTACGGCAACGCTGGGACTCAGTAGCCCTTGGCTACTTGTCCCGATCCTGCCGAACTACTCGGAGCAGGTGAAGACCGTGACCAACTACGGCTCACAGCGTCAGTCACAGAGCACGGTGCATGTGGTCATCGGCAGGCCCGATCCTCTGGTGGCCCTAGGTGTACTCGGAGACCGCACAGGCTCAATGGAAGTCTTCTGCGATTCCTTCGCTCAGGCCCGAAAGCTAGAGAACGTTTTCGACCGTGGCGAAATCGTCATGCTAAAGCAAAACGTCACGGGTCTCGATATGTACTTTACGGCAACCTCTACAAACGTTGCGCCTTTCTCTGTGGAGGGTGAGAGCAACACTAAGTACGCACTCAACATCCAATACGTAGAAGTGAAGGCCCCTGCCGGAAAGCTAGCCGGTGCTCTTGGCTGGACCTTCGACGTACTCGCAAGCTCCTACCCAAGCTTCAACGCAGTAACCGCGAAGTTCGCAACCTTCAATGACCTCACTATCAGAAAGGAGAAGGTCTAATGGCACTCGAAGCAATGCCAGAAACAAGGCCATCAACTTACCCTTTCTGGCCTGACGTTGACCAGCGTATCCGGGATAATTCGGTCACTCATATCTACTCAGCTATCGCCTATCCGAGGACCGGCGAGCCGATTACTCTCGACGTGAAGGATATGAGCATCAGTTTTGATGAGTCGTGGTCTCCGTACATTCAGGCTGATATGACCGTCACGATGACTGATCAGGTAACGCTTGAACGCCTCGACCCAAACGGCCTGTGCCGAATCAAGGTAACTCTCGGTTATGAGTATGAAGCCCGTTCGCGTGACGCTCATATGATTGCTGACCTTCAACTCCTCACCCGAGATGTGATCAGGCCGAATAACGAAGTGCGCCTTACCGCTGTCTCGGATGAATTGAGGTTGCAGGACTTCGTGCACTTCGGCGGTGCTCAGCCACCAAAGACCGGCCTAAACGAAGCGGTCATCTTTGCCATTGACAATGCAATTCTCCCTGATCAGTCATCAGTTGTATCTGCCTTTGGCCCCGGCTACGGAGTTGAATTCCTTACTGAACTGGGACTGCAAGTAGGCGATAGCCACGCCTCTCTAGTCGAAGACCTGATGAACCGAACTAATACATGGATTCGGTGCGAAGGTGACCGCCGTTGGTACATCACGGAGCGTTCGAAGGTAGCCGGGGTTTCCGCACACAAGTTGCTTACTGGTGCTGACGGGACGATTTCGAGCGCTAAAACGACTCTTCAACGTTCTGGTTATGCAAACGCCGTAGTCCTGAAATACACGTGGCAAAACGCCAATAACGACGAAGTCTCAATCACAGCGTTTCAGTTTGTACCCGGAAATGGTAAGCACGGACGTGACGCCATAGGCCTCAAAACCTACTTCGAAGAGCGCTCAGGACCGATTACGCAGTACGCCGCCGATATAGCAGCGCAGACGGTGCTAGCGGTCAAGATCGCCAAAGCACGCACAATCCAACTCGAAGCCGTGGCGGCGTACTGGCTCAGGCCCGGTATGACCGTCACCGTACAACTCCCCTCAGGAGAGCAGGAGCGACACATTGTCAGCTCGGTCTCCTTCACCCCCGGCAACGGCTCAATGAACGTTGTCACCCGTCAACCAGAAGTAATCTAAGAAAGAGTCTCGAAATGCCTATTACAACTACTCACAAGATTTACTACCCCGCCGGTACAGCCGTGCCGAATATCCCGGTTCAGTCTCAGACGACCGCCGAGAGTGTGGAAGCTGCACTCGATAAGATCACTAAGGCACCTACTTTCATCGGCGGCAAAAACGCCAAGCAAGCGCTCGCTGTGAAGGACACATTTTTCGATGTACTTTGGCAGACCGAAACTTTGAAGCAGGGTGGTATTACTCACGCCGCTAACTCTGCCGCAATCATTGTTCCCGAGAACGGTCTATATGACATCAATTCGCGCCTAAGTTTCAACGGTGGTGCTGTTGTTGTCGGTGTGCGTCTTCAGGTCAACGGCGTGGAAATCCTGAATACGCTCATGGACGCCGAGGGAAGTGTTCAGGCCTTCGCAAAGGTCCGAGTACTCGAAACACTCCGTCTCAATGCTGGTGACGTCCTGAAGGTACGTGCGCAGACCAACACCGTAGGCGTAGAAATCGAGGCCGATTCAACCCTGACTATCAGCAAGAAGGCTACGTACTGATGAGCTATTCAACACTCGCGCAAATGGCGAAAGACCCTGACTTCCTCGACCGCATCACAGCGTGCGTTGCTACTCAAGGCATCCGAGACGCTGAGCGTTGGGCCGTCGATAACAGGTGGGCCGTCGCTGGTCAGCCGGGATTCGATGATGCCTACTCCTACGCCGTTGACGGTGGGAAGGTACTGAAGCCGGGTAAGGACGTATCAGTGATTTCGGATACGCAGCTACTCGCAGCGGTACAGCTACTTCTAGGTGGTGCCTGATGAAGTACGGAATCATCACCGGCCACTTCGAAAGCCCCGAGCCGCTCGGAATGGTCACCGGCACGGTGTACTTCACTGCCTCTTCAGTGGTCCTGAACGCCTCTGAGAAGGCCGTAGTGCTCCCGTCGCCTGTGGCTGTCCCCTTGGTGGCTGGAAGCTTCTCTAAGAGCCTCACAGCGACCGACCATCCGACGCTCAATCCTTCGGGATTCACCTACCTAGTGAGCTTCGACCTCGAAGCCGCAGGCAGGCCCGTCAAGCTGGACAGCTTCAGCATCGACGTACCCGCAGACAGCAGGCGTGACCTGTCCGAGGTAGCTCCTGTTCCGACTGCTAACGGTGTCGCCATCGTGCGCGGTCCTCAGGGTGAAGCCGGATCGGCAAACGTCCTCACAGTAGGAACGGTTACCACCGGCAACACCGGCACCGAGGCTAAGGCTTCGATCACCGGTACCGCTCCCGAGCAGACGCTAGACCTCACGCTCCCGAGGGGCGCACAGGGCATCCAAGGCGTGAAGGGCGAACGTGGCTCGCGCTGGTATACCAACGGACCGGAGACCGTGGACTACTTCGACGTGCGCGGCATGATCGAAGGTGACCTGTTCCTCTACGGAGCAAGCCGAGACCTGTTCCGCTACGACGGCACCAAGTGGACCTACCAAGGGCTCCTAGGCGCTTAGGCTGGTTGAGGCCGCTCCTGCATCTCGAATTGATACCCCAAACATCATTCGCGCAGGGGCGGCCTCTGTCATCTGTAGGGTGACGGGATGGAACTTGTCATAGGTGTTCTCGGTGTGGTGTTTGGTCTCGCAGGCGTCACGGTCGGCTATCTGTCCTACAGAAACGACACCGCCACCGAGCCTTGGCAACTGACCAAAGTTGGCGACGATCTCTGGCAACTGGAACGGCTTCAGAAGCGCCCCGTCTGGGTTATCTACTTGCTCAATTTTGAAGGCGGTAGCTTGCACATGCTCAACGGCGCGGGATTCCCGGTGGGTCTCTACCGCAAGGGACGGCGGGACATCATAGAAATTACTCCTACCTGCCCCGGCACTCACCTAACCGTCATGTTTCGCAAGGCAACCCGCAAAGAGATCAAGGGCAACTCAGCAACCGCACCAGAGGGGCACACCATGACCGAGGGTTTGAAGTGCGCCCAGTGGTCCACGCCGCTCTACTGACCTAGCTTTGAGTCATGCCTCAAGAGCTTCTCATCGCCCTCATAGCCGCTGGTTCCGCGCTGGCCGGAAGCCTTGTCGGTGCCTTCCTCACTCGCACCACGGAGCACAGGCAGTGGATGAGAAACGAGAAGTTAGCGGAGTACAAGCTACTGGATTCGCGCGCCACGAGACTTCTAGCCGAGATCAACCGCATGGGCATGTTCTCGGGCGGCAATCATGACGCCCTCGCTGAAGCGTCACGGGAGTTCACGACTCAGCAGGCGGTCTTTGTAGCGTCTAAAGGCGTGCACGTTGCCCTTCGTGAGTTCCTCGACCGCGTTGACGATGTCATCGAGATTGCGAGCGAGACAACGAACCCGGACCGCACGAGGCGTGTGCATGAGGCGTACAAAGCTCTTACTGGCGTGCAGGACGCTATGCGGAAGGACTTACGCCTGAAATAGCTCGTACGTCTTAGTTGGACTGTCTACCAGTTGGTGTGTCCGTCCACCCAGGCGTTCGTCTCCCTGTCGAATCGACGCTCCGTGGAGCACATGCGGAAGCCTGCGATCGGGAGCCCGCTCTGGGCCAGGGTGAGTCGGACGTCCGTGGCGACGTAGCCCCGCACGGTGATGATGTCGGTCATGATATCTGTCCTTCCGTAGTCACTGTCACCGACGTCGTCCGCCGGCTGCAACCAGTCTCGGCGGGCTGCCCGGACGCTGACGGTCGCGGTATGACTATGTGGATAACAGCCGTCGTCGAGGAGTCATGGGCCGGCAGGGCGTGCGTGCAGGTCATCGACTGCGGTAGGGACTCGACGGGTCCGGGACGCGAAAGGGCCGGGCGATCGACGCCCGGCCCTGTACACGTGCCCCCGGCAGGATTCGAACCTGCGACCAGAGGATTAGAAGGCCCCTGCTCTATCCCCTGAGCTACGGAGGCGGACTCCGTCGAGTTTACTATGGGCCGCCGTGCAGGGTACCGGCCGCTGCCTCATTCGACGTCCGCGAAGACCACTCGCAGTTCGAGGCGGTGCTGACCGTCGGGGTCCTGCGAGTACACGGCCTTCCCGGAGATGCCCTCGAGCCCGCCCGTCCCGGATCCCGGCACCACGTGCCCCGAGCTCGCGGCCTCGGATCCTTCCGCCACACCCCAGTGCTGCACCACCATCGTCCCGGCGCGGTCCCCGATCGAACCCGTGAACTCCTCGGACGCCACGTACCCGGCTCCCACGTCGTTGCCGGCCATCAGGAGCTCTGCGGTACTCGTGCCGCTGATCTCCCCCTCGAAGACCTTCGTGGCGCTCACCCGCGAGAGTTCGCCGTGGCTGCCCGGTGCGGAGTAGGTCTGCGGTTCCCACGCGGTGATCTCGAACTCGCCGTTGTACGTCGTCGTCGTTGTATCGGTCATCGACCCAGTATCGTCGCTCGCCGTCGGCCCCGCACCTGATCCCTCGGCCGCCACAGCGGCTGTTCGGGACTCCGCCGGACCCGCTCACCGGAGCCGGGTGCGGGCTGATCAGTGCAGCTGACCGGGAGCGAGCGGCTGGTAGCGCCGACGGAACAGCAGCTTGGTGTGCGGGTCGAGGAACACCAGGTAGAGGGCGAAACCCAGGGCGACGACGGCCGCCACCTGCCGCGCCATCATCAGGCTGAAGTCGAAGTACGGGAAGATGTCGAGCTGGTCCGTGATGGCGTAGACCATGAAGAAGGCGACGGTGAAGTACAGGGACTTCACCTGCCAGTCGTCGCGGATGCCGGTGACCGCGAAGAGCGGGATCAGCCACACCACGTACCACGACTGGATCATCGGCGACAGCAGCACGATGGCCGCGAAGGCGAAGGCGAGGCGTCGCACCAGCCTGCTGTGATCCCCGCGGAAGATCTGCAGCGCGATGATCGCCAGCGAGGCGACGCGGGCGAGGGTATTGAAGACGTTGGTGATGTCCCAGCCGTTGAGCCCGACGGCGTCGCCGAGGGTCGCGATGACGAGGCCCATGAAGCCGACGGGCGCGTACCAGATCCACACGCTGCCCGGCGTACTGAGGGCGCCCACCCAGCCGAAGCCGAACGTGTTGATCATCCCCATCACCCACAGGAGGCCGAGGGACATCCCGGCCGTGAGGAACCAGTAGAGGAAGCGTCGCGGCCAGGACGCTCCCCTGCCGGCCCACATCAGCCCGACGAACGGCAGGAAGATCAGCGTGATCGGCTTGATCCCCACCGAGAGCGTGATGAGGAGGATGCCGAGGACCGGCCGTTTGACCGCCGCCAGGTACAGACCTGCGAGCGCCAGGCCGATCATCAGGGAATCGTTGTGGATGGCGGCCACGAAATTGATGAGGAAGAGCGGGTTCGCGGCGGTGAGCCAGAGCGCCCGGTTGGCGTTGATCGAATGGAGGTCGGCGAGCTTCGGCACCATGTACACGCAGAGGGCCACACCGACGAGCGCGACGACCCTGAACAGGATGATCGAGGTGTCGGGATTGCCTCCGGTGATCCTGACGATGCCCTCCTCGATCCAGAGGAACACCGGACCGTAGGGCGTGGGGCTCTGCGCCCAGAGATCGTCCGCGCCGATCTGCAGGTAGTTGGAGATCTGCGAGTAGCCGTCCACATAGGGATTGAGCCCGGCGATCATCACCTGGCCCTGAGCGATGTACGCGAAGACGTCCCTGCTGAACAGCGGGAGCGCGGCCGCCAGTGGGATGGTCCACGCGACGATGGCCTTGAGGATGAACGGGCGGGTCTCGTCGGACCACCCGGCGAGGCGCTGGCCGAGACGCAGCCACGCCCGGATCAGCAGCATGCCGCCCACCGCCAGCAGCAGGACGGCCAGCACGGCTCCCGCGGGTTCGAAGCGCAGCCAGATGATCACCGGGTTGCGCCGGAGCTCGGCCGAGGCCAGGGACAACCAGCCGACCCCCAGCGACCCCATCCACATCAGCACCGCGCCGATGAATCCCTGCAGGACGGCGACGTTCGGCCGATCCGGACCCGACGTCGTCTCGACCTCGGTGAGCGGGACCTGGGAGGCCATTCGTGCATCCAATCGTCGGCGAGCTGGGGTCGGCGTGGAGCGCCTGCGTTCTCAGGACCACCGGCGTGCGCCGACGGTCGCCAGGGCGCCTTCGGCTCGGTCTTTCCGCCGGAGAGCGCAGGGACTCCCAGATCTCCCGCAACCCTGAGTGAACTGCTCGAATATTAGCATCGGGACTCCGGCGGACGCCCGGGACGACGCGGGGTCAGCCGGACGTCCGACGGTGCATGGGCGCGGGTCGTCGCGTCGGTGACGGACGGTAGATTGGTCGAATGCCTGTATCGAATGAACACATCGTCTGGATCGACTGTGAGATGACGGGGCTCGATCTCACGAACGACGCGCTGATCGAGGTGGCCGTCCTCGTCACGGACTCCGAACTGAACATCCTCGGTGACGGTGTGGACGTGGTGATCAAGCCCACCCCGGAGGCGCTCGATCAGATGGGTGACTTCGTGCGGCAGATGCACACGACGTCGGGTCTGCTCGAGGAACTGGACGGCGGCATCACGATGGCCGACGCCGAGCAGCAGGTGCTCGACTACATCCGCACCTGGGTGCCCGAACCGCGCAAGGCGCAGCTCGCGGGGAACTCGGTCGGGACCGACCGCAACTTCCTCCTGCGGGACATGCCGCTCGTCGTCGATCACCTGCACTACCGGATCATCGACGTCTCGACGATCAAGGAACTCGCCCGTCGGTGGTACACCCGCGCCTACTTCCAGTCGCCGGCGAAGACGGGCGGGCACAGAGCCCTGGGGGACATCGAGGATTCCATCCGCGAGCTCCGCTACTACCGCGCAGCCGTCTTCGTGCCGGCGCCCGGACCGGATTCGGCCAGCAGCAAGGCCATCGCACGCTCCGTGGCGTCCTGACTACCGGACATCGCTCCCGGGCTGTCGGGAGCATGGCGAAATCTGTGTAAACTTGTGACCGCTGCCTTTCGCAGGCCGCTCCGCCGGGCTCACCGACGGAGTGCGGCGCGAAGACACATGGTGGGTATAGCTCAGTTGGCAGAGCGCCTGGTTGTGGTCCAGGAGGTCGCGGGTTCAACCCCCGTTACTCACCCTCGAGTGGTCAGGTCGACTCCTGGCACGTATGCCGTTCCGGAGATCTCCGGGACGGCATACGCCTTTTCACGGCGGAATCGCTCCGCTTCCGCCGTCAGCCCTCGGCCGCCGGACGACGCGACCGACAGGAACGAAGGACCTCATGGAACGCACGGTGTTCGACGAAGATCACGAGCTCTTCCGCGACATGGCCCGCGAGTTCAACGAGCGGGCGGTCGCCCCTCATTACGCGACGTGGGACCAGCAGCACATCATGGACCGCTCCGTGTGGACCGCGGCCGGCGAACAGGGCCTGCTCGGTCTGGCCGTGCCCGAGGAGTTCGGTGGGGCGGGCATGCCCGACTACCGCTACCGCGCGGTGCTCGACGAGGAATTCGCGAGGAGCAACCATCTCGCCGTCGGTCTCGCGTTCCACCTCCACGACGACCTCGTGCTCCCCCACCTGCTCGCGCACGGGAGCGACGACCTGAAGGAACGCTGGCTCCCCGGCATGGTCTCCGGCGAGATCGTCACCTCCTGCGCATGGACCGAACCGGGAGCGGGCAGTGACCTCCGCGGCATCCGCACCAAGGCCGTGCGCGACGGGGACGACTGGCTGCTGACGGGCCAGAAGGTCTTCATCGGCAACGGCATCAGCGGTGACGCGTCGCTGGTGCTGGCGCGCACGGACGGCAGCTCGGGCCGCGGGTCGAGCGACGCCTTCTCCCTCTTCATGGTGCGGAAGGGTGAGGGCTACACCCCCGGGCGCCAGCTCGACAAGATGGGCCTGCGCGCCTCGGACACGGCCGAGCTGTTCTTCGACAACGTGCGGGTGCCCGGTGCGGACCTCGTCGGTGAGGTGGGGCAGGGCCTGCGGTACAGCCTCGAGCAGATCCCCCAGGGCCGCCTCGGTATCGCCGTCGCCGCCTCCGCGCTCGCTCGGGCCACCTACGAGCAGACGGTCCGGTACGTCACCGACCGCAATGCCTTCGGGGAACGCGTCCTCGATTTCCAGACCACGCGCCACACCCTCGCCGAGATCCTCACGGAGGTCAGGGTGACGGAGGCCTTCGTCGATCAGGCGGTGCTCGCCTTCAACGCCGGCACGCTCTCCCCCACGGACGCCGCCCAGGCGAAGCTGTGGGCGAGCGAGCGGGCGAAGTCCGTCACGGACCGCTGCCTGCAGTTGCATGGCGGGTACGGCTACATCCTCGAGTACCCGGTCGCCCAGGCCTTCCTCGCGGCCCGGCTCCTCACCATCTTCGGCGGCACGAGCGAGATCATGCGCGAGTCCATCGGCCGCTCGATCGCAGGCCGATCCACCACGAGCAGGTAGGTTCCATGACCGTCCACCCCATCACCGTCCTCGGCGAGCCCGTCCTCCACCGGCGCGCAGCCCAGGTCGAGTCGTTCGACGACGACCTCCGCACCCTGATCGCCGACATGTTCGAGACGATGGACGTCGCCAACGGCGTGGGACTCGCAGCACCGCAGATCGGCGTCGGGTTGCGCGTCTTCGTCTGGGCCATGGAGAACGACGACGACGCCCCTCCGAGGGGCGTGGTGGTCAACCCCACGCTCGTCACCTCGAAGATCCCGGGCTCCGACCCCGATCCGGACGAGGAATCGGAGGGCTGCCTGTCGGTGCCCGGCGAGGCATTCGCACTCAAACGGGCTGACTGGGCTCGTGTGTCCGGTGTCGACGGCGATGGTCGGCCCGTCGAGTTCGAGGCCACGGGCTGGTTCGCGCGGTGCATGCAGCACGAGTACGACCACCTCGACGGGAAGTTGTACGTCGACCGCCTCAGCAACCGGTACGGGCGGAAGGCCGCGAAGGCCATCAGGAACAACGGGTGGGGGGCACCGGGCCTCACCTGGATGCCGGGAGTCGATCCGGACCCGTTCGGTCACTGAACCTCCCCGGTCCGGTGTCGTGGCGGACCGCAGGATGCCGCAGGTGTCGTGCAGGTGCCCAGACTCGCCGGGGTGTCAGGACGAGGGGTTGTCCGCCGTCCTGATGCTCGGCGCCGGGGCCTCCACGAGGTCCTCCAGGCGCCTCACACCCCGGAGGGGCCCGAGCACGGCCACCATCGGGGCGAGGCATGCGATGATCACTCCGATCAGGATCGCCTCACGGATCCCCACGGTCTCCGCCAGCACGCCGGCGAGGAGACTCGCCAGAGCCAGCATGCCCCAGCTGACCATCCGTGACGCCGCTCCGAGCCGGCCCATCATGCCCGGGGGGCACACCCGCTGGCGGAAGCTCGCCCCGATCACGATGTTCCACGAGACACCGGCGCCCATCACGAACATCCCGAGCAGTCCCCACAGCATGCCCCAGCCGGGGGTCAGGACCAGCAGCGAGGCATAGCCGGCCACACCCGGCACCATGGACCAGCGCCAGAGTGGCCCCGAGCCGAACCGCTCACCCATGGCGGTGGCGGTCACTCCCCCGACGGCGCCGCCGATCGAGGCAGACGCGAGCAGCGCGCCCAGCCAGATCTCCGATTCCCCGAGAGTCCTCAGGACGAGCAGGACGATCAGCGACGCCGCGATGTTGCCTCCGAGGTTCCAGAGCGCTGCGTTGAACAGGATGGCCCGGAGCGGGGCGGTGCTGAAGGTGTACCGGAGCCCGTCGTTCATCTCCCGCAGGATCCGACGCTCGGTCGGCGGCTGCGTGACTTCGCGGACGTCCAGCCGTTGGAGGGCCACCAGGGAGATGATCGACATCAGGACCTGCAGCACGAGAGTGTTCGAGGCGCCCGCCACTCCGGCCAACCACCCGGCCACCGACCGGCCGGCGGCGTCCGCGGCCGCGCCGGATCCGGTGATGAGCCCGTTGCCCTCCATCAGTTCGTCCGGGGTGACGGCCTGCTGCACCAGTGCGGCATCGGCCAGCTGGAAGAACACGGAGGAGACACCCGCCACGAAGGCAGCGAGGAAGAGCAGGGGCGTGGTGAGGAAGCCGAGCCAGTAGCCGACCGGCAGGAGCGCGAGGATGACGATGCGCACGCACAGGGCTGCGACCATGACGGGCCGTCGCGGGAGCCGATCCACCCAGACACCGATGACGAGTCCGAACAGGAGCCACGGGAGGAACGTCATGCCGGCGAGGGCGGCGACCTCGAAGTTGCTGGCCTGGAGTTCGACGGCGGCGATGACGGGGAGCGCGACCGCGGCGACGGCATTGCCGAACACGCCGACGGTCCCGGAGACGACCAGGGCACGGAAATTCCTGTTGCGCAGCACCAGGTGCTGTCTCCCGGTGCCCCCAGAGTCCATCAGATCACCCTAGCCCAGCGCCTCTACAGGCTTCGGCTCGAGAAGCGCATACGTACCGACGAGTAGGTGAGCCCTTGACGGACGCGCCCGTCCCACCGACAATTTTCGCCGACGGTCCCGCCGGGGGTAGTCGTGGAATGGTCGTGGGATGGTCGTGGGATGGGCCGACCGATACGCCGGGTATAGACCCCGCACCGCTCTGACCTGCGGTTACATTGCGGCCGGGTGTTCCTCGGGTGCTGGAAGGCCGATCAGGCCGTCCGTGATGGACGCCGCCCGGGAGTCGTCGTCATGCCACAGATGCGAGTACGTGGCGAGGGTTTCGTTCGCGTCCTTGTGCCCGAGACGGTGCGCGACGGCCACCGGGGACATGCCGCCGGCGATGAGCTGGGACGCGTGATAGTGCCGTAGTTGGTGCCACCCGTCGCCGATGTCGGGGTACTGCTTGCGCACCTGCCGCCACGCTTCCGAGACGTTGTTGCGAGTGAACGGCCGGCCACTGTTCTGGAACACGAACAAACCGCGCCGATCGAGCCCCTGCAGCATATTGACCGTCGTCGGGCCGACGCTGATCGTGCGGACACTGGACTCCGTCTTCGGCGGCCCCCACACCACCCGGTCGGCGCCACGGGATACAAGCTGCCGGTCAACGGTCACCGACCCCCGCTCGAGGTCCAGCCGGTCCCAGGTCAGCCCGCGGAGCTCGCCGCCGCGCAACCCTGTCGCTGCAGCGAACACCACCATCGACCGGTACGGCACCCAGATCACGTCGGCGATCGCCTGGACCATCTCCGTTGATAGCGGGCGAACGCGCTCCGCCTCGGCACGTGGCAACCGGACCCCGACGCACGGCGACGAGCGGACCACACCGTCGAGGACAGCGGCCTTCATCATGCCCGCCAAGTACGTGTAGGCGAGGCGCACCGTCGCCGGCGACAACGTATCCGACCACGAGATCACCGCGGCCTGCACATCAGCACGCGTCACCTGCTCGATCCGCTTGTGCCCCAAAGATGGCAGGACCGTGAGCCGCAGCCGCCGTTCGATCTGATCCCTCGACGTCGGGCGCTGGTGGATCTGCTGCGCCTCCCACCGGGCCGCGTACTCAGCTACGAGAAGGGACCTCGCCGGCGCCACGAACACGCCAGGGTTGGACCGGGCGTTGACCTCGAGGAGGAAGTTCGCGGCGGCGTCCTTCGTGGGAAACGACCTCGCCCGGCGGCCGCCCTCATCCCACACCACCCGGTAGCGGAGACCCTGCCCGTACCGTGTCGTCCGGGAGCGGTCTTTCCGGTGCCAGCGGTCCTCAACGCTCGCCATCGGAAAGCCCAGCCCTGTCCGGGGAGTCCACCGGCCCGCTCCACCTTTGCGCGTTCGTCTGCTGCAGCTGCCTGGACATGCTGACGAGGAGCTCCTTCGACTCGGTCGGGAGACTGCCGGCGCCCTGTAGTACGAGCTCGTCGGCCCCGTCCGCTTCTACGTTCAGTCCCACGGAGCGGGCGCATGCGAGGAGTACCGCGGTCACCGAAACGTTCAGCCCACGGGAGAGGCCCTTGATGGTGTCGGGGTCGGGGAAATTGCTGATCTGCCCGGTCGCCATCGCGTGCAGCCGGTTCGCCTTTGGCACTCCCCCGCAGTCCCTCGCGAGCCGGTCGTAGGAGCGGGTGCCCTTCAGGTCGAGGATGAGGCGCTGGATCCCGTTCACAGGCATCGTCGTCGCGTCGTCCTTCGTCTCGGCGTCGTCCCCGTAGATGGAGATGAACGCGTCGGCGGCGTCCTGCCGTCCGACCTCCCGCAGCTCGTCCGGGCTGATGTCCACGGAGTACGCCATGCGTGCAAGCGTCTCGGGCGGGGCGACCACGGGGACCCTCGTGTCAGAGGAGATCGCCTGGAAGCCTTTGACGACCTGCCGCCAGCGGCCTTCGCTCAGGCCGGCGAGTGTCGACGCTTTCCGCGCCGAGATGTTGGAGCGCTTCTGCGCCGCCTCTATAAGACGCCCCTCAGGCGTCTGTTCGTCGTTTGTCATGAGCACATGATGCAACGGTGTTGCCTGCGTAGTGCAAGTGGAGATTAGTTCGCACTTCTACGCACGAATAATCGAATTACACGGGTGTAACTATCGAAAATGCCTAGTCAGGGGCGCGTAGGCGTTTGCGTAGTGCGAAGTTGTTGACACTACGCACTACTACGCATAGGCTCATCTCATGGCAAAAGACATCCAGCCGTGGGACCGACTAAGGATCACCCGCGAGCTCGCAGGACACACGATGACCTCCCTCTCACAGGCGGCCCCCTGCTCGCTGAGCTACATCAACGACCTCGAGAAGGGCCGCCGGAACCCGAACCCGGCGATCACCCTGAAGCTCGCCCGGGCGCTCAACGTCCCCGTCAGCTACATCGAGAAGGAAGACCGCATCGAGGGGCGTGCGTCGGCATGACCCCGCACGAGGTGAACCTCGTCGTCCTCTGCCGGCTCCTCCGGAAAGAACTCGTCCTCTCCGGGCGGATAGAAACACCACTCCGCGACCAACTCCTCGACCTCGAAGCCCAACTCACCCTGAAGGGGAACTCATGAACGTCATCGACCAGCTCGAAGCGGAGATCAACACACCCGCCGGCGAGACAGGTGTGGAAGCCGCATTCAGGACCGCACCGGAACCGTGGAAGACCGTCGCCATGCGAGCCATCAAGGCAGAGGCGGAGACCGGGCACGCGTTCGACGCCTACTCCCTCGAGGTCGTGCACAACGTGCCCGAGCCGGACCACGCGGGCCGCTGGGGTGGCGTCTTCAAAGCTGCAGCAGATACCGGCATCATCCGGCCCATCGGCTTCCACAAGTCCCTGCGCCCCACCCGGCGCGGCAGCCGCTGCCTCACGTGGATCGGGACGGACGCGGCATGAGGAAGCTCCCAGCACAGGCGCCGGTGAAGGACCTCACGGTCGGCGAAGTCGCCGAGCTCACCCACCAGTCGCGCAGCATCGTCCTCACCCTGGTCCGCGGGGGCAGGTTCCCGAACGCATACAAGGCCGGCCGAGGCACGAAGTCCTCGCCGATCCGCATCCCGTACGCCGACGTCGAGCTGTACCGCTCGACTCAGCCCTTGGCTCACACAGCATGATCGGGCCACTCGACCTCATGGACATGATCGCCGCTTCATGGGCGCACGCGAAGGCATCCCGGCAGGCCTGGATTGCCGACGACCCGAACCCGCAGTACTCACGCCTCGAACGAATGGACGGACTCAGATGACCATCACAACGACAGAGAGCCGCCGGGTGCAACCGACGACTCTCAACGGTTCCAGCCTCGCGCAAACGATCCAGTTCCTCTCCCAGCCTAGCAAGGTCGATGTCTCCGACACCCTCGTCGCCCTGTGGGCCGAGTCCACGCCGGCCGACGAAGAACACGGGTACGCCCAGCAGGCCCGGATCCTCGCCGCGATCCTCGACCGGGCCGTGAGCCCGTTCACGATGAGCAACGCCATGGAGGCCTGCTCACGGATCCACGCCCTCGAGACCGGCGCCTGCGTCACCGAGCTCTACGGCCACCCGAACACGGATCACGAGCGTGACCGCTGGCTCCGCGTCGAGCACGAGAACCTTACCCTCGCAGCCCTCGCCCTCGGCGGCACCCGGTGATCCGCCGCTGGCTCCTCAGCGACACCGGCGAAGCGGTCCTCTGCCTCCTCTGCCTGATCGCCATGGCCGCCTGCGCGTTCGTCATCGCGGACGTCCTCCGATGAGCGACGACCAGTGGGGAAACGACCCCGAGGACTGGGATGAGGGCATCGGTCGCTGCCCTTACTGCCGCCAAGAGGCTGACGGCATCGACTGCGGACGCGACGACACCCTCCCCTGCTTCAAAGACCCGACCCCTGCCGAGCAATGGCAGGTCACAACACCTCAGGAGGTGTACGGATGAGCATCACCGCCGATCCGGCCTACCAGGTACTCGCTGCAGAGCCCGACACCCGAGAGTGGCTACGCCTGCGGAAGGGTGGACTCGGCGCCTCGGAAGCAGCTGCCGTACTCGGGCTGTCGAAGTGGGCGACCCCGCTGTCGGTCTACATGGACAAGATGAGCGACTCAATCGACGACCGGATGAGTGACCGGCAGGACTGGGGGCACCGGCTCGAGGAACCGATCGCCCAGTGGGTGCGGGACACGAAGGGCTTGGACGTGTCCGCGTCCCCGGGGCTGATCCAGTCGCTCGAGTACCCGTGGCTGATCGCCACACCGGACCGGCAGGTTGCTGGGTGCCCGCTCGAGATCAAGTCATCCGACGCGTTCATGACCGACACCTGGGGCAACGGGATCCCCCTGAACTACCAGATCCAGTTGCAGCAGCAGATGCTCATCATGGGCGCCGGCCACGGGTACATGGCCGTCCTGCACGGCGGGAACACCCCGGACTTCTACCGCGTCGAACGGGACGGCGAGTTCCTCGAGATCCTCGTCCGCCGCACGCAGGAGTTTTGGGTCGACCACATCATGGCCCAGGTGCCGCCGGAGCCGATCAGCACCAGCGAGACGGCCGTGGCTTACCCGGGAGAGCCGGGCACGAAGGTCGAGGGATCCGAGTCTCTCTACGACCTCTACGGCGCGTACGGCCTCATGCAGGCCGAAGCCGTCGCCATCAACCAGCAACTCGACGACATCAAGCTCAAGCTGCAGCTCGCCATGAAGGACGCCACGGAGCTCACCTACCGGGGCGAGACCCTCTTCACCTGGAAGCCCCGCATCGGGGCGCCGAAGCTCGACGACAAGAAGCTCGCCGAAGACCACCCGGAGCTCGTGCAGAAGTACATGCGCCCCGGCAAGCCCACCCGAACGTTCCTCAGGAAGAAGCCCAGAGATGACTAGCCCACTCACGCAAGCCGCGGCAGCGAAGACCGTCGAGCAGCGCAAGAACCCGACCGCCCGCGATCTCATCCAGTCGCAGCAGGCACAGATCGAGATGCAACTCGCCGGCGCGATGAACTCGAGCGCGTTCGTCCGCGCCGCGCTGTCCTCCGTCTCTGCGTCCCCGCAGCTGCAGCAGGCCACGCCCGCGTCTCTCCTCGGCGGCATCATGCTCGCCGCGCAGCTCAAGCTCGAGATCGGCCCCGCGCTCGGTCACTTCTACCTCACCCCGCGACAGGTCAACGTCAAGCAGGGCAACGAGTGGGTTAAGACGTGGACGTGCCTGCCCATCATCGGCTTCCAGGGGTACATCGAACTCGCCTACCGGTCCGGACGCATCGAGAAGATCGAGACGTTCCTCATCCGTAAAGGCGACAAATTCGACCACGGCGCGAACAGTGAGCGCGGCAGGTTCTTCGACTGGTCCCCCGCCGACTACGACGAGGTCCGCGAATGGACCGGCGTGGTCGCCATCGCGAAGATCAAGGGCGCCGGCACCGTCTGGGCGTACCTCCCGAAGGACAAAGTCATCGCCCGCCGCCCCCAGTACTGGGAGAAGACCCCGTGGGGATCCAACGAGGAGGAGATGGCCCGGAAGACCGGTATCCGCGCCCTCGCCCCGTACCTCCCGAAGTCCACGGACCTCGGCAAGGCCCTCGAAGCCGACGAGAACAAGGTCGAGCACATCGCCGGCGTGAGCGACCTGCAGATCACCAGGCAGGACAACGACGTGCTCGAGGAACCTGCGGAGGGCCCGGCGTGAACGGGCGACAGTTCGCCCGCTACCTCGCCCGGGATCTCCGGTGCCCGTGCGCTTGCCTCGACCGCGAGGACACGTACATCCCAATCCACCGGGCAGGGCGCGGCATGGGAGGCAGCAAACTCCTCGACCGGCCGTCGAACATCATCGTCATGTGCTCGAGGATGAACGACCTCATCGAGACGAACGCCGGCGTAGCAAGTCAGGCCCGCGAGAACGGCTGGAAGCTCAACCGTTGGGAGTCCCCCGAGGAAGCCCCATTCCTAGACCTCGGAACCATGCAGTGGTTCACCCTGGACAACGACTACAACCGGGTACTTACCCAGAAACGAGCAGCGTAAACATGGCGGACATCAAATTCACCGGCAACGTCGGTGGCGACTCCGAACTCCGGTTCACCCCGGGCGGCGACGCGGTCCTGAACTTCTCGGTCGCGGACTCGAAGTCGAGGAAGCTCGACGACGGTTCGTGGGAGGAGCTCGGGAACCAGTGGCTCCGGGTGACGGTGTGGCGGGAGCTCGCGGAGTTCTACGCGGAGAAGGTTCTGAAGGGTACGCGGGTCACCGTGTACGGGGACTTCATGTCGCGGGAGTTCGAGAAGGACGGCGTGAAGCGGCTGAGTTTGGATGTGACGGCGAAGGGTATTGAGATCCACCCGAAGCGCCAGCAGGGGAACCAGGGCGGGCAGCAGCGCCAGCAGAGCAACCAGCCCGCCTCGGACCCGTGGGGCGCCCAGCAAACCGGCTCAGAGCCACCCTTCTAGCCCACCCTTCCTGTTGCCCTTCACCCCCACCGGTGGAGGGCAACAGCCCCATCAGCAAAGGACCAACCATGAAGACCACCACGATCACCAAGCCCGAGATCTGCAACTCTTGCGGCTGCCCCATCCGCATCACAGGCGAATGCAGGTGCAGCGACTGATGCGTGAGCTCACCTTCGATGAGTATCAGCACGGTGCGGCCGTCGCTCAATGGGGGACCGGGGCCGTTGTCATCAGCCTCTGCGACCTAACGGGGAACATGGTCCAGCCGTGGGCGGATGCCGGGTACAGCGTTCTTCTCGTAGACCCCCAGCATGGGGTGTCGCGGGTCGAGGGGAACGTCTACAAGTTCGCCGGCACCGTCGAGGAAGCGTCCGAGCTGATCGGATGGATCCTCCGCAAATGTGTTGTCGTGGCAGTCTTCGGGTTTCCCCCCTGCACTGACATGGCCGTCAGCGGGGCCCGCTGGTTCCGGGCCAAGTATGAGGCGGACAAGCTCTTCCAGGCGCGTGCGGTCATGGTCGCCGAGCAGTGCCGAACGATCGGCATACTGTCCGGCGCCCCATGGTTCGTCGAGAACCCTGTGAGCGTCCTGCCTTCCGCCTTCGGGAAGCCCCAATACACCTTCCACCCGTACGACTACACGGCGTTCGAGCCGAACGACAACTACACGAAGAAGACGTGCCTTTGGACCGGAGGCGGATTCATCATGCCTCCGAAGCAGCGAGTCATCGACGATCAACTGGGCGACCCCGACAACCGGATCCACTTCGCATCACCAGGCCCCGAGCGCGCCAACTTCCGCAGCGCCACCCCCATGGGGTTCGCACGCGCCGTATTCGAAGCGAACCACCGGACGGCATTGGAGGTAGCAGCTTGACCCAAATACCCACTACGAAAGGGTGCCCTATCCTCCCCTGCAGGGTAGACTTAGACCTATAAGCAGACGCGAAAAGCCCGCCCCACGTCTTGCACACGTTGGGGCGGGCTCATACCGAAGGTTAGGAATCGGTTCATGAGAAAAGTAGCACCCAAACCACACGCGGCGCTAGTCCTCGAGCAGATCCAGGCAACGGCGGATCAGTTCAACTCCTCGAAGGAAGCCCGCATCCGTGTAATCCGCATGGGCAGGGAGGCCGGCCTGACGTACGCGCAGATCGGCGAGAACCTGGGCATCACTGACGCCGCCGTCATCGGGCTCCTCAAGCGAGCCGGTGAGGCGCAGTGAGCATCTACTACTCGGACGATTCAGCAACCCTCCACCTCGGGGACTGCCTCGAAACCATGGCTGCGATGCCGGACGAATCTGTCGACATCGTTGTCACCTCGCCCCCCTACAATATGGGTCTCGTCCCGGGGGGCAACGGGCGTGGGATGTACCGGCCCGGTGCTAGCAACAAGGGCGGGCGATTTCGTGATGGGTACGGAAAGCATGACGACGCCATGGGTCAGGAAGCCTACGACGAGTGGCAGCGTGCCGTCCTCGCTGAATGCTGGCGCGTCTCCCGCCTGGCGGTCTTCTACAACCACCGTCCCCGCGTGGAGCACGGCGTTCTTCGCGACCCCCTCGGCAACAACTTTGGTATCCCCCTACGTCAGCGCATCATCTGGAACCGGGGCACCGGCATCGACGTCAACAAGCGATCCTTCTGCACTAGGGGCGAGTACATCTTTTTCTTCGCCAAGCCGGACATGTCGCTCGTGTCTCACTCGGCATCAGGGATGGGTGACGTCTGGGACCTCGGCATCGAATACGCGGTCAAGGACCACCCCGCCCCGTTCCCAGTGTCCCTGCCGACCCGGTGCATCGAAGCGACCGGAGCACAGTCCGTCCTCGACCCATTTTGCGGTAGTGGCACTACCCTCCGAGCCGCCGCCGACCTGAATATCAAAGGCATCGGCATCGAGCTCGAAGAGAAGTTCTGCGACCTGACCATTGGACGTTTGGCTCAGAAGGCGTTCGACTTCGGGGGTGCTGCCTAGTGCCGTGGTTCAAGGTTGACGACGGGTTCCACGGACACCCAAAGGTGCTTAGCCTCTCCCCCGCGGACGTCGGCGTGTGGGCCTTGGCAGGCACGTGGTGCGCCCAGTACCTCACAGACGGACAGATCGCTATGTCGGCCATCTGCCGCCTCGGGGGCACCGCGAAGAACTGCAAGGCCCTAGTCGCCGCTGGCCTATGGATTGACAACCAGGACGGGACGTACCAGTTCAAGGACTGGTCCGACTACCAGCCGATGAAGGCGGACGTCGAGGCCGAGCGCGACGCAGCACGTGAGCGGATGCGGAAGGTTCGGACGAAACGCACCGTAACGAGGGGCGAACGTTCGGAGGGTGTTCGGCCGAACGTTGAGCGAAGTTCGGAGGAAGTTCGCGTTACCCCGACCCAGCCCGACCCAGCCCGACCCGACCGTCCTTCAGAAGAAGCTAAAGCTTCTTCTCCTGACGGGCAGGAAGCGAAGAAGCCCGAGACGAAGCTCCCGAAAAGTTGGGCGCCCACGGCGGCTCACATCGAGGCCGCGAAGGCGAAGCACCTGGACGTAGTCGATGAGGCTGAGAACTTCAGGCTTCACGCGGAAACCCATGATCGCCGGTGCGCTTCTTGGAACGGGGCGTTCGCTACGTGGCTGAAGAAGGCCACTCCTCGCACGACAACCGCTTCACCTTGGCAGAAGGAGTACCACCAGTGATCGACGAAACCAGCACCGACCTGACCGCCGAGCAGTCCGTGATCGGGGCGATGCTCCTAAGCCGGGATGCGATCAGCGACATCGCGGAGACCTTGAACGCGCCGGACTTCTACCGGCCGTCGCACGAGACGATCTACCGGACGATCCTCGACATGCACGCCCGTCTTGAGCCGGTGGACGCGGTGACGGTCACGGACCGGCTGACGCGGGATGGGGAGATCGCCCGGTGTGGTGGGCCTACGGCTTTGCACGTGATGGCGCAGACGGTTCCGACCGCGTCGTCGGGGGCTTACTACGCGGACATCGTGGCGAGGGCTGCGATCCGCCGGCGGCTGACGATGGCGGGTCAGCGGATCGTGCAGCTCGCCCAGGATGGTGGCGATGAGGAGTCGATCGTCGAAGCGGCCCGCCGTGAGGTGGATCTGACTTCGAAGGCGACCTCGAGCACGGTCCGGTCGTTCGGGGAGACGATCGACGACATGCTCGGGACGCTCGATGAGGCGCCGAATCACCACCCGACCCCGTGGTCGGCGTTGAACGACATCGTCGGCGGACTCCGACCCGGGGCGTTGTACGTGATCGGCGCACGGCCGTCTGTGGGGAAGTCGGCGGTCGCCCTGCAGATGGCGAAGGAACTCACCCGGTACGGCTCGGTAGCGTTCTCGTCGTTGGAGATGTCTCAGGCGGACGTGCAGATGCGGGCCGTGTCCGCGGACCTCCGCATCGACCTCCGCCGGTTGATCGAACGTGACCTGACTCCCGGGGATTGGAACAAGATCCGGGCCCGCCGTGAGGTGTGGGGGAACGTGCCCCTGTTCATCGATGACCGGTCGGGGGTGTCGATCACGGACATCCGCAGGTTCGCCCGGTCCGTGAACCGCCGGCAACCGTTGGCCGGGGTTGTCGTGGACTACCTGCAGCTCATGTCCCCACCGCCCGGGGATAAGCGGCCGCGGCACGAGTTCGTGGCGGACATGTCCCGGCAGTTGAAGATCCTGGCGATGGACATGAACATCCCGGTCATCGCACTCTCGCAGTTGAATCGGGCGTCGGAGCAGCGGGCGGACAAACTCCCCCAGTTGACGGACCTCCGTGAGTCGGGGGCGGTGGAGCAGGACGCGGACGTGGTGATCCTCCTGCACCGGGAGATCATGGGCGACAAGCGCGGGGATCTGACGATGTTGGTGGCGAAGAACCGGCATGGGTCGACGAACGTCGCTGAGTTGACTTTCTGGGGTCATTACTCGCGCGTCTTCGACCGCGGGACGATCCCTACGGCGGTCGCGGCGTGAACCGGCCTGTTGCTGTTGTGGTCGCTGAGGCTCGGCTGTTGGAGGCGAAGGCGATTACCGATGCTCTCGTGACCCGGGTTTCGCGGGAGCGTGCCGAGTTGCGTGGTGCTTCGGGTGAGTCCCGTGTCCGGGCCTTCCGCCGGGTTCAGGTATCGCAGATGCTTCTCGAGGACGCGAAGGGCCACGAGCGTCGGGTGTTCGCCGCGTTGGAGGCTGAGCGTCTGGTGTGTCGCGGTTCGAACGTGGCGGGGGTCAGGAGCGCCGTAGGGCTGGGGAACGCCCTCCGGTCGGTCTCGACAACTTCTGAGCCGTCAGCGAGCCGCCTAAGCCCTGTGGCAGTGGGTACTTTGTCCCGCAGCAGGAGGATCGCGTGAGCGCCCGGCTGACAGACAGGGACCGGATGCTTCGCCTCGTGACCGAGCGGCAGCTGCAGCGGCAGGTCGAGGGCATCCTCACCGCGTACCGCTGGCGGTGGTACCATGCGCCGGACAACCGCCCAGTGAACGGCCGGGTGCAGAACGTGCGGGCAGGCTTCCCCGACATCGTTGCCGTCCGGGGGCCGCGGCTCCTGGTGGCGGAGCTGAAGACCGAGGTCGGCAGGGTCGCACCCGAGCAGGATGAATGGCTGTCTGACCTAGGGGTAGCCGGTGCTGAGCAGTACGTGTGGCGGCCCCGTGACATCGAGGCGATCAGGCTGATACTCGCCTAAAATACCCAGTTGCGGTGGGTGCTTTACCCACTTGCAACGGGTAAAATGAGGGCACGAAGAAGCCCGGCGATGCGTGAACATCCCGGGCACGACCGGAAGGTGAATTCCGATATGACCAGCATAGACACAACCGGCGGGAAGCCGCTCGACCACGGCGTCCTGTCCGGTATCCGCCGGCGCAACACGCCCCGCCAGGCTCGGCAGCACGCGGCGGGCATCGAACGCACGATCGACCAGGCGAAAGCGTCCGTCGCCGCACAGCAGGAAGCCGAGCGCCAGCAGGCCATCGCCGCGAACCGTGAGCGCAACGCCCCAGTGCCGTTCACCCCCGAGGAGCTGAAGGCCGCCCGCGCCATCCGCACCACCTCCGGGTGGCACAGGGTCGCGAAGGTCAACGCGAAGTCCGTCAGCGTCGAGACCGGCTACTCATGGACCGACCGCTACACGCTGGACAAGGTCCTCGAGGTGCGCGCATGAGCGTTCACCGTCATGTGTGGCGTGAGCGGCTGACCCGCCGCCTCCGCACCCTGTACACCTGCCAGTGCGGCGTCACCCTGATGAGCCGACCATGAGCGCCCCGAAGCAGCTGACGGCTCGCGGGGTGAAGGCCCGACTCACACGGGCAGGCGTCGACCACTCCAACCTGACCATCACCAACGTCGTGCAACGAGCCCGCGCCATCGACTTCAACTCGACCGGGGCTTGGAAGCGACGAAACGTCGTCATCATCACTGGAACCAGGGATCAGCGGCGAACCGCTGATGACGTCCTGTTCGACGCCGGACTCACGTGCGCACCGTACCCCGACCGAAGCGAGTGGCACGCATGACCGCCCCGTCGTTCGTGGAGGCCTTCGACGCCTACGCGCACGCCATCGCCTGCGGTGCCCCGTCGATCGTGCAGGCGGACCGGTTCGCTGACCTGCACGCCGCCCACCATGCCCGCATGGTCGAGCTGCATGAGGCCGAGGAAGCCGTGCAGCGAGTCTGGGGCCGGCTACTCCCCTGCCTCGACGAGCAGGACGCGCCGGATAAGCACATCTACCTACCCTGGGGCGACCCGATCGGCGGGTACGTGTGCAGCGTCTGCGACACCCCCGTCGAGTCCGAGCCATGCGAGCAGCACCAGCCGAGCGCGTACGCGAGGTGCAACGCATGAGCCTCGACGACATCCGGGCACGCGCCGAGAACGCTGCCTTGTTCTCGTGCTCGATGACCGCCGCTGAGCAAGCTTGGGAGTTTGGCCTGGTCGCCATCGATGACCGGTCCCAACTCCTCGCCGCCCTCGACGCCGTTCTCGCAGCGTGCGACGGGGACTACGAGCTGGACCACATCCGGGCCGCCATCACCGAGGCCCTCGCATGATGATCCCACCGAAGCACCTCCGCAAGATCGAGCTCGCGGCCGCGTACTGGATGGCCGTCTACCACCTCGCGAAGGCCCCGCAGAAGGAGAAGGTACATAAGGCCCGCGAGGTCCTCGTCTTGCAGCGGTTCCGCGACCACCCACACCACGACGACGTGACCCAGTGAGCGCCACCCGCTGTACGTGCGTTTGTGCCGGCGTGACCGTGATCGTCGAGGACCCCGACTGCCTGGCCATGCTCCAACAGATCATCCGGACAACACCCCCAGCACGGAAGGAAACACCAGCATGAGCGACACGAGAACCGAGGCGGCAGCCCTTTCCCTCCTCGGAGACAAGCAGTGGCCCACGAACGAGGAACTGGGCGGAGGGCCAACCGGGACCCGGGACGACGAAGTCCGCGACCAGTACATGGAGGACGCGGACTTCGCTCTCGCTGCCGCCGATGCTGCGGACGCCGAGCAGGGCATCCACCGGATCAAGATCGACGACGACGCGGTGGACCGGGTAGCTCGCGCGTTGGAGAAAAGCCAGCGCGCCCGCTACGGAGTCGGACCGCGCCCTCCCCAGTTCGCCCCTTCCGGCGCAGCCTTCGTCGATGCCAGGGCCGCACTGTCTGCCCTCACCGAGGCCCTCTGATGGCCGAGAAGCTGGCGGCGGCGACGCATGGGGCGCCCCTCGAGACCCGGTTGCGGTTGCACGCCCCCCACTCGGACGACGGCGACCTGCTGCGGGAAGCCGCGACCGTCATCGACGAGCTACGGGCCGAGCTTGCCAACGCGTGGGACGAGGGGCGAGAGTCGTTCGCCACTGATCTCCTACGGCCCCTCACCAGCATCGGTACGCGGCAGTCATCCGCGAATCCTTACGTTAGGTCGGTCGATGAGTAGCGTGCTTGAGCCGTTCATCGACGTCACCGGCTTCCCCGCCGAGGGTGCCCCAGTGCAGCCGACAGGGCGGGCCGCCCACCACCTCATCGCCGGCGGCTGGGCACCACCGGAGGAGGCCCAAGGCAAGCCGTTTCCGGAACATCTCTGGGGCATGGAATGCGCAGAGTGTGGAGCAACAGCCGTTCACCTCTCGTGGTGCCACTCGGGGAACCTCTGATGGCGAGGATGACGATGGCTCAACTACTCAGTGACTTCGACGAGCAAACGCACGGCCGCTACCGCACCCTGATTCGGCTGCTGAACCGCATCGCAACCAGAAAGAGGAGCCGATGAACGAGGCAGCGTGCAAGCACTGCGGGCAGCGCATCATCAGCGCCAACCGCATCAGCTGGCTTCACGCTGCAGGCAACTACAGGGGAAAGCATCGGTGCGACCCCGAGGATAGCGGCTTGCCATACGGTTACAACGCTGACCCCGAGGGCTCCTGGTGCAGCTACCCATGCGTCGGCGCTCCGTGACCCGTCTGGTGGAGGAGGTGCGGGCGTTGAAGCCGTTCCTGTTCCTCGCGTGGGCGCCCATCGGGTGGGTACTCGACCGGTACTGGCCGGAGGGGAAGCGGTGAGCGGTAATGACTTCATCGACCTGACCGAGCCGGAGCAACTCCTACTCGAGTTCGCGGCCACGAAAGGCGAGACGTTCACCGAGGAGCAGGGTGCGGCGTGGGATCAGCTTGTACGGAAAATCCAGGCCAGGCCCGCGGAGCAGATGCTCAGCATCATCGGCACGTACAGACACTACTTTGATCACGACGACAAAGCCCTCCGCGGCCTGCTGATCATGCAGGCCGCTATCTCACGGGCGTTGTGCGACCACGAGGAAACCGGGGAGGCGTACAGGGCGCGTGGCACGACGTGGGCCGACTGCCTAGCGTGCGAAACCCCGCAATGGAGGGGCGACACGTGAGGTGCTATTCGGAAGATTCCTGGACGGTTAGACCTTTTCTTGCCGATTAACTCCGCTGAGCCCCAGAACGCTTGATCTGTAGCCATTGTCCAGCATGTGGGATTAGCTAAACAGCCTAGTCAAGTGCCATTGTTACCGCATTTCGGGGCTGCTAGCGCATCGGATGTGCAGGTGTAGGTAACGGTTCGGCATCAACTCCCAAAAAGTCAGTACCCTGCCATAGCCTTCACAGACCCAAGCAGGTAGTCGGGGCAACGAAAACAGGTAGTGAAGGGGATGGTCTCAGTGACAAGTTCACGGAGCGCAGCCGGAGGCGGCTCACACCACACACGCAGGAAACGACCATGATGATCGCGGCCACCACGATCATCGCCACCCTCATCATCTTGATGATCCTCCACAACTGGAAAGAGCTCACATGGCAACGAGGCTACGAAGACGGGCTCCTCAAGTGCACCCCGCCGGGCATGGGTAGCCGGCAGTACCGGGACGGCTGGCACACGGGAAGGGCGGAACGGTCCAGGGTGAGAGCCCGGACGCCGAGCGTGAACGGGTAGGACGGACGGCGTCGCATGGGGGGTGCGACGCCTCCCCCATGGAGGGGGGTGCTGGTGAAGTTTCCGGCCTGAGAATGGCCCAGATAAACCCACTGACGGCGGGTGTTTTGCCCACTACCGGAGTAGAATTAGAGCCTAATCCGAAGCGTGAAAGTGGTGCGATATGACCGAGCTTGACGACATCAGGGCGCGCGCCGAAGCAGCCACCGATGGGCCGTGGAAGGCGATCACGACGGGGCGATCCGGTGGTGACCACTGGTACGTCTGCGATGACGGCCAGTCCCTAGCTTCCATCGCATCGAACGACGGCGAGAATGAGGACCAGCGCCAGCCTGACGCGACATTCATCGCGCACGCCCGCACTGACATCCCCCGCCTCCTCGCCGCACTCGACGCCGTGCACGCCTTGTGCTGGATGGCAGACGAGATGCATGGGGATTTGAGCAAGGACCAAGTTCGGGAAGCCATGATCAGGGCGCTGGAGGGCGGGGCGGCATGAAGTATCCAATTTTGCCGGACCTCGCAGTTGTCGACTTGAACGACAACACGTTATCCCTCGATGGGGCGAAGTTCCCGTACTACATCAGCCAAGACGGCATCAGTGTTGATTCTCTTGGCGACCCGAACTCTCTCCCGACGATCACGCTCACCCTCTTCGCGAAAACTTTAGAGGTCATTCCTAAGCATGAGGGTGGGGCGGCATGACTGAGGTACGTCAGGAGTGCACGGCACCCCACTGCGACACGGTTCTCCCGTACGGGGTGTACCTCTGCGTCGAAGACCTCACCCGCCTACAGGACGCCCTCCTCGACGTCCGCTCCACGCTCTCCGCGCTTGGGGCCGTCGTCATACGGTCCACCACCTACGGGGCCGCAGTCGGCGGCGCATCAGCCGGCGACAAGCCCGTCATGTTCGACGAAACAGCGCTCACCCGCGGCTACGAACTCCGGGAACTCGTCAACTCGTGGGCCCGCTACCTCCTCGAACCCCTCACCACCCAATGGGACCGCGACACCATCGCGTGGATGGAGGAATGCGAGACCATCGACGCCCTCGCCCTCACCGGCCACCCAGCCCCACCCATGCCCACCGAACCCTCCCGGCCCGGACCCACAGACCACCGCTCCCCCGCCAACGTCGCCGAATGGGTCGCCACCCACACCAACACCATCCGCACCAGCGACTGGGCAGGAGACATGTACGACGAAATCACCCACGCCGTCCGCGTCTGCCTCCGAGGCTCCGACAGGGCAGCGACCCGCGTTTTCGCCGGCATGTGCCCCACCGACATCGACGACCAGGTGTGCGGGGCCCCGCTCTACGCGCTCGAGAGGACACCAGTGGTGAAGTGCCGGAACTGTGGTGAGGAGTACGACGTCAACGGGTGGCGTGCAGCTGCCCTGGCCGCGGCTGGTGTGGTGGAGGGTACGGCCGCCGAAGTGTCGAGGGCTCTCACAGACCCGACCACGGGTGAGTGCCTCCCCCAGGGGACCATCCGGTCGTGGGTGTCGCGTGGACTCCTCACCCCCGTCAACCAGACCGACATCGACGAAGCCACCACCGCCGGTGAGCCGACCCCGGCGAAGCGGTACCGGATCAGCGACGTCCAGGACCTGTGGCTGAAGATGCGCGCATCCAAGTACGGGAACCCCACGCTCCGGAATCCCACCAACAGTGGGCGGGTCGTTGCTTGACGGTGGGCGGAATGCAACGTAGCCTGAAGGCATAATCGCTAGTTATGGCGGTTAGCAAAGGTTCCTCCCCGCTGACAAGACCTCTCAGAGAGGTCTTCCTCGGATAGATGGGGAGGTCAAACGCACGGGTTCCGTGCTTGCTGGTCGATTGCCTCCGTATGGTGGACGGGCCGTTTGTGGTTGCTCGCGACGCTCCACTTCAAAGCGTTGCCCAGCCCCGTCCTCGCTCTCGAGCTAGGCGGGTGCAGACTTCCCCGAGTTGGTCAGCCACACCCCCAGACAGGCTGAGAGAAACACGGGCCGGACGCGCCGGTCACCGCGTAGAGCCACACGATGGGCCGGAACAGGCCACCGCCGCTGGTCGGCAGCTCGCAACCAGCATCTTTCCACAAGGTGATTTCGCTACCACCGGGATGGGAACACAGGGCTGGTGAGAGCAGCCGTAGGTACGGACCTGAGGAGGCCGCATCTCCCCCGCCAGGGTCACGGCGGACGGCCTATCGTCGGGAGACGCTGCCACCCCGGGGATGTAGCTCAAACGGAAGAGTAGGCGGTCACGTCCCGCATCTCATGCAGGTTCGAATCCTGCCATCCCCCCTAGGTTGTTCGTCCCGTCAACGTCACCGTCACGCATCTCCGGCCGAAGGTACGACCGCGGGCCCACCTTTCTGCCCGTGCCAAGGCAGCACCTGCGGGACGAACACCAACACGTAGGAGGGCACATGGAAGACCAGAACATGTACCTCCTGAACCTCGCCGCCACCGGAGTCGGCGTCATGGTCCTCGCCCTCATCATCTACATCGTCTGGGGGAACCGATGACAACGATCATCGCCGTCGAAACTGACGAAGGGGTAATCATCGGGTACGACTCCAAGGCCACCGGCGGAGATCAGATTGAGCTCGAGCAGCCCAAGGTCTTCGCCAACAACGGGGTCACCTATGGGGTGGCCGGCACCGCGCTCTTCCTCAACGAACTCCGGTATGGCGACCTACCAGCAGCGCCCAGCGACAACGTAGACGCCTGGGTGACACGCGAACTTACACCAGCCATCCGGGCCATCGCCGAGACTGCTCTCAAGCCCAACGATGGCGGCGATTATGAGGTGCAACTCATCGTGGTCGTCAGAGGGCGGGCGTACGAAATCAGTGGAAACCTCGGATGGGTCCGCTCCACTGACCGCACGTACTTCATAGGGTCCGGCGCGGCCTTTGCCATGGGCGCCATCTCAGCGGGGGCGACAGTGGCCGAGGCACTGAGCATCGCAGCGAAGCATGACCCCTATACCGGGTACTCGCTATCGACCATCGAGGTAACAGCACACGACGACTAGGCAGGTGATGGCGTGTGTCAGCAGCGCGCCATACACCAGAGCAACGCGCCGAAGCGGTTGAGCTCTACCGAACACACGGCCCGACGCACGTTGCGAAGCAATTCGGCATACACAAGGCCACAGTAACCAAGTGGGCTAGAGCAGCTGGCGTGGCAACGGTTGCCACTTCCATCACGCGTGAAGCTACTGAAGCCGCGTCAGTGAATAACAAGCTCCGCCGGCAGAAGATCATCGACCGGATGTACCGGCGGGCCGAGTTCCTGTTGGACAGGGTTGAGGCTGAGACGTTCGATGCGCTCGTGCCGTCCGCGCCTGGTGTCCAATCCCACGACATCCTCACGTTCGTCCCTGCCGCTGAGGAGCGTCAACTGTCGGCGGCGATGACGTCGTACCTGTCAAATGCCGAGAAGCTCGAGAAGGTCGACGCGGATAACGGCGTGCAGGCCGCCGAGTCGATGCTGGGCAGGCTTGTGGACGGTATTGGGGTGCCTGATGAGTAGCACGATGGCGCTCTCCCCTAAGCAGCTCGATTTCATGCGCGGCAGTGACGCCCGCGTGAACATCCTCGAGGGCAGTATCCGTTCCGGTAAGACCATCGTGTCCCTGCTCCGGTGGATCATCTACGTGGCCCGCGCACCCCACGGTGGCGAGCTTGTCATGGTCGGCCGCACCCGTGACAGCGTGTGGCGCAACACCATCGGGCCCTTACAGGACACGGCGTTGTTCGGGCCGCTCGCGGATCAGATCATCGGGAACTACGGTGCGCCCACCGTGAAGATCCTCGGCCGCACCGTCCACGTTCTCGGCGCCTCTGACGCGAAAGCTGAGAAGGTCATCCGCGGCATGACGATTGCCGGCGTGTTCGTTGACGAGGTCACGGTCATCCCCGAGGAGTTCTTCACCCAGCTTCTCGGCCGCATGTCCGTACCGAAGGCGAAATTGTTCGGGTCCACGAACCCTGACTCGCCCGCGCACTGGCTGAAGCGCCGGTTCCTCAACAGGATCGGCGACCTCCCGGACTGGAAGTCCTGGCACTTCACCATCGACGACAACCCGTCACTAACCGACGCGTACAAGGACTCCATCAAGAAGGAGTTCACGGGTCTCTGGTACAAGCGGTTCATCGAGGGCCTGTGGGTTGCCGCCGAGGGCGCCGTGTTCGACTTCTGGGACGAAGACGAACACGTCATGCCATGGGCCGACCTGCCACAGATGGTGCGGCTCCTCGGGGTCGGCATCGACTACGGAACCACGCACGCCACCTCAGCGATCATCCTCGGCCTCGGCGTCGACGGGAAGCTCTACCTGGTGGATGAGTGGCGGTTCGAGGCGCAGCAGGCACAGCACCGGATGAACGATGCCCGCCTGTCCGCTGAGATCCGGCACTGGCTGTACAACGAACAGCACCTCCCGTACCCGAACAACCTGCGGGTTGAGTGGGTGATCGTTGACCCGGCGGCGGCGTCGTTCAAGGTGCAGCTCGGCGACGACGGCGTGAAGAACGTCATCAACGCTGACAACGAGGTCCTGTATGGGATCAGGGTCATGTCGTCGCTGCTGTCCACGAAGTTTCTGCAGGTCACTGACAGGTGCAAGGGCTTCATCGCCGAGGTGCCGGCTTATAGCTGGGACCCGAAGGCCACGGAGCGCGGTGAGGACAAGGTGTTGAAGGTCGCTGACGACTCCATTGACCCTGCCCGCTATGTCGTCACGACGACCGAGACCAACTGGCGCCCATACGTCAACATCGCCGCTTAGGAGGCACGCATGCCGCTTCCCGGCAAGAACATCACCTGGCCTCCCGCCGAACTCGACACCATCCTCGACCACCTCCGCACCTACGACACATGGGTCACCGGAGACGCCACGGAACTCACCCGCGTCTACGGTGGCGGTGCCCGCCCATCACAGCACGCAGGCGGAGTCGTCGGGGCCGTTTCACGGTTCTTCTGGGGTAGGCCTGCAGCGTCGGACACGGAGTCGAAGCTTCACGCCCCGCTGGCCGCTGATGTGTGCCGGGTCAACGCGGACCTCCTCTTCGCCGACCCTGTCACCGCGGCTGTTGTCCCCGAGACGGAGGGTGGCGAGCCGGACCCGAAGACGGAGGAACGCCTCACCCTCATCCTCGATTCCCTCCACCAGGTCCTTGTGTCCGCCGCTGAGATGTCCGCAGCGTTCGGCGGGACGTTCCTCCGCGCCACATGGGACGAGACGGCCAGCAAGGCACCGTTCGTCACGAAGGTCGACGCTGACATGGCGTGGCCGGTGTTCCGTTGGGGGCGCCTGCAGTCCGTCGTGTTCTGGCGTCGCCTCGCCACGGAGAACGGCAACGTGTGGCGGCACCTCGAATCCCACGAGGTCGAGAACGGTATCGGCGTCATCCGGCACGGCCTGTATCAGGGCACGGAGGACTTCCTCGGGAACCTCGCACCGTTTCAGGACCGACCCGAGACCGAATGGCTCGCCTCGCAGCCGCTGGTCGACGGCAACACGATCAGCACCCTCACCCCGGGGCTGGACGTCGAGTACGTCCGGAACCTCGAGCAGTCGAAGCTCTGGCGGAAACACCCTGTAGGCGCGAACCTCGGCGGCAGCGACCTCGAGGGCCTCCTCGGGGACTTGGACGCCTACGACCGGGCGTACACGTCCCTCATGCAGGACCTCGAGGACGGCAAGTCCCGCCTCATCGTCGCCGAGTCCGCACTGCAGTCGAATGGTGCCGGCAAGGGCGTCTCCTTCGACGAGTCGCGGCGCATCTTCACCGGGCTAGCCCTACCCCCTGGTAAGGCTGACGGGGCGGGCGCCCCCATCGAGCAGGTCCAGTTCAAGATCCGGGTCGACGAGCACCTGCGGATCATGGACGACCTCATGCACCGGATCATCCGGTCCGCCGGCTACTCCCCCCGCTCCTTCGGGATCTACACGGAGGGCGACAAGACGGCCACGGAGGTCGTGTCCGAGGATGAACTGTCGACGCGTACCCGGAAGCGGAAGATCCGGGCGTTCGAGCCTGCGTTGGAGCGGATCCTCGCTAAGTGCCTGGCGATCGACGCCGTGGTCCTCAATGGCGGCGGGTTGAAGGATGCCGCGGTGTCTGTCCAGTTCGCTGAGGCGAGCAAGGAAACCCCGCTGGCCTTGTCGCAGCTCGTGACGAACCTGCGGAACGCCCGGGCCGCATCCACAAAGACGGTCGTTTCCATAGTCCACTCGGATTGGGATGAGGCGGCTATCGACGAAGAGGTAGAGCGCATCCTCGCTGAGGACGGCCTACCGCCTCTCGCTGACCCCGACGAACGCCCGCCCGGAACCGAACTCACTGATCCCTCGGAGGAATCATGAGCGCCACACATCAGATCCAAGAAGTTCGACTACTCCAGCTTGGGGAGGAAGAACGCCTATTGAACTGGGCTCGGGGGACGGTGCGGGACTACCTGAACGGGCGCCCAGCACAGGAGGTCTTCGACGAGCTCATCATCTCTTTGCTGCCAGCCGGGGATGTCGAGGAGTCATCCAACGATCCTGAGTCACTGACTCCGAGGGACGTCCTTGAAGGCCCACTCAGCCTCACATGGAAGAACTAACGGACTAGGATGGGCCGATGCCGCTGAGTCCAAACTCCGCTGTCGAGCTAGTGAAGGTAATTAGGGACCTCTACACGGAGGCCGAGGAGATCGTCCTCACGAAGCTCGCACGCCAACTCGCACGCGGCATCGAGTCCGAATCGTGGGCCGACCGGAAATACGCGGACCTGCAGGACCTCAACCGGCAACTCACCACCCTCCTCGACGACCTGAACGACAACGTCCCCGGCGCCGTCGAGCGGTCTATGCAGCTCGCGTACAACCGTGGCGTGGCTACGGCGGTGACGGAGTTGCAGGGCGCAGGGTTGGGCGCCGCAGCTACCGCAGCACCACCCGTCAGCCCTTCCGTGGCGGCGTTCACGCGGGCGACGCTGGAAGTTCTGCAGCCGACGTCGTTCCGGATCCTCCGGTGGGTGGACGATGTGTACTCGCGGGTGACGCGTGAGACGACGGCGCAGATGCTGACCGGTGCTCTGACGCGACGGGAGGCGTCGGCCGCAGCGTTGAAGCGGTACGCGGTGCGCGGCGTCACAGGGTTCCGGGATGTGTCCGGCCGGGACTGGTCGCTCGCTTCGTACGCGGAGATGGCGGCACGCACTCAGGCCGCCCAAGCTTCCCTTGAAGGACACACGGACCGACTGCAGGACTTGGGTATGGACTTGGTCATCGTGTCCGACGCCCCCGAGGAATGCATCCTCTGCCGCCCTTGGGAGGGCCAAGTGCTGTCCATCAGCGGCCGCGCCTACGACACGCTCAGCGACGGCTCAGAGGTCAAGGGCTCAGTCCTCACGGCAACCACGGCGGGCCTGTACCACGCGAACTGCCGGCACTCACAGACCCTCTACATCCCTGGGGTGACGAAACGGTTCGGCCGCACCGAGGATCCTGAGGGTGACGCGCTACGGCAACGACAACGCGCCTACGAACGCAGGGTGCGTGAGTGGAAGCGCCGTGTGATCGTCGACGACGAGCTGCTCGGCAAGGACTCCCCCGGTGCGCGTGCTACTCGTGCGAAACTCCGCCAGACGCAGGCCGAGTTCAAGCAGTGGCGTGAAGCGAACGACCGCAAGAACCTCGCCTACAGGACTTCACTCGTCAGCCGCTAGTAGTCGAATGGGGTTCTCGCAGCGAGGTTCGCAGTCACGATGCCTTGGGGTGTGGTGCAGGTTTCCCCGGCCACCACACGCGCACCACCCGGGCTCAGACGTGTCCGGGCGGTGCTCATTCATCAGGCACCCAGTCCTTCTCGTCAATGCTTTGAGGTGACTTGTCCCAGTTCTTCGTGAACTTCATCGTCACGTAGGGTCCTTCGTCACTGACGCGCTCTACGTCGTGCCCGTATCGCATGGCGAGCAAATCGGCTTGTGATGCGTTCAACTCGTGCAGGGTCATGATGACGTCGAGCCCAATGCGGAGTCGTTCGTCGAGGATGCCCATTTGGTAACCGGCGACATACGCCTGATCCCCAAACGGGCCACCCTTGGACTCCACTGGCAAGAACGGCATGACTAGTTCATAGCCTTCTTCCATCGCTTCCTTCTTCCGTCGTGTGCGTCTGCCCACCTTACCCACTAGCAGTGGTTGCAACAACCACCAGCAAACAACGCCTTGGAGGCAACCATGAGCGAAACACCCCCAGAGACTCCCCCGGCAGCCGAGACGCCTCCCGCGCAAGGCACTGACGAGTGGCAGGTCGTCGAGCCCGCAGCGTGGGACGGCAAGATCGAGACCCTACCGGATCCGGTGCAGAAGATGATCCGGGACCTCCGCAAGGAATCCAACGGGCGCCGAGACAAGCTCTCCACCGCAGAGCAACGGGCCGAGGAGCAGCAGCAGGAGATCGTCCGAGCCCTCGCGAAGGCCGCCGGCATCCACCTCCCCGAAGAGCAGCAGCCCGACCCCGCCGAGCTCACCCAGAAGCTCAGCGCCGCACAGGAGCGCGCACGGGACAGTGCCGCGGAACTCGTCGTCTGGCGCTCAGCGAAGGACCTCGGCGTGGACCCCGCCGCAGTCACAGACTCCCGCTCCTTCGAGCGGGCTATCAAAGACCTCGACCCCGCGGACCCCGAGTTCGTCGAGTCGGTGAAGAAGGCAGCCTCGACGGCAGCCGAGCAGAACCCGAAGCTTAAAGCCTCCTTGACGGCGGGCCAGAGCTCAGCAGACTTCACAGGTGGATCCGGTGAGGGCGCAATCACGCAGGACAAATTCAAAGCCATGACACCGGCCGAGAAGAACTCCCTGTTCAAGTCAGACCCAACCCTCTACCGGCGCCTCGCCGGACCACGATAAGGAGCCATCATGGCTGAAACAACCAGCGCCGACCTCTACGTCCCGGAAGTCTGGGCCGACCTCGCACAGGCCGAGTTCGCCGGACGCACCATCCTCGCGACCGCAGCGTCCGAGGACGACACCCTCGTCGGTGTCCCCGGCGACGTCGTGAAGTTCCCGAAGTGGAACGCGCTCGGCGAGATGAACGACCTCACCGAGCTCGTCCCCATCCCCACCGAGAAGATGACGCAGACCGCGACCGAAGCGCGGATCAAGGAAGCCGGCAAGGCTGTCGAGATCAGCGACACCGCCGCCCTCGTGGGCCTCGGCAACGCGCAGGACGAAGCGATCCGCCAGTTCGGCATCCTCGCCGCACGAAAGCTCGACGCCGACCTGTACGCCGCCGCGATCCGCACCGACACGGGTGGCCGCACGTTCTCGGACGGCACACCCGCCATCGACTCCGCACCCCTGACGTTCCGCGCAGGTGGCGCCATCTCCTGGAACCGCATCGTCGACGCCACCGCCGAGTACGACGACGACTTCGAGCCCGCCGAGTTCGCCGGTCTGTACATCAACTCCGCCGAGCGCGCCACGATCTTCAAGGACCCGCAGTTCATCCAGTCCCAGCCGGACCTGATGACGCGAGGCCTGATCGGCAACATCGGTGGCTTGAACGTCCGTGTCACCAACCGCATCCCCGCCGGCCGGTCGCTGCTCCTAAAGAACGGCGCCCTGTCGATCAAGTACAAGCGCCGCCCCCTCGTCGAGCAGGACCGCGACATCCTCAAGCGCGCCAACGTCGTCACGACGAACGTGCACTACGGCACGCACCGCGTCAACGACTCGGGCGTCCTGGTCATCGACTGGGCTGTCTGATGGGGATGATGCTGCGCCGGTACCACGAGAAGCCGGAGGAAGACTCCGTGCTGAACCGGGCCGAACTGAACGTGCAGGCCGACCCGGAGGACACCGACTCGCTCCTCGCGAAGGACCCGGAGAACCCGGTCGACGCGCAGGAGCCTATCGGTACCGCCCAGTTCGAGAAGCCCGCGGGCAACGCCTCGAAAGAGGAATGGGTGGAGTACGCGGTCGGTCAGGGCCAGTTCCCCGACGCGCTCGAGGCGATGTCCCGCAACGAGATCCGCGACCAGTTCGACGACAAGTGACCTAGGGGGCCCGCATGCGCACATACGCCACAACCGATGACCTGGCCGAATGGTCGGGGAGCCCGGCGCCGGCTAACGCTGCGGGCCTCCTCCGGTCTGCATCTTCCCTCGTGGGCAGGTACACCCGTGCCGCCCTGTACAGGACGACCACTGAGGGCCTGCCGTCCGATCAGGTGGTAGCTGAGGCGTTCCGTGACGCCACGACGTCTCAGGCCGCTTTCTGGGCTTCCAACGGCATCGATCCATCTGCCGGTTCGCTCGCTGAAGTAGCGAAGGGCCACGCGATCGGGAAGTCCATCAAGGGCGCGTCAGTGAACTACTCGGTGACCCTGGTGGAGAACAGCAACAAGGCTCGCACGGAGGCCGTCACGGCCCTGTGCGATGAGGCGTGGCTGATCCTCGACCAAGCCGGGCTTGTCGGCGGGCAGCCCGTATGAGTGCGGCGGACGAGCTCGAAGAGTTCTACGTCCACGCGGTCACCATCGAAGGAGAAGGTACGGAAGGCCCTTGGGGATCAACGCCGGGTGAGCCTTCCGACCCGATCCGGTGCTTCGTGGACGACACCCGCCGGCTCGTCAGGGACGCGCAGGGCACGGAAGTCGTCTCCGAGTCTTCCCTCACCGCACCCCCGGAGTTCTTCGAACAGTTCAAGCCCGGCACGACCGTGAACCTCCCCCACCGTCAGGCGGAGGTCATCAGCGTCGGGCTGGCCGAAAGCCACGGGCTAGACCTCCCCGATCATGTGCAGGTGTTCGTCACTTAGGAGGCCCCTTGTCCAAGGACTGGAACCTCCGCCTCGACCCGAACATCGACGACAACCTGAAGGACGCCGCCTACCGGGGCCTCCTACTCGCAGGGGAACACGTCCTCGGCGAGTCCAACAAAGTCATCCCCATCGAGGAGTACACCCTCGGCCGGTCAGGGACTGTCACCGGTGACCGCAGCAGCCTCCGCGCAGCAGTCTCCTACGACACCGCCTACGCGGTCCGCCAGCACGAGGACATGACGCTCCGTCACGACCCCGGGCGCACCGCGAAGTACCTCGAGAACGCCCTCAACGACCACGCGGCGATACGCAACATCATCGCCATGAGCATCCGAGGGGACATCTAGTGGGCTTCACCACGAACCTCCTCACAGCCGCCGGCGAGTACCTGGACGCCGAAAACGTCGGCGCTTGGGACCCGCCCTACCTCGCCACCGACGTCGTCATCAGCATCGACCGGTTCGGCACCGCCGACAAGGCCATTGCGCTCACCACGTACCCGGTGAGCGACGACGCCACAACAGACTCCGTCCTCGGGCTCCAACTATGGATCCGCGGCGCACCCAAAGCCCGCACGTCCGCAAAGGACATCGCGGACCGGGCCTTCGACGCCCTCCACGACCTACGACGGGTCGAGTGGGGCGGCATCCCCATTGTCCGCATCTGGCGGCAATCACAGACCTCTCACGGGCTCGACCTGAACGAGAGGGAAGAGATCAGCGCCAACTACTACATCCAACTGACCCGCACCGGGACACATCGCCGCGACTAGCGGTCAAATCACAAGGAGCAACACATGGCTAACGAAATCGTTCCCGGCGTCGTCGGTGACTTCGTCCTCGAAGTCGCGGCGTACACGGACGGGGTCACCCCCACCACCTACGTGCCGGTCCGCGGCATCACCAACTTCACGCCCCCCGGTGTGACGAAGAACCTCGAGGACTCCTCGGACTTCGACTCCGCCGGCTGGGGTTCGCAGACCGCGACGGGCCTCTCCTTCGAGATGTCCGGCACCGTGAAGCGTGCCCGCCCGACCCTCACCGAGGATCCCGGGCAGGCGATCCTCCGGGCCGCCGGCAAGGGCCTCGCCGAGGACGGGTACGTGCACTTCCGGGTCTTCCAGGACGGCGGCACTGCGGGTGTGCGTGGTGTCGCTGATGCTTCGTTCACGATCGGTGGCGGTGCCCGCACGGACCTGACGATGGCGGAGTTCACCCTCGCCGGCGTCGGTGAGCTCGAGGACTACACGATCACGGTCACCCCGTAACAAGCCCCTGTGGCCGGACGATCCAAGGCGTCCGGCCACAGGTTCCACTCTCACCCTTGGAACCCCCTTCTCACCCTTGGAGTACAGAATGACCACCCCCGAATTGCAGGAATCGACCGACTTCTTCGAACCCGCCCTCCTCATCCCCGTGGGCGACAAGCTCTACCGGATCCGGCCCCTCACCGCCGAAACCGTCATCATCCTTCAGAGCGCCCGCAAGGCCGTCGCCGAAGCGCAGGCCGCAGGCAAGGACCTCGACGACGTCTCCGACATCGAGGTCGAAGGCCTCACGGACGGTGAGACGCAGGAACAGACGCAGCGCCGCGTGTTCGGCGACACCTACGACGAGCTCGTGAAGGACGGGGTGTCCGCGGTCGGGATGTTCCGCATGACGCAGGTCATCATGATCTGGACGTTCTCCGGCATCGAAGCTGCGAAGGCGTACGTGGCAACGGGGGGAAAAGCCCTGAGCATGCCGAACAGGGCGGAGCGCCGAACGGCGACCCGGACCCGTACGGCCGCGGCACCTACAACCCGGAAACGGGCCTCAGCGACCGGTACGAGTACCCGGAAGGCCACGGACAAGGCCGTCAGTGGAAAGACATCCTCCACCACTGGAACGCCATAGAAGCCGACTTCCAGGACCTCGGCATCGACCTGTCTTCGGGGATCCTCCGCGAACGGTCGTGGCGTTGGTTCACGGTCCGGGTGCAGGGGCTGATCAACAAGCCCCCGGTGCTGGTCGTGAACCCGGGCACGAAGCAAGAGAAGCAAGTGCCTCCGACGCGTATCGGGTTGGCCCTCAATCCCGTGACTAGCAGATAGGGGCCTCCCATGGCGCTGACCCTCGGTGAACTGGCTGGCATCATCAGCCTCGACGAGAAACCGGCGATGTCGGCTCTGGGGAAGGTCCGCCAGGGGATGCGGGACACCGCGTCCGAGGGGCAGAAGTCCACGGACAAGCTGCAGCAGCAGCAGGCGAAGTTCGCCGCCGCCGTGGAGAACGCTTCCGCCGCAGTGACGCGCGCTCGGGCGCGGGAGAAGGACGCCGCTGATGGCGTTCGCCTCGCTGAGATCCGCCTCGCTGACGCGAAGAAGAAGGGCGCTGACGGGTCAGCGCAGGTTGTAGCTGCGGAGAAGGCAGTGCGAGCCAGCTATGAGCGGGTCCGCGCTTCCCATGACGCCACGGCGAAGTCGTCCCGTGACCTTCAGATGGCTCAGTCCCGCGCCGCTGATGGCATGTCAAAGGACTCGAAGCGCGTCAGCGTGGACTTCCACCAGATGGCGAACCGCCTCTCCTGGGACGGGACCCGCACGGGCCGCCTCGTGGTCCGCACGTTCGCGATGATCGCGGTAGGGGCTACCTCTGCCCTCCCTGCCATCGGGGCTCTCGGCGCAGGTGTGATCGCCGCGTCGGGCAGCGTCCTGACCCTCGCCGGGTCGGTCAAGCAGCTCGTGGGTGTCGCCGCCCTCGCGCCCGCAGCACTGTTCGCTGTCGGGACCGGCGCTGGCGTCATCGTGTCCGCGTTCAATGGCATGGGCGAAGCCATGAAGACCGCCTCCGAGCAGACCACCGAATCCGCGGGCAGCGCACGCCTCGACGCGATGACCCTCGCCGATGCGGCACGGGCTGTCGCGCAGGCGGAACGGTCCGCAGCGGACCAGCAGGTTGCAGCCGCACGCCGGGTGGAAGACGCCAAGCGTTCTCTCGCTGACGTGGTCGAGGACAACGCCGAGCAGCAGGCCAACGCCCTCCGCCGCGTCGCTTACGCGGAGCGCGACCTCGAGTCCGCTAACCGGCGGGTCGAGGACTCCCAAAGGGACCTCACCGAGGCTCGCGCCGAAGCTGTCGAGCAGCTCGAAGACCTCAACCGGTCCCTCGCGTCCGCCGGCCTGTCCGAGCGGGACGCAGCACTCCGCCTCGAAGACGCACAGGCCGCCCTCAACGCCGCGATTGCTGAGGGTGGGGATGCTGGCTCCCGTGAGATGCGTGGGCTGCAGCTTGACTTGGAGCAGGCCGTCCTCGGGTTGGAGGAGGCGAAGGACCGCACCGCTGACCTGACCCGTGAGCAGGCGGAGGCGACCCGTGCAGGGGTGTCCGGGGCCCGCAGGGTCACTGACGCGCAGCAGTCCCTCACCGACGCACAGCAGGGCTCCGTCGACGCCGTGCAGGCTCTCGCTGATGCCCGCGCCGACGTCACGAAGGTCGAACTCGACAGTGCACGCCGGGTAGCCGACGCGCAGCGCGGGGTCGCCGACGCAGCCGAGGACGCCGCAAAGTCGCAGGTCGAAGCCGCCGAGTCCGTCGCTGACGCGTACCGGAACCTCGAACGCGTCCAGGTCCAGCAAGCCGAAGCAGCCGCAGCGGCGACGGAGAAGTCCGTCGACGCGATGAACAAGCTGACCCCGTCAGCGAAGCTCGTCGCAGCGGCCCTCCTCGTCGCCTACGGGCGGCTTGGGGCTGTGCAGGACATCGCCCAGGAGAACTTCTTCGAGGGCATGGACGCCCCGCTCCTCGCCCTCGTGGACACCGTCATCCCGCAGCTCGAGCGCGGCGTCGGGAACCTGTCCACCGCCTACGGGCAGGGTGCCCAGCGGATCATCCGGGCCCTTGACAGGGAACTCGGCAACGGCGTACTCGAACGTATGTTCGAACGGTCCACTGAGGCCGCGTACGTCCTCAACGACGCCATCGAGCCCATCGTCGAAACTTTCGTCACCCTCACCGACGTCGGCATGGAGTACATGCCCCGCCTCGCCGGCGGGATCCGCGACGCAGCGACCGAGTTCAACGCTTTCATCAGCGCGGCAGCGGATGATGGGTCGCTGCGCGGGTGGATCGACGACGGCATCCAGGGCACGAAGGACCTCTTCTCGATCCTCGGGTCGGTGGTGGGCATCCTTGATAGCCTTGAGGACGCCGCACGCGCTGGCGGTATCTCCACGACCCTCGGTTCCGTCGCTGACGGACTCGACCGCATCGAGGACACGGTCTCCGGGCCTGTCTTCCAGTCGACGATGGCGACGATCTTCGCGGGCGCCCGTGGTGGCGCTGAAGGTCTCCTCGCGGCTCTCGGGCCGATCGGCGAGGCGTTCCGTGTCGGCGGGCCAGCCCTCGCGGAGTTCCTGCGCCTGGGCGGGGAGATCGCCGGAACGTTCGTGGGCTCCATGTTCACAGGCCTGTCGGACCCTAACTTCGGGTCAGGGCTCACCGACTTCCTCGGACACGTGCAGGACGGCGTCGACGAGCTCGGACCCCTCCTGCCCGGCCTGTTCTCGGCCCTCGGGGACATCCTCGCCGCGGTCGGCCCGGTGGTCGAGGAGTTCGGCCCCACGGCTGTCGAGGTCCTCACGATCTTCGCTGAGGGCTTCGCTGGGATCCTCGAGTTCATGGAGCCCGTGCTCACGGGCCTCGCAAGCAGCCCCGCCGCTGTCGGTATCTTCTTCGGGGTCATCGCCGGAACAGCCCTCCTCGGGGCGATGGCGACCTTCGCGGGGAACCTGACAAACATCGCAACCGAAGCGCGACTCATGTGGATCGCGCTGACGGGCCCTGTCGGGCTCGCGGTCCTGGCTGTCGCGGCGATCGTCGCGGCGACTGTCTGGTGGGCGACGGAGACCGAGACCGGCCGGAAGTTCATCGAAGCCGAAACCGACCTGATGATGGACGCCTACCTAGGGCTGAGGACCTTCCTGCGGGACGACTTCGTGCCCGTAGCGGCGAAGGCACTCGGGGACTTCACGACTGCCACCCAGAACGCTAAGGTCGACACCGCGACAAGTCTCCTCACCATCCGCACGAACGCGACCAATACGGCCGTGTGGTGGGGCTCGAAGTGGCTCGACATGAAGACCGCGGTGGTCGACCGTGGAGCCGAGATCGTCACCGGGGTGCAGGACACTCAGCGGGGCATCGAACTGGCGTTCACCACGGTGAAGACCGCCCTGGATCGTGTTCCGGGGTACTTCGAGTCCGCGGTCGACGGCGCGATGATCGCCTGGAACCTCCTGAGGGAGGAAGCCAAGAAGCCAGTGTCGTTCATCATCAACGATGTCGTCAACGGCGGCCTCATCAGGGCGTTCAGGCTCCTGCCCGGCATCGACGAGAAGAACATGCCGGACGTGAAGGTCCCGGGGTTCCGCGACGGAGGCTACACCGGCAACGGTGGTGTCAACGAAGCGGCCGGCGTCGTCCACGGCAAGGAGTACGTGTTCACGGCGGCGCAGACAGCTGCCATCGGCAAGGACAACCTCGCAGCAGCCGCCCACGCAGCTGTTCGTGGGGACCGGGAGGGTGCGGCGTCGAACCTGACGCCCATGCCCGGGCAGCAGGCGTTCTTCGGCGGCAACGTCGCGAACGTCGCCCGCCACGGCGCCTACTACGCGAACGTCGCCCAAGGCATGGGTGCGTGGAACTTCCCGGCAGCCGCCCGCATGTGGGACGGCGCGGCCGGCATCAAAGTCGAGACCGGGATGGGGCGGCATCAGGGCTGGGTTTCGCAGCGGGAACGTGGCGGTGGGATCCTCGGCTACACCACGGGGACGAACATCGACATGTCGCCGTCGTGGATGAACCAGTTGTCCCCGTCGAACAGGACAAAGACCGCAGCCCACGAGTTGGGTCACGCGATCGGGCTCCCCCACTTCACGGGCGTCAACTCGATCATGCACCCCAACCTCGGCAACCAGGCTGCGGCGCCGACACCGTTCGACATCCGCGCCCTGCAGCAGCTCTACCCCGGCGGCACAGGGCAGACGGGTGAAGGCGGGGCAGAGGTCGCGAACCCGTTCGTCGGGATGATCGAACCGCTCATGAAGAAGCTCACGGACGCGTTCCCGGGCGGCGGCATGTTCGTCGACGCTTCCGGGGGGCTCGCGAGGTCGGGGATCCAGCAGGTCATCGACTGGGTGTCGAAGATCAAGGACACGGCGACGAGCGTCGGCGGCCTCGGTCTCGACATCGCGAAGGACAAGGTCGGTGACATCGCCGGGGACATCGCGGGGAACCTCCGCGACTTCTTCGGCGGTGCGGCGATGGCTCCGACGCTGATGGACGGTGGCGGGTGGCTTCGTGACACGGACGGCCCGCAGATCGTCGACCACCGCAGGAAGAAGCCGGACGCGTTCACCCCGTACGACGAGTGGCAGCAGATCAAGAAGGACTACGCCGCCGCTCAGGGCGGGGTGACAGTCCACTCGACCGTCGAGTACGTGGGCGAGAACCCGGAGCAGTTCGCTGACCGGGAACGCAGGCGCATGTTGGATGCCTTTGACGCTGTCGGCGTCTAACGAACCGCCTTAGGAGGCACCCTTGGTAGACATCCTGCTCTACATGCCGGACACCACCCCCCTACCATCGGACACGCCTAAGTGGTTGGGCCTGCCGATGCGGTGGGAGGGTGCTGACGGTTCCTCCTGGGAGCTGACGGACCGCAGCCGGGGCGTGTACATGCGCCCCGGCGTGCGGGGCCTGAACATGCCCAAGTACGACCGCTACTCATCCGTCGCGGCGCTGGTGCCCGGGTCCCGGCACAAGGGCTCCCGGACATTGGACCGCGAGGTCTACTGGCCGGTCAAGGTGTGGCGGAACGAGGGCTCCACCGAGTGGATGCGGTTCGACCGTTCGTTCTGGGAGTCCTTCGACCCGGACGTCGAGGGTAGGTGGGTTGTCACACACCCTGACGGGGCGACCCGCCACCTCCGCTGCAGGTTCGTGGAGGTAGAGGACGACTTCGACAGGAACCCGATCCGCAGAGGTTGGGCTGACTACCGGATCCGACTCCTCGCGGACTCCGTGTACTGGCGCGGCGAAACCCACCGGGAAGCCTTCCGGCCCCCGGACCCACGCAACCACTACGTCACCGAAGCGGACCGCATCCAGTACGGGTACGCGAACGACGTCATCGAATACCTGTCCCCAGGCGGGTCACTCGATTCGGCGACGTTCCGAAACGACGGCGACGTCGAGCTCTACCCGGTGTGGACGGTCCTCGGTGCCGTGCAGAACGTCCGGTTCGGCCCCGAAGGCGGGAGCATCATCATCCCCTTCGAGATCCCCGCCGGCTTCGCCGCACGCATCGACACGAACCCCGCCGACCCGACCGCCCGCGTCCTCTGGTACGGGCCCTGGGACACCACCACAGGGACGATCATCAACCCCGTGGACCGGTCAGCGAACCTCGACCCGGCCACCCGTTACATGCCCATCCCCAAAGGCCAGTCGCAGAAGCTCAACATCCAGATGACGGGTGTCGGCACTGTGATCGTTGAGGGCGTCGCCCAGTACAGGAGGTCGTGGTGATCAACCACGAAGTCCTCCTCTACAACAAGTTCACGTACGTGGGCGCGGTCAACGCTGTCAAGGAACTGCAGTGCACCACCCGCCACAACGCACTCTCCGTGGCAACCGTGACCGTAGACGCCGACCACTTCCGGCTGGCCGGCCTCCAAGCACCAGGCGCCCGCGTGGCGGTCCAGGAGCCCGCCGGCAGGGTCATGGACGGCCGGATCATCCGATGGACCGCCTCAGGGATCGGAACCCGCGACACGATCACGTTCACCGCGAACTCGCCGTTCGAGATCTTCAAGAACATGGTCGGCTGGCCCGTCCCAGCGAACCCGCTGACCGGGCAGAACGTCGAGAACTACAAGGCCACCGGCCCAGCTGAGACAGTCCTCAAGAACCTCGTGCGGGCGAACGCGCTCCGCCTAGGCATCCCCCTCACGATCCTCCCCGACCAGGGACGAGGCGCGATCATCACGGTCAGCCTCCGCTTCCAGCCGCTCGAGGAGAAACTCTTCCCTCTGTTCGACCAGGCCGGAATCGGCGTGGACGTGTGGATGGGCGACACCACCTACATCCTCGACTGCTACGCGTCCGGGGTGTACCCGCACGAACTCTCCGAGCTCGACGGGACGATCACGGGCGGCTCCTACTCCGCCACCGCCCCCACGGTCACACGCGTCGTTGTGGGCGGTCAAGGCGAGGGCGTGGCCCGGGAGTTCCGCCAGTACGTGGACACCGCACGGGAAGCCGAGTGGGGCGTGAAGATCGAGCAGTTCCAGGACGCCCGCGACACGGACGACGGGAACATCTTCGACGCACGCGCCGCGGAAGTCCTCGCCGAAGGAGCCCCCGTCTCCGGGCTGTCCCTCGAACTGTCCGGCGCCGAATCCCTGAAGGTCGGCTACACACTGAAGCTCGGGTCCGTCGCCACCGCCGAGATCAAGGGCCAGCGGTACACGGAGAAGGTCCGCGAGATCGTCCGAACCTGGGACGAGAACGGCCGCGACGTGAAACCAGTCCTCGGCGAACGAACAGATGACCCGAACCGCACCCTCGCCAAGAAACTCCGCGCCCCCGTACGGGCCTTGAACGACAGGATCCGCTAATGGCCGCACCCACGATCATCCCGAAGAGTAGCTACTACGACGGGCCGGTCACCGAATCGGACCGGGCGAAGGGCAGGGCCGGCGCCCCGGACTTCACGGTCTACGGGCCGGAGGACTTGAAGCTCTCCGCGCACCCGACTATCCCGTTCGCTCTTCTGGTGAAGAAGGGGAAGGCCGCAGCGTACGGCGTGACCGCGTTCGTGCAGACCGCGGAGGAGGGGGACCTCACCGTCCAGTGCGACTCGCAGACGTCGGGCACCCGGTGGGACATCATCACCATCCGGTACGACTGGCGCCCCGAACTCGGCGGCCCCTCGGACATCCGGGCGACCAACGCCGGCGGGAAGCAGATCCCCACCGGGCTCGAGAACACCCCGGGGACTCTCGTGGATCAGCCGACGTGGCTGGTGCGGTGGACGGGCAGTAGTTCCACGCCAGCCGAGTACGTGGACCTGCGGTGCTTCGCCGGCAACGGCGGGATGATGGCGAACGACAAGATCGCTCTCGGGTACCTGAAGAAGCCGGGCGCATGCGTCCGTATCGGCGAAGCCTTCTGGGTGTACCGGGAGATCGAGAACCAGCAGTGGGACTGGCGGCCCATTCGCTCTGGGGACACCGGCTGGGTCAACATCCCCGGCGGGCTCCAAGGCTTCACCCCTCTCGGGAACCCAACCCGGGTGGACAGTGGTTGGTCGGGTCTGAACTTTCGGGTCGTCAACGGGTGGGCGATGATCAACGGCGCCGTCACGAGGGCCACGTCATGGCCGAACGACACGACGTGCGCGACGATCAGCAGCGACCTGGCCCCGTCCATCAAGGTCCAGGGCGTCGGTTGTCAGGTAGAACCTGCCGGCACGGTCGCGAATATTACCCTGCCGGGCGGTTCCGTCGCGGCTTCCTTCTCGGCCATGTGGCCGCTGAAGTCCCCCTAAGAGGCGCGGCCCGCAGTGCGCTAACACTACGGACCGCTACCCGCACGAGCATCACTAACTTTGGGAGTCTCAATGCCCGCACGGGTCCCAGCAGTGTCACTGACAGCGCGACCTAACGCAAGGGAACCGAGCATGGAAGCGAAACAAGCAGTGAACGTGGGCAGGAACGTAGCCATGATCGGCGGGGTCGTCTTCTGCTATGTGAGGGCGTGGCTCTACAGCCCATACGCGCAGGCCGTCGACGGCAGGGTCACTGAGACACTGACCAACGGAAGCGACCTGGTTCTGTGGTGTTGGGTCATCGGGTGGCTCGTCGCCGGATCACTGTGCGTCTTCGACTTCTTCCGCCGCACCACCATCTGGGGATTGTCAGCGCTGATCGGGATGACCGTGGCGTGGGGAATCTCGTACCTCATCGTCTACCTGTTCGGCGGGCTCGATCCCCGGATGTTGCTCGGTGCCGTCTCCCTTCTCGCGTCCGCCGGGATCATAGGGGGCCTCCTGATCCGTTCATCCGCCCTGTCTGGCAAGGGTGATGAGGATGGATGAGTTTGGCTGGTTGATCCCCGTAGCTGTTGCGGCCATCGCCGGGTTCGTGACCTGGCTGACGGTCAACATTCAGCACAAGGGGTCCCGCGAGAACCGCTTCATCGACCAGATGCAGGAGCAGGTGAACCGCCTCGAGACCCGCGTCGATGACATGGAGCGGCGTGAGAAGAAGATCATCAACTACGTGGCGAAGCTCCGTAAACACATTGAGGACGGCGGGGGTCCGCCCGCCCCGGACTGGCCGGAAGGAATTTTCTGATGGATTGGATGAGCAACTGGGCTGAGTGGCTGCGGATCCTCAACATTCTTCTCGCGACCGGGGCGATTCTGCTCATGGCCGCGAAGTTCGAGGTGTGGCTGTCATGGACGACGGGTATGCGTTTCCTCGCCCTCGGCGCCGGCCTGATGGCGGTGAGTAGCGTCATCGGTTCCTTCGAGTCGCTGACCGGGAACCTGCCGGGCGGGGTCCGCGTCCCCGTGCTGACCGTCGCTCTCATATGGACCGCAGTCGGCGTCTATCTGCTCGAACGTCCCGCAATCACGCTCACCGCGACACTCCCCCAACCCCGGAAGGAGCCCTGATGTGGCTCACTGATCTAGCTGACGGGCTTCGGGCCCGCGGCCTCACCGTTGTGGAGGTCGACGGGTGGCAGTCTCGCGGCGCGAAGAACCTCGCCCCACCGCATCAGAAGTTCGGGCTGAACGAGGTCCGTGGGGTTCTCTGGCACCACACCGTGGGGTCGCGTTCGTCCTTTGCCCACAACGACATGCCTTCCCTCGCCATCCTGCGTGACGGGCGCCCCGGGCTACCCGGCCCACTGTGTCAGCTCGGCCTCGGACGCTCCGGAAGCGTGTACGTCGTCGCTGCCGGCCTCGGGAACCACGCTGGTAACGGCTGGGTCGACGGGCTCACTCGGGACATGGGCAACTGGGAGCTCATCGGAGTGGAGATGGAGTCCTCCGGCGTCGCCCCGTGGGATTGGACCGCCGACCAGATCCGGGTCGCTCCACACCTCGGCGCTGCACTCATGGACATGTATGGGCACACCCTCAACGTGTCTCACCAGGAGTACTCGAGCGAGGGGAAGATCGACCCCGCTGGCTGGCCCGGTGGCATGGACGGACTGCGCGACCAGATCAGCGCGGCCACCGGTAACGCATCGATCGGTTTCCAGGGCGACGTAATCGAACCTCTCGCACGCGCCAGTACCACCCTAATCACTGACCTTTCTGGCCTCTCCAAGTAAAAGGAGCACCACCATGGCAACAGACCGCGAAACCCAGTACGACCGCGACGTAGTACCCGCGGCCCAGCGCATCAACGGGACGGTGCCTGACCGGCGCTACCCCGACAAGCGCCCCGTACCCGTGGCGATGGAGGACACCACGTACTCCAAGCGCGACGGGGCGTACACCAATGGGATCCTCGGCGATCTCGCCGTGCTCGGGAACAAGATCCTCGTGGCGGTCGGCGCAGGTAACCAGGAGACCCTCGCCCTGTCCGGGAAGGTCGAGGCCCTCCGGGCCATGATCACCGACACGAGTGGCGCGGGCATCGACGCGGAAGCTGTGGCCGCGCAGATCGTCGAGCTCCTGCCCGATGACATCGCGGACGCCGTCGTCACCGCCCTCGCCCGCCGCCTCACCCCGAAGGAGGCGTGATGTTCACGACTGCTTTCTGGCGTGGCGCCCTCGAGCGTTCCATCAAGTCGGGCGCTCAGTTCGCTCTTCTGACCCTCGGGGTGGGCGCTGTTGCGGGCGGCGTGGGCGGCGAGACTGCGGAGGTCATCAACGCGTTCACCATCAACTTCCTGACCCTCGGTGGTGCCTTCCTCGGCGGCGGGATCCTGTCCGTCCTGACGTCACTCACTCTGCCCGCCCAAGTCCCTGACGGCACGGGCGATCACCGCGCCAAGAACTAGCTTCACCCCCTTCCTTGGACCTCGCATGGGGTCTTCTTTTCTGCCCACCTTCCTGAGGAGACCTCATGCCACAAGACATCTACTACCCGGGCATCACTGCGGGTGACGCCGCTTCGGTGCAGCCTGACGGTTCCGTTGAGACGGCGTTGGTGCAGCCGAACTCGTTCGTACAGGTGTTCGAGCGTGCCGACACGGCGCGGGCGACCCCACTGACTCTGAAGACGATGTCCGGGCTTACGTTCACTCAGGTGCAGGTCGGGTCCCTCCCGGTCCTCCCTGACCTGTACGTCGTCTCCGACAACTTCGCGCACATTTGGAAGTCGGGGTCCCTTGAGTTCCGGCGCGATTCGAACGACGCGAAGGACAAGGCCGTCGCGGACGCTGTCAGTGCATCTCAGTCTTCACAGGCCGCCGCCGAGCAAGCTGCCGCAACCGCGAAGGCCCCAACGCAAAGCGCAATCCTCGCCGAAGTTCAGCAAGGCCCGGTAGCTGACGCGATCGGCAACCTCGTCACGGAAGGGGTGGCCCCCTTCGGCGACGCAATTCAGGCGACCCAGTACGCGAACGCCGCAACCGCAGCGAACACCCGTCGTCTCATCAACAAGCTGAAGCGTGGGGTGAACAACGCGGCGATCCTTTACGTCGGAGACTCGACTGGCAACGAGAACGGCGAGCACGTCTATCTCGAGGCGGTCGCGCTCGGACAGCGCTTCCCTGCGTACACGGTAACGATCGCGTTCTGGGACGAGGTCAGCAAGACCGCGTACAAGACTCCCGTGACCATCCAGGCGGGCAGCGGAAGCGTGACACTGACCATTTGGAACTGCGCCGCTTCAGGTGAAGCCCCCGAGTACGTACTCGGGTCGCGGTGGGCTGCTGCTGTCGCGGCAACTAACCCCGACATCGTGTTCATCTCGCACTCCCACAACACGTCCGACCCCGGCTCAAACGACTACAGTTACCAGTCGCAGCGCAACCGGTTCATGGCGCTCACCGAGGAGATCGCGGCAACCTTCCCGCTGGCCGGTATCGTCCTCGAGTCGCAGAACCCGACCACCGTCGCGGGCCGCACGACCTGGCAGGCGAAGAAGGCTGACATCCTCGAGCAGATCAGTGCTCTCCGCGGGTACGGGTTCATCGACGTCCACCAGGCCTTCGTGGACACCGGAAACGCGTCTTCGTTGATTAGTGCAGATGGGGTGCACCCCAATGCTGCGGGCTCGCAGCTATGGGCGTCCGTGGTGGATGCCGCGTTGCGGGAGGAGGCGGGCGCTGGGTCTTCGCCCCTCGGCACGCCGCCTCTGCTGGTGCGGGCCCGCAACTTCCTCGACAATCCCGAGTTCACGAACTGGGCTGGCGCCCTACCGGATGGCTGGTCGGCGGTGAACTGCACCGCCACGAAGGAGACGGCCCTGTATGAGTCGGGGGTGCAGGCTATGCGCCTGGCCCCTGTCACGGACGGGGCAGCCTACGTGCAGCGCCAGATCGACCTTAACCTTGCTGGCGGTAAAGGCATGATCGACGGCCAGATGTTCACCTTCGCCGTCCGTGTCCGTGTGCCTGCCGCTCACGCCGCGACGCTGAGGGTGACGCTGCTTGATGGGCGCGGCTCGTCATTCGGGGCCTCGCAGGACGCGCACCCGTCCGCGAAGGACAGGTTCATGTGGCTGTTCGCCACGAACCGGATGGGCTCCCCAGCGTCGTTCATCATCGCGAGGATCAACGCTCGAACCACCGGTACCGCTGTCACGGACGTCATCGTCGACCGGTGCTTCGTGATCCCCGGCGTGCTTCCTAACGCTGGTAGTTAGCCGAGTGTGGCTATGACGGTGTCGGCCCAGATGCGTTGACCTTCGGCGTTGGGGTGCACTTCGTCGAGGAGGAGGCCGGGCAGGTTTCCGGCCTCCTCGAACGCGGTGTTCACGTCGATGGTCGGGATGCCGCTAGTAGCTGTCCAGCCGCGTAGAGCTGTGACGCTGGCCTCGGTCCGGGGCCGCCGTTCCCCTTGGGCGGGGTTCTGCAGGGTGACTGCGACTGGGGGCGCCTCACCCCACTGGGATTCGATGGCGTCGAGTATGTCTTGTGCGCCTTGGTCGGCCCGCTTCTCGCCGATGTTGTGTCCGAGGTTGAGGATGGTCAGGTCCGGCCGCTCAGGTTGGATGACCGCTAACCGTGCGAGCGGGTACGCGTAGGTGACACCACTCTTCGACCCGTTCCAGATGGTGATGCTGCGCTGCCCGCCGGGGAACACGATGGGTTCCGCAGCCCAGTTGTCGGTTTCGCCGTCCCACATGTGAAGGGTGACAGTCCCGTACTGGGCGAGGTGCTCAGCCCATAGCCCGACCCACTCTTCGGCGCCGTTGCCGGTGCTGTCGCCAAGGTTGCTGATCGTGATGTCTTCGTCGCTTTGCACGATCCCGGTGAGGCTGGTAGTCGCTGCCGCCACTGGTTGAGTGGTCGACTTAGGGGTAGCTACAGGCGCCGGGCTGAACCGTGCCGCTTCCGCCGCGTTCTCGTCGATCGTTTCCTGCTGCTGCAGATAGAGCCCCGTGAGCAGGAATGCTGATGCGGCGAGACCGCTAACGCCTGCCGTCACCTTGGCCCGCTTCGTGACTGATGGGCGGCGTTTGCTCTTGTACGGCACTAATTCCCCCTGGTTGAGACCTGCACCGATTATGCCCCACCTCCTGCACTGTCAGGGGGTGGGGCTACCGTCGTTTCTATGGAGAGCCGTCCGCGCCCTGGCTGGCATGGGATCCCGCCGTCGAGGGACAGGTTCGTCCCGCCGGCGTCATTGCCCGAGCCGGCCAGTGGTGTGACCCGGCCGGAGTCGAACGCGCCCGCGGTGTGGGCTGACCTCACCTACCCCGGCGACGTCGCGCAGACCGTGAGGGGCTTCGCGATGGGGTGGACCCGCGAGCTCGTCGAAGTCCAATGGGTGGAGTTCAGTGTTGCCCGGGAGGTGTGGGTTCCCGCGGCCTTCGTGCGGCGCCGGCAGCTTGAGGGTCGGCGGTAGCTACTCGCAGATCGTGGAGGGTGCGGCGTTCAGGGCGGCGTTGTAGTTCGCGACCGAGTCCTCCGTCGCTCCTTCGGAGAACGCGTAGTTCAGGAGCGCGTCCGCGTACCCGACGTCCTCCAACGCCACGCACGCCCGGTAGCCGATGGTCAGCGCCTCGACGTCGTCGACGGGCGTGAACGGGCCTTCGGGTAGCGCGGCTAGTTCCTGCTTGAACGCCTCGAGGTACTGGTCCTCCGGGTTCGCTAGCGGGTCCACATCAGGCTCAGCCGTGGGCTGGGTGAGAGCCTCACGCAGGCCTTCCTCTACCTCCGCGTCCTCTGTTACCGCCGGGCTAGTCTGAGCGGGCGAGTGTGCTGGCTGTGCTGGCTCCCCTGCCGAGCAGCCCATGAGTAGGAGTGCGGCGAGGCCGAGTGGTGCGATGAGCTTCTTCATGTGGTTCCCCCTGTATGAGACCGGGTGTTGGCTGGGTGTTTTGTTCTACTCCGCGATGCTTCGTTCCGCGTGTTCTGGGTGTTCGAGGAAGCCACTCAAACACCCGAGATTCAGCCCGAAACCCGCTAGATCTAGGGGATTGTGGGATGGTCGTGGGATGGGCCGACCGATACGCCGGGTTCTGTCATCGTGCCCCGTCACCGGGACACGAGAGGCGACCATCCATCTACGATCGTCGTTACCGACGACCTCCAGCGGCCTACCCGTGCACTCGGGCGGGCAGCCCTGATGACGCGCACTGTCTGGCCTTGCTCCGGGTGGGGTTTACCGAGCCATGCCGGTCACCCGGCATGCTGGTGGTCTCTTACACCGCCTTTTCACCCTTACTCCCGGACCGTGTGAGCGTGCCGGGAGCGGTTTCTTTTCTGTGGCACTGGCCTGCGGGTTACCCCGAGTGGGCGTTACCCACCACCCTGCCCTGCGGAGCCCGGACGTTCCTCGGCGGAACACTGCGTGAGCAGGTCCGACGCGGCCGCCTGGTCGACCCATCCACCGTCCAGTGTAGGCGGGCAGCGGCAGCTCCTGCGGAGCCGGGCGGGGAGGGTCCCCTCGGATCGGTAGAGTTTGACGGTGCTGATCCTGCTCCCTCCGTCCGAAGGCAAACAGGCGGCCCTCTCCGGCCCGCCGCTCGACGTCCACGATCTTCACTTCCCGGAACTCGCCGCGGCGAGGCTGACGGTCCTCGAAGCGGTGCGCGCTGCCAGCGCTGGTGCCGACGCGCACACGGTTCTCGGTGTGGGGGCCTCGCTCGCCGAGGACGTGCGGCGCAACCTCGTCCTCGACGTCGCGCCCGCTGCGCCGGCCCACGACGTCTACTCCGGTGTCCTGTACGACGCCCTCGGCTTCCGGGACATGACGGCGGTGCAGAAACGGAAGGCGCGCGAGCAGTGCGTCGTCGTCTCCGGCCTGTGGGGCGCCATCGCACTCGGGGACCGCATCCCGGCGTATCGCCTGTCGATGTCGGTGGACCTGCCCGGTACCGGCCGCCTCGCCGCGTTCTGGCGGTCGCGACTCGCGGACCCGCTCTCCCGGCACGCCGGCGAGGGGCTCGTGGTGGACTGCCGCTCCAGCACCTACGCAGCGGCGTGGGCGCCCGCGCCCGTCCGGACGGCGGCCGTGGACGTCGTGCAGGTGCGCAACGGTAAGCGCACGGTGGTGTCCCACTTCGCCAAGCACACGCGGGGTGAGCTGGCCCGCCACCTCCTCACCCGTCGCGGCGCGGCGCCGGCCACTCCCGAGGCGCTGCTGCGCGCGGCGCAGGAGAGGTGGACGGCGGAGCTCGAGCCGGCGACGGACAGGAAGCCGGCCCGCCTCACCATCGTGCTCGACTGACCTCCTGACGGACGATCAGCCTGCGACGAGCTCGACCTCGAAACCCTCGGCGTTCTCCAGGTAGGCCGCATAGTGCTCGGGTCCGCCGGCGAAGGGGTGGCGGTCGGGGAACAGGAGGGTCCATCCGTGACTGGCCGCCCGCCGGGCGAGGAGGTCCACCTCGGCGCGGGTGCCCGCGTGGAAGGCCAGGTGATTGACCCCGGGACGACGCCGGTCGGGTGCGTCGCGGACGTCGGGGCCGGCCTCCAGCACCACGTAGAACTCGTCCGAACCGTAGCTCGCGCCGTCGGCCCAGGATTCGCGCACCGGGAGGCCGAGTCGCTCGAGCAGCCAACCGAGACTCGACGTCGCAGCGGCCAGGTCCTTCGTCCACACCTCCACGTGGTGCAGCGTCCCGGGCCGCCGCGTCGCCGGATCGCCCACGGTGCCGGAGGTGCCCGGCGCGGTGGCCGTGCCCAGCGAGTCAGGGGCGACCGGCGCGGTGACGGCGACGGACGCGGTACCCGGCAAACCGGCAGCGTTCGGCGCTGCCCGTTTGAGTTTCCATGGAACACCTGCCATACCGGCGTCCATCGCCTCGTTGGACAGCCGGTCGGCGTCCTTGTTGCGCTCGCGCGGGATCCACTCGTAGCTCACGCGCCGCGGGTCGAGGACCTTCCGCGCCTTCGCCGCGAGGACACGCATGTCGGCGTGCTTGATCTGCCATCGCCCGGACATCTGCTCCACCACGAGCTTCGAGTCCATCTTCACATGGACGGAGGCCGTCGGGTCGAGGTCGCGGGCCAGTTCGAGCCCCGCCACGAGGCCGGAGTACTCCGCGACGTTGTTGGAGGCCTTCCCGATGTACTCGGCCTTCTCGACGATGATCGTCCCGGTGTCCGGGTCCCTCACGAGGGCCCCGTACCCGGCGTGGCCGGGGTTCCCCCGCGATCCGCCGTCGGCCTCGACGACGAGTCGCCGACGGTCGCCGCCCGCGTCCCGTGCGCCGCTCTCAGCCGCCTCGAACAGGTGCGGATCGGTCACTGGGGCTGACCCCAGTCCGCCGAGCGGACGAGGATGCAGCCCGAATCGGGGCAGAACACGATGTCGTCCGGCGCGGCAGCGGAGATGTCCGCGAGGTCGCCCGGGCTGAGGTGCATGCCCGAGCCCTCCGACGTGCCGTGGAACAGCCTCGCCGCTCCCACGCCCCGCTTGGCGAGGATCCGCTCATAGAGGGCGAGAAGTGCGCGGTCGAAGGTGTCGGCGAGTTCCTCGCGCTCCGTCTGGACGCGGGTGCGCTGCGCCTCGATGTCGGCCAGTTCGGCGTCGCGCGCCTCCTCGAGGGCGAGGAGTTCCGCCCGCACGGAGTTGGTCCGCGCCTGCACGGTGGCCTGCGCCTCGCGAGCGGCCTCGACCCGCTCCATGACGTCGAGTTCAACGTCCTCCAGGTCGGAGCGGCGCCTGGTGAGGGACACGATCTCGTGCTGCAGCGCGGTGAGGTCCTTCGACGTCCCCGTCCCGCTGTTCAGCCTCTTCTCGTCGCGCTCGAGACGCGTCACGACGGCCTGCACCTCGTCCTCGGCGCGGGTGAGTTCACGCTGGAGGTCACCGAGCTCCGTCGTGGCGCGCACGAGCTCGGCGTCCACCACGGCCACCTGGGCGGCGGTGGCCGCGAGCTTCGGCTCGGCCCGCGCGACGGCGTCCTGCCGTGTCAGTTTGTTCAGTTCGGAGTCGAGCGCCTGCAGGTCCAGCAAGCGGCGTTGTTCCTCGGGAGCGGCCTTGGCCACGTAAGCCTCCAGGGGTCGGTCGGGGTGCGCGACGGACGGGCGCGGGCGTCGTCCAAGCCTAGGTCACGGGACCCGGGTGGGCCGTCGTCAGCGCCCGGGTGTCAGGACGAAGTCCCAGGGATCGGTGTTGACGCCGCTCACGCGGATGTCGGCGCGGAAGCCCTGATCCGCGAGGACGTTGGTCAGGGCGTCGGCAGCGGGTGTCAGCCACAGCCATTCGCTGCCGAAGTGCGAGACGTCGATCAGGAACGGAGGCCCGCCCGCTGCGGCCTCCCGTACCTCCGACGCCGGATGATGCCGGAGGTCGGCCGTCACGTAGACGTCGGCCCGGGCGGCCCGTACGCGGTCGAAGAGCGAATCGCCCGCTCCTCCGCAGACGGCGATACGGCGCACGACGGCGTTGCGGTCGCCGGCGACGCGCACTCCACCGGCTACGGCCGGGAGGATCGAGAACACCACTTCGGCGAAGGCACCGAGGGTGGTCGCCGCGCCGAGCAGGCCCACCCGGCCGATCCCCTCCTCGGGCAGTCCGTCCGCCGCGGGCGCCAGAGGCTCCACGTCCTGCAGGCCGAAGGCGTCCGCGAGCACGTCCGAGACACCACCGACGGCGCTGTCCCCGTTGGTGTGCACCGTGACGAGGGCGCAGCCCGCTTCGATGAGCCGGTGCAGCACGTCGCCCTTGAAGCCGGTGGCGGCGATGCTCGAGACGGGTTTCAGGAGGAGCGGGTGGTGGGAGACGATCATGGTCGCACCCCAGGCGAGTGCCTCGTCCAGCACCGCCGCGGTGGGGTCGACGGCGAAGAGGATGCGCTCCGCGGCGTTGTCCGCCCGTCCGGCGACGAGCCCCACGGCGTCCCACCCCTCGGCGAGGCTCTCCGGCCACAACTCCTCGATGGCCAGGAGCACGTCCGCCACGCGCGGCGGGCCTGCCTCGGGGGACCCGCCGTCGTGCTCGTTCTCGTCCATGTGTCCAGTAATACCCGCCGTCGTGGAGCACTCCAAGTCGGGGAGGGTCGGCCACGGAGCCGTCCGCTCTCCCGCGCCGGGAATCTTCGACGCACGCCACGCATTGGAACAGGCATGAAGACATTCGTGCTTGGAGGAGGCTGCTTCTGGTGCCTCGATGCCCTGTACCAGAAGACCCGCGGCGTGACCGAGGTCGTCTCGGGCTACACGGGAGGGCACACGAAGCATCCCGACTACGATTCCGTCTGCTCGGGCATGACGGGTCACGCGGAGGTCGTGGCCGTCAGCTTCGACGAGACGGTCATCCCCGAGGACGTCGTGCTGGACATGTTCTTCGTCTCGCACGACCCCACGACCCTGAATCGTCAGGGCTACGACGTCGGGACCCAGTACCGCAGCGTCATGTACTACCAGGACGCCGAGCAGAAGGCCCTCTTCGAGGACGCCATCGCCCGAAACCAGGAGAACTGGAAGAACCCGATCGTCACCGAGGTCAGCCGGCTGCCCGAATTCCACGTCGCCGAGGACTGGCACCAGAACTACTACGCGAAGCACCCGGAGCAGGGCTACTGCCAGGTGATCATCAATCCCAAGCTCTCGAAGGCACGAAAATATTACTCGCAGTGGCTCGCCGCCTAGGAGGCGGGCGATCGGCACACTAGGCTGACCGCCGTCCGGGCGGGGATCGCCCCGTCCGTCCCGGCCACTCCATCCCGACCACCCAGCGAATCAGGCAGGCACCCCATGGCACAGATCTACGACGACGTCACGCAGCTCGTGGGGCGCACACCGCTCGTCCGGCTCAACCGCCTGACCGAAGGTCTCGGCGCGCAGGTCGCCGTGAAGCTCGAGTTCTACAACCCCGCCAACAGCGTGAAGGACCGCATCGGGGTCGCCATCATCGACGCCGCGGAGAAGGCGGGTGCGCTGGCCCCCGGCGGCACGATCGTCGAGGGCACTTCCGGGAACACGGGGATCGCCCTGGCGATGGTCGGAGCCGCCCGCGGCTACAAGGTGGTGCTCACGATGCCCGAGACCATGTCCACCGAGCGGCGGGTCATGCTGCGCGCGTACGGGGCCGAGATCGTCCTGACGCCCGGGTCCGAGGGCATGCGTGGCGCCGTCGACCGCGCGAAGGAGATCGTCGCGACCACGGAGAACGCCATCTGGGCCCAGCAGTTCGCCAACGCCGCGAACCCGGCCATCCACAGGGCCACCACCGCTGAGGAGATCTGGGACGACACCGACGGCGAGGTGGACATCTTCGTGGCCGGCGTCGGCACCGGTGGCACCATCACCGGAGTCGGGCAGGTGCTCAAGGAGCGCAAGCCCGGCGTGCACATCGTCGTCGTCGAGCCCGCGGACTCCCCCATCCTCAACGGTGGCGCCCCCGGCCCGCACAAGATCCAGGGACTCGGCGCGAACTTCGTCCCCGAGAACCTCGACCGCACCATCTACGACGAGGTCATGGATGCCACCGTGGAGGACTCCGTGCGGGTAGCCCGCGCGCTGGGCACGCAGGAGGGGATCCTCGGCGGCATCTCGTCGGGAGCGATCGTCTGGGCCGCGCTGGAGCTCGCGAAGCGTCCGGAGAACGCCGGTAAGCTCATCGTGGCCATCGTCTGCGACTTCGGCGAGCGCTACATCTCCACGGTGCTCTTCGACGACATCCGCGGCTGATCCTGGCCCGAATGACTTCCTGATCCAGCTGTCGCTGGGCATCTAGCAGCACGAGAAGGTACCCGGTGAGCTTTCTGGAACGACTGCGCGAGGATCTCGAGACCGCGCGCACCCACGACCCCGCCGCCCGCGGGTCGCTCGAGACCACGGTCGTCTACTCGGGCCTCCACGCGATCTGGGTGCATCGTCTGACACATCGGATGTGGCGCACGGAGGGGCTTCGCTTCCCGGCGCGAGCCCTCTCCCAACTGGCGCGGGTCCTCACGGGCGTGGAGATCCACCCCGCCGCCACCATCGGGCGCCGGTTCTTCATCGATCACGGCATGGGCGTGGTCATCGGCAGCACCTCGGAGATCGGCGACGACGTGATGCTGTACCAAGGCGTCACGCTCGGCGGGCGCTCGCTCGAGAAGGTCAAGCGCCACCCGACCATCGGCGACCGCGTCACCGTGGGTGCGGGCGCCAAGATCCTCGGTCCCATCACGATCGGCGCCGGCAGCGCGGTCGGTGCGAACGCCGTCGTCGTCAAGGACACCCCGCCCGACTCGATCGTGACCGGTATCCCGGCCACGTTCCGGCACCGCGATTCGCGGCGGGAGACTCAGCCGGCGGTGGACCCGGCCGAGTACGTGGACCCCGCCATCTACATCTAGGCCTCACCGCAGGACGACGGAACCCCCGGACAGAAGTCCGGGGGTTCCGTCGTGTTCGGGTCCGTCAGTGCGTGTCCACGGCCTCGATCTCCGACTTGTCCTCGCCCCAGAGGGTGTGGAACGTACCGTCGGAGTCCACCCGGTTGTAGGTGTGCGCACCGAAGAGGTCGCGGAGTCCCTGCGTCAGCGCGGCGGGAAGGCGCGTGCGGCGCAGTCCGTCGTAGTAGGCGAGCGACGCCGAGAAGACCGGCACGGGGATGCCCAGCTGCACGGCCGTCGAGACCACGCGACGCCAGGCGGGAACGGCTCCTGCGATGGCCTCGGCGAACGCGGGTGCCAGCAGGAGGTTCGCCGGGCGCTCGTCCGCGTCGGCGTAGGCCTTCATGATGTCGTCGAGCAGCTCCGCGCGGATGATGCAGCCCGCGCGCCACAGGGACGCGATCTCGTCGAGCCTGAGGTCCCAGCCGTACTCCTTCGCCGCGGCGGTGAGCATGTCGATGCCCTGGGCGTAGCTGACGAGCTTGGAGGCGTACAGCGCCAGGCGGACGTCCTCGACGAAGGACTCGGGCAGTTCCACCGTGCTCTCATGGCCCTGCAGGATCTCCTGCGCCTGAAGGCGCTGGTCGAGTTGCGAGGACAAGGCCCGGGCGAACACGGACTCGGCGATGCCCGACGTCGGGCTGCCCAGTTCGAGCGCCGAGACGACGGTCCAGCGACCGGTACCCTTCTGGCCCGCCGCGTCGACGACGACGTCCACGAAGGGCTTGCCCGTCCGCTCGTCGACGTGCCCGAGGACCTCGGCCGTGATCTCGATGAGGAACGAGGACAGCGTGCCCGAGTTCCAGTCCGTGAAGATCTTCGCCTGGTCGGCCGGCTCGATCCCGGCGCCGGAACGCAGCAGGTCGAAGGCCTCGCCGATCACCTGCATGTCGGCGTACTCGATGCCGTTGTGCACCATCTTCACGAAGTGTCCCGCGCCATCGGTGCCGATCCAGCGGCAGCAGGGCTCGCCGTCGTACTTCGCGGAGATCTTCTCGAGCATCGGGCCGAGCGAGTCGTAGGACTCACGCGATCCGCCGGGCATGATCGAGGGTCCGAGGAGTGCGCCCTCCTCACCGCCGGAGACACCGACGCCCACGAAGTGGAGGTCGTGCTGCGACAGGGCGGCCTCGCGGCGGCGGGTGTCCTCGTAGTGGGAGTTCCCGCCGTCGATCACGATGTCGCCCGGCTCCAGCAGCGGCGTGAGCTGGTCGATGACGGAGTCCACCGGCTTGCCGGCCTTCACCATGATGAGCACGCGTCGCGGCTTCTCGAGTGAATCGACCAGCTCCTGCAGGGTCTCGGTGCGGATGAAGTCACCATCGCCCCCGTGCTTCTGCAGCAGGGTGTCGGTCTTCTCGATCGACCTGTTGTGCAGGGCCACGGTGTACCCGTTGCGGGCGAGGTTCCGTGCGAGGTTGGCTCCCATGACTGCCAGGCCTGTGACGCCGATCTGTGCGCTCAATGTGTTCTCCGTCGTTTGTCAGCTGCATGCGTGTGCGCTGCAGGTCCCGGCACTCGGCGCGTCTCCGCGGGGGTCGTCCGGTCACTTTCACACTATTACCGTCGGAACGCCCCCCGCTACACCACCGGCCGGTGAGGACTGCTTGTTTCGCCCTGCCGGTAGGACCCCGGCGCATCACGCGTGTGTCCCGATCGACAACCGTTCCGGCTGGGTCGCTGGCGCCATCCATGAAAGAATGGTAGTGATGTCCGACGTTACCGTTTCCCCCGCCGCCCTCACCCCCTCCACAGCGCGCCCTCAGGTGCGCCCCGAAGTGGAAGGCGCGCAGCCCATCGTCGCGAGTGACGGCCGGCCCCTGCTGCAGTTCACATCGCCCCGCGTCAGCCAGCCCCCGGTCCACCTCGCCGACCTCACGCTCGCCGAGCGGCAAGACCGTTTGAAGGAGCTGGGCCACCAGGGCTTCCGGGCGAAGCAGCTGTCCACGCACTACTTCTCCCACTTCACGACGGATCCCGCCGCGATGAGCGACCTGCCGAAGGCCGGCCGCGAGGAGCTCGTGACCGCGATGTTCCCGCCGCTGCTCACCGAGGTAAAGCGCCTGACCACGGACAACGGCGACACCATCAAGTTCCTGTGGCGGCTCTTCGACGGCGCGCTCGTCGAGTCCGTGCTCATGCGCTACCCCGGCCGCGTGACGCTCTGCGTCTCCTCGCAGGCGGGTTGCGGCATGAACTGCCCGTTCTGCGCCACGGGTCAGGCGGGGCTCACCCGCAACATGTCGACGGCGGAGATCGTCGATCAGGTGGTCGCTGCGAACCGCGCCCTGGCGGAGGGAGCGCTGGGAGCTCTCCGTACCGACGGCGGGCACGACGCCGACCGCGTCACGAACATCGTGTTCATGGGCATGGGTGAGCCGCTCGCCAACTACAAGCGCGTCATGGCCGCGCTGCACCGCTTCGTCGACGACTCCCCCGAGGGCCTCGGGATGTCAGCGCGCAACATCACTGTCTCCACGGTGGGCCTCGTCCCCGCGATCAACAAGCTCGCGGCGGAGTCGTTGCCGGTCACGTTCGCCCTGTCCCTCCACGCGCCCGACGACGAGCTCCGCGACGAGCTCATCCCGGTCAACACGAAGTGGAAGGTCGACGAGGCGCTCGACGCCGCGTACAACTACTACAGGACCACCGGCCGACGCGTGAGCATCGAGTACGCGCTGATCAAGGACATGAACGACCACGCCTGGCGTGCGGACCTCCTGGCCAAGAAGCTGAACCAGCGTGGCCGCGGCTGGGTGCACGTCAACCCGATCCCGCTCAACCCCACGCCGGGTTCCATCTGGACCGCTTCGGAGAAGAGCGTCTCCACCGAGTTCATCAACCGCCTGCGTGCAGCGGGCATCCCCACGACCCTGCGTGACACCCGGGGCAAGGAGATCGACGGCGCCTGCGGGCAGCTCGCCGCGGGCGAGTAGCCGTCAGCCCGGCACCCCGATTCGCGCGGCCCTCCGCGCGGCCGGTATAGTCGATGTCCGTGACGACGCCGACCACGCGTCGATCGCAGCACCGGGGCTCACGCCCCACGGGTCTTTAGCTCAGCTGGTAGAGCGCCACGTTTACACCGTGGATGTCATCGGTTCGATCCCGGTAGGACCCACCGAACAGGACCTCACCCTCCCGCCACACAGCGGCGGCGGTGGGGTCCTTCTGCGTTCCGGCCCCGTGGTCCCGACCGTCAGGACCCGGAGGATTCCGACGGCAGGTCCGGCAGCCGGTCCGCCAGGAACGTCAGCGCCTCGGAGACTCCAGCCTCGATCTTCAGGGTCGCGAGATCGTCCCCGCGCGTCCACCCGCGGTTGATGATGACCACCGGCTTGCCGGCCTTCGACGCGTGCCGGACGAAGCGCAGGCCACTCATGACGGTCAGCGAGGAGCCGGCGACCAGCAGTGCGTTTGCTGCGTCCACCATGGCGTAGGCCTCGCCCACCCGGTCCTTGGGGACGTTCTCCCCGAAGTAGACGAAGTCCGGCTTGAGCATCCCGCCGCACACCGGGCACGGAGCCATGACGAAATCGCCCGTGTCGTCCACGTCGGCGTCGGCATCGGGCGCCACGTCACCGGCGTCGGACTCGCGTTCGAGGTAGCCCGGGTTCAGGTTCTCGAGCAGCTCGGCGATCCTCGCCCGGGGGAAGGCCGTACCGCACTGCAGGCACACCACGCGGTCGAAGGTCCCGTGCAGGTCGATGACGTTCCTGCTGCCCGCCGACGAGTGCAGCTTGTCGACGTTCTGCGTGATCAGGCCCGACAGCAGTCCCCTGCGTTCGAGCACCGCGATGGCCGCGTGGCCCGCGTTCGGATCCGCACGTTTCAGATGCCGCCAGCCCACATGGTTCCGGGCCCAGTAACGGCGCCGGAGTGCCTCGTCGCCGACGAACTGCTGGTAGGTCATGGGGTTGCGGGGGACGGACTGCGAGCCCCGGTAGTCGGGGATCCCGGAGTCGGTACTCAGGCCCGCGCCCGTGAGCACGGCGAGACGACGCCCTGCGAGCAGCTCGACCGCCTGCGCCAGGGCCGACTGCTCGGCAGGGGCCAGAGGCAGGAGATCGGAGGCAGGGCTCTCGCTGACGAAGCCGGTCAGACCGAGGCGAGGATTCGTCTCGGGCCCCGGCAAGCCGTCGTCAGGACGCCCCTCGGGTCCCCGTTGCTTCACAGTGCCGCTTCGACCGAGCTCAATGCGCGTGCGTAGTCGGAGATGGGCCGGCCCTGGCCGTGGGGCGAGGAGATGGCGGCACGGACCGCCCCGGACCCGTCGAGCACGTAGCTGATCCGCTCGGCGTACCCGTGACCGTCGTCGAAGGCCTCGTAGGCGCGCGTGACCTCCCCGTGCGGCCAGAAGTCCGCCAGGAGGTCGAAGGAGATGTCATTGGCATCGGCGAAGGCGCGAAGAGTGTACTTGTGGTCGACGGAGACCGCGACCAGCGAGACACCGGCGGCGTCGAAGATGTCCTGGTTGTCCCGCAGCTGCCCGAGTTCGTCGGTGCACACGCGGGAGAAGGCGAAGGGGAAGAAGACGATTACGGAGCCGCCCACGAGCGACGAACTCTCGACCGTCTCCCCGAACTGGTTGGCGAGGGCGAAGGGAGGGGCGAGTGAGCCGATGGCGAGTGGCACGCAGCTACTGCTTCCTGCGACTGACGAGCCGCGTCGCGGCCCACTCCTTGGAGACCCCGGCCGACGACGTCGAGTGGAGACCGGCGGTGGGCGCCGACTCCTGCACGTCGGCGGCGGCGACATATCCGGGGCGTCCGGACTTGGGGGTGAGGAGCCAGATCACTCCTCCTGCCTCGAGCGAGGTCAGGGCGTCCACGAGGGCATCGACCAGATCGCCGTCGCCGGCCCGCCACCAGAGGATCACCCCGTCGACGACCTCCTGGTCGTCCTCGGTGAACAGCTCGGAACCGATCCCGTCCTCGAGTTCGTCGCGGAGATCGAAGTCGACGTCGTCGTCGTAGCCGAGCTCCTGGACGAGGCTCCCCTCCTTGAAACCCAACTTGCCTGCCACATCACTTGCCGTGGCGGCTTCAGCCTCGCTCACTTGACTCCTCCTGAAACGGCGGGGCGGTCGTACGAACCGCCCGGCTTAAGGGTACCCATGGCCTACAGCCAACACCCTTATGCGCCATGCATCAAGCCGGGGGACGCATCCGGGCGCGCCAGGGCGTAGGGGCTGCTCCGGGTGGGTACGTGATGCAGGGCGGAACCAGGTTCCTGCGACCCCACCAGAGGGCACCCGCACCCTACTCGGGCGGAGTGAGCAAGCCCTCGGCGTAATCGGTCGCGCAGCCCCGATCCCGCTACGCATCGGGTCCGCGGCGACGATAGAGTGAATCGGTAGACGGCGCGGTGACTGCACCGGGCATGGATCGCTGCGCGGGCCCACAAGAGTCGAGCGCAGGCGTCGAGCAACACGGACCAAGCTCCGTGGAAGTGGAGAGATATCGCGTGGCTGCAGAACAAGGAACAGCGGACATCCTCAGCGGTCTGACGGTCGGCAAGCCCGACGCCGATCCGGAGGAGACCGCGGAGTGGATCGAATCCCTCGACCAGCTCATCCGCACCCAGGGGACGGAGCGCGCGCAGTACATCATGCGCTCGCTGCTCCAGAGGGCCGGCGCGCAGTCGGTCGGTGTGCCGATGGTGACCACCACCGACTACGTGAACACCATTCCCGTGGACCAGGAACCCGAATTCCCGGGTGACGAGGAGATCGAGCGGAAGTACCGTGCCTGGCTGCGCTGGAACGCCGCCGTCATGGTGCACCGCGCGCAGCGCCCCGAGATCGGGGTGGGCGGACACATCTCGACCTACGCCGGAGCGGCGACGCTCTACGAGGTCGGCTTCAACCACTTCTTCAAGGGCAAGGACCACCCGAGCGGTGGCGACCAGATCTTCTTCCAGGGCCACGCCTCCCCCGGTATGTACGCCAGGGCCTATCTCGAGGGACGCCTGACGGAGGAGGACCTCGACGGCTTCCGCCAGGAGAAGTCCAAGGAGGGCCACGCGCTCTCCTCCTACCCGCACCCTCGCCTCATGCCGGAGTTCTGGGAATTCCCGACCGTGTCGATGGGCATCGGCCCGATGAATGCGATCTACCAGGCCCAGTCGAACCGCTACCTGCACAACCGCGGTCTGAAGGACACGTCCGACCAGCAGGTCTGGGCGTTCCTCGGTGACGGTGAGATGGACGAGCCCGAGTCGCGCGGTCTGCTCCAACTCGCGGCGAACGAGCACCTCGACAACCTGAACTTCGTCATCAACTGCAACCTGCAGCGCCTCGACGGCCCCGTGCGCGGCAACGGCAAGATCATGCAGGAGCTCGAGGCATTCTTCCGCGGCGCCGGCTGGAACGTCATCAAGGTCGTCTGGGGTCGGGAGTGGGACAGCCTGCTCTCCAAGGACACCGACGGCGCGCTCGTCGACATCATGAACCAGACGCCCGACGGCGACTACCAGACGTACAAGGCGGAATCCGGCGGATTTGTCCGGGACCACTTCTTCGGCAAGTCCCCCGCCACGAAGGCGATGGTGGAGGACCTCTCCGACGCCGACATCTGGAACCTCAAGCGCGGCGGGCACGACTACCGCAAGGTCTACGCCGCGTACAAGGCGGCCACGGAGTTCAAGGGCAAGCCGACCGTCATCCTCGCGAAGACCGTCAAGGGGTACGGGCTCGGCTCGCACTTCGAGGGGCGCAACGCGACCCACCAGATGAAGAAGCTGACCAACGCCGATCTCAAGGCATTCCGTGACCACCTGCGCATCCCCGTCACCGACGAGCAGATCGACGACGACCTCTACAACGCGCCGTACTACCACCCGGGAGCCGACGCACCCGAAATCAAGTACCTCATGGAGCGTCGCCGCGAACTGGGCGGATTCGTCCCGGAACGGCGGACGAAGCACGCCGAGGTCGTCCTGCCGGGTGACAAGGCCTACGAGATGGCCAAGCGCGGGTCGGGTAAGCAGATGGCGGCCACCACCATGGCCTTCGTGCGCATCCTGAAGGACATCATGCGCGACAAGGAGTTCGGCAAGCGCATCGCGCCGATCATCCCGGACGAGGCACGGACCTTCGGCATGGACTCGTTCTTCCCCACGGCGAAGATCTACAACCCCAACGGACAGAACTACCTCTCGGTGGACCGCGACCTGGTGCTCGCGTACAAGGAGTCGATCGAGGGGCAGATCCTGCACGCGGGCATCAACGAGGCCGGTTCCATGGCGGCCTTCACCGCCGCGGGTACCGCCTACGCCACGCAGGGGCAGCCGCTCATCCCGATCTACGTCTTCTACTCGATGTTCGGCTTCCAGCGCACGGGCGACTCGATCTGGGCCGCTGCGGACCAGATGGCGCGCGGATTCATCATCGGCGCGACGGCCGGACGTACCACCCTGACCGGTGAGGGTCTGCAGCACGCCGACGGTCACTCACCGATCCTGGCGTCGACCAACCCCGCCGTCGTCACGTACGATCCCGCCTTCGGGTACGAGATCGGCCACATCATGCGGGACGGCCTGAACAGGATGTACGGCGACATCGGCGACCGGCCGGAGTCCCACCGCAACGTCATGTACTACATCACCGTGTACAACGAGCCGTTCGTGCAGCCCGCCGAGCCGGAGGACCTGGACGTCGAGGGCGTGCTGAAGGGGATCTACCTCCTCAAGCCCGCGAAGGTGGACGGTCCGCGCACGCAGCTGCTGGCGTCCGGCGTCGCCGTGCCGTGGGCCCTCGAAGCGCAGAAGATCCTCGCGAAGGACTGGGGCGTGTCCGCTGACGTATGGTCGGTGACCTCCTGGAACGAACTGCGGCGTGACGCCCTCGACGCCGAGGAGGAGGCCTTCCTCAATCCCGGGGCCGAGGCGCGGAAGCCGTTCGTCACCCACCAGCTCGAAGGTGCCACGGGTCCGATCGTCGCCGTCTCCGACTTCATGAAGGCGGTCCCGGACCAGATCCGTCAGTTCCTGCCCAACGAGTTCGCGACGCTCGGCGCCGACGGCTTCGGGTTCTCCGACACCAGGGCTGCGGCGCGCCGGTTCTTCAAGATCGACAGCCACTCCGTCGTCGTCCGCGCGCTGGAGATGCTCGCCCGCCGTGGCGAGGTCGACGCCGATGCGCCCAAGGAGGCCATCGAGAAGTACCGCCTCCTCGACGTCAACGCGGGCACCACGGGCAACGCCGGTGGCGACGCCTAGGACTCGCGGGTAGTTCCCACCGGGGGCGACGGCGTGCACGGCTCCACAGCCCTGCACGCCGTCGCCTTTTGTAGCTCCTCCACAAATTCAGGACGACGAGCGGGGTGACCGTATGCTCGGTCCATGTCCACAACCGCCGCTTCCGCCGGTGACGGCCCGCGGAGCCCCGCCGCGATGAACGCGGGCTCCTCCCCTCCCGATCCGGCGACGGTCGACAAGCTCCGGTCCACGATCGGCTCGCTGTCCACCGCGACGCTCAAGCAGCTCGACGCGGACCTGCCGTGGTACCGCGGCCTCCGGCCCGACGAGCGGTCGGCGCTCGGGCTGGTGGCCCAGAAGGGCATCGCGTCCTTCGTGAACTGGTACCAGAAACCCGCATCACCGGCCTGGGTCCTCAGCGACGTCTTCGGCACCGCTCCGACGGAGCTGACGCGCTCCATCAGCCTGCAGAAGGCACTGCAGCTCATCCGCGTCGTCGTGCAGGTGGTCGAGGACCACGTGCCCTTCCTGGCACCCGCTGCGGATCAGGCAGCCCTGCGCGAGTCCGTCCTCCGGTACTCCCGCGAGGTCGCCTTCGCGGCCGCCGACGTCTATGCGCGTGCGGCGGAGACGCGTGGCTCATGGGACACCCGGCTCGAGGCCCTCGTCGTCGACGCGATCCTGCGCGGGGAGAGCTCGGACGCCCTGCGATCGCGCATCGCGGCCGTCGGATGGACCACCCTGGCGCCGATCACCGTGATGGTCGGCAGCGCGCCGGCAGAGCCCAACGCCGGGTTCCTCAACGAACTGCGGCGCGTGACCGCCCGGCTCGCCGAGGACGTCCTCGTGGGCATCCAGGGCGAGAGGCTCATCCTCGTCCTCGGAGGGGTGCGCGACCCCGACAAGGCCTACCCCCGCCTCAGCGAACTCTTCGGCGCCGGTTCCGTGGTGTACGGGCCCGAGGCGGAGTCCCTCGTCAGTGCCAGCAGCTCGGCCCAGGCGGCCTTCGCGGGCCTGACCGCCGCCCGGGCCTGGCCGGGCGCTCCCCGCCCGGTGTGCTCCGAGGACCTGTGGCCGGAGCGGGTCATCTCGGGGGACGACACCGCTCGCCGGGCGCTCGTCCGCCAGATCTACAGGCCGCTGCTCGCCGCATCGAACGGACTCGAGCAGACGCTGTCCGCCTACCTCAGCCTCGGGCACTCCCTGGAGGCGACGTCGCGCGAGCTCTTCGTGCACGCCAACACGGTGCGGTACCGGCTGCGTCGCGTCTGCGACGTCACCGGGTGGGACCCCCTGCTGCCGCGTGAGGCGTACGTGCTGCAGACGGCCCTCGTGGTCGGGCGGCTCTCCACCCCACCCCCGACCGTGCCGCCCGGCGGCCCGCCGGTTCCCGAACGCGGGCGGCCCGCACGGACGACGACGGCGAGGAGCGCACGAGCGTCTCCGCCCGGCCCCGCTTCCTTGTAGGCTCTCTACAAAGCCGCGGAACCACCTTGGTTCAGCCGAACACCCGAGAATGCCTCGCCTGACTGGAAAGCTGGACTAGTGCTTGCCATCGCCTGCCCCGGACAGGGGTCACAGACCCCCGGCTTCCTCGCCCCCTGGCTCGAGCTGCCCGGCGTGCGGGAGCATCTCGACCAGCTGAGCGAGCTCGCACAGCTCGACCTCGTTCTCCACGGCACGGTGTCGGACGAGGACACCATCCGTGACACCGCCGTTGCCCAGCCGCTCATCGTGGCCGCCGGACTCGTCACCGCCAGGATCCTCCTGGCCGGGCAGGCCCTGACGGCCTCCACGGTCCTTGCTGGCCACTCGGTCGGGGAGATCACCGCGTCCGCCGTCGCGGGTGCCCTCGGCGAGGACGATGCCATGACCTTCGTCCGCGTGCGTGCGACCGCGATGGCCGCCGCCGCGGCCACGACACCCACCGGCATGAGCGCCGTGCTCGGCGGGGACCCGGAGGAGGTCCTCACACGGCTCTCCGCACTCGGCCTCACCGCAGCGAACGCGAACGGCGGCGGGCAGGTCGTCGCCGCCGGGACGCTCGAGCAGCTGAGTGCCCTGACCGCGGAGCCCCCGACGAAGGCACGGATCATCCCCCTGAAGGTTGCCGGCGCGTTCCACACCGAACACATGGCACCCGCCGTCACGGCCCTCGAGGACCTCCGCGCCTCCCTCTCCCCCGCCGAACCGGCCGCGACCCTGCTGTCCAACCACGACGGCGCACCCGTCGCCGGCGGCGAGGCGAATCTCGACAGCCTCATCGCGCAGGTCTCGCGACCAGTGCGGTGGGACCTCTGCATGGAGGCGCTGCAGTCGATGGGAGTGTCCGGCCTGATCGAGCTCTCCCCCGCGGGCACCCTTACCGGGCTCGCCAAGCGCGGAATGCGGGGCACCGCCGCTCTCGCCGTAAAATCACCCGAGGACCTCGACGCCGCTCGACTGTTCGTCGAGGAACATTCCCGCACCACGGACCAGGATCCGTCCCCCCTGCCTGAAGGACGTCAGTGAGCACCCCCGCACTCAAGCAAGCGCCCCTGCGCGAGCACACCCGCATCCTCGGCGTCGGCGCGTACCGGCCGGAGGTCGTCGTCACGAACGAGGACGTCTGCCAGTGGATCGACTCCTCGGACGAGTGGATCCGGCAGCGCACCGGCATCGTCACGCGCCACCGGGCTCCCCGCCACGTCAGCGTCATCGACATGGCCGTCGCCGCAGCGCAGGAAGCACTCGTCGCTTCGGGGATCGAGGCCTCACAGCTCGGGGCCGTCCTCGTCTCGACGGTGACCCACCCCTACGCGACGCCCTCCGCCGCGGCACAGGTGGCGGACCGGCTGGGCGCCACGCCTGCTCCCGCCTTCGACATCTCGGCCGCCTGTGCAGGGTACTGCTACGGGATCGCGCAGGGTGACTCACTCGTCCACTCCGGTACCGCGGACTACGTCCTGGTGGTCGGCGTTGAGAAGCTCTCGGACTTCATCGACAACTCGGACCGCACCATCTCCTTCCTCCTCGGGGACGGCGCCGGAGCGGTGGTGATCGGACCCAGCGACTCGCCGGGTATCGGCCCGTCGGTCTGGGGCTCCGACGGCAGCAAGCACGAGGCCATCCGGATGACGCGCTCCCTGATCGACACCCGCGACTACTCGCTCGGCTCGGTCGCGACCGACGCCGAACGTGAGGAGGATGCCGAGTCGGGGCGTGAGAGCCTCTGGCCGACGATGCGTCAGGACGGACCGACCGTCTTCCGCTGGGCCGTGTGGGAGATGGCGAAGGTCGCGCAGCGTGCCCTCGACGCCGCCGGTATCACCGCCGACGATCTCGCCGCATTCCTGCCCCATCAGGCGAACATCCGTATCATCGATGAGATGGTGAAGCAGTTGAAGCTCCCCGCGCACGTCTACGTCGCGAGGGACATCGTGGACGCCGGTAACACCTCCGCGGCCTCGATCCCCCTGGCGATGCATCGCACGCTGAAGGAGCAGCCAGCGCTCAGCGGCAAGCTCGCACTCCAGATCGGATTCGGCGCGGGCCTCGTCTTCGGGGCGCAGGTCGTGGTCCTTCCCTAACCCCCAAGCCCAGACCGCTACAGTGCGGTCTGATCATCCCGCCGGTGCACCGGCAGAACAGAAAAGGAGCCCTCATGGCTAACAACGAAGAAATCCTGGCCGGTCTGGCCGAGATCGTGAACGAAGAGACCGGTCTCGCCCCGGAGTCGGTCGAGATGGACAAGTCCTTCACGGACGACCTCGACATCGACTCCATCTCCATGATGACCATCGTCGTGAACGCCGAGGAGAAGTTCGGCGTCCGCATCCCGGACGAAGAGGTCAAGAACCTGAAGACCGTCGGCGACGCCGTCACCTTCATCTCGGGCGCACAGGCCTAGTTCCTGCCGTTCACGCGCTGCGGCCGCTCCCGGCGTCACCGCCGTGGGCGGCCGTAGTCGTCGTTCCTCCGTCCCGGATTCCGCCGGTGTACGCCTCAGCTTCGAAAGAGTGACCATGCCACGCAAAGTCGTCATCACCGGACTCGGTGCAACCACCCCGATCGGCGGGGACGTTCCCACCATGTGGGCTAACGCGCTCAAGGGGGTGTCCGGCGCCCGCACGATCGAGGCGGACTGGGTGGAGCAGTACGAACTCCCGGTGACGTTCGCCGCGCAGATCTCCGTGCCTGCGTCCGAGGTCCTCTCGCGGGTCGAGGCGAAGCGCATGGACCCGTCGACGCAGTTCGCCGTCATCGCCTCCCGCGAGGCGTGGCGGGACTCGGGCATCGAGGACATCGACAAGGACAGGCTCGCAGTCGCCTTCGCCACAGGTATCGGCGGGGTGTGGACGCTGCTCGACGCGTGGGACACGCTCCGGGAGAAGGGCCCCCGCCGGGTCCTACCCATGACGGTCCCCATGCTGATGCCGAACGGCCCCGCCGCCGCCGTCAGCCTCGACCTCGGTGCGCGCGCCGGGGCCCACACCCCTGTATCGGCCTGTGCCTCGGGAACCGAGGCAGTGCACCAGGGCCTCGAGCTGATCCGCTCCGGTAAGGCCGACGTCGTCGTCTGCGGCGGTGCGGAAGCTGCCATCCATCCCATGCCGATCGCCGCCTTCGCCTCCATGCACGCGTTGTCCCGCCGGAACGACGAACCGCAGCTGGCATCACGCCCCTACGACACGGGCCGCGACGGCTTCGTCATGGGTGAAGGCGCCGGCGCCCTGGTCCTCGAGGCCGAGGAGCATGCCCTCGCTCGGGGCGCGCGGATCTACGCCGAGCTCGGCGGCACATCGGTCACGGCCGACGCTTACCACATCACCGCCCCGGACCCGCAGGGTCTCGGAGCGACGCGCGCGCTGAAAGCCGCGCTGTTCGACGCCCGGGCCCAGCCCGAGGACGTCGTCCACGTGAACGCCCACGCGACGTCCACCCCGGTGGGTGACAAGCCCGAGTACACGGCCCTCAAGTCGGCGCTCGGAGCCCATGTCGACCAGGTCGCGGTGTCGGCGACGAAATCGCAGACGGGCCACCTCCTGGGTGCCTCCGGTGCGGTCGAGGCCGTCATGACGGTCCTCGCTCTTCATGACCGGAAGGTCCCTGTCACCATCAACCTCGACAACCAGGACCCGGAGATCCCGCTCGACGTCGTCACGTCACCCCGGGACCTGCCGAAGGGTGACATCGTCGCGCTCAGCAACTCGTTCGGGTTCGGCGGACACAACGCGGTGATCGTGCTGCGGAGCGTCTGATCCGGAGCACGACTGCAGGACCGACGAAGGCGCCGCCCCCGGGGGCGGCGCCTTCGTCATGATCGGCGTCGATCGAGCCTGACAGGCTCGGAGATGTGACAGGTCCGGACCGGGCGAATATCGCTGCCGCGACCCCGACCTGTGCGGAAGGAATGTCGAGGAGGTCAGCCGACCTGATGCAGCCACCGCACAGGAGCGCCCTCGGCGGCGTGGCGGAAGGGCTCGAGTTCCTCGTCCCACGATTCACCGAGTGCCAGTGAGAGCTCGTGGTAGACCGCCGCCGGATCGCCCGCGCCTGCCTCGTAGGCGTAGCGGATGCGATCCTCGGTCACCATGATGTTGCCGTGGACATCTGTCGTGGCGTGAAAGATCCCCAGCTCGGGAGTGTGGGACCAGCGGCCGCCGTCAGCACCGGCGCTCTGCTCCTCGGTCACCTCGTAGCGGAGATGGGCCCAGCCGCGCAGTGCCGACGCCAGAAGCGCACCTGCGCCCTGCGGACCGATCCAGGAGATCTCCGCACGGAGCATTCCGGGCGCGGCTGGTTGAGCGGTCCACTCCATGTCGACACGCTTATCGAGCACTGAGCCGATGGCCCACTCGACGTGGGGGCACAGCGCAGAAGGGGCTGAGTGCACGTACAGGACACCGCGCGCCATCACAACAGACATTCCATCCTCCATAGCTGTAGGTACGTCTTCCCCAACGACCTTCAGTGGATGATGCTCTGCTCGACGACGGACCGGGACCTACTGAGACCCACCCGCACGTGGTACGGGTTCCCTCGAACTATTGCCATTGTGCACCAGGGTATGGAATTCCGCCACTGTAACTACTCAGGTGTGATGCCGGGAGCTGTGCCGAACCGTGAGCCCCAGTCCAGGCTCAGGTGATGTCCGACCCGAGAAGCCGGGACGGCCTTTGTCAGGCGCGCGGGTGTGCCTGCTCGTAACTCCGTCGGAGGCGGTCGACCGAGACATGCGTGTACAGCTGCGTCGTGGCAAGGCTCGCGTGCCCCAGGAGTTCCTGGACAGCGCGCAGGTCCGCCCCGCCGTCGAGCAGATGGGTTGCAGCGCTGTGGCGCAGGGCGTGCGGGCCACGAGCTGCGGTGTCCCCCACGAGTTGGAGAGCGTCGTGTACCTGAGTACGAACGGCCCGCTGGTCGATCCTCCCGCCGCGCCGACCCAGGAACAGTGCAGCACCGCTCCGGGCGGTGACCCACCTGGGCCGGCCGCCGAACATCCAGCGTTCGAGGGCCTGACCGGCCGGGACCCCGAAGGGGACTGTCCGCTCCTTCGACCCCTTGCCGAGGACCACCAGCGTGCGGCGTTCCAGGTCGATGTCGTCGATGTCGAGTCCCACCAGCTCGCCCACCCGGATTCCGGTCCCGTACAGCACCTCGAGCATCGCGCTCGTCAGGAGTGCCTGAGGAGCGTTTGAATCGTCGGCGGCGGGGTGAGGCCCGGTGTCAGGGCCAGTGTGAACGTCCGGGTCGGTGTTTGTGTCCCGGTCGGAATTCTCCTTCGCGCCCGCGAACAGAGAGTGGGCCTGATCCTGGGTGAGCACCGTGGGCAGCGAGCGCGCTCGTTTGGGCGCCCGCAGTCGGAGGGCGGGATTGACCTGGATCCTGTCCTCGCGGACCGCCCAGTCCATGAAGCTCCGGACGCTGGCGGCACGACGCGCCACGGTCGACCTCGCGAGGCCTGAGGCGTCCAGGGCTCCGAGCCATGAGCGGAAGTGCTTGAGCTGCAGCTGGTCGAGCCGCTCGACCCCTGTACCCGCCGCGTGCGCGAGGAACAGAGCGATGTCCGTGCGGTAGGCACGAACAGTGTGCTCCGAGCGATTCCGCTCGAGCGTGAGGTACTGCTCGAATCCGAGCCGGGCGTCCTCGAGCTCAGCTGCCAGCTCTCCTGCAGGCTCGGCTCGGTCGGACATCGTCGGTTCCATCGGACCTAGTATGCCCGGCCGCCCGGGGCTCGTGCGCGAAGCGGGACACCCGAACCTGCCGAGTGCCGCGGGGTTCGCCGCAGCAACCCGCTACGCGCCGCTTCGACGCGCGTCCTCCTGTTCGTCGTCGCCGGGCGTGATCGCGGTCAGATACAGCCGCTCGTGCTCGAGGAGCGCCGCCTTCGCTTCCACCCCGGCGGCGTATCCCGTGACCGCGCCCTTGCTACCCACGACGCGGTGACCGGGGATGACGATGGACAGCGGATTGGCTCGCACGGCTGCCCCGATTGCTCGGCCCATACCCGGGTTACCAAGGGCAGTGGCCACCTCGCCGTACCTCCGGACCTCCCCGAACGGGATCTGCCGGAGGACGTCCCACGGTTCTCTGGAAGGGGGTGCCCTCCGCCGAGAACGGCACGTCGAAACCGTGGCGGCGACCGTCGAAGTACTCGGTCAGCTCGCGGCAGGCTTGGTCAAGGACGGCGCTGTTCCGTCGACCTGCCTGCTCCGCGCCCGGGCGGGGCAGGGTCGGGTCCGAGGCACCGTTTACACCGTGCACCGTGCCACCCGCTCCCCCGCTGGACCCGAGTTCATCATGCGCTCCGGTCGGGTACGCCGCCGTGTGATTGGCTTCGCCTACCGGGCCGGGTGCGCAGTACGACCCGAGGAGGGCGGGCGAGAGTTCGGGGGCGTGCTCGTGGTGATACACACCGACGAGAGCCCCTCCGGCGACGACGATCCGCAACACACCCAGCGGCGAGGGGACGGTTGCATAGTGCCGGGCGTCCGCTGTCGATGCTTCCGACGACGTGGACCGCAGTGCCGATGGCCGCCGCCCTGCGACATCCCCCATCGGCTCAGGTACGGCCTCCGTGTGCACGCGGCCACCAACCGCGCTTCCTGCACCCGCGACGCGGAGGTCAGCGCTCGCATCCGTATCAGCACCCGTGCCCTCGTCGCCGCTCGGACGTGCGTGCCTGCTCGTGTCTGACGTGGTGCTCGCCTTTGCACCAATGCTCGCGCCGTCACCAATGCTCGTTGTGCCACCAATGCTCGTTGTGTTGCCGGTGTCCGTCCCCGCGCCTGTACCGACCTGTGGCTCCATGCTGTCCGTCGTGCTGGTGTTCATCTCACTGCTCCTGTTCATCCGTTCATCCGTTGTGTCGTCATGTGCGCCTTCGCTGGAGCGAGCCGCCGGGAACAATGTCCTGCCCGGCAGGTGGAGACCCTGTTCCGTGGATCCGAAAGTCCGCCGGGAGGTCTCACCCCTTCCCGCGTCGCCATCCGTCCTCGGTGCGCACGGCAAGGCCCTGGATCTCGAGACGCGCCAAGCCCCGGATCACGTCCTGACCGGACAAGCCTGCGACTCTCGCGAGCTTGTCGACTGTCGTGGACGCCCGAACCGGGAGCCCGTCCAACAGCAGCAGGTCCGGGATGCTGAGTCCGTCGTGCTGCCTGCGGTACGACGCCTCCTCCTTGGCGCGATCACCCGACTCCTCGTTCCCGATAGGGCCGGCCAGTTCGGCCACATCGGCGGCATCGGTGACGCAGACTGCTGTGCCGTCCCTCAGCAACCGGTGGCAGCCCGCTGAATTGGCCGACGTCACCGGACCGGGAACCGCTCCGACCGGTCTACCCAGGCCTGCGGCGTGGTGCGCCGTATTGAGTGCCCCTGAGCGCCATCGCGCTTCCACGACGACGGTGACCGCGCTCATCGCGGCGATGATCCGATTGCGCTGAAGGAACCGCCACCGCGTCGGGGAACTGCCGGGCGGGACCTCCGAGATCAGGAGCCCCTGCTCGGCGATGACACGCAGCATGTCCTCGTTCCCGGCCGGGTAGTACCGATCGACACCGCAGGCGAGGACGGCGATGGTCGCGTGCGGGTCCTCGCGGTCCGTGTCGGGCGCCGGGCCCGAACCTGCGGAAGGTGGCGGGACGATGTCGGCCCCGTCGGAGTGCAGCGGGCGCGGGGCGCCGTCGGCACCGCTCCGGTGTTCACCGCCACCTCGGGTCGCGAGAGCTGCACGGTGCGCCTGCGCATCGATGCCGTAGGCACCGCCTGACACGATGACGAAACCGCGCATCGTCAGCCCCGACGCCAGATCGGCCGTGACGGCCGAACCGTACGAGGTGCTGTCCCGCGAACCGACGATCGCCGCGAGTCGGCGCGACGACGGCACGGCGCCCTCGCCCCGGACCCACAGACACAGGGGCGCCGCGGCCTGCAGCTCATCGAGCGCCGCCGGCCACTCGTGGGACTCCGGGACGACGAGGCGCCCACCGAGACGATCGAGGGTGGCGAGGTCGCGCTCCGGCGCCAGGTCGGGCAGACGGGGCGCCCAGCGGAGCATCCCCTCTCCGAGGAGGTCCTTCCGGCCGTAGTCGGCGCCGAGGGCCTCGCACACGAGCCGCGACTCCTGCGCGCCGGTTCTCACCTGCCCGCTCGCCAGCCGCAGGGCGTCCTGTGGACCCATGAGCGCGACGAGGGCCATACCGACGGCGTCGGAGGGCTCGAAGAGTCGTGAGAGCGCCGCCCGTGCGATCCGTACCTTCCCGGTGTCGCTCATGCCGCACGCTCCTGCAGGCGGAAGCTCAGGGCCGTGGTGACGTCATCCGTTCCGGGGCGCTCCCGACCGGCGAGATCGGCGATGGTCCATGCAACCCGCAGGACACGGTCCCAGCCGCGGGCGCTGACGAGGTTCCGTTCCAGGGCGCGGTCGAGCGATGCGGTCACCGATCTGGGGAGCGCGAGTTCGCCGCGCAGCACGCGACCCTGCACCTCGGCATTGGTGGAGTGATGCCAGCGGCCCAACCTCTCGTGCTGGGCGCCACGGGCAGCCGCTACACGGGCGGCGACGACCGCGGACCGTTCGGAGGTCGCTCCGCCGAGGTAGTCGGCGAGGCCCACACGCTGCACGGCGAGCTGGAGGTCGACGCGGTCGAGGAGCGGACCGGACAGGCGATTGAAGTAGCGTCGACGCTGCTGCGCGGTGCAGACACACTCGATCCCCTTCCCGCTGGCCAGGCCGCACGGACAAGGGTTCAGCGCGAGCACGAGCTGGAAGCGTGCCGGATAGGACGCCGTACCCGACGCCCTGTGCAGCACGAGCCGACCGCTCTCCAGCGGCTCACGCAAGGCCTCGAGCACGCGCCGCTCGTACTCGGGGGCCTCATCGAGGAAGAGGATGCCGCGGTGCGCCCGTGATGCAGCACCCGGCCTCGGAATGCCGCTTCCTCCACCGATGATCGACGCCGGGGTCGCGGTGTGGTGGGGGCTCTCGAACGGGGGCCGCCGCACCAACTCGGTGCAGTACCCCGTGCCGCTCAGGCTGTGGACCGCCGTGACCTCCATGGCGTGGTCGTCCGTGAGGTCGGGCAGGATCCCGGGCAAGCGCTCGGCGAGCATCGTCTTCCCGGCGCCGGGCGGTCCGACCATGAGGAGATGGTGGGCGCCGGCTGCCGCAACCTCCAGCGCGAACCGTGCCTCGTGCTGGCCCGCGATGTCCGATAGATCCAGGACCGGCGCAACGGACGGATCAATCGCACGGGACTCCTCCCGCACGTCCGGGTCGGGAAGGCGGACCTGCGACGCGTCCGCTCCGTAGGCCAGAGCGACCTCCGCGAGCGTGCGGAAAGCACGCACGTCGGCGGCGGGGACGAGAGCGGCTTCCGCAGCGTTCTCCTCCGCCACCACGATGCTCGTATGACCGGCGTCCACCGCCGCCATGACCGCGGGGAGTACACCATGGACGGGGCGCAGTTGCCCGTCCAGCCCGAGCTCCGCGATGAAGACCGCACTGCCGCAGCCTCGGACGTCCCCCGACGCGGCGAGGGCCGACATCACGATGGCGAGGTCGAAGGACGATCCTCGCTTCGGGAGGGAGGCGGGAATGAGGTTGACCGTGATCTTGCGTCGGCTCAGCGGCACGCCTGCGTTCCGCGCGGCTGCCCGGATGCGATCCTTCGCCTCGTTCAGCGATGCGTCCGGCAGGCCGAGCAGGACGAAGGCGGGCAGGGTCTGTCCGATGTCGGCTTCGACCTCCACGACGTGGCCGTTCATGCCGACGAGCGAGACGGCGTACGTACGCCCGAGCGCCATCAGATCACGGCCCGTACGTGTTCGACACGCGGTGCACTCCGGCCATCGTCCAGCACGCCGACGGCATCGATCCGGAACCCGCTGAAGCGAAGGTTGTGCGCCTTCGCCCACTTCGAGGCGAGCACGTAGAGCCGCTCCAGCTTGCCCGCGCTGATCGCCTCCAGGGGCTGCCCGAAGTCGTCCGAGCTCCTGGTCTTCACCTCGACGATCACGAGGGTGGAGCCCTCGACGGCCACGAGGTCGATCTCGCCCGACGGACACCGCCAGTTCCGGTCGACGATTCTCAGACCGGCCTGCTCGAGATACCGAGCTGCCGTCGCTTCACCGCGACGTCCCAATTGATCTTTCGCCAGCATGGCGTCACCTCCTCCCCCAGCCTCGGGGAAGGGCGTGATGATGCCGGTGGATTATCGCGCTATGTGGACAACCGGAGGCGCAGTCCTTGCTTCCGTTCTCCGCTCCACAGCACGGCCGGCACGGGCGTCACCGACTCAGGGGACGGCCCTTGGCAGCACCGGACCGGTGCCCCGGCATCAGGTACCCAGCGGGCCGTCCTTCGGCAGAGCCATGTCGTCGGACTTGGTGAGCTCCTCGACGTTGACGTCCTTGAACGTGATGACGCGGACGTTCTTCACGAAGCGGGCGGACCGGTAGACGTCCCAGACCCAGGCATCCTGCAGCGTCAGGTCGAAGTAGACCTCGCCGTCGGCGGATCGCGCCTGGAGGTCCACGGTGTTGGCGAGGTAGAAGCGCCGCTCGGTCTCCACCACATAGCTGAACAGGCCCACGACGTCGCGGTACTCGCGGTACAGCTGCAACTCCATGTCGGTCTCGTAGTTCTCAAGATCTTCGGCACTCATCGGCTCATCATCCTCCACTTTCCGCGTGTGACAGTTCTGGCCGCTTCAGGCTCCCCAGGCGCCAGGTCCTTCGATGGTGCTCGCTCGGCCCCACGACGTCGATCGCAGCCCGGTGGGCGCTCGTCGCATAGCCCTTGTTGACCTCCCAGCCGAAGGCGGGGTGGTGCTCCGCGAGGGACACCATCAACGCATCGCGTTCGACCTTGGCGAGCACGCTGGCGGCCGCGACGCTCAGGCACGTGAGATCGGCCTTGATCCTCGTCTGAACGGACGCTGTGCACCCGATCGTCTCTACGGGCGCTGTACGCCCGTCGTGGAGGCCGAAGAGCAGGTCCCCGGAACGCTTCGACAGCCAGTCGTGGTTGCCGTCGAGGATGACGACGTCGGGTGTCACCGACTGCAGTACCGCTTGCCAGGCCCGGGCCCCGGCGGTCCGCAGCGCGGCCATCAGCCCCCATGCGTCGATCTCGGCGGGCGAGGCGTGTCCTACCGCCGACGCCAGCGACCAGGCCCTGATCCGCGGGACCAGCGCCTCCCGGGCCGCGGCGGAGAGCAGCTTGCTGTCGCGGACCCCGCGCAGCGGCCGGACCGCTGCGAGATCGAGCACGACCACTCCCACGGACACCGGGCCCGCCAGCGCACCGCGCCCCACCTCGTCACACCCGGCGACGTACCGATGGCCCGCGTCGGAGAAGGATCGTTCGAGGGCGAGCGTCGGCGCCTTCGACCCCCGGGTGCCGCGTGCGGTCATGGTCCCGCTGGCGTGGAGCGGCCGATGGGACGCGCGTCGGGTACCCCCGCGAAGACCTCCGGATAATTGCCCAGGAAACCAATGCGGTCGAGCGGCCAGGCGATGACGGCTGCCTTCCCCTCGATGTCCTCGATGTCGACGAAGCCCTCGCCGGGCTTGTCCCTGTTGGCCCGGGAGTCCGCGGACGCGTTGCGGTGATCGCCCATGACCCAGACCGAGTCCTCGGGGACGATGACGTCGAACGGGACGTCGGAGGGGTTGGCGCCCGGGAAGAGGTAGGGCTCGTCCAACGGTTCGCCGTTCACGGTGATCCGCCCGTCGGCGTCGCAGCAGATGACGTGGTCGCCCGGCAGCCCGATGACCCGCTTCACGAGGTGCTGCTGGGACTCGTCGGGTGCGAGTCCGATGAAGATCAGGGCTTCCTTGACGAACCCGACGCTCTGCTCCACCTGCGGGGGCAGCCATCCGTCCGCGTCGCGGAACACCACGACGTCGCCCCGCTGCAGGTCGAACGGCTGCGGGACCAGCTGGTTGACGAAGATGCGGTCGTCGATCTCGAGGGTCTCCTCCATGGAGCCCGAGGGGATGAAGAAGGCGCGGAACAGGAAGGTCTTGATGAGGAACGAGAGCACGAGCGCGATCACGACGATGGTCGCGACCTCCTTCAGCCACGCGCCGAAGCCGCGGTCGGCGTTCTTCGCGTCCTGCGTGGCGTCGCCCGGATGGTCCGCCGTCCCGTCACCACTCGTGGTCGAATCTGCGGCCCGTGCGTCGGTCGCCGCTGCTCCCGAGGACGACTTCCTGCGGAAGCTCCGTGCCATGCGTTGAATTCCTCTGTCGTCGATGATCGGCCGGATCGGTCGCGATTCGAGCAGCGACTGCGTCACCGGCCGTTCCCTGGCTGTCGTCAGGTGTGTGGCTCGTCGATCGGCGCGAGCCGGTCCAGTGGCCAGAGTAGCTGAAAGGCACGCCCGATGATGCGGTCCTCGGCGATGAGGCCGCCGCCCGGAGCTCCCAGGAGCGCCCGTGAGTCCCTCGACTCCGACCGGTGGTCGCCCATCAGCCACAGCCGGCCCTCGGGCACCACCACGTCGAAGGCGACGTCGCTCGGGGTGTCCCCCGCGAACACGTACGGTTCCTCGGACGGCGCTCCGTTCACCTCGAGCCGGCCGTCCTCCGAGCAGCACACCACACGGTCACCCCCGACGCCGATCACCCGCTTCACGTACACGGTGTCACTGCCGGTCACCCCGAGCCACTGCCCGATCCCACCGAGGACACGTTCGGGAACACCCCGCGGATCGGTGATCGGGTCGAGTGACCCGCGACCATCGAACACCACGACGTCACCACGCTCGACATCCCCTTCACCGACCCGCTTGTCCACCAGGACGCGATCGCCCCGGGTGAGCAGAGGTTCCATCGATGCGGAGGGTATGAAGTACACATCCACCAGGAACGCCCGCACCAGCCCGGTGACGAGCGCCGCGACGACGACGGCGGATAAGACGAAACGCCAGCCCACGAAGCGGGGCCGGCGTTCCGGTTGCTCTCCGGCCGGGGGCCGGGAAGCGGAGTTGCGGTGCACGTCCAGAGAGTTACTTGACCGTCTTCGGGTCGCGCTTCTCCTTGATCTTGGCGGCCTTGCCGCGCAGTTCGCGCATGTAGTACAACTTGGCACGACGGACGTCGCCTCGCGAGACGACCTCGATCTTGTCGAGGACGGGGCTGTGGACGGGGAACGTACGCTCCACGCCGACACCGAAGCTCACCTTGCGGACGGTGAAGGTCTCGCGGATGCCGTCGCCCTGGCGCCCGAGCACGAAGCCCTTGAAGATCTGAACACGGGTGTTCTTGCCCTCGATGATGTTCACGTGAACGTTGACGGTGTCGCCGGCGCGGAAGTCCGGGACGTTGTCCCGGAAGGACGCTGCGTCGACTGAGTCGAGAATGTGCATGTCATGCTCCTGGTGGACGCCACAGGTCACCCACGTCGGTCGCGGCGGCCAGGGACCGGACACTGGGTCCGGGCCATGCTGCCGAAGAAGGTTTCCGGCCGTTCCGGTGATCCGGGTGCCGGTGTGCTGAACTGTTGACCTCACGCCCCCTGTGGCAGGGTGCGGCCCAGTGGACACGAGGCACCATTCTTCCACAACGAAGCGGTCCCGCCCTAATGCGGTGGTCGCGTCAACCGGCCGTCGACGACGTCGAACCCCGCGTCGCGGAGCGCACGCACGTCCGCTGCACCGAGGGCGCCGGTGTCGATGTCCGCCAGGAGGTCGGGACGGCGGGACGCCGTGCGCCGGAACTGCTCCATCCGTCGCCACTGGGCGATCCGGGAGTGGTTGCCGCTGAGGAGCACCTCCGGGACATCGTGACCGCGCCACGAGGACGGTTTGGTGTAGACGGGGTACTCGAGGAGTCCGTCGGCGTGGGACTCCTCCACGAGCGACTCCGGATTGCCGACGACGCCGGGGATCAGCCGGCCCACCGCCTCCACCATCGCGAGGACCGCGACTTCCCCGCCGTTGAGGACGTAGTCGCCCAGCGAGACGGCCCGGACGTCGAAGGAGCCGCGCGCCCAGTCGATGGCGCGCTCGTCGATGCCCTCGTATCGGCCGCAGGCGAAGACGAGGTGATCGAGTCCGGCGAGCTCGTGAGCCATCGCCTGGTCGAAGACCGCGCCCGCGGGCGACGGGACGATGAGAGTCGGCCGGGAGGTGTCACCAGCAGCGCCGGCGGCGCCCGCCCCAGCGGGCTCTGCAGGATGCGCGACGTCGGCGAGCACGGCTTCGAGTGCCTGCGCCCATGGCTCGGGCTTCATGACCATGCCTGCACCGCCGCCGTACGGGGTGTCGTCGACAGTGCGGTGGCGATCCGTCGTGAAGGACCTGAGGTCGTGGACGCGCACGTCGAGGACGCCGTCCTGGCGGGCCTTGCCGATCAGCGACAGATCGAGTGCGGCCAGGTACTCCGGGAAGATGGAGACGACGTCGATGCGCACTAGTCGCGGGCCCGTCCGGCGTCGGGTTCGGCAGCGGGTTCGGCAGCGGGTTCGGCAGCGGGTTCGGCAGGGCGCGCTGCGTCGGGCGCGGCCGCTGAAGTATCGGAGGTCTCAGGAGTCCCGCCGAGGTCGTCGCCGTCGTCGGGTGCCTGGTTCGAGCCCGGGGTGTTCAGGTCGAACAGCCCGGCGGGCGGTGCGATAGAGATGAAGCCCTCCTCGATGTTCACCTCGGGCACGATGTGGCCGACGAAGGGCACGAACGCCTCATGGCCGTCGGCGAGCTCGACGACCAGGAGATCCTGCACCGCCATGGTGCGCAGCGCGGTCACCGTTCCCACCGAGACGCCGTCGACGCGCGCGTCGAGTCCCACGAGTTCGTGCTCGTACCAGGCGTCGTCCTCGTCGTCCTCGCCACCGGTGGTGTCGATGAACAGCTGAGCGCCGCGCAGGGTCTCGGCCTGGTTCCGGTCCGCGACCTGCTCGAACCCGACGATGAGGATGTCCTTGTTCCAGCGGGCCCTCGCGACGGTCAGTTCCGTGACGGCGGCACCCTCGACCCGGAAGACCTCACCGGCGTCGAAGCGATCCTCGGGGGCATCGGTGAAGAGCTGGACCGTCACCTCACCCTTGATGCCGTGGGGTTTGCCGATCCTGGCGACGAGTACGTCCATGCTGGTGCTCCTGCTGGGGTTGGAATGGCCCTTCACGCACTCGGCCCCACCTCCAGGTACTGGCGGTGGGGCCGACGGCGGTCGAACGTATCGGTGGTGCGGGTGGTCAGCTGCGGCGACGGTCCGTGTCGACCACGTCGACGCGCACTGGCTCGCCTGCTGCGAGAGCGGCGACGACGGTGCGCAGGGCGCGAGCCGTGCGGCCCTGACGGCCGATCACCCGGCCGAGGTCCTCCTGGTGGACGCGCACTTCGAGCGTCTCACCGCGGCGGTTGTTCTTCGCGGACACCCGGACGTCGTCGGGGTTGTCCACGATGCCGCGGACGAGATGCTCGAGTGCGTCGGCCAGCATGTTACTCGGCCTCGGTGGCTTCCGCGGCGGCGTCGTCGGTCTTCTTCGCCTTCGGGGTGATGGCCTCGGGGACGATCACCGAGCCCTTCTCGGGGGCGACGAAGGTCTCCTTGGCAGCCTTGGTGCGCAGCGTGCCTTCCTGACCCTTCAGTCCCTTGAACTTCTGCCAGTCACCGGTGATCTTCAGCAGCACGGAGACCTGCTCGGTCGGCTGTGCGCCGACGCCGAGCCAGTACTGCGCGCGATCCGACTTGATCTCGATGAACGAGGGCTCCTCGGTGGGGTTGTACTTGCCGATCTCTTCGAGGGCACGGCCGTCACGCTTGGAGCGCGCATCCATGACGACGACACGGTAGAACGGTGCGCGGATCTTGCCCATGCGCTTGAGGCGAATCTTTACGGCCACTTGTGTGGTCACTCCTTGTACATGAAAAGGGGGCGAACCCGTCATCCTGCTCCCGTGGGGCGGGCCATTCATAGGGGTTCTCGAGGACACGAAGCGCACACGGAGAGAGGGGCCGTACGGCTCGAGTACCTGACCATTGTGCCAGACCCGCGTCGCTTTAGGCGATTCGGGCCGAATCCCCCCGGACCGCGACGCGCAGGCTGTTCCGCCAGGGGTCCTCGAAGCGCAGTTCCTCCCCCGTGTGCAGGCTCGGGATGCCGGCCGTTGAGAGGCGGTCGGCCAGCGCCGCGACGTCGTCGGACGCCGGGACACGGAGGAGCACCTCCCCCAGACCGAGGGTGTCGCGCCGGGGGCCCGCACCCCTGCTGTTCCAGACGTTCATCGCCATGTGGTGGTGGTACCCGCCGGCGGAGACGAAGAGCGCCTGGTCGTGCCATCCCGCGGTCCGTTCGAAGCCGAGCACGTCCACGTAGAAGCGGTGCGCGGTCGGGACGTCGCCGACCTGCAGGTGCACGTGCCCGACGCCGGCGTTCCGCATCGCGGCCTGCGTGACGGCGTCCTCGGTCAGGTGCCTTTCGAGGTACTCGCGCGGTGCGAGCGGAAGGCTGTCCATCACCACCGTCCGCTCGCCGCGTCCGTCCTGTGTCCAGCTCCAGGTGTCCCGAGGGCGGTCGACGTACAACTCGATCCCGTTCCCCTCCGGATCCGTGAAGTAGAACGCTTCGCTCACGAGGTGGTCGGCACTACCGACGTAGGCACTCCGCGGGTGGCGCGCGGCGGAGGCGACGGCGGCCGCGAGGTCCGCGCGGTCCTCGAAGAGGAGCGCGGTGTGGAAGAGACCCGCCTGGCCGGGTGCCGGGAGGCGCAGGTGGCCAGCATGCTCGAGGCGGAGGACCGCGTTCGCGCCGCGGCCGAGGACGACGGCATCCGGGCCGTCGACGAGCACGGCGAGCCCGAGGGCCGTTCGGTAGTAGGCGGACATCCCGTCGAGGTCGCCGACCCGGAGGGTCAGCGTTCCCATGGCGGTGTCGTCGGGCAGCAGGTCCGGCATCGGTCACTCCTTGTCATGGCAGCAACGGCATAACTACTTGAAGCTTCAAGTTATTCCGCCGGATGTACGCCGGGCTCTCAGTCCTGGGTCGGAAGGGCGACCCGAACGCGGCTACCTGCCGGTAGCCCCGTGGACCGTAGTCACCTGCTCGCGACCGGACCTGCCCGCAGGGCGTCGCGGATGATCGCCGCGCCCTCATCCGTGTCGTGAGGACGGTGACCACCGGGAGCGGAACGGTGCACGGCTCCGGTGGTGACGAGGTACTGCGCCACCTCCTCGTAGAGAGGTTCCCAGCCCCCCGTGAGGACGACGGTCGGGACGCCCGGCACGATGGTGAGCGGTGCGTCCCACGGCGGGCGCTGAAGCCGCAGGCGCGCGGCGTTCCGCCGTTCGTCAGCGGTCACGGGCATCCGCGCGGCGGCATCGAACGCCTGCCGCACGAAGGCCCGGAGGTAGTCGGCGTCGGACATCTCCTGCCGTGTGTCGAGGAGCGGACCCATGCGCGCGATGTGCGCCGAGGTGGCCGGGAGATCCGCCGTGAGGGAGAAGCAGGCCGGTTCCACGAGGGTCAGGCTCCGGACGAGTTCCGGGTGCTCGACGGCGGCCATCATCGCGGCGACCGCACCCTGCGAGTGGGCGACGACGTGACCTCCCGCGCCGAGGGCCTCGATCACGATCTCCTGGTCGCGGGCGTAATCCGTCGCGAGCGGCTCCTCCTCCGTCGAGAACCCGTGACGGCGCACGTACAGGCAGTCGTACTCGCGGGAGAGGCCGTGCTGCCGTGGCCACGCCGCCGCTCCGAAGCCGCCGGCGCCGTGGACGAAGACGACGCGTTCGGGCGTCATGATGACGCGGATCCCGCCGGTGGGCGCACGCGCCTACTTCCCGAGGAACTTCTCGAAGCCCTTGGGCAGGTTCATCGCCGACGGGTCGAAGTCCTGCTGGCCTCCGAACGCCGCACCGGTGGGGGCCGCCGTGCGGGCCGCTGCGCGCCTCGCCTCGGCTTCCTTCGCCTCGATGGCAGCCTTCGCGGGGTTGCCCGAGCGCGGCTTCTTCTTGCCCTTCGCCGCGACGGCCTTCGACTTGCGGGGTCCACCGAAGCCTCCGGGGCCGGCCATGCCGGGCATCCCCGGGATGCCGCCACCGGACGCCATCTTCTTCATCATCTTCTGCGCCTGCGTGAAGCGCTCGAGCAATCCGTTCACCTCGGACACGTGCACGCCGGAGCCTCGCGCGATGCGGGCGCGGCGCGAACCGTTGATGATCTTCGGCGCGAGCCTCTCGTGCGGGGTCATGGAGCGCACGATCGCCTCGACGCGGTCGATCTCACGCTCGTCGAAGTTCTCCAGTTGCTCCCGCATGCCGGCGGCGCCGGGCATCATCATGAGCATCTTCTTCATGGAGCCCATGTTGCGGATCTGCTGCATCTGCGCGAGGAAGTCCTCGAGCGTGAAGTCCTCCTGGTCGGCGAACTTCTTCGCCATGCGGGCGGCTTCGTCCTTGTCCCAGGACTGCTCCGCCTGCTCGATCAGACTGAGGATGTCGCCCATATCAAGGATGCGCGACGCCATGCGGTCCGGGTGGAAGAGCTCGAAGTCCTTCAGGCCCTCACCGGTCGAGGCGAACATGACCGGCTTGCCGGTGACCGAGGCGACCGAGAGCGCCGCACCGCCGCGCGCGTCGCCGTCGAGCTTGGTGAGGACGACGCCGGTGAAGTCCACGCCCTCGTTGAAGGCGAGGGCCGTGTTGACGGCGTCCTGGCCGATCATGGCGTCGATGACGAAGAGGACCTCGTCGGGATCGATCGCCGCGCGGATGTCCGCGGCCTGCTGCATGAGTTCTGCGTCAACGCCGAGCCGGCCAGCGGTGTCGACGATGACGACGTCGTGCAGGCGGGCGCGCGCCTCGGCGACACCCTGGCGTGCGACGGCCACGGGATCACCGGTGGCGGTCTCGAACTCGGAGCTCACCCCGGGGTGCGGCGCGTACACCGGGACGCCGGCCCGTTCACCGTTGACCTGGAGCTGGCGGACCGCATTGGGGCGCTGGAGGTCGCACGCGACCAGCAGCGGGCTGTGGCCCTGGCCCTTGAGCCAGAGGGACAGCTTGCCCGCGAGCGTCGTCTTTCCGGCGCCCTGTAGGCCCGCGAGCATGATGACCGTGGGCGGGTTCTTGGCGAGGCGGATGCGCCGCGTCTCGCCGCCGAGGATCCCGACGAGTTCCTCGTTGACGATCTTGACGATCTGCTGGCCGGGGTTGAGGGCCTGCGAGACCTCGAGGCCCAGTGCGCGCTCCTTGACCGCGGCGGTAAAGGCGCGGACCACGGGGACGGCGACGTCGGCGTCGAGCAGTGCGCGGCGGATCTCGCGCACCGTGGCGTCGATGTCCGCCTCGGTGAGCCGCCCCTTCCCGCGGAGGTTCTTGAAGGTCGCGGTCAGCCGGTCGGAGAGTGAATTGAACACGTGCCGTGAACCACTTTCATCGGGGAGCATTGATGACTCAACTCCCAAGGGTATCAAGCGGGATGAGCCCGACGGCGAGCACGGCGCCGGTTCGATCCCCGCCGCGCGCCGCAGAGGGGGCCCGTCACGCGTACCGGGGCCGGTGGTCGCCCGGCAGCCGATCGGCACGGGACACCTGCGGGGATAAGTGGCACAGTGAAGGCGTGGACACTCACTCTCTGGCAGAACATGGATCCATCCCCGCGGAGGCGGACGTGCGCGTGCGGACGCTGCTCATCCTCGGAGCCTCCGGTGACCTCACCGGGCGCCTCCTGCTCCCCGGCCTGGCGCGCCTGATCCGCCTCGGCCGCGCCGACGGACTCAAGCTCGTCGGCGCGGGTTCCGACGACTGGACGGACGAGCACTGGCGCGAGCGCATCGACGGCGCGTTCCGCGAAGCCGCGGCGAAGGCCGACGACGCCGGACGCGCGTCGCTGCAGCAGGTCCGCGACAACAGCTCCTACCACCTCATCGACGTGACGAAGGACGGACTGGGCGAGCTGGTACGGACCCTCGAGGGACCCGTCGCGATCTACTTCGCCCTGCCGCCGTCGATCAGCCAGCGTGCCTGCAGCGCGCTCGGCGCGGACTCGCTGCCGGCGGGCACGCGGCTGGTCATGGAGAAGCCCTTCGGGACCGACCAGGCGTCGGCGCACATGCTCAACGAGAAGCTGGCGAAGCTGGTGCCGGAGCAGAACATCCACCGCGTGGACCACTTCCTCGGCAAGGCGACCGTGTTCAACATCCTCGGCCTGCGTTTCGCGAACCGCATCCTGGAGCCGGTCTGGAACAACCTGCACATCGAGAAGGTGGAGGTCATCTTCGACGAGGACCTCGCCCTGGAGAACAGGGCACGCTACTACGACGGCGCGGGCGCGTTGCGGGACATGATCCAGAGCCACCTCCTGCACGTGATGGCGCTGCTGGCCCTCAACGCGCCGTCCACCCTGCACGAGCGAGACCTCCGCGACCACATCGGGTCCATCCTCCGCGCGAGCTCGGTGGACCTCTCGGATCCGTCGAGCAGCCGCCGCGCCAGGTACACGGCCGGCACCGTCGGCGAACGCCGGATCCCGGACTACACGGCGGAGCCGGGGGTGGACGCCTCCCGGGGTACCGAGACGCTCGCGGAGATCACCGTGTCGATCAACAACGAACGCTGGTCGGGAGTGCCCTTCGTGCTCCGCTCGGGCAAGGCGCTCGGCGCCAAGCGCAAGGAGGCGGTGATCACCTTCAAGCCCGTGAGTCACCTGCCCGTGGGCTTCAGCGGGCAGGACGCCCCCACGAAGCTGCGCATCGGGTTCGGTCCGGACACGCTGCAGCTCGAACTCGACGTCAACGGCCCCGGGGACATCTTCTCGCTGGACCGCGCCACCCTCAGCGCCGACCTCAACGAGACCGATCTCCTCCCCTACGGCGAGGTGCTCGACGGCGTCCTCGCGGGCGATCCGACACTCTCGGTCCGCGGTGACACCGCGGAGGACTGCTGGCGGATCGTGGAACCGGTCCTCACGGCATGGTCGGAGAACCGCGTCCCGCTCGAGGAATACGCCGCGGGCTCCACCGGTCCGCAGGCGTGGCCGTCCTCGCACGGCCAACGCTGACCCTTTCGCCGCCGTCGAGCACGTGACGGCGGACTGATCGCGGGGTGACCCCGGACCGACAGCGGGACGGATGTCCCCGGACACACGAAGGGCCGTCGCCTGCGCGACGGCCCTTCGTGTGTGGTGCTGCTGTGTGGTGCCGACCGTGGTTCGGTCAGAGGGCGGCTTCGCCGCGCTCCCCCGTGCGGACACGGACGGCCTCCTCGACAGGGATGACCCACACCTTGCCGTCACCGGCGCGGCCGGTGTTGGCCGTGGAGACGAGCACGTCCACGATGTCGGTGACCCACGCATCGGCGACGAGCACCTCCACCCGGGCCTTCTGCAGGAGGTCCACGGTGTACTCGGCGCCCCGATAGACCTCGGTGTGGCCCCGCTGACGGCCGTAACCACTGGCCTGGCTCACGGTGAGGCCCTGGACGCCGTAGTTCTCCAGCGCCCCCCTGACACCGTCGAGCTTGTCCGGACGAACGATCGCTGTCACGAGCTTCATGAATGCACATCCTCTGCGACGGTCTTCTGCGGCGTGTCCGCAACGTGCTGACTGGTCTTCTTCTGGGACATCATCTGCTCGGCGAACGGGTGGAAGGATCCGCCCACGCCGAGTCCACCGAACTCGTAGGCCGTCTCGGCGTGCTCCGACAGATCCACTCCGGAGACCTCGTCCTCGGAGGCGACACGGAAGCCGATGGTCTTGTGGATCGCGAGGCCGATGACGGCCGTCATGATCGCGGACAGGGCGATGGCGATCGCTGCGGCGACGATCTGCGCGACGAGCTGCTCGGGGCCGCCTCCGTAGAACAGGCCGCCACCCTCGCCGTCGACGGGCAGGGCGATGAAGCCGAGCGCCAGCGTCCCGACGATTCCCGCGACCAGGTGCACCGCGACGACGTCGAGCGAGTCGTCGAAGCCGAGGCGGTACTTGATGCCGACGGCCAGCGCGCACAGGGCACCGGAGACGAGGCCGAGGCCCACGGCACCGATGGGGCTCACGTTGGCGCAGGCCGGCGTGATGGCCACGAGACCTGCGACGATGCCGGAGGCCGCTCCGAGCGAGGTGGGCCGACCGTCACGGATGCGCTCGGTCATGAGCCAGCCGATCATCGCGGCAGCCGGTGCGGCCATCGTGTTGACCCAGATGAGCCCGGCCTCCTCGGCCGTTCCGGCTGCGCCGCCGTTGAACCCGAACCAGCCGAACCACAGGAGCGCGGCGCCGAGCATGACGAACGGGATGTTGTGCGGGCGCTGCGCCGGGTCCTTGCCGAACCCCTGGCGCTTGCCGAGGATCAGGGCGAGCACGAGGGCCGCGACGCCGGCGCTGATGTGCACCACGGTGCCACCGGCGAAGTCGATGGCCTCACCGACGGCTGCACCCACTGCGCCCTCCTCGCTGAGGAGACCGCCACCCCACACCATGAAGGCGAGCGGGCAGTAGACGAGGGTGACCCAGATGGGTACGAAGATGGTCCACGCGCCGAACTTGGCGCGGTCGGCGATGGCCCCGCTGATGAGGGCGACCGTGATGATGGCGAAGGTGACGCCGTAGCCGGCTCCGATGAGGTCCTCGGTGCCGATGAGGCCCGTCAGGCCGAAGGAGGCGAACGGATCGCCGAAGAGTTGCGCGACGCCTTCGCCGCTGGTCATCGAGTACCCCCAGAGCACCCAGACGACGCCGACGAGCCCCACGGCGATGAAGCTCATCATCATCATGTTCAGGGCCGCTTTGGCGCGGGTCATACCGCCGTAGAAGAAGGCGAGCCCGGGGGTCATGAGAAGTACGAGGGCGGCTGAGACCATCACCCAGACGTTGCCTGCTGTCAGATCCATCACACACGATCCTTCCGAGGAGGACGGGGACTTCCCGACCTTGCCTCTTAAGGATGCGCGGGCCGTGTTTCGGGTCGAGGAGCCCGGCATTTCGCGCACGTTACGTGGTATCCGACGTCGTAAAAGGCGCGTGACCATCATGTTTCGCGCACGTTACGCGGCTCTGGATGGAGCGAACGTGACACGGGACGGACGCGGCCTCAGGAGAGCAGTGCGTCGACGAAGCTCTCGGCGTCGAACGGAGCGAGGTCGTCGGCGCCCTCGCCGAGGCCGATCAGCTTGACCGGCACGCCGAGGCTGCGCTGGATCGCGACGACGATCCCGCCCTTCGCGGTGCCGTCCAGCTTGGTCAGGACGATCCCGCTGATGTTGACGACCTCCGCGAACACGCGTGCCTGGTTGAGCCCGTTCTGGCCCGTGGTCGCGTCCAGGACGAGGAGTACTTCGTCCACGGTGCCCTGCTTCTCGATCACGCGCTTGACCTTGCCGAGCTCGTCCATGAGCCCCACCTTGTTCTGCAGGCGGCCCGCCGTGTCGATGAGGACCACATCGACTTCCTGCTCGATCCCGGCCTTCACCGCCTCGAAGGCAACGGATGCGGGGTCCGCGCCGTCGACGTCGGACTTCACGGTGGGGACACCCACGCGGGCACCCCAGGTGGCCAGCTGCTCGGCCGCGGCGGCGCGGAACGTGTCCGCGGCCCCGAGGAGCACGTCCTTGTCGTCGGCGACGAGGACGCGCGCCAGCTTGCCCACGGTGGTCGTCTTGCCGACGCCGTTCACGCCCACCACCATCACGATGGCCGGACGGTCGGCATGACGCGCCGTGGCGAGGCTCCGGTCCATGGACGGATCGACGAGCTTCACGAGCTCCTCCCGGAGCATCTCCTTGACCTCGGCAGGGTTCCGGCTCCCGGCGACCTTCACGCGATCACGCAGGGCATCGACCAGTTCCATGGTGGGCTCGGTGCCGAGATCCGCCATGAGGAGCGTCTCCTCGACCTCGTCCCAGACGTCCTCGTCGATCCGATCGCGCGAGAGCAGGGCGAGGAGCCCCTTCCCGAGAGCGTTGTTGGACCGGACGAGGCGGGCGCGCAGGCGGGCGAGCCTGCCCTGGACCGGTTCCACCGTGTCGTAGCGGTCGGTCGCGGGCGTCTCGTCGAGGGTGCTGAGATCGTCCGGGACCAGGACGTCCGTCGTGGTTCCGCCCGGGCGATCGAGGACGTCCGTGGACGTGGCGCCGTGGGCCGCGGCGGGCGCCTGGTCGTCGGGATCCCGCAGGGTCGGGTACGTGCCGGGCGGTGTACGGCGGCCCTTGAGCAGAACGACGGCGACCGAGCCGATCACGGCGATCGCGAGGACGACGAAGACGATGGGAAGCAGGATCTCGTTCACTGATCAACCTTCTCACAGAGCCCGGGGGCGCGACCGGCGCTCCGCGGTGAGGGGCGAGTGCCCCGCGATGGCAGAATGCGAGAACCATGGCTGCTTCCCCCCGCGCTCGCAGACGCCCCCTCGCAGACCTCCTCCGCACGAAGAACCGGAGAGGCATGAACGGCCCGGCGGGTCCCGACGGCGGGTCGGCGGCACCTCCCCAGCGGATCCCGCAGGAGATCAGGGTGCTCATCGCCGCGGCCTTCGTGATCGCCATCGGGTTCGGGCTCGTGGCGCCCGTCCTCCCGCAGTTCGCGCAGAGCTTCGACGTCGGGGTCACGGCGGCCTCGATCATCGTCAGCGCGTTCGCGTTCACCCGCCTCGCCTTCGCGCCGGCCGGAGGATGGATGGTCGAGCGCCTCGGGGAGCGCCCGGTCTACATCATCGGCCTCCTGATCGTGGCCCTCTCCACCGCCGCGTGCGCCTTCGCCGGGTCCTACGGCCAGCTGCTCGTGTTCAGGGGGCTCGGTGGCATCGGCTCCACCCTGTTCACGGTCTCCGCCATGGGGCTGATCGTCCGGCTCGCCCCGCCCTCGATCCGCGGACGCGTGTCCGGTGCCTATGCCACAGCGTTCCTGCTGGGGAGCATCGGAGGGCCGATCATCGGCGGGCTGCTCGCGGGCTTCGGCCTGCGGGTACCGTTCCTCGTCTACGCCGGCGCGTTGCTCCTCGCCTCCGCCGTCGTCTTCTTCCAGCTCAAGGATTCGTCCCTCGCCGACCGCAAGGCGGCCCGCGGGGCGCAGCAGGCGCCGCTCACGGTCCGCCAGGCCGTGCGCGATTCCGCCTACCGGGCGGCGCTGGTCTCGAGCTTCACGAACGGGTGGTCCTCGTTCGGTATCCGCATGGCGCTCGTCCCCCTCTTCGCGACGGCGGTGCTCGCGGCCGGTCCGCAGATCGCCGGCATCTCGCTCTCCTTCTTCGCGGCGGGTACCGCCCTGGCGCTCACCGTCTCCGGCCGGCTCGCCGACTCCGTGGGCCGACGTCCTCTGGTGATCACCGGGCTCCTGGTCAACGGCGCGGCGATGGCGGCGCTGGGCTTCTCGCCGAACACCGTGGTGTTCCTCGCGATCTGCGTGGTGGGCGGTGTGGGGACAGGGCTGCTGAACCCCGCGCAGCAGGCCGCCGTGTCCGACGTCGTGGGCAACGACCGCAGCGGCGGCAAGGTCCTGGCGACCTTCCAGATGAGCTCGGATGCGGGCGCCATCCTCGGGCCCATCGTCGCTGGCGCCATCATCGACTACCTCGTGGTGGGCTCCTACTCGCTCGCGTTCGTCGTGACCGGTGCGCTCGGGGTCCTCGCGGCCCTCGCGTGGCTGGGGGCGCGGGAGACCCTGCCGGGCGCGGCGGCCCAGGACGACACAGATGGCACGACCAGCTCGGGTAGCTCGGGTAGCTCGGGTAGCTCGGGTAGCTCGGACGACGGCACCAGGAGCCAGTGATGCATACCCGGTAGTCGACAGCCGGTGATCAGCGACCGGGCCTGACGGACGGTCTGACCGAAGCCGATCAGGGGGCGTCGAGCACCCGCTCGACGTCCGCCCCGAGACGCTGGCTGATGACGGTGGACACGCCGTCGCCCCTCATCGTCACACCGTAGAGGGCGTCCGCGACCTCCATGGTGCGCTTCTGGTGCGTGATGATGATGAGCTGGCTGGACTCCCGGAGTTCACGGAAGATCGTGATGAGCCGGCCGAGGTTCGTGTCGTCGAGCGCGGCCTCCACCTCGTCCATGACGTAGAACGGCGAGGGCCGGGCCTTGAAGATCGCGACCAGGAGCGCGACGGCGGTGAGCGAGCGCTCGCCACCCGAGAGCAGGGACAGCCTCTTGATCCTCTTCCCGGCAGGGCGTGCCTCCACCTCGATCCCGGTGGTCAGCATGTCCGACGGGTCGGTGAGGACGAGCCTGCCCTCCCCGCCGGGGAACAGCGTGGCGAACACGCGCTCGAACTGCTCCGCCGTGTCCCGGTAGGCGGCGGTGAACACCTGCTCCACCCGTTCGTCGACCTCCCGGATGATGTCGAGCAGGTCCTTGCGGGTCGCCTTGAGGTCCGCCAGTTGCGTGGTCAAGAACTGGTGCCGCTCCTCGAGAGCCGCGAACTCCTCGAGCGCGAGCGGGTTCACCTTGCCGAGCGCGGCGAGGTCGCGCTCCGCGCGCTTCAGCCGTTTCTCCTGCTCCACGCGGACGAAGGGGATGCCCTGGGACACGGGAGCGCCGTCGTCGTCCACCGGCGCCCGGAGTTCCGCCCACTTGTCCTTCGACGGGGCGTCCTCAGGGACCGGGAGATGCGGACCGAACTCGGCGACGAGGTGGTCCGGCGTCAGGCCCAGCTCCTCGATGGCCCGGTTCTCGAGGGCCTCGATGCGCAGCGTCTGCTGGGCGCGCGCCAGCTCGTCGCGGTGCACGGAATCGGTGAGCCGCGCGAGTTCGACGGCGAGGTCGGCGGCGGCCGCGCGTACCTCGTGCAGTTCGGCGTCCTGCTCGGCTCGCAGGCGCTCGGCCTCGTCGCGTAGCGACGCCGCAGCGGTGACCGATGCCGCGGCCAGCGCCTCGGCGCGGCGGGCGGCTCGGGCCACGGCTGCCGCCTTCCGACCCTGCGCCGCGCGGATCCGCGCCTTCTCCGCGGCCTGTTCACGGGCGCGACGCTCCGACTGGGCAGCGCGCTCCAGCGACGCGGCCCGGTTCTCGAGGGCGGAGAGTTGCTCCTCCCGGCTCCGCAGCGCGAGGCGCGCCTCCATCTCCGCTCGGCGCGCCTCGACGGCGGCGCGCTGGAGGGCATCGCGCTCCGCCGTGGACGGCTCGGCCTCGACCGGCTGGTCACGGAGGTCCGTCAGGCGCTGCGCAGCCTCCTGCAGCCGCCCTTCCTCATGGGTGAGATTCGTCTCCGCCGTCCGCACGAGTGACGCGAGCCGCTCCGCCTCGCCCGCCGCCGAACGCGCCCCTGCGTTCAGCTGGCCCAGCTTCTCGGCGACCGCGGCCATGCGGGCGTCCGACTCGTGGAGCCGCTCCAGGGCGGCGTCGACCCGCTCCCGCGCCGCATCCTCCGCGGCCCGCACCCTCGCGAGGTCGAACCGCAGGCGCTCGGTGCGGCCGACGGCGTCGGCCAGTCCCGCCTCCGTCTGCTCGACGGCCGCGCGGAGTTCCAGGACGCCGGCAGCCCCGGCGCTCCCCCCGCGGGCGAGGTGCCGCGTGAGGACGTCGCCCTCCCGGGTCACCGCCGTCGTGACGACGCTCGCGCCGGTACCCCTATGCCGACCCGTGCCGCTGCCCGCGCCGTCCGCGCTGTCCTGCGCGCTGGCCTCTCCGTCGGCGTCCGCCAGCACCGCGCGTGCGGCGTGCAGATCCGGCACGACGACGACGCCGTCGAGCAGGGCGCGGAGCGCCGCCCACAGCTCCATGCCGCTGGACGGACCGGAGGCGCCTGGTGCCACGGACACGACGGAGAGGAGGGGGACGACGCCGTCGGCCGGTGCCTGGTGCCCGTCCCCTTCAGCGACGCCGACGCCTCGCGTGCCCGGTGCACCGGGAGACACCGACGTATCCGGTGCGTCCGAGGCGTCCAGGGCGTCCGGGGCGTCCGCTGCATCCACAGGCCCGCGGCGCCCGGCGATGACGAGGGACACCTGACCGGCGTCCTCGCTCCTGAGGCGTCGGAGCGCCAGCACCGCCACCTCGGCGTCGTCGACCGTCACCGCGTCGGCTTCCGCGCCGAGCGCCGCAGCGACGGCCCGCTCGAAGCCTGCCTCCACCCGGAGGAACTCGGCGAGGGGGCGCGCCACCCCGGGGAGGCCGGCAGCCAGCAGGTCGGCCGAGCCGTCACGCTGCTGCAGGCCCTCGCGCTGGGCCTCCGCTCTGGCGGCCAGACCGGCGCGCTCCCGTTCCGCCGCGCGTTCCGCGTCCGCCAGTTCCACGCGTTCCTCGGCGAGTGTCGCGAGGATCCCCGACGCCTCCTCGTACTCGGCGTCGAGCCCTTCCTCGCCCTCCTCGGTGTCCGCGACCTGGCCCTCCAGGGCCGTGAACTCCCGCTCGGCGGTCCGGCGTCGTTCCTCCGCCGCGGAGATGGACGAACGGAGCCGGTCGAGTTCGGCGACGGCGGCCTCCACACGAGAACGGGCGGCGCCGACCGCGCCCGCGATGCGCGCCTCACCCTCGCGTCGATCGGCGGCGAGCCGCAGGGATGTCGCGAGACGCGCTTCCTCCGTCGACGCGGCCTGCTCCGCGTCGACACGGGCCGCCAGTGCCACCTCGAGGGCGCGACCCAGCTCCTCGACCTCGCTGCGCGACCCGAGGAGGTCCGCCCGGACCCGCTCGGCCTGCCGTTCGAGATGCTCGGGGTCACGGCCCTGGTCCGCGTCGCCGCCCGTCTGCCGGAGGAGCGCTGCGCGATCCTCGGCCCGCACGGCGAGCGCCTGCAGCTTCTCGCGCACACTCGACACCAAGTACCAGGTCTCCCGGGCGCGGTTGAGTTCCGGGACGGACGCGGCGGCTGCAGCCTCGAGCGAGGCCTGACGTCCCCTGCCTGCCGCGAGTGCCCGCTCCACCTCCGCCCGGCGGTCCTGCAACGCGGCCTCCGCCGCGACGTCGCGCTCGAAGCCCTCCCTCAGCGTCACCAGCTCGTCGGCGAGCAGGCGCGATCTCGCGTCGCGCACGGCGAACTGGACCTGCTGGGCACGCCGAGCGACCTCGGCCTGTTTCCCGAGTGGCGTGAGCTGCCGGCGCAGCTCGGCGGTGAGGTCGGACAGGCGGGCGAGGTTGGCCTGCATCGACTCGAGCTTCCGCACGGTCTTCTCCCGGCGGCGGCGGTGCTTCAGGATGCCCGCGGCCTCCTCGATGAACCCGCGCCGGTCCTCGGGGGTGGCGTGCAGCACCTTGTCGAGTTGCCCCTGGCCGACGATCACGTGCATCTCGCGGCCGAGCCCGGAGTCCGAGAGCAGCTCCTGGATGTCCAACAGGCGACAGCTCTTGCCGTTGATGGCGTACTCGGAGCCACCCGCGCGGAACAGTGTCCGGGAGATGGTGATCTCGGTGTACTCGATCGGCAGGGCGCCGTCCGCGTTGTCGATGGTCAGCGACACCTGCGCCCGACCGAGCGGCGGACGCCCCGAGGTACCCGCGAAGATGACGTCCTCCATCTTGCCGCCGCGGAGCGTCTTTGCGCCCTGCTCCCCCATCACCCAGGCGAGGGCGTCCACCACATTGGACTTGCCCGAGCCGTTGGGGCCGACGACGGCGGTCACGCCGGGCTCGAAGTCGAAGGTGGTCGCCGAGGCGAAAGACTTGAACCCGCGCACGGTTAGACTCTTCAGATGCACGGTGTCAGGCTCTCCAGATGGGTTGGAATGACCTCAATCTACTGGACCGTCCCGGCTGCACCTGTTTCCCGGTCGCCGCTCGGCACCACGCACCCAGGACCTCCGCGGTGCCCGTGTCACCAGGACGGGCGGCGCTCGCGTAGCAGCAGGGGAACCGCGGCGCCCGCTCGGAGTCGGCAGTGACCAGCCCCCTTGCTACCAAGTAGGCTTACCGAAGTTTGAGCACCATCCAGCAGTATCCAGAGGCGTCCAGGCCGATCCATCCGTGGGTCCTTCACAGCCACCCACCGGCGCTGACCAGTTGACGAGGCAGGAAATTTGACCGGTAACGCGACGTTCCGACATGACAACACGGCATTGCTCGCCGTCACGAGTGTGGAGGCGCCGGTCGTCGTCAGTTCCGCAGAGTTCGACGAACGGCTGGCGCCCAGCCTGAAGAGGCTCCGCCTCTCGAAGCGCCTCCTCGAGCGGGTCGCCGGAGTGACGGAGCGGCGCTGGTGGTCACCCGGCTCCGATTTCGACGACGCCGCCATCGAGGCCGGCGCGAAGGCTATGGCGGAAGCCGGCATCGAGCCGGGTGACGTGGGCCTGCTCATCAACACCTCGGTGACGCGGCGCAACCTCGAACCCTCGGTGGCCGTCAAGATCCACCACTCCCTCGGTTTGCCGTCCTCCGCCATGAACTTCGACCTCGCCAACGCCTGCCTCGGCTTCGTCAACGGCATGACCCTCGCGGCGAACATGATCGACTCGGGCCAGATCAAGTACGCCCTGATCGTCGCGGGCGAGGATGCCCAGCGCACGCAGGAGGCGACCTTCACGCGGCTGAACCGTGAGGACTCCACCCGCGAGGACTTCCTGAGCGAGTTCGCGACGCTGACACTCGGGTCCGGCGCCGCTGCCGCGGTGATCGGTCCGGCAGACCTCCACCCCGGTTCGCACCGCATCCTCGGGGGCGTGTCCCGCGCCGGGACGCAGCACCACGAGTTGTGCGTCGGCGGGATCGACGGCATGTACACGGACACCAAGGGACTGCTCGACGGCGGCCTCGAACTCGTGGTGACCGCCTGGCACGAGGCCCAGACGGACGGCTGGAAGTGGGACGCCATGGACCGCTACGTCACCCATCAGGTCTCCAACAGCTACACGAACGCGATCATCAAGGCCGTGGACCTGGAGCGCGAGCGCGTTCCCATCACGTTCCCTCACTGGGGCAACGTGGGGCCGGCGTCCCTCCCCATGACGCTCGCGCAGGAGGCCCAGTCACTGGCGCCCGGCGACCGCGTCCTGTGCCTCGGCGTCGGGTCCGGCCTCAACACCTCGATGATGGAGATTGCGTGGTAGCACTCCCCGGCGTCGATCCCTCGTGGTCGACGTTCCTCGACGTGCCCTCCACCAGTGCCGCCGACACACCGGGAACAACGCACCGCTGGCACTACCTCGACAACGGGGCGGGACTGGACGGCGGCACTGTGACCGGCACGCTCCTGTGCGTGCACGGGAACCCCACGTGGTCCTACCTCTGGCGTGGCTTCCTGGCGGCGGGGCTCGCGGCGGGCTGGAGGGTCATCGCGGTGGACCAGCTCGACATGGGCCTATCGGCGCGCACCGGTGTCTTCCGGCGGCTGGAGCACCGGATCACGGATCTCGAGGACTTCGCGGCGGCGGCCGGCCTCACCGGTCCGCTCGTCACGGTCGGGCACGACTGGGGCGGAGTCGTCAGCATGGGCTTCGCCACACGGAACAGAGAGCAGCTCACCGGCGTCATCCTGACGAACACCGCGATCCACCAGGACCCCGAGCGGCACATCCCGGCCCCGCTGCGGCTCGCGTTGGCGCCCGGGGTCCATGCGCTCGGCACCCGGACCACCAGCGCCTTCCTCGACGTCACCCTGGCCCTCGCGCGACCGGCGCTCGACCGCGACGTCCGCGCGGCGTTCCGGCTGCCCTACCGCACCGCCTCGGACCGCCAGGGCATCGCGAACTTCGTCTCCGACATCCCGGCGGAGCCCGGCCATCCGAGCCATGCCACCCTCACGGCGACGGCCGAGGGCATCCGCTCCCTCGACGTGCCCGTCCTGATGATGTGGGGCCCGCACGATCCCATCTTCTCGGACCCGTACCTCGAGGATCTGGCCCGGCGGCTCCCCCAGGCCGACATCCATCGCTTCGAGCGAGCCGGCCACCTGGTCCAGGAGGACGCGGACACGGCCGCCACGGCATTCCAGTGGCTGGAGGTCCGCGGGGTCGGCCTGCCCGACGACGCTGCCGACGCACCCGACGCACCCGACGCGAGCGGTCCGGCTGACACGGACGCCGGGTATGTCCCCCTCGGTCGGCGCATCTCCGAGCTGGCTGCCGGCCCCGAGGCCTCGCGACGAGCCGTGGCGGAGATGCTGGAGGACGGCGGCGTCCGCAGTCTCACCTGGCGTGAGCTCGACGACGACGTGACGGCTGTCGCCGCGGGCCTGACCGCGCTCGGCTACGGGCGCGGCAGCAGGGTGAGCCTCCTCGTGCCACCCGGAGCGGACCTGACCGTGCTGATCTACGCCTGCCTCCGCGTCGGCGCGGTGATCGTCGTCGCCGACGCCGGCCTCGGCACGCGCGGCCTGAGCCGCGCCGTCAAGGGGTCCTCACCGGACGTCGTCATCGGCATCCAGCGCGCGCTCGTCGCCGCCCGAGCCCTCGGCTGGCCCGGACGGCGCATCAGCGCGACCCGGCTCACGCCAACACTGCGGCGTGCCCTGGGGGTGGACGCCTCGCTCGGCGATCTGCGCGCGGCGCGCGTCCCCTCGCTCCCGGCCGCCTCCTCCCCCGACGCGGCGCGGGAGTCGACCGGTCCGTCCACAGTGGATGAGCCCGCGCCCGACGACGACGCCGCTATCCTGTTCACCTCCGGCAGCACGGGACCGGCGAAGGGCGTCGTGTACACGCATCGCCGACTCGCCGCCATGCGTGACGCCGTCGAATCAACCATCGGCCTCGGGCCCGGCGGCGCGCTCGTCGCGGGCTTCGCGCCCTTCGCACTGCTGGGACCGGCTCTGGGCGCGACGTCCGTCACCCCGGCGATGGACGTCACGGCACCGAGGACTCTCACGGCTACGGCCCTCGCCCAGGCGGCCGCCGCTATCGACGCCACCGTGTTGTTCGCCTCACCGGCAGCCCTCCGCAACGTCGTCGCATCAGCGAACGGGCTGAACGATGCCGGGAGGGTCGCGCTCGGCCGGATCACTCTCATGCTCTCCGCCGGCGCTCCCGTCCCCCGGCCGCTCCTGGAGGCGGTGCAGGAGCTCGTACCCTCGGCGTCGCTGCACACCCCGTACGGCATGACGGAATCACTGCTCGTCGCGGACATCGATCTGGACGGGATCCGGAGCGCTGCCGCAGCTGCCGAGGCCGGCGCAGAGGGCACCGGGAACGGCGTCTGCGTGGGCCGGCCCGTACGCGGCGCACGGGTGGCCGTGAGCGCGCTGGCCGCCGACGGGACCGCCACGGGCGACCCGGCGACCGCGCCCGGCGTGACCGGCGAGATCCTCGTCGCCGCTCCGCACCTCAAGGACCGGTACTTCCGGCTCTGGCGGACGGAGCAGGAGTCCTCCCGTACCCGCCCCTGGCACCGCACGGGGGACGTCGGTCACCTCGACGCGGAGGGCCGCCTCTGGGTCGAGGGCCGTCTCGGGCACGTCATCACCGCACCGGGGGGTGTCGTGACCCCGGTGGGTCTCGAGCTGGCCCTGGAACTGCTCGACGGCGTGCTGCTCGCGGCCGTCGTCGGTGTGGGTCCGGTCGGCACCCAGGCGGTCGTCGCCGTCGTCGAGCCGGACGCCACCCCGAAGCGCCCCGCACTGGCTGAACCGAGCCTGGCCGAGGCTGCCCGTGCTGCAGCGCGTACCCGCGGAATCGAGCTGGCCGCCGTGCTCACGGTGCCCGCGCTTCCCGTGGATGTCCGGCACAACGCGAAGATCGACCGCACCCGGGTGGCCGCCTGGAGCGCCACGTTCCTCGCGGGCCGGCGGGCCGGCACGCCGTGACCGTCCTCGTCACGGGTGCGAGCGGGATGCTCGGCCGATCCGTCGCCGAGCATCTCGTCTCGGCCGGCGAGGACGTCCGGTGCTTCCAGCGCAGGCCCTCGAACGTGGTCGGGGCCACGGACGTCCTGGGTTCCGTCGACGACGCCGGCGCGGTGGAGGACGCCGCACGCGGATGCAGCGCGATCATCCACCTCGCGGCCAAGGTCTCCTTCACGGGTGCACTCGAGGACTTCCGGCGCATCAACGTCGATGGCACGCGGTACGTCCTCGACGCCGCGGTCCGGCATGGTGTCGCCGACGTCGTCCACGTCTCCTCCCCCTCCGTTGCGCACCTCGGGGCCTCACTGGTGGGCGCACCCGCCGGACCCGCCGATCCCGACCGGGCGCGGGGCACCTACGCACGGACGAAGGCCGCAGCCGAAGTCCTGGCGCTCGGTCGGTCCGGGACCGGCCTCCGCGTGGCGGCGGTCCGGCCGCACGTCGTCTGGGGCCCCGGCGACACCCAGCTCGTGGAGCGGGTGATCGAGCGCGCCCGGCGTGGGCGGCTCCCGCTGCTCGGCCACGGCACATCCCTGATCGACACCACGTATGTGGACAACGCGGCGTCGGCGATCGTCGCGTGCCTCGCCAGGATGGACGCCGCCGCCGGCCGGGCCGTCGTCGTCACCAACGGCGAACCCCGCCCCATCGCCGAACTCCTCGCAGGTATCTGCAGGGCGGGGGGCGTGGAACCTCCACGCTGGTCGATCCCCGGCAGTGTGGCCCGCGGGGCCGGGGCCGTGATCGAACGTGCGTGGATGCGCCTGGGACGCGAGGACGAGCCACCGATGACCCGATTCCTCGCCGAACAGCTCTCCACCGCCCACTGGTTCGACCAGCGGCGGACGCGACAGGTGCTCGACTGGAGCCCGTCCGTCAGTATCGACGAGGGCTTCCGGAGGCTCGCCGCCCACTACGGCGGCGTCTGAGGACCACGGCTGCACGGACGTGCCCGCCAGTCATCGGACGGCGGGTCGTCCGGCACAACGGCCGCGCTGCAGAACAGCCATGACGCGTAGCGGCTGGGAATGACGAAGGACGGGATGCTCTGCATCCCGTCCTTCGTCCGCTGTACCCGGCGCTGCCGGCGGATGGCCTAGCGCGTGTAGTACCCATCGACGGCCATCGCCGTGACGGGGTGGACCTGCGTGCCCTGCGAGGGGTTCAGCGCGCTGATCATCTGCCCGTTGCCCAGGTAGATCCCCACATGGCTGCCGCCGTTCTGGCTGACGAGGTCTCCCGGCTGCGGGGTGGTCGTCGGCTGCAGCGCGTCGAACTGCGCGTGGGTCACACGGGGCAGCTGTACGCCGTGCTGGGCGTACACCCACTGCACGAAGCCGGAGCAGTCCCAGGCGCCGAAGGACGTGCCCCCGTAGACGTAACCGGAACCCTCGCCGCTCATCGCCGTTCCGACGATGCCGGACATCGGAGTGATGGAGGATGCCGACTGCGTGGTGAGGCCGGTCGTGTTGCCCGCGCCCTGCGTCGACGTGGACGCCGAGAAGACAGCAGGAGCGGCTGCGGGAGCCGCGACCGCCGACTGCTGCGCAACCGGTGCGCCGCCCAGGGCGATCGTCTGCCCCGGGTAGATCACGGAGCCGTGTCCGAGACCGTTGGCCGCGAAGAGCGTGTCCAGGCTGACGCCGTGGGCCGCTGCGATGCCGCCGAGCGTGTCGCCGGACCGGACCGTGTAGGTCCCTGCCGCGGGAGCCGCGACGGTGGTGACCGGTGCGGTGGTGGCGGCGACGGTGCCGACGGTCACCTCGCCCGCGGCACTGGCCGGGAGCGCTGCTCCCAAGAGGATGCCGGAGGCGGCGACGACGACGACGGCGGGCTTACCTGCGGCCGAGGCGCTTGCGCCGACGGCGCGTGAGGCGGTGACGAGAGGGTTGGTGCGCGACGGAACGGCCCGGTGGCGCGCGATATGACGGTTATGTGACATGTTGTTGCCTTTCCCGATGCCTACGAAGTTAGCTGTCGGGTTCGGATGGGACATCCGGACACGTCATGTCATCGACCGCCGCCCCAGTGCCGGTCAATGCGTGTCTTTACCCCTAGGACTTGTGAGAAAGCCCGCTTTCGGTTCCCCCGCCCCTGTCGAATGTGGTGTTCGAACGGTCCGTCCTCATCGACAGGGTTAGGCAAAGAGAGGAAGGGCGACCCCCCGAGGTGGGCGGGCGCTGGAACAACGGTACGCGGCGATCACGTTCCTGTCACGTTCGGATCACGCCTGCCTCGCAGTCTGGCCTCGGCGGCGCTGATGACTATAATCTCGCCGACCGCGGACGCGGCTGGCAGACGGGGCAGAAGAAGGACGAACGGTTCATGAAGGACTCTCGTCGCATCAGGGTGACACGGCCTGCCGCGGCACACCGGCGGCAGGGCTCACCCTCGCGCCCGTAGGCCTCCAGTTCGCGGGCGAAGTAGCCGGAGGTACCGTTAACGTTGACGTAGAGCGAGTCGAAACTCGTGCCGCCGGCTTCCAGCGCACGCTCCATGACCCCACGCACGGCGTCGACGACCCGATCGGTGTCGGGGCGGCGCATGGTGTCGGTCGGCCGGGCGTAGTGCAGCCGGGCCGCCCAGAGGGCCTCGTCCGCGTAGATGTTCCCGATGCCGGAGATGAGGCCCTGATCGAGGAGCGCACGCTTCAGCCCCGTCCTGCGGGCACGCAACCGCTGGTGGAAGGTCGCGGTGGAGAAGATCGGGTCCAGCGGATCGCGGGCGATGTGCGCGGCCTGCCTCGGGATCAGCGTCAGCTGCTCGGCGCCGAGGCCGCCTGCACCGCCGTCGCCCGTGGGGTCGAGATCGGCGAGGAACATGCCGCCGAAGATCCGCTGGTCGACGAACCGGAGGTCCGTGGGCAGACGCTCGCCGTCCGGTCCGGTCGCCGGGGACAGTCCGAGCCGGACCTTGAGGTGCTTCTCCCGTGCCGCCCCGGGCTCCTCGATGAGCAGCTGGCCGCTCATGCCGAGATGGGCCATGAGCGCGACGGTCGGCGCCTGCTCGCTGCCGGCCGCCTCCTCGAGGGGCATCCACAGGAACTTGCCGCGGCGCACCACGTCCCGCACCGTGACACCCTCGAGGTTCTGTCGGAAGTCCTCGGCGCCCAGGAGGTGCCTGCGCAGGGAGCGGGGGTCCACGACCTCCACGTCCTGGATCGTCCGGCCCGTCACCCATCGCGCGAGCCCGCGCCGGACGACCTCGACCTCCGGGAGTTCAGGCACTCAGGAACCGTTGTCGTGCGTGCGGGACATCTCGGCCCCGGGCAGTGACGGGGGTGCGTGGGAATCCGAGGGGTGCGAGGCTTCCGGGGCGCCCGACGGCAGGACGGGCTGCGGCGCGTCGGGGTCGGTCGCGCCGTCCGACAGCAGCACCCAGGTCTCCGCGGCGGCGGCCTGTTCCGCCTCCTTCTTGGACGGCCCTGTACCGGAGCCGTACTCGACGCCGCCGATCACCAGACGCGCGGTGAAGGTGCGCGCGTGATCGGGGCCCACGCCTGCGACCCGGTAGTCGATGAGCCCCAGGCGTCGGCTTGCAGCCGCCTCCTGGATGCGTGTCTTCCAATCGGTGCCGCCACCCAGGACGGCGGAGTCGGCGAGGAGGGGGGCGATCAGCCGCATGACCATGGCGCGGGCCGTCTCGATGCCGTGCGTGAGGTACGCGGCGCCGATCACGGCCTCCATGGTGTCCGCGAGGATGGAGGCCTTGTCACGGCCGTTCGTCAGTTTCTCGCCCTGCCCGAGCAGCACGTGGCTGCCGAGGTCCAGGCTGCGGGCCACTCCGGCGAGGGCCTTCGTGCTCACGACCGCCGAGCGGCGCTTGGCGAGCTCACCCTCGGACAGGTCGGGGTTGTCCCGGTAGAGGGCATCGGTGACCGACAGCCCGAGAACGGAGTCGCCGAGGAATTCGAGGCGTTCGTTCGTGGGGATGCCACCGCGCTCGTAGGCGTAGGACCTGTGTGTCAGGGCAAGACGAAGCGTCTCGGAGTCGATGTCGACCCCGAGACGCTTCGTGAGTTCTGCGGTGTTCTTCATGAAAGCTTCAGCCGACCCCGCCGGACCTTCGCCAGGCAGGGACCGGATCCGACATCAGACGTCGGCGACCTTCCGGCCCTTGTACTCGAGGAACAGCGGCGTGCCGGCCGAGTCGGTGACGACCTTGGCCTGGTGGGCGAGGCTGTAGGTGACGCGACCGTTCTCGAGGGTCTTGACCAGCTTGGGGGCGGTTGCCTTCCACTGGGACCGGCGTGCGCGGGTATTCGCGCGGGACATTTTCCGCTTCGGGACAGCCACGGCTAACTCTTTTCTCTCTCGTCTGACTCTGACTTGGGTGCCGCGTCATGCTCGGCGGCGGTGCCCGTCAACCCGGCAAGGGCTGACCAGCGGGGGTCCAGAACTTCGTGGTGGTGATCGGGATCGTCGTTCAGGCGTGCTCCGCATTCGGAGCACAATCCCAGGCAATCCTCCCGGCACACCGGCTGGAAGGGCAGCGAGGTGACCACTGCATCCCGCAGAACGGGCTCCAGGTCGATCGTCTCGTTCTCCACCCTGTGCACTTCTTCGTCCTCCTCCGACAGCGATTCCGCGTCGTCGTAGAAGAACAGCTCCTGGATGTCGACCTCGCGGTCGAACCGCAGGGGCTCCAGGCACCGGCCGCATTCACCGGTCACTTCCATGCCGGCCGTCCCGGACACGAGGATTCCCTCGTGGACCGATTCGAGCCGCAGGTCGAGTTCGAGTGGCGAACCCTCCTGCACTCCGACGAGGGCGACACCGAAATCCTTCGGCGCCGGTACGTTCTCCTCGAGTACCCGCATACTCCCCGGACTACGTCCGAGGTCCCTGACACTGAACGTCAGGGGCGCGCTGAGATCGCTGGTGATGGTGACTCCTGTAGAACATGTGACCGACGTGCCATCTTAGCCCGAAGCGGGTTCCTCCCCCAAAACGGGCCGGCCCCCACCGGCCGCGAGCGCCCGCAGCACGGGCTCCGGCACCAACTGATCGATGTCCCCGCCGAGGGCGAAGACCTCCTTCAGCAGCGAGGAGGAGACGTGCCCCGAGGCCGCCGCCGTCGGCAGGAACACGGTGTCCACACCGGTGAGGTGACGGTTCATGGTGGCCATGGGCAGCTCGTACTCGAGGTCGGGCCCGGACCGGAGGCCCTTGACCAGTGCGCTCGCGCCGTGCTGCCTGCAGAACTCGGCGAGGAGGCCACCGCCCATCGGGAGGACGCTTGCGTTGCCGAGATGGGCGAGGCTCTCCCGGCAGAGCCCCAGGCGCGTGTCGAGGTCGAACCGGTAGGTCTTCGCCGGATTCGTGGACACCGCGACGATCACCTCGTCGAACAGGGTGGAGGCCCTCGTGATGATGTCGACGTGCCCGTTGTGGAGCGGGTCGAAGGATCCGGGGCAGACGACGCGGTTCATGCCCCTACGGTACCCAGTGTCCGCGCCGCGACACGTGAGCGATCGGCCCGCGATACTGGGGGGATGACGACGCAGGCAGGAAGCGCCCCCTGGGCGAGGACGGCAGCAGGCGCGAACCTGCTCGGCCCCGACGGAGGGCTCGGGATCACCATCTTCGAGGAGGTCACCGCACTCGCGCAGCGCCACTCGGCGATCAACCTGGGCCAGGGCTTCCCGGACGAGGACGGCCCGCAGGAGATCCTCGACGCCGCCCGCGCGGCCATCGCCGACGGCGCCAACCAGTACGCCCCCGGTCAGGGGCTCGCGGTGCTCCGGCACGCGATCGCCGCCCACCAGCAACGCTTCTACGGCCTCGACGTGGACCCGCAGACCGAGGTGATCGTCAGCACCGGTGCCACCGAGGCGATCGCGTCGGCGATCCTCGCCTTCGCGGGCCCCGGCGACGAGGTGCTCACCTTCGAGCCGTTCTACGACTCCTACGGCGCGGTGATCGGCCTCTCGGGTGCCACGCACACCACCGCTCCGCTGCTCGCGCCCGACTACCAGCCCGACGCCGCGCTCCTCGAGGCCGCGTTCAGCGAGCGCACGCGGATCGTGGTGGTCAACAACCCGCACAATCCCACCGGCACCGTGTTCGACCGCAGCGCACTGGAGCTGATCGTCACGCTCGCGGAGCGGTACGGCGCCGTCATCGTGACGGACGAGGTGTACGAGCACCAGACGTTCGGGCAGGCACACCTTCCCCTCGCCTCACTCCCCGGAGCCGCCGCGAGGACCCTCACCGCCAGTTCGGCGGGGAAGACGTTCTCCGTCACGGGGTGGAAGGTCGGCTGGCTGACCGGGCCGGCAGATCTCGTGGCGCAGGTGCGCACCGTCAAGACCTTCCTCACCTACACCTCGGGTACCCCCTTCCAGCACGCCGTCGCCCTCGGGCTGGGGCTGCCGGACTCCTTCTTCGCCTCAGCGGCGGAGACCCTGCGCCGCAAGCGGGATCTCCTCGGTGAGGGACTGCGCGCCGCGGGCTTCGACGTCGTCGAGCCCCGGGGAACCTTCTTCACGATGGTGGATGCCGCACCCCTCGGGATCGATGACGCCACGGACCTGGCGCGGCGTCTGCCGGAACTCATCGGGGTGGCGGCGATCCCCGTCGCCATGTTCTGCCACGCCGACGGCGCCGAACGCACGCGCTCCCTGCTCCGCTTCGCCTTCTGCAAGAAGTTCGACGTCATCGAGGAGGGCGCCCGACGGCTCTCCATGCTGCGGCAGCGGGTATGAGCGGGGCGACCATGGACGGTGACCAGGACTCGACCACCGACGACCACACCGGCGTCCACGTGAACGGCGGCACGGACGGTGCCATGGAGGATGCCACGGACGGTGCAAGGGACGGCTCGGCCCCGGGGCCGGACGGGCGGTATCCCGAGCCCGACGGCGAGGACGCCGGCGTCCCCACGCGGTGGCTCCCCTTCACGGGGGCCTACGCGGAACTCGACGAGGACGCGTTCATCGACGGCGCCCTGATCCTCAGCATCGGCGGCAGTCAGCAGTCGCACGTCGACGTGCTGCACCCCGAGCGGGTGTTCTACGAGTACCTGCAGCGCGTCGCGAACGTCGTCGACCTGGTCGGTGAACCGGGGGCCCCGCTGCGTGCCCTGCACCTCGGGGCGGGAGCGCTCACGCTCGTGCGGTACATCGAAGCCACCCGGCCCCGCTCCCGTCAGGTCGCCGTCGACCTCGAGGCCGACCTCCTCTCCTTCGTCCTCGAGACCATGCCGCTGCCGGCGGGGACCCTCTGCGAGCTCATCGCCGCGGATGCCGCCGACGCCGTACTCGAGCAGCCCGACGGCTCCTTCGACGTCGTGGTGCTGGACATCTTCGCCGGAGCGGACGCGCCCGCCCACCTGACCTCCCCGGACTTCGCGGCAAATCTCCTGCGGGTCTGCGCCGAGGACGGCGTGGTCCTGGTCAACGTGGGCGATGACCCGCCGCTGCTCTTCGCACGGGAGCAGAGCCGCCGCTTCTCCTCGCTCGCCGCGTCGACCGCCGTCCTGACGGAGGCGGGCATGGTCAACGGCGGGCACGCCGGCAACGTGATCGTCGTCGCCCGCCGGCAGCCGTGGCCCGAGGCGTGGACCGGCGCTCTGGAACTCGCCGGGCCGCACCCGGCGGCCGTTCTCGTCGGCGCGGACCGCGTGGCCTTCGAACGGTCCGCGAGCACCGAGCAGGGCTGAACCGCGGGGCTGGGCGCTCGGTTCCATCGGGCAGGGCTGCGCGCGCAACCGTCCCCGATCACAGATTCCAGGCAAGGGCCAAGGGCTTCTCGCTGACCGATGGGGTTCCGGGCGCTCCTGGCCTGAGAGAGCTTGAGAAGTCGGGCAAGGACACTCGTCATTCCCCGGGGGACACCCACCATGAACCACACACTGCACGTCATCGTCCGGCTGGACATCGACCTCCACGGGGCCTACGGTGCCTGATCGTCGCGGCCGTGGCCGTCGCCCTCGTGGCGAGCCTCCACGCCCGACGGCGGGGCAGGAGGGTGATCGGCTGACGGGCGGCGCAGTCCGGTACGCTCGTCGGCGGCAGCGCCCATCCGGGAGGGTGTGCAGCCCGAACTACGGGCAGGCGGCGAGCGCTGCCCGCGCTGTACCCTGACACCAGCGACACCACCACGCGTCGCCGGTGCGGGGCACCGGTCGTGACGTCGTCGACAGTCCCCGGATCCCTGCGGGCCCAGCGCCTCCGGGCCACCTGGGATCACGGCTCGGACCCGGCGCCGCGCGGGCCACGACAGCACAGAAGGAGGGTCATGACACGGTCAGGGCTCCCCTGTCTGCCGTACCTGCGGTCGATCGTGCTCGTGTCCCTCGTCCTCTCGGTCTCATCCGCCTCGCACGTCCTCGCCGCCGGTCACCTGCCTCACCTCGGCGTGATGCTCCTGCTGGGTGTCCTCCTGCTCGCGCCGATGGTGCTCCTCGGACGCCGGCGGGTGACGTTCCGCTCCGCCGTCGCCCTGATGGGAGCGGGCCAGATCGCGATGCACTCCCTGTTCGAGCTCACGGCCGTGCCCGCCGTCTGCCAGAGCTCGTCCGCGATGCCCGGACATCACGCGGCCTTCGAGCTCGCCTGCTCACCGGTGGCCCAGGAGCCCATGGGAGCGGCGACGGGTGGCCTCGCGATGGTCCTCCTCCACACGCTGGCCACACTGCTCCTCGCCGCGATGGTGGCGAAGAGCGAGGAAGCCGGAGCTCTCCTGCGGGCCTGGCTGGCCCCTCTCGTCTCCCTGCCCGTCGCCGTGACCCTCCCGGCATCCCCCCGGCGCACCGTCGTCGCGGTACCCGCTCCGGCAGCGCCGGTGTCGGTCCACGCCGTCGTCCCGACACTCCGCGGTCCGCCGCAGCTCCTCCTGCTGCCCGCCTGACCCGCACTCCTTCCAGGGGCGGGTCCGTGCGGAACGGTCCCCTCGCCGCCCGGCGATCACGAACCTCATGACCGACATCCCCTGCTCCCTGACGTCCCGCACCGCGGGCGGAGCACCCTGAAAGGCATTCCCATGACCTCGTTCCACCGCAAGCACGCCCTCACCACGGGCGCAGTCGCCCTCACCACCGCCGGCCTGATGGGCCTCGGACTCGGAGCGGCCAGCGCCCACGTCACCGTGGCGCCCGCGTCCACCACCGAGAACGGGTACTCGCAGCTCACGTTCAGCGTCCCCAACGAGTCGGAGACGGCCGCCACCAACAAGCTCGAGGTGCAACTCCCCATCGAGCAGCCCTTCACCTCCGTGCGGGTCAAGCCCGTGGACGGCTGGACGGCGGAGGTCGTCACCGGCACCTTCCCGGAGCCCGTCACGACGGCCGACGGCGCCACGCTCACCGAGGGACCCCTCTCGGTCGTCTGGACCGCCGAGGCGGGGTCGGAGATCTCGCAGCAGGAGTACCAGACGTTCTCGATCAGCGTGGGCCGCCTCCCCGAGGCCGGCGCGACCGTCATGCTCCCCGCGACGCAGTCCTACACCGACGGCGAGGTTGTCGCCTGGGACCAGGAGACCGTCGAGGGCGCCGAGGAGCCGGACAAGCCCGCGCCGTCGTTCGTGACCACCGCGGCCGTCGAGGGTGAGGACTCCCACGGGGGCTTGCACACCGCCGCCGAGACCCCCGAGGCGATCGACGCCGAGCAGGCGGCCACGGCTACGGACACCGGCTCGTCCTCGGCCGCGGGCTGGGCCGGGCTGATCGCCGGGCTGCTCGGCCTCGTGGCCGGCGTCGTCGCCCTGGCCCGGACGCGACGCACGGCGTAGCTCCCGCGATACCGGCGCGGTGCCGGTGTGCGAGCCGGCACCGCGCCCCCGCGAGAGCCCTGACCCGCTCCAGCCGTCAGTCGACGGCAGGTTCGAGGAACCACAGGCGCGTCTCGCCGTACTTCTTGTCCGAGAATCTCTCGAGCCATGCGGGCCACGCTGGTTCCGGGGTCCGGGCGGACCGCTCGACCACCACCACCGCGCCGTCCGCGAGCCGGGTCTCGAGCGCCGCCAGCACGGCGAGCACCCCCTCGGCGTCGACCGTGTAGGGCGGATCCATGAGGACGAGATCCCAGGTGAGCTCCGGGGCCACCCGCTCGAGGTAGGTCTCCACCTTCGAGCGGTGCACGCGGACGGCGGTCCAGCCCAGCACCCGGTTCACGAGGTCCGCGTTGCGCTGTGCCACCGCGGCGGCCCGCTCCGCGGATTCCACGAGGTCCACGGTGGCTGCGCCGCGGCTGGCGCTCTCCACGCCGAGCGATCCCGAGCCTGCGTAGAGGTCCAGGACGTGTGCCCCGTGGAGGATGCCGTAGGACTCGAGGCGGGAGAACAATGCCTCCTTGACCCTGTCCGTGGTGGGTCGCGTGCCGTTCCCGTCGACGCTGGTGAGAGTGGAACCGCCCGCCGCTCCGGCGATGATGCGCGTCATGCTCCGACTCTATCGCCCGGTGTCAGGGCGCGCTCCACCGTTCCCGGGTACCGCGTAGACGTCCGCATGCGCATGGTGGACCGTCAGGAAGACCGGGAGGCCCGGCTCGAGCCCCAGGGCGACGACGTCCGTCGGCGCCACGTCCGCGGCCATGCCCGCTGCGTGGACCCTCACCAGGTCACCGCGGTGCTCGACGTCGCTGACGATCACTGGGATGCATGCCGTCCCCGGCGAGGACACCGGCACGCGCGACACACCCACCCGCCCCGGACGGACCACGAGGCGGAGCGACGCGGCACCGGAGGAATCGGCGGCGCCCGCCGACGGCAGGGCCCCCGGGGCCGGTCGGCCGGTGTCGGCGGGGTGGTCCTGCCCGGCCTGACTCCCGGACGCGTCGTGCTCGGCGCGCATGGGCACCGTCAGCCCGTTCTCGGCGACGAAACCCTCGCTCGTGCGCCGCCCCCGCAGCAGGTTGAGCCCTGCGAGCCGCGCGCCGAACTCGCTGACAGGGTGTGTGAGCACCTCTCCGGTGGGTCCGGCTTCGACCACCCGTCCCGCGTCGAGGAGCAGCACGCGGTCGGCGAGGAGGTACGCATCGAGGGGGTCGTGCGTCACGATGATGGCCATGCGCTCGGCGAGGACCTCCCGGAGCAGGGCACGGAGAGCCGGGGCGACCGTCACGTCGAGCGCGGAGAGCGGTTCGTCGAGCAGGAGCAGCGACGGCTCCGCCGCGAGCGCGCGGGCGACCGCGACCCGCTGCGCCTGCCCGCCGGAGAGCTGACCGGGCCGCCGCTCCGCGAGATCCTTCGCGCCGGCGCGCTCGAGCCAGCCGAGCGCCGTCGACCGCGCGTCCGCCCGCCCCACGCCGCGGCTGCGCGGGCCGAACGCCACGTTCTCGAGCACGCTGAGGTGCGGGAACAGGAGGGCCTCCTGCGCGAGCAGCGCCACACCGCGCCGTCTCGCTTCGGTGAGCCTTCTCCGGTCCGGCCCGACGTCGAAGAGCACGCGTCCGTCGAGCTCCGCCTGGCCGTCGCGGGGGGCGAGGAGCCCCGCGACGAGTGCGAGCAGCGTCGACTTCCCGGCCCCGTTCGGTCCGAGGACCGCGAGGGTCTCGCCCGGCGCGAGCTCGAAGGAGACGTCGAATCCGCGGTCGGGGAGGGCGGCCGTGAAGCGGAGTCCGGTCATCGAGGGAATCCCGCCCTCGCCCCGCCGAGCGGCCGCACCCGGTGCGCCACCCCTACGACGGCGATCGCGACGACCACGAGCACGAGGGACAGCGCCACGGCGGCGTCCGGATCGGTCTCGCGCTGGAGGTACACCTCGAGCGGCAGCGTCCTCGTGGTGCCCTGGAGGCTGCCGGCGAAGGTGAGCGTGGCGCCGAACTCGCCCAGCGCCCGCGCGAAGGACAGCACGGCGCCGGAGACCAGCGCCGGCAGCACGAGGGGCAGGGTGATGCGCCGGAGCACCGTCCACCGCCCGGCCCCGAGCGTGGCTCCCACCGCCTCGTAGCGCGTCCCGACCGTACGGAGCGCACCCTCGAGGCTGAGGACGAGGAACGGCAGCGCCACGAAGGTCTGCGACATCACCACCGCGGTGGTCGAGAACGCGACGTCGATACCCAGCGTGGCAAGACTTTCGCCGAGGAGCCCCCGGCGCCCGAACGTGTAGAGCAGCGCGATACCACCGACCACGGGCGGCAGGACCAGCGGGAGCAGGACGAGGGAGCGGAGGATCTGCTGACCACGGAACCTCGTCCGCGCGAGCACCAGCGCCATCGGTACCCCGAAGAGCACGCAGAGCGCGGTGGCGGTCACGGAAGTCCGCAGGCTGAGGAGCAGTGCCGCCGTGGCGCCCTCGGACGTGACGAGGGGGACGAACCGCGGCCAGTCGACCCGGAGGGCCATGGCCACCAGCGGCAGCACGACGAACAGACCACCCACGACGGCTACGGCCGGGACCCAGCGCGGAAGCCGTGCGCCGTCGGGGGCACGGGTCCCCGACCTCCTCACAGGAGATACGGCGGAAGGGACGGCAGGACTGACGGCGGAGCTGACGGCAGGGTTCACGGGAGGAGCCGCCCCCGCGCCGACTCCCGCGTCAGCTCCCGCAGCCGGTGCCGCACCGCGTCGTCACGGAGCACTGAACCCTGCCTCCTCGAGTACCGCCCGGCCGTCCGGCCCCGCCACGAAGTCGACGAACGCGTGCGCGGTCCGTGCCTCGTCGCTGTCCTCGAGCGCCGCGATCGGGTACACGTTGACGGCGTCCGCCGCCTCGGGGATCCCGATCCCCAGGACGGCATCCCCCGCGGCCCGCACGTCGGTCACGTAGACCAGCCCGGCGTCGGCCTCCCCTGAGACGACCTTGCCGAGGACGTCCGTCACCGATGATTCCTCGCTGACCGGGGTGAGCTCCACGCCTGCTGCCTCCGTCACGAGGGCTGCGGCCGCCCCGCACGGAACCTGCTCGGCACAGACGACCATCTTCACGTCCGGCTCCGCGGCATCCGCCAGGGTCGTGATGCCCGCGGGGTTGTCGGCGGGCACCACGAGCTGCAGGGTGTTCGTCGCGAAGGTGCGTGCGTCACCCGCGAGCAGGCCGGCGTCGCGCACCTTGGCCATGTTCCGCTCGTCGGCGGAGGCGAGGACGTCGGCGGGCGCGCCCTCCAGGATCTGCGTGGCGAGGTCCGAGGAACCCGCGACGTTGAGCGTGACCGCGCTGCCGGGATGAACGTCCTCGAACCGCGCGGCGATCTCCGTGAAGGCGTCGCTCAGCGAGGCGGCGGCGAACACCGTGATGCTGCCGTCGATCGAACCTGTCGCGTCCGTTGAGCCATCAGCGCCCGGTCCCTCGTCCGCGGGTCCCCCGCAGCCGACGAGGACCAGCCCGGCCACAGCGAGGGCTGCGAGGACCCTGAGGTGCCTGTGCCGCTGACGACCACCCACAGTGGACGGGAGCACCGTGCGGGTCCTGGCCTCCGGCTCCGGGGCGCCGCTCGACCCTCGGGCGCCGCTCACGCCCTGCCCCCGGGGGTCTCGACGATGACGGTCGTCGCCTTGACGACGGCGATCGCCACAGAGCCCTCCTCCAGACCGAGATCACGGACCGCCTCGCTGCTCATGAGCGAGACCACCCGGTGGGGACCGCACTGGAGTTCCACCTGCGCCATCACGGTGTCCATCGTGATCGCCGTGACGATCCCCACGAACCTGTTGCGGGCAGAACGCCCCACGTCCGAGGGGTCACCGGGCAGCACCGCGGTGCGCTGCGCGAGCCGCGCGAGGTCCAGGGCTTCGACGACAGTCCTGCCCGAAGCGTCCTTCGAGCTCCCGAGGGCGCCGCCGTCGATCCAGCGACGCACGGTGTCGTCGCTGACGGCCAGGTAGCGGGCCGCGTCCGCGATCCGTAAGTGCGTCATGGAACGGATGCTACTCCCTCAGACGCGGAAGTAAGATGCGTCAGCCCTTCTCGAGGAACGCTTCCTTCTCGGGATTCAGGTAGAGCTCGATGGCGAGGATCAGCCCCGGGTACTGCCCCAGGTCCGGATCCTCCGCGACGATCTCCTGCGCGTCCGTCCGGGCTTTCTCGATGACCTTCCCGTGCTGCGTGATCTTGAGGAACCGGAGCGCGGACCGCCCGCCCGACTGCGACGCACCGAGGATGTTGCCCTCCCGCCGCAGCTCGAGGTCCTTCTGCGAGAGCTCGAAGCCATCGGTCGTGGCCGCCACGGCGGCGAGGCGCTCCCTGCTGGGGTGCTCCGGCTCGAGGGACGTCACGAGCAGGCAGGTCCCCGCATGCCCTCCACGTCCGATCCGGCCACGGAGCTGGTGCAGCTGCGAGATGCCGAAGCGGTCCGCGTCCATGATCACCATGAGCGTGGCATTGGGGACGTCGACGCCCACCTCGATCACCGTCGTCGCCACCAGGAGGTCCACGGCGCCGTCGGCGAAGCGGGCCATGACGTCGGCCTTGTCCTGGGGGTCCATGCGTCCGTGCAGGATGCCCGTCACCACGCCGTCGAGCTGCGGGACGTCCGCGAGCGACGCCGCGAGGCCCACCACGCTGGTGAGGGGCTGGGCCGCCTTGGCCTCCGTCGGCTGGTCACCGTAGAGCACCTCGGGGGCGTCGTCGTCGCCCTTCGCGTCATCACCGATCTTGGGGCACACCACGTAGACCTGCCGGCCGGCGTCGATCTCCTCGCGCGCCCGCGACCACACCCTTTGCATCCAGGCGGGGTGCTCGGTGAGCCCCACCTCGTGGGTCGCGATGGGCGACCGCCCCGCCGGCAGTTCGGACAGGGTGGAGGTCTCGAGGTCACCGAAGACGGTCATGGCGACGGTCCGCGGGATCGGCGTCGCCGTCATGACGAGGACGTGGGGCGAGGTGCGCGCCTTGGTGCGGAGCGCGTCGCGCTGCTCCACACCGAAGCGGTGCTGCTCGTCCACCACGATCAGGCCGAGATCGAAGAAGGCGACGTTGTCCGAGAGGAGGGCGTGCGTTCCGATCACGATGCCGGCGTCACCGGACGCCGCGTCGAGGAGTGACCTCTTGCGCTGCGCCGTCGACATGGAGCCGGTGAGCAGCACCACGCGCGTGCCATCGGCCGCTCCACCGAGCATTCCGCCTTCGGCGAGGGGGCCGAGCGTGCGCGTGATGGACTGCAGGTGCTGGGCCGCGAGGACCTCGGTGGGCGCGAGGAGCGCGGCCTGCCCTCCGGCGTCGATGACCTGGAGCATGGCGCGCAGGGCCACGAGGGTCTTGCCCGATCCCACCTCGCCCTGGAGCAGCCGGTTCATCGGGTGGTCCCGCGCGAGATCCTCGGCGAGCGTCGCGCCGACGTCGAGTTGCCCCTGGGTCAGCCTGAAGGGCAGGCGGGCGTCGAACTGCGCGAGGAGGCCGTCGGCGCGCGGCGGGCGGGCCGTGGCCTCCTCACGCGCCGCGAGCGCACGACGCCGGGCGAGCGCCGCCTGCAGCACGAACGCCTCCTGGTAGCGGAGCCGGTGCTGGGCGCGGTAGGCGTCCTCGACCTGCTGCGGGCGGTGCACCAGCTCGTACGCGGACGTGATGCTCATGAGCTTGTCGCGGCGGGCGATCGACGCCGGCACGGGATCGTCCAGCTCGGTCAGCTGCAGCGTGTCCAGCACGGTGGCGACCGCCTTGGCGATCTTCTCGCTGTCGAGCTTCTCCACCGCCGGGTACACCGGGATGGGTCGGTTGATGTCCTCGGGGGCGTCGCCCTCGTCGAGGAGGGAGTACCGGGGGTTGGTCAGCGAGAGCTTGCCGCGGTAGACGGTGACCTTGCCGGAGAACATGGCGCGCACGCCCGGGCGGAGCTCGCGCTCCGCCGCGTAGCCGTTGAAGTAGGTGAGGTTCATCCCGCCGAGTCCGCCCTCGGCGTCGTCGGTGATGGTGACCTCGAGCAGCATGCCCTTGCGTGTGCGCATCCTCCGCGAGGCAGCGGACTGCACCCGGGCGATCAGCGTCACCTCCTCGTCCACGGGGACGTCGGCGATGGGTGTCAGCTCGCCGCGTTTGAGGTAGGTGCGCGGGAAGTGGTTGAGCAGCTCGCCCACGGTGGTGATGCCGAAGTGCTTCTCGAGCGGTTTCGCCACCGCGCCGAGGCGCCTCTCGAGCGGGGCGTCGAGCTCCGGGACGCGCGCTGCCGGGAGGGCGTCAGGTGTCACGGGCCTCGGCTCCGACGTCCGTGGCGCGGGGTGCGGCGAGCTGCGTGACGCTGATGTTCACCGGTTCGCCCGCCTGGTGGATGAGCGCGAGCGCGCGCTCGGCGTCCGGTACGTGCACGTGGACCCTCCAGCGGTAGCCCTCGGGTGCCTCGGTGACCGCACTCATGATCACGGAGTCGCCGAGCTCGTCGAGGTGCAGGCGGAGGGTCGCGGCGTCCAGGGGGCTGAGGTTGATGGTGCACATGACCTCCACGCCCTCGGCGTCGCCGCCCGCGTGGATGTGGGGCGCCTGGACGGCGTAACCGTGCAGCCCGTCCAGCAGTTCGTCCTGCAGTTCCTCCCCGAGCGCCGCGGCCCTCAGGGCATCGAGGATGAGGAGGAAGCCGACCCCGCCGGCGTCGACGACCTTCGCGGCGGTGAGGGCGCCCAGCTGGCTCTCGGTGTCCACGACCGCCCGCAGGGCGTCCTGGACGGCGGATTCGAGGGTCAGCGCGAGCGCATGGTTGCTGTCGTCCGAGGCGTGCGCCGCGGAGGTCGTGCCCGCTGCCCGGGCGCTCGCCTCGAGCACGGAGAGCATGGTGCCGGGTACGGGGTCGCTGAGGGCGGACCAGCTGCGGATCTGCGCGCGGTGCAGGGATGCCGTGAGGAGCGTGCACGTCAGGCGGGTGACGCCGTGCAGCGGTTCCGCGAAGGCCGCGAGGAACACGGCGAACAGCGTCCCGGAGTTGCCGCGGGCGTCCTCCATGGCTGCGCGCCCCGCGATGGTGAGGAGGTCCCCCAGATCCGTGGTCGGATCGCCGTGCACGGCCCGGGCCGCGGCCCGTACGGTCTGGTAGAGGTTGGTACCGGTGTCGCCGTCCGCGACCGGGAAGATGTTGATGGCGTTCAGGCGGTCGCTGTGGTTACCGAGGGATTCTTCGGCCTTGCTCAACCAGCGCTTCATCGCCGCGGCGTTCGCGGTGACCTTAGTGTGCAAAGTGATCCCATCCCCTGAGAGCTGTCGCCCGTGACGCCAGTGTCACCTGCGGCGTGCCCGGCACGATCGAGCCTACCGCAGTGAAACCCGGTGGCAGGGGGGTGTTTCCCGGGAACGTCGCCAGCAGTCCGTGGTCCTCCCCACCCCCGAGCACCCAGTCCATCGCGTCCGTTCCCAGCTGCTCCGCGGCGGGCGCGAGGGCGCTCGCGAAGGGCTGTAGTGCGTCCGCGTCGAGGTCCAGCCGCACGGTGCTCGCCGCGGCGATCCGCCCGGCGTCGCGCACGAGCCCGTCGGAGATGTCCAGCATGGCCGTGGCTCCCGCGCGGGCGGCGGCGGGTCCCGCATCCAGCGGGGGCGACGGGCGGAGTTGCGCGGCGACCAGCGCCTCGCCGAGGGCGCCGAACCGGGCGGGAGCTCCACCGTCCTCGAGGATGGCGAGCCCAGCGGCGGCCCGGCCGAGCGTTCCCGCGACCGCGACGACGTCGCCGACCCTCGCTCCGGATCGCACGACGGCGGGCCCGTCGAGCACTCCTGTCACGGCCGCCGTGACGACGAGCTGCGCTCCTCCCCCGAGGTCACCGCCCACCACGGAGCACTCGTGCGCCCCGAGCCCGAGGAGGGCCGCGGCGAGACCCCGGGCGCAGTCCTCCACCCAGGGGACGGGCGTGTGCCGCGGGAGGGTGAGGCTCACGACGAGCGCCGTGGCTCTCCCGCCCATGGCGTTGATGTCGCTGAGGTTCTGCGCCGCGGACTTCCACCCGACGTCGTACCCCGTGGTCACGAAGCCGTTGGCGCGCAGGAGCCGGAAGTCGTGGTCCTCCGTCAGAGTGTCCATGGAGATGACCACCGGACCCGGCGTCGGCACGAGCACGGCGGCGTCGTCGCCCGGTCCCACCACGGCACTGTGCGGAGCGCCGAGGAGCGGCAGGATCCGCGCGAGCAGTTCACCCTCGCTGAGCTCCGCGACGGTCGGTGCGTGGGCTGGGCCGTCGGAGCCGCCGGAGCCGCGGGAGTTGCGCGGGATCGGGGACATGCGTCCTACCGTACGGCCCGGTACCGACCGGACCGTCCACCGGCCGGACGGCGACCGGTCACGACGACGGCGTCAGCGCGGCGACGTAGGCCGCGAGCCGCTCGGCGGCCGGAGCGGGCGAGAAGCCCGTGGCACGGATCCTGGACAGGTCGAGCGCGCTCTGCAGCGGGCGCGGCGCAGCCTCCTTGCCCGCGAAGTACTCGGCCGTGCTGACGCCGGTGACGTCCCGGCGCTCCCGACCGCTGAGCGCGAAGACCTCCGCGGCGATGTCCGCCCAGCTCTCGGGCTCGCCCTCGTTGGTGACGTTGTACGTCCCGAACGGGGCCCCCATCTGCAACAGGTGGAGCGCGGCGGCGGCGATGTCCTCGGTGAAGCTCAGGCGACCGATCTGGTCCTCCACGACGCTCGGCGAGATGCCGCGGCCCGCGAGGTTCGCCATGGTGCGGACGAAGTTCGCGCCCTCGCCGATGACCCAGCTGGTGCGGAGGATGTAGTGGCGCGGAACCGTGGCGACGATCGCGTCTCCCGCCGCCTTCGTCTGGCCGTACACCCCGAGCGGGCTGAACGGCTCGTCCTCGTGGTGCAGCGCCTTCGAGCCGTCGAAGACGTAGTCGCTGGAGACATGCACGAGGGTCAGGCGGTGCGCCGTCGCCACGCGGGCGAGGGCAGCGACTCCCGTGACGTTGACGGCCCAGGCGGCAGCGCGGCCCTCGGGGGTCTCGGCGGCGTCCACCGCGGTGTAGGCGGCGGCGTTGATGATGGTGCCGTATCCGGACCATGCCCGGGCCGTGTCGAGGGTGCCGGAGAGCAGGTCGAGGTCCGCGCGGGAGGCGAACTCGACCGAGGGGTGACCCGCGAGGGCCGTCCGCAGGGCCTTCCCGAGCTGGCCGTCCGCACCCACCACCAGGGTGGTCCGGGGTGCGAGGGGGGTGACGTCGGCGAGGCGGGGGTGCTGCCGGTCCTTCTCGGAGAGTTCCGCGTCGGCGAGCGGGATGGGCCACGGGATGTCCGCCGTCTCGTCGGCGAGGTTCAGGAAGACGTACTGCCCCTGTGCGTCGGCCGACCAGTGGTCGTTGACGAGGTAGGTGTAGGCCGTGCCGTCCTCGAGCGTCTGGAAGGCGTTGCCCACGCCGCGCGGGATGAAGATGGCGGTGGAGGGATCGAGCTCGGCCGTGAAGACGGCACCGAAGGAGGGCCCTTCGCGGAGGTCCACCCATGCTCCGAAGACGCGCCCCGTGGCCACCGAGATGAACTTGTCCCAGGGCTCGGCGTGGATGCCGCGCGTGGTGCCGGCGGTCTCGTTGAACGAGATGTTGTTCTGCACGGGTCCGAAGTCCTCGAGTCCGGCAGCCGTCATCTTGGCCCGCTGCCAGTTCTCCTTGAACCAGCCGCGGTTGTCGCCGTGCACCGGGAGGTCGAAGAGGACGACGCCGGGGATCGGCGTCTCGCGGGAACCGAGGGGCTTGGAGAAGGTGGGGCCCACGCTCTACTGCCCCAGCTCGGTGTACTTGGTCTCGGTCACGGCCTTCTGCGGCCGCCACCACGCCTCGTTGACGCGGTACCAGGCGATGGTGTCGCGGAGGCCCTGCTCGAAGTGGTGGAACTCGGGCTCCCAGCCGAGCTCGGTGCGCAGCTTGGTGGAGTCGATCGCGTAGCGGAGATCGTGCCCGGCACGGTCCACCACGTGGTCGTAGGCGTCGGCAGCCTGGCCCATCTCGGTCAGGATGAGTTCGACGACGTCCTTGTTGTTCCGCTCGCCGTCAGCGCCGATCAGGTAGGTCTGGCCGATCGCACCCTTGTTCAGGATGGTCCACACGGCCGAGGAGTGGTCGTTGGCGTGGATCCAGTCCCGCACGTTGAGGCCCTCGCCGTAGAGCTTGGGGCGGACGCCGTCGATCACGTTGGTGATCTGGCGCGGGATGAACTTCTCGACGTGCTGGTACGGGCCGTAGTTGTTGGAGCAGTTGCTGATGGTGGCCTGGAGGCCGAAGGAGCGCACCCACGCGCGCACCAGGAGGTCGGAACCGGCTTTCGTCGAGGAGTACGGGCTCGACGGGTTGTAGGGGGTCTTTTCGGTGAACCGGGCGGGGTCGTCCAGCTCGAGGTCGCCGTACACCTCGTCGGTGCTGATGTGGTGGAAGCGCACGCCGTCACGGCGGGCCGCCTCGATCAGGGTGTAGGTGCCGATGATGTTGGTGTCGAGGAACGGCCGGGGGTCGTGCAGCGAGTTGTCGTTGTGCGACTCCGCCGCGTAGTGGACGACGGCGTCGGCACGCCTCACGAGGGGGTCCACGACGGCGGCATCCGCGATGTCCCCGACCACGAGCTCGAAGCGGTCGGCGGGCAGCCCCTCCAGGGAGGCGTGGTTGCCGGCGTAGGTCATCTTGTCCAGCACGGTCACGGAGGCGTCGGTGTGCTCCATGAGGTAGTGCACGAAGTTGGACCCTATAAAGCCGGCGCCGCCGGTCACCAGAAGATTCTTCACGCCCTGCACTTTACCGGTCGAGTGCCGGCCGGGCCCTCCGCGACGCCCGGACCCCCGATTCGTCCTGCCGGGCTGCCTACTGGTGGAGGCCCCGCCGGCGGACCGCGTAGACGACGCCTGCGGCGACCAGGGCCGCGAGGACTCCTGCACCGACGAGGACCACCGGCAGGGGCGAGGACGCCCGTTCCTCCTCCGCCACCACCGGGTCACCGGACACCGTGGCTGTCCGGGTTGCACGAGGCGTGGCGCTGGTGGTGACGTCGGCGCCCGTGGGGCCGACGGAGGGTGCCATGGGCGCTGCAGGCGTCGGGGTCGCGACGTCCGGGGCGGGCGTGGATGGTGTCGCAGGAGCGCTGGTCGCGGCGGTCGCGGAGGCCGTCGCCGTCGTGCCCGGCGAGGAGGATGCTGTCGGTTCGGCCGGACCGGGCGCGGGTGCGGGCTCCTCGCCCTCGATCGGCACGACCTCCCCGGTGACCGGGTCGTATCGCAGATTGGTGTAGATCAGGGTGTCCGCGAACACGAGGTTCCCGGTGCCCGGCTCGATGAGGTGGCCCGTTCCGGGATGCACGAGGAACCGGGTGCGCGCGTTGATCGCGAAGCCCGTGGCCGGGTCGATCCCGTCCGTGGCCAGCGGATCGACGGCCGGAGGAGCGGGCTCGCCGAAGGTGGCGCCGGGTTGGGGCTGCTCGACGACGGCCGGCTGCTCCACGACGGCGGGTACCGCCAGCAGGGCCCCGGACGCCGAGGAGCCTCCAACCAGCAATCCGGCCGCTGCCAGCGCGGCGGCGACGGGGAGGCGGCGGGACTTGAGCGTCATCGATGCGGTCGGGGTGCTGCGGTGCGGGGCTGTCATTCGTCCTCGATCGGGCTCTCGCGACGGCGTCGGACGCCGGCCGCGGGTGGTGGGCCGCGGCCTGAGACCGCCGCGGCACCTGAATCGTACCGGCGCCAGGCACCGGATCACGCCCCGGACGCCACCGCGCCGGTCGTGTCGCGCGCGGCGGGATCGGCGCTGGATCGGCTGCGGACCGGCGGCGAAGTTCCGGCCCCGGCCAGGCGGGGCGGTCCGGGGCCGGTTCGGGACAGAGCTGGGGCAGGATTGGGGCAGGTCCAGGGCGCCTCCACCCTGTCGCGGCCGCACCACCTACTAGGCTGAGCCCATGCGTGCCCCCTCCCGCGCGGCGCTGGCACTGATGTCCGCCGCCCTCCTGACCGCACTGACCGGCTGCGCCTCCGTGGTTGACGTCGACGCCGCGGAGGACGCCGACGACGCCCGATGCGCCGACGTGATGATCGCCCTGCCGCCGTTGGTCGCCGAGAACGACCAGCGGGAGACGAACAGCCAGGCGACCTCCGCCTGGGGCGACCCCTCGAAAGTGGTGCTGCGCTGCGGCGTCACCGCCCCGGGCCCCACGACGGACCCGTGCGTCACGGTGAACGACGTCGACTGGGTGGTCCGCGAGGGTGACCCCGCCTGGACTGCGACCACCTACGGGCGTGAGCCCGCCGTGGAGGTCCTGTTCGATCCGGACGAGGTGGCCTCCAGCACCGTGCTGGTGGAACTCGGCGACGCCGTCTCGCGGGTGGAGCAGACCCGCGCCTGCGTGGGACTCGCCGAGGCCACCCCGGTCCCCGAGGGCGGCTGACCACGCGTGCTGCCCGCCGCAACCCCGCACGACCACTGGCGTGTGCGCCCCCTTCCCCGCAGGCTGGACGACAGACATCCGTCAGGACCACCCCACCACCGCCGGGAGGCACCGTGAAAGCCGAGCAGATCTCCGACGTCGTCACCTTCCACGGCGAAGGGCCCTACTGGGACCCGCGGCGCAGCGAGCTGATGCTCGTGGACATGATGGAGGGCGATGTGCTGGTGCGGCACGACGACGGCTCGATCGACCGCCACGACGTCCACCCGAGCCTCGCCGGCGTGATCCGGGGGCGATCCTCGGGCGGGTACGTGATCGGCGTGGAGCGCGGCTTCCTCTTCGCCGACGACGACTTCTCGGTGCTCGATGCAGGGCCCGAGGCCTTCACCGACACCTCGGTGCGGATGAACGACGGCGGCTGCGACCCCCGCGGGCGCTTCCTCTGCGGCTCCATGGGCTGGGAGGGCGGCTTCGGGGCCGGCACCCTCTATTCGTTGGGACCCGACCACGCGGTGTCGACCGTGCTCACCGGCATCACCATCTCGAACGGCCTGCACTTCTCCCCCGACGGCGGCACCGCGTACTTCAGCGACACCCCGACGGGCCGCATCGACGCCCTCGGCTACGACATCGAGGCGGGCCGCTTCACCGACCGTCGCACCTTCGCCGTCGTCGAACCCGCGCTCGGCATGCCCGACGGCATGGCGATCGACGCGGAGGGCGGCATCTGGACCGCGCTCTACGGCGGTGGGGCGGTGGCACGGTTCGACGCCCACGGCAGGCTGTCGGAGCACATCCCGCTGCCCGTCACCAACATCACGGCCTGCGCCTTCGGCGGGCCGGACCTCTCGACGCTGTTCATCACGACCACGCGGGAGAACATCCCCGAGGGGTCGGAGCCACACGCGGGGGCCCTGTTCGCGGTCACGCCGGGTGTAGTCGGTGCGGCGCTGCCGATGTTCGAGGGCTGACGTCCGCGCGTCGATGGACCGCGGCCTGATGTTCGAAGGCTGACCTCTGGGAGCTGATGTCCGGGGGTCGATGTCCCCAGCTGACGCCGAGGGCCTGAGCGGCCCGGATCTCCGTCGGGAACCCGCACGGGAAGGGGTGCACCCTCCTGCGAACGACCACTGTCATGCGACCGCAGGAGGGATGCCCACCGACATTCGGACCAACGCTCGAGGTGGATGGGTGCCGATCGGGCCACCGACACCCTGTCGGTGGGACGGGACCCGTCAGAGGATCGGCTGCCCTACCGTGACGGCGATCCGCGCGCCCGAGACGTAGCTGGCCTCGTCCGATGCCAGGAGCACGTACACCGGTGCGAGTTCGGCGGGCCGGCCCGCGCGCTGCATCGGCACCTGCTGGCCGAAGCTCTCCACCTGCTCCGTGGGCATGGTCGCCGGGATGAGCGGAGTCCAGATGGGCCCGGGGGCCACGGAGTTGACGCGGGTCCCGCGCCCGGCGAGGAGCTGGGCCATGGACGCGGCCATGTTGGCGATGCCCGCCTTCGTGGCCGAATAGGGCATCAGGGTGGGCACGGGGTTGTCCGAGTTCACCGAACTGGAGCCGATGATCGAACCGCCCGGGCCCATGTGCGGGAGCACCACCTTCGTGAGCTGGAAGAACGCGCTGAGGTTGGTCGCGAGCGTGTGGTCCCACTCCTCGTCGAGGATTTCCTCGATGGTCTCGTGCGTCATCTGGAACGCGGCGTTGCTGACCAGGATGTCCACCCTGCCGAGTTCTGCGACCGCCGCGTCGATCAGCGCGCGGCAGGTGGCCGGGTCCGCGAGCTCCCCGGGAAACAGGACGGCCTTGCGGCCCGCCTCCTCCACCCAGCGCGCGGTCTCGCGGGCGTCGTCGTCCTCGTCCAGGTAGCTGATCACGACGTCCGCGCCCTCCCGTGCGTAGGCGATCGCGACCGCGCGGCCGATCCCGCTGTCGCCACCGGTGATCACGGCCTTCTTGCCCTCCAGTCGCCCGGAGCCCCGGTAGGAGGTCTCGCCGCGGGCGGTCGCCAGGTGCGCGCCGACGATCTCGACATCCGCCGCATCTCCTGTTCGTTCCGCCACTTCGCCCGCCAGCGCGTCCGTCAGGCCTATGACAGCTTCGCCCAGCCAGGGCGCCGCGCCGTCGAACTCGGACTCCTGCCCGCCCTGCTCCTCGTGGGGCGGACTGCTCGACCACCGCGCACCGCGGCGCTCGCGGCCCTCGCCGTCGTTCTCGTCGCGGAGAGCGGACGACGACGGCGAGACGGTACCGCCGTGTTCCCTCCGGGCACCTGTCTCTGGGCTCCGCTGTGGGTGCTCGAGCGGGCGGTGGCGAGCGGGCTGGCCGTGGTCAGCCGGGCGCGCGGCGGTGTGCGCTACGCGGGCGGCCGGATGCGGCTCGCCGCGCACTCCGTCAGGCAGCTGCGCGCGCGGATCGCGGCGGGCGGCGCGCCGTCGTCGCTGCCGTCGCCGTCACCGTCCCCGTCGTCGCCGTCGTCGGACGGCCGGTGAATCCTGCAGGCGGCGACCGGACCACCAGATCAGGCGGCGCCTTGCCCTCCGGCGAGCGAGTCGAGCTTCGCCTTGAGTCCGTTGAGGGCCGGGTCGCGCAGCGAGTCGAACGCGGGTTTCAGGAACGGCTGCGCCACCTTCAGGATGCCCTTGATGCTGAACCGGGCGGTGTACGTCACGTCGCTGCCGCCCGGGATGGACGACGACGGGGCGACGTCGATCGAGTCGAACGCGACGACGGTCTTGTTCTCCCCCCGCAGCGTGATGTGCGCAGGCAACAGATCGATGATGCGGTACTCGAGGGAGGACCGCTTGCCGCGGAAATCGGCCTCCGCGTGGTAGCGGTGCCCCAGGGCCGCAGGACCGGCCGTGAGCTTCTCGACCACCGGTGTGCCCGGATCCCAGGAACTCGTGTTCTCGAACTCGGACAGGAAGGCGAAAGCCTGGTCCGGGGGCAGGATGCTGCTGACGGTGCCTTCGACGGTGATCATGGGGCCACCCTACAAGGGTGTCGGTGACGCTCAGTATGCTGATGGTTCCGCACGTCCACGCAGCACCACCACGCGAAGGAACACACATGGCAGACACACTGGGTAGCCCGAACTCCGAGCCCGAGGGCGGCTTCGAACGCGATCCGTCCGACTGGGTGACCGGCGACGAGCCCATGACCGCAGCCCAGCGCAGCTACCTCGACACCCTCGCCCGGGAAGCCGGCGAGGAGATCCCCGCGGACATCAACAAGGCGGAGGCGTCCGAGCACATCGACCGCCTGCAGGGCAAGAGCAAGCGCCTCACGGACGACTGACCGCTGCGGCGTCGCAGGCGTCCGCCCGGGCGTCCTCGCAGGATCGCGTCAACGGACGGCTGCGAAGTTGAACTCGGTGCAGATGTCCTGGCCGAAGACGAAACGGCGCACCGGTGCCGTGCGCGCCTCGGCCAGGACGTCCGATCCACTGAACCTGATACCCGGCACGCCGTCGCCCACGAGGACCGGCGAGGTGGTCAGGTAGAGCCGGTCGAGGACGCCGGCCTCGAGGAAGCGCGAGACGGTGTTCCCGCCGCCCTCGACGAGCACGCGGTCCAGGCCCCTCGCCTGCAGCACCGCCAGCACGCGTTCGGGCGCGAAGTCCTCCTGCGGCAGCCTCACCACGTCGACCGTCGCCGGAGGCGTCCCGGGCACCACGGCGTCACGGCCCACGATCCACAGCGTCGGCACGCCGTCGTCCGCGAGCACGCGGGCTCCGAGCGGCACCTTCGCCGCGGCGTCGAGGACCACCCGGACGGGGTGGGCACCCGGAACGTCGACCACAGCGAGCGAGCAGTCCTCCCCCAGGACCGTCGAAGCGCCCACCACCACGGCGTCGACCAGGGCACGCAACCGCTGGAGGTGCTCCCGGTCTCCGCCGTCCTCGTGGAACGCCGGATCACCCGATCGTGAGGCGATGAACCCGTCGAGGCTCTGCCGCAGTCGTGCGACCACCATCGGCCCGGCGGCCCCCGCGAGGAAACCGTAGCGGTGCGTCAATTCCTCGCCCTCCCCCTGCGCGGGCGCCGGGGGGATCACGCCGTCGAGCAGGTCACCCCACACGCCCGCCGAGGGCGCCGGGTCGTGGCGCATGCGCGCCCGCTTCGTCGCGAGGTAGCCCGCGTTCTCCGCGTGCTCGGGCACGGCGAGCCCCTGCCGCTCGACGACGTCGATGCCGAGCCGCTCGAGGGCCTCCTGCTTGGCCGGGTTGCCCGAGAGCAGCCTGATGGCGCCGATCCCGAGATCCTGCAGGATCTCCGCCGCCGAGTCGTACCGGCGGGCGTCGACGGGCAGGCCGAGAGCCGTGTTCGCATCGACGGTGTCGATCCCGCGGTCCTGGAGCGCGTAGGCCTTCAGCTTCGCCAGCAGCCCGATGCCGCGTCCCTCGTGGCCGCGCACGTACACCACCACCCCGCGGCCCTCGGTCGCGATGGCCGCGAGCGCCGCGTCGAGCTGTTCGCCGCAGTCGCATCGCCGCGACCCGAGGGCGTCCCCCGTCAGGCACTCGCTGTGGACGCGGACGAGCGGTGCCTGTTCCGACCGGATACCTGCGCCGGTACCTGTGCTGCTGTCGGCGATCCCGTCGATGACAGCGGCCGGGGTGCGGTCGGCGATCCCCTCGGAGACACCGTCGGCGATGCCCAGGGCGAGCGCCACGTGCTCGGTGCCGGCTCCGTCCCGGTAGCCGAGCAGACGGAACACGCCGTGCCTCGTCGGAAGGACCGTCTCGACGACACGCTCGACGCTCGCGGACACTCCTGCGGGCTCGCGTCGGGCGTCGGTCGCCCCGTCGACCCTCTCGGCCCGCGCAGGGCGGGGCAGCGGGCGGGGGTCGTCCGGGGATCGGACGGGCTGGGCGGACATGGCACAACTCTAGGAGGGCGGGTGCGCTCAGCGGTAAACGGCCGACACACACGCTGCGGACACCGTGCCCGGCGTCCGGACGAGCTCAGCGGGTGGCGACGGCATACGCAGCGTGGTTGGCGGCAGGGCTCGACCGGCGAGGACACAGAAGTCTCACGGCAGGGTTGGACCGGCCAGCGCGCAGGAGCGTCGTGGTGTCAGTCCGCCGCGGCCAGGCGCACGGCCTCCGCCGCCTGCCCCAGCACGGCCCGGAACGCGAGGACCGCCGGCCTGCGTGCACCCGCGCGCCGCACGGACGTGAAGATGGAGCGCCGGGGGTCGTCGTCGAGCCCGTGAAGCACGACGGGCGTGTCCCGACCGGTCCAGACGAGGTCGGGCATGAGGGCCACGGCGTTCCCGGAGGCGATCAGCCGGATCTGCGCCTGAAGGTCCGCCGTCTCGTAGCGCACGTCCGGCTCGAAGCCTGCCCGGCGGCACGCCTGTTCGGCCCAGTGCCTCGACGCCGCGCCTCGCGGCTCCATCACCCAGGCGGCGCCGGCGGCCTCGGCGATCGAGGCGGGCGCGTGGTCCGAGGACTGCGATGGCGGGACGGCGAGGCGGATGGCATCCTCGGTGAGCGCCACGTGGTCGAGCTCGGGGTGGCGGGGAGCGGCGTGACCGGGGTACTGCTCGGCGATCACGAGGTCGAAGTCGCGCGCGAACGTCTCGTAGAGTGCGGCTTCCGGCTCCCGCTGCACCATCTCGACGCGGACATCCGGGTAGTCGCGCGTCATCGCGGTCAGGGCATCCGGCATGAGCGCCAGTGCGGCGGACTGGAAGACGGCGACGCGCACCGTTCCCGAGACGGTGGTGAGCGAGGAGGCGAGATCGGCCTCGGCCCGCTCGAGCGTCTCGAGGAGTTCCGCGGTGTGTGCCACGAGGACCTCCGCCTGGGGCGTCAGCACCACGCGCCGGCCGTTCTTCCGCAGCAGTTCGACGCCCGCCTCCTGCTCGAGGAGGGCGAGCTGCTGGGACACCGAGGACGGGCTGTAGTTCAGCGCGGCGGCCACCGCGCCGAGCGTTCCCCTGAGCTTCAGCTCGCGCAGGAGCCGGAGTCTGCGCAGATCGAGCACCGTCCCCGCCTTCCTCGAGCCGTCGTGACTCGTGCCCTCCGAAGCTCCTGCAAATCCTTCGGTCGCCCTGACGAATACTCTTCGGTATTCATCGCTTTTCCCCATCATAGGGGTGGGCGGATACTGACGGGACCGAAGCATGACCCGTGCGCACGGCCACCGCCGTCCGATCGAAAGCCGAGCCGTGACCACACAGATCCCGCCGCGTGACCACACCGCCGCCCCGGACCGCCCGATCACCCCGTTGGCCGACCCGGCAGTGACGTCCTCCAGCTTCGGTGCCTCCCCCGGCGGCACCACGGACATCCCGGCAGCGCTGCCGACCGATGCGGTCGCCCTGGTGCGGCGGTGGCTGACCGAGGCCTCCTCCGTACCGGTGGACTCCTCGGCGCGGCAGCTCGCCGGCGTCCTCAAGGACCCGGACGGCCTCGCCTTCACCGTCGGCTTCGTGGACGGCGTCATCCGCCCCGAGGACCTCTCCGTCGCGGCTCGCAACCTCCGGGCTCTCGCGCCCCGCGTACCCGCGTTCCTCCCCTGGTACATGCGCTCGGCCGTCACGGTGGGTGCCGCCGTCGCGCCGGTCCTGCCCCGCATGGTCATCCCCATCGCCCGCCGCGTCCTGCGGGAGATGGTGGGACACCTCATCATCGACGCGACCGATGCCCGGCTGGGTCGGTCGATCGCGAAGATCAGGCGCGACGGCGTCCGGCTCAACGTCAACCTGCTGGGCGAGGCGGTGCTCGGCGAGCGCGAGGCCCAGCGTCGCCTCGACGGCACCGTCCGCCTCCTCGAGCGCGACGACGTCGACTACGTGTCCATCAAGGTCTCCTCGACGGTCGCCCCGCACCCCGTCTGGGCGTTCGAGGAGGCGGTGCAGCACGTCGCCGAGAAGCTCGCGCCGCTCTACACGCTCGCCGCGCGGCCCCGGGCTCGGACGTTCATCAACCTCGACATGGAGGAGTACAAGGACCTCGACCTCACGCTCGCGGTGTTCATGGAGATCCTCGACCGACCCGAGTTCCTCGACCTCGAGGCCGGGATCGTCCTCCAGGCCTATCTCCCCGACTCGCTCGCGGCGATGATCCGGCTGCAGGAGTGGGCGGCCGCGCGGAGGGCACGCGGTGGCGCCGCCATCAAGGTGCGCGTGGTCAAGGGCGCCAACCTGCCGATGGAGCAGGTGGAAGCCTCCCTGCACGACTGGCCGCTCGCCACCTGGGGGTCGAAGCGGGAATCGGACACGCACTACAAGCGCGTGCTGAACTACGCCCTGCAGCCCGGGCGCGTGGACAACGTCAGGATCGGCGTCGCCGGCCACAACCTGTTCGACCTCGCCTTCGCCTGGCTCCTCGCGGGCGAGCGCGGCGTCAGCGGGGGCATCGAGTTCGAGATGCTCCTCGGCATGGCCCAGGGCCAGGCCGAGGCCGTCAAGCGCGACGTCGGGTCCCTGCTCCTGTACACGCCGGTGGTGCACCCGGGTGAGTTCGACGTCGCCATCGCCTACCTGATCCGCCGCCTCGAGGAGGGCGCGAGCCAGGACAACTTCATGTCCGCCGTGTTCGAGCTCAGCGAGAACGAGGCACTGTTCGAGCGCGAGAAGAACCGTTTCCTCGCCTCCCTCGCCGACCTCGACGACTCGGTGCCCTCGCCCCGCCGGACGCAGGACCGCACCGTCCCGGCGCCGTCGCACGCCGGCTCCGGCTTCGTGAACACGCCGGACACCGACCCCTCGCTGCCCGCGAACCGGGCCTGGGGCCGGGCCATCCTCGATCGGGTCCCCACCTCGCGGCTCGGCGAGGACCTCGTGGCGGAGACCACGCTCACCCGGGCCGAGGACCTCGAGGACGCCATCGCCGGCGCCGTCACCGCCTCGAACGCCTGGGGAGCCATGACGGGCGCCGAGCGGGCCGTCGTCCTGCACCGCGCAGGCGACGCCCTCGAGGCCCGGCGCGCCGAGCTCATGGAGGTCATGGCGGCCGAGACGGGCAAGACGCTCGACCAGGCGGACCCCGAGATCTCCGAGGCCGTCGACTTCGCCCACTACTACGCGGAGCGGGCGCGGGAGCTCGACGACGTCGACGGAGCGGCGTTCTCGCCCGTGCGGCTCACCGTGGTCACTCCCCCGTGGAACTTCCCCGTCGCCATCCCCGCCGGGTCCACGCTCGCGGCCCTCGCCGCCGGCTCCTCGGTGATCATCAAGCCCGCCTCCCAGGCCCGCCGCTCCGGCTCCGTCATGGTGGACGCCCTGTGGTCGGCCGGCGTACCGCGTGAGGTCCTCCGCCTCGTGCAGGTCGAGGAGAACGATCTCGGCCGGCAGCTCATCGCCGATCCCCGCGTGGACCGCGTGATCCTGACCGGCGGGTACGAGACCGCGGAACTGTTCCGCAGCTTCCGGTCGGACCTGCCGCTGCTCGCGGAGACGTCGGGTAAGAACGCCATCATCGTGACGCCGAGCGCGGACCTGGACCTCGCTGCGAAGGACGTGGCGCAGTCGGCGTTCGGCCATGCCGGCCAGAAGTGCTCCGCCGCCTCGCTCGTGATCCTCGTGGGCAGCGCGGCCACCTCCCAGCGCTTCCGCCACCAGCTGCTCGACGCCGTCACCTCCCTCACCGTCGGCTACCCCTCGGACCCCGGCACCCAGATGGGCCCCGTCATCGAGCCCGCCGCCGGCAAGCTCCTCGACGGCCTGACCACGCTCGGCGAGGGCGAGTCGTGGCTCGTGGAGCCCCGGCCGCTCGACGACACGGGCCGCCTGTGGAGCCCGGGGATCCGCGACGGCGTGACGCGCGGCTCCACCTACCACCTCACCGAGTACTTCGGGCCGATCCTCGGCATCATGACGGCCGCGACCCTCGACGAGGCCATCGCCCTGCAGAACGACATCGACTACGGGCTCACCTCGGGCATCCACTCGCTGGACAGCCGGGAGATCGCCGCCTGGATCGACGGCGTGCAGGCGGGCAACCTCTACGTGAACCGCAGCATCACCGGTGCGATCGTCCGGCGCCAGCCGTTCGGCGGGTGGAAGAAGTCCGCCGTCGGCGCCGGTACGAAGGCGGGCGGCCCCAACTACCTCGTGGGTCTCGGCTCATGGAGCTCCCGTCCGTCCACCGCGGACCAGCCGCCGCTGCCCGTCGTCACGCCCCTGCTCGCGCCCGCGCGGTCAGCGGGCCTGACCGGGGACGACGTCGCCCGCCTCGCACGCGCTGCGTCGTCGGACGCCGCTGCCTGGGTGGCGACCTACGGATGCGTGTCCGACGTGTCGGCGCTCTCGGCGGAGCGGAACCTGTTCCGGTATCTCGCGCACCCGGTGACCGTCCGCCTCGGGGAGGCCGGCACGCTCGCCGACCTCCTCCGCGTGCTCCTCGCGGCCCGTACTGCCGGAGCGCCGGTGGAGATCTCCACCGCCGTCGACCTGCCGGCCGGCGTGCGGTCCGCCGTCGGATCCCTCGCCGTGCGCTGGACGGTGGAGGATGACGCCGCGTGGCTTGCGGGCGCGGACCGGCTGACGGCCCGGCGGGTGCGCCTGATCGGCGGGGACGCGAGCGCGCTCGCCGCGGCCACGGGCGGGCGCCCCGACCTGGCGATCTACGCGCAGCCGGTCACGGAGTCCGGGCGGGTCGAACTGCTGCCGTTCCTGCAGGAGCAGGCCATCAGCATCACGGCCCACCGCTTCGGCACTCCCAACGGGTTGACCGAGGGCATCCTCTGATCGGTGCGGAGCATCGGACGCCCCCGAGCCCGTCCTAGACTGGCCCGGGGTCGCCCGATCCCTCGCACACCGACGCACACCGACGCGCTCCCCGCGCTGCCCCGGAAGGACCGATCCCGACCATGAGCAGCCATGACGCCCGCCCTGCGACGCCCCGGACGAGGCTCGCAGGGCTCAGGGCCTGGTTGCCGGGGCTGCTCGTCATGGCTGCGGGTGTGACGCTCGCGCTGGTCCTCGCCGGTCTCCAGTCGGTCATCGGCGCCCTGGTCATCGCGCTCGTCCTCGGGATCCTTCTCGGCAACTCGGGGCTCTACACGCCGGTGCTGAAGACCGGGATCGGCGGGGGGACAAAGCGCCTGCTCCGCTCGGGTGTGGTGCTGCTCGGGCTGCAGCTCGCCCTGCCGGACATCCTCGCGCTCGGCCCCGGGGTGATCCTGCTGATCGTCGCCTGCGTCACCCTCAGCTTCTACGGCACCCTCTGGATCGGCGGGAGGTTCGGCCTCAGCAGGAAGGCTTCCCTCCTCATGGCCGCCGGGTTCTCCATCTGCGGGGCGTCGGCCGTCGCCGGTATGCAGGGCATCGTCGACGCCGACGACGACGAGGTGGCCTCCGCCGTCGCGATGGTCACCCTCTACGGCTCCCTCATGATCGTGGCGCTGCCCCTGCTCAACGCGGTCATCGGGCTCGACCCGGCGCGCTTCGGGGTGTGGTCGGGCCTCGCGGTGCACGAAGTGGCACAGGTGGTGGCGGTGGCCAGCACCGCCGGTTCGGTGGCACTCGCCTCGGCCACGGTGGTCAAGCTGGGGCGCGTCCTCATGCTCGCGCCGGTCGCGGCCGCAGCGGGTCTCGGGGAGCGACGCCGGGCCGCTGTTTCGGCCCGGACCGCCGGCATGGCGGCACCGGTGGACGCGGCCCGCAGTGCCGGCGGCACCCCGCTCGTGCCCCTCTTCGTCGTCGGGTTCCTCGCCATGGTGGCCCTGAGGTCGCTCGGCGTGCTGCCGGAGCCCGTGCTCGATCTCGGGCGCACGCTGACCACGGTGCTGCTGGCGGCAGGCATGTTCGGTCTCGGGGCGGGCATCGACGTCCGGCGTCTCCTGCGCACGGGGGGCCGGTTCGCGGCGGTGGGCGCGGTGTCGACGGCGTTCCTGGCCGTCGTGTCCCTACTCGGGATCCTCGTCCTCACCTAGGGGTCGCACGGTCCCGCCCGGCCGGAGCGCCGCAGGACGTGCCCGGCGCCGCGACGCGAACCTGCAGGACCTACTGCAGGGAGCGACGGGGTCAGCGCAGTCCGGTGGTCCGCTCGAGCGCGAGACCGATCAGCTCGTCGATCAGTTCCGTGTAGCCCAGACCGGACTTGGCCCACATCTGCGGGTACATGCTGATGGGCGTGAAGCCGGGCATCGTGTTGATCTCGTTGATCACGAGTCTGCTGTCCGGGGTGTAGAAGAAGTCCACGCGTGAGAGCCCTTCGGCACCGATCGCGTCGAACGCCGTGGCCGCGAGGGCGCGCACCGTGTCCTGGATCCCGGCGGGGAGATCGGCGGGGCAGGAGAGTTCGGCGGCTCCACCGTCCACGTACTTCGCCTCGAAGTCGTACCAGGCGTGGTCGCCCGGCTGCATCGCGATCTCGCCCGGCAGCGAGGTGCGGGGCGCGTCGAGCCCGCGGCCCTGCAGCACCGCCACCTCGATCTCGCGGCCCACGATTCCTGCCTCGACGACGACCTTGGGGTCGAACACGCGCGCGGCCTCGATGGCCGCGGGCAGGGCGTCGGCGTCCTCGACGCGACTGATGCCCATCGACGAACCGGCGCGGGCGGGCTTCACGAACACGGGGAAGCCGAGCGTCGCCGCCCGGTGTGCCGAGCCCTCGGGGTCGCGGCGCCACTGCCGGTCGGTGATGACCTCGTACGGGCCCACCTCGAGCCCGGCCGCGGCGAACACCACCTTCATGTAGTGCTTGTCCATGCCCACGGCGGAGGCCAGCACGCCTGCGCCCACGTACCGCATGTCGGCGAGCTCGAGCAACCCCTGCACCGTGCCGTCCTCGCCGAACGGACCATGCAGCAGCGGCAGGACGACGTCCACCCCGCCGAGACTCTCGGGCACGGCTCCGGGCGCGGCAAGGAGCAGCTCCTGACCGGCGCTGCCGTCCACGGCCGTTCCCATGACCACCGCCTGCTCGGTCATGGTGACTTCCGGCAGGACGTCGGAGCGTAGCGACCACGCCGACGGGTCGGCGGAGACCAGCGACCACTGGCCGCTCTTCGTGATGCCCACGGGCACCACGTCGTACCGCGTGCGATCGATCGCCTCGAGGACGCCGGCAGCCGTCACGCAGCTCACGGAGTGCTCGCTGGAGCGTCCGCCGAACAGGACGAGGACGCGCGGCTTGCGTGCTGTGGTGTGAGGGGAGGTGGCAGGAGCGGTGGTGGCAGGAGCGGTCGTGCTGTCGTTCACGCGGGGGTGTCGCCTTCCGGCTTGAGGTTGCGGGACAGCAGGCGCGGCCCCAGGTCGTTCACGGACAGCCTGCCCTGCAGGACGGCCACCACGCTCTCCGTGATGGGCATGTCCACGCCGAGCTTCCGGGCGGACTCCAGCACCGCCTGCGCCGACTTGATGCCCTCGGCGGTCTGGTTCATCCGCACCGTCACCTGCTCGAGGGTGAGCCCCTGCCCGAGCAGCTGACCCGCGGTGTGATTGCGTGAGAGCGCCGAGGAGCAGGTGGCGATCAGGTCACCCATGCCCGCGAGTCCGGCCATGGTCTCCGGCCTGCCCCCGAGCGCGACGGCGAGGCGGGTCGTCTCGGCGAGCCCACGGGTGATCACCGAGGCCTTCGTGTTGTCCCCCATGCGGCGCCCCTCACAGATGCCGACGGCGAGGGCGATCACGTTCTTGACGATCCCGCCGATCTCCACGCCGATGACGTCCGTGGAGGTGTAGGGCCGGAAGTAGGACGCCGTGCAGGCGGCGGCGATCCAGGTGGCGGTGCCGTGGTCCGGGCACGCGACCACCGACGCCGTCGGCTCCTCACGGGCGATCTCCAGTGCGAGGTTGGGCCCGGAGACCACGGCGATGCGCTCCGCGGGCAGGCCGAGCTCCTCCGCGATGACCTCGCTCATGCGGGCGTCCGTGCCCACCTCGAGCCCCTTCATGAGGGAGACGACGACGGCGTGTCCGGGGATGAGCGGGCGCCACGCGGGGAGCTGCGCGCGCAGCGTCTGCGCGGGGACGGCGAGCACCACGAGATCGCTCCCGGCCAGGACCTCGGCGACGTCGGCGGACGCCGTGACGTTCCCCGGCAGGAGCGTGTCACCGAGGTACCGGGGGTTGCGGTGCGTGGTGCGGATCTCCTCCGCGACCTCGGGACGCCGTGACCAGAGTGCGACGACGGTGGCGGGCGAGGAGTCGGCCAGGACCTTCGCGAACGTGGTGCCCCAGCTGCCTGACCCGAGGACGGCGATCCTCCCCGGCGCGGCCGCGGTGTGACCCGGCGCGGTCATGCCGCTCCCCCGACGGAGGACGGACCGGGCGTGCCGCCGTCGTCCGTTCCGCTCGTGCCCGTGGTGTCCGTCGTACCCGTCGTGCCGTCGGCCTTCCCGCCGTCGTCCGTCGTCGGATCGTTTCCCTCGGGGGTCCGGCCGGACGCCGGCTTCTGCGCGGGGTCCCACCGGGTGGCGGGGGGCTGCTCGTCCCGCAGTTCTGCCACGAGCGCCGTGATGGCGTCGACGATCCGCTCGGTCGCGGCGTCGAGGGTGGTGCGGGTGAGCGGTGCGTCCCGGAAGTCGCTGAGGTCCACCGGCTCGCCGACCAGCACGCGGACCCGCTTGCGCGGGAGGAGGTGGAAGCGCCTGGCGTACCGGGGGAAGACGTCCTGCGCGCCCCAGTGGGCCAGGGGCACCACGGGAGCGCCGGTCTGGAGGGCCAGGCGGGCCGCGCCGGTCCGTCCCTTCATGGGCCACATGTCCGGGTCACGCGTGAGCGTCCCCTCGGGGTAGATGATGATCCCCCCGCCGTCCGCGAGTGCCTCGCGCGCCGCCTCCAGCGAACGGTTCGCACCGGCAGAACTCCGCTCCACGGGGATCTGCTTGATGACCCGGAGGATCCACCCGATCACCGGGACGCCGAAGATCGAGGCCTTCGCGAGGAAGTGCGGCATCACGCCCTGGTTGTACAGGAAGTGACCCACCACCACGGGGTCGATCTCCGTGACGTGATTGGGGCACACGATCATGCCCGTGTTCCTCGGCAGCTTCTCCTGGCCGTGCCACTCCTTGGCCAGGAGCGCGTTCATCACCGGCCTCACCCAGGTGGCGAGGAACGTGAACATGGCGCGTGAGCCGCGGGATTCCCCCATCAGGCGGCCTACGCGGACGCCACGGCGGCGGCCGGGCCATCCTCCGTGATGTCGAAGTCGGCGCCGAGTCCCTCGAGCTTGTCCTGGAACCTCTCGTAGCCGCGGTTGATGAGTTCGATCCCCGTGACGCGGGAGACGCCCTCCGCCGCGAAGGCGGCGATGAGGTGGCTGAACCCGCCGCGGAGGTCCGGGATGTCGATGTCCGCGCCGCGCAGCTGCGTGGGGCCGGAGATCACCGCGGAGTGGAGGAAGTTCCGCTGCCCGAAGCGGCAGGGCACGCTGCCGAGGCACTCGCGGTGCACCTGGATGTTCGCGCCCATGCGGATCAGCGCCTCGGTGAAGCCGAAACGGTTCTCGTACACGGTCTCGTGCACGATCGACACGCCGGAGGCCTGCGTGAGGGCGACGACGAGCGGCTGCTGCCAGTCGGTCATGAAGCCGGGATGCACGTCGGTCTCGAGGACCAGGGGCGAGAGCGGTCCGCCGGGGTGGTAGAAGCGGATGCCGTCGTCGTCGACGTCGAACGCGCCTCCCACCTTGCGGTAGGTGTTGAGGAACGCCGTCAGGTCCAGCTGCCGGGCGCCCTCCACGTAGATGTCGCCCTTGGTGACGAGGGCGGCCGACGCCCAGGACGCCGTCTCGTTGCGGTCGGAGATGGCCTTGTGGTTGTAGCCGGTGAGCTCGCGGACGCCCTCGATGCGGATCACGCGGTCCGTCTGCACCGTGATGATGGCACCCATCTTCTGCAGCACCGCGATGAGGTCCATGATCTCGGGCTCCACCGCGGCACCGGAGAGCTCGGTGATGCCCTCGGCGCGGATGGCCGTGAGCAGCACCTGCTCCGTCGCCCCGACGCTCGGGTACGGCAGGGCGAGCTTCGCGCCGTGCAGTCCCTTCGGGGCGGAGATGGAGATACCGCCGGGCCGCTTGTCCACCACGGCGCCGAAGTTGCGGAGCACTTCCAGGTGGTAGTCGATCGGCCGGTCGCCGATCTTGCAGCCGCCGAGGTCGGGGATGAATGCCTCGCCGATGCTGTGCATGAGCGGGCCGCAGAACAGGATGGGGATCCGGGAGTCGCCGGCGTGGGCGTCGATGTCCTTCGAGCGCGCCATCTTCGCGTCGCTCGGGTCCATCGTGAGGTCGCCCGTCACCGGGTCCTTCGTGACGGTCACCCCGTGGAGCTGCAGGAGGCTGGTGACGACGTCGACGTCCTTGATCTCGGGCACGTTCCGCAGCACGGACGGCGTGTTGCCGAGAAGGGAGGCCACCATGGCCTTGGGTACGAGGTTCTTCGCCCCGCGGACGGACACCTTGCCGCTCAACGGAATGCCGCCGCGAATGGTCAGAACGCTACCCATGAATACCTGATTTCCTCGTACGTTGAATCACCGCGGGGTCGACATTGCTCGGATCAAGCATAGGAGCGCCACGGAGCGGACAGAAATACAAGGGTACTGTGAGTCGCCCCTGCACGCAGGTAGCAACCCGTCACGGCGCTCAGTGATTCCTCGCACCCGCGGACCGGCCGCCACAAGGGCGTCGATGGCACGCCGCCCGGCCCCGCCGCGCACGCGGGCGAGGTCCTGAGCATCAGGTGCGCGCGGGCAGCGTGGTCGGCTTGAACGAGGGGCGGCGGGTCTCGAACTCGGTGATGTGCTCCTCCTGCCGCAGGGTCAGCCCGATGTCGTCCAGCCCTTCGAGCAGGCGCCAGCGCGTGTAGTCGTCGAGCTGGAAGGGCGCACTCACGGCCCCGCACTGCACCTGGCGCGCCTCGAGGTCCACCGTCACCGTGGCGCCGGGCTCGTTCTCGAGGACCTTCCAGATCAGCTCGATGTCATCCTGTGCCACTTGCGCCGCGACGAGGCCCTGCTTGCCGGAGTTACCGCGGAAGATGTCCGCGAACCGTGAGGACAGCACGGCCCGGAAGCCGTAGTCCTTGAGGGCCCAGACGGCGTGCTCCCGCGACGAGCCGGTGCCGAAGTCGGGCCCGGCGACGAGCACGGAGCCACGCGTGTAGGGCTCCCGGTTGAGGATGAACTCCTCGTCCTTGCGCCACCCCGCGAACAGGGCGTCCTCGAAGCCCGTGCGCGTGATCCGCTTGAGGTACACGGCCGGGATGATCTGGTCGGTGTCGATGTTGCTCTGGCGCAGCGGGACGCCGATGCCGGTGTGCGTGGTGATCTTCTCCATGGCGGCGGCTCCTAGGCGGCTGTCGAGGCGGCGGTCGAGGTGACCGGCGTGCCGGACGTGGTGGACGACGTCGTCGAGGGCGCGGCGGCGTGCGATCCACCGGGCAGCGGGTCCAGGTCCGACGGCGAGCTGAGGGTGCCGCGCACCGCGGTGGCCGCGGCGACCACGGGAGAGACGAGGTGCGTGCGCCCGCCCTTGCCCTGGCGTCCCTCGAAGTTGCGGTTGGAGGTGGAGGCGCAGCGCTCCCCCGGAGCCAGCTGGTCGGGGTTCATGCCGAGGCACATGGAGCAGCCGGCGAACCGCCATTCCGCTCCGAAGTCGGTGAACACGCGGTCGAGGCCCTCGGCCTCGGCCTGCAGGCGGACGCGCGCCGAACCGGGGACCACCATCATGCGGATCGCCGGGTCCTTCTCGCGGCCGCGGATGATGTCTGCGGCGACGCGCAGGTCCTCGATGCGGCTGTTGGTGCAGGATCCGAGGAACACCGTGTCCACGCGGATGTCCTTCATCGGCGTGCCGGGCTCCAGTGCCATGTACTCCAGGGCGCGGGTGCACGCCGCCTTGTCGTTCTCGTCGGCGAAGTCGTCGGGTGACGGCACGGACTGCGAGAGCGAGACACCCTGGCCCGGGTTGGTCCCCCAGGTCACGAAGGGCTCGAGCTCGTTCGCATCGAGGAACACCTCGGCGTCGAACACGGCGTCGTCGTCCGTCCGCAGTTCCCGCCATTCCGCGACGGCGGCTTCCCAGTCCGCACCCTCGGGTGCGTGCGGGCGGCCTTTCAGGTACGCGAAGGTCGTCTCGTCCGGCGCCACCATGCCCGCGCGGGCTCCCGCCTCGATGGACATGTTGCAGATGGTCATGCGCGCCTCCATGGACAGCGCGCGGATGGCCGATCCGCGGTACTCGAGCACGTACCCCTGGCCGCCACCGGTGCCGATCTTCGCGATCACCGCGAGGATGATGTCCTTCGACGTGACGCCGGGCTTCAGGGTGCCCTCCACCGTGATGCCCATGGTCTTGAACGACTTGAGGGACAGCGTCTGGGTGGCCATCACGTGCTCGACCTCGGACGTGCCGATGCCCATGGCGAGCGCGCCGAAGGCACCGTGGGTGGAGGTGTGGGAGTCGCCGCAGACCACGGTGAGGCCGGGCTGCGTCAGCCCCAGCTGCGGGCCCACCACGTGCACGATCCCCTGCTCGGCGTCGCCTAGCGAGTGCAGCCGGACGCCGAACTCGCGGCAGTTGGAGCGCAGCGTCTCGATCTGCGTGCGGCTGGTGAGGTCGGCGATCGGCTTGTCGATGTCGAGCGTCGGGGTGTTGTGGTCCTCCGTGGCGATCGTGAGGTCGGGCCGCCTCAGCGGCCGGCCCGCGAGGCGGAGGCCCTCGAAGGCCTGCGGGGAGGTGACCTCGTGGATGAGGTGCAGGTCGATGTAGAGGAGGTCCGGCTGGGCCTCCTCGCCGACGACCTCTCCCTTGCGGACGACATGCGCGTCCCACACCTTCTCCGCCAGTGTCCTGCCCATGACCTTCGCCTCCAGATGCTGCTGATTGCCCTCAGTGGTGCACAATCGGTCCGCGGTGTCGCGGGGGTGCCCACGGTCCGTGGGACAACTCAACCAGCGCCGCCCGCACCGCCGCCACTCCGCGGGGTTGCGTCTCAGATGGTGAGACGGCAATATCACTCCATGGACACTTCCAGTGGCGTCGGCGTCATCGACAAGGCATCCCTCGTCCTCGACGCACTCGAGGCCGGACCCACCACGCTCGCCCAGCTGGTGGCCTCCACCGGCCTCGCCCGGCCGACGGTCCACCGCCTCGCCCTGGCCCTCGCGCACCACCGGCTCGTGGGCCGCGACATGCAGGGCCGGTTCGTGCTGGGGAGCCGGCTCGTGGAGCTGGCATCGGCAGCAGGAGAGGACCGCCTGATCGCCGCGGCCGGCCCCGTGCTGCTGGGGCTGCGCGATGCGACGGGCGAGAGTGCCCAGCTGTTCCGCCGCCAGGGCGACTGGCGCATCTGCGTCGCCTCCGCCGAACGGCCGGTGGGGCTACGGGACACCATCCCCGTCGGGACGCAGCTGTCCATGAAGGCCGGCTCCGCCGCGCAGTGCCTCCTCGCCTGGGAGGACCACGACCGCCTTCTCACCGGACTGCAGAACGCGCGCTTCACCCCCACCGTCCTGGCCGGCGTCCGACGACGCGGCTGGGCCCAGAGCCTCGGCGAGCGTGAAGCCGGGGTGGCGTCCGTGTCCGCGCCGGTCCGCGGGCCGTCGGGTCGGGTCATCGCGGCCGTCTCGATCTCGGGTCCCATGGAGCGGCTGACCCGCCAGCCCGGGCGCATCCACGCCGAGGTGGTCTCCGATGCCGCCCGGACACTGACCCTCGCCGTCGCCAAGACCGCCGAGTGAGGCGGGCGCCGGCCATGGCCTACGCGATCCTCCTGCGAGGGGTGAACGTCGGCGGCGTCACGATGCGCATGGCCGAACTCCGCGACGTCCTCGGCCGGCTTCCCCTCCAGGACGTCGGTACGGTCCTCGCGAGCGGCAACGTCGTCGGCCGCACGGTGCTGCCCGCCGTCGAGGTGAAGCGCCTGACCGAGGACGCCCTGCGGCGCCACTACGGGTACGAGGCGTGGGTCGTCGTCGTCCCCGCCGACCACCTCCTCACCGTCGCGGACTCCGTGCCGGCCGCGCCCCCGGCCGGACCGGCCGCGCAGAACGACGTCCACACCTACGTGACGTTCTTCAGCGACGCCGACGCGCTGGGCGCGCTCCTCGAGGACGCACGGGATCTCGAGGACCGGCCCGCCGTGCTCGAGGGCGCTCCGGCGGTCGCCTGGTTCTCGCCCAAGGGACGGTCCACCGAGGTTCCACTGGCGAAGCTGCTCGCCCGCCGCCGCTACGCGTCCACGACCACCACGCGGAACGTGGCGACCGTCCGGAAGATCCTGCGGCAGATGCCCTGACCCGTGACAGGCGGCTCCCGGCCCGATTGGTAATGTTCAGCCCACGCTCACCCACCCCGGAGGACACCATGCGACTCATCGCCCAGGACTGCTACCAGCTCGAGCAGCAGAAGGGTTCCAACGGCTACGTGGTCAGCGGCGTCAGCCGCACCGCGGTGATCGATCCCGGTATGTCCTCGGGCTACGAGGGTCTCCTCGCGGAGCTGCGTGCGGCCGAGACCACCATCGGGACGGTCACGGACATCGTGCTCACGCACTACGACGCCGATCACGCGCAGGTCGCCGAGCGCCTCCGGAAGGCGCTGGGAGCGACGGTGTGGATCGGTTCCGCGGATGCCGAGGTGCTCCGCGGCCGCACCAGGCCGAAGACGCTGTTCCGGAAACTGCTGAAGCGCGTCGCGAAGGTGACGCTGCCGCAGGGCGCCCGGGAGCTGGTGGGCTCCGGTGAGATCTTCACAGGACTCTCGTTCTTCCCCACCCCGGGCCACACACCCGGGCACTATGCACTGCAGTGGGGCGGTGTGCTGTTCACCGGCGACGCGGCGAAGGTCTCGCCCGACGGCACCGTGAGCGACTTCTACGCGATCACCATCAACGACAAACCGGTTGCCGCGCGCACCGTGCAGCTCCTGGCCGAACACATCCGGACCGGCGGCGTCGACTGGGTGTGCTCTGGACACAACCGCGTTGCCAGGAGGACCGCCGGCACACCCTGACGTTCCGGCACGCCCGAGAGCAGACCCCGGGCGGGCGTGCCGGGAGCCGGTCAGGAGCGAGCAGCTCAGGCGTGATGCATCGCTGCCGTGACGGCCGCGCGGAACGCGTTGCAGCGCTCCACCTCCGCACCGACCGGCGCGAGCACCACGTCTGTGGCCACGCGCCCGCACGCTTCGAGCAACCGCCGTCGGACGCGCCGTGCCCGCCGCGCCGCTCCCACGCGGGCGAGCAGCGCCGCGATCACGGCCAGCAGGATTCCTCCGGCCACGCCGCCGACGATCAGGAGTGTCGGCACGGGGAACCCTTCCACGCGCGGCACGTCGACGGCGGGCAGCTGCAGGAAGCCGAGGACGGCGAGGACACCCAGCCAGGCGAGGCCGGTGACGAACGCGGCGAACGCGATCCACTGCAGGACGCCGAACAGCCCCCACCACGCGCGGCGGCCCGTCTCGAGGTCGGTACCGGTCACCGCCGCGTCGAGCGCGTCCGTCAAACGGGGCGCAGTCGAGCGCGCCGCATCGCGGAGCGAGGAGCGCCAGGGCTCGACGACGTCCCCGGCGGTCGCGTCCCCGAACACGCGCAGGGCCTGATCCACGGTGGCGCCCTGCGCGGGCAGGGTGAGGGCGAGTGAGGATCTCCTGTGATCAGGCAGCACCTCCTGCCGGCGGAGGTTGAGCCGTCGGAGCGGATCGGGGCGGAACCGCGCGAGCCAGCGGGTGCCGGGCCAGCCCGTGATGGCGTGGGCGTCCCGTCGGTAGGCACTGCGCACGGCGTCGACGACTGTCGGCACGCCGGCGGCCGCACCGAGCCGTGCGGTGAGCGCCTGCTGCGCCTCCCGCGACGGCATCGCGACAGGGTGCCGGACGGCGAGGGGGTTGAGCTCCGACGCCGCACGCGAGGCGTCGGCTGCGAGCCGCCTGGTGGCTGCCGCGCGGGTCTCCGCAAGCGTCCGGATCTGGGCGGCGAGCTCCTCGAGGCCGGCGCCTGTCCGCGCCGACACCGCGAGCACCGTCACCCCGGCGAGCCCTTCCTCCGCGAGAATGCCCATGAGTGAGTCCAGAACGGGGGCCACATCCGCGGGTGCGAGCCGATCGACCTGGTTGAGGGCAACGAGGGTCACCGTCGCGTGCGAGGTCAACCCGCGGAGGAAGCCGTGGTGCAGCGCCGCGTCCGCGTACTTCTGCGGATCCACCACCCACACGAGGACGTCCACCTGGCCGGCGAGGCGCTCCACGATCTCCCGGTGGGCGAGCGCCGTCGAGTCGAAGTCGGGCAGATCGAGCAGGATCAGGCCGGCCTGATCGCTCTCGGGGGCGGTCCGGTCGCCTGCCACGTCGGCCCGATCGCCGGCCCGGACACCCCTGTCGTCGGCCCTCACAGCCGGCGCGGACAGCATCGGAGCGGTCCGCGTCCTCTGGGCTCCGTCGGAGGATCCTCGGTCATCGCGGTGACGGACCGGTGACGAACCGGCCTCTGCGCCGCCCTGCGACCTACCCACGGGATCAGGACCCGCAGCACCGGTACCCGGGTCCCGACGTCGTCGGAGGAGGCGGGCGAGCACCCCTCGTGTGCCGCGCACCTCCGAAGCAGGCGCCGACGGTCCCGCGGGGGCGTTGTCGGAAACCGCGTCGAACTGCAGATCGCCCGCACCGCCCCCGCCTCCGGACACGGAGCCGGCCGGGCTCTCCGTCGTGACGCCCGGCACCGCCCGACCGGGGAGGAGGGGCGTACCCTCGGGCAGCTCGAAGCGCTGCGTGACGCCGAGCCAGTCGAGGAGCTCCCCGCTGCCTGCTGACCGCCAGATGAGGGCGAGCGGTTCGGAGGTCGTCGGTCGGCGGACGGCCACCCGCGCCGCGTCCGTGCCGCTGAGAGCGTTCACGAGGGACGACTTGCCGCTCCCCGTCGCGCCGAAGATCCCCACCACGGTGTGGTCGCCGGACAGCGATCGCCGGCTTCCCGCGCGATCGAGGGTGGCGTGCACACGTGCGAGCACCTCCTCGGGAATCCGTCCTTCCCCGAGCTCGAGAACATGGCGCAGCTGGTCGAGGGTGGAGGTCAGCGAGGCCGCGAGCGAGGACTCGACGACCGCTCCCCTGTGTCGGCTCACGCCGGACCCTCCGTGGAGCGCTGGTCCGCGGGCAGCGCGGTCCTGAGTTCGTGGGCGAGCACGCGGAGCGTCTCCGCGGCCGTCTGCCCGGAGAGCGGTTCGAGCACCCGGTCGAAGCCCTCGCGCTCCCGCCGGAGCAGCGTTCCGACGCGTTCCGCGAGGTCCTTCCGGGCGCGGGCGGCGAGGCGCCGCACGGCGTCGTCGCCGAAGATCGCCTCGAGGAGCTTCTGGCCGGCGATCGCGGAGGCGCCCGCGATGCCCACCTCACCTCCCGTGAGCCCTCCGGTGGACGCGAAGACGACGACCATCAGGGCGACGGCGACGCCGTTCACCCCGAAGGACAGCATGCGCGCGGTGAATCGCTTGTCACCGGCCTCGGCCTGCACGAGTTCCAGGATCGACTGCTGCCAGGCGCGGATCTCCCGTGCGATGTCCTCCGAGACCTGCTCCGACCGCCAGGCCGGTACGTCGGCGAGCAGAACCTCGCCGGCCTGCTCCGTCCGCCAGCGCCTGCGCGTCGTCTCGTCCGCACGCGCCGCCTCCTCGACGACGACGGTCTGCAGCCCGCTGCCGATCGCTTCCGCCACGGTCTCCGCGGGCGCGGGACGGCCGGTGAAGAAGGCGCCGATGCGGTCCCTCGCGCGTCCGATCCTCGATTCGATACCGCGCATGAACTCGCCGGTCCCCACGAAGTCCTGCCAGCGCGCCAGCACTTCCCCCCGCAGCAGCGTGCCGTCCTCGGTCGTGGCCATGACGGCGTCGAGGGCGTCCCCGTAGGCCTGGTCCGCTGCCGCTCGAAGGGCGTCCCCGGCCGACTGCTCCTGGGCCACCGCGGTGCCGATCGTGTCGATCCTGCCGGCGAGGGCGCGCGTGGCTCCGGCGACCGTACGCCGGGCGATGTCGCGGCGGCCCTCGGCGTCCGCGGCCAAAGCACGGAGCCACCGGGCGATCGGCTCCACCGCGCTCGGGGGCAGCATCCTGTCCCCGCCTAGCGGGAGCTCCGGGACCACGAAGATGGGCGCGTGCCCGAGGTTCTCCGCGCTGAGCAGTGTCATCAGATCTCCGCGGATCTCCTCCTCCACACCGGGTGGCACGCGGTCCAGGACGACGGCGACCAGCACGTCCCGGCGCCCCGCCTCGGCGAGCAGCGCCCAGGGGACGGCGTCCGCGTACCGGTTCGCGGTCGTCACGAAGATCCACAGATCGGCGGCCGCGAGCAACTGTCCGGCCAGGCGCCGGTTCTCGTCGGCGATCGAATCGACGTCGGGGGCATCGAGCAGGGCGAGGCCGGCGGGGAGAGCAGCTGTCGGCCTGAGCAGCAGGGTGTTCGGGGAAGTCGAGGACGCCTGCTGCGGCAGGTACCCCGGAGGCACCTGCTGCCGGGTACGGCCGGTCGCGGAGCCATCCTCCACCGCGTCACGGACCCCACCGGTCGTGCCGCCCGGGCCGCGCACCGCCTGCTCCTCGGAGTGCTCGGAGGCAGCGCCGTCGTCCGCGAGGCGGACGCGGCTGAGCCCGGGGAGGATGCGCGCGTCGTCGAACCAGCCGGCGTCGGAGGCGTGGTGCAGGAGGATGGGCTGCCGTGTCGTGGGGCGCACCGCCCCGGTGACGGACACCGGCCGCCCGATCAGTGCGTTCACGAGCGTCGACTTCCCCGCGCCCGTGGAGCCTCCGACGACGGCGAGGAGCGGCGCGTCGAGGTGGGCGAGCCGGGGAAGGATGTAGTCCGTCAGCTGTTCGCGGGCGGCCGTCGTCTCCGTGCGTGCGCGGATCGACGTCGGGAGGGCCAGGGGGAAGGAGAGTCGCTCGAGGGCCGTGTGGACCTCCCGCAGCAGCGGGGCGAGTCCGCGGGATCCGCCGGCCGAGGAGGGTGCGCTCATTGCTCCATCATGCCAGCCGTCACCGCGCGCCCGCGGGGACCGATCTGCGTCGTCGCCGGGTAGTCTTCACCGGCGCAACGGTGCATCGGTGCTCACGACGACCGGGGACGGGAGTGGAACCGGGACAGGAACCGGGAAGGCGGGCCTCCGGAAACGAGAAAGTCCCGGCCACCGTGATGGTGACCGGGACTTGCTTCGTGTGTCCACGAGGACGTTGTGACCCCAGCGGGATTCGAACCCGCGTTACCGCCGTGAGAGGGCAGCGTACTAGGCCGCTATACGATGGGGCCAGTACTCTCCATGTTACTACTGCTGCTGTACTGCTCGTGCCATCCGATCCGTGGACCGAAGTGCGCTGGGGTACCAGGACTCGAACCTAGAATGTTGGTACCAGAAACCAGTGTGTTGCCAATTACACCATACCCCAATGGCACGTTCCGGAGCCCTGATCGTGCTGTGCTCCGGCCGCATAACTGCTCCGCGCCGAGAATCGACTTTACCGGACCGAGGGGACGAACTGCAAAACGGCGTCGAGCGTGGCGATGCTGTGCACGTCATCGGCTGGCACCTCCGGAGGCATGCCCGTCACACCCGTGCTCCCCGCTGGTGGGACGTACCCCGCTCCCGACCGGTCGAGCCAGACACCGATCAGGCCGGCCGCCCGCGCTCCGATGCCGTCGACCATCCGGTTGTCGCCCACGTACACCGTCCGGGCCGCGTCGGACCCGAGCTGCCGGACACCCTCGAGGAAGATTCCGGGATCCGGTTTCGCGACCCCCACGGTGTCGATTCCCACGAGGACCACGATCCGCTGGAGGCCCGCGCGGTCCAGCTTTGCCCGTTGGTAGGCCTCGACGTTGTTGCTCACCGCCCCGTAGGGGATCCCACGGGCGTCAAGGGCGTCGAGCAGGGGCACGACGTCGTCGTACGCCCTGAAGTGCAGCGGCAGCGTCCGCTCGTACTCGCGCACCCAGTCCTCGGCCATCCGGCCGAGGAAGGGCTCGGGAGTGAAGACGGCGCGTGCGTGACGCACCCGATGGACGCGCTGCTCCTCGAAGGTCAGCTCACCGGCCAGGAAGCGGTCGTAGTGTCGCTGCGGATCCGTGGCGTAAAGGGCCTTGTACCGCACCCAGTCGTCATCACCGAGATGGTCGAGCGCGGGGTCGGGGATGGCCTGCAGCGTGGTGCCCATCGCCTGCGCGAGGTCCACGAGCGTGTCGTCGATGTCGAACAGGACCGCGGACCCGCCCGAAACCTGCGCGCCCGTATCCTGCGCGCCCGGCGCGCTTCGCTCCTGCGTCACGCGTCGTCGACCGAGGAGCGGAAGGCCCTCAGCCGTGCGAGCGAGGACTCGCGGCCGAGGATGACCATCGATTCGAAGAGCGGTGGTGAGACCCGGCGCCCCGTGATGGCGGTCCGCACCGGCCCGAACGCGAGGCGGGGTTTCAGTCCGAGGGTGTCAACGAGCGCGGACCGGAGGGCGGCCTGGAGCGCTTCCGTCTCCCAGGGCTCGCACTCCTCGAGGGCGGCGAGCGCGGCGTCGAGCACCTCACCGAGGTTCTCGGGGAGGCCCTTCCGAGCGTCGTCCGCGACGTCGACGGCGTCGTCGGCCTTGAAGAGGAACGAGAGCATCTCCGGTGCCTCGCCGAGCAGCGTGATGCGTTCCTGGATCAGCGGTGCGGCGGCAGCCACGAGCCGCAGGTCCGCGTCGGTCGGATCGGCCCCGATCAGGCCGGCAGCTGCGAGGTACGGCAGGAGGCGGCTGCGGAATTCGGCGGGGTCCAGCAGGCGCACGTGGGTCCCGTTGATCGCCTCCGCTTTCTTGAGGTCGAAGCGTGCCGGGTTCGCGAGGACGTCCCGGACGTCGAACGCCTCGACGAGCTGCTCCACGGAGAAGATGTCCTCGTCCGCGGACAGGCTCCAGCCCAGCAGGGAGAGGTAGTTGAGCAGCCCTTCGCGGATGAAGCCGCGTTCGCGGTGCAGGAAGAGGTTCGACTCCGGGTCCCGCTTGGACAGCTTCTTGTTGCCCTGCCCCATGACGTACGGCAGGTGGCCGAAGAGCGGCATGTACTTCGCCACGCCGATGTCGATCAGTGCGCGGTACAGCGCGACCTGCCGGGGGGTCGACGAGAGCAGGTCCTCGCCCCGCAGCACGTGCGTGATGCCCATGAGGGCGTCGTCGACCGGGTTGACCAGCGTGTAGAGCGGGGCGCCGTTCGCGCGGACCACGGCGAAATCCGGGACACTGCCGGCCCGGAAGGTGATCTCACCCCGCACCAGGTCGGTGAACGTGATGTCCTCGTCGGGCATCCGCAGGCGCAGGACGGCGGGACGGCCGCCCGCGCGGAAGGCGTCCTTCTGCTCGTCGCTGAGGTGACGGTCGTGGTTGTCGTACCCGAGCTTCACGTCGCGACCCGCGGCGCGGTGCCGCTCCTCGACCTCCTCGGGCGTGGAGAACGATTCGTAGAGGTGCCCGGCTGCGGTCAGCCGGTCGATCACGTCGCGGTAGAGGTCGCCACGCTCGGACTGGCGGTACGGCGCGTGCGGACCGCCCACCTCCACGCCCTCGTCCCAGTCGATCCCGAGCCAGGTCATCGCCTCGAGGAGCTGGTGGTAGCTCTCCTCGCTGTCACGTGCAGCATCCGTGTCCTCGATGCGGAACACCAGCTTGCCGCCACGGTGCCTCGCGTAGGCCCAGTTGAAGAGCGCCGTCCGGATGAGGCCGACATGCGGCGTGCCGGTCGGTGACGGGCAGAAGCGGACCCTGACGGGAGTGGAATCGGTGACGGTGGGGAGATCTGCGGCAGTAGTCATGGTGCCCCCAGTCTAGGCGGGACCCCCCGTGATGCTGCCGCGCGGAGCCGCGTGCGCACCGCCCGTAGGAGCGGGTGCGCCGGTGCCCGGCCTAGCGCCGTGCCGGGTTGGAAAGGCGCCCGATCCCCTCGATGTCGACGTCGAACCGCTGCCCGTCGGTGATCATCCCGACACCGGCCGGCGTGCCCGTGAGGATGATGTCCCCGGGGAGCAACGTGAAGGCCTGGGAGACGTACGCGACGAGTTCCCGCGCACCCCAGATCATGTCGCTCGTCGAGCCGTCCTGCCGCAGGTCGCCGTCGAGGGTTCCCCTGACGCTCAGGTTCTCCGGATCGAGGTCCGTCTCGATCCACGGCCCGATGGGGCACGAGGTGTCGAAACCCTTCGCCCGCGCCCACTGGTCGTCCGTCTTCTGCACATCACGCGCGGTGAGGTCGTTGGCACACGTGTAGCCGAACACGACGTCGTCCACGCGCTCCAGAGGGACGTCCTTGCAGATCCGGCCGATGACCACGGCAAGTTCGGCCTCGTAGGAGATCTGGTCGGAGAAGGAGGGCAGCATGATCGGGTCACCGGGGCCGATCACGGACGTGTTCGGCTTCAGGAACATCAGGGGGGCGGCCGGTGTCTCGCTCCCCATCTCCTGGATGTGGTCGGCGTAGTTACGGCCGATCCCGACGACCTTGCTCCGCGGGATGACGGGGGCCAGCAGCCGGACGTCCTCGAGCGCGTGGCGGGCTCCCGTCAACTGGATCCCGGCGTAGAAGGGGTCACCCTGGATGACGGCGACCTCCTCCTCACCGGGTGTTCCTTCCACGATGCCGAAGAGGGGATCATCACTGACAACGAACCGAGCAATACGCATGCCGCCAAGCCTAGCCTGATCGGCCGCGGCGGCTTCCGGCGTTCCCGGCCCGATGGAAGGGCCGGTAGAGCAGTCTTTGAAGACAGTGGTTAAACGGCACTGCGGGCCCCACTCTTCAGAGGGACCCGCAGTTCAGTGCAGAGCAGTCACACGAGCAGCAGGACCGAGGGATCCTGCGTCGACGACTAGAACGGCCAGGAGCCGACGCGATCGGTCGATGAGACGGGAGCCGTGACACCGGCCTTGGCCGGTGCGGCCTGGGCAGCAGCAGCGCCGCCGGAGACGAGGAGGCCGGCGAGCAGGAGGGCAGAGGTGAAGCGCTTCATGGTGGATCCTTCGGTGGGTGTGTCGACAGTGGTTGAGACCGCCGCTCTATCACAAGCGGCTCGAAATTCATCGTAAGCCACACCAGTCACTTTGGTAACATTCTTCGGAAAAACTTTAGAGATCTTCTGTGCGGCGTTGTGGGCGCGTGGCAAAGGACAGAGGATGTTCGGGTCAGGGTCTCCCAGCGAAAGCGGCACATGCACATGACTCGCGGTGGTAATTCCGGAGAACGGATGATGCTCGAGTTCCGCGCTCGCGAAGCGTGGGCCCAGCGAAACTACTCGGCGGCGCAGGAACTGGCAGAACTTTGGGCAGCATCCTCGCTCGCCGACCAAGAGGAGGAGAGCTGGTGGAATGCGTCCTACCTGCGGGCAGAAGCGCTGAGGAAGCAAGGAAAGATGCTGGAGTCCAAGGACGGGGCCGATGAACTCGCGATGCACGCTCTGACTCAACACTCCACAGCACTCCGGGCTCGCGTCCTCACCTTGCGCGCGTTCGCTCTGCAGGGAAGCGGTGACCTGAAGCAGGCCATCCGGGAAGCTCGGTCGGCCGTCGGCGAGACCCAGCAACTACCTGATCATCGTGAGATCGCGATCGAAGCTCAGAATGCCCTGATCGCCGCCCTGGCCGAGAGCGGGTCCCTCGAAGATGCCTGGCAGGAGTGCCTCGTCCTCGACGAGCACCTCGCGGGGGACCCGGAGAACACCTACGCAGGTCAGTCCTACTGGGCCATCGGCAACGTGGCCTTTCTTCTCAAGCGAATCGACGACGCAGTCTCGTATCATCGCCGTGCGGCAGAAAGATTGTCACCCAGCAATGATCTGGACCTGTGGGCACGGTTCAATCGCGGATCGGCAGACTTTCGCCTCGCTGCTGGTGTGCTTGATCCCGAGACCCTCGAGTGTATCGAGCGGGCGGAGATGGCGAGCTCGATCGTGGGAGGAACAGCGAGGGACCAGGTCGAGCTGCGTCTCATCAGGGCCCACTGGCTGGTCCTCACAGGACAATTCGACTCCGCCCTCCCCAGCCTCGAGGACATCGTCCGCCAGGAGGACCTGCTCGCCCTGCACACCGCCGCGCAGGCCCATTTCCTCCTCGGGCAGGCTCTGATGTCGACGCACCGCGACCTCGAAGCCGTCGCGCAGCTGGCCAGAAGTGAGGAACTGTTCGTCGAGTCGGGGGCCGAGGACAGGGCGTCCACGGCCAGGACCCTCATCCGCAGCATCGAACGGGTCTGACTCGACGGATCCCGGCCCCTTCGAACGGATCGTCAAGGGTAGGGCGAGAGCGGTTCGATCGGTTGCGGCGACGATCCTGACGTAGAATCGTGAACAGGCCCCGGTCGGGCCGGGCGTTTTCCCCCATTACTCCCGCCCCGACCGGGGCTCCTTCATGCTCGGTCCACGGAGCCCGGCCGGGTGGTTATTGATCCGCGGTCAGGCGATGCCTGCACCTACGCCTACCTTGAGCAGATCCTGCGTAGCCAGATCGCCGTCCACCCCCGCGCCCGGTGCTACTGTTTTTCCCGTCAGGGAACCGATGGCCTACCACGCCGCGCATCCCTCCGATGACCTACTGAGTCCATCTCGCCACTGGGCCCACACCACGTCTTCGTCGGCGAACGCTCGGAGGGGGATCCATGGCGCGAGTACTGCCGTTGTCGACATGCCGGGCCCGCGCTATCGTCGCCGCGACGAGCTTCGCCGGTCGTGGCCCGTCCGCCCGGCTCGCGGACACCCGGAATGTACTCTGAGAGCGATGAGCACCGACCACAAGGATCCCCGCCTCGCTCTGCTCGTGGAGAGCATCGTGCGGTTGTCGCGCGGTGAACTGAGCAGCCGGATCGAGCCCTCCAACGCTCGCGACGAGGTCGACGCGGTGATCACCGGCGTCAACCTTCTCGCCGAGGAGCTCGAGCAGGTCTACGAGCAGTTCGAGAAGCGCGTGGAGAGCCGGACCGCGATGCTGAGACAGGCACACCTCGACATGATGAAGATGGCCATGTCCGATGCCCTGACAGGACTGGCCAACAGGGTTGCACTCATGGACGGCATCGAGGAAGCCCTTGCTCAGGCAGGAGCAGGGGCCGCTCCCCCGGCGCTGCTGCTGCTGGATCTCGACAGCTTCAAGAACGTGAACGACCGCTTCGGGCACGACGCCGGGGACCGGGTGCTGCAGGAGGTCGCGACGCGCCTGAACAGCGTGGTGCGCGAGAGCGACCTCGTGGCACGACTCGGTGGCGACGAGTTCGCGATCCTCCTGCCCGAGGCGACGATGGACGTGGCCATGCAGGTGGCCCGCCGTGCCCTGGAGGTCCTCGGCGAGCAGATACGGCTCGACTCGCTCTACGTGCACTCGCGGGCGAGTATCGGCGTGCGGCTGGGCGCCGCCGGCCAGACCGCCGAGGAGCTTCTCCTCGATGCCGACACCGCCATGTATGCCGCCAAGCGCGAGGGGCGGAGCATCATCAAGGTGTTCGAGCCCGTCATGTTGTACTCGCGTCAGCTCCGTAGCCAGATGGCGACGGAGCTGCGCGGTGCCATCAGCTCCGACGAGCTGGTGCTCCACTACCAGCCGGTCGTGGAGCTCGCGACCAACCGGATCCTCGGGGTCGAGGTGCTGGTGCGATGGCAGCACCCGCTGCGGGGACTCATCCCGCCCGACACCTTCATCCCCCTGGCCGAGGAGATCGGTGTCATCCATGACCTCGACCGGTGGGTGATGTCGGCGTCCCTCCGGCAGCTCGCTCGGTGGCGCAAGTCGCACCCGCTCGATCAGGACTTCCAGTTACGCGTGAACCTCTCGGCGGTCGAACTGAAGCAGCTCGACCTCGTGGACCACATCCGGACGCTCCTGAGGGAACTCGACCTTCCCGCGCAGAACCTGGTGGTCGAGATCACGGAGACCGCGATCGTGACGCGGGGTGAGGTGGAGATGTATTCGCTGCTCAGCCTCAAGCAGTTGGGCGTCGGGATCGAGATCGACGATTTCGGGACGGGATACTCCTCGATCAGCTATCTGCGCGAACTGCCCGTGAGCATGGTCAAGGTGGACCGTTCACTACTCGTGGAGCTCAACAGCAAGCCCGGTCAACTCGACTTCGTCGCCGCGATCCTCCAACTGATCCGCGCCGCCGGACTCGAGGCCGTGTTCGAGGGCATCGAGACCCGTGAGCAGGCCGACCAGCTGCGCGCTCTCGGCTGCGCGAGCGGTCAGGGCTACTACTTCAGCCGCCCGCTGCCCGCGGAGGAGATCGGGGCACTCCTCGCGACCACCCGCTTCCTCCGCGTCGAGGAGATCCCCGGGGGAAGTGCCGACGCGGAGGGCACGACCGCCGGGGCCATCGCCCCCTGACCCCTGCTCGATGGAGCCCCGCTGCCCGCGGACGATCAGGCGAGGCGCGTCAGCCAGCCATGGGTGTCCTCGACCGTGCCGGTCTGGATCCCGAGCAGCTGACTCCGGATCCCCATGGTGACCTCACCCACCGGCGCGTCGGCCGCACCGATGAACTCATCGCCGTCGCGCAGCCTGCCGATGGGGGTGATGACCGCAGCGGTGCCGCAGGCGAACACCTCGGTGATGTCGCCGCTCGCCACGCCCTCGCGCCATTCGTCGAGGGTGATCTTCCGCTCGCTGACGCGCAGTCCGCGATCCTGCCCGAGCTGGATGATGGAGGACCGCGTGATGCCCTCGAGGATGGTCCCGGACAGTGCAGGGGTCACGAGCGACCCGTCGCGGAACACGAAGAAGACGTTCATGCCGCCGAGCTCCTCGACGGCGTTGTCGTTGAACTGGTCGAGGAAGAGGACCTGCTTGCACCCGTGCGCCTCCGCCTCGAGCTGCGCGGCGAGGGAGGATGCGTAGTTGCCGCCCGCCTTCGCAGCTCCCGTGCCACCGCGACCCGCGCGGGCGTAGGTGCGCGACACCCAGATGTCCACGGGCCGGACGGCACCGCCGAAGTAGTTGCCGGCGGGTGAGGCGATGACGCGGTAGGAGACCTCCCGTGCCGGGCGCACCCCGAGGAACGCCTCGGTGGCGATCATGAAGGGCCGGAGGTAGAGGCTCTCGCCGTCGCCTGAGGGGATCCACTCCTGGTCCGCCACCACGAGCTGCCGGAGGGACTCGAGGAAGAGCTCCTCGGGGAGCTGCGGCAGGGCCAGGCGCGCCGCCGAGCGGTTGAGCCGCGCGGCGTTGGCCGTGGCGCGGAACGTCCACACCGAACCGTCGGCGTGCCGGTAGGCCTTCATCCCCTCGAAGATCTCCTGGCCGTAGTGCAGCACGGCGGCGGCGGGGTCGAGGGCGATGGGGCCGTAGGGTTCCAGCCGGGCGCTGTGCCAGCCCCCCACCCCGGACTCGTCGACGCTGAAGTCGACGATCGCGGTGTGGTCGGTGAAGAAGTTACCGAAACCCGGATCGGCCAGCACGGCAGCCCGGTGCTCGGCGGTGGCCCGCTGCGTCGAGAGGTGCTGGGCGAAGTGGGTGTCGGTCGCTGTCATGGGTCCTCCGCGGTGGTCCGGGCCGCGCCGGCAGCCGCCGTCGTCCCGCTGGTGAAAGGTGGTGGAAATGGTGATCCGCCGCCGCCAGGGCGCCGGATCAGTGAACTGTCACCACCTTAGGACACGGCGGCGGCGATGGCATCGCCCACCGCGGAGGTGCTGCGCGGCGCGTCGGTGAGCGTCGCGCGGGCCGCGATGTCCGCCTCGACCGCGGTCTCTATGCGCCGTGCCTCGGCGTCGAGCCCCAGGTGCTGCAGGAGGAGCGCCGCCGAGAGGATGGCCGCCGTGGGGTCCGCGATCTGCCGGCCCGCGATGTCCGGTGCCGAGCCGTGCACGGGTTCGAACATCGAGGGCGCCGTGCGGTCCATGTTCAGGTTGGCCGACGCCGCGAGGCCGATGCCCCCGCTGACGGCGGCGGCGAGGTCGGTGACGATGTCCCCGAAGAGGTTGTCGGTCACGATCACGTCGAAGCGGGAGGGGTCCGTGACGAGGAAGATCATGGCGGCGTCCACGTGGAGGTAGTCGTGCACGACGTCCGGGAACTCGAGCGCGACGGCCTCCACCGTCCGCTTCCACAGGTGCCCCGCGTACACGAGGACGTTGTGCTTGTGGACGAGCGTGAGCTTCTTCCGGCGCGCAGCTGCTCGGACGAAGGCGTCGCGGACGACGCGCTCCACGCCGTGCGCCGTGTTCAGCGACACCTCGGTGGCCACCTCGTGGGGCGTGCCCGCGCGCAGGGTACCGCCGTTCCCCGTGTACGGACCCTCCGTACCCTCGCGCACCACCAGGAAGTCGATGGTGCCGGGGTCGCCGAGCGGGCTCGGCACCCCGGGGTAGAGCTTCGAGGGGCGGAGGTTGACGTAGTGGTCGAGGGAGAAGCGGAGCTTGAGCAGGAACTCGCGCTCGATCAGGCCCGAGGGGATCCGCGTGTCCCCCGGGGCCGCCCCGACGGCGCCGAACAGGATGGCGTCGTGGCGGCGGAGACGCGCGAGCGTCTCGTCCGGGAGGGTCTCGCCGGTGGTGAGCCAGTGCTCGGCGCCGAGGTCGTAGTGCGTGAGGGCGAGGTCCACGGCGTCCCCGACGACGGCCCGGAGGACCTTCACGGCTTCGGCGGTGACTTCGGGGCCGATCCCGTCTCCGGGGATGACGGCGAGATCGAGGTGGCGGGGAGCAGCGGTCATGGAGCCAGCGTAGGAAGCGGGCCCGACGGCGCGACAATCGGTCCGAGGAGTGAGACATCTCCACCCGCGGTCGGATGTGCCGCGGTGAGCCGCGGTCCTAGAGTTGGTACCCATGGACCTCCACCTGCGTCTGGCGCACTGGTTCCGCGCGCATCCGAGTTCCATCGACGCGGGGCTGGCCGTCGCGCTCGCCGTCGCGCTCGTCCTTCCCTACGTCTTCCTCGCCGTCTCCTCGGACGCGACGGCCTTCATCGTCTCGGCCGTGCTCGTCGCTCCTCTCGCGTGGCGCCGGTCGCACGTCCTGCCGTCCGCGGGTGTCGTCGCAGGATTCTCCGTCCTCCAGCTGGTCCTCGGGATCGACCCCGTACCGGCCCAGTTCGTCATCCTCATCACGCTCTACACGCTCGCCGCGCACGGTCCCCGCTGGGCCAGCCTCGGTGGGCTCACCCTCGCGGCCGTCGGTGGAGCCGTGGGCCTCGTGCGCTTCGGCAGCCTGCTCGGAGTGGGCGAGGGTTCGGTGCTCACCGTGGTGCCGGTGTTCCTCATCCTGCTCTTCCTCGTCGAGGCGCTCGTGCTCCTCGCCTGGACCACGGGGGACCTCGCTCGCTCCCGCCGTCTGACCTACCAGGCGCTCGAGGACAGGACGCGGCGTCTCGAGGTGGAGCGGCAGCAGGAGCGGGATCTCGCCGCAGCCGACGAGCGCAGCCATATCGCCCGGGAGATGCACGACATCGTGGCGCACTCGCTCTCGGTGATCATCACGCAGGCCGACGGCGCGCGGTACGCCAGCGCGCGCGCACCGGAGGTCGCGGTGCAGACCCTCGGCACCATCGCCGACACCGGGCGGGGGTCGCTGCGCGAGATGCGGCGGCTGCTCGGCGTGCTGCGGGGCGACGAGACCGCCTCCACGCGCCCGCTCCCCACGCTCGCGGACGTCGACGGCCTCATCCAGTCGGTCCGCAGGTCCGGCGTCAGGGTCGCGTGCCACAGGATCGGGGCACCCCGGCGGGCCCTGCCGCTCGGCGCCGAACTCACCGCCTACCGCGTGGTCCAGGAGTCGCTGACGAACGTCCTCAAGCACGCGGGTGCGGACACCACCACGGAGGTGACGCTCGACTACGGTGCGAGGGGCCTCACCATCATGATCGACGACGACGGCCGCGGTGCAGCGCCGGATCCCGCGACCGCCGGAGCGGGTCAGGGCATCACCGGCATGATGGAGCGCGTGCGGCTGTACGACGGTACCGTCACCGCCGCACCACGTGCGGGCGGTGGCTACCAGGTGAAGGCCTTCATCCCGTACACGCAGGCGTAACACCGACTCCGCAGCATCATCTGCAGCAGCACGACACCCAGACCACCAGCAGGAACGCACACGCCGGTCGCGCGACCGGGGACAGGAGCAGAACCACGTGAGCACACCCGGGGACAGCAGCGGCACAGGCATCAGCGACCCGCGGACGGATCGGCCGGCGGAAGCTCCGGCGGGCGACCGGCCGATCCGTGTCGCCATCGTGGACGACCAGCACCTCGTGCGCAGCGGGTTCGCCATGCTCATCACGTCCCAGCCGGACCTCGACGTGGTGTGCGAGGCCTCGAACGGCGAGGAGGCCGTACGGGCGCTCGCGGCCACACGGGCCGACGTCGTCATGATGGACGTCCGCATGCCGGGCATGGACGGCATCGAGGCGACCCGGCGCATCCTGGCGCCCTTCACCTCGGGCACCGGCGCGGGGGCGGCCGGTCCGCGCATCGTGGTGCTGACCACCTTCGACCTGGACGAGTACGCGCTGTCCGCCATTCACGCGGGCGCGAGCGGATTCCTGCTGAAGGACGCTCCGCCCGAGGAACTGCTCGACGCCATCCGGACGGTGCACCGCGGGGACGCCGTGATCGCCCCCTCGACCACGCGGCGCCTGCTGGATCACGTGGCACCGCTGCTCCGCCAACCGTCCGAGACCCAGAGCATCCACGCCGCCGCCGTGCAGCGGCTGACCGTGCGCGAGCGCGAGGTGTTCGAGCTGATCGCCCAGGGGCTCTCCAACCCGGAGATCGCCGTGACGCTGTTCCTGTCCGAGGCGACGATCAAGACGCACGTCAGCCACATCCTCGCGAAGCTCGAGGCACGGGACCGGGTGCAGGCCGTGGTGATGGCCTACGAGACCGGCGTCGTCCGTCCTTGACCGCCTGCGGGGGATGAGACGAGCTCATCCCCCGGTATGAGGTGCTTGCCGGGAACCCCGGACCAGGCGCTGATCCGTGGAACGCGGCGCGTGGATACCGTCGAGATATGACCACCACGAACCTCACCCCCGAGCCGCGCGGCTCGCACTCCGGCGGCTTCCAGCCGCTCGACACCGGCACCGGCACCGCCTCTGACACCCCCTCTGACACCCCCTCCGGCACCGGCACCGACGGCAGGGCCTCGGAGCCGGCCGTCGCCGCCATCGCCATCTCGAAGACCTACGGACACGGCGGCACGGCCGTCCGGGCGCTCGCGAACGTGTCCGTGGAGTTCGAGCGCGGACGCTTCACCGCCATCATGGGTCCGTCCGGTTCGGGGAAGTCCACCCTCATGCACTGCCTCGCAGGGCTCGACGGCGTCGATTCCGGCTCCGTGCGGATCGGCGGCACCGACATCACGGGCCTCGGCGACGCCGCCCTCACCCGGCTGCGGCGCGAGCGCGTCGGCTTCGTCTTCCAGGGCTTCAACCTGGTGCCGACCCTGACCGCGGAGCAGAACATCACCCTCCCCGTGGCCCTGGCCGGAGCAACGGTGGACCGGGACTGGCTGCAGCAGATCTGCACCACGCTCGGACTCACGGACCGCCTCTCGCACCGCCCCCACGAGCTCTCCGGCGGGCAGCAGCAGCGCGTCGCCGTCGCCCGCGCCCTCCTGACCCGCCCCGACGTCGTCTTCGGTGACGAACCCACGGGCAACCTCGACACCGCCACGGGGGCCGAGGTCCTCTCGCTCCTGCGCCGCAGCAGCCGCGAGATGGGCCAGAGCATCATCATGGTCACGCACGATCCCGTGGCGGCGTCCTACGCCGACCGCGTGGTGCTCCTCAAGGACGGCGCGCTCGTCGGCGCGCTCCCGCAGTCCTCCCCCGACGCCATCGCCGGCGCACTCGCGCAGCTGGGAGCCTGACGTGCTGCAGGTCGCCCTGGCGCAGGTCCGCGTCCACTCCCGGCGGTTCGTCGCCGTCGGCCTCGCCGTGATGCTCGGCGTGGCCTTCCTCTCCGCCACCCTGATGGTCAACGCCACCACACGTGCGAGCCTCGGCGCGAGCATAGGGTCCTCCTACGCGAAGGCGGACCTCGTGGTCACCGGCGAGGGAGGCCAGTACGTGCCGTCCGACGCCGTCGAACGGCTGCGTGCCGTTCCCGGCGTCTCCACCGCTCATCCGTACGACCGCGTCTACACGCAGCTCACCGGCGGGTCCGAGACCTCGATGGCGGTGCTCACGTCCACCGCCCCGTCGGAACTGGAGACGGCCGTCGTCACCGGCGGGTCCTACCCCACCGGCCCCTCCGACGTGGCCCTCGACGAGGACTCGGCGGCCCGGCTGGGCGTCGCGCCCGGTGACACCGTCGCGATCGACGACGGCGGATTCGGCCCGTCCGGCACGTCGACGCCCGACGCGGGGGCCGGCTCCCCCACGGACGCACTGACCGTCACCGGGGTGTTCGAGCCGAACGCCGACCCGTCGCTGTCCGCGTCCGTCCAGGTCCTCGCATCGCCCGCGCTCGTGCAGACGCTCGCCGGAACCGGTAACGGTTCCGTGAACGTGCAGCTGGTGCTCTCGCCGGGCGCGGACATCGCCGCCGTCACGGCCGAGGTCGCCTCGGCGCTGGGGAGTCCGGCCGCCTCGGCCGATGCGTCCGCGCAGGATGCCTCCGGTGACGCCGCGAGCACGGACGGCGCCGACGCGTCCGAGGTGGCACTCTCGGTGCGGACCCCCGCCGAGCAGACCGTCGACGACGTGGCACGGCTCTCCGGCGGCACCGACGTCCTGACCGGGATCCTGCTGGCGTTCGCCGCCGTGGCCGTGATCGTCGCCGGCCTGGTCATCTCCAACACCTTCGCGGTCCTCGTGGCCCAGCGCACCCGCGAACTCGCCCTGCTGCGGTGCATCGGCGCCGACCGGCGCCAGATCCGCACCTCGGTCCTCGTGGAGGCGGCGATCGTGGGGCTCGTGTCCGCCGCCGTGGGCGTTCTGCTCGCGGTGGGCCTCATGACGGGCCTGGTCGCCCTCGCGCGGCAGACCTCGTTCGGCAGCTTCGCGGTGCTCGCCGTCCCGGCCTCCGCCGTCGTCACGGGCATCGCCGTGGGTGTGGGCATGACGCTCCTCGCGGCGCTCGTGCCCGCTCGGGCCGCGACACGGGTGGCGCCGCTGGCGGCCCTCCGTCCCGCGGACCCGGTCGCGGCAGGCAACAGGAGCGGCCGTGTCCGCCTCGTCGCAGGGCTGGCCGCCCTCGTGCTCGGCGGCGGACTGCTCGCGTTCGGCGCGGCCACCGTGTCGATCCTGCCGGCGATGGCCGGCGGCGCGGTCTCCTTCCTCGGCGTCGTGCTGCTGGCACCGTTCTTCGTGCCGGCGAGCGTCGCCTTCGTGGGACGCCTCGCGCGCCCCCTCGGCGTTCCCGGAAACCTCGCGTCCGTCAATGCCGTGCGGAACCCCGCGCGCACCACGGCGTCGTCGGCCGCGCTGATCGTCGGGGTCACGCTGGTGACGATGATGATGGTCGGCGCGCAGACCGCGCGCACCACCTTCGACCGCGAGCTGGCCGAGAACTACGCCGTGGATCTCGAGGTGGCGGGTACGGGTTCGGCGGCAGCCGCGTCCGGGGCACCCGCCACGACGGTCGACGCTCCCACCCTGCTGGCGGTGGACGGCGTCCTGAAGGCCGTGGAACTCACCCCGGTGATGCTCACGAGCGCGGACGACGGCGGGCAGCTCGTGTTCGCCGTGGATCCCGACGAGGTGGCGGGCGTGCTGCGCTCGCAGGGCGTCGAGCTCGTGGACGGCATGGTGCTGGCGCCGCAGACCTGGACCGACGAGGAGGTCACCCTCGAGGGTGCGGACGGACCGGCCACGGTGCCGGTGACGGTGACCGATGCCGCGTTCTTCCGGCCGCTCATCACCGAGGCCACGGCTGCGGATCTCGGCGGGACGCCCGCGGACGCGCTCGGCACCTACCTCGGTGCAGACCCGGCCGCGCCTGCCGGATCCGCCGACGCCGGTGTACTCGACGGTCTCGAGGGCACCACGCTGGCCGCCTACGTGGGCCCCACCTTCTGGCTGCAGCTCGACGACGGCCTGGATGCCGCAGCCGTCGTGGACGTGCAGTCGCGCATCGTCGACGCGACGGGACTCTCGGAGTACCAGGTCACCGGTGCGGCCATCGAGCGCGTGGCCTACAACCAGATCATCGACGTGATGCTGCTGATCGTGGTCGCGCTGCTCGCCGTGGCCGTCCTCATCGCCCTCATAGGGGTGGCCAACACGCTCTCGCTGTCCGTGCTCGAGCGACGCCGCGAGAATTCGCTGCTGCGGGCCCTCGGCCTCACCCGGGGGCAGTTGCGGGGCACGCTGGCCGTGGAGGCGGTGCTCATCTCGGGCGTCGCCGCGCTGCTCGGCTCGGTCCTCGGCGTCCTGTACGGGTGGCTCGGGGCGCAGTCGGCCCTGGGCGGCATCGCGGCGGTCACGCCGTCGGTCCCTCTGGGGCAGGTGGGCGCCGTGCTGGCGGTGGCCGTCGCAGCCGGGCTCCTCGCCTCGGTGCTCCCGGCCCGCAGGGCGGCGCGGCTCTCACCGGTCGCCGGCCTGGCGAGCGACTGACGTTCGACGGGCGTGCACACGACCGCCGAGTCGCCCTGACAAGCGCGGGAATGCGCGCGGCGGGTCAGGATCGGTCGGGCGCCCGGCAGTTATCATGGGCTTCGCAGCTCGAGGCCGGAGAGGACGCCGTGGCGGAGGACGAAGCAGCAGGAACGCCCGGGGGCGCACTCGCGGTCATCGCGTGCGCTTCCGCGCGCGACCGCGCCACGCTCGCGGCTCCTCTGACAGCGGGCGGACTCCGGACCCTGCCCGCGGCGGACACGCCCGCCCTGCTCGAGGACGTCCTTGCTTCCCGGCCGGACGTCCTGATCGTGGATCTGGACCTGGCCCGGGGTTACGCCGCGTCGGCGGCGGGCATGATCGCCGATCACCCCGAGCTCGCAAGCCTGCCCGTGCTGCTGGTGCTCCCCGAGGGCGGCGTGGGGCCCCTCCCGCCCTCCATGGCCCCGTACGTCTCCGACGTCGTCTTCCGACCCGTCAGGGACGCGGAGCTGCTCCACCGCACCCTGGCCGCCATCAGCCGACGACGCCGCCACCGGGCGCAGCGCGACGCAACGGCCGTGCTGCGGGGTTCCATGCGCGACATCTCCGCCGGTATCCGCGCGACCAACGACCCGACGGTGATGACGGAGCAGTTCCTCTCGGGGGTGGGCAGGACGCTCGGAGCACACCACGCAGCGCTCGAGGTGTTCGAGGACGAGCGGGTCGCCGCGCGCGGCAGCGCCTGGACCGCAGCGTCAGGGCACGCAGGGCTCGGCGTCCCCCGGAAGGATCACCGACCGGAGGACCTCGCGCTGGCCCTCGGCCTGTGGGAGCGGTCGATCGTCGCCGCGTTCAGCAGCGCGGACCCGGATGAGACGGAGGCGATCTCCGTCGAAGGCGCGTCGAGCAAGGTGGCGGTACCACCCTGGATCGCGGACTCTCTCGCGGGCTCCGGGGTCTCCGGGGGCGTCAGCGGTGTGGTCCTCGCGCTCGGTGAGGGCGACACGCCGTTCGGCCTCCTCTGGCTGGTCAGCGAGGCGCCCTCGACCCTCGGCTGGTCGGCGGTCGAGGCGTCGCTGACCCAGCACGTGCTCGGCAACCTCGCCCACGGCCTCATCCAGGCGCAGCTCATCTCCCGGCAGCAGCAGGCGGTGCGGAAGCTGCGCGCGCTCAATCAGGCGAAGACCGACTTCGTGGGCAGCGTGAACCACGAGCTGAGGACGCCGCTGGCCTCGATCACCGGGTACCTGGAGATGATCCTCGACGGGCTCGGCGGTGAGCTGCCGGCGGAGGCGCAGACCATGCTACGGGCCGTGGAGCGCAACACGGCCAAGCTGAACCAGTTGATCGAGAACATCTCATCGCTCTCCACGGAGCGGACGGACACGTCGGAGCACGGTCCCGTGGACCTCGCGCACCTCGTGGCGGACATGACGCGCTCCCTCGAGACGGAGGCCGCCGACGCCGGCGTCCGTCTCGCGTGCTCCGTACCGGACCGCGCCGTCGTGGTGGCCGGGAGTCGGGAGGAGCTCGCAGCAGCTCTCGGGATCGTCCTCTCGAACGCCCTGAAGTTCAGCCGGCCCGACGGCGAGATCACCACCGACCTCGCCGTGGAGCCCGCCGGCTCCGGCGTCACGCTGCTCGTCACGGACACCGGGATCGGGATCCCGCCGGACGACCTCCCCCGCCTCTTCGACCCGTTCGAGCGTGCGGCCAACACCCAGCAGGTGCTGCCCGGTGCGGGCGTGGGCCTCGCGGTGGCACGCCGGACCCTCGAGGCGCACCACGGCACCATCTCCATCACCTCCGAACTCGGCGAAGGCACGACCGTCGCCATCACACTGCCCCTGCTCGACCACGCGGCCGTCGGACCGCCCGAAGCCCCTTGGACGGAGACACCATGACGGATGCCTCGCCGCACCCCTCCCTGATCCCGGTCGCCCAGCTGGACCTCGACACCCTGCTGCCGTACCTGGACATACACCTCGTGGGCGCCACCAACGGGGTCCGGCTGTTCGAGGCCGCACGTGGATCCTGGGCCGGGACGCCCCACGAGCAGGACTTCGACCGGCTTGCACACGAGATCGGCGAGGAACGCGCGTTCCTCAAGGGCCTCATCAAAGCCCTCGGCCACCGACCGAGCCTGCTGAAGATGACCCTCGCTCACGGCGCGTCCGTGGTCGCCCGGTTCGATCCGCTCAATCCGGCGCGGCGCAGGACCACGGGAGGGGCGCAGCTCGAGCTCGAGGCCCTGCAGTCGCTCCTCAAGGGCAAGGAGGCACTCTGGTCCACCCTGCTGGCGCTCGTGCCGTCGTCGTCGGTGGGCCCGCAGGACGCCGTGCTGAACCGCACGGCCCTCGTCAGGCTGCTCGATGCGTCCAAGCAGCAGCAGGACACCGTTGCGCGCGTGATGACGGAGACGGCGGGCGCCCGCTTCATGCGCCGCTGAGAGCCCTGTCCAGGCGCGCGGCCGGGGTCAGGCCTCGGCCGGCTCCTCGTACTTCGGGAACACCGGCGTCGGCGCGGGCAGGGGCGTGCCGGGCTCGATCGCGACGCCGAGCGCGCTGAAGAGGCGGCGGGCGTCGTCGGGCCCCGTGCCCTGACCGAGTGCGGAGAGGATCTCGCCGGAGCTGGTCGGCATGACCGGCTGGGCGAGGACCGCGACCACCCGCAGGACCTCGAGCGTGATGTACAGCACCGTGTTCATGCGTTCCGGGTCCGTCTTGCGGAGCACCCAGGGCTGTTGGTCCGCGAAGTAGGCGTTGGTGTCCCCGAGGACCGTCCATACCGCCTCGAGCGCACGGGAGAACTCCTGGCGGTCGTAGGCTGCTCGGCTGAGCTCGAGGAGCGCGTGCGCCTGGTCGAGGATCTGCGTGTCCGCCGCGGCGTACTCCCCCGGCCGCGGGACCGCCCCGTCGCAGTTCTTGGCCACCATGGACAGCGAGCGCTGTGCCAGGTTGCCGAAGTTGTTCGCGAGGTCCGCGTTCATCCGGCCCACCACGGCCTCGTGGCTGTACGAGCCGTCCGCGCCGAAGGGCACCTCGCGCAGGAGGAAGAACCGCACCTGGTCGAGGCCGTACTGGTCCACCCAGTCCGCCGGTGCCACGGTGTTGCCCAGCGACTTCGACATCTTCACGCCACGGTTGTGCAGGAAGCCGTGGATCATGACGCGCTTCGGTACCTCGAGCCCGGCGGACATGAGGAAGGCCGGCCAGTAGATGGCGTGGAACCGGGAGATGTCCTTGCCGATCACGTGCACGTCGGCGGGCCAGAACCGCCGAAAGCGCTCGGACGCAATGTCCGGGTAGCCGACCCCGGTCAGGTAGTTGGTGAGCGCGTCCACCCAGACGTACATCACGTGTTTCGGGTTTCCCGGCACCGGGACACCCCAGTCGAAGGTGGTGCGGCTGATCGAGAGGTCCTCGAGCCCCCGCGTGACGAACGAGATGACCTCGTTGAACCGTGACTGCGGGGCACCGAACTCCGGGTGCGCCTCGTAGAGGTCGAGCAGTTTCTGCTGGTAGGCGGACAGGCGGAAGAAGTAGCTCTCCTCCTCCGTCCAGGTGACCTCGGTGTCGGTCTCCTTCGCGTAGCGCACGCCGTCGTCGCGCACCTCGGTCTCGTCCTCGCCCCAGAACGCCTCGTCCCGCACCGAGTACCAGCCCGCGTACTTGTCGAGGTAGATGTCCCCGTTGGCCTCCATGCGCTTCCAGATCTCGGTCGCGGCGGCGTAGTGGTCCTCGTCGGTGGTGCGGATGAAGCGGTCGTAGGAGGTCCCGACGACGTCGTTCATCTCCTGGAACGCCCGCGCGTTGCGGGTCGCCAGCTCCCGCACGGGGATGCCCTCGCGGTCCGCCGCCTGCTGCATCTTGAGCCCGTGCTCGTCGGTTCCCGTGAGGTACATGACGTCGTACCCGTCGAGGCGCTTGAAGCGCGCCATCGCGTCCACGGCGAGCGTCTCGTAGGCATGCCCGATGTGCGGCTCACCGTTCGGGTAGGAGATGGCGGTGGTGATGTAGAACGACGGCGCTGCGTCGGGGGCGGGAGTCACCCTACGAAATTACCCCGGCGGGCGCGCATTTGCCCAAGCGTCACCCGCCCCCCCTCGACTCCCGCCGGCGTCCGACCAGGCACTAGGTGAGGGTCCGGCGCTGTACACCTGTCCCTCACGCGCGGCGCGCAGGCACGGTCCGTCGTCGAACGGGTACCGGATCTCGTCCATGAGTTGAGCTTGCTCATTGCTGCTCGCGACCGTTGCCTTGGTTCGTGCGCGCAAGAGCGTGATCCCGCACAGGGTCTCCTGGCCGGGAGAGGAGAGAGTGTCACCGGCTAGCTTCACAAGCCCATCGAGGAACTCGTTCACATCAGAGCTCTCTGGCACCATGTCCTGCAACAGCCCTGGAAGAGACAGTTCCCCGAGAACAACTTGATCGCTCATAACACTCCACCTTCCACCCCGGCCACCGATGGTCACCGATGGCCGACCTGAACGATCACGCTACCGGCGCCTGAGGCGAAGCGCGACAGTCAGGCAGACCCACCGACCGATGTACATCACACCGAAGCTGCTCACCACCACCGACACCGCCTGCTTGAGCTTGTCAAGGCAGGCCCTTCTACTGCATCACCGCCGCATCACGTGCGGACTCACCCAGCAACCCAGAGCATCGTGAGCAACAAGCATTGCGAACACGCCCGTGACGAATCAATACTCGGCAGCATGCCTAGCCTTCGGGAACCCTCACTGATCAGTTCCATCACACGGGGGCTAGCGGCAGGCGTTGCCGGAACGGTGGTCATGACCGCCTTCCAACAATTCGTCGAGATGCCTCTCACTGAACGGAAGACCAGCTACGCGCCCGCGGATCTCGCCGAGCACATCCTGCCCGTCCACCCTCAGACGCAACGGGGACGCGACCAGCTGAACTGGTGTACCCACTTCGGCCTCGGCACCATGTGGGGATCAGCGTATGGAATTGCAGCTCACGCCGGCCTTCGTGGTGTCAAAGCCGTCGCGGTCGTGTTCCCAGTGGTCTACACCGGGGATGTACTGCTCAACACCGCCCTGGGAATCTACAAACCCGGCACCTGGACCACACAGGACTGGGCCATGGATACCATCAACAAATATGTGCAGGCCACAGCAACCGGTGTTTTGTACGACCACGTTTTCCGACATTCCAACCGTCAATAAGCCACCAACGCGCTCGAAGCGGCTGTGTAGCAAACGCGTAGGCACACAAACGGTCGGAGCTGACCAATGGCATGGAACGGTGGTGCGGCTCCTGACCACATGTGCACGGCACCAGGTCCGAGGCTTCGCTGCTCGGCCCGCACACACCTGGACAGCAGGAACCAGAGAGCCCGTCCGCACACACCCGATGCGTCACCGAACCGGTAGCTCACCTAGGGCGGGCGGTGGCTATGCACAGCCTCCTCCCAGCGTGGTCGCGCACAGCAGGAGCCGGTCCGGCTTAGGGCTAGTAGGACCAATAGTGGGAATAGAGCCACGAGGGTTGGAGTCGGCCTCGGCTGGTCTTGAATGCATCAGGGGACCGAACCCTGATCCTCGATGGGTCCTGATTTGCGAGACTGCAAAAATCTTTCACTCTCAGGATGAGTGGGCTCCATTCTTACGGCATGACAAGCAACCAGGTATGGGACGTGATCGTTGTCGGCGGCGGATCGGCAGGATTGAGCGGTGCGCTCACTCTCGTACGGGCTCGTCGCCGTGTACTTGTTCTTGATACTGGGCAACCGCGGAATAGGTTCACGCATCACATGCATGCCGTTCTCGGTCGGGATGGCACATCTCCTGCCGTTTTGCTGGCCGATGGGCGCCGCGAGGTCGAGCAATACGGTGGCGTGATCCGTTCCGGTGTCGTTCACAGCATCAGCAGCATTGCAGGGGATTTCCAGATCAGCACCGATAACGGTATGGAGACAGCTCGCCGGGTGCTCGTCGCCACCGGTGGGCGGGACGAGCTTCCTGACGTAGAGGGCCTCGAGCGGTTCTGGGGACGCGGTGTAGCGATGTGCCCTTATTGCGACGCCTATGAGGTGCGTGATCAGGCGATCGGCATCCTCGCTACTGGGCCTGGAAGTGTCTTCCAGGCCCAGCTGCTCAGACAGTGGAGCGAGAAGATCGTCTACCTGACGAACGGACTCGAAGCGCCGATGGACGAGGATCGGAAGGACTTCGAGGCACGCGGCATCGACATCGTTGAAGGTGCTGTCGCGCATGTGAGTGCGGGCAATGATGGAACGCTGTCCGGGGTGAACATGGTCGATGGTCGACACATCAGTGCGGCGGCCATCTTCACCGCACCCCGACTCATTCCCGCCGATCACTTCCTGCAGGTACTGCAGCCGGCGAAGGTCCCCATGCCCGGCGGGGAATTCCTGCAGCTCGACGGCACTGGGCAGACGAGCATCCCGGGGATCTGGGCTGCAGGGAACGTCGCCAACCCTTATGCGAATGTCCCCATCTCGATCGGGGCAGCTGCCGCTGCGGCCGGGGCAATCAACCACAGTCTTGTCCTCGACGACATTGCGGCCGCGCGGCAGACACAGGATGTCCGGGTATGAACACCACGAACGGATCCGAGAGCGAACGCTTCTGGGAAACACACTACGCACGAAGCAACCCACCATCGGGGACTCCTGACCCCAACGACGCTTTCGTCACGATCATCAATGAATTCGCGCCTCACCACGGGCAGAGGCACGCATTGGAGCTGGGCTCCGGACGCGGGGGCGATGCGCTGTGGCTGGCCGGACAAGGGTGGGCCGTAACAGCGACTGACGCATCAGCCACTGCTGCTCGCCGCCTCAATGATCTTGCCCAGCGGACGCTTACCGCTGGTTCCGTGAACGCGGTCCAGGCCGATCTGGCGTCAGTCATACCCGCTGGCGAGTTCGATCTCGTCTTTGGCTGCTATTTCCAGTCACCGGTCAACATTGACCGCAACGCCATCATTGGCCGCGCAGCGCAGCAGATCCGCCGTGGCGGACTGCTCATCATCATCGACCACGCCTCCTCAGCGCCCTGGTCATGGAATCAGGACGCCACATACCCAACCGTGGAGCAGACCCATGCCGGGATAGGCCTGGATCAAGGCTGGCAGTCCCTGACTGTCACCGCCCGGACCCGCACCGCGCTCTCACCCGCTGATGGAGTGACGCAGGCGGCGGTCACGGAAAACATCGTGGTCCTGCGCCGCGAAGCTTGAGTCATGCCTTGTCCGCAATAACAGAGCAGAAAGGCATGTGCTCTGTCGTTACCGGCGACTGCACGGCTTGGGTTCACTTCGAAGTAACGGCCAGGTGGGTGCGTTCTCCCTGTGCACCCATCAGGGTGATGACTTCGGCCGGTTGCTTCGTCGCGCTACCGATCCAGTGCGGGGTCCGTGTATCGAACTGTGCCGCCTCACCGGGCCCGAGCAGGAACTCCTCGGCGCCGAGAAATAGCCTGACCTTTCCGTTGAGCACATACAGCCATTCGTAGCCCTCGTGGGTCTGACGCTTCAGCGTCGATTCCTTGCCTAACGGCGGGTACACGATCTTGTATGCCTGGATACCGCCGGGACGTCGGGCCAGGGGAATAAAGGTCAGGCCGGAGTGCCGCACAGGACGTAGGTGAATCCGCGGATCCCCCGTCAGAGGAGCCGCGACAAGATCATCCAATGGCAAATTGAACGCCCTCGCCAACGGAAGCAACTGCTCCAACGTCGGCCGTAGCTTCCCGGTCTCGAGCCGGGACAAAGTACTCGTCGCAAGCCCTGACTCTTCCGCCAGCGCGACAAGCGTGAACCGGTGCGCTTTCCGCAGCTCTCGCAACCTCGGTCCGACTGCTGACAGTACGTCCATCTCATCGCTGGTCACCACCTCATAATGCGGATCAGCAAATAAATTTGCAAGTACGGATGCTCTCGACTGACGCTGTGACACGGAGGTAAACATGACCACATCGGTTCCACCATCAGCTGTCCGTTCCTACCGCATAAGTAAGATCCAGGCGCTGCTCGTAGCCCTCGCTCTCACATCTGCAGGATGCTCAACTACCAACACATCACCCGAATCCGCTGCCGCGTCGACATCCTCGTCGCAGTCGCAGTCGGCGAACCCGACCGGATCCTCACCGGCAGGTTCTGATTCTGCGACGAAGGACGATGAAGAGTTCAACCGGACCTTCCGTCATGGAACAGCTCAGGTTGAGGATGTGAACATGCACTACGTCACTGGCGGAACAGGGGAACCACTGGTCCTGCTGCACGGGTGGCCGCAGTCCTGGTACGCGTGGCACACGATCATGCCGGCCCTGGCGGAGCACTACACCGTGTATGCCGTCGATCTGCCAGGGCTCGGTGACAGTGAGGGATCGCCCCCGAGCTACGACAAGGCGACCCTCGCGAAGTACGTTCACGGCCTCATCACTGATGAGCTTGGCCTGGAGAAGGTTCACCTGGCAGGGCACGACCTCGGTGCCGGCGTGGGATACCAGTACGCCGCACAGTTCCCCGACGACGTCATGCGATACGCGCACCTGGACTACCCACTCCCCGGCCCCGCCCTCAGCGCACAGGACTTCCGGTCCTTCAGTTGGCACTTGTCCTTCCACAACCAGAAAGAGATTCCGGAAGCTGTCGTCGGCAACGACGTGCGCGACTACATCGAACTCTTCACCGGATACGTGGCTTACGGCGGAGAGAGCTTCGGCGGCACGGGCGCACCGTCGCCCTTCACCGATCAACAGTTGGACGAGTTCGCCCGGGCCTACACCACGCCCGAAGCGCTCACCGGCGGCTTCGAGTTGTACAGGACGCTGGAACAGGACGAACGCGACAACACAGCCTCGACCCCGATCAACATGCCCACGATGCTCCTCACAGCCGAAGGGGTCCTGCCCTCAACTCGTGCAACTGTTGAGCCGCTCATGACGCAACTCGTCCGAGCCGTCGAAGTACCCAAATCCGGTCACTGGCTCCCCGACGAGAACCCGGACTTCGTCACAGAGGAACTGCTGACCTTCTTCGGAGCATCAAGCACCCAAAACGACACCCAGCAGTAAAAGCACTCTGCAGTACAAGCGCCTTGATGATCGCCGCGCTCTGCAGGGTCACTCGTAGATGAAGCCTGAACTGGTGACGTCACGAAACGCAGAGCCGCACAACCCGGTTCGTCAGCGCATCAGATTCCATACGCATTCACGTCACTCCGTGGCCCACGTCCCGCCGGATGCCCGGGCCACGGAGCACCCTTCATATCAGCAGATCTCCCCTCACATGGAAACCACCCGTCAGGAGCGGGCTCCCCAACGACCGGACACACATCTCGTCGGGCATCGTCCCCTGCTTGACCCCTCTCTCAAGGCACTTCCCCCTGCTCGTCCCCCATGGCAGCAGGGAAGCACGCAACCTGTCGTACTGCGTGCACCCAACCTGCTTCAGCACTTCAGCGAACGGAACACACACTGTGAGCACCACCGCACGCCCTCACATCGACGACGTCACACTCCCGCGCCGCTGGATTGCACTAGCTGTGATCTCCATGGCGTCCTTGATGGTCGTTCTGGACGCCTCCGTCGTGAACATTGCTCTTCCGCAGGCGCAGGAGGACCTCAACCTGACAACGGCTAACCGGCACTGGGTGATCACCGCCTACACCCTCACCTTCGGCGGTCTGTTGCTCCTCGGTGGGCGCGTCGCGGACTTCGTCGGACATAAACGCGTGTTCCTCGGGGCCCTCATCGGATTCACTCTCGCGTCAGCACTCGGCGGGCTCGCCGCAACCGACCTCATGTTGTTCGCCGCCCGCGCACTACAGGGTCTCTTCGCCGCAGCCCTCGCCCCCGCAGCCCTATCGCTGATCGCGACAACCTTCACCAACCCGCGAGAACTGGCCAAAGCATTCGGCGTCTACGGAGCGATCCAGGGAGCTGGTGGCGCCATCGGCCTCATCCTCGGCGGTCTCCTCACCGAGTACCTGGGCTGGAGATGGTGCCTGTTCATCAACATCCCCATCGCTGTGATCACGCTCCTCGCCGCCATCCCAACGCTGCGAGAAAGCAAAGCAACAGGCACGCGTACCTATGACATCCCCGGCGCCGTGCTGGTCACCCTCGGAGCCAGTGCACTCGTCCTGGGCTTCACCTCCGCTGCCGAAGACCAGGAATGGGCCGCCCCACAGACGCTGATTCCCATCGTTCTCTCACTCGCTCTCTTCGTAGCCTTCGTGGTCGTCGAACGACGAGTCACCGCCCCACTGCTCCCCCTACGACTCCTCCTCGACCGCGATCGTGGGGGCGCGTTCGCCCTGTCCTCCCTCGTCGGAGCAGGGATGTTCGGGCTGCTTCTTTTCCTCGCCTACTACTTACAGACAACGCTCGGCATGACGCCCCTGCAGACCGGACTGGCTTTCCTACCCTTCAGCGCCGGCATCATCATCAGCGCCATGGTCTCCTCGACGCTGCTTCCCCGAGTCGGAGCCAAACCTCTGCTCGTAGGCGGAGCAATCATCGCCACCATCGGCACCATCCTCCTCACCCTCATCAACGAAGAGTCCACCTGGCTCTCAGGCGTCCTCCCCGGGGAGATCGTCACCGGCCTCGGCCTCGGTCTCGTCTTCGTTCCACTCAACGCTGTCGCCCTCAACCGAGTTCACTCCGACGACGTAGGTATCACCAGCGCCATCGTCAACACGACCCAGCAGCTAGGCGGCGCCCTAGGCACGGCATTGCTCAGCACAGTCTTCGCAATGACCATCGCTACAGTCACAACTAGTACAGACGTCTTGTCCGGCTACCGTGCCGTCTTCATCGGCGCGGCAGTCCTCTTCGGTTCAGGCGCCCTCATCGCAGCCCTTCTCATGCGAAGCGCACCAAGAACAGGAACACCGTCAAGAACCAGCACAACATCCCAAACGTAGAAGGGACGTCACGACAGCTTGTCCGACTCCAACCACGACCCGTACCAGGCGTCTAGAAGAACCAAACCTTCCCAAGACACCTGCAGAGGTCCGTCGTCGGGCGACCACTCCGCCGTGATTCCAACGCTCTCGTTGTCCTGGAAACTTGTCTCGTCGTGTTTCGTTTCGGAAGTCCTCACCTTTGCGTCTACCCGACTCGGCCGTTTCCTCCTGACGTCCTCACCTCGATGAATAGGCTCCGCGACCGCGAGATCCTCAAGCGATTCTTGGATGGTGAGGGTGCGGTTGAGGACCGCTTCTGCTGCGTCGCGCAGACTCGTCTTGTGTGCGCGGGCGTGCGCACGAAGGTGCTCGAAGGCTTCGTTCGTGTCGACGCTAGAGACGTGACAAGCGCAGCAGGATGCGCAGCTCACGCGGGCAGCTTTTGCCCCTGCTGACGCTCACCCTGATTGCGGACGAGGAGTCCTACGGCTATCAGCTCATCGAACGTCTGGCGGATCTCGGTCTCGAGGTGACGACCGGGCTGATGTACCCGCTGCTGAGCAGGCTTGAACGGGATGGTCTGGTCAGTACCCGGATGGTTCCGTCGACGAGCGGACCACCTCGGAAATACTTCGCCCTGACGCCGGCCGGCCATCCGGCAACGGAATCCGTGAAGCACCAGTGGCAGGTCGTTCTTGCCGCCGTTCACGCCGCTACCGAGAAGGACCACACATCTCATGTCTGACACCACGTCCGGAACGACGAGAACGCGACCCCGTTCGATCAGTGACCGGCTGCAGGCCGAGGCATACCTGACTCGACTCGACTGGCACCTGGAAGCAGTCATGCCGGGCAAGGAACGCAGATCAACGGTCAAAGAGCTCCGACAGAGCTTGGCCAGCGATTCCCGGGACATGACCACCAGCCTTCGCGACCTAGGCTCGCCGAAAGCACTCGCTGACCAGTACGGCGCCGATGCGCGCCGCAGACCCCTGTGGTCCATCGGCGTCATCTCCGCGGGCGCGGCCCTGCTCGTCTACTGGACGGTGTTCCTGTCTTATGTGTTCGGGATGCTCGCCGCGGTAGAGTCCACCGGCTCCGCCGAAGCAGACGCCACGTTCTTCACCATCAAGGTCACTGCATTCTCCAGCGACGAAGCCTTCGGCATCGGCTGGACCAGCGACTGGGCCTGGCTTATCGTCCCCACGGTCATCGCTGCTCTCGCCTTCCTCCTCGGGGCCAGAGTCTGGCGCCGGGTGACATCTCCAGAGGGCCTGACGAGCTAGTCGCCGGCTGTGCTCGGCCGGTGAGCCGACGTGGTCAGCACAATGTGCGCTGAGTAGCTGGCGGGCTTTCGGGGGCCCTCGAGAGCAGGGTTACTTGGTGAGCGCTGTAGGTTCCAGAAGCCGGAAGGCTTCGTCGAGAAGTACCCTCGTAGTCGTCGCGCACCCACTGTGCACGAGCTCCGCTGAGGAGATAATCAGGCAGGTCAGGGCACACTTGGTGACCGCGCGGGCGTGAAACTCACGCTTGGCTTCGCTGCCCGTCAGGACGTCAGCGATCAGCGGAACCAACACATTCATCCAGGCGACATGCTTCTCCGTGTTCCGAGCCCGCAGAGATGGGGTGCTGATCATCACCCGCATCGTCGTCAATGCCCGGTCGGGTTCGGCCTCGAATGCTTCCACAGCCACCTCGAAACCTGCCCGCAGAGCGTCCCAGACCCGCATCGATTCCATGCTTTGAGCAACACGCTGACGAACAGGTTCGCCGTAGAGCATCGGGTCCCCCAGGACGACGTCCTCCTTCGAGGCGAAGTACCGGAAGAAGCTCCGGGGCGATATGCCGACCGCTGCGGCGATCTGATCGACGGTCGTCTCCTCGAAGCCCTGCTCGTCGAACATCGCCAGGCGAGGAGCGGCCTCAAGGTCTGCAGCCGTTCGCCGATACCTGGATGGACTCCCGGGATGCCCGGTTCGGTCAGGAGCCCTCGTCCGGTTCCACCCGGCGGACGGCGTCGAGCCCCACGACGGCGTGTACGCCCCAGGTCTGGTTCGCGATCTGCGTGACCCGGAGGTCGACGACGGAGCTCGCGAGGGCGAGCGCGGTCTTCCGTTCCAGGCCGTGGAGCTGCTGGAGCCAGGTGAGCATCGCGCCCAAGGCGTCCGACGTCGCCCGGTTGAGGTCGGCATCGAAACCGAAGGTGATCCTGGCGGTCGGGGTGATGGCGTGGATGCCCGGCACCGGGGTGTCGCGGACGACATCGACCGTCAGCGTGGTCGTCATACCGCACTCGATCGCGGTCCCGCCCACTTCGCCGTCGCCCTGGGCCGCATGGCCGTCCCCGAGATGCAGCAGGGCGCCGGGCACCGTGACGGGCAGGAACAGCGTGGAGCCCGCGGTGAGTTCGCGGCAGTCGATGTTGCCGCCGCCCTCGGCGCGCGGCGGCGTCGTCGAGTGCTCGCCCGGCTCGGCCGGCGGCAGGCCGATCACACCGAGGAACGGTGCCAGATCCACCACGTGACCGTACTGGTCCGTACCGGTCCCCGCATGGCTGTCCAGATCCCAGAGCAGCCAGGCGGGCTCCTCCCCCTCGAGGCCGAGGCTGCGCGCGAAGGCGTCGGCGCGCCGCCCGGCGGCCGTCCAGCCCCACGTCGCGGGCTCGAACCTCTCGAGGCGGAGTGCCAGCACGTCCCCCGGGACCGTCCCCGAGACCTCGACGGGACCCGTCAGGGCGTGCCCGCGGCGGTCCGGGAAGCGGTAGGGCGTGGCGGCACCGGGCGAGGCCTGCCGCTCGAGGTGGCCCCAGGCGTCGAGGGAGTCCACCACGAGGCGGTCACCCGGCGCGATGCTCAGGACGGCCGGGGTGTCGCGGGAGAACACCTCGGTCGCGGTGCGCGGCTCGGCGGGTAAGTGGTGCGTGGTCATCGGTGTCCTTCCGCGGCGTCCGTCGTCGGTTCCGTCCCTCAGTCCTGGAGGTCCACCTCGCGAGCCACCGTGGCGCCGATCTCCGCGCGGATGGCGTCCAGGACGTCCTGCGGCACCGAGCTGTCCACGGTGAGGAGGGAGAGCGCCTGGCCACCCTCCTTGTTACGGGCCACCTGCATGCCTGCGATGTTGATGCCGCGCTCGCCGAGGAGGCGGCCGAGGGCGCCGATCACGCCGGGGCGGTCGGTGTAGAGCAGCACGAGCAGGTGGTCGCTGATGGGGATCTCGAGTTCGTAGCCGTTGACGCCCACGAGCTTCTCCACCTGCTTGGGGCCCGTGAGCGTGCCGGCCACAGAGATCTGCGAGCCGTCGGACAGTGCGCCGCGCAGCCGCAGCACGTTCCGGTACTCCTCGGACTCCGGCGTGGTGATGAGCCGCGAGGTGATGCCGCGCTGCTCGGCGAGGACGGGCGCGTTGACGTAGGAGACCTGCTCGGAGACGACGTCCGTGAAGACACCCTTGAGCGCCGCGAGTTCGAGCGCCTTGACGTCGAGGGCGGCGATCTCCCCCGCCACCTCGATGTCGATCTGCGTCAGCGAGGCGTGCGTCAGGGCCGTGAAGATCCGGCCGAGCTTCTCCATGAGCGGGATGCCGGGGCGGACGGCGGGATCGATCACGCCGCCGGCGACGTTGACGGCGTCCGGTACGAGCTCACCCGCGAGGGCCAGCCGGACCGACCTCGCCACGGAGATGCCCGCCTTCTCCTGGGCTTCCTCGGTCGACGCGCCGAGGTGGGGGGTGACCACCACGCTCTCGTGCGCGAAGAAGGGCAGGTCGGTGCTGGGCTCGGACACGAAGACGTCCACCCCGGCGCCAGCGATCTCACCTCGCTCGAGCGCGGTGTGCAGGGCCGCCTCGTCGACGAGCCCGCCGCGGGCCACGTTGACCACGTAGGCGGTGTCCTTCATGAGAGCGAAGGCCTCCGCTCCGAGCATGCCGACGGTCTCGGGAGTCTTCGGCATGTGGATGGTGACGAAGTCCGACTCGCGGAGCAGCTCGTCGAGCGTCACCAGCCGGACGTTCAGCTGCGCGGCGCGGGCGGAGGTGACGTAGGGGTCGTAGGCGAGGATCTGGGTGCCGAAGCCCTGCAGGCGCGCCGCGACGAGGGCGCCGATGCGGCCGAGCCCGATGATGCCGATGTTCTTCTCGTACAGCTCCGTGCCGGAGTACTTCGAGCGCTTCCACTCGCCGGCCTTGAGCGCCGCGCTGGCCTGCGGGATGTTCCGGGCGAGGCTCAGGATGTGACCGACGGTCAGTTCTGCGGCCGAGATGATGTTCGAGGTCGGCGCGTTGACCACCATGACGCCCGCCTGGGTGGCGGCCTTGATGTCGACGTTGTCGAGACCCACACCGGCGCGCGCGATGACCTTGAGCTTCGGCGCGGCGCGGATCGCCTCCTCGTCCATCTGCGTCGCCGAGCGCACCAGCACGGCGTCGACGTCGGCCAGGGCGGCGAGGAGCTGCGAGCGGTCGGCGCCGTCGGTCGAGCGGATCTCGAAGTCGGGACCGAGGGCCTCCACGGTGGCGGGTGAGAGTTCCTCGGCGAGCAGGACGACGGGCTTGGTGGTCACGGGTGAGGTTCCTTCAGCTGATGGGGGCCCGGATCAGGGCCGACGGGGGTGGGTGCCGGACACGCCACCGGCAGGACACCGATTCACTCGTCGAGCGATGATCGTGTGTCCTGCCGGGAGGCGGAGGGTCGAACGAGCGGGCAGGCCTAGCGGGCTACCGAGCCCTCGGTGTAGTCGTCGTTCGTCGTGATCCAGGAGAAGAGCTTGCGGAGCTCGCGGCCCGTGCTCTCGATCGGGTGGTCCTCGCCCTTCTTCCGCAGCTCGGCGAACTCGGGGCCCCCGGCGTCCTGGTCGTCGATGAAACGCTGCGCGAAGGCACCGCTCTGGATGTCCGCGAGCACGGCCTTCATGTTCTCCTTCACCTCGGGCGTGATGACGCGCGGGCCGGAGACGTAGTCGCCGTACTCGGCGGTGTCGGAGACGCTCCAGCGCTGCTTGGCGATGCCGCCCTCCACCATGAGGTCCACGATGAGCTTGAGCTCGTGCAGCACCTCGAAGTAGGCGACCTCGGGCTTGTACCCGGCCTCCGTGAGGGTCTCGAAGCCGTACTGGATGAGCTGCGAGGCGCCACCGCACAGCACGGCCTGCTCGCCGAAGAGATCGGTCTCGGTCTCCTCGGTGAACGTGGTCTCGATGACGCCGGCACGCGTTCCGCCGATCGCCTTCGCGTAGGACAACGCGAGGTCGCGGGCATTCCCGGAGGCGTCCTGCTCGACGGCGATGAGGTCGGGTACGCCGCGACCCGCCTCGAACTCGCGGCGCACGATGTGGCCCGGTCCCTTGGGCGCCACGAGGGCGACGTCGACGTCGGCCGGAGGCTGGATGTAGCCGAAGCGGATGTTGAAGCCGTGGCCGAAGAACAGTGCGTCTCCCGCCTGCAGGTTCGGCGCGATGTCGTCCTTGTACACGTGGCGCTGCACCTGGTCCGGTGTGAGCACCATGATGAGGTCGGCTTCCGCGGTGGCGTCGGCCACGGACAGCACCCGCAGGCCCTCGGCCTCGGCCTTGGCGCGCGACGCCGATCCCTCCTTCAGGCCGACGCGCACGTCCACCCCGGAGTCACGGAGGCTCAGCGCGTGGGCGTGGCCCTGGCTGCCGTACCCGATGACGGCCACGGTGCGGCCCTGGATGATCGAAAGGTCGGCGTCGTCGTCGTAGAACATCTCGGTCACGGGTGGTTCTCCTTGGAGTTGGTTGAGCGGTGGTGGGCTTGGGGGTGGTGCTGCGGGTCGGGATGCGCGCGGCGTCGTGCCGCCGTCGTCGACGGCGGCTGCACGCGCCCCGGGGTGGGAATCAGGCGCTTCGCAGGGCGCGATCGCTCATGGACTTCGCACCGCGGCCGATCGCGAGCGTCCCGGACTGCACGATCTCGCGCACCCCGAACGGCTCGAGGACGGACAGGAGCGCCGAGAGCTTCTCGGGGGTGCCGGTGGCCTCGATGATCAGGGAGTCCGTGGCGACGTCCACCACGGCCGCGCGGAACAGGTCCGCCGCCTGGGTGACCTGCAGCCGGGTCGCGGCGTCGGCCCTGACCTTGATCAGGATGTGGTCGCGCTGCACGGACTGGTCGCTGGTCAGCTCGACGATCTTGATGACGTTGATGAGCTTGTTGAGCTGCTTCGTCACCTGCTCGAGGAGATCTCCCTCGGCCTCGACCACCACGGTGATCCGGGACATGCCGGCGACCTCCGTGGGTCCCACGGCGAGCGAGTTGATGTTGAACGCGCGCCGCGCGAACAAACTGGCCACGCGGGTCAGGACGCCGGGGACGTCCTCCACGAGTACGGAGAGGGTGTGGCGTGCCATGCTCAGTCCTCCTGTTCCCAGGTCGGGGTCATGTTCCGGGCGATCTGGATGAGGTCGTTGCTCACGCCCGAGGGCACCATGGGCCAGACCATCGAGTCGCGGCTCACCACGAAGTCGACGACGACCGGGCGGTCGTTGATCGCGAGTGCCTGCTGGATCGTGGCGTCGATGTCCTCATCACGCTCGCAGCGCAGGCCCACGCACCCGTAGGCGTCGGCGAGCTTCACGAAGTCGGGAACCCTCACGGTGTCGTGCCCGGTGTTGAGGTCGGTGTTCGAGTAGCGGCCCTCGTAGAAGAGGGTCTGCCACTGCCGCACCATCCCGAGCGAGGAGTTGTTGATGATCGCCACCTTGATCGGGATGTTGTTGATGACGCAGGTGGCGAGCTCCTGGTTGGTCATCTGGAAACAGCCGTCACCGTCGATGGCCCACACCACGCGGTCCGGGTTACCCACCTTCGCGCCCATCGCGGCGGGCACCGAGTAGCCCATGGTGCCGAGACCGCCGGAGTTCAGCCACGCGTGCGGGCGCTCGTACTGGATGAACTGCGCGGCCCACATCTGGTGCTGGCCCACGCCGGAGACGAACACGCCCTCCGGTCCGGTGAGCTCGCCGATGCGCTTGATGACCTGCTGCGGCGCCGAGAGGCCGTCGTCGGGCTGCGTGAAGCCGACCGGGTAGGTCTCGCGGAGGTGGTTGATGGTCTTCCACCAGGCGGAGATGTCGGGGCGCTGGTCGGCGAAGGCCTCGCGGACCGCGGAGGTCAGTTCGGGGATGATCTCCTTCACCGAGCCGACGATCGGCACGTCGGCCGTGCGGTTCTTGGAGATCTCTGCCGGGTCGATGTCCGCGTGGATGACCTTCGCGTGCGGGGCGAAGCTGGAGAGCACACCGGTCACGCGGTCGTCGAACCTCGCGCCGAGGGTGATGAGCAGATCCGACTGCTGCAGGGCCGTGACGGCCGAGACCGAGCCGTGCATGCCGGGCATGCCTACGTGCTGCTCGTGGGAGTCGGGGAAGACGCCCCGGGCCATGAGCGTGGTGACCACGGGCGCTCCGACGAGCTCGGCGAGCTCCTTCAGTTCCACCGACGCGTGGCCCTTGACCACGCCGCCCCCGACGTAGAACACGGGGCGCTCGGCTGCCGCGATCAGGCGGGCGGCCTCGCGCACCTGCTTGGAGTGGCCGCGCAGAACGGGCCGGTAGCCGGGGATGTCCACCTTGGGCGGCCAGGAGAAGCTCATGCCGGCCTGCTGGGCGTCCTTGGAGATGTCGACCAGCACCGGCCCCGGGCGGCCGGTGGTCGCGATGTGGAAGGCCTCGGCGAGGACGCGCGGGATGTCCTGTGCGTTGGTCACGAGATAGGAGTGCTTCGTGATGGGCATCGTGATCCCCACGATGTCCGCCTCCTGGAAGGCATCCGAGCCGATGAACGCGCTGGAGACCTGGCCGGTGATGGCCACCATGGGCACCGAGTCCATGTGTGCGTCGGCGATCGCCGTCACGAGGTTCGTGGCGCCGGGGCCAGAGGTCACGATGCAGACGCCGGGGCGGCCGGTCACCATGGCGTACCCCTGTGCCGCATGGCCCGCGCCCTGTTCGTGCCGGACGAGCACGTGGCGCAGCTTCGTGGATGCCATCAGGGGGTCGTACGTCGGGAGGATCGCTCCGCCCGGGAGACCGAAGACGTCGTCGACCCCGAGCTCCTCGAGCGACCTGACGATCGCCGCGGAACCGAGCATCTCGATGGGGCGGATCACGGTGTTCGGTCCCCGGACGGCGCTCACCGGAAGGACGGGTACGGCGTCCCGGGTGGGCGCTGCGGGCGGAGCCGGCCGTGCTGCCAGCAGCGCGGGGCTGATGGGCGATCCCTTGGACATGTCTGGACTTCCTTCGGAACGTTCGCTGCACGGGTGCAGCGGGTGACTTCGTACGGCTACCGCGCGTCTCTCATTGACAGGTCGTATCAATAAAAAAACCCCTCAGCCGGTGAGGCTCTGCGAGGGGTTGCGCGTGACTGGAGTCGTCGGTGTGACGGGCTTCAGGCCACGCGCTGTGTAAGGACGACCACGGTGATGAGCTGCATACCTGTAGTTTCCTCGCGCCCTCGGAACAGTGTCAACCGGCCCCGGTCGGGTCTCACATGGTGGACACAGTGTCCAGTGAGTGGACACTAACCCAACCGGGCCGGCCGGACGTCAGCCGCAGTACGCACCCGTCGACGCCGAGTGGACGAGCTTCGCGTACTTGCCGAGGACACCCTTCGTGTACCGCGCGGGAAGGGGGGCCCAGCCCACCTTCCGCTGCTCGAGCTCGGCCTCGTCCACGAGGAGGTCGAAGCTCTTCGCCGCGATGTCGACGCGGATGCGGTCGCCGTCCTGCACGAAGGCGATGGGACCGCCGTCGACCGCCTCCGGGGCCACGTGCCCGATACACAGGCCCGTGGTGCCGCCGGAGAACCGGCCGTCGGTCAGCAGGAGGACGTCCTTGCCGAGCCCGGCACCCTTGATGGCGCCGGTGATGGCGAGCATCTCGCGCATCCCCGGTCCGCCCTTCGGGCCCTCGTAACGGATCACGACGACGTCACCTGCGTGGATGGCCCCCGCGTCGAGCGCGTCGAGCGCCCCCTGCTCGCGTTCGAAGACACGCGCCGTCCCCTCGAAGACGTCGGCGTCGAACCCGGCGCTCTTCACGACGGCGCCCTCCGGGGCGAGGGACCCGTGGAGGATCGTGATGCCGCCGGTCTTGTGCATGGGGTTGTCGAGTGCGCGCAGGATCTTGCCGTCGAGGTCCGGCGGCGCGATGTCCGCGAGGTTCTCCGCGAGGGTCTTGCCCGTGACGGTGAGGCAGTCGCCGTGCAGCAGCCCGGCGTCGAGCAGTGCCTTCATGATCACCGGGACGCCGCCCACCTTGTCGACGTCGTACATGACGTAGCGGCCGAAGGGCTTGAGGTCGCCCAGGTGCGGGATGGTGTCGCCGATGCGGCTGAAGTCGTCGAGCGTGAGCTCCACCTCGGCCTCGCGGGCGATCGCCAGGAGGTGCAGCACGGCGTTCGTCGAACCACCGAAGGCCATGGTGACTGCGATGGCGTTCTCGAAGGCCTTCTTCGTCATGATGTCGCGCGCCGTGATGCCGAGGCGCAGGAGGTTCACCACGGCCTCGCCGGACTTCTGGGCGAACGCGTCGCGGCGGCGGTCCACCGAGGGAGGGGCGGCGGACCCGGGCAGTGACATCCCGAGGGCCTCGCCGATGCACGCCATGGTGTTGGCGGTGTACATGCCGCCGCAGGCGCCCTCCCCGGGACAGACGGCACGCTCGATGCTGTCGAGGTCCTTCAGGCTCATGGTGCCGGCGGCGCAGGCACCCACCGCCTCGAAGGCGTCGATCAGGGTGACTTCCTTCTCCGTGCCGTCCTCGAGCTTGGCGAAGCCCGGCATGATGGTGCCCGCGTACAGGAACACGGAGGCGAGATCGAGGCGGGCCGCCGCCATGAGCATGCCCGGCAGGGACTTGTCGCAGCCCGCGAGGAGCACGGACCCGTCGATGCGCTCGGCCTGCATGACGGTCTCGACCGAGTCCGCGATGACCTCACGGGAGACGAGGGAGAAGTGCATGCCCTCGTGGCCCATCGAGATGCCGTCGGAGACGGAAATGGTGCCGAACTGCATGGGGAAGCCGCCGGCCGCCGTGACACCCTCCTTCGCGCCCTGCGCCAGGCGGTTGAGGGAGAGGTTGCACGGGGTGATCTCGTTCCAGGAACTCGCGACACCGACCTGCGGCTTGGCGAAGTCGTCGTCGCCCATGCCGACCGCACGCAGCATGCCGCGAGAGGGCGCTGCATGGATGCCGTCGGTGACGACCCGGCTGCGGGGCTTGATGTCCGGTGTGGTCTTCAGGGGCGCTCCAGCGGGGGTGTCGACACTCATGGCATCGAGTCTAGGCCTGCGCCGTCGGCGCGTTCCGCCATGTGACCGTCCTGTTACAGGTGACGTATCGCTCCGGTAAAGCCCGCGTTTCGGCCCGCGCGGCCCTCGTGGCGTGCGCCGCCGCTCCGGTAACGTGTGGCTCCCGCGGGGCGTCCTCGACTCGACGGCAGGCCCGGACGCGGAGGGCGTTCCCTCCGTTGCCGGCGCCCGTGCACGGCCCGTCCTGTCGGATCGCCCCGCGGCGACCGCACCGACTCCTAGCGCATCGGCCCCCCATGACCCCTGAACGTGCCGCATCATCACCACCGCTCGACGGCGGGCAGAGCCTCAAGGCAGCCCTCCGCCGCGTCTTCGACGGCCAGATCCCCAACTACGGTGACTACAACCTGGTCTACGCCGACCGCACGCCGGCCGGGTCTCCCGGACAGGCTGGTCCGGCCGTGCCGGGCAGGCCGGCCGGCACTTCGGCATCGTTCGTGGTCGGGTACCGCTGGAAGCCCGCCGAGCTCATGATCGCTCCGCTCGATCTCGCCGCGATCACCGGAGCCGGTGTACCCGTCGAGGTCAACATGACCAACCTCGCGCACGCCCTGCAGTGGCAGGAGGACGGCACCTACGAGGTGGGCACGAGTACCGGCCGCGTGTTCCGCTTCTCCGTGACACCCCACGCTGTGCTCGACATCGGCCCCGGGACGCCCCTGCGCCTCGATCAGTCCGACGACGCCGTGGACTTCGACGCGTTCATGGACGCGTTCATCGACCTGGCCTGACCTCCGGGCTGCCCCGACCGCTCCGCCGAGCCGCTGTTACCCCCAGGGTCCGCGCCGCACCAGGTTGCGCGGCTCCCTGCCCTCCCCCAGTCGCTCGACCTGCCCGCGCAGCAGCTCGAGGATGCGCGGCGGGAAGGCCCCGGTGTTCCCGCCCACGTGCGGGGTGATGATGACGCCGGGGGCGTGCCAGAGCGGGTGCCCCTCCGGCAGCGGTTCCGGATCCACCACGTCGAGCGCTGCCTTCAGGCGACCCGCCATCACCTCGCGTGTCAGGGCGTCGGTGTCCACCACCGGGCCGCGCGCCACGTTCACCACGAGCGCGCCGTCCGGCAGGGCGGCGAGGACCTCACGCCCGATGAGTCCGCGCGTCGAGTCGCTGAGCGGGGTGATCACAATCATGACGTCGTGCCGGGGTGCCAGCGCCACCAGCTCGTCGCTGCCGTGGACGTGCCCGAGGTCGTCGTCCCGCGCGGAGCTCCCCACGCGGGTGACCTCCGCCTCGAACGTGACGAGCCGGCGCCGGATCTCCTCACCGATCCCGCCCACCCCGACCAGGAGGACACGGCGGTCGGCGAGCCCCGGGTACCGCGCGCTGCGCCACAGGCCCTGACCCTGCTGCCGCACCGCGTCGTCGAGCCCGCGGAGCGAGGCGAGCGCGAGGCCCACGGCGAGCTCCGCCGTGGCGGCCGCGTGCACGCTCGCCGCGGTCGCGATCGCCACGCCGGGTGCCACCAGGTCGGCGACGCCGTCGTACCCCGTGGACTGCGTGTGCACCAGTGCGAGGTTCACCGCGGCGTCGAGCGCACCCTCGAGGTGGGCGCGGCCGGTGTACGGGAGGACGACGGCGTCCAGCTCCGCCGGATCCGCGCCCTCCGGAGCACCCTCGAAGTCCCACAGGACCACCCTGACGGCGGGTGAGACGTCGGCGAGGGCGTCGCGCAGGTCCGCGGACGGCACGCTCAGGACGCGAACCCGCTGCGGTGCGTCGGTGCGGGACTCCGGCGAGGCCTCCGGAGCGGGGGTGGCAGCGGGATTCACGGCGGGTTGCACGGCGGGACTGGTCATGGCGCCAGCCTAACCGCGCAGGGCGGTCGGGGTCCCGGGTTCCACGACTCCGGCGAGAGGTACGCCGTCCACGTGCTGCCGGCGCTTCCCGGAATCCCGGGTATCCCCGCGCTCCCCGGGTCCGGGCAGGGGTGCGGGGAGCCGTTCCGGTTTCTCCTTTGCGCCGAAGTGCTGGTAGAGTTCAATGCTGTTGCGGATGAGCCGGACCGGGAAAACCGGGACGCGAACCGCCTCGCACCTCTAGCTCAATTGGCAGAGCAATTGACTCTTAATCAATGGGTTTCGGGTTCAAGTCCCGAGGGGTGCACATCGATTCCCCGTTCTCCAGGTCTCGCCGCCTGGGGGGCGGGGTTTCGTACGTCCGGGGCCGGTGGTGAACACACCCACGCGCCCTCCCCTGCCTCTCCCCCGGCCCTTCCTCCGGCCGCCCCGGTGCTCCATAATCGCTTCCGTCAGCACACTCGCGTGGCACGGGCCACAGGACGTAGGGAGCAACTCATCATGGCCGCCACCATCAACACCTACCTCAACTTCACGGACACGGCGCGGGACGCCATGGACTTCTACCAGTCGGTGTTCGGCGGTGAGTTGCAGCGCAGCACCTTCGCCGAGTTCCAGGTCAGTGAGGACCCCGCGGAGAAGGACAAGATCATGCACTCGATGCTCACCACCCCGAGCGGGCAGGTGCTCATGGCGGCGGACACACCGAACAGCATGGGGAGCACCTCCCCCGCCGGGCATGCCCTGTCCATCAGCGGCGACGACGAGCAGGAGCTCCGCGGCTACTGGGAGGCGCTCGCCGGGAGCGGCACCGAGATCATGCCCCTCGCGGCGTCCCCGTGGGGTGACAGCTTCGGGATGTGCACGGACCGCTTCGGCGTCACGTGGATGGTGAACATCGCCGGACCGCAGCAGGACGCGGCGCCGTCGACCGCGCCGGTCGAGACATCGGGCGACGCGACGGGCGTCTGAGCGGGCAGTGCCGCCCGACCGGACGTCCGCGGACATGACGACGGCGGCGCCCCCGATGGGAGCGCCGCCGTCCGGTGCCTACTTCGAGGCTTCCTTGTTCACGTCGGTCGGGGAATCGAACTCGCGGTCGGGCAGGTTCTCCAGCGTCTCCAGGACGTCGCCGTCCGCGCCCTTGTCCTTCGCGTGCTTGACGAGGTCCTCCTTCGAGGCGGGGTAGTCCATACCGCCGAGGGCCTTCTGGATGTCGATGGGGCTCGGATCTGCCATGGTGATGCTTCTTCGTCGGTCGATCAGGTGTGGTGCTCGGGTACTGCTCACGGCGCCTCGGAAGGCGCCGTCACTGGCCCAGAATCGCGTGGGCAGCGTCTGTGTCACGGTTCACGACCGTGGTGGGCGCCTCGAGGTGCACGGCTCCGGACGGCATGATCCCCGCGCCGCCGTACCGTTCCATGACGCGCCATTGGGCGGCGACGTCCTCCCCCGCGTGCTCGGCGGGGAGCTGGTCCCAGAAGTCGAAACCCCCGCACTCCACGAGCGCGGCGCGGTCGAAAAGCACGCATCCGCCCACCCACGCCACGCGGTAGAGGTCCCAGCCGCCCGCGGGGATCCCGCGCTCCGCGGCCGCGTGCGCGAGGTTCGCCGCGTTGTGGAGGGGCCATCGGGCGAAGCCCTCGCTGCCCGGCCTGATGCGCTCGGGCCGCACCTGGTTGTCGGGCCAGAAGGCCAGCTCGGTGCGCTCGTGCGGGCGGTCGTCGTCGAGGTAGGAGAGCCCCTGCACGGCGGACCCCACGAAACCGCACTTCGCGGTGCGCAGGGCCTCGGTCATGCGGTGCAGCGTCCCCGGTTCGAGCCACACGTCGTTGTCGAGGAAGAGGACGAACGGCGCGCGGGCCAGGCCGAGGAGGAACTCCCGGTGCTCGGCGAGGCCGCGGCGGGGCAGGTGCCTCTCCAGCCGTACCTGCCTGCCCTGCGCCTCGAGCACCCGCACCATCGCCCGCACCGCCGGCTGGGTGAAGCCTGCGGCCTCACCCTCGGACTGGTCGCTGACCACCACACGGAAGGGGACGCCCTCCTGCGCGGCGAGACCGGACAGTGTGACCGCGAGCTCGGCCGGCCGATCGAAGGACGGGATGAGCACGTCGACCAGAGGCTCCTCGTCCTCGCCGTGCACCGCCCACTCCCCCGACCACCGCGGCGTCATGACGCCTCACCGGCCAGGCGTGATGATCGGATGCGCCGCACCACTGCCGCCGTGGAGCGCTCCGGCACGTAGTCGAGGATGCTGACCCGCCCCCCGCAGGCCTCGACGGCCGGCGTCTCCTCCAGCATCTGCGCGGTGTAGTCGCCGCCCTTGGCGTAGACGTCGGGGCGGAGGAGTTCGATCAGCGGCACCAGCGTGTCGGTGGAGAACACGGTGACGTAGTCCACGCAGCTGAGCGACGCGATGATCCCCACGCGGTCCGCCAGCGGATTGATGGGCCGGTCCGGGCCCTTCAGCCGGCGTACGCCGTCGTCGTCGTTCAGGGCCACCACCAGCACGTCGCCGAGCTGCTTGGCCTGGTCGAGGTAGCGCGTGTGGCCGCGGTGCAGCACGTCGAAGCACCCGTTGGTCAGCACGATCCGCTTCCCCGCGGCCCGGTGCTCCGCGACCCGCCGGACCAGGTCCTCGGTGGCGATCGCGGTGTCGGCGACCTGCTGGACATGCGCGGTGAGGTCCGCCGTCGTGCACACGGACGTCCCCGGGCGGTGCACCACGACGTCGGCGGCGGCCTGCGCGAAATCGAGGCTGGTGCCCAGCGGCAGGCCGGCGGCACGGGCCGCGGTGAGGCTCGCCACGAAGGTGTCCCCGGCACCGGAGGCCTGCTTCTCGGTGGCCGGCTTCGCCCAGGTGCGGTGATCCTCGCCGTCGCGGCCCAGCAGCACCGTGCCGTCGCGGTCGAGGGTGACGACGACGGCGCCGGCGTTGGTCGCCGCCAGCAGCTCGTCGCGGCGCGCGGAGACCGTGCGCGCACGATCGCTGCGGGGATCCAGCCGCGCATCGAGCATGCGGGCGGCCTCCTGCGCGTTGGGCGTCACGAGGTCCGGCCCCACGCCCGCCCATGCGGCGGTGTCGTGCGCGTCGACCACCACGAGCAGCGACGGGTCGAGACCGGCGGCCGCACCCAGTGCGGCGCGCACCTCGTCCCCCAGGGCCCCGGAGTCGTAGTCGCACACCACGACCGCCTCGGCGCCGTCCACGGCCGACGGAACGCGCTCGGCGAGCGCGGTGATCGCCGCCGCGGGAAGCTCCTCCGGCGTGTCGTCGATGCGCAGCATCACCTGGTCGTTGCCGAGGATGCGGTACTTCGTGGTGGTCCCCACGCCCTCGTCCTCCAGGAGGTGGGTGGTGTCCACGCCGGCGTCCTCGAGGATGGTGCGCAGGCGACGCCCGGCGTCGTCCGCGCCGATGAGACCGCACATGCGGACGCGCGCACCGAGGGCGGCCAGGTTCACGGCCGTGTTGGCAGCGCCACCGGCCGCGTAGTCACGGCGTCTGACGTCCACCACAGGAGCCGGCGCCTCCCGGCAGAAGCGTTCGATGCTGCCGCTCCACCAGCCGTCCAGCATGGCGTCGCCGATGACCGTCACGCGGGGGGCGTGGTCGGCGATCGCGGCCGGTAACCAGGCCGCGAGGCCCTGGACGCCGTCGAGCTCCGAGCCACCCGCGCCGGACCGATCGGCTTCCGGCAGGCCGGTCTCGGGCCGGTCCGCCCCCGAGACGTCCATCACGCGCCCGCCGCGGGCGGGGTGCTGATGTGGATCACCTTGACGAGCGAGAACTCGTCCAGCAGCTCCGGGCCGTAGCCGAAGCCCGCGCCGCTGATCCCGCGCGGTTGCGCCGACCCGCCGGGTGCGCCGCCGAAGACGGCGTTGATCTTGAGCGTGCCGACCTTCAGCGAGGCGATGGCCTGCTGCGCGTGCGCGATGCCCGCCGTGAGGACCGTCGCGGCGAGGCCGTAGGGTCCGGAGGCGGCGAGGCGGAGGCCCTCCTCGAAGCTCTCGACGACGGTCACCGGGGCCACGGGCCCGAACGTCTCCTCCGCCATGACGGTCATCGCATCGGTGCAGTCGGTGAGGACCGTCGCCGGGTAGTGCGCGCCGGGGCCCTCGGGCAGGTTCCCGCCCTCGAGGCACGTGGCACCGAGCCTGACGGCCTCGGCAACCTGCTCGTGCACGGCCTGCCGCATCCGGCGGTCGACGAGCGGCTGGGGCTGCGTACTCGCGTTGCGGGTCCGCGCTTCGTCGACCAGCGCGGCGAGGAAGGGCTCTGCGATGGCGCGGTGCACGTAGATGCGCTCGACCGACGTGCAGATCTGCCCGGCGTTCGCGAAGGCGCCGACAGCTGCCTGCCCAGCAGCCCAGGCCGGGTCGACGTCGGCGTCCACGACCAGCGGGTCGTTGCCCCCGTTCTCACGGATCACGTGCGCTCCGCCGAGGGCTGCCGCGCGGGCGATCCTCTCGCCGGTGACGCTCGACCCGACGTGCGCGAAGACGTCGACGTCGGTCTCCTGCGTGAGGATCTGACCGACCTCGGACCCGCCCGTCAGCGTGGTGAGGACGCCGTCGGGAAACGCCGGCTGCAGCAGCCTGCCAAGCAGTTCGCCGGTGTGGGGGCAGCGCTCGCTCGGCTTGTGGATCACGGTGTTGCCGGTGACGAGCGCTGCGCCGATGAGGCCTGCGGCCACCGCCACGGGATCGTTCCACGGTGTAAGGAGGGCTGCGACGCCGCGCGGTTCGGCGACCGTGTAGTCGGTGGCGGTCACGGCTCCGCGGAGGCTGAGCCCGCGGTGCACCGGACCGAGTTCGGCGTACTGCTCGAGCGTGGAGATGGCGGCCTCGACCCCGCCCAGGGCGTCCTGCGGCGGCTTGCCGGTCTCGCGGGTGTTCAGTTCGGCCAGCTCCTGCAGGCCGCCGCGCAGGGCAACCGCCGCCCGGCGGAGGGCGGCGCCCCTGTCGGCGGGGCTCGTCGCCGCCCACTCGGGCTGCACCGCACGCGCCAGGGAGACGGCGAGGGAGACCTGCTCACGGACGGCCGAGACCACGGTGCCCACCTCGGTGCCATCGCGCGGGTCGATGATCGTGACGGTCTGGCCGCCCTCCACCTCGAACGGCGCCCCTCCGCCCGAGGACGGTCCACCGGACGATGCGGTGCCCGGGACGGGAAGCGGCATCTGTGCGTGGGACTGGATCGACATTCTGCTCCTTGGCTTCGGGGACCGGCGGCCTCGCGGGCCGTCGGGTGCCGGACCTCCCGGAACGGCTACTGGCCCTGTACCCGAATGGCCCCGCTTCACACGGCAACCCGTGTGAATTCTGTGCTGCGCGCCGCAACGATCAGCACGCTTAGCATAGTGTGGCAGCAGGTCCTGCGGCACCCCCGGTGTCCTCCCACGTGGCATGGACAGCGAAGGCACAGCTGTGTTCGCGACGCCGATGTGACGGTGGATGTGGCAGAAGATGTGACGGTGGATCTGGCAGCGGACAGCGCAGTGGGTGTGACGGTGGATGTGCTGTGGATGCGACGGTGGATCAGGCAGCGCCCGGCGATCGGGCGGGACAAGCGGACGGACGGGATCAGGGACGTGGAGCAGAGCACGAGGACAGCGGAGATGGACGCACACGCCGGGACCGCACGGTCCGTAGGACCCGTGATGGCACCCTTCGAGGACATCCGGAGCATCGCCGTCCTGCGTGGCGGCGGTCTCGGTGACCTGATGTTCGCGCTGCCCGCCATCGCCGCGCTCGAGGCGCGCTATCCGGAAGCGGAGATCACGCTGCTCGGCATGCCCGGCCACGCCGCGCTGCTGGGGGGCAGGCCCGGGCCCGTGGATCGTGTCGTGGAGCTCCCCTTCTCCCCGGGCGTGCGCCCGGGCGAGGTGGACCCCGCAGGCGTGGAGCGCTTCTTCGAGGCCCTCGAGGGAACCTTCGACCTGGCGGTCCAGCTGCACGGCGGCGGCCGCAACTCGAACCCGTTCCTGCTGCGGCTCGGCGCCCGGCACACCATCGGGACGCGCACCGCGGACGCCGCCGAGCTGGAGCGCTCCATGCCCTACGTCTATTACCAGCACGAGGTCTTCCGCGCCCTCGAGGTGGTGGGCCTCGCGGGCGCCGTGCCGGTGGACCTGGAACCGCGGGTGGAGGTCACCGCAGCGGAGATCGCCCGGGCGAAGGAGCTGACCGGCGACGGACCCGTCGTCGCGCTGCACCCGGGCGCCACCGACCCGCGGAGGCGCTGGCCGTCGTCGTCCTTCGCGGACGTCGCGGTGCGCGCCGCGGCGGACGGGTGCGGGGTGGTGGTGGTCGGCGACGCGTCGGACGCGGCGACGGCGGAGGAGATCGTGCGGCTCGCACGCGCGACGGCGCCGGACGCGGACGTCCGCTCCTTCGCCGGCCGGCTCACCCTCGGCGAACTGACCGGGGTCCTCGATCGCAGCGCGGTCATGGTGGGCAATGACAGCGGACCGCGCCACCTCGCGCAGGCGGTCGGCACCCCGACGGTCGGCGTCTACTGGATCGGCAACGTCATCAACGCGGGAGCGATCGGCCGATCACTCCACCGCGTGCACTTCTCGTGGGTGTCCGAATGCCCGGTGTGCGGCGCGGACGTCAGGCAAGTGGGCTGGACGGCCGAACGCTGCGAGCACGATGACTCGTTCGTTGCGACCGTCCAGCCCGAGGACGTCTACGCGGACGTAACGGAACTCAGGGCCAGGAGCCTTCTTCTGCGTGGGCGATGACCATCTCGCGGATCTCGCAACTCTTGGGCTGCGAGAGGGCGAACAGGATGGCTTCCGCCACGCGCTCGGGGTCGTTCAGCCGTGAGTCGTCCTGCGGCTTGTACTGCTCGTCGCGGTCGTCGAAGAACCGGGTCTTCATGCCGCCCGGGATGATCGTCGTGACGCCGATCTGGCCGGTGGTCTCGGCGGCCAGGGCCTGCGAGAAGCCCACGACGCCGAACTTCGACGCGCAGTAGGCGGTGGCGTCACCCACGGCCTTGATGCCGAGTGTGGAGGCGATGGTGACCACGCGACCGTGCGACTGCTTCAGGTACGGCAGTGCCGCGCGGGCGGTCGACGCCGTTCCCATCAGGTTCACGCCGATCACCTTCTCCCACTGGTCCGCGGGGACGGTGTCGAGGGCGCCGCAGCGATCGATGCCGGCCGCCGTCACGACGGCGTCGAGCCCGTCCATCATCTCGGCGGCCTCGCGGACCGCCTTCTCCACGGCCTCGCGGTCGGCGACGTCCACCTCGAACGCCTTGACGCCCGTGACGCGGCTGATGTCGCGGTCGAGGACCACCGGGGTGCCCCCGGCGGCGATGACGCCCTGCACGATCGCCGCGCCGAGGCCCGAGCCTCCGCCGGTGACGAGGACGCGCCCCGGGTTGTAGGGAGTGGGTGCTGCTGTGTTCTCGCTCATGCTGTTCCTTTCGGTTCCTGACGGGCTGCGTCAGTCACGATGTCCGTCCGTGACGATGTCCGTCGGGACGGGCTCCACGCCGCGGGGTTCGGCGGGCGTGATGGTCTTGGTCGCTCAGCCGACGCGCGCGAGCGCGGCGGCGAGCTTCGTGGTGGAGCGGGCGGGGATGTAGGGGACGGTGACGGTGCGGCCGCCCCAGGTGCGCACGAGCGCCGCCTCGGGGAGGTCCTCTGCGGCGTAGTCGCCGCCCTTGACCCAGATGTCCGGCTGCAGCCGGGCGATGGCGTTCTCCGGCGTCGATTCCCCGAACACGAGCACGGCGTCCACGCATTCGAGGGCGGCGAGCAGTTCGGCGCGGTCCTCCTGCTTGATGATCGGCCGGCTCTCCCCCTTCAGCCCGCGGACGGACTCGTCCGAGTTGAGGCACACGATGAGGCAGTCGCCGAGCTGGCGTGCCGCGGCGAGGGTGCGCGCGTGACCTGCGTGCAGCAGGTCGAAGCAGCCGCCCGTGGCCACGACCGTGCCGCCCGCCTCCCGCGTCCTGCGGGCCACCTCGAGGGCGTCGAGACCGTCCACGGGAAGCCGGCGCGGTGCGTCCTCCCGGCGTCGGCTGAGTGCACCGACCCCTCCGGAGGCGAGGAACGCGGCGGCCGCCTCGACTGCCTGCTGCGCGGCGGCGTCGATGGCCGCACCACCCGCGAGGGCCACCGCGAGTGCGGAGGCGAAGCGATCGCCGGCCCCGCAGGGATCCGTCGAGGTGACGCGGGGTGCCGGTACCACCTGCGGCAGGAGCCCGGCCGCACCTACGAGCGCACCGTGCTCGCCCATCGTGACGATCACCGCGCGGCTCCGCCAGGTCTCCAGCAGGGCGTCGGCGGCCTCGGCCGCCGCCTGGGTCCCGGATCCGGGCACCCCCGCGAAGCGCAGTGCCTCGCCGAGGTTCGGCGTCACCGCGGCGACGTCGGGGACCGGTGTGGCTCCCGCCGGGTGCGGGTCCCAGACCACGGGGACGGAGCGTGTGAGTTCGGTGAGACGCGCACGGATGCGCTCGTTCGCGAGCAGGCCCCTGCCGTAGTCGGCAGCGATGATGGCGTCCGTGCCGTCGAGTGCGGCCAGCATCGCGTCGTCGCACGCGGGGACCGGCGGGACGGCGCACCCCTCGTCGAAGCGGACCACCGGCTGGCCGGAGGCACGCACCCTCGTCTTGACGGGCGTCGGAGCACCGGACGGGCCGGCCACGACCGTCACGCCGTCGAGCTCCGAGCGCAGCAGTCCCGCGGCGTCGTCGTCACCGAGGACCGTGACCAGCACGGTCTCGTGGCCGTCCGCCTGCAGCATGCGTGCCACGAGGCCTGCACCCCCGGCACGGCGCTCCACGGCGTCGACGTCCACCACGGGGACGGGCGCGTCCGGGGAGAGGCGGCCGGCGCCGCCGGAGAGGTCGGTGTCCAGCAGGACGTCCCCGATCACCACGATCCTCATCGCTGCTCCTCCTGACGGCGGCGCCGCACTTCCGCGTCGAAGGCCCGGCAGATCGCGTGGAGCGCAATCAGGTGGCCCTCCTGCGCGTTGGCGGACGCGGCGTCCACCGCCACGTAGTCGTCCACCCGCTCGGTCAGCGGGTTCGGGCCCACACCCGTGAGGGCCCAGGTGGTGACGCCGGCGGCGCGGGCGGCGTCGACGGCGTGCAGGAGGTTGGGGCTCCGGCCACTGGTGCTCAGCAGCACCAGGAGGTCCCCGGGCCGGCCGTGCGCCGTCACCTGGCGTGCGTACAGGTGCTCGAAACCGTAGTCGTTCCCGATCGCGGTCACCGCCGAACTCTCGGCGTGCAGGGAGATCGCGGAGAACGGCTCGCGCTCGCCGTCGAACCGGCCCACGAGCTCGGCCGTCAGGTGCTGCGCCTCCGCCGCGGACCCGCCGTTGCCAGCCGCGAGGAGCCGGTGTCCGGCGAGGAGCCGGTCGGCGAGCTCGACGCCCCAGCCCGCGAGGGTCCCGGCGTTGCGCGCCAGGGACTCGACGGCGGGTGTCACCGCGCGGAGGTGATCCATCACGAGGCGTCGCGACGCCGCCTGGACGTCGTCCCCCCGCGGATCGGTCCGCGTCAGGGAATGCGGGGCCGTAGCCGTCGCGGCAGGAGCGGCGGGGGCGGCCGCGGTGTCCGCGGCCGGTCCGGCGCTCCCCGTCGCGGTGCGGATGCCCGTCTGGACATCGGAAAGATGCGTGGTCACAGTGCCCTGCCTCCCGTGCTTTCGAGTCGACGCGCGGAACTCCGCCGCGCTGTGGTGGGTGCGGTGGTCGCTGCTGCGCCCAGCGCTGTCGTGTAGGCCTTCTCGGTGTCGGCGGCGATCCGGCTCCAGGAGTACCGCGCCTTGACGCGGCGGTACCCGTTGTCGCCGAGCTCCCGGGCCCACTCGGGGTCGAGGAGCATCTCCGCGACGGCCGCCGCGATCGCCGGAGGGTCCTGCGGCGGGACGTGCAGTCCCGTGGTGCCGTCGACCACGGTGTCCACGAGCCCTCCCACGGCCGCCGCGACGACCGGCACGCCGCAGGCCATGGCCTCGAGGGGCACGATCCCGAACGGTTCGTACCAGGGCGCGCACACCACGGCGTTCGCACTGCGGAGGACGGCGGGCATCTCGGCCCGGGACACCTGGCCCCGGAGGACCACGCGGTCCGCGATCCCGAGGTCCACGGCGAGCGCGAGGAGGCGCTGCGCCTCCGGGTCCTCGTCGAGCGTCGCCGATCCTCCCGCGCCGCCCACGATCACGAGTTCGACGTCGTCCTGGCCGAGCGTCGCGAGTTCGCGCAGCGCGCGGATCACGAGGTCCATGCCCTTGCGGGGCACCAACCGCCCCACGCTGACGATGCGGTGCGCGCGGCCGCGTTCCTCAACGGGTCCGTTCGGGGAGAACAACCCGAGATCCACGCCGCAGGGGGCTATGGAGACACGGCTGCCGGGCACACCCATTGCCTTGAGTTCGAACACCTCGTCGGAGCACGTCGCGACAATGCGGTCGGCGCTGCGGCCCACCATGGCCTCGAGCATGAGCCGCTCGGAGGGGCTCGTGTCCTCGGCGCCCTGGTGGCGCCGCTTGACCGTTCCGAGCGCGTGGAACGTCTGCACCACCTGGACCGGCCTGCCGGCCGCGCGCGACCGGCCCGCGGCGTCGAGAGCTGCGAGCCCCGACATCCAGAAGTGGCCATGGACGATGTCCGGCGGCTCCACGTCCCAGTCGGCCATGATGCCCTCGGCCAGCTCGCCCATGTAGGGCAGCAGCATGTCCTTCGGGACGCTGCGCGCCGGGCCCGCGGTCACGTGCACCACCTCGAGGCGCGGGTGGGTGCGAACCCGTTCGGGCAGGGCCGGGTCGTCGCGCCGCGTGTACACGGTGACGTCGTGGCCCCGATGGGCCAGTGCGAGGGAGAGCTCGGCCACGTGCACGTTCTGCCCGCCGGCATCGACTCCCCCGAGGGCAGCGAGCGGACTCGCGTGCTCGGACACCATGGAGATCCTCATAGCGCCTTCCTTTCCTTGACCGCGGTGACCACTGTGCCCCCGGACCGTACCGATTCCGTCACATCCGCCAGTACGCCGTCCCAGTCCGTGAGGAACCGGGCGAGGCCGTACCGTTCGAGCGCCGCTTCACGCGCCACCAGCCCGCGCGCCCGCGCCTCGTCCGGATCGTCGATGAGCCGCGCCGCCATGCGCACGAGGTCCTCGACGTCGGTCGAGACGGCTCCGGCACCCGGGGGGACGGCCCGCGCCGCCTCGGTGGTCGCGAGCGCCAGCACGGGCAGTCCCACGTGCATCGCCTCGAGCAGCGAGAGCCCCAGCGACGTCCAGCGCATCGGGTGGACGTACGCCCGCGACCGGCCGAGCCGCGCGTGCAGCTCGGCGGTCCGGAGGTCACCGCCGATGCGCAGTTCTGCCGGACCGAGGTCGAGGCTGTCGGCGAGCAGATCCGTCCCCATGCCGAACACTTCGAGCGGCGCGATCCCGGCGAAGCGCGGCAACAGGTCCGTCCCCGTGATGCGTCCGCGCCGCACCGGCTCGTTGATCACGGCGGCGAGCTGCGCGAGGTCGCCGGTGTACAGATAGCCCGGATCGGCGATCCCGTGCTCGATCACGCGCGTCCGTGCAGACCCGTTGTCCCAGAACAGCTCGTTGAAGTGGGTCACGTGGACGATCGGGATGTCCGTGCGGTCGGCCAGGGGATGCACCGTCCCCACGATGTCCTTCCGCGGCGTGTTGTGCTCGAGGAACACCGCGGGCAGGTCCCGCCCCGGCGTCCGGCCGAGCAGCCGCTCGCACTCGGCGATCTCCTCCACCCGCTGCAGGACGACGACGTCGATGTCGGCATTTGCCAGCTCGTGCGGGGCCAGTTCGACGACGGACGCGGGCCAGTCCCGCCCGGCCCGGCCGAGCCCCCAGGCTCCGCCCTCGGGCGTGGTGGGCAGCACGTAGGTGTGGGAGCCCCGCACGAAGGCGTCGGTCCACCCTCCGTGCACGTGCCATAGCAGGATCCTCATCGGTTTCCCCTCGTGGTTCTGCGGCCGTCGGAACGGCGGATGGAGCGGCGTGAGCCGAGTGACGATATTCCGGAACTGAGGCGCAGGGCGGCGTCGACGACGTCCTCCGGGGAGACGGTCGAGAGGCACGGGTGGCCCTGCACGGGGCAGATGCGCGCGCGGCTGAGCGCGCAGGCCGCGTCCTGGTCGCCGAGGAGCTCGACCGGTACCCGGTACGGCGCCCAGCGCACGGCGGGCACCACCGGGGAGAACAGGCAGACGACGGGCGTCCCGACGGCGGCGGCGAGGTGGGCCGGCCCGGTGTTGCCCGTGATCACCACGGTGGCGCCCGCCAGCACGGAGCCCAGGGTGGGCAGGTCCGTCCTCCCGCCGAGATCGAGGGCCTCGGGCCCGGCGACCGTCGCGGTGAGGTCCTTCTCGTCCGGTCCGCCCGTGACGACGACGCGGAAGCCCGCCGCGGTCAGGAGTCCGACGGCGGCCGCGTGGTGCAGCGGCGGCCAGGCCCGGGCAGGGACGGACGCACCGGGATGCACCACCACGTACGGGCCGTCGCCCACCAACCCGACGGCGTCCACCAGGTTGGCGACCCGCAGGCGGCCGTCGTCGTCGGACGGCAGTGCGTACCCCGCCGCCTCAGCGATCCCGAGCGCCCGCTCCGCCTCGGGCTGGTCCTCGGGGAAGTCCTCGCCGGGCTTCAGCCGGACGTCCAGGAGCGAGCCCGCGTAGTCCACGGACGCTCCGGCGATCCGCTGAACGCCCGCCAGGCGCAGCAGCAGCGCGAGCGGCAGGGGTGACTGGTGGAAGGAGGTCAGGATCACGGCCTCGTCGACGTCGAGGTCGAGCACGGCATCGTGCAGTTCGGCCATCAGCTCGGCCGTCGGCTCGGGTGCCGGGTCCACGATCCAGGGAGCGCGCCACGTGATCACATCGACGACGCCGGGCAGCAGGCGCGCCGCGGCGGCGCCCTGCGGCCCGCAGAGCATGACGACGTCGTTGGGTGAATCCCCGTGGTCACCTGCGGCGATCGCGCGGACGGCCGGCCCGGCCAGCAGCACGTCGCCGGCGCTGTCGAGGCGGGCGACGAGGACGCGGCGCCTCACGGGGTGCCGGCCCAGAGCAGCCCGACGGCCTCGGCGAGATCGCGGGCCACGGCCGGAGCATCGTCGATCTCCTCGTCGAGGGTCACGTCGGTGGGCACGAGGACCCCCCGCGCGCCGGCCGCGGCGGCGGCTCCCATGTCCGCCCCGATGTCGCCGATGACGACGACCTCCGCCGGGTCGAGACCCAGTCGCGAGCACGCGGAGAGGACCATGCCGGGGCCGGGCTTCCGGCAGGAGCAGCCGTCGTCGTTCCCGTGCGGACACACCTCCCACACGTCGAACGGGCCGAGGAGTTCCTCGACGCGCGCGTTGACGGCGTCCACCTGCTCCCGCGTCACGTACCCGCGGGCGATGCCGGACTGGTTGGTGACCACGCCGACGGGCACGCCGCGCGAGCGGAGCCCGTCCAGGACGTCGAGGGCGCCGCGCATGGGCTGCACGAGCGCCGGGTCACCGTTGTAGGGGACGTCAACCACGAGAGTGCCGTCGCGGTCGAACAGGACCGCCCGCGGGGCAGCGTGCGTCGGTCCGACCAAGTTATCCATACAGGCTTAGTTCCCGAGAAGCATCAGGACTAAACACTTCTCCTCGAACTTCTTCTCCCGGACCCCGTGGCCGCCCGGCCCGTACGGATCCTCTGGCAGGATGAAACGCATGACTTCCGAGGGCACCGGCGCCGTGAACGCCCCCCAGATCACCCGGACCGTGGCCCCCGCCACCACACCACCCCCTGACGGACGGCCCGAGATCCTCGCGCTCCGCGCCCTCAAACTCGGCGACCTGCTCGTCGCAGTGCCTGCGCTCAAGGGGCTGCGCAGGGCCTTCCCGGAGCACCGCATCCTCTACGCGGCCCAGGAATGGTTGCGGCCGATCGTCGCCCTCACGGGCGCCATCGACGACCTCCTTCCGACGCACGGACTGGACGATCCCCTGCCCATCGAGCACGGGCGCATCGACCTCGCGGTGAACCTCCACGGGAGCGGCGGCGAGAGCCGGGGCCGCCTGCAGGAGATCGGCGCGCGACGCCGGATGGGTCACCGCTCCCCCGGCTGGGACGGACCCGAGTGGCGCGACGGCATTCTCGAACGCGAACGCTGGGCATCCCTCGTGAGCTGGCACGGCGTGCCCGCGGACCCGCTCGACGTCGGCCTTCTGCGGCCCGACGCCGGCAGCCCCGCACCGGGCGCCGTGGTGGTGCACGTGGGCGCGGCTTACGGCAGCCGGCTCTGGCCCGTCGAGCGGTTCGCGGCGGTGGCACGGACGCTGGCGGCGGCCGGGCACCAGGTGCTGTTCACCGGCAGCGCGAAGGAGCGGCCGCGGGCCCTCGCCGTCGCGGATGCCGCCGGGCTGGGCACGAGCACCGTGGCGGCGGGCGAACTGCCGCTCGACGTGTTCGCTGGGCTGATCTCCGAGGCGTCGCTCGTCGTCTCCGCGGACACGGGAGCCGCGCATCTCGCCTCGGCCTACGCCCGACCTTCCGTGGTGCTGTTCGGACCGGCTCCGCCGTCGGAGTGGGGCCCGCCCCCCGGACCGCACACCGTGCTGACGGACGGGTCCGTGCGGGTGGGCGACACATTCTCGGCCACCCCCGACCCCGCGATCATGGCGGTGACGGTGGAGCAGGTGCTCGAGGCCGCGGTGGCTCACGGGATCGCCTAGCCCCGCCACCGCGGAGCCTGGAATCGGCGCCTCGGAGGTGACGCTCAAGCCTCAGGTACAGGCCTCGAGGACAGGCCTCAGGCGAAACGCGAGCGTGGCGCGGCCGAGTCCTGGGAGGCCGGAGCGCCGAGCAGTCTCTTCTGCAGCTTCACCAGGATGCGGGCGAGCGACCTCGAGACCTGCATCTGGGACATCCCGAGCTCGTCACCGATACCCTGCTGCGTCTGCTCCATGAAGTACCGGCGGTACAGCAGTTCCTTCTCGGAGGGCTCGAGTTCGTTGACGGCGCCCCTGAGGGAGATCAGGTCATCACTGCGGTCCGTGCCGGAACCGTCGGCAGCCAGGGTGTCGGCCCAGCTGCGTCCCTCGAAAGGGGCGTCCAGGGAGTCCGGCCGGAGGCTCGTCTGGGACGCCTGCGCCTCGAGCACCTTGTGCTCGGGCCACCCGAGCTCCTCGCCCAGCTCCCGGGCGGTCGCCTCCCTGCCCAGCCGCTGGGCCATGACCGGTCCGGTGCGCGCGATCTCAGTGCGGAGATCCTGCACCTCGCGAGGGGGCCGGACCACCCAGCAGGAATCCCGCAGGTATTTCTTGATCTCGCCCGAGATGGTGGGCACGGCGAACGCGGTGAACGGGACGCCCCTCGCCGGGTTGTACCTCTTCACGGCCTTGATCAGGCCGAGGTACGCCACCTGGCGGATGTCAGAGGCCTCAGGGCCCATGGTGCCGAAGGAGCGGGCCACGGACTCCGCCACATCGAGGTGACGAAGCGCGATGTCATCCTGGAGTGCGGCCTTCAGCGGCCCCTCCGTGTACGGCGTGAGGACCTCGTGCTGCTCGAGCTGCCCGTCGTCGGCGCCCTTCGCCGGGTCTCCCGTGTCGGTGCGCTCGCCGTCGACGAGGTCCTGGGGAGCGGCCTGGGGTGCGGGCGTACTCGGCATGCTGTGTTCTCCGTCCGGCGTGGGGGCACTGGTGCTTCCCAAACACAACATCAGCCTGCTTAGTACGCAAGCGATATCTGGAGAACGGGGTGCTTCGCCGAGGGCCTTCCGCTTCGCGGCGAAGCAGTGTATGGGCTGGAGGAACGGGCCTCAGCCCGGGATCGGGGCAGCGGGGCCGGACGGGCTCGGGTCACCGAGCGCCGAGCCGGCATCGAGGGCGGCGGCGGTCTGCGGCACGTTCCAGCGAGGGGCGCCGAGCTCCCGGATGACGGTCTGCAGGTGGCTGCGGAGCTCGTCCGAGACCAGCCCGCCGCCCGCCACGAGCGTGCGCTCGATGTTGTCGGCAGCCTCGAGCACCGTGCGGCCCGCAGGCGAGATCGAGACCAGATGTGAACGCCGGTCGAGGTCGTTCCGCACGCGCGTCACGTGGCCGCGGGTCTCCAGGCGCGACAGGGTCTTGCCCATCGTCTGGGCCTGCACACGGACGATCTGCGCGAGCCCCGCCTGTGTCATGGCACCCTGGTCGGCGAGGACGCCGAGGGCGATCACGCCGGCATGCGTCACACCGATCTCGACCAGCCGCTCGTTCCAGGCGTGCTCGACGAGCCGCGCCGCTGTCGTCAGCAGGCGACCGGTGGGCCATTGCTCCAGATCGGGCATGTGTCTGCGCACTTCCTCTCGCTCGGTGACCGGCGCTCGTCGTCGGCTGTGACTTCCCACTTATGATAGCTAGGCCTGTCCGTCAAACGTTCCTCCGCGCACGCCCGGGCCTTGACAGGAGGCACCTCACACGTAAGCGGCCCGCATCACGAACCAGGAGTATTGATGTCGCAACGACTCGTCATCGGCGAAAGTGCCCCCGATTTCACACTGCAGGACTCGGACGGGCGGCCCGTCACGCTGTCAGCCCTGCGAGGGTCGAGTGTGGTGGTGTACTTCTACCCGGCCGCGGCGACCCCCGGGTGCACCACGGAGGCCTGTGATTTCCGCGACAGCCTCGCCTCCCTCAAGGCAGCCGGCTACACCGTCCTCGGGATCTCACCCGATCCGGTGGCGAAACTCGCTCCGTTCGCCGAGAAGGAAGCCCTGAACTTCCCCCTCCTCTCGGACGAGGACCACGCGGTCGCCGATGCCTACGGCGCCTGGGGCGAGAAGAAGAACTACGGGAAGACGTACGAGGGCCTCATCCGCTCGACGGTCGTCGTGGACCCCGAGGGCAACGTCGCTCTCGCCCAGTACAACGTGCGAGCCACGGGCCACGTCGCCAAGCTGCGCCGTGACCTCGGCATAGACGCCTGAATCACCACCAGGAGCAACGCCCGGACCGGCTCCGGACGGCTGTCCGAGAGTCGGCCGGGCGGTAGGAGTTCCCCTCCCGGCCACCACGCCGGCCCTGTCGAGGCCGGGATAGAGTTGGAGGGGTCGCTCGACGGAGCGACACCCACGCGCGAGTGGCGGAATTGGTAGACGCGCTGGATTTAGGTTCCAGTGTCTTCGGACGTAGGGGTTCAAGTCCCCTCTTGCGCACCACCTGTGAACCGTCGGAATGCCCTCCCGACACGACGGTCCGCGAGGACGGCCACCCGGTCGGCCATCTGGTCGGACAGCGCTCGCTCGACCCAGGACAGTAAGCCCCGTCGGACCACGGACCGGCGGGGCTTTCCCCTGTCCTGGCCGTCCTGCGCGACTGATCCGGCCATGGCATATGGGGTATCACCGCAGGTCACGGGCAGGTCACGATCATGGCCCCGCGAATTTCTTTCCGGTGCGACCCATCCATCTTCTACGGACGCCCGAAGTACCCCCGAGACATCGACACGATGTGTTTCACCGCAAGAACCCCCGCACGAACCAGTGACCACAGGCACCCGCCGGGTCTCATTTATGGAGGAATTGTCATGGGCATCACCAAGCGCAGGAATCTTTCGATCCTCGGCATCGCAGCCGTTTCCATGTTCGGCCTCGCGGCCTGCGGCGGCGGCGACGAGCCGGCAGCCGAGGCCACCCCGAGCAGTGCAGCAGAGACCACCGAGGCGACCATGGAGGCAACCGAGGAAGCCAGCATGGCGCCCTCGGCCTCGGCTTCGGCTGACGAGATGATGGACCCCGCCGCGAACCTCGTCGGGCCCGGTTGCGCCGGATACGCCGAGCAGGTCCCCGAGGGCGACGGCTCCGTTGCCGGAATGGCACTCCTGCCCGTCACCGGTGCCGCTGCCGCCAACCCGATCCTGACCCAGCTCACCGCTGCCGTCACGGGTGGCCTGAATCCGGACGTCGACCTGGTCGACACGCTGAACAGCGGCGACTTCACGGTCTTCGCACCCGTCGACGACGCCTTCGCAGCCCTTCCCCCGGAGACGGTCGAGAGCCTGAAGACCGACACCGAGGGCCTCACCAGCATCCTCACGTACCACGTCGTCCCCGGCAAGATCCAGCCGGCCGAGCTCGAGGGCACCACGCAGACCACCGCGCAGGGTGCGACCCTCGAGGTCACCGGTACCGGTGACGCGCTGATGGTCAACGACGCCAACGTCATCTGTGGTGGCGTGCAGACCCAGAACGCCGTCGTGTACCTGATCGACGCCGTCCTGACGCCGCCGGCCGCCGGCTGATCATGAATGACCTCCCTGGTACAAACCTCTAACGTGTTCCAGGGATCACGGACGGACCCCCTCGCCCCTCGGCGAGGGGGTCCGTTCTTGTCTGCGTCGATCCGCGGTGAGCGGCTCACCGAACGCCTCATCACCTAGACTGAAGGCCCGCGCCCCCGGTCCCCTCGGACCGGGACACCAGACGTCCTGAAAGTTCCCACCTGTGAATCCTCCCGCCGTGCACCGTCCCGCCCGCGGCCGGCGTCCAGTGGGCGGCCGTGCAGCAGTGGGTCTGGCCGTCTCGCTGCTCGCCCTCACGGCCTGCACCGCGGGTGAGGTGGCCCCTCCCGCCCCGGCCCCCAGCACGACGCCGGCGGTGGTCGAGCAATCCACCTTCACCTTCGGCACCGCGGCCGACCCCCGCACCCTGGATCCCGCGCTCGCCAGCGACACCGAGTCCTACCGCGTCACCCAGCAGATCCTCGAGGGCCTGGTCGGTGTCGATCCCCTGACGTCCGAGCCCACGCCGCTGCTGGCGGAGTCGTGGGAAGAACAGGACAGCGGGCGCACGTACGAGTTCACGCTGCGCGAGGACGTCGTCTTCCACGACGGGCAGACGTTGGACGCCGCCGCCGTCTGTGCCAACTTCGAGCGGTGGTACACGCTCCCCGAGGAGGCTCGCGTCGGAGCGTCGAAACTGCCGTTCGAGAACGTGTTCAAGGCCTTCTCCGACGACCCGGAACTCTCCCTCTACCGTGGCTGCACCGCGGCGGACGACTACACCGTCGAGCTCCGGCTGGCGACAAGGATCACCGGGCTGATCCCCGCCCTCGCCTCGCCGTCGTTCGCCCTCTCCTCCCCTGCGGCGCTCGCGTCGGGTGCCGCGAACGTCCTGAGCGAGACGCGCGAGGGCATCACGCTCTCGCGCTACGGGCAGGCGCCCGTGGGCACCGGGCCCTTCCGCCTGACGGCCTGGGGAGAGAGCGACGTCGAACTCGCGTCCTTCGACGGGTACTGGGGTGAGCGCGGCGAGGTGGAGCGCGTGATGTTCACCACCATCTCCAGCCCGGAGTCGAGGGCGAGGGCGCTGACGTCGGGGCGGATCGACGGGTACGACTTCGTCGCCGTCGACAGCGCGGTGGATCTCGCACGTAACGGACTGCAGTTCCTGCAGCGCGACCCGTACTCCGTGCTGTACCTGGGCATGAACGAGGACTTCCCGGGGATCGACGACGTCCTGTTCCGGCAGGCAGTCGCCCATGCCATCGACAAGAGTGCCCTGATCGAGGGACGCTTCCTCAACGGCACCGCACCCGCGCGTCACTTCATCCCGGAAAAGCTCGGGGTCGGCGACGGGTCGGTGCCCGACTACGGCTACGACCCCGAACTCGCGCAGGAACTGCTGGCGGAATCCGGGTACGACGGACGGGAACTGCCTTTCTACTACCCGCGGAACGTCTCGCGCGCCTACCTGCCCGCGCCGGAGAAGGCGTACGCCGAGCTGAGCCGCCAGCTGACCGAGGCGGGATTCGTCCTCAAGCCCGTCCCGATCGCCTGGAGCGACGGGTACGTGGCCGCCGTGCAGCAATCGGGCGACCGCGCCTTCCACCTGCTGGGGTGGAGTGGCAGCTACCAGGACCCCGACAACTTCGTGGGCCCCCTCTTCGGCGCGTACGGCGAGGAGTTCGGCTACGAGGACCCGCAGCTGTTCAGCAAGATCAACCGGGCCCGGAGTCTCCCGAACGGCGAGGAGCGCACGGCCGCCTACGCCGACATCAGCTCGCAGATCGCGGACCGTCTCCCGGCGGTGCCGCTCGCCTTCCCGATCTCGGCCCTCGCGATGAGCGCACGCGTCACCTCCTACCCCGTGAGCCCGGTGATGAACGAGGTCTTCAACCGCATCGACCTGGCCGGGGTGGAGCCTCTCCCGGAGCCCTCCGACTGACCCGCAGCTCTCCCGGGACGACGTCCCGACGGGCCGCCCCGGCACGCCGTCGGGCGGTCGCGGGCGATGGCTGCGGTCGACTCCCGGATTTAAGTAAGGTCACTGCCAGCGGCTAGGCTTTGGCTGCTAGGACCTCGCGACTGGAGACAAGGTTGACCGCTATGAGCCAGGGCACCCCCGCTGCAACAACCGACGTCGTCCTCATCGGCGGAGGCATCATGAGCGCCACGCTCGGTGCCTTCCTCCGCCAACTCCAGCCGGAGTGGTCCATCTCGCTCTTCGAGCGGCTGGACGTCGCGGGCCTCGAGAGCTCCGATCCCTGGAACAACGCCGGTACCGGCCACTCCGCCCTGTGCGAGCTGAACTACTCCCCCGCGGGCAAGGACGGCTCGGTGGACCCGGCGAAGGCCGTCGCCATCAATGAGCAGTTCCAGGTCTCGCGCCAGTTCTGGTCCCACATGGTGTCCGAAGGGCTGATCGGCGATCCCCGCACCTTCATCAACCCGGTCCCGCACATGAGCTTCGTGTGGGGCCAGGCCAATGCGGAGTACCTGCGACGCCGCTACGAGGCGCTCAGCGCCCAGCCGCTCTTCAGCACCATGGAACACAGCGAGGACCACGACACCATCGCGGGCTGGACGCCCCTGGTCATGGAGGGCCGCGCTCCGTCGCAGCCCGTCGCCGCCTCCCGCGTGGCAGGCGGGACCGACGTCGACTTCGGCTCGCTGACGCGCCAGCTCACCACCTACCTCGAGGGGACGGGCGCTGAACTGAACTACGGCTTCGACGTCCTCGACGTCGCCCGAGCGACCGACGGTCGCTGGGACGTGAAGGTCAAGAACACGGCGACCGGCGCCTCGAGCACCGTCACCACGAAGTTCGTCTTCATCGGCGCCGGCGGTGGAGCACTCCACCTCCTGCAGCGCAGCGGCATCCCTGAGGGCCGGGGGTTCGCCGGCTTCCCGGTCTCGGGACAGTTCCTCCGCTGCACCGATCCGGAGATCGTCGGACGCCACAACGCGAAGGTGTACGGCCAGGCGTCGGTGGGCGCACCGCCCATGTCCGTGCCTCACCTCGACACACGCTTCGTCAAGGGCGAACGCTCCCTCCTGTTCGGCCCCTACGCCGGCTTCTCCACCAAGTTCCTCAAGCGCGGCTCGTACCTCGACCTCCCCACCTCGATCAGGTCGTCGAACCTGGTACCGATGCTGGCGGTCGCCAAGGACAACATGTCGCTGACCAAGTACCTCATCACCGAGGTCCTGAAGAACCGTGACGCGAAGAACGAGGCCCTGACCGATTTCCTGCCGACCGCAGAGGGCGGCACCTGGGAACTGATCTCCGCCGGCCAGCGTGTTCAGGTCATCAAGAAGGCACCGAAGAAGGGCGGGGTGCTGCAGTTCGGCACGGAGGTCATCACGTCCTCGGACGGCACCGTCGGCGCGCTGCTCGGCGCATCACCGGGAGCTTCGACCGCCGCACCCATCATGATCGAGCTCCTCGAGCGTTGTTTCCCGAGCCGCATGTCCGGCTGGGAGCCGAAGCTCAAGGAGATGCTCCCCGGGTACGGCGCGAAACTCAACGAGAACCCGTCACTCGCCGCCGAGGTGCAGTCGCTCACCGATCAGGTCCTCAAACTCACGTAAAGAACGGCGGAGCCAGTCACCGGGCGGCCGTCTGCATCGAAGGCAGGTCTCGTGTTCCGTCTGGCGCATCTCTCCCTGGGCAACCGCGCGCTCATCGCCCTGATCACCGTCTTCGCGTCGGTGTTCGGTGTGATCACCCTCGGGTCGCTCAAGCAGGAGCTCATCCCGTCCCTGGAGTTCCCGCAGATCACGGTGCTCTCGACGGTGCCCGGTGCCTCCCCCGACTACCTGGACCAGCAGGTCAGCGAACCGCTCGAGGCGGCCCTCACGGGCGTGGAGGGGCTCGAGTCGTCGTCCTCGACGTCCCGGACCGGCGTCTCCACCGTCAGCCTCACCTTCGTGTACGGCACCAACCTCGACAGGGCACGGGCGCAGGTGGACCGCGCGATCTCGACGGTGCGGCCGACCCTGCCCGAGGACGTCGAGCCGCAGGCGCTGGCGGGGAGCATCAGCGACCTGCCGATCGTCTTCATGGCGGTGTCCTCGGACCAGCCGCTCAGCGAGCTCAACGGTGATCTCGCGCGGCTGACCGTGCCCCGGCTGCAGAAGATCGAGGGTGTGCGGACGGCCGACATCTCGGGCGGCACCACGCAGCACGTCTCCATCCTCCCGCGACCGGAAGCCCTCGACGCGGCGGGGCTCACGGTCGGTGACCTCACCAGCACGCTCGAGGACAACGGCGCGCTGTTCCCCGTCGGCACCCTGGACGAGGCCCCGCGTTCACTCACCATCCAGGCCGGCAGCCAGGTCGGCTCCCTCGAGGACATCGCCGCGCTCCCCGTCCTGCCGGCGAACCAGGAGGGGCCGCCGTCGGGCCCCGCCCTCACCATCGGCGACGTCGCCGAGGTGGGTCTCGCCGACGACGAGCCCACGTCCATCGCGCGCACCAACGGCGTCGAGACGCTTGCGCTGACGGTGACGAAGGTGCCGGACGCGGACACCGTCGAGATCTCGCAGCAGGTCGTGGCCCTCGTTCCCGAACTCGAGGCGGAACTCGGGAACGGCGCCGACATCACCGTCGTCTTCGACCAGGCGCCCTTCATCGAACGGTCGATCGACGACCTCACCACCGAGGGCGTCCTCGGCCTCGGCTTCGCGGTGCTCATCATCCTCGTGTTCCTGCTCTCGGTCCGGTCCACGCTCGTCACCGCGATCTCGATCCCCCTCTCGCTCCTGATCACGTTCATCGGGCTCTATGCCGCCGGGTACTCGCTGAACCTGCTGACCCTCGGTGCGCTGACCATCGCCATCGGCCGCGTGGTCGACGATTCCATCGTGGTCATCGAAAACATCAAGCGGCATCTCGGCTACGGCGAGGAGAAGCGGGAGGCCATCCTGACCGCCGTCCGCGAGGTGGCCGGAGCCATCACGGCGTCGACCCTCACCACGGTGGCGGTCTTCGCGCCGATCGGCTTCGTCGGCGGTCTCGCCGGCGAGCTCTTCCGTCCGTTCGCCATCACCACGGGTATCGCGCTCCTCGCCTCGCTCGCGGTGTCGCTCACCATCATCCCCGTCCTCGCGTACTGGATCCTGCCGCGCACCGCGACCTCCCGGCGTGGGTCGGCCCGTCACGCCGCCGCGGGTGACGCGTCGTCCCCTGATTCCGTTGCCGCCGACGCAGCCACCTCGGGCGGCACGACGGCGGGCCTCCCCGCCGTCCGGGGTGCGGACGGAGCGCATGCTGCGCCGGCCGGGCGCGAGCGGCTCCCGCTGCTGCAGCGCGGGTACCTGCCCATCCTCACCGTCACGCAGCGGCACCCCGTGATCACGCTGATCAGCGGGCTGATCGTCCTCGGGGCGACGGCGGCGATGGTGCCCTTCCTCCCCACCAACCTGCTCAGCGGTTCGGGACAGAACAGCTTCACGGTCACGCAGACCCTGGCGCCGGGATCCAGCCTGCAGACCACCGCGGCCGCTGCCGAGCGCACCGAGGACCTCCTCTCCGGAACACCCGAGATCCGTGACGTCCAATTGACGGTGGGCAACGCCGAGGGTGCCTTCGCCGCCCAGTTCTCCGGGGGTGCGTCGGTGGCCACCTTCACCGTCATCACGGACGAGGACGCCGACCAGGACTCCCTTCAGGAGTCGGTGCGCGCGGACCTCGAGGGCCTGCAGGACGCCGGAACCTTCTCCGTCTCGTCGCAGCAGAGTGGCTTCGGGACCTCGAGCACGATCGACGTGGACATCACAGCACCCCTCCCCGAGGACCTCGAGGCAGCGAACACCGCCGTCCTCGACGGCCTCCAGGGGGTCGACGGCGCCGGTGAGATCAGCAGCAACCTCTCGTCCGCGCAGCCCCAGGTGCAGATCGACGTGGACCGCGCGGCGGCCGTCGCCTCGGGGCTGACCGAGGGTCAGATCGCCGGGCTGCTCGGCGGGAGCATCAGTCCCGTCCCCGCCGGGTCCGTCCGCTTCGGGGCCGAGGACTTCCCCGTCCTGATCGGTGAGGGAACGGAGATCACGAGTCTCGACCAGCTGCGGAACCTGCAGATCCCGACGGCGCAGGGGCCCGTTCCCCTCACCGCCGTCGCGTCCGTCGAGGAGGTGCAGGTTCCCCTCACCGTCACAAGTTCCAACGGCGAGCGCACCGCCCAGGTGACCATCACGCCCTCTGGCAACGACCTCGGGACGCTGACGACGGCGGTCACCGAGCGGCTCGAGGGTATCGACCTGCCGCCCGGCGCCACGGCTACGGTGGGTGGCGCGTCGGCCCAGCAGGCAGAGTCCTTCGACCAGCTGTTCCTGGCCCTGTGGGCGGCGGTCGCGATCGTCTACGTGATCATGGTCGCGACCTTCAAGAGTCTCGTCCAACCGCTGATCCTGCTCGTCTCGATCCCGTTCGCGGCCACCGGCGCCATCGCGCTCCTGCTGGTCACGGGCATTCCGCTCGGCCTGCCGTCCCTGATCGGCATGCTGATGCTCGTCGGGATCGTCGTCACCAACGCGATCGTCCTGATCGACCTCATCAACCAGTACAGGCTGCCGCATCAGGGTCGGCCGGGGCTCAAGGTGCCGGACGCCATACGCGAGGGCGCTCGCCAGCGCCTCCGGCCCATCCTCATGACGGCGCTCGCCACGATCTTCGCCCTGACGCCCCTGGCGCTGGGGCTCACCGGCAAGGGCGGCTTCATCTCGCAGCCGCTCGCCGTCGTGGTCATCGGCGGTCTGGTGTCCTCGACGGCGCTGACGCTCGTCCTCGTTCCCGTGCTCTACAGGCTGGTGGAGGGACGCCGGGAGGAGCGCGCCGACCGACGACGTGCCGCTGGCTGACGTCAGGCATCGCGGCACCGACGGGCGGACAATCGGCGTAGACTAGATGCAAAAGTATCGACCTGCGACGACGGAAGGTGGACGGTCGTCATGACGGAGCACCAGACAGTGCATCCCGCACCGCGCGAGGCTCCGCACGCGGCCCCCGCGACCGCGGGCCACGCACCGACGGATTCCTCTCCCACGCAATCGGCGGGTGGTGCCGCGGCAACCGGAAGGGCCGGGGTGCGGCAGGCCTCGGAGACGTGGGAGTCCCTGTTCCGTGCGCAGGTGGGCGTCATGCGCCGGATCCGCCAGGATCCCGTGTTCCGCGAGCTGGCCATCGGCGAGTACGACGTCCTCTTCAACCTGACACGGTGCCCCACGGGGTGGACGCGCCTCAACGAACTCAATCACCACCTGCTGATCAGCCAGCCGAGCCTCAGTCGGATGGTGGACCGGCTCGAGGCGAAGAACCTCGTGCGGAGGCGACCCGCAGAGGGTGACCACCGTGGCGTCGAGCTCGCGCTGACCGATGAGGGGCGTGCTCTCCAGCGGCGTATCGGCGCCACGCACGTAGTCCGCATCCAGGAGGTGCTGGCGCCCGTGCTCGACGCCGCCGAGATGGAGCAGCTGAAGGCGCTGACCGACAAGATCAACGCGCACCTCGGCTAGCGCGGCCCCGACAGACGACGACTCAGCGCATCGTCCGCGCATGGTCACCGATGCGTCAACGCATAGTCACCGGTTCGCCCGTCCGATCCATCGGCAGGTGATCCACCGTCGCCGTGACGGTCAGTGAGGAGAGCTGCAGTGATCCTCCCACCGTCGAGAGGAAGGCCGTATCCGTCGCGTCCCGGCCGGTGGCGATGCGCAGCATCGAGGCCCGGGGTGCGAGCCCCGTCGCATCGACGAGGTGCCACGAGCCGTCGACCCACGCCTCGACGACGGCGTGGAAGTCCATCGGATCGAGACCCGGCGCGTAGACGGACGCGAGCCGCGCCGGGACGTCCCGAGCGCGCAGCAGCGCGATGACGAGGTGCGCGTAGTCGCGGCACACCCCCCGACGGGAGAGCAGCGTGTCCACCGCGCCGTCGGTGAAGCGGGAGGACCCCGGCACGTAGGAGAGCTCGTCGGCCACCCAGTCCCTGACCTGCTGGATGAGCTCGAGCCCCTGGACACCCGGGAACAGGGCGTAGGCCGTCGGCAGCACGACGTCGGATTCGCAGTAGCGGCTGGGGCGCACGTACGTCACGAGATCGACGTCGTCCGTCGGTGGCTGATCGGCGGTCCCCGTGACCACGGCGCGGTAGTGCACCCGGAGTTCCGCGGCCCGCGGTGTGTCCACGATGTGCAGCCGGGCGCCGTTCGCGTCGCGGTGCTCGCGCGGCGCGGTCTCGCGACCGTCCACGAGGACGGTCAGGCGCTCGTCGACGTCGTCGTAGTCCTCGGGCCGCGCGACCGCGACAGCGAGGACCGAGCGGGTGCCGGCGATCGTGGTGCCCGTGAGGTCGGCGGTGACGGTGCGTTGCATGTGATCGGCGCTCCTGATGGTCGGCGCCCCTGATCGACGCGTCCGTTCCGCTCCTCCGCAGACCGAGCAGGCGTGGATGAGCGAGGTCGTTCCAACTCTATGCTGGGGATCGGACAACACCGGGCGCCGCTCATCCGGCGGCGCAGCAGCAGGAAAGGTATCTCGTGAGCGACTTCACAGCGGACATGATCGGCGACCTGACGGGAAAGCACGCCGTCGTCACCGGCGCCAACAGCGGGCTGGGCCTGCAGACGGCGGTCGCCCTGGCACGCAAGGGAGCCAGGGTGGTACTGGCGTGCCGTGACGAACAGCGGGGGCGGGATGCCGAGCGGCGCGTCCGGTCGCTCGTGGGCGACGACTCCGCCGAGCTGCGCCTGCTGGACCTCGCGAGCCTCACGTCGGTGCGGTCCTTCGCGGCCGGGCTGTCGGATCCGGTGGACATCCTGGTCAACAACGCCGGCGTCATGGCCACCCCGAAGGCCTCGACGGCGGACGGGTTCGAGCTCCAGTTCGGCACCAACCACCTCGGGCACTTCGCCCTGACCGGCCTGCTCCTCCCGCTGCTCCACGCAGCCGGCTCGGCGCGCGTGGTCACGCTCTCCAGCCTCGCCCACAAGCGCGGACGCATCGACTTCGGAGACCTGCAGTCCGAACGGCGGTACCGGCGCTGGGCTGCCTATGGGCAGAGCAAGATCGCGAACCTGTACTTCATGGTCGAGCTCGACCGCCGCGTCCGCGCCGCCGGATGGGATGTCATCTCGACGGCCGCCCATCCCGGCCTCGCGAAGACGAACCTCACAGCGGGCATGAAGACCCCGGTCCTGGACCTCCTGAGCGGCTTCGTCAGCGTCATGGCCCAGTCGGACGCCGCCGGCGCGCTGCCCACCCTCTACGCGGCGACCATGCCCGATGTCCAGGGCGGTGACTACTACGGACCCTCCGGCCCCGGCGAGACCCGCGGCGCTCCACGGCTCGTGGCTCCGGTCCCGCGCGTGCTCGACCGCGACGTCGCCGTGAGGCTCTGGAACCGGAGCATGGAGCTCACCGGCGTCGACTACTCGGCGCTGCGACCCGCAGGCTGAACCCACCCGGATCGACGCGGCCGCTCCCCTGTCACTGCGCCGGAGCGGTCGCCAGCTGGAGCGAGCTGATCATCTCGCGGATGGTCGTGAACTCCGGGGTCTCGTAGTAGGCCTCGGCCTCGCCGATGGTGCCGAACGACACCGTCTGCGGCCCCGTGTTCGCGGGTGCCTTGGGTGCGAGCACCTCCAGATCCCCGAAGCTCACGCGCCCCAGCGTCCCACCGCCGTCGACCGTGTTCGTCAGTGAGCACGCCAGTCCGTCGGCGCCGCCCACCTGGTCCGTGACGCCGTAGGCACCGAAGAACCGGAAGCCCGTGATGAGGCGGACCACGAAGCGCGGCTCGATGTCGGTCGATGCCGGAGGGACCTCCGTCAGCGCGAGCGGCTCGCTCCCGATCACGAAGTACTCGGCACGCTGCGCGTCCGGGCAGGGCTCCTCCTGCGTGAGGATGCCCGAGTGGACCTCCGCAACGGTGGCACCCTCGGGAGTCCGGACGGCGTAGTGGAGCGAGTCGGGTGCGTACACGCCTGGCTCGGGCTGCAGGGGCTGGACCACCCAGGCCTCGGGCAGCTCGAAGCTCAGCTGCCGCGAGGGGTCCGAGAACACCTTCCACCCCTCGCGCGCTTCACGGACGGGCACGGTCGGTGCCTCAGCGGTGGGCGTCGCCGCCGGAGCACCGGAGGCCGTCGGCGTACTGTCCGCCTCGGGCTGCCCGCCGCCGGTGCAACCTGTCAGGAGCAGGGACGCCGCGAGGGCGACCACGGCAAGCCGCGGACGGATGAGGGCGGTCCGCCGGGAACGCACTGCACCACGGCTCCCCGCCGTCGTACTCGTGGTCGCGCTGATGACCCTGTCCATGGCGTCCCTCCCTCAGCCGTGCCCGGTGCGGCCAGTCTAGGGCGCTACGAGCCGGGCGGTGCCGTGCCGGTCGGCGCGGCGGCCGCGTGCCGTGCGCCAGGTGGAGTCAGGTGGAGTCCGGCGGACCCGACCAAGCCGGCCCAGCCCGGCCGGGCACCTCGGCGTCCCACACCGCCGACGGTTCGGCAGGGCGCAAGGTCCCCGGAACACGAGGGCGCGCCCGTGGTGACCCGGGCGCTCACCTACAGTGTGAGCATGGATCATCACGCAGTGACCGACGTCGAGGGCATCGACCCCCGGCTCACCATCACCCGCAGCGACGCGGCCGCTCCGCTCGAGCTACCTCCGGTGCTCCTGCTGCACGGCTTCGGTTCGTCGTCGCGGAGGAACTGGATGGACACGGGCTGGGTCCGGGTCCTGAACGAGGCCGGGCGTTCGGTGATCATGATCGATCTTCCGGCGCACGGGGACAGTGCCGCTCCTGGGGATGCAGGGGCATACACGCCCAGCCGGATGCGCGCCGACATCCTGCAGGCCCTGTTCGACGAGCGGGTGGTCCCCCTCCACACGGATCATCCGCGCTCGGGCGTGGATCTGGTGGGGTACTCGCTGGGAGCGCGCCTCGCCTGGGAGTTCGGCGCCACCCAGCCGGAACTGGTCCGTCGCATGGTCCTCGGCGGACCGGGCACCGCCGACCCGCTCGCCACCTTCGATCTCGAGGGCGCCGAGCGCTCCATCGCCGGCGGCCCGCCACCCTCCGACCCGACGACCGCGGATCTTCTCCGCATGGCGCGCGCGGTTCCGGACAACGACCTGCCGTCCCTGCTCGCCATGGCCTCCGCCGTCGGGACGGAACCCTTCGACCCGGAGGCGGCCGTACCCCGCATGCCCGTCCTGCTGGTCGCGGGCGACGACGACGACTACGCGGGAGGCATCGACGATCTTGCGCGGTGGTCCGGCGCGGACGTTCTGAGGATCCCGGGCCGCAACCACGCGAGCACGATCACGGCGCGCAGCTTCAAGGACGCCGCGGTCACGTTCCTGGGCTGAGCGGCTACGGACGACGGCGGAGGACCGCCGCGGACACGATGCCGAGCACCAGCAGCACCACTGATGCCGCCGCCGGCACCACCGCTGCGGCGCCGGCAGCCGCCGATTCCGCCAGTGTCCCGGCGACGGCGGAGCCGATCGCCGTACCCGTGACGATCCCGCTCGCGAGCAGGGTCATGACCGTCCCGAGACGATGAGCGGGAGCGACGTCCGCGCCGATCGAGAAGATCGTGACCATGGTGGGGCCCACGAAGACACCGAGGACGAACAGCACCAGCAACATCGACACGATGGTCGCCGGGAGGGCGAGTGCTGTGGCGGCCAGTACCATACCCGCGGCCGACGCCGTCCACCTGCCCGCATGCGCGAAGCGCGGCGACCAGTAGGCGACGGACAACGCTGCGGCAGCCGAGCTGAGGCCCATCACGGCATACAGGAGCCCGGACGTCTCGGCGGCGCCGAACGCACCCGCGAAAGCGGTGAGGAAGGTCTGGGTGGAGCCGAAGAACGTCCCGATCGCGATCATCCCGAGGACGGGGAGCAGCACGAGTGCGGTGGTGCTCGACGGCCCGTCCGACGACGCGTCCTCACCGTCCGCGGTATGGGTATCGGGTGAACCGGCGGGGACGTTCTCCGCCGGCGACGGCGTCCTCGCCCGCTGCGACGCGGCGTCGCTCTCGGCCACGGTGCGGTGGACGGCGAACGCCGTCACGAGGGTGATGGTCAGGGCGGCGGCCAGGGCGAGGGGCAGCCACGGCGCGATGAGGCTGGCGAGAAGGCCGACCAGCGCGGGGCCGAGCACGAACGTGAGCTCGTCCGCCGTGCCCTCGTACGAGAGTGCGGTGTCGAGATCCGACCTCGGCCCGCGCTGCGTCATCGCCATCCAGCGAACACGTGCGAGCGGCCCGATCTGCGGGCAGGTGAAACCGACGGCGAAGGAGGCGACCAGCACGACGGCGAGGGCGCTGCCGCTGAAGTCGTCGACGAGGAGCGCGGCGGCGAGGAGCGCGAGCGTGACCGCCGTGTTCAGCACCGCGGAGACGAGGAGGACGATCCGCTGGCCGCGCCTGTCGGCGAGGAAGCCGAGCAGCGGCGCACCGAGCGCGGAGCCGACGCCGACGGCGCCGGCCGCGAAGCCTCCCGCGGCGTAGGACGAGCTCTGGGTGGTCACGAGGGTCAGGGCTCCGACCGTGAGCATCGCCAACGGTAGCCGTGCGAAGAGGCCGATGACGAGGAAGGAGCGCCCTGCGAGCCGCGGGAGGACGCCGAACCTGCCGAGACGCGATCGTCTCTCGGAGCTCGTGTCCATGCGGCTGGCGGCGCTGCTCTTGGCGCTGCTACCGAGTCTGGCGTGAGGGGCCGACGTCGGCTGGGCGGTCGAACTCGAGGTGACCGCGTCGGGACTGTGTGACGTTGCCGCCGGGGAAGAGGAAGATCGCATGTGCTTTCCGGGTGCTTGGATCGCGCATCGTCCCCCCTCCCGATGCGCCCAACCCGTCAACACGCCGATTTTACACGCTGACGGGCTGCTCCACGAAGTGCAGTGTCGAGCCCTGCCGACCCTTCACGACCTGCAGCTGGGCACCGACGCGCTGCTTCAGTTCCGGGACGTGACTGACGAGGCCCACCACGCGCCCGCCGCTCCTCAACCCTTCGAGTGCGTCCATGACCTGTTCGAGCGCCTGGTCGTCGAGCGACCCGAACCCCTCGTCGACGAAGAGCGTCTCGATGTCGAGGCCGCCCGATTCCTGCTGCACCACATCGGCGAGGCCGAGCGCGAGGGCGAGGGAGGCCATGAAGGACTCCCCTCCGGACAGCGTCGCCGTGTCACGGCGGTTGCCCGTCCACCCGTCGATCACGTTCAGCCCGAGCCCCGACCGCCTGTTCCCCGACGTGGCATCGCTGTGCACCAGCGCGTACCGACCGTCCGACATCTGCAGCAGTCTCTCCGTGGCAGCAGCCGCGACCTGTTCGAGCCGGGAGGCGAGGACGTAGGTGGCCAGCGGCATCTTGTACAGGTTCTCCCCTCCCCCGCGCGCCGTCTCGGCCAGGCCCGTGATCATCCGGGCGCGCGAGCGCAGCGGTCCGGTCACGGCCTCCAGGTCCGCCAGCCGCCGCGCGTACGTCCTGAGCTGCGTCACCGACTGGGCGAGGACCTCCGCGCCGATACCCGCCGTGTGCGCCCGCGCCCGCAGTGATTCCGCCTCGGTGCGTGCCCGGGCCTCGTCGTCATCCGTGGGGGCAGGAACGCCGCTTTGCTCCTCCCGCAGGCTCTCCTGGACCACGGCCTCCGACCACGCGGCCTCGAGCCGGTGGCCCTGCGCTTCATGGTCCTTGACGAGGGTGGTCAGGTGGATCCGCTCGGTCTCGGGGAGCAGCGCGCCCCGCGCCGCGTCCCCGGTGGCGAACGCCGTGTCCTTCAGTGCGCTCTGCAATCGGTGCCGACTGCGCGTCAGGGCGTCCTGGGCCCCGAGGAGTGCGTCCAGCGCGCTGCGGGCAGCATCGAGATCGGCGGCGGCGGACTCCACCGCCTCCAGCCGTGCCGAGAGGGACGGCGCGTCCCGCTGCAGCTCTGCGAGGCGGTCCACGAGTGAGGCCTCCTGCTCGAGCCAGGAGACACGACGGGACGCCACGGTGGACTGTTCGTCGCGCAGGGCCTCCCGGATAGCCAAGGAGGCGTCCTCCTCCCGCACCATCTGCTCGATCTGCCGGTCCAGCGATCGGACACGCACTTCCGCGGCGTGCGCGCCGTCCACCGCTCCCCTGGCGGTGCGCGTCCGCGCGGCGGCCTCCTGCCTGCCGACGGCGCCGCCCCGGGCTCCGAGATCTGCGACCTCGAGGCGCGTCGCGTCCCGCAGGTCACGCACCTCGTGCAGTGCCTCCTCGGCGGCGGCCTGGACGTCCCGTGCGGACTGTTCCTCATCGAGCGTGATGCGTCCGGTTCCTCCTGAGGAGGCGGGCCGGGGGTGGTCGATGCTGCCGCACACCGCGCAGGGCTGGCCCGGCTGGAGCCGATCGGCGAGTTCGACGGCCGCTTCCTCGAGCCGCCGCTGCAGCAGCGCGAGCCAGTGCTCCTTCAGCTCGAGGAACCGTGCCGCAGCGTCACGGTGCGTGTCCTCCGTCGTGTCGAGCCGCCGTCGGGCGTCCTCGTACTGCACGACGAGGGCTTCCGCCGCCTCCGCGGCCGTGAGTTCGGCGCGCAGGTGTTCGATCCCCTCGGCCGCCACGCGGGCGGCGGCGAGGTCACGAGTGGCGGCAGTCCGGGCGGTCCTAAGCCGCTCGAGCTCGACGTCGATCTCGATCGTCCGGTCGGCGATCTGCACGAGCCGTGCGTCGGCCGTGGAGAGTTCGGAGCGGAGGGCGAGGAGCCGCTCCTCGTCCGGGAGAGCAGCGCGCAGCATGGTGAGCGCCGCGGTGGCTGCCGCGCACGCGGTCGTGAGCACGGAGCCCGACTGCTCGGTCGGTGCTTGCGCGTCGCCCCCCATGAAGGCGGACACCACGGCATTCTGCCCGAGACGAGCGACGGCGAGCCGGTGGGACCCGGTAGCCTCGTCGGCGGTAGCCCGCGCCTCGTCCTCCAGGTGGAGCAGTGAGGACAGGCCGAGCGCCTCGTCGTGACGCCGGAGGAGCTCCGTGGCCGGCCCGACATCGTTCCCGAGTGCCTCGTGCTCGGCGCGCTGGCGCTGCAGGCGCTGCAGGGCATCCCGGCGCTCGCGTCGTCGCCGGAGCGCGCTCAGGGCGCCGTCGGCGAGCGCGCTCCGCTCGGCCAGATCAGTACTCTGTGCCTCCGCGGCCTCCCGCCGTTCCGCCAGCGCCTCGGTGAGCGTCTGCACCGCCCCGGCACGATCGCTCACCGTCTCCGGGTCCACGCCGAGCTCGAGGGCCGCGACGTCATGGCGCTCCGCCTCCTCGACGGCCCTGAGCAGGAGGTTGCGCTGGCGTTCCTCGTGCTCCGACACCTCCCGCGCCGCACGGTGACCCTGCTCGGTGAGGTGGCTCTCGAGGTCCTCGAAGCGCGCCGTCGAGAACAGGCGCTGCAGGAGCTCCCGGCGTGGCTTCGCGTCGGCACGGAGGAAGGCGGCGAACTCGCCCTGCGGCAGCATGACGACCTTCGTGAACTGATCCTTGTCCATCCCCAGCAGGGTCTGCAGTTCCAACCCCGCCTCGTCGTTCCGAGCCGATTTCCGCACCCACTCGCCCGCTACGTACTCGCTCAGGAGGGTCCGTGCCTGCTCACTCGTCGTTCCGCCGCCGCGCTTCGCGGGCCGCTCCCAGGAGGGCGAGCGCACCACGCGGTAGCGGCGGCCCCCCGCCGAGAACTCCAGGGAGACCTCCGGCGCGACCCCATCCGCGGCATGGTCGCTGCGGAGCCTCTTGGCGGCGTGCCTGGCACCCGGCACCGAACCGTAGAGGGCGAAGCAGACGGCGTCGAGCACGCTGGACTTGCCCGCTCCCGTGGGGCCGTTGAGGAGGAAGAGTCCCTGACTCGAGAGCACGTCGAAATCGACGCTCTGCCTGTCCGCGAAGGGACCGAACGCCTGGATCTCGAGACGGTGGAGTCGCATGCCGCTTCTACCTCTCGTGCGCGAGGCTCAGGACGGCGTCGACCGCGGACCGGATGACGGTCTCCTCCTCCTCGGAGGTGGTGCGCCCCCTGACGTGATCGAGGAATCCGCAGCAGATCTCGGCATCATCGCGTGCTTCGGCGATGCGCTGACTGTAGGTGCGCTGGTCCTCGCGCGCGCCGCCTTCGGGCGCGAACGCGAGGACGAGGGTATCGGGGAAACGCGTGCGCAACCGCTCCATGGCTCGTGCCGGCCGCTCCGCATCCGTGAGCGTGACATGGCAGTACGCGGATTCCGCCCAGGCGAGGTCCTCGCGCGCCAGGAGGTCCTCCAGCGCTCCGCTGATCACCGCCAGCTCACGGGGCGCGGGCCAGTCGACGCTCAGGATCTCACCGATGCCGTCCGCGGTGACGTCGAGCAGCCAGGCGCCCTTGTTCTGCCGTGCCTCCGAGAACGAGTACGCGAGGGGCGACCCGGAGTACCGCACCGTCTCGGACAGTTTCTGCTTGCCGTGCAGGTGCCCGAGTGCGCTGTAGTCGAAGCCGTCGAAGAGGCCGAGCGGCACCGATCCGAGGCCCCCGATGGCGAGATCGCGCTCGCTGTCCGTGCTCGCGCCCCCGGCGGCGAACGTGTGGGCCATGACGATCGAGACGACCCGACCCTCCGTGCTCCGGCGGGCGATGTCCTCGCGCACCCTGGCGAGCGCGGCTCGCGTGACCGCGGTGTGCGTCCCCGCTTCCGCCTCGAGCGCTCCGGCCACGACGCGCGGCTCGAGGTAGGGGATGCCGTAGACCGCGAGATGGGTGTCCTCACCCAGCGGCTCGATGACGGGTGTGCCGATGTCCTCGAGGCGCGTGCGCAGGTGGACCCCGCCCCGCGCGAGGATGCGCCCACCGAAACCGAGCCTCGTGGCCGAGTCGTGGTTGCCGCTTGTCACGACCACCTGGGCACCGGCGACCGTGAGCCGCTCCAGCGCGTCGTCGAAGAGAGCGACGACGTCCACGGCGGGTAGCGCCCGATCGTAGACGTCACCCGCGACGAGGACGAGCCGCACGCCCTCCTCCCGCACCGTCTTCTCGAGGTTGTCGATGAAGATCCGCTGGGCGTCGAGGGTGCCTGTGCCGTGGAAGGAACGGCCCAGGTGCCAGTCGGACGTGTGCAGGATCTTCATGATTTTCACGCTACCGCTGCTCTCCGACATTCGACGCCCGAGCTCGCGGCGAGCCCCGTTCAAGACCTCGGCGGGCCCTTCCAGTCCACCATCGAGGCGCCCCGCAGGGCATCCCGGCACCCGCACGGGTCGGTCCGGCGACCCGCCGGCCGAGGGACCGGATGGAGGACCCGGACAGGGAGCACGGGCAGGAGACGGCAGCCCACCCGGTCAGCGGCGGGGATCCTCCGGGGCATCGTCGAAGAAGGCCGCGGCATCGTCGCCACGATCATCCGAGAGGCCGGGACGGGGCGAGGCTGCGGATCCGTCGACAGCACGTCCCGCCTGCTGCTCGTCCACCCGATCGGCCGGTGCCGCGGGCCACGGGTAGGCGGCAGGACCGGGCCCGGCAGACAGGCGCCCGGCGTCCGTGTCCATGATCGACACGCCCGTGCTAGCAGGCGTCGGCCCGGGCGCAGCATCGGTCGCGAGGGCTCCCGGTGCGCCGGTCGTCGCGCCGTCGCGCATCGCGCCGTCGGACGTCCCGGCATCGGGCGAACCGGCATGGGGCGAACCGACGGAACGGTAGGCGAGCCCGGCGACGAGCGCGCCGACCACGGGCGCTGCCCAGAAGAGCCACAGCTGCTCGATCGCCCACGGCTCGGCGAACACCGCGGACGCCGTCGAGCGCGCCGGGTTGAGGCCGCCGTTCGTGACGGGAAGCAGGAAGGTGAGGAGACCGGCGTAGGCCAGCCCGACGGCGAAGGGCGCGAGGTCGCGCCGGGCGCGGGCTGACCCGGCGCCGAGGAACACCGCGACGAGGAGCGCCGTCGCGACCACCTCGAGGAGGAAGGCGCTGGCGAGCGGGAACTGGATCGGCGAGTGCTCCGCGAACCCGTTGGACGCGGTGCTGAAGAACACGCGGATGTCGGTGAGCTGCGGGTTCGCGCTCAACACGAGCCAAACGAGTCCTGAGGCGGCCACCGCACCGAGGAGCTGCGCGAGGACGTAGAGGCCCGCGTCCTTGGCCGACGTGCGACCGGCCACGAGGGACCCCAGCGTGATCGCCGGGTTGAAGTGTCCACCCGAGACGTGACCGAACGCGATCATCGCGGCGACGACGGCGAGCCCGAAGACGAGCGTGGGTTCCAGCGCCGTGTCGGACGCGGTGATGGTGGCTCCGAGACCGGCCACGATCACGAGGAAGGACCCGACGCCCTCCGCGAGGGACCGGGCCGCGACCCCACTGCGGTGGGGTGAGGAGTTCGAGGCGGCAGGATACTGCTCGGCAGCGGCCCGGGCGGCCTGCTCCCGAGGGGCGGAGGGGCGCGGTGGCGCGGACGACGACGGGTGGTCGGTCATGGTGAGGAGTCCTTCGGTTGGCGTCGGGAGATCTGGCCCGGCAGTGTGGCGTCCGTGAGGGCCGCCGACAAGCGTTCCATCGTAGTCTGCACGGTAGCTGGGCGCCGTGCGCACGCGCCCGCTCAGGCCGCGCGTACGGATCCCTGTGCCTCCCTAGACTGGACGCGTGACAATCACCCCCTCCCCGTCCTATGAAGACCGCGTCCTCGGCTGCCTGCTGGGCACCGCCGCGGGTGACGCCTTCGGTGTCCTCCACTCCGCCGGCGATGATCCGCGCGCCGCGTTCACGGACCCGGCCTCCGCCGTCGTCACCGACGCCACGCAGCTCACGCTCTCCACCGTCGACGCCCTGACGGAGGCTTTGGAGTGGGCCAACGACGGCATCGCGGCGGACGAGATCGCCTGCGTGTGGCTCGCGTACCTGCGGTGGCTGACGCGACAGGGCGAGCACCTGCCAAGCAATCTGCCGGTGCAGCCCGGCCGGTGGCTGGACCGGCAGGAGGACCTCCTGGTGGTGGACCGACCGGACGAGGACACGGTCCGGGCCCTCCTGACGGGCGAGATGGGAACCCGAGCCCGGCCGCTGAACCCGCTCGCGACCGGCCCCGGAGCGCTGATGCGCTCGGCACCGTTCGGCCTGGTACCGCGCATCCCCGACTCGATGGTGGAGCGGCTCACGTTCGACGCCGCGGCGCTGACGCACGGTTCGGCCGCCGCCAAGGGGGCGGCCGCGCGCTACAGCAGCCTCATCCGTTCCCTCGTCGTCGAGCATCGCGACCTCCTGGCGGCCCTCGAGGCTGACCGTGGCGTCGAACAGCGCCTCGCCGCAGCGGCGCACGACGGCGACGCCCGCCCGCAGCGCGCAGGGCACCCGAACGGTGTCGCCGCCGGAGCAGGCGGCGAGGACCCGGCGCTGGTCGGGGCCACGCACGAGGACGCACCCCGCACCGCGAGCGGGAGCATGGCCGTGGGCGCCCCGGGCAGCACCACGGCGGACGCGACCCTCGACGCCGCACTCCAGGCCGTGGCGGAGACGGCGCATGCCGTGTCCCCCCGGGACCACCTCGACGCCGCCCTCGCGCACGCGGCGGACGCGGGTCGGCCCGACGCCGCCGGTGGCGTTGCAGCGTCGCTGGCCGGTGGGATCATCGGGGCGCTGCACGGCACGGCCGCCCTCCCTCCCGCGTACCTCTCCGCGGAGGGTCTCACCGGCGTCGTGCGCACCGTGGCGCAGTCGTTGATCGCCGCGACCACGGGCAGCTGACCCGCGACGCGGCGCCCGGTCGCGCCCGCGTCGGCGGACATCCGACGGGGAGAACGACCGTCTACGCTGATGCCATGTGGAACTCGGAGGCGCTCCCCGATCTCTCGCAGCACAGGGTGATGGTCACCGGCGGCAACGCCGGTCTCGGCTACTTCGCCTGCGAGCAGCTCGCCGCGGCAGGGGCCGCCGTCGTCATGGCCTCGCGGAGCGAGGACAAGGCGATGCGTGCCATCGCCGCCATCCGTGGGAGGTACCCGGATGCCGACGTCGCCTTCCAGCCCCTGGATCTCGCGGACCTGACGTCCGTGCGAGCGGCGGCGGAGGCCGTGGCCGCGGGTCCACCGCTGACCGCTCTTCTCGCCAACGCCGGCGTGGTCGGGTCCCCGGCACGTCGAACGACGGCGGACGGGTTCGAGCTGCAGTTCGGGACGAACCACCTGGGGCATTACGCGCTGATCGCACTCCTGCTGCCCGCGCTCTCCACGGCGGGCGCGCGGATCGTGCACCTCGGGAGCATCAGCCACCGGTGGGCCCGGTTGACGCCCTCGAGCCTCCAGCCCGCCGGGTACCGCAATGCGCGCGCCTACGCGACGTCGAAGCTCGCCGTCATGGCCTTCGGGTTCGAGCTCGCGCGGCGGCTCGATCTCACGCTGAGCCCGGCCACGAGCGTCGTGGCCCACCCCGGCTTCGCGCTCCGGATGTTCACCCCCGAGCGGCCGGGCGTCGACGCGCACAGCGAGGCCGCGCCGTGGCGGAGGAGCATCATGCGGCACGTGGCGCAGGGGAAGGACGCGGGCGCCTGGCCGCTCGTGCGCGCGGCGGTCGACCGCGACATCCCGAACGGCGCGTACTGCGGACCGGACGGATGGTTCCAGCTCGCAGGGCAGCCGGCCCTGGTAAATGCCGAGCCGCGTGCCCGGGAGAGCAACGCCGCGTCGCGCCTGATCGATCTCTCCGCAGGATTGACGGGCATCGACCTGCGCCTCTGACGGGTATATCGGCCAAGCCGGTCATCCGCCTCTTCAGCGCCTGAACTGCTCCTGCCGCTCCTGCTCCGCTGCGGAACTGCTCCCGCACAGGTGTGGCTACTGGCTCCCGACGGGCCAGCGCCCGCCCGTCATCTGCAGGAACTCCGCCTCGGAGAGCACCTCGATGGACTGCCCGCGCTCGTGCAGTTCCAGGACACGCCGCGCCTTGCCGGTCACGCGCCCGTTCCGCAGGTCCGAGGCGACAAACCCGTCGCCGACCACGAGTACCGTGGTGCGGCGCGTGACGGCGCTCGCCGGCTGGGCCCCGAGCCTCGCCGCCCGTTCCTTCGCGAGCGGCCGCGAGATCCCCAGGTTGCCCGTGAACACCACGGTCTGCCCGTACAGCGGATGCCGTGGGTCCGCCTGCGCGTTGGCGTGCGGGTTGGCGCCCTCCTCCGGCCAGCCGCCCCACCCCGCCGGCGTCGTCCGCTGCTGCAGGGCGTTGCGCGTGGCCTTGGAGAAGTCGTCGACGCCGGGGGCGTACGGCTCCGCGCGGGAGAGTGCGAGGTCGTGGCGGCCGAGCACCTCCTCGACGGTCACGGCCTCGTTCCGCCGGGCGATGTCGATCATGATGCCCGCGCACGCCCGGGCGTCCTCCACGGCGTCGTGATGGTTGACGAGCGGCACGCCGGCGGCCTCGGCCACGAAGGGCAGGGAGTAGGACGGCAGCAAGTAGCTCTTCCGCGACAGCATGACGGTGCAGGCGTACTCCCAGGCGGGGCCGGCGAGCGCGGACACCTCGAGGGCGGACCGGATCACACCGAGGTCGAACGCCGCGTTGTGGGCCACGATCACGTCGGAGCCGATGAAGCCCCCGATCTCGGGGAAGAGCTCCCCGAAGCGGGGCTCGTCCGCCACCATGCCCGAGGTGATGCCGTGGATGGCGATGTTGCGTGCATCGAAGTGGTCGTGCCCGGCGGGTGGGCGCATCAACCACGAGGCCTCCTCGACCACGCGGCCGTTGCGCACCTTCGTGAGACCTACCGCACAGGGAGACCCGCGGAAGCCGTTGGCCGTCTCGAAGTCGATGGCCGTGAACGCGATTCCCACGTCCATGAGTTTACCGCCGCTCTCCCCCACTTCCCGTTCATGCAACGTTCACTCCCGGCGCGGCGCGTCCGGGATGTCGCCGTCCTACTCTTGACCATGGCTCGCTCCGACCGCCCCCGCCGCCTCTTCCTCTTCGACTACGGGAACGTGATCTCGACGTCGCCCACGCCCGAGGACTGGGAACTCATGTCCGAGGCGACCGGCGTGCCGTCCCCGCAGGAATCGACGTCGTCCTACTGGCAGCACCGGTTCGCGTACGACGCCGGTTCGCTCACCTCGATCGAGTACTGGTCGCTCGTGTGCGGCGAGCGGGTCGAGTCCGCGAGGGCGTCCTGGCTCGACGTCCTCGACGGCAACCAGTGGTCGCACCCCAACCTCGAGACGCTGGACGTGCTCCAGGACCTGGACGCCCAGGGTGAGCGCCTGGCGCTGCTGTCGAACATGCCCGCCGCCATGGTGGCGCAGCTGGCGCACGCGCCCTGGACGGGATTCTTCCCCCACCGCTTCTTCAGTTCCTCGCTGGGCCTCGTGAAGCCGTCGGCGGAGATCTTCCGGTTCGTCCTGTCCGAGCTCGGGGTCCAGCCGCACGATGTGACCTTCATCGACGACGCCCCGGCGAACATCGACACGGCCCTCTCACTCGGGCTGGACGCGCGACTGTTCGATCCGGCCGCTGATCTGTCCCGGGAGCTCACCCGGCCCGCCCGCGTCGCGCCGATGGTCCCGGACCTCACCTGACCCACCCAGCAGGAACGCCCCGACAGCCTCATCACCCGCGATGCTCGCGGACCAGGAGGGCCGGACGAACTGGTCGCGCTGCAGCAGGAGCCTCTGCTCGTGACCCGGCTCGCCGGCGCGCGCCTCCACGAGGGCGGTGCCGTTCGGGACGTACCCGAGGCGACGCGAGACGCCGAGGGACGCGTGGTTCCACTCGGCGGCGGCCGAGACGGCGGACGTCGCCCCGAGGCGGTCGAAGGCGAACTGCAGCACGGCCGCCCGCATCTCGGTACCGAGGCCCTGACCCTGCGAGGACGCGGTCAACCACGAGCCGGATTCGACCTGCCGCAGCGTGCGGAACCGCCGCGCCATGAGATCCTGCACGCCGATGACCTGCCGGTCGCGGAGGACGGCGAAGGACACGGTCCACTCGTCCGGTCCGGTCTGCGCCCGGGTCCGCCACTGGTACTTCAGGGTCTCGGTCACGAGCACGTCGCGGGGGGCATCCGTCCACGGGACGCTGAACGGCATCACCGCCGGATCGTGGATACCTGCGAGCGCGGCATCGACGAGTCCGGGCAGGTGCTCGTCGCGCAGGGGCGTCAGGACCAGGCGCGGGGTCGTGATGACGAGCCCGAAGAGCGGCCAGACCGCGGCGAGCGGAGCCGCGGCCGGCTGGTCGCCACCCGAAGGCGACGCCGGCCCTGGCACCGCTCCGGTCACTGCACCCGCTTCCTGAGCCGGTGCTTGCGGATCTTCGTGACCACGAACCAGACGGCGAAGAGGATGATCCCGACGATCACGATCCGCTGGAAGATCTCCGCGTACTGCTCCACGACGTGCCAATTCTCGCCGAGGTAGAAGCCCGCGAGCACGAAGATCGAGTTCCAGATGAGGCTCCCCGCGGTCGTGAGCAGGAGGAAGATGCCGACGGGCATGCGTTCGATTCCCGCCGGGATGGACACGAGGCTCCTGAACAGCGGGATCATGCGCCCGAAGAAGACCGCGCGGTACCCGTGGCGGGCGAACCACGCCTCGACGCGGTCGACGTCCTCGATGTCGATCAGCGGCACCTTGGACACGAGACGGCGCATCCTGTCGCGCCCCAGCCAGGCCCCGAGCGCGTACAGCGCGTAGGCGCCCACCACGGAACCGAGCGTGGTCCAGAGGATGGCCTCGAAGAGCGAGAAGTTCCCGCGGCTCGCGGTGAATCCGGCCAGGGGCAGGATGACCTCGCTGGGCAGCGGTGGGAACAGGTTCTCGAGGGCGATCGCGAGGCCCGCACCCGGAGCCCCGATCGTCTCCATCAGGTTCACGGCCCAGTCGGTCACGCTGCCGAGGGCCGAGCCGTCCGAGGAGGTGGTGGCCGCGGTGACCTGCACGGCCTCGACTGTGTGGATGATACTCACGGTGTTCCCGTCTCTTCGGTGGTTCGTGGTCCGCGCTTCGGATGGACCGATCGCGCAGGGGGCTGACGCTCGGGCGTCACGGCTCAGGCCAACGCATCGATCAGATACGGCAGGAGGGCACGGAAGGCGATCCCGCGGTGACTGATGGCGTTCTTCTCGTCGGCGCTCAGTTCGCCGCACGTGCGCTCGGTTCCGGCGGGGACGAGGATCGGGTCGTACCCGAATCCGCCCTTGCCCCGCGGCGCGTGCAGGAGGATCCCCCTCAGCTCGCCACGCTCCGTGTGCGCCGTCACGGTGCTGTCCCGGGGGCCGGCGAGCGCCGCCGCGCAGACGAACGCTGCGCCCCGCCGCCCGTCGGGGAGATCGGACAGTTGCGCCAGGAGGAGGCGCATGTTCGCGTCGTCGTCCCCGTGGGTGCCCGCCCAGCGGGCGGAGAAGATCCCGGGTGCTCCCCCGAGCACGTCCACGGCGAGACCCGAGTCGTCCGCGACGGCGATCAGGCCGGTGGCCGCGGCAGTCTGCTCGGCCTTGAGGAGTGCGTTCTCCTCGAACGTCACCCCGCTCTCGATCACGTCCGGCGCGCCGGCCGTCGCCGCGTCGATCACCTGCGTGTCGACGTCGAGTCCCGGCACCCGACCGCGGAGCAACTCCCGGAGCTCACGGAGCTTGCCGGCGTTCCGCGTGGCGAGGACGAGACGCGGCGCGGGTGCCTCACCCACCGTGCGATTCCCGCAGGGTGTCCACCTGGATGCGGGCGAGCTGCGCCGTGCCGAGCAGCGCGAGGTCGAGGAGAGCATCGAGTTCCGCGCGGTCGAAGGGTGCGCCCTCCGCAGTGCCCTGCACCTCGACGAACTTGCCGGATCCCGTGACGACGACGTTCATGTCCGTCTCCGCGCGCACGTCCTCCACGTAGGGCAGGTCGAGCATGGGCACGCCGTCGATGATGCCCACGCTGATCGCGGCGACGGTGTCGGTCAGCGGGGACGCCGACGCGGGGATCAGTTTGTTCTCCTTGGCGTACCGGATGGCGTCGGCGAGCGCCACGTAGGCTCCCGTGATCGCCGCCGTGCGGGTTCCGCCGTCGGCCTGCAGCACGTCGCAATCCAGCACGATCGTGTTCTCGCCGAGCGCCTTGGTGTCGATGATGGACCGCAGCGAACGGCCGATCAGACGCGAGATCTCGTGGGTACGGCCGCCGATCTTCCCCTTGACCGACTCACGGTCCGAGCGCGTGTTGGTGGCCCGTGGCAGCATCGCGTACTCCGCGGTGACCCAGCCCCTCCCCTCGCCCTTCAGCCACCGGGGAACACCGCTGGTCAGGGATGCGGTGCAGAGCACGCGCGTGTTGCCGAACTCGATGAGCGCGGACCCCTCGGCCTGCTTCGACCAGCCGCGCGTGATGCTGATGGCGCGGAGCTGGTCCGGCGTGCGGCCGTCGGCTCGGAGCGCGGGGGAGCCGTGTGCGGCAGCAGGGAGCTCGGAGCTCTGGTTCGGGGGGGTCATGGTCCCCAGTCTAGACGGGGGCCTGAAGGCATGACGTGAACAGCTGGACCTTCGCGCGACGTCTCCACAACGACGCGTCACGGCGCCGGACGCTCAGGTTGAGCAACCGGTCAGACGGAGTAGGAGACGCCGGCCACCGCGACGGCGAGGTGGCCGTCGTAGCTCTCCCTCGCCTCGCTCACGGCGAGGTTGGCGTCGTTCCAGACCGGCAGGTGCGTCAGGAGCAGCCGTCGCGCCGAGGCTTCCGTCGCCACGGCACCCGCGCGCTTGCCCGTGAGGTGCACACCCGTGATGGCGTCGTCGCGCCCCTCGTGGAACGCCGCCTCGCAGAGGAAGATGTCGGCGTCGCGGGCCGCGTCGACGAGACCGTCGCATGCGTCCGTGTCACCCGAGTAGGTCAGCACGTGCGGGCGCACGACGCCGGACGCGTCGGCTTCCGCCACCTCCACCCGGAGCGCATAGGCCTCCTCGATGGGGTGCAGCACGCGGTACGGCGTGACGGTGAACGGCCCGATGCTCACGGGCCCGCGGTCCGCCCAGGACCGGAAGTCGAAGTCCTCGTGCATCCCGGGGTCGGGATCAAGGCCGTAGGCGCTCGCCATGCGGTCCGCGGTCGCGGCCGGACCCCAGACGGGGATGCGGGGCAGTCCCCAGCCGGAGGGGTCCCAGTGCACGGCCACGTGGAGACCACAGAGGTCCATGCAGTGGTCGGGGTGCAGGTGCGAGAGGAACACACCGTCGATCTCCCGCAGATCCATGTAGCGCTGGAGGGCACCGAGGGACCCGTTGCCGAGATCGAGCAGGATCCGCCAGGTGCGCCCCTCCCACTCCGCACTCAGCAGGTAGCAGGACGCCGGGGACTGCGGTCCGGGGAAGGATCCGCTGCAGCCGACGATCGTGAGTTTCATGTGCGCGGGAACCCGGCGGCCGCGATCATCTCCGGCGTGATCCGGGCCAGGCTGCCGGTGGGGTACTGCGCGGCCACGTGATCCACGTGCTGCACGCTCACCACCTCCGGCCCGAGGAATCGGCGCGCCAGGACCTCGAAGCTCGTCGAGTCCCCGGTCGCGACGAACCGGTGCTCGCCCGGCGCATCGCCGCGCCGTTCGAGACCGTGGGAGACGAGGGCGCGGTAGACGTCCTTCGCGGTCTCCTCGGCGCTGGAGACGAGGGTGACGGCGTCGCCCATCACGTAGGAGATGACCCCGGTGAGGAGCGGGTAATGGGTGCAGCCGAGCACGAGGGTGTCCACGTCGGCGGCCTGCAGCGGCGCGAGGTACTCCTCGGCCGTGCGCAGCAGCTCCGGCCCGCCGGTGATGCCGGCCTCGACGAACTCGACGAAGGCGGGGCACGCGACCGAGGTGACCTCGAGGTGCGGTGCGGCGGCGAACGTGTCGTCATAGGCCCGCGAGCCGATGGTCGCGGACGTCCCGATGACGCCGATCCGGCCCGTGCGCGTGGCCGCGACCGCCCGGCGGACGGCCGGCTGAATGACCTCGATCACGGGGATGCCGTAGCGCGCGGTGTAGCGCTCGCGGGCGTCCCGGAGGACGGCGGCCGACGCCGAGTTGCAGGCGATCACGAGCAGCTTCACGCCGGAGTCCACGAGTTCGTCCATGACACCCAGGGCGTGCGCCCGCACGCGGGCGATGGGCAGCGGCCCGTAGGGTCCGTTCGCGGTGTCGCCCACATACATGATCGATTCGTGGGGCAGCTGGTCGATGACCGCCCGGGCCACCGTCAATCCCCCGACACCGGAGTCGAAGATGCCGATGGGCGCTTCCGCACGGTCAGCGGGCAGGGGCTGTTGACTCATGATCCCTCGAGAATATGGTGTGCCACCGACGAAAACTATCCGTCGGTCCGTGCGATGTGTCACAGCGCGTGTCGTGGGGGACATCGCGGCAGGTGTCCCGTCTCCGGACGTGCGTCCCGCCCGCGGAGGGCCTTCCGCGGCCGTCAGCGCTCGAGCTTCGCGGCCTTCAGCATCGCCTGCACGAGCGACTCCTGGAGCCACGTGACGAAGTTGTAGACGAGCGCCAGGTAGGACTCGACGTCGTCCACGTCCTTCGAGTCGGCGATGTCGTGCAGGCGCTCGGCGTCCTCCTCCGTCTCGATGCTCAGGCGGTCCGCGAGGACCAGCCGCACGTCGTTGAGGGCCTGCGCGAACAGGCGCGCCTGGTCGTCCCCGAGGGTCATGGGACTCGACTCCGTCAGCAGGGCGGTACTGCGCAGGGCCCCGATCTTCTGCTCGCGCAGGGAGCGCTCGGTGAGACGGCGGAAGGCGAGGGCCTCGTCGTCGTCCCCGCGGACGGCGTCGGGCAGGAGCCGCCGCACGGCGGAGTCATCCGGCGCGCTCGCGTCGGAGTCCGCCCCCGACATGCCCACGAGCGCCGCCAGCGGGTCCTCGCTCGGTGCGGTGTCGGGCTCGAGCATGGAGACGACGTCGTCGAGCAGTGCACGCAGCAGGCGCGCCTCGCCGGGCTCGAGCGCCCCGGTGATGCCGCGACGCGTTGACTTGAAGGGTTTCGCCATGGGGCGGACTACTCGCTTCCGGCTTTTTCGAAGGTGGCCCAGAGTCCGTAGGAGTGGAGCGCGACGGTGTCCTGCTCCACCTTCTCCCGTGTACCGGAGACGACGGCGGAGCGCCCCTGCTCGTGGACCTCGAGCATGAGCGTGCGGGCCCTGGCCTCGCTGTAGCCGAAGTAGGTCTGGAAGACGTAGCTGACGTAGCTCATGAGGTTCACGGGGTCGTTCCAGACCACCACCACCCAGGGCTGGTCGAGGTCCGTGCGCTCGGCGGAGCGCACCTCCTCCAGCGTGTCCGTGCCGGTTGCGAAGCCTACTGTCATACCGCCCATTCTAGGTCGCACGGCCGGGTGCCGCCGCCGGGTACGCAGGAGGACAGGCGCCCCGCTATCGTTCTGAGGGTGACCATCCCCGTGACCGGCGCTCACGCGTCCCGTACGCCCCCCGCCCCGGTGATCGCGCAGAACAGCGCGCTCTTCACCGACCAGTACGAACTCACGATGCTCCAGGCGTCGCTGCACTCGGGGGCGGCGCACCGCCGCTCCGTGTTCGAGGCCTTCGCCCGGCGTCTGCCGGCGGGCCGCCGCTACGGCGTCGTCGCCGGGACCGGGCGTCTGCTGGAGGCGCTCGAGACCTTCACGTTCGACGACGTGCAGCTCGGCTTCCTCGCCGACCACAGGATCGTCGACGACACCACGCTCGCCTGGCTCGCCGACTTCCGTTTCCGCGGATCGATCTCCGGGTACGCGGAGGGCGAGGCCTACTTCCCCGGGTCGCCCATCCTCACCATCGAGTCCTCGTTCGCCGAGGCCTGCATCCTCGAGACCCTCGTCCTCTCGATCCTCAACCACGACAGCGCCATCGCCTCGGCCGCCTCGCGCATGACAGGCGCGGCAGCCGGTCGGCCGTGCATCGAGATGGGCTCGCGCCGCACGCACGAGGAAGCGGCCGTCGCCGCGGCCCGCGCCGCCGTGATCGGTGGCTTCGCGAGCACCTCGAACCTGGAGGCCGGCCGCCGGTACGGTCTCCCGACGGTCGGGACCGCGGCGCACTCCTTCACCCTCCTCCACGACTCCGAGCGGGCGGCCTTCGAGGCGCAGGTCGCCTCGCTCGGCCGCGGCACGTCGCTGCTCGTGGACACGTACGACGTCGAACAGGGCGTCCGCACCGCCGTGGACGTCGCAGGACCCGAACTCGGTGCCGTCCGGCTCGACTCCGGGGACCTCGTGGCGCAGGCGCGATGGGTGCGCCACCTCCTGGACGACCTCGGCAACACCTCCACGAAGATCGTCGTCACCTCGGACCTCGACGAGTTCGCGATCGGTCTCCTCGCCTCCGCGCCGGTGGACTCCTACGGCGTGGGCACCTCCCTCGTCACCGGGTCCGGTGCCCCCACGGCCGGGATGGTCTACAAGCTCGTGAGCCGGGAGGGGGACGACGGCGCCTACGTGTCCGTGGCGAAGGCCTCCAAGAACAAGGCGTCCCTCGGCGGCCACAAGGACGCCCTCCGCCGCCTCGACGAACGCGGCGTCGCGCAGGCGGAAGTGGTGGGGATCGGCATCAGCCCGGCCGACGACGGCAATGACCGCCCGCTCGTCCAGCACTTCGTCCGCGACGGCGTCCTCCTCCCCGGGTGGACGGGCGCTGAGGCCGTCACCCGCGCGGCCGAACGGCACACGCTCTCGATCGCCGAACTCCCGGGCGCCGTGCGGCGCCTGCAGCGCGGCGAGCCCGTCATCCCCACCGAGTACGAGGAGGCAGCACCATGACACGCGCACTCATCATCGTGGACGTGCAGAACGACTTCTGCGAGGGCGGTTCCCTCGCCGTCGACGGCGGCGCACGCGTGGCCGCGGACATCAGCGACCACATCGACGAGCAGGCCGGGTCCTACGACTACATCGTCGCGACCCAGGACTGGCACATCGATCCGGGGGCCCACTTCAGCGAGACCCCCGACTTCGTGGACTCGTGGCCCGTCCACTGCGTCGCAGACACCAAGGGCTCGGACTTCCACCCGGACCTCGACACCGAGAGCATCGACGCCGTGTTCCGGAAGGGACAGTTCGAGGCCGCGTACTCGGGCTTCGAGGGGGTCAAGGCCCCGGAGGACGAAGTGCCCACGGGAGAGCAGAAGCTCGGCGGGGGCTCGGTCGAGACCGACGAGGATCCCTTGACGCTCGACGACTGGCTCCGGGACCACGAGGTGGACGACGTCGTGGTGGTGGGCCTCGCGACCGACTACTGCGTGCGGGCCACCGCCCTCGACGCGCTGCAGGCGGGGTACGGGGTCTCCGTCATCGCGGATCTCACGCGCGGGGTGCATGCGGACGGCTCCGAGGACGCCCTCGACGAACTCGAGTCCGCAGGGATCGAACTCCGCCGCTAGACGCCGCCGGATCCCGCTGCACCCTCTGGACCCGCGCGGGCGCCGCGCCCACTCCAGCGTGGCCCGCACGCTCGCGCGCGAGCGCCCTACTTCTTGCCGATGAACCAGTCCTGCAGCTTCTGCAACCGGCGCTGCAGCTGGTCCTCGTTGGCCTGTGCGACGGCCGGGCCCCCGCACTGACGCCGCAGTTCGGTGTGAACCTGGCCGTGCGGCATGCCCGTGCGGGCCGCCCACGCCGAGACGTTCTTCGCCAGCTGGCCGCGCAGCTCGGTGAGCTGACGGTGGTCCACGACGAGCGGCTCGGCCGCCGGGGCCGCGGCGCCGCCCCTGGCCTTCCGGCGCGACTGCTGCTCGTGCTGCCGCTGGCGCAGCAGCTGGCCCACCTGGTCGGCGTCGAGCAGGCCCGGGATGCCGAGGAAGTCCTGCTCGTCCTCGCTCCCCAGCTCCCCGCCGGTCCCGAACTCGCCGCCGTCGAACAGGACGCGGTCGAAGGACGCCTGTGACTCCAGAGCCTCGAACTTCTGCTTCGTCAGGGAGTCGGAGGCCTTGTCCTCGCGGTTCGCGGCCTCCATCAGGCCGTCCTCGAGGCCGAAGCCCTCGTCGTCCTTGTCCGGGCGGTCGAGCGCGTGGTCACGCTCCAGCTCGAGCTGGTTCGCGAGCGCCATGAGGGTGGGGACCGAGGGCAGGAAGATCGACGCCGTCTCACCGCGGCGTCGTGCACGGACGTAGCGGCCCACCGCCTGGGCGAAGAACAGGGGCGTGGCGGTGGAGGTCGCGTAGACGCCGACCGCGAGCCGCGGGACGTCGACGCCCTCCGACACCATGCGCACCGCCACCATCCAGCGCTTCTCGCCCGCGGAGAACTCCTCGATCTTGCCCGAGGCCTTCGCGTCGTCGGAGAGGATGACGGTCGGGGACTCCCCCGTGATCCGCTTGAGCTGGCCTGCGTAGGCGCGGGCGTCGTCGTGGTCCGTGGCGATCACGAGTCCCCCGGCGTCGTGCACCGTCCTCCGCACCTCGGTGAGGCGCTTGTCCGCCGCCGCGAGAACCGAGGGAATCCACTCACCGGCGGGGTTGAGCGCCGTCCGCCAGGCCTGGGCCGTGATGTCCTTCGTGACGGCCGACTCGCCGAGCGATGCCGCCATCTCCTCGCCCGCACTGGTCCGCCAGCGCATCTGGCCGGAGTACGCCATGAACATGACGGGCCGCACCACGTGGTCCCTGAGCGCCTGGCCGTAGCCGTAGGTGTAGTCCGCCCGGGAGCGACGGATCCCGTCGCGATCCTCGACGTACTCCACGAACGGGATGGCGGCCGTGTCCGAGCGGAACGGCGTACCGGTCAGGGCGAGCCGGCGCGTGGCCGGCTCGAAGGCCTCGCGGATGCCGTCGCCCCAGGACAGGGCGTCGCCGCCGTGGTGGATCTCGTCGAGGATCACGAGCGTGCGGGCCGCCTCGGTCTTCGCGCGGTGCAGCATCGGCTTGCTCGCCACCTGCGCGTAGGTCACCGCGACGCCGATGAACGCGCCTCCGTGCCGCCCGTCGGCGTTCTTGAAGTTGGGGTCGATCGCCAGACCGACCTTCGCGGCGGCGTCCGCCCACTGGCGCTTGAGGTGGTCCGTGGGCGCCACGATGGTGATGCGGTTGACCACGCCGCGGTCCACGAGCTGGGTGGCCACGCGGAGCGCGAAGGTGGTCTTCCCGGCGCCCGGCGTCGCGACCGCGAGGAAGTCGCTCGGCGACTCGTCGAAGTACTTCTCGAGCGCCTCGCTCTGCCACTGGCGGAGCTTCGGCGCCGTGCCCCAGGCAGCGCGTTCAGGGTAGGCGGGAGGCAGTGCTGCGCCGGCTCCGAACAGGGTGTCACTACTCACTGCCGGACAGTACCTTCCATCGACGTGCTGGGGGTGAGGTGGGTGGTGTGGGCTGTGCCCGCCCCTCTCGAACCCGAAACTATACCTGCTGCCGTGAACGCCCAGAGAGCCAGCCAGATCGCAACGAAGGTGGGTACGTGTCCCGGGTCGGCCTCGTCGAGCAGGAGCGCGTAGAGGGCGCCCGCGCCTGCGGTTCCCACCACGCCTCCCAGCTGGTCGGAGATCTGCAGTGCGGCCGAGTTGCGTCCCTGCTCCCGCGTGGCGGAGAGCTTCAGCACCAGGACCGACGTGCTCGAGAGCGTCATGCCCATGGCGAAGCCCGAGGCGGCCCAGACGACGGCGAGCAGCCAGAGGGGCGCTTCCGTGGCCGTGGCCAGCGCGAACCCGCCCAGGGACGCCGACAGGATGGACGGGCCGATCACGAGGAGCCACTGCCGCCCGATCCTCACGCGGGCCTGCACGAACGAGCCGCCGCTCCAGCCGAGGGCCCCGGCGCTCAGGGTCAGGCCGGCGATCCCCGGATCGAGGCCGCGGGAGGTCACGAGCATCAGCGGGATGAACGCCTCGGTGCCGAAGAAGGACACGGTCACGAGACCGCGCGTGGCGATGATGCTCGGAAGGCCGCGCGCCAGCCGCAGCGTACCCGGCGGCAGCAGGGGCGGGAGGGCGAGGAGCACGACGACGACCCCGGCGGCAGCGATGCCCAGGAGCCCCAGGACGGTACCGGCGCCCGGGTCTGCCAGATCCGCGAGATGCACGAGGGACCACTGAGCGGCGAACACGCCGCCCGCGAGGGCGAAGCCCCGGACGGTCCTGGCCTTCGCGGACCCGCTGTCCGGTGACGCGACGGGTCCGAGTGCGCGCGTCCTCGGCCAGACGACCAGGACGGCCGCGAGGACGATCGGCGCGACGCCGAGGAACACCCAGCGCCACCCGACCTGTTCCGTGACAAACCCGGCGACCACGGGGCCGATCAACGCGGGGAGGACCCACGCGGCGGAGAGCCAGCCGAAGACCACGGGCTGCGCCGATTGCGGGAACGAACGGCCGATCACCACGTAGACGGCGACGATCATGAAGCCGCCACCCAGTCCCGAGACGGCCCGGCCCGCGGTGACGAGCCAGAACTCCGGCGCCGCGCCGGCGGCGAGCAACCCGAGGATCATGAGGGTCATGCCCACGGCGAGGGCGGGCCGCGGCCCGCTGCGGTCGCACCACGAGCCGGCCACCACGGTCCCGAGCAGGGAGGCGGTGAGGTACATCGAGAAGGCGAGGCCGTAGCTGGACGTCCCCGAGAGCTCGCTCGCGACGGCCGGCATCGCGGTGACGACCGCCATGGCCTCGAAGGCGGCGCAGGTGATGATGGCGAGGATGCCGAGGGTGAGCGGACGCAGCTCCGCGGACATGGCTCCGGCTCCGGGGCTCACGGTCTGCACCATGCCTCCCGGTGGTCGTCTCGTGCGGTCAGGTACTCATACTGTCGAGCCCGGTCAGTCCTTGCCGTCCTTGCCGTCCTTGCCGGGTCGCAGGCCGTTGTAGATCTCCTTGCACTCCGGGCAGACCGGGAACTTCTCGGGGTCACGCCCGGGCGTCCACACCTTGCCGCAGAGAGCGATCACGGGTTCGCCCGTGAAGGCGGACTCCATGATCTTCTCCTTGCGCACGTAGTGCGCGAAGCGCTCGGCGTCGCCCGGCTCGACCTCCTGGCGCACCTCCTCGCGTTCGATCGTCGCGGTGGAGCCACCGCCGTCGAGGGGCTCTCGTTCGAAGGGATCAGCAGGCATCGTCATGGTGGCAGTCTATCGTCAGGTGCGGCTCCGGGTCCGGGGCCCGGAGGCCCACCGAGCCGCACCGCACGACGACCCCCGAGGATTCCCGCGGACGGTCTCAGCGGTTCGCCGACACCGCCAGCAGCAGCTCGGGCGCACGGCGCTCGTACCAGCGCCCGCCCACGCGGATGCCCACCACCAGGAGGACGGCCCCGAGCACCAGGCCCACCAGCAGGGACAGCCAGCCGAAGAGCGCGTCGCCGGTGACGAAGTACACGACGGTCAGGACGATCTCGGGCAACGCCAGCAGGAGCATGACGAACCAGCCGATGAACTGCACCGCGAACATCAGGAAGTTGGTGCCCGGAGGTGTCTTGAAGGCGCTCTCGCCGGGCAGCGGGACGTTGTACGTGTAGCGGGCGGAGACGACGCTCGAGAGCCCCGCACCCGTCAGGAGCAGACCGAGGGAGAGCCCGAGGAGGGCCGGCAGGTCCTCGAGCCGCCCCGCGATCAGGAGCGGGGCCACCGTGAACACCAGGGCCACGGGCACGCCGAAGACCAGGAGGGCCGCCGCGCGCCCCAGCCTGTCGTCCCGGCCGCTGACTCCCGTGGAGACGTGGAGGCTGAAGGCGGTGTTGTCGTAGGAGATGTCGGCGGAGATGGACCATGCGAGCAGGAACGCGGTGATGGGCCCGAGGAACGCGAAGGCGCCGCCGCTCAGTCCGCCCGAGAAGTAGAGGAGCACCGCGATGAAGGGGATGACGATGAGCGAGGCCGAGTACCGGGGGTCCCGGAGCCAGTAGGTGAGCGCCCGCGCTCCCACGGCACCCGCCGGCGTCGCCGGGAAGCGCCCGAACCATCCGAGGTTGCCACCGGAGCGCTTCGTGACCGCGTTGTAGGGCGGGGTGACGAGGGCGTGGCTCAGGCTACGGCTCCACAGGGCCACGAACAGGACGAGCGTGACGACGCCGATGAGCACACGCACCAGGGCGAGTCCGATGTTTCCCGCGGCGACGTCCGCCGGTGCGGCCCACAGCGCGCCGAGCGGCGTCCAGGCGAGGACCTCGGCGAGTGAGGTGGCGAAGCCCGGTGAGTTCTGGAACCCGGCCGTGACGCCGCCGATGATCGGCCCGAGGAACAGCAGCGGGATGAACGCCACCACACCGTTGATGTCCTTGAAGCGCCGGGACCCGGTCATCGAGGAGACCGCCGTCGTCACCAGCCGGGACGCCACCACGCAGAGCACGACGGCGAGGACACCGCACACGAGCGCCGTGACGGCCGCACCCGGGTAGCGGATCCATGCGAGGACCTGCGCAAGGGCGGCGATCAGCGTGACGATGCCGGGGATCCCCACGATCCCCCCGAGGACGAGCCCCGTGAGCAGCTGCCGCAGCGGGATCGCGAAGGTCACGAAGCGCGCCGGGTCGAGCGTCATGTCGATCCCGGTGGCGGCGATCGGGATGACGATCCAGCCGAGAACGGTTGCGGAGCCCGCGATCACCAGGACGGTGCGGATCAGGTCGAGATCCGCCTGACCGAGGAACGCCAGGCCCACGACGACGGTCCCGAGCAGTCCGAGTCCGTACAGGCCGCCGAGGATCACTCCGACGAGCTGCGCCGTGCTCCTCTTGAAGGAGTTCCGGAGCAGGACGAGCTTCAGCCTCAGGAGGTCCGCAACCATGACAGGCCCTCCGAGGTGTTGCGTCCGCCGACGAGCTCGACGAAGCGGTCCTCGAGCGTCGCGTCGCCGCGGACCTCGTCGATGGACCCCGCTGCCAGCACCGTGCCCGCTGCGATCACGGCGACGTGGTCGCACATGCGCTGGACGAGGTCCATGACGTGGCTCGAGACGATCACGGAGCCGCCGGACTCCACGTAGCCGGTCAGGATGTCGCGGATGTTCGCCGCAGAGACGGGATCGACCGACTCGAACGGCTCGTCGAGCACCAGCAGCTTGGGCGCGTGGATGAGGGCCGAGGCGAGGGCGATCTTCTTGGTCATGCCGGCGGAGTAGTCCACCACGAGCGTCCCGGCGTCGTTCGTCAGATCCAGTGCCCGCAGCAGGTCGCCCGTGCGCTCCACCACGGTCTCGCGGTCCATCCCGCGGAGCAGGCCGGCGTAGGTGACCAGCTGCTCGCCCGTCAGCCTGTCGAAGAGCCGCACACCGTCCGGCAGGATCCCCATGAGTTTCTTGGCCTCGAGCGGCTGGGTCCAGACGTCGACGCCGTGCACGAGGGCGTGACCGTGGTCGGGCCGCAGGAGGCCGGTGGCCATCGAGAGGGTGGTGGTCTTCCCGGCCCCGTTCGGCCCGACGAGGCCGTAGAACGATCCCGGTGGAACCTCGAGGTCCACCCCGTTGACGGCGATCTTCTCGCCGAACCGCTTCGCCAACCCCCGGATGCTGAGGGCTGCGGTCCCTGCTCTCGCCTGGGGATCGTTCTCGTCGGACGGTGGTGGCAGGAGGGAACTCATGGCTTCACGCTAGCAACGGGCCGATACGCCGATCGTCATCCGAAAGAAGGACAAAGAAGGAGGAAGGACGCTGGGGAACGTCCGCCGCTCAGTAGCGCCCGGCCCGCTGGTACTGGGGCGTCCGCTCCAGCTCGTGACCGATCTCCTGGGCCGCCCGCATCCACCACTGCGGGTCGCGGAGCGCCGCCCGTGCGATGAGGACGGCGTCCGCCCGGCCCTTGCGGATCACGGCGTCCGCCTGCGCGGCCTCACTGATCATCCCCACGGCACCCGTGGGCACTCCCGAGCCGCGGACCTCCTCGGCGAGCGCCACCTGGTAGCCGGGCCCCACCGGGATGTCGGCATCGGGCACGGCTCCCCCGGAGGACACGTCGACGAAGTCCACGCCCTCCTCCGCGGCGGCCGAGGCCAGACGGGTCGACGTCGCGGCGTCGAGCCCGCCCTCGGTCCAGTCGGTGGCCGAGATGCGCAGGAGCAGGGGCATCCCCGCGGGCAGCACGCGGCGCACGGAGCGGATCACCTCGAGGGTGAGGCGGAAACGCCCCTCCTCGGAGCCTCCCCAGGTGTCCTGGCGCGTGTTGACGAGCGGCGAGAGGAACTGGTGCAGGAGGTACCCGTGGGCGGCGTGGATCTCGACGGCGTCGAATCCCGCCTCGACGGCGAGCACGGCGGCCGCCGCGAAGTCCCGCACGACGGCCGCGATGTCCTCCTCGGTCATGGCGCGTGGCGCGGCGTAGCGGCCGAACGGCTCGTCCGTGGGACCGAGCGTCGTCCAGCCGCCGTCCTCCGCGGGCACGGAGCCCTTCCTCCCGCTGAACGGCCAATAGGTCGAGGCCTTGCGTCCGGCGTGCGCGAGCTGGACGGCGGTCCGGGTCCCCACGGTGCCGTGCTCATGGACGAAGTCGTTGATGCGACGCCACGCCTCCGCCTGCTCCCGGGAGTAGATCCCGGCGTCGCGCGGGCTGATCATGCCCTCCGGACTCACCGCGGCGGCCTCGGTGATGATCAGCGCGGCCCCGCCGACGGCGAACTGCCCGAGGTGCACCAGGTGCCAGTCCGTCGGGACGCCGGGGGCGACGTCGGGCTCGCACGAGTACTGGCACATCGCCGCCACCCATCCCCGATGGGGAAGGACGAGCGACCGCAGCGTGATCGGGTCGAAGAGCCCGGGAGTGTCCGGCGCGTCGGGGCGGAGTCCCGTGGGGACGTCAGGGGGCGGTGTCATCGCGTAAGCGGCTCGGACTAGAAGAGCGCGCGGGCGAGAGCGCCGCGCGCCTTCGTCACGCGTGGATCGGACACTCCCACGACGTCGAACAGCTCGAGCAGCCGCTTGCGCGCCGTCTCCCTGTCCTCCCCCGCGCTCGTGCCGATGAACGAGACCACACGCGCAAAGGCGTCCTCGACGTGACCGCCGGTGACGTCGAGATCGGCGACGGCGAGCTGGGCCTCGAGATTCCCGGGCGCGTCCGCGGCGCGCTGCCGCACCTCCACCGCGTCGACGTGCTGCACGCGCTGCATGAGCTCCACCTGAGCGAGGCCGGCCTTCGCATCGGCATCCGCCGGCTGCTCGGCGAGGGCCCGGCGGTAGGCATCCACTGCCGCTGCGTAGTCACCCCGCTCGATGGCGTCGAAGGCATCCTGGTGCAGCGGCGGCAGGGGCGGCTCCTCGGGTGCGTCGGGCGCAGCCTGCGTGCCGTCGTTGAGCGTCCCGGTCACGCCGTTGGCCTCGGCCACCTTCATGAGCTCGTCGAGGTAGGCACGGATCTGCGGTTCGGGGAGCACTCCCTCGAACAGGGGCACGGGTTGACCCTTGACGACGGCGACGACCGTCGGCGCGCCCTGCGCCTGGAACGCCTGCGCGATCTGCGGCTGGGCCTGCAGGTCCACGTTCGCCAGGAGCATGCGGCCGTCGAAGGCGACGGCGATGGCCTCGAGCGCCTCGGTCACCTGGTTGGACTGCTCGCTCCACGGAGCCCGCATGTTGACGACCACCGGCACCTCGGAGGAGAGCTGCACCAGCTGGGGGAAGGTCTGCTCCGTCACCTCGACGATGTAGGGGCTCTGCTGCGGCGGCGACTGCCGGGCGGCCGGTGGTCGGGACGCCGCGTCCGCGCGCGCCTTCAGGGCGGACAGGTCGACCGCCCCCCGGAGATTCATGCTCGACGGCGGCATGCCGCCGCGCTGCGCTGGTGTGGACAATGCTCTGCCTCTCTCTGACGTGGTGCTGAACGGCTGGTGACTCGTGGCTGGTAGCTCGTGCCTCGCGCGGCACGTGCGGTCGTCCGCGGTGCGACCGGATCCGACGCGGGAACGCGTCAGCGCAGGGTCGCCCCGAGCAGTTGCTGTGCTGCGCCGATCACCCGGATCCTCTCGTCGCTCCCGGCGGGCGGCACGTACATCATGACCGCCTCCCCATAGGTGACGTCGATGCCCCGACCGGTGGTGTCCTCACCGGTCAGTGCCTCGTAGACCGTACCCCGCAGGTCGATCGTGTCACCCTCGGCCTTCGGCACGCTCGAGTAGGTGTGGGTGAGGTATCCGAAGACCATGGCGCCGCCGTCGCCCGTGAGCAGGGCATCGGTGCGCTCGGGCTGAGCGGTGTGGGCGAAGGTGATGTTCGCGGCGCCGTTGCCGGGATCTGCCACGACGCCCGCCTGGAATTCGGTGATGGCCTCCGCGAAGGAGTTCTCCTCGAAGGTCGCCGCGTTACCGCCGGCGGGCGTGGTCAGGAAGTCGGCGATCGCCGCGACCGCCGCCTGCGGGGCGTAGGAGAGCGCGCCGGGTTCTTCGAGCGGGACGGGGCCCGTGGCACCCGGCGCAGGTGGCGACGGGAACGTACTGGCGGGCAGCATCTGCACCGCCGAGGTGAGGCGGTAGTTCTCCCGCGGCGACTGCTGCACCAGCACGAGCGCCTGGGGCACGGGATTGTCCTCGCCCTGGGTCAGGGCGACGACGGTGCGCGGCCACTCGGTGTCCGTCGGCACCATCTTGAGCATGATCTGATCGGCGGCCACGGGAGCGGGCATCGTCGCCTGCTCGTCCTTCGCATGGACCGCATAGGCACCCGTGCGGAGCTCCAGCGCGGCGCCGGCCACGCGCGCCGAGAGGGGCCCGACGTCGAACGCGGCATCACCCTCGGACACGGCGGACGCCACCGAGCCGAGGATGCGCTCCAACTGGTTGTCGAGGATCACCGGAGGGCCGCTGGCATCGCTGCCCGCGGACGGCGCGCCGGGGGCGGCCGCTGTGGGAGAGGTGCTTGCCCCTGAGAACGGCGACGGCGTGACCGGTGGGGTGGACGCCGTGGTGGCCTGCCCGGGCGTCACACCGGCCAGCGTTCCCGCCGCGACCAGCCCGGCGACGGCGAGCGCGGAGCCGGCCGTGGCCATGGACACCGCGCCTGAACTCGCCCGTCGGCGGGCGTGGGCACGTGTGCCCTCCACGGCATCGCGCCCGCGTGGTCCGCGGCGCCCACGCGGGGCGATGAACAGCAGGGCGATCCCGAGCACGACCACCAGGGCACCCCCGATGATCAGCGGGAGCGCGAGGGGGGTGCTCTGGTCGTTGGGCCGGGTGACGGACACGTCCGCCGGCGCCGCCGAGGCCCCGTCCGCTGCGAGCAGGATGGACCAGTCACCCTCCACGGGCTCGCTCCAGCGATAGGTCAGGGTGCCGTCGCCCGGCTCCTCGCTGGTCCAGAGGTCGCTGCCCCGGGGATCGGGCACCGTGTCCTCGCCCTCGGTGTACTCGGAGGCGAGCGTGGTGTCGGCGATACCGGTGACGCTGAGGTGCGCGGCGTCCCCCACCCACGCCTCGACGTCCGAGGTACGCCCGACCGCGAGGACGAACGGACCGTCGGCACGCACGGTGACCTCGACGGACCCGTCCCCGCCGCCGCGGGCGCCGGGCTCGATCACGGTGACGGGAGCGGCCCCGACGTCCTGCGCGAGGCTCGCGGTCACGGTCTCGGCGGGCGCCCAGACCGTACGCTGCCCGATCCCGAGGAGCATCAGCAGGAGGCCCAGGACGATGATCGGTACTGCTGTCTTCACGCGCACTGGATACCTATCGTCTGCCGGTCGTTGCTCTTCCCTGCCCGCCGGACGCCGCCCGTACGGCAGCGACCACCGTCGGGCTCCGGCCGTCCGGCCGCGTCGGGGCCCGACCCGGGAATGATCACTCAATGGTAACGAAGTTCGGCTCTGCCGCGGGCCCGTCAAGCAGAGCCCGCCCGCGGCCCGACTGTTAGGGTTTCGCTAGCTGATCGCCGCGCTGGCGGCGTTGCACACGTGAAAGTAGAGCCTTCGTTGACCGACCACCAGGACGTCCCTCTCGATCAGCCACTCCCGAGGCCCGATGCGGCGGGTACCGGCGGCGGGACCGCCGGGCCGGGGACGAACCCCAGCGCATCCGGTGCACCCGGCGCCCCCGTCGTCGTGGTGGGTCCGCGGGCCGCCGCCGGCGCTGCAGGAACACCCACCGGTTCCTCCGCCACACGCTCGCTCGTCACGAACCTCCGGAGGATCCTCCCCTCCGCGCGGCCCCGCCCGCGCTTCGAGTTCCCGCCCGAACGGGAGCCGGCGCCGGTCTCCGTCGATCCGAGCGTCAGTCTCTCGGACGAGCGGCTCAAGTTCGGCGGCGCGTACCCCCGGAGCATGCGCGCGCATCCCATCCACTTCGGCTTCATGATGAGCGTCGGTGTGGGTCTCGCCCTTCTCGCGTTCTTCATCATCACGAACGTGGGCGAGCTCCTGGTGTGGATCGGCGGCGCGCTGTTCATCGCCCTGGGCCTGGACCCGATCGTCCGCTGGCTCGAGACGAAGCGGGTACCGCGACCGGCCGGCATCGCCCTCTCCCTCCTCGTGCTCGTCGGGATCGTCGCCGGCTTCTTCGCCCTGCTCATCCCCACGATCGTGAATCAGACGTCGCAGATCGTGGCCCGCGCGCCCGGGTACGCCGACGACTTCCTGAGTTCCGAGTTCTTCACCACCCTCGACGTCCAGTTCCAGCTCCGGGACCGCGTCTCCTCCGAGATCGACAAGTTCTTCGCGGACGGCGAGGCGGTCGGCGGGATCTTCGGCGGCGTGCTGGGCGTCGGCACGGTCATCCTGAACGGCCTCTTCGGCACGCTGGTGGTACTGGTCCTCGCCCTCTACTTCCTCGCCTCCCTCCCCGCCATGAAGAAGTGGGCCTACCGCCTGGCACCCCGGTCACGCAGGCCCCGGGTGGAGGTCCTCTCCGAGGAGATCACGCGGAGCGTCGGCATGTACGTGATCGGGCAGGCCTGCGTGGCGCTGCTCAACGGGTCCTTCGCCTTCATCGTGATGAGCATCGTCGGCGTCCCGTTCTCGGTCCTGCTGGCCTTCGTCGTCGCCCTCCTGGCCTTCATCCCGCTGGTCGGCGGCACCATCGCGGCCGTGATCGTGACCCTCATCAGCCTGACCGTCGGGTGGCAGACGGCGCTGTTCTTCGCCATCCCCTACGTCGCGTACCTCCAATTCGAGGCCTACTTCATCTCGCCCCGCATCATGCAGCGAGCGGTGGCCGTGCCCGGCGCCGTCGCGGTGATCGCGGTGATCGCCGGCGGAAGCCTGCTCGGCGTCCTCGGCGCACTGATCGCCATCCCGACGGCCGCCGCCGTCATGCTGCTGCTCAAGGAAGTGTTCATCGCCCGGCAGGACGGCCAGTAGGGCCACGCTCCGTCGACGACTCCTCCTGCGCACAGCGCACCGAGAGCGCCGGCTCGCGGCGGAGCAGTTCTGTCGTTCGTCGCGAGCGTCCGGTTCAGCCGGCGGCCGGAGACGGGGCGACGGCGTGCGGACCCGACCACCGTGACGGCAGCGGGAGCACCAGATCAGGGCGGACGACGGCGACGATCTCGTCGAGGGCGCGGGCCGCGTACTTCTCCCCCACCCACAGGTGCTTGGCGCCGTCCACGCCCGTCACGTCGGCCTGCGGCACCCGGGAGAAACGCTCCACGGCATCACCCGGCACCAGGTAGTCGTCGAACTCGGGCACGAGGACCTTCAGGGGCAGTCCGCTCGCCCCCCACGTGTCGAGATCTGCATCCACCGCACGATGCAGCGGCGGAGAGAGCAGGATGGCACCCTCGATGAGTTCCGCCACCGGGTCCTGGGCGCCGTACTTGAGGCACAGCTCGGTGCCGAAGGACCAGCCGACCAGCCAGATGTGCTCGAGCCCCTGCGCCACCGCCCAGTCCACCGCGGCCTGGAGGTCCAGGCGCTCCGACACGCCGCCGTCGAACGTCCCCTCGCTGCAGCCACGCGGCGAACAGGTGCCGCGCGTGTTGAAGCGCAGGACGGCGATGTCGGCGAGCGCCGGCAACCGGAAGGACGCCTTACGGTAGACGTGCGAGTCCATGAAGCCGCCGTGGGTCGGCAGCGGGTGGAGGGTCACGAGCGTCGCCTTCGGCGTCCCCGACTCCGGAGCGGCGAACTCCCCGACGAGCGTCAGCCCGTCTGCGGTGCGCAGCTCGATGTTCCGCCGATCGGCGGGCAGCACGGTGGAGGCCCGGATCTCGACGGGTTCCGGGGTGGTCGTGAACGTGTAGTCGGGGGTGTCGGTGGGCATCGGTCCAGTCTAGGGACTCGGGGAGCTTCGAACCGAAGTCCTCGGGCCAGGGAGGGCGCGGGCCCGGTCAGTAGCGGAAGCTGCGGATCTGCCAGCAGCGGACGTGCCAGTGGCGCCGGTCGGCGAGGGCCGCCTCGGAGCCCAGGAGGGAATCCTCGCGCCACACCACGAGATGGGCCAGGCCGGGAACGATCGACGAACTGCAGCCCGGACACGTGTAGGTCTTGGCAGCGTTCCGCTCCGTGATCCGGCGGACGGCCCACTCGCCGTCGGGCGCCGATTCACGCTGCGGAAGCCCGGCGCGGGCCCGCTCGAGGTCGAACTCGGGCGGAGCAGTCGCCTTGCCGCGCACTGCACGGGTCGAGCCGCGGGGGCGGTTCGGGCGATTGGATCGGGGCACCGTCCCAGTCTGCCCGATCCCGTGCCCGAACCCGTGCCCGAACCCGTGCCCGGTGCCGTGCCCGGTCCGATGTCCACTCCGGTCGGGCCACGCGCGGGGCACGTCGCCGGCCCCCGTCCGGCGCCTCCGGCCGGTAGGCTCGTCGTCGTGCGTCTCGTCATTGCCCGCTGCTCCGTCGACTACATCGGCCGTCTCCGGGCCCACCTCCCGCTCGCCACCCGCCTCCTCATGGTGAAGTCGGACGGCTCCGTCCTGGTGCATTCGGACGGCGGATCCTACAAGCCGCTGAACTGGATGAGCCCGCCCGCCACGCTGCGCGTGACCGAGCCGGACGACGCCGACCGCGCGGAGGGCATCATCGAGGTGTGGACCGTGCAGCATGCCAAGAGCGACGACCGCCTCGTCATCGGCATCCGTGAGCACCTGCACGATTCCTCGCACGATCTCGGGGTGGAACCGGGTCTCGTCAAGGACGGCGTCGAAGCCGACCTCCAGCGCCTCCTCGCCGAACAGATCGAACTCCTCGGAGCCGGCTACTCGCTCATCCGGCGCGAGTACATGACGGCGATCGGCCCGGTGGACATCCTCGCGCGGGATGCCCAGGGACGCACGGTGGCGATCGAACTGAAGCGCCGCGGCGACATCGACGGCGTCGAGCAGCTCACCCGATACCTCGAACTGCTCAACCGCGATCCGCTCATGTCACCGGTGCGCGGCGTCTTCGCGGCGCAGCAGATCAAGCCCCAGGCCCGCGTGCTGGCCACCGACCGCGGCATCGACTGCCTGACCCTCGACTACGACGCCATGCGCGGCGTCGACGACAGCGCCTCGCGGCTTTTCTGAACCCTCCGGACGCCGGACGCCACCGCCTACACTCGACGCATGGACCTCGCGAGCAGCACGCCCACAGCAGTGTCCGGACGGCTCGTCACCGAGGCGGGCATCATCGAGGACGGCACGCTCCGCTGGGAGGGCTCGCGCATCACCTCATCGGGCGCCGACTCCGGAACCGCCTCGGTGCAGCGCCTCCCCGACGGCCACCTGATTCTTCCCGGGCTGATCGACCTGCACTGCCACGGCGCGGGCGGTGGCGATTTCACCTCCGGTTCCGCGGACGAGATCGCCGCCGCCGCCGCCCATCTGCACCGCAGTGGGACGACGACGCTGCTCGCCAGCACCTGCGCGGCGCCGCTCGAGGACCTGGAGGCGGCCTTCGGACGGCTCGCCGCGGCCGCCGAATCCGGTGTCATCGCCGGCATCCACGCCGAGGGTCCGTTCCTGTCCGGGGAACGGCGCGGCGCACACGACCCCGCCTTCCTGATCCTCCCCACGCAGGAAGCCGCCGCCCGCCTCATCGCCGCAGGCGGGGGCCACCTCGCCTCGATGACCTACGCGCCGGAGCTTCCCGGCAGTGACGTCCTCGTGTACGAACTCGTGACGCACGGGGTCATTCCCTCGATCGGCCACACGGACAGCTCCACCGAGCAGACCGTGGCCGCCCTGGACCTGATCAACGAGGAACTCGCCTCGACGGGATTCGCAGGGTTCAGCGGCAGACCCACCGCCACCCACCTGTTCAACGCGATGCCCGCCATCCACCACCGCTCCCCCGGACCCGTACCCCTGCTGCTGCAGCGGGCCCGCGCCGGAGAGATCGCCGTCGAACTCATCGCGGACAACGTGCACCTGCACCCGGAGACGGTCCGCATGGCCTTCACCATCGCGGGGTCGGAGAACGTCTGCCTCGTCAGCGACTCGACGGCCGCCGCAGGGTGCGCGGCGGGCGTGTACCGGCTCGGCGCGGCCGAGATCACCGTGGTCGACGGGTCAGCGGTGCTCACGTCCTCGGGCGCCCTCGCAGGCGGGGCGGGAAGCCTGCTCGACGTCGTGAGGTGCACCGTGTCGGCGGGCGTCGCCGTCGCGGACGCGGTGCGATCGGCGACCGCCGTCCCCGCGTCCGTGCTGGGACTGGCGGACGAGTTGGGAGCGCTGCGCGTGGGCCTTCGGGCCGATGCCGTCGTGGTGTCGGAGGACTTCGAGGTCAGGGGCGTGCTGCGCGGCGGATCCTGGATCAGGCCGCTGGAGCTCTGAAGGCGTCCTACGGGACCGACCGGCCGGTCATCGCCAGGTACCGACGCCGATGACGGGGCCCGCTTCGATCCACGACGACAGCCCTGCGTAGACGTCGTACCTCATCGCGAGGTCGAAGGACTCCCCCTCGTGCGTGAGCTGGACGATGATGGCCCCCGGCTGGATCCGGACCTTCTCGGCCTCCGTCGCCACCCGCCAGCCGTCCACCTCGAGCGAGCTCCGCAGGAAACGGAACCGCGGCAACGGGCTCAGCGACAGCAGGCTGAGCCACTCGAGGTTCCGGTCCGTGTAACGACAAACCCCCACCCGCCATCCCGAGGACGGGAGGCGGATGGAGGCGTCGAACGTACCGAGAGCGCGGGAGAGCCGGAAGCGCCGGTGGAGGAAGGCGCCGATCATCAGGACGAGCAGACCGAAGACGGCCGCCAGGACGATGAACGTCACACCGAGTGCCTCCATGGAACCTAGACGGATTCCGAGGTCACCGAGCCGCCGACCTTCGCGTTGTCCGCAACGATGACCACGCGGTTGGAGTCGACGGAGAAGAACCCGCCGTCCACCCCGACCACCAGGCGCTCACCGTTGACCGGTTCCACCGACAGCTCTCCTGCTTCCAGGATCGCCAGGATGGGCGCGTGTCCGGGGAGGATTCCGATCTGACCGTTGGCCGTCCGCGCGTTGACGCTGCGCGCCGCGCCCGACCACACGAAGTGGTCGGCCGCGACGATTTCGACCTCGAGTTCGCCGTGCGATGCCATCAGCGCTTACTTACCGGTCTGCTCTTGGATCTTGGCCCACTGGCGCTCGACGTCGTCGAGCCCGCCGATGTTGAAGAAGGCCTGCTCCGCGATGTGGTCGAGATCGCCGTTGCAGATCGCCGAGAAGCCCTCGATGGTGTCCTTGATGGAGACCGTCGAACCCTCGACGCCGGTGAACTGCTTGGCGGTGTAGGTGTTCTGCGAGAGGAACTGCTGGATGCGACGCGCACGCGCCACGACCACCTTGTCCTCCTCGCTGAGCTCGTCGATGCCGAGGATCGCGATGATGTCCTGCAGTTCCTTGTTCTTCTGGAGGATCTGCTTCACGCGCACGGCCGTGTTGTAGTGGTCGTGCCCGATGTACTGCGGGTCCAGGATGCGCGAGGTCGACGCGAGCGGGTCCACGGCCGGGTAGAGGCCACGGGACGCGATCTCGCGGGAGAGCTCGGTGGTCGCGTCGAGGTGCGCGAACGTGGTCGCCGGTGCCGGGTCGGTGTAGTCGTCGGCGGGGACGTAGATGGCCTGCATCGACGTGATGGAGTGGCCCTTCGTCGACGTGATGCGCTCCTGCAGGAGGCCCATCTCGTCGGCAAGGTTCGGCTGGTAGCCCACTGCGGACGGCATGCGGCCCAGGAGGGTCGACACCTCGGAACCGGCCTGCGTGAAGCGGAAGATGTTGTCGATGAAGAGCAGCACGTCCTGGTTCTGCACATCGCGGAAGTACTCCGCCATGGTCAGGGCCGAGAGGGCCACGCGGAGGCGCGTTCCCGGCGGCTCGTCCATCTGGCCGAACACGAGGGCGGTGTCCTTGAGGACGCCCGCCTCCTCCATCTCGACCCAGAGGTCGTTGCCCTCACGGGTACGCTCTCCGACGCCTGCAAACACCGAGGTGCCACCGAAGTTACGCGCAACACGCGTGATCATCTCCTGGATGAGCACGGTCTTGCCCACGCCAGCGCCGCCGAAGAGGCCGATCTTGCCACCCTTGATGTACGGGGTGAGGAGGTCGATGACCTTGATGCCGGTCTCGAGCATCTCCGTGGAGCCCTCGAGGGAGGCGAAGCTGGGGGCCTTGCGGTGGATGGGCCAGCGCTCGGTGATCTGGAGCTCGGACTCGGCGACGTCGAGCGGCTTGCCCAGGACGTTGAAGATGTGGCCCTTGACGCCGTCGCCGACGGGGACGGAAATCGCCGCGCCGGTGTCCTGGACGACCGTGCCGCGCACGAGTCCGTCGGTGGCCTGCAGCGAGATGGCACGCACGAGGTTGTCGCCGAGGTGCTGCGAGGTCTCGAAGGTGATCAGGCGGGTCTCACCGTTGAGTGTGATCTCGGTGGTGAGGGCGTTGTACATGGCGGGGATGGCGTCGGCAGGGAACTCGACGTCGACAACCGGGCCGATGACACGTGCAATACGGCCGGTGGCGCCGGGGACGACGGAGTCCGCTCCGCGTTCAACAGTCTGGGCAGTCATCTCTCTCACTTCATTTACGTAGAGGGCGTGCAAACAAGTCTAGCTGGGCGCCCGGAGCCTCTCGGTCCGGGCCGGGGCCGGTCAGGACGCGTTCAGCGCGTCCGCGCCGGCGACGATCTCCGAGAGCTCCTGGGTGATCTCCGCCTGGCGGGCGGTGTTGCGCAGGCGGGTGTACTTCTTGATGAGCTCGGTGGCGTTGTCCCCGGCCGACTTCATGGCCCGCTGACGCGCGGCGAGCTCACTCGCCGATGCCTGGAGCATCGCGGCGAAGATCCGCGATTCGATGTACCTCGGCAGCAGTGCGTCGAGGACATGCTCGGGCTCGGGCTCGTACTCGTAGAGCGGCAGGAGGTCACCCTCGTGGGTGACTTCCTCGTCGACGACCTCGAGCGGCAGCAGGCGCATGACCGAGGGCTCCTGGACCACCATGGAGCGGAACTTCGTGTAGACGACGTGGATCTCGTCGACGCCGCCGTCCTCGTAGTCCGTGAGGAACGTCGAGAGGAGGGCCTCGCCGACCTCGCGGGCCGTCTCGAACTCGGGGGCGTCCGTGTTGCCGGTCCACACCCTCTCGTAGGGGCGTCCGCGGAAATCGAAGTAGGACTGACCCTTGCGCCCGATCAGGTAGGAGGAGATCTCCTTGCCCTCCGAACGCAGCGTCTCGAACAGGCCCTCGGCCTGCTTCAGGGCGCTGGCCGAGTACGAACCTGCGAGCCCGCGGTCCGAGGTCAGCACCAGCACGGCGGCACGCCGCACCTCGCCACGCTCGGTGGTCAGCGGGTGGTCGATCTCCGACTGCGAAGACACTGCCGACACCGCGCGGGTGATTGCATTGGCGTACGGCAGTGCCGCGGCGACGCGCGTACGCGCCTTGCCGATGCGAGACGTCGCGATCAGCTCCATCGCCTTGAAGATCTTCCGCGTCGACGTCGTCGACGCGATCTTCTGGCGGTAGACCCGGATCTGGGCTCCCATTCTTGTCCTTTCCTTCGCCTCCGTACCGGAAGCGATCGGGCCAGGGCCCCTCAGCCGGGAGACGTGCTCCCGGCTGCAGGGTCTCTAGCGCTTCTGTCGAACGATCTTTTCCTGCTCGACCGAATCGGCGTCGATCGCTTCGTGCTGCTCGGTACCCGCACCGAAACCGTTCGCGCCGGCTCCGAAGAAGCCCTGCTTGAAGTCCGTGATCTGGGTCTTCAGCTCGTCGGCCGTCGAATCCTCGAGCTTGCCCGTCTGGGCGAGCGTGGTGAAGATCTGCGTCTTGTGGCCGAGGTACTCCAGGAACTCCGTCTCGAAGCGGTTGATGTCCTCGACCGGGACGTCATCCAGGTACCCGTTGGTCCCGGCCCAGATCGACACGACCTGCTGCTCCACCGGCATCGGTGAGTACTGTCCCTGCTTGAGCAGCTCCATGAGGCGCGCCCCTCGGGTCAGCTGCTGGCGGGACGCCGCGTCGAGGTCGGAGGCGAACATCGCGAAGGCCTGCATGTCGCGGTACTGCGCGAGATCCAGCTTCAAGGTGCCCGAGACCTTCTTCATCGACTTCACCTGGGCGGCGCCGCCCACGCGGGACACCGACACGCCGACGTCCACGGCGGGACGCTGGTTGGCGTTGAAGAGGTCCGACTGCAGGAAGATCTGGCCGTCGGTGATGGAGATGACGTTGGTCGGGATGTACGCCGAGACGTCGTTCGCCTTCGTCTCGATGAGCGGGAGACCGGTCATCGAACCCGCACCGAGCTCGTCCGAGAGCTTCGCACAACGCTCGAGGAGACGGGAGTGCAGGTAGAACACGTCACCCGGGTAGGCCTCGCGTCCCGGCGGCCGGCGCAGCAGGAGGGACACCGCACGGTAGGCCTCGGCCTGCTTGGACAGGTCGTCGAACACGATCAGGACGTGCTTGCCGCCGTACATCCAGTGCTGCCCGATGGCGGAACCGGCGTAGGGGGCGAGGTACTTGAAGCCCGCGGGGTCGGAGGCGGGGGACGCGACGATGGTCGTGTACTCCAGCGCACCCTTGTCCTCGAGGGTCTGGCGCACGGCGGCGATGGTCGACGCCTTCTGGCCGATCGCCACGTAGATGCAGCGGACCTGCTTCTGGACGTCGCCCGAGGCCCAGTTGGCCTTCTGGTTGATGATGGTGTCCACCGCGATGGCGGTCTTGCCGGTCTGGCGGTCGCCGATGATCAGCTGACGCTGACCGCGTCCGATCGGGATCATCGCGTCGATGGCCTTGAGCCCGGTCTGCATGGGCTCGTGCACCGACTTGCGCTGAGTCACGCCGGGTGCCTGGGTCTCCAGGGCACGGCGACCCTCGGCGACGATCTCTCCGAGGTCGTCGATGGGCTGTCCGAGCGGATCGACGACGCGACCGAGGAAGGCGTCGCCCACGGGTACCGAGAGGATCTCGCCCGTGCGGTGGACTTCCTGGCCTTCTTCGATGCCGTTGTAGTCGCCGAGGACCACGACACCGATCTCGCGGGTGTCGAGGTTCTGCGCGAGCCCGAGGGTTCCGTCCTCGAACCGCAGCAGCTCGTTGGCCATGACCGAGGGCAGACCCTCGACACGGGCGATGCCGTCGCTGGCGGTGGTGACGCGGCCTACCTCGACGCGCTCGGCGTTACCGGGCTCGTAGGACGCGGCGAAGTCGTTCAACGCACTGCGGACATCTTCGGCGTTGATGGTCAATTCGGCCATCTCAGTCCCTGCTCTCCTGTGTTGTGGTCTCCGTGGGGTGCGTGGCGACCGGGGTGTGTATCAGTGGGTGGAACTCGCGTACGGACAGGCGCTGGCCTATCCCGCCAGTTTGCGTCGGAGTTCGGACAACCGGGTGATGACGGTGGAATCCACCATCTCGTCCCCGATGCTGACACGAACGCCGCCGATGAGGGTGGGGTCGACCTTCACGTTGACCTTCAGCTCGCGGCCGTACATCGCGTTCAGCCCGGACTCGAGCCGCTGCAGCTGGCTCTCCGTCAGCGGACGGGTGACGCTGACGTTCGCGATCCAGCGCTGCTGGCGTGCAGCGACGAGTTCCAGGAAACGCTCCACGAGAGCTGCGGGCTTCAGTCCGCGCGGTGACCGCACGGCCTGGGTGATGAGCAGCCGACCCGCGGGTCCGGCCTGCGGCACGAGCTTCAGCCCGAGCGCGACCCTCGACTCAGGCGTGGCCTGAGCCTCGGAGAGCGCCCTCTGCAGCGCGTGGTTCGACGCGACGACCTCGATGAACGAGTGCAGCTCGCTCTCGAGACGCTCCAGGCCCTCGACGCCACTGCCCTGCTCCGCGACGGAGATGACCACCGTTGCGGCGAGGGTTTCCAACGCGTCCCCGATGTCACGGGCGCCGGCCCAGCGTTCCTGGACCAACTCCTTGGCGACGGCGGCGGCGTCCGGCGAGATCCGGCCGGCGATCAGCTGATCGACCAGGACGGCCTTGTCCTTCCCGGTACGCGACGGATCGGTCAGCGCGCGGCGCAGGCCGGCGTTGCTGTCGAGGATGGACAGGACCCCGAAGAGGTCCTCGGCGAGCGCCAGCGTGGCGCCGGGCAAGCGCGACTCGAGTCCTTCACGGACCGTCGCCAGGGAGACGCTCGATACACCTGCCATTAGGTCGCTGCACCTGCGCTACGCGAGCCTGCGCCCTGGGCGGAGGTCTCGAGATCGGCGAGGAAACGATCGACCACGCGGGCCGAGCGGGCGTCATCCGCCAGGGACTCCCCGACGATGCGGCTCGCGAGATCGGTCGCGAGCGTGCCGACCTCCGCGCGCAGGGACACCACGGCCGCCTGACGTTCGGCCTGGATCTGCACGTGGGCCTGCTCCGTGATGCGTGCGGACTCCGCTGCGGCCTTCTCCTTCAGGTCCGCGAGGATCTGCGCTCCCTCGGCGCGCGCTTCCTCACGGATGCGGTTGGCCTCGGTGCGGGCGTCCACGAGCTGCTGCTTGTACTCGTCGAGCGCCGCGTTGGCCTGGGCCTGAGCGGCCTCCGCCTTCGCGATACCGCCCTCGATGGCCTCCGTGCGTTCTGCGAACGTCTTCTCGAACGCCGGCATGACGTACTTGATGACGATGAACATCAGCACGGCGAAGCCGACGACGGTCACCAACAGTTCCCAGAGATTGGGTGCGAGCGGGCTCGAGCCCTCCTCCGCCGCCATGATCGCTGCGTTAAGCATGTTTCACCCGTCTTTCTTCAACTAATCTTCGGTCGGTCGGAGCGGATGAATCAGGCGCCGATGACGAAGGCGAAGACGAGACCCAGGATCGCGAGGGCTTCGGTCAGTGCGAGACCGAGGAAGGCGATGGGCTGGAGGACGCGCTGCGCCTCGGGCTGGCGAGCAACGCCGTTGATGTACGCGGCGAAGACGAGACCCACACCGATACCACCGCCGATTGCGGAGAGACCGTATCCGATGAGGTTGAGGCTACCCTGAACTTCCATTGTGTTCCTTTCAAGATGCCGCTTCGTGCGACAGGTTGTTTGGGATCATCCCCGACGGGGAAGACGTGTAAAAATCAGTGGGCGTCGGCGTGCAGAGCGCCTTCGATGTAGATCGCGGCCAGCAGCGTGAACACGTAGGCCTGCAGGATCATGATCAGGGCCTCGAGCATGTACATCGCGATGGCGCCGACGAGCACGAGCACGCTGGTGCCCTGCAGGAGGATGTTGCCGGTGGAGACCATGTACTCGATGGCGCTTCCCGCGAGGGTCACGATGAGGTGGCCGGCCAGCATGGTGGCGAAGAGTCGGAGCGAGTGCGTGACCGGTCGGACGATGAAGTTCGAGATGATCTCGATCGGCACCACGATCGGCAGGATGTACCAGGGCACACCCGACGGCACGACAGCGAGCTTGAAATAGCGGAGCCCGTGCTTCTTGATGCCGATCCCGACCCACAGGAGGTAGAAGATCGCCGCGATCCCGTACGCGCTGCCCGGGTGGGAGAAGGTGGGGATCTGCAGCAGCGGGATGGCCCCGAAGATGTTGTTCACGAGGACGAAGAAGAACGCCGTGAAGAGCCACGGGACGTACTTCATGTAGTCCTTCGCGCCGATGATGTCCTTGCCGATCGAGTTCCGGACGAAGCCGTAGGCCGACTCACCGAGGAACTGGAGCTTGCCGGGAACGAGCTGCCCGCGCTTGGAGGCGACGAGGAAGAACGTCGCGATGAGCACGACCGACAGGATCATGAGGAGCATCTGCTTGCCGAAGCCGGGGTCGAACCAGACACCGTAGGAGCCCTGCCAGGGGTAGATGTCCAGGTAGTGGGTGTCGTCGATAGTGGGGGCGACGAAGCCCTCTTCAGTAGTTGCGGCCGGGAGCGCAAGCGCGATCAACGCGTTTCCTCTCTGCAGTGTCCATCGTTGGGCAAGATCTGTTCGGTCGCAGCGTTACTGGTCCGACTCATTCAGTTGTGGGGAGTCACTCCGGTCCACCCTCGGCGCCGGACGACGACCGTGATCCGCTCTGCGGATCCGGCGTGCGGCCCTTGGTGAGGTTGTGCTTGTGGGAGAGGTAGAAACCTCCCGCTGCACCTACGAACGCTCCCGCCAGCACCAACCAGCGCGTGTCGAGGAGATTATCCAGCCCAAAGCCTATCAAACTCCATACCAAGATCCCGCCAATCATGTAGCTGAAGACGGCCATCCCGGCGTTGTAGCCGCCGTTCGGGTCGGCGTCGCCGCCCTGTTCGCGCACGCTCGAGGACCGTCCCTCGCTGCGAGGATCAGGCGTCGATCGTTCGGGCGTCGAGGGTGTCATCGCTGCGCTCCGTCCTGCTCGGTGGGGACTGTCGGGTGGGCGGCCGCGTCACGGGTCACGGTGCTCTGCGGAGCAGGGATAACCACGGTCGCGGGTGTGTCATCGGTGCCGTAGAGGGGGGTCCTCAGGCGTCCGAAGGCCACCACCTCGGCGAGCTGCCAGGCAATGACTGCGGCCACGGCGCCGACGAAGAACCATGTGCGGTCCAGCCAGTCCGGAGTGCCGACGAAGAACAGCACCGCCGCGAAACCCACCACCTTGATGGCGTAGGTGACGGCGAACAGGCCCAGGGCACCGGACGGGTTCGTCCTGCCGGTGTAGTGCCCGATCAGCAGGCTGATCCCGAAGAAGACCACCACGAGCGCAGCCCCCGCCGTCGCGCTCAGTGCCGCTGCCGGGGACGTGGTGAGTAGTGCTGCGACCGCCAGGACCACCGCGATCGCGCCGGCGGACGTCGCGCTGACGCCGAGGATCCGGAGCCAGGGCGATTCGGTCGGGCCGGAGGCCGTCACGTGCCCCGCGCTCCCGTCAGGGGTGGGGATCTCGTCCCGTCGTTGCACGTTCCGTCCGCTCTGTCGACTGCGTCATGATGTCTGCTTCTGTTCCGGCTCAGTCCCGCTGATGGCGGTGTGTCGGGGTTCGGTGGCCCCGAGCGGACTCCGTGGGCACTGCACCCCGCAGGCGTGGTGCGCCTCGTGCCCGGCGCCAGAATTCTAGCGCACCGCCCCGCTCAGGCCCTGGCGGCCGCGCGCCGGGCAGCGAGCCTCCGGACGATCCGCGGGGAATACAGGTACAGCGCGACGACCGCCGCGGCGACCAGCGAGGCCGTGACGGCCAGCGGCGCCGGAGCCGTGGCGAGCACGAAGCCGGCCGCCGCCGTCAGGGCCGAGAACACCCCCACGAGGAGGGAGACCTGGACGTGGGAGAGGCCGGCGTCGGTGAGCCTCTGGTACACGTGCTGCCGGTGCGCGGTGTAGAGACGCTCACCCCGGCGCGCGCGCCGCAGGAACGTCGTGAAGGTGTCGGCCAGGTAGATGAGCACCGGCGAGAGCAGGTATTCGAGGTACACGCCCGCCAGCAGGCCCGTGACGGCGATGGCCGCGATCGAGGCGCCGAGGAGGTAGCTTCCCACGTCGCCGAGGAACACGAAGCCGCGACCGAGGTTCCAGGGCAGGAATCCCGCGAACGCCGCCGCGACGACGAGACCGGAGACCGTCAGCCACACCTGGTCGCTCAGGACGCCGGCGTAGGAGTAGAACGCCCCGACCACCACACCGTGCAGGCCCGAGATGCCGTTGATGCCATCCATGAAGTTGGCCGCATTGACGTACGTCGCGAAGGCCACGGCACCCACGGGTACCCACCAGTAGCTGCTGTCGTCGATGGTGGTGGCGAGGACGGCGGTGCCGACTGCCCCGATCACCAGCTGCGCGGAGGCCCGGACGCGGATGGACACCCCGCGGAGGTCCTCGAGCCAGCCGAGCGAGGCGGTCGCCGCGATCATGCCGATGATGACGAGCACCAGCGAGCGGTCGACGGCCACGAGTCCCGTGGCGAGCGACACCGTCAGGGCGACGAGGATGGCCACGGCGACGGCGACGCCCATGCCGCGGATCACCTCGGTGGTGTGGGAGGAGCGGCTGTTCGGGATGTCGATGACGCCGAGTCGTCGGAGCACGGGCTTGACCACCACCGGGAGCGCGAGAGAGAGGACGAGCGCCAGGGCGCCGATCACAACGAGCAGGGCGTTCACGAGGCGGTGCCGATGCTGCGCTGCGAGGGGTCGAAACCGCCGTCGGACTTCCACTGCTGCAGGCTGAGCTGCTGCGGATCCAGCGGGGCCACCGAGGTGTGCGAGATCTTCGGATGGAGGGGCCGGGAATCGGCCTCGCCCACGCCCATGAGGTCCTCGTGCATCTTCTCGCCGGGCCTCAGTCCGGTGAAGACGATGTCGATGTCCTTGCCCGACATCGCGATCATCCGCTGGGCGACGTCGAGGATCCGGACCGGCTCCCCCATGTCGAGGATCAGCACCTCGCCCTTCCTGCCGATCGCGCCGGCCTGCACCACGAGCTGGCACGCTTCCGGGATGGTCATGAAGAAGCGGGTCACCTCGGGGTCGGTGACCGTGATGGGCCCGCCGTTGCGGATCTGCTCGGTGAAGAGCGGCAGCATGGACCCGCGGCTGCCGATCACGTTGCCGAAGCGCACGGAGACGTACTTCTGTCCTGTGGCCCCGGCCTGCCAGGAGGTCAGCTTCTCCGCGACGCGCTTGGAGTGTCCGAGCACGCTGGTGGGATCCGCCGCCTTGTCCGTGGAGATGTTCACGAAATTGGTCACGCCCACCGCGGCCGAGGCCCGCAGGACGTTCAGCGAGCCCTGGACGTTCGTCTTCCAGGCCTCCTCGGGGTACTGCTCGAGGAGCGAGACGTGCTTCAGGGCGGCGGCGTGGAAGACGACCTCGGGCTTGCGGTCCTCGAAGATGTCGAGCAGTGCGTCCGCATCGCGGATGTCCGCGAGCACGGTGTCCCGGCCCGTCAGCAGGCCCCTGCCCGTGAGGGAGATCTGGGTGGACTGCAGACCCGTCTCGTCGCGGTCGAGCATGATGAGCTCCGCCGGCGCGAAGGCCGAGAGCTGGCGGCAGAGTTCGGACCCGATGGACCCGCCCGCCCCGGTCACCAGGACCCGTTTCCCCGTGATGTAGCCGGCCACCTCGTCCGGGTGGATGTCCACCGGACGGCGTCCGATGAGGTCCTCGACGGCGACCTCGCGGAAGTCGGCGATGGCTGCTCCGCCGGCACCCAGCATGTCCCGCAGGGGCGGGAGCACGAGCACCTTGATCCCGAGGCCGGCCACGAGATCGGAGACACGCCGCACCTGGGCGGCCTCCACCTCGGCGAAGGCGATGACGAGGAGCGAGGCCTGCGTCCTCGAGGCGACCTCCCGCAGGTCGTCGATGCGGCCGAGCACCGGCACGGAGGACAACCTAAGATGTTTCTTGGCCGGATCGTCGTCGATCAGGCCGACCGGGAAGTAGGGCGAATCCGGGTCCTGCATCATCCGGCTCACCAGCGAGTTGCCGAGGAATCCGGCACCGTAGATGAGGGTGCGCTGGGCGTCCTCACCCGGTTTCGCCTTGCTCTCCACGTACATGCGCTTCAGGTACCGCGTGGCGGCGAGGAACATGCAGGCGAAGGGGAACGCGATGATCCCGATGCTGCGCGGCACCTCGAGGACCGTGAAGAAGGCGACGCTCACGAGGACCAGGATCACGCCGACGAGCACCGCGACGATCACCAGCAGCTTCGCCTCGTGGAAGCTCCCGAAGCTGTACCGCCCGCGGTACAGCGCGAAGCTCAGCCCCACGCCCAGCTGGGCCACGACGGCGACCGCGCAGAAGACGGCGATGCCGGGGACGTTGACCTCCTTCACGAGGAGCTCGTAGCGGAGGATCAGCGCGAGGAGGATGGCGACGATCCAGGCGGCCGCATCCAGGAGGTACTGCGACCAGAGCCAGATGGCCGGCTTGTCGGCGGCTGTCGCCCCGGCCGAGGTGGATGTCCGGGCGGAGGCCCGGCCTTCGGTGAGTCCCATGATTCCTAACGATTGTCACGCAGGCAGGCACCGCGACCATCGACGCATCCTGCGTCAGGCCTTCGGCCCGGACGGCGTCCACTGCGTCAGGCTTTCGGCCCGGACGGCGGCTTCAGGTCCGGAAGGCCCCGAGGGGCACGGTGTATAGACTGCTGCTACCCGAGAATAGTAACCGCCCCCTGTGCGCCCGAGCCGTCGGCCGCCGCCCTGGCGCGGCCCGGAAGGACCCCGTTGCCCGCTCCTGACCACGGCGCGCCCCGCGTGTTCATCGTCATCACGACCTTCAACAGGGCAGGGCACCTGCAGGAACTGCTCGCCTCCGTCGCCGACCTCTCCCCCGCGCCCGCCGGCGTCGTCGTGGTGGACAACGCGAGCACCGACGGGACTCCCGGCGTGCTCTCCGCACTCGACCTGCCCGTCCCGGTCGTCGTCGAACGCCTCCCGGTGAACGTGGGTGGCGCAGGCGGATTCGCGGCGGGTGTGGCGCGCGCCCTCCGCGAGGGCGCGGACTGGCTCTGGCTCATGGACGACGACGTGGTGGCCCTCCCCGACGCACTCACCTCCTTCGCGCCGTGGATGGCGCGGTACTCCTGCATCCACGGGCGGCGCTACGACCACGCGGGCGAGCCGTTCTTCTGGCAGCACCGGCTGCACGAGAGCCTCGGCGTGCACCTGCCGGTCCGCGGGGACGTCTTCGCCGATTCCTCGGTCTTCCACACCAACGTGGGCTGCTTCGAGGGCATGCTGGTCTCCGCCGACGTGGTGCGCGAGATCGGCCTGCCGGACGCGCGGTTCTTCCTCAACGGGGACGACACGACGTACGGCTGGCTCGTCTCGCAGAGGTACCCCGTGGCCTATGTTGACGCGTTCGTGCTGCGGAAGACCCGCGCGCAGCGCCAGGTGGATCTCGGCGTACGGCACCTCAACGACTCGAGCGACCTCTCACGGTTCTGCGGCATGCGGAACCGGGGACATCTGGCGCAGTACCTCCGTCTGCACGGCAGGTACAGTCCTCTCGGTTTCGGTGTGGGGACCGTGCTCTCGGCCGCCAAGGAGGTGCTGCGCCTGGTCGCCGTCGAGCACTCGCTCTCGGGTGTCGGCGCCGTGTGGCGCGGGTGGCGGGCTGCCCGCGTGATCCTGCGCGACCCGCACTGGTTGCCCGAACCACCGCTGTCACCGGCGGGGTCCGGTGCGCACCGCATCCCGGGCGCGGGATCAGCGTGAGCTGGCTCGTCCTCGGGGGGTCAGGGTTCGTCGGAGCCGCCGTGCTCGAGGCCCTGCGGGAGGCCGGCATTCCGGCGCGCTCGGCCCCGGCACCCCGCCTCGTCACCGCGGCCAGGACTCCCCGGGATCTGCTCGTCGAGGCCGGACGGACCGACTTCGAAAGGCTCCGGGCACTGCTCGCGGACCACGACGTCGTGGTCAACGCCGCCGGCCTCGCGACACCGTCCGCGCCCGACACCCCGGAGCTCTTCGGCGCGAACGCCCTTCTGCCCGCCGTCGTCGCACTCGCGGCCGCGGAGGCGGGGACCGCCCGGCTGGTGCACCTGAGCAGTGCGGCCGTCCAGGGTAGGGCCGCCGTGCTCGACGAGAGCCCGGACGTCCGCCCGTTCTCCGCCTACTCGCTCAGCAAGGCCCTGGGCGAGCAGACGCTGGACCTCGCCACCCGCGGGCAGCGCCCGGAGACCGTGACGGTCCGGGCCACGTCCGTCCAGGGCCCGGGCAGGACGACGACGGCGACGCTCGCGCGCCTCGCCCGCTCGCCCCTGGCCTCGGTGGCATCACCCGGGACCGCACCCACTCCCGTGACGTCGGTGGACGCGCTCGCGGAGTTCGTCGTCGCCCTCGGAACCTTCCCCGGCGACCTCCCGGCCCGGGTGCTGCAGCCGTGGGAGGGCCTGACGGTGCGCTCGGTCCTCGAGGCCGCGGGCGGACGGCCCCGCGTGCTGCCGCGAGCGCTCTGTACCGGCCTCGTCCGGTCCGGCTACGCCCTCTCGTCGGCGGTACGGGGTCGGCTCGATGGCAGCGTCCGCAGGGCCGAACTTTTGTGGTTCGGTCAGGACCAGGTGCCGGGGTGGGCGCGGTACCACGGGATGGTGCCTGCGCCGCGGGTCCGCGAGGTGTTGGCCCTCGCCGCCGGGGACCGCTGACGCGACGCACCGCACGCGAACCGGGATCGCTGACGGATCGCAGGGTGACTCGGCATCGCTGACGGACCGCAGGTGTAGATGTGGAGCTGCCCGGCGCCGCAGGCCTGATGCGGGGCCCGTCTCCGTCGGCGTGGAGCGCGCTGACTGGGATCTCGCGCCGGCTGAGATCTACTGGAGCGAGGCGCCGCCCGACGGCGAGCGTGTGTCGGACCCGTCGACGTCCTCGGTCGTGGCGTCCGTCTCCGTCGCGCCGGCGGCGGTGGCGTCCGTACCCGTCGCGTCGGGGGCGGCGGGGTCGGGCTCGGTCGCGTCGGGTTCGGTCGCGTCCGGGCCTGTGGACCCGTCGATCCCGACCAGCCCCGGGACCACCTGACGCAGCCGGTCGAGGGGAAGGGTGCCCTGCCGCACCACGCGGAGGACCTCACCGGTCGCGTCGACGATCGTGGAGCCGGAGCCATTGGCGTCCAGCCGCGGGCCTGCCTCGAGGTACACGGCCACGGACTCCGCGAGCTGCGCGGCGGCGTCCGCCGCCGTCGTCGCCGCCGGCTGCCCCGTGCGGTTCGCCGAGGAGACCGCGAGCGGCCCGGTGAGGGTGAGGAGTTCGAGGGCGATCTCGTCGTCCGGCATGCGCAGCGCCACCGTTCCCAGGGTGTCGCCGAGATCCCAGGTCAGCGACGGCTGCGCGTGGAGGATCAGGGTCAGCGCCCCGGGCCAGAAGGCCTCCGCAAGGCGTCGGGCGTCCACGGACACATCCGTCGCGAGACCGTCGAGCGTCTGGATCCGCGGGATCAGGACGGGCGGGGGCATGCTCCTGCCGCGCCCCTTCGAGGCCAGGAGCGTCGCCACCGCCTGCGGCGAGAAGGCGTCGGCGCCGATGCCGTAGACGGTGTCGGTCGGCAGCACCACGCACTGCTTGAGCGAGACGGCGCGTTGGGCCTGGGTGAGGCCCTCGGCGCGCTGAGCGGGATCGGAGCAGTCATACGTCGTGGTCACGCTGTCATCCTTCCATCAGTCCGCCCGGTGCCGCACATCGCTCAGGGCGCCGGCGGCGGACCGAAGCCCTTCCCGCGCAGCCCCGCCCCGTAGGCCGCGGCCCAGGCGCGGAGCCCGCGGATGTCGCCCCGGGAGAGGAAGTAGTACGGGAAGCCGATGATGTCCGCTCCGAACCAGCGCAGGTTGCGGTACTTGCGCGCGTTGTACGCGCGGTTCCGGAAGTAGGAGAACCGTTTGAACTCGCCCTCGGGGATGACCGGCGTGATGAAGCCGCCGAAGATCGGCTTCATCTCGGACCAGGTGGCCGGGTGCCGGACGGCGACGGTCGCCACCGTGCCGTACGTGAGGCCGGCCTTGCGCACGCGCGCCAGGAAGTCCACCTCGTCGCCGCGGATGAAGTACTTCATGTCCGGCACACCGATCGTCGAGAACACGTCAGCGCGGATGAGGGCGCCGTTGAAGAAGTGCACCATGCCGGGCAGGTAGCCCATCGGCTCCAGCGTGGCGCGGTCGTTCGTCAGCAGACCGTTGATGCGGAAGTTGAAGGACAGCCGCGTCGGGTCCGACGTCGCCACCACCAGCGGACTGACGACGTCGAGGCGGTGCTCCCGCGCGGCCTCGAGGAGTGCGGCGAGACAGTGCTCGTCCTCGGGGTGGCCGTCGTCGTCCATCAGCCAGACCCACTCGGCGCCACTCGCGACCGCCGCGAGGATGGCGTACGCGAAGCCGCCGGCACCGCCCAGGTTCGCCTCGGAGCGGAGGTAGTGCACGGACGCGCCGCGTTCCACGGCGGCGTCGACGACGGCGCCCGCGGGTCGGGTGCCCGAGTCAACCAGGGCGATCGTCGTGATCGGGACGCTTTGCACCTCGAGTGACACCAGGAGCTGCGCGAGCTCCTCGTGGCGGTCGTAGGTGACTGCCGCGACGGCGACGCGCTCCGTCGGTGCCGTCGCTGCCGCCCGTCCGGGCCCTACCGGCTCTCGTGCGTGATCGGTCATGCTCGTGACTCCCCTGTGGCTCGTGGATGGCGCGAGAGCACGGCGCTCGTGGAGCGGTCCCGTCCGCTCAGGTCCTGATGCGTGGTGATGTCCGTCCAGACCCCGGCCTGGGTGAGGACGGCGGCGACCCAGGGAGCCTGCACCTCGGCGTGCTCCATCACGAAGAGCCCGCCGGGGACGAGGAGCCTCGCCGCTGACCGGGCCGCTGCACGGGGCAGCGCCATGCCGTCCGCTCCGCCGCCGTAGAGCGCCATGTGGGGATCGTGCTCCGCCACCTCCGGCTCGATGGGTACGGCCTCGGCGGGGATGTACGGCGGATTGGAGACGACGACGTCGAACGTGCCGTTCTGCTCCGCCAGTGCCGTCGCGAGGTCCCCCTGCACGAGGGTTACGCCGAACGGCCGCAGGTTGGCCTCGGCCCACGCGAGGGCGAGGTCGCTCAGTTCGACCGCCACGACCTCCGCGTGAGGCACCTCGTTCGCGACGGCCGCGGCGATCGCGCCGGAACCCGTGCCCAGATCGACGACCCTCGGCGCGGTCAGACGCGCGGCGTGGTCGATGACGAGCTGGGCCACGGTCTCGGTCTCCGGGCGCGGAACGAAGACCCCGGGCCCGACGGCGAGGTCCACGTGACGGAAGGTGGCGGTGCCCGTGAGGTGCTGCAGCGGTACGCGGCGCGCCCGCTCGGCCACCAGCTCCTCGAAGCCCTCGGGCGCGGCGGTCCCCGTGAGGGCCAGGGCGCGCACACGTCCGCGCGAGACGCCGAGCAGGTGCGCCGCCAGCAATTCGGCGTCCACCTCGGGGCTCGGCACCCCTGCCTCGCCGAGCAGACGGACAGCCCGGCGCAGGGCGTCCTCCACGCCTACTCTTCCGTGCCGATGGCGTCGAGACGCGCTTGCTCGTCCATCTCGATGGCCGACTGCACCACGGGCTCCAGATCCCCGTTCATGACGGCGTCGAGGTTGTACGCCTTGTACCCGGTGCGGTGGTCGGCGATCCGGTTCTCGGGGTAGTTGTAGGTGCGGATGCGCTCGGAGCGGTCCATCGTGCGGATCTGCGACTTGCGGATGTCGGAGTTCGCGGCGTCGATCTTCTCCTGCTCGTGGGCGAGGATGCGCGAGCGGAGCACGCGCATCGCGGCCTCACGGTTCTGGAGCTGCGACTTCTCGTTCTGCATCGCGACCACGATGCCGGTGGGCAGGTGGGTGATGCGGACGGCGGAGTCGGTGGTGTTGACCGACTGGCCACCCGGCCCCGAGGAGCGGTAGACGTCGATCTTGAGATCGTTCTGGCTGATCTCCACCTCCTCGGGCTCGTCGACCTCGGGGAGAACGAGCACGCCGGCGGCGGAGGTGTGGATGCGGCCCTGCGACTCGGTCACGGGGACGCGCTGCACGCGGTGCACGCCGCCCTCGAACTTGAGGCGCGCGTACACGCCCTCCGCGGGATCGTTCGAGGATCCCTTGATGGCCATCTGGACGTCCTTGTACCCGCCGAGATCGGACTCGTTGGCGGAGAGGAGTTCGGTCTTCCAGCCCCGGGACTCCGCGTACCGCGCGTACATGCGCAGCAGGTCACCGGCGAAGAGAGCTGCCTCGTCCCCGCCCTCGCCGCCCTTGACCTCGATGATGACGTTGCGGCTGTCATTGGGATCCCGCGGGATCAGCAGCCGTCGCAGGCGCTCCTGCGCCGCAGCGAGCTGCTCCTCGAGCACGGGCACCTCGGCCGCGAACTCGGGATCCTCGGACGCCATCTCGCGGGCTGCCGCGAGGTCGTCGTCGAGGGCCGTCCACCGGTTGTGCGCATCCACGATGCGCCCGAGTTCCGCGTAGCGGCGTCCGAGCCTCCGCGCGAGCGGCTGGTCGGTGTGCACCGCGGGATCGGCGAGCTGATCCTGCAGCTCGGAGTGCTCGTCGAGCAGTCCCTGGATGGATTCGAACATGGGGGTGTACCTCTTTCGGCCTGTCCGGCCAGTCTACGAAGATCGGGAGCCTAACAAGGCCACGACCGGCGTGGTCACCGGTCGAAGCTGCTCCCTCGAGAGGGGAAGTGCCGCTTAACCACCGAAGCCGTTCGGGACAAGCCGGCCAGGGAGTGGCATCGGGGCTGTCGGAGCGCGGAGTGCGCGTCCGACAGGACGATGCCTCCGCGCGAAGGGGCGGGGCCGGCTTGTCTCGAACGGCTGGTCAGGGTGCTAGTCGGAGTCCTTGGAACCCAGCGTGGTCTTCTGGACCTGCATCAGGAACTCGACGTTGGACTGCGTCTCCCGGATCTTGTTGGTGAGCAGCTCGAGTGCCTGCTGGGTCTCGAGACCCGACAGCACGCGGCGCAGCTTCCACATGATCTTGACCTCGTCCGGCGAGAGGAGGTTCTCCTCGCGGCGCGTACCGGAGGCGTTGACGTCCACGGCGGGGAAGATCCGCTTGTCGGCCAGATGGCGCGAGAGGCGGAGCTCCATGTTGCCGGTGCCCTTGAACTCCTCGAAGATGACCTCGTCCATCTTCGAACCGGTCTCCACGAGTGCGGTCGCGAGGATGGTGAGCGAGCCACCGTTCTCGATGTTGCGTGCCGCACCGAAGAAGCGCTTCGGCGGGTAGAGCGCAGCCGAGTCGACACCGCCGGAGAGGATGCGGCCCGACGCCGGGGCGGCCAGGTTGTAGGCACGGCCCAGTCGCGTCATGGAGTCGAGGAGCACGACGACGTCCATGCCCATCTCCACGAGGCGCTTGGCGCGCTCGATCGACAGTTCCGCGACCGTGGTGTGGTCATCGGCGGGGCGGTCGAAGGTCGAGGCGATGACCTCGCCCTTCACGGTCCGCTGCATGTCGGTGACTTCCTCGGGACGCTCGTCCACGAGGACCATCATGAGGTGGACCTCAGGGTTGTTGATCGTGATGGCGTTCGCGATCGCCTGCAGGATGAGCGTCTTGCCGGCCTTGGGCGGCGAGACGATCAGGCCACGCTGGCCCTTGCCGATCGGTGCCACGAGGTCGATGACACGCGGTCCGATCTTCTTCGCGTCCGTCTCGAGGCGCAGGCGGTCCGAGGGGTACAGCGGCACGAGCTTCGCGAACTCGACGCGGTCCTTGAGATCCTCGGCGGGCTTGCCGTTGACCGTGGTGATGCGGACCAGCGCGTTGAACTTCTGGCGTGCGCTCGCGGCGGTCTCCCCCTCGCGGGGTGCCCGGATGGCGCCGACCACGGCGTCGCCCTTGCGGAGGTTGTGCTTCTTGACCTGCGCCAGGGACACGTACACGTCGTTCGGGCCCGGCAGGTAGCCGCTGGTGCGCACGAAGGCGTAGTTCTCCAGCACGTCCAGGATGCCCGCGACGGGCAGCAGGACGTCGTCCTCGGTGACCTCGACGTCGTCGACGTCCGGCTGGTTGCGCCCACGACGACGGTCGTTGCGCTCGTTGCGGTCGCGGAAGCGGCTGTTGCGGTCCTCGGGGCCGGCGGTACCGTTGCGGCCCGCGCGGTTGCGGCGGTTGCGTCCGCGACCCTCGTCGTCGTTCGCTCCGTTGCCGCGGTTGTCGCTGCGCTCGGTGCCGTTGCGTCCGCCGTCGTTTTGGAAGTCGTTGGCCGAGCCGTTGCCGGAGCCGTTGGCTGATCCGTTGTTCGAGCCAATGTTCGAGCCGTTGTTCGAGCCGTTGTTCGAGCCGTTGCCGACACTCTCGTCGCGGCCGTTGCGCGACCTGTTGCGACGCTCGTTGCGCTCGCCGCGGGTCTCGCCCTGACCGGTCTGCTGGCCGTCGTTCTGCGCGTCCTGCTGACCGGACGTGCGGAGCTCGCCCTGCTGGTCGCCCTGGTTCTGTGCGTCGGAGCGGTCCTCGCCCCGGCGGCTGCGGCGGTTGCGCTGCCCGCGGCCTTCCTGGCGTTCGCCGCGCTCCTGCTGCTCGTCCGTTGCGTCGGACGGATCGACGGTCGAGGTGCGCGAGCTGTCGCCCGCGGCGTCCCGGCCGGTCTGGGTGTCAATGCGCGTGTCCGCGACGACGGCGTCGTCGGCCACGGGAGCGGCGACCACTCCGTCGCTGCCCGCACGCCGGTTGCGGTTGCGGGTCCGGGGCTGGCGCTCTGCCGGGGCGGACTGCTCGTCCTGCGTCGGGGCGGCGGGCTGCTCGCTCGCGGCCGGCGATGCCGACTGTGCCGGAACATCGGCGGTGTCGGTGGTGCGCTCGCTGCGGACGACGGGCCGCTGACGGTCCGCGACGGCCGAGCCGCGCTGGTGGTCGGAGATGGCCGAGACGAGATCGCCCTTGCGCATCCGGGATCCACCGGTGATGCCGAGCTGGCCCGCCAGCGCCTGGAGCTGCGCGAGCTTCAGGCCTGCGAGACCGCTGCTCTTGGAAGTAGCTGCTGAAGATGCGCCGTTAGCGTCGGCGTCCTGGGTTGCCACACCTGGTAACAGGTCGGTGGTTTCAGTCACGAAGGATCCTTCCCCCTCGTCGGGCGGCCACTCGATGAGTGGTCCGCGGTGGTTTGCCCCGTGCTGCATTGGAAGCAGGCGGGGTCCAGCCGTGCCGGGTGCTGGGTGGCAGTGGCTGGGCGAACTGGAGCCTGAGGATGTCGCTGCGTCAGGCCGCGAGGCGCACGCAGAAAAGTTCGGAGGCTACACCGGAGGATGTACTACTGCTGATGAACCTGCAGCTTGTGCGGCGGTCCGTAGATCAGGACGGCCGGCTCAACAGAAGCACCCGATGCCTGCGACGGGGGCTGGAACCTTCGATGGACGCCAACTCCGCGAGACACGGCAGATCCGCCTGAGCGGTTCCTACCCTTGATGCACTCTCACTTTAGCACCTTCCCGCTCGACTGACAGCCGGAGAATCCGCCATCCGCCAGGCGTGTCGCCCTGCGCCACGAAGGTCCTGATGAGCTCCCCGGCCTCCTCGGCACGGTGCTGCCCGACCGCCAGGGTCAGGACGCTCGGCCCCGCTCCGGAGATGGTGCTCGCGAGACCGGCGGCCCGGAGGGCGCGCAGCAGGGTGGCACTCGGGAGCATCGCCTGCGCGCGGTAGTCCTGGTGCAGGGCGTCCTGCGTGGCGGGCAGCAGCAGGGACGGATCGGTGGTCAGCGCGTGGACCAGGAGCGCCGCGCGGCCCGCGTTCGCCGCCGCGCTGCGGTGCGGGACCGACGGCGGCAGGAGGGCACGGGCACTGTCCGTCGCGAGCGAGGCGACGGGCACCGCCAGCACGGGCACGACGTCGGGATGCACCTCCGCGCGTGCGCTGCGATAGGCACGCCCGCTCTCCCAGGAGATGGCGAGCGAACCCGCGAGCGAGGGTGCCACGTTGTCGGGGTGCCCCTCGATCGCCGCGGCCCACTGCAGCAGGGCCTCGGCGTCCAGGCGCTCGCCGGCGGGCAGCAGCGCGTTGGCGGCGAGGACCCCGGCCACGATCGCGGCGGCGGAGGAGCCGAGGCCGCGTGCGTGGGGAATGACGTTGACCGTCTCGAGCTCGAGGCCCGGAGCACGCCGTCCGGCATGGTGGAGCGTGCTGATCAGGGCTCGCGCCACGAGGTGGTGCTCGTCGGTGGGGAGGTTCCCCACGCCCTCACCGGTGGCGCGCACCGTCGTCGCGCCCGCGTCCGTGGTCCTGACGCGCACCACGTCGTGGAGCGAGAGCGCGAGTCCGAGGGTGTCGAAGCCCGGCCCGAGGTTCGCGCTCGTGGCGGGGACGGTGACCTCGACCTCCTGGCCCGTCGCGACGACCGGCAGGTCCAGCACGTCGGCCGGAACGGGCGTCACGTGGAGGCCTGCCACCTCAGTCCTCGAGACCGAGGGCCGCGGCGACGCTGACGACGTCGAACTCCACCTTCGTGGGCTCGACGTCGGAACCGTCGACGGTGCGGAGGGCCCACTGGGGGTCCTTCAGGCCGTGGCCCGTCACGGTGATGACGATGGTCTTGCCCGTGGGCACGGCGCCCTCGGCATGCTTCTTGATGAGTCCGGCCACACCGGCGGCGGAGGCGGGCTCCACGAACACGCCCTCGCGGGAGGACAGCCAGCGGTGGGCGTCGAGGATCTCCTCGTCCGTCACCGCCTCGATGAGCCCGCCGGACTCGTCGCGTGCAGCCACGGCGAAGTCCCAGGACGCCGGATTGCCGATGCGGATGGCGGTCGCGATGGTGTCCGGCTCGGTGATCGGGTGGCCCTTGACCAGGGGCGAGGCGCCCTCGGCCTGGAACCCCCACATGATCGGGGTCCGCGTGGCGACGGCCGGCAGTTCGCCGTGGTGCATCGAGGCGTAGGGCGCCGCGTACTCCGTGTAGCCCTTCCAGTACGCGCTGATGTTGCCCGCGTTCCCCACCGGCATGAGGTGGTAGTCGGGAGCGTCGCCGAGCGTGTCCACGACCTCGAACGCGGCCGTCTTCTGGCCCTCGAGGCGCGCGGGGTTGACCGAGTTCACGAGGAACACGGGGTAGGACTCCGCGAGCTTCCGAGCGACATCCAGGCAGTTGTCGAAGTTGCCGTTCACCTGGAGCAGCTGCGCCCCGTGGGCGATCGCCTGGCTGAGCTTGCCCATGGAGATCTTGCCGTCGGGGACGAGGACGGCGCAGGTGATCCCGGCCTGCGTGGCGTACGCCGCCGCGGACGCCGAGGTGTTGCCGGTGGAGGCACAGACCACGGCCTTGGCCCCGGCGGCAACGGCGGCGGTCATCGCCATGGTCATGCCGCGGTCCTTGAAGGACCCCGTGGGGTTCATTCCCTCGACCTTCAGGTACACCGTGCATCCCGTGAGCTCGGACAGGTGCTGCGCGAGGACCAGCGGCGTACCGCCCTCACCGAGGGTGATGACCTCGGTGGAGTCGCTGACGGGCAGGCGTTCGGCGTACTCGCGGATGACTCCGCGCCACTGGTGTGCCACTTAGATTCCCTCTACTCGGAGGACGGATGAGACGGCGGTGATGACGTCGAGCGCGGCGACCTGCTTCACCGTCGCGGCGAGGGACGCCTCGGGTGCGCGGTGGGTGACGATGCGCAGCTCGGCGGTGGTGCCGCCGTCGGGCCCGCCCTGGTGGATGCGCTGGCGCATGGTCTCGATGGAGACGTCGTTCTCCGCGAAGATCTGCGCGATCCGCGCGAGCACGCCGGGCTGATCAGCGACCTGCAGCCCGATGCAGTAGCTGGTGCGCACGGTGTCGATGCTGAGCGGTGGGACGTGGCCCGTCGTGGTCTCGGTACGGCCGGGGCCGCCGAGCACCATGCGGCGCGCCGCGCTGACGACGTCGCCCAGGACGGCCGACGCGGTGGGCGTGCCGCCCGCGCCCTGACCGTAGAACATCAGCTCCCCCGCGTTCTCCGCCTCGATGAAGACGGCGTTGAACGCGCCGCGGACGGCCGCGAGCGGGTGGGTACGGGGCAGCAGGGTCGGGTGCACGCGGACTCCGACGCCCGCGGCGCCGTCCTCACCCGTCAGGATCTCGGCGATGGCCAGCAGCTTGATGACGTAGCCGTCCTCGGCGGCGGCCTTGATGTCGTCCGCCGTGACCGAGGTGATGCCCTCGCAGTGCACGTTCTCGAGGGCGAAGCGCGTGTGGAAGGACAGGGAGGCGAGGATCGCGGCCTTCGCGGCGGCGTCATGGCCCTCGACGTCGGCCGTGGGATCCGCCTCCGCGTAGCCGAGGTCCTGTGCGGCCTTCAGGGCGTCGGCGAAGGAGGCGCCCGTGGAGTCCATCTGGTCCAGGATGTAGTTCGTGGTGCCGTTGACGATCCCCAGCACGCGCGTGATGCGGTCCCCGGAGAGGCTGTCCCGGATGGGCCGGAGGATCGGGATGGCTCCGGCGACCGCGGCCTCGTAGGAGAGCTGCACGCCCGCCTTGTCCGCCTGCTCGTAGAGTTCGGGCCCGTCCTGCGCCAGCAGAGCCTTGTTACCGCTGACGACTGTGGCCCCGTGCTCGATGGCACGGAGGATCAGCGATTTCGCCGGTTCGATGCCGCCCATCAGCTCGATCACGATGTCCGCCCGCTCGACGAGCGCCTCGGCGTCGGTGGTCAGGAGCCCTGCAGGGAGGTCCACCTCGCGCTCGGCGTCGAGGGTGCGAACGGCCACGCCCACGAGGTCGAGCGGCGCCCCGGCGCGGCGGCCGAGGTTCTCGGCGTCCTCGAGGAGGATCCGGGCCACCTGGGAACCGACGTTCCCGCAGCCGAGCAGGGCCACACGCAGCGGCTGGGACGAGGGCGTTGCTGGCACATTCATGCTGTCCGTGAGGCTCCTTGTTCCGGGGCTTGTTCCGAGGCGGTCGCTTCCGGCGCGCCCGGGGCGGGCTCGCGCTGGACGTCCCTGCGGAACAGGTCCTCCTCGGTCTCACCGCGGACGATGAGCCGCGCACGGCCGTCGGCGACCGCCACCACGGGCGGGCGCGTCAGGTAGTTGTAGTTGCTCGAGAGCACCCAGCAGTACGCTCCGGTCCCCGGGACGGCGAGGAGATCGCCGGCGCCGGTGTCCTCCGGGAGGTAGACGTCACGCACCACGATGTCACCGCTCTCGCAATGTTTCCCAACCACGCGCGAGAGGACGGGCTGGGCGTCGGGCGTCCGCGAGGCCAGGACGGCGGAGTAATCCGCGCCGTAGAGCACCGGACGGGCGTTGTCGCTCATCCCGCCGTCCACCGACACATAGCGTCGCGGATGCGTCACGGAGGTGTCGTGCACGGTCTCGGAGCCGTTGGCCGAGGCGTCCACGCGCACGGTCTTGGTGGTGCCGGTCGTGTAGAGCGTGAACGTGGTGGGACCGACGATCGCGCGGCCGGGCTCGATCGAGATGCGCGGCACCCGCAGGTCGAGGTCGCGGCAGGTGTCCCCGACGACCGCCGCCATCGCCCGGGCGATCTCCGCCGCGGGGCGCGGCTCGTCCGCCTCGGTGTAGGCGATCCCGTAGCCTCCCCCGAGGTCCAGCTCCGGGAGCTCGACGCCGTGCCGGTCGCGGACCTCCGCGAGGAACCCGAGGAGCCGCTTCGCGGCGAGCTCGAAGCCCTCGGACTCGAAGATCTGGGACCCGATGTGGCAGTGCACGCCGAGGAGGTTGATGCCCGGGTGGGCCAGGGCGTCCGCGACCGCGCGGGCGGCGGGCGAGGAGCCGCCGTCGTCCTTCCCGCCTGAGAGGTCGTGTCCGGGACCCTGCTCCGTGCTGAGCGAGAGTCCGAACTTCTGGTCCTCGTGAGCCGTGGCGATGAACTCGTGCGTGTGCGCGTGGACACCCGGGGTCAGTCGGATCATGACGTTGGCGCGGCGTCCGCGCTCGACGGCGAGGTCGCCGACCAGCGCCACCTCCTGCAGGCTGTCGACGACGATGCGGCCGAGGTCCGCGTCGATGGCCCGCGTGATCTCCGCTGCGGACTTGTTGTTCCCGTGGAGTCCCAGGCGGTTCCCGGGCATGCCTGCGCGCAGGCCGACGGCGAGTTCGCCGCCGGAGCAGGTATCGAGGCCGAGGCCCTCTTCCCGCACCCAGTGGGCCACCTCGGTGCAGATGAAGGATTTACCTGCGTAGAAGACGTCGACTCCCCCGCACAGCTCACGGAAGGCATCGTTGAACGCGTCGCGGAAGGTGGCGGCGCGGGAGCGGAAGTCCCGCTCGGACATGACGAAGAGCGGCGTGCCGTACTGGGCGGCCAGGTCCTCCACGGAGACGCCGTCGATCGTCAGGACGCCGTCGCTCCTCCGCTCGACGTCCTCCGCCCACAGCCTCCGCTCGAGCTCTGCCGGGTGCTCGGGCACCGTCAACCAGGAGGGCGCCAGGGGCGAGCTCCCCCGCCGAGTCGCTGTCTCGTGCACGGTCACATCCTCTCCGGGGCCGAGACACCGAGCAGCCGGAGGCCGTTGGCGAGGACCTGCTGCGTGGCGTTGTTCAACCACAGGCGTGAACGGTGGACGTCCTCGACCGGGGCATCGCCGATCGGGGACACCCGGCAGGCGTCGTACCAGCGGTGGTAGGTACCCGCGACCACCTCGAGGTGGCGCGCCACCCGGTGCGGCTCGCGGAACGAGGCGGCCTGCGCCACGACGCCGGGGAATTGGCCGAGGGCGGCCAGCAGCTCGCCCTCCGTGGGGTGGCCGAGCGACGCGGCGTCGAAGAGGCCGGTGTCGACTCCCGCCGCGACCGCGTTGCGGGCGACGGCGTGCGTGCGGGCGTGGGCGTACTGCACGTAGAACACCGGGTTCTCGTTGGTGCGGCGCGTCAGCAGATCGAGATCGATGTCGATGTTCGAATCCGCCGAGAACCGGCCGAGCGTGTAACGGGCGGCGTCCACACCCACGGCGTCCACCAGGTCCTCGAGGGTCACCACGGTGCCGGCGCGCTTGGACATGCGGACGGGCGCGCCGTCCTTCATGAGATTGACCATCTGTCCGATCAGCACCTCCACGGTGGCGGGATCGTCACCGAGCGCCGCGGCGGCGGCCTTCAGGCGCGCGACGTACCCGTGGTGGTCGGCGCCCAGCATGATGATGTTCAGGTCGAAGCCACGGCGACGCTTGTTGACGAAGTACCCGATGTCACCGGCGATGTAGGCGGGCGTCCCGTCGGACTTGATGACCACGCGGTCGCGGTCGTCCCCGAAGTCGGTGGACCTCAGCCACCATGCGCCGTCCTCGAAGAACAGGTTGCCGGAGGTCTTCAGCTGCTCCAGGAGCCCGCCCACGAAGTCGTCCTCGAAGAGCGAGTGCTCGTGGAAGTAGACGTCGAAGTCCACGCCGAAGTCGTGCAGCGACTTCTTGATGTCGGTGAACATGAAATCGACACCGACGGCGCGGAACCGCTCGACGGCGTCCGGCTCCGTGAGCGCAAGGACGTCGGGCTCCGCGCTGACGACGCGCTGCGCGATGTCCTCGATGTACTGTCCGCCGTAGCCGTCCTCGGGGGCAGGGCGGCCCGCGGCGCTCGCGTACAGCGAGCGCGCGAAGCGGTCGATCTGCGCACCGTGGTCGTTGAAGTAGTACTCCCGGACCACCGACGCACCCTGCGACTGCAGGATGCGCGCGAGGGCGTCACCGACGGCGGCCCAGCGGGTACCGCCGATGTGGATGGGGCCGGTCGGGTTCGCCGAGACGAACTCCAGGTTGATCTTCTGTCCGGCGAGCGCCTCGCTGCCGCCGTAGGCGGGGCCGGCCTCGACGATGGTGCGGGCCAGCTCGCCGGCGGCACCGGCGTCGAGCGTGATGTTGAGGAAGCCGGGACCGGCGATGTCCACGCTCTTGACGCCATCGATGCCAGCCAGGCGGTCGCTCAGGATCCGCGCGAAGTCACGGGGGTTCATGCCGGCCTTCTTGCCGAGCTGAAGGGCGATGTTAGTGGCCCAGTCCCCGTGCTCCCTGTTCTTCGGCCGCTCCACGCGCACCTCGGAGGGGAGCTCGATGCTGATGTCACCGGCGTCGAGGGCGTCCTGCAGGCATGCGGAAATAGCGGCGGAGAGTTCTTCGGGAGTCACCCGTCAAGCATAGCCGCGGGGCCCCTCAGGCCCCGATTCGGGGGGCCGCCGGGCACTCGCCTCCTGGTCGGCTTCCCTCGAGGGGAGGGCCAGGTCACACCCGAGGGGGTCCGCAACCGTCCGGAGCCCCTCGGGGAACGAATCGAGGGTGGAACGGCGATCACCCGCGATACGTTGGACCCGCCAGTCCGTCGGAGCGTGTTCCTCGCCCGATCATTTCCCGCGACGCACCAGGAGAACCGATGACGACCACACGGACGGCCACGCGCCGGACCACCGATTCCGCGACCACCAGCTCCTTCCCCCTTCACAAGCGGGTGCTGACGGCACTCGCGGCCGTCTCGATCCTCGGAGCGGCCGGGTGCGCCGGCGCCGAAGCGGAAGCGCCAACCACCGAGACGTCCGCCGCGGACGCCCCTGCGGCGGAGACCAGCGCGGCTGCGCCCGAGACCTCCGCCGCACCCGACGCCGCGGCATCGAGCGACGCTGCCGCTCCGACCACCGAAGCAGCGGCCGACCAGACCTACACCGACGGCGAGTACACGCAGACGGGTGGGTACCAGTCCCCCGCCGGCCCGGAGGAGGTGGGCGTCACGGTCACCCTCGCCGCCGACGTCGTCACCGCCGTCACCGTGGAGCCGATGCCGGACAACCCCACCACCGAGCAGTACCAGGGCCAGTTCGCCGGGGGCATCTCGGACGCGATCGTGGGGCAGAAGCTCGACGACATCACGGTCGACAAGGTGGCCGGCTCCTCCCTGACCAGCGGCGGCTTCAACGAGGCCCTCGGCAAGATCAAGAGCGAAGCGCAGATGTAGGAGGTACGGGCGTGGCGGATTCCTTCAGCTTCGAGGCCATCGGCACCCGCTGGCGCGTGGACACGCGCCGCGAGTTGCCGAGGTCGCAGCGGGAGGATCTGTTGCGCCTGGCCGAGGAGTACGACGTCCTCTACTCACGCTTCCGGGCGGATTCGGGCGTGACGGCGCTCGCGGCGTCGGGCGGGACACTCGCCCTCCCCGGACACGGCGCCGACCTCGGACGCCTGCTGCGGTCCCTGCACGACGCCACCGGGGGTGGGGTCTCCCCCCTCGTCGGGGACGGCCTGGCGGCGCAGGGCTACGACGCCGACTACTCCTTCGTCACCACGAAGGCTCCTGCTCCGGCGCGCGCCTGGACGGACGTCCTCGACTGGACGGAGGACGGCGTCACGCTGCACGAGCCGGCCATCCTGGACGTCGGGGCGGCCGGCAAGGGGCAGCTCGTGGATCTGATGCTCCAGCAGCTGGTCGACGCCGGGCACGACGACGTGATCGTCGACGCCAGCGGTGACATGCGGCGCGTGGGGCCCGGGAGCATCTCGGTCGCACTGGAGCATCCGTACGACCCGACGTCGGCGATCGGCACCGTGCCCCTGGGCACCGGTGCTCTCTGCGCGTCGGCGTCGAACCGCCGCGTTTGGGGGGATGGGCTGCACCACGTGCTCGACGCGCGCACCGGCCACTGCGTGGACACCGTGGTGGCCACCTGGGTCCTGGCGGAGGACGCCATGACCGCGGACGGACTCTGCACGGCCCTCTTCCTCGCCGATCCCGGCGACCTCGCCGCCGACTTCGCCTTCGACTACGTCCTCGTCTACTCGGACGGGCGAGCCCGCTACTCCGCACCCCTCTCAGGAGCACTGTTCCCATGACCGCTGTACTCGACGGCCTGCTGGGCCGCATGACCATGTACCGGTTGACCCTGGTGCTGCTCCTGACCCTCACGGTGGAGGCGTTCGTGCTCTCCTTCGCCGGCCTCTTCGCCTACACGCCCACCGTGCTCGCCGGGACCCTCGTGGCAGCCGTGGCCGGCACCTTCGTGGGAACACGGCTGATGGCGCTGATCCTGAGGCTCCGGCCCCACGGCGACTCCTCGCTCATCACCGGACTGATCCTCTTCCTGATCATGTTCCCGCAGGGGACCGCCGCCGGCCTCGGCGGTATCCTCGTCGCCGGACTCGCAGCGGGTGCGTCGAAGTACGTCCTGGCCGTCCGGGGTCGCCACATCTTCAACCCCGCCTCCACCGGTGCCGTGGTCGCCACGCTGCTCGGCGTCGGCGTGGCCGGCTGGTGGGTCGCCAACGCCTACATGCTGCCGGTGGTCGCTGTGGGCGCCGCGCTCCTGCTCTACCGGACGCGCAAGGTGTCCATGGGAATCGTCTTCATTGCAGTGGCCGTCGGCATCCTGGTCGTCAACCTCCTGCAGAGCGGGATGACCGTGGGCCCCGCCCTGCAGCTGGTGCTGACGTCCTACCCCGTGCTGTTCCTCATCGGCTTCATGATGACGGAGCCGCTCACGCTCCCGCCGCTGCGGTGGCAGCAGTGGCTGTTCGCGGCGATCGTGGCCGTCGTGTTCGCCCTCCAGATCTCGATCGGCCCGGTGTTCCTCGGTCCCGAGTTCGCGCTCGTGATCGGCAACGCCGTGGCGTTCCTCATGGGTCAGCGGCGCGGCGTGAAGCTGAACTTCGCCGGGTCCCGGCAGCTCACACCCACGAGTACCGAACTGGTCTTCGAGCCCTCCCGCCCCGTGCGCTTCCACTCGGGCCAGTACATGGAGCTCGACCTCCCGCACGGGGGTGCGGACCGCCGCGGCCGGCGCCGCGTCTTCAGCATCACCTCCGCGCCACAGCGGACCGACGCCGTCACCTTCGGCCTGCGCACCTCGGACTCGGGGAGCTCGTTCAAGAAGGCGCTGCTCGCGCTCCCGGAGAACGCACGCATTACCGGCACGCTCGTGGGCGGCGACTTCCGGCTGCCGCGGGACGCCTCCGCTCCCCTGCTGCTGGCCGCGGGCGGCATCGGCGTGACCCCGTTCATCAGCCAGCTCCGTGACCTCGCCAACCGCGCGGAGGAGCGCGACGTCGTCCTCGTCTACGTGGTGCGCAGCGGCGAGGAGATCGCCTTCCGCGACGAGCTGGTGGCACTCGGGACCCGCGTGGTGCTGTTCGTGACCGGCGACGACGCAGCCGACGCTGCGGCCCTGCCGGTCGCCTGGACGTTCGGCGGCACCGTGGCAGGGGCGGACGAACTGCTCGCGGCCGTCCCCGACCTGAAACGACGCAAGGTGCTCGTCTCCGGCTCGCCCTCCTTCATCGCGGGGATCCGCGCGACGGTGCGGAAGGCGGGTGTCTCGCGGGTGCTCACGGACGCGTTCCTGGGCTACTGACCGTCGGGCTGTCCAGCCGTCGGCGGGCCTGCGGCCACGCCCCGACGAAGCGTCTCGTGCCCGTCGACCGCCGGTCGCGTGCCCGTCGCGCGGCTCTCCCGGGTTCTTCCTGACCGGCGCCACCTGCTAAGCTCTTGACGTCCCGCAAGGGCACGGCCGAGCCGTGTCTGCCTTCGTAGCTCAGGGGATAGAGCGTCTGCCTCCGGAGCAGAAGGTCGTAGGTTCGAATCCTATCGAGGGCACAGATCCACCCATCGGGTAGACCGCCGTCGGCCATCAGGCCGGCGGCGGTTTCGTGTTTGGTAGGCTCCACGCCATGCGGCCCCCACCGGGTGGCCACGACCTACCGACGGGGGACACCTGGGGATGGACGGCTCGCGCCGGCATGATCGCCGTGCGGTCGGCCTGCCCGCCCTGCTGACGATCCTCGTGGTGATCACCACGATCCTCGCGGCAGGCCTGCTCGGTGAGTTCACCGCCGACCCCGTGCTCGACGGACCCGTACCCGTGACCGAGCGCACGGTTGCTCCACTCCCCTCGGCGACTCGGACGACCGAACAACCCGCGGAAGCGCAGGACCGTCTGGAGATCGACGGCGGAACGCTCGTGGCGACCGCCCTGGTGATCGTCCTGGCCCTCCTCGCCCTCCTGGTCCGCGTGATCCTGAGCCTGCGCCGGGGCGCGGGTGACCGACGGCGGGACGTCGAGCGGGCGGATCTCCAGCCGGACGGTGTGGCAGCTCGGCTGGAGGAACAGCTGCCGGCCTGGACCGTCACCGCACGCACGGCCCTCGAGGAGGACGTCGACACCTCGGACGCCGTGATCCGCTGCTGGCTCGAACTCGAGCGGTCCTGCGCCGCGGTGGGCGCGGCGAGGCGGCCCACGCAGACGACGTCGGACTTCGCGGCGTCCGTGTCAGCGGCTCTCGCCGTCCCCGAGCAGCCCCTCGCGACCCTCACCGTCCTCTACCAGCGGGCGAGATTCGGGCGTACCGGCGCCGGTGAACGCCTGACCACCGATGATCGTGACGCGGCCCTCGCCTGCGTGACGGCACTGTCCGCGGCGCTGGATGCCCGGCGTGCCACGTCGGGCGGACACCCGTCCCGGGAGCGGCCGTGAAGCGCTCCGCGTGGGCGATCACCGGGGCGGCCGTGCTGCTCGCGCTCGTCGCCGTCTGGTTCTTCGGTCTCGGTGCCCCGCACGCCGTGGTCCTCGTGGGTGCCGCGGTCGCCGCCGGCGTCGCCAACGGCCTGCTCGAATACGTGGACCTGCGGCGCCCTGTCCTCGCGGCGGTCCCGGCGCCGGCCCGCGGCCTCGCCGACGTCCAGGCGCTCGAGTTCTCCCTCACGTCCGGAGAGCCCGGCGCCCGCGCCCTGCTCGAGCTGCACACCGTGGGCAGGCTCCTCGTGGCAGCGAGACCTGACGCGGAGCTGAGCGACCCACTGGTGTCCTTCCTCGCGGCGGCCCGGCCGCCCACGCTCACACACCGGGAGCTGGAGGGATTCCTCCGCGAACTCTCCGCCGCCGGTTCGGGCGGCGAGCAGGTGGGGCGGCCGTGACGCCGCACGAACCACTGGACGGACCGCCCGGAGGGCATCCAGCGCTCCGACCGGCGACCCGCTCGACAGACACCCACCCCGGATCTCCAGGAGTCACGATGACCACCCCACAGCACCGCGCCGATACCGCTCGGGCGGGCCGGGAGGTCCTCGACCGCACCGGCACCGTCGTCGTCGGGGTGGAGGGCCCGCTGCGCCTCGCACTGGCGGCCGTGCTGGCAGGCGGCCACGTCCTGTTCGAGGACCTGCCCGGACTGGGGAAGACCCTGGCCGCCAAGACGCTCGCCCAGGCACTCGGCCTGCAGTTCAGCCGCCTCCAGTTCACGCCGGACCTCTTGCCGAGCGACGTCACCGGGAGTTCGATCTTCAACCCCGCCACGCGTGAGTTCGAGTTCAAGCCCGGGCCCGTCTTCGCCAACCTGTTCCTCGCGGACGAGATCAACAGGACGTCCCCGAAGACGCAGTCCGCGCTGCTCGAGGCCATGGCCGAATCGCAGGTCACCGCCGAGGGCACCACCCTGCCGCTGCCGCAGCCCTTCCACGTGTTCGCTACCTCCAACCCGCTCGAGTTCGAAGGTACCTATCCCCTGCCGGAAGCTCAGCTGGACCGCTTCATGGTGCGGCTGCGATTCGGCTACCCGGGCCCCGGCGGCGAGGAGGACATCATCCGACGCCGGATCGCCCGCCGTCGGGACGCGACGCAGGTGGAGAGCGTGACGACCGTGGAGGGCGTGCTGGCACTCCAGGCCGCGGTGGAGACGGTCGACGTCGACGCCGACGTCATCGACTACGCGGTGCGGCTCGCTGCGGCCACGCGCGAGCACCCCGCCGTCGAGGTGGGTGCGTCACCGCGCGGGTCCCAGGCGCTGGTGCTGCTCGGGCGCGCGCTGGCCGTGCTCGACGGCCGGGACTTCGTGCTCCCGGAGGACGTCGTGGAAGGCGCCGTGCCCGTGCTGGCGCACCGGCTCATGCTCACGCCGTCGGCCTGGGCGCAGGGGGTTGCGACCGAGCAGCTGGTGCGCGACGCCCTCGGCAAGGTGCCCGTGCCGTCCACTGCTCCCCGTGCCTGAGCACGGCGCCACGCGGTGGCCGGCAGCGCAGGCCCTCGCCGCCATCCTCGCGTTGCTCTGCCTCGTCGTCGGGCTGGCCGCGGGCCGGCCGGACGTGGCGGCCCTCGCCACCCCGCTGGCCCTCCTCGCCCTCGCCGCCCAGGTGCCGTCGGGGAGGCACCTCGGTGCGCCCCCGGTGATCGGTGCCGAGGGCGGTACCACCGCGGAGGGGGACGTCCGTCTGGTCCTCGCCCCAGCCGAGGGCACGACGCCGACAGCGCGCCGCCTCGTGGCCACGACCCTCGCCACGCCCGGCCTCCGGGGCCCTGCCGACGGGCTCCTCCTGCGCGACGACGAGGAGTGCCCGCTGCTCGTGGAGGCCCCGCCGTCGGGGGAGGTGGCCGTCCTCGCCTACGGCACCGCCGCGCTCGGCGCCGACTTCTCCGACCCCACGCCCTTCGTGCAGGCCCCGCCCGTGCGGGTCGGCATCCTCCCGCCCGTCCGCGCACGGCTCGCCCGCCCGGTGTCGCAGCGGCTGGCCGGCGTCACCGGGAGCCACGTCTCGCACCGCCCGGGTGAGGGCGGGGAGCTGCGGTCGGTGTCACCGCGACAGCCCGGCGATCCGCTGCGGCGCATCGACTGGCGTGCCACGGCACGGCGCTCCACGGATCAGGACCGCCTGATGGTGCGCCGACAGTTCGCCGACGCGGAAGCCTCCGTGTTCCTCGTCGTCGACTCCGGGCAGGATGTCCCGTCGGCCACCGACGACTGGTTCGCGGGCACGCCGCGCCCCTGGGCGGCCGGTTCGCTGCACCTCGCCCGCGTGGCGGCGACGGCGGTGGCGGCCTCCTATCTCTCGGTGGGCGATCGCGTGGGTCTCGACGACCTCTCCGGAACCCGCAGGGCCCTCCGCACCGCCTCCGGGACGCGGCACCTGGAACAGATCAGAGCGCGCTTGACCGGGACGGCGGTGACCCGACGGGCCGGCCGGCGCCGCGATCCCGTGCCCCCGCCAGGTGCCGTGGTGCTCGTGTTCTCCACGTTCCTCGACGATGAGGCCGCGCGGCTGCTCCACCTGTGGCACGCGCAGGGCTTCCTCGTGGTGGGCGTCGACTGCCTGCCGGCCCTGGTGCGCTCGGAGTCCTCGCCGGCGCAGGCCGGAGCGGTGCGCCTCACGCTGCTCCGCAGATCGCTGGGACTCGAGGCCCTGCGTCGCGACGGCGTCGCCGTGCTCACGGCGGGCGGTCGTGGAGCGGGCGGTGGCGAAGCGGGCAGTGGAACGGGTACTGGGTCGCCTGGCATCACCGGGGCCGACGACGCGGGGCCCGGCGCTTCGGCGGACCACCCTGCGCGCGTGGGCGGGGACCTCGTGGAGGGCCTGCTGCTCCTCACCCGGACGGCTCGACGTCGGGCCGGTCAGGGTAGAGCCCGCCCTGCCTCGACGGGCACGGTCCGCCCTGCGGGGAAGGGCACGCCATGACCTCACGTTCCGGCCACCGGATCGCCTGGCTCCGTGGGCGGCTGCTTGCCGCGCGGCCCGTGGAGGATGCCGTGCACCGGGTGCGCCCGGACCGGAGCGGACTCGTCCCGCTGATCGTGCTCCGCCTTCTGGCCGCGCTCGTCGCCCTCCTGCTCGGGGTGATCGTCTGGAACGGGTCGGCATGGATCGCAGCCCCCCTCCTCCTCGTGATGGCCGCCGCCTTCCTCCCCTCGCTCGGTCTGGTGACCCTCGCCCTGCTGCTCCTGGTGGTCTCCTACGCGGTCAACATGCCGGCCGGATCCTTTTGGCTGCTCGCCTTCGTGGCAGGGCTGCACGCGGTCTTCGTGCTGTACCTGCTCCTGCTGCACCTGCCGATGAGGGGCTGGGTCAGCGTCGCGGCCCTGGTGGAACTCGCGCGCAGCTTCCTGCGCATCCAGCTCGTCGCGCAGCCCGTGGCGCTGCTCGCGCTCCTCGTCGACGACGCCGGGTCGAGCCTGGCCGCGGTGATCGTCGGCGTCGCATCGCTCGCGGGGTGGGCGCTGTGGCTGGTGGGTGCGGGGCGCACCCCGCGGACCTGACGCAGGACCGGGCACTGCGGACCGGTCCTGTCCGCAAGCGGTCGTACGCTGGCGGCATGATCGAGACCTCGGCGCGCCTGCTGCATCTCCTCTCGCTCCTGCAGATGCGGCGGGAGTGGACGGGGCCGGCGCTCGCGCAGCGCATGGGGGTCACCGAGCGGACCGTGCGGCGTGACATCGGCAAGCTCCGGACGCTCGGCTACCCCATCAACGCCTCCCCCGGGATCGCCGGCGGCTACCAGCTGGGCGCGGGCGCCCAGCTCCCCCCGCTCCTGCTGGACGACGACGAGGCGCTCGCCGTCGCCATCGGCCTGACGGCCGTCACCGCGAGTCCCGTCTCCGGCGTGGGTGAGGCATCGGTCCGCGCCCTCACGAAGCTCGAGCAGGTGCTGCCGCCCAGGCTGCGGCCGCGCTTCTCCGGGTTGCGATCCGCCGTGACGCGCATGGCGGCGGCGAGCACGCCGGTCAACCCCGAAATCCTGACCGGTTTCTCGGCGGCCATCACGGAGCGGCGCTGCGTCGCCTTCCGCTACGACCGCCACGACGGCGAGTCCTCCCGCAGGGTCGTGGAGCCGTACCGCCTCGTGGACACCGGCAGGCGCTGGTACCTCGTGGCCTACGACCGCTCGCGCGAGGACTGGCGCACCTTCCGGGTGGACCGCTGCCAGAGCGTGCCGGTGGCCCGCGAGCGCTTCCTACCGCGGCCGCTCCCGGCGGCGGACCTCGCCGCCTACGTGCAGAGGTCCATCACGCGCTCGCCCTACGGGTACGACGCCGTGATCCGCTTCCACGCCCCGCTCGAGGAGTTGCAGGCCCGGGTGCCGCCGAACACGGGCACACTCGAGGCCGACGGCGAGAACCACACCGTGCTGAAGGCGGGGTTCGACTCCCTCGACTTCCCGCTGGCGTACGTCGCCGCCTGGGACATCGACTTCGAGGTGCTCGAGCCGCCCGAGATGCGGGAGCGCGCCGTCGTCCTCGCCGATCGCCTCCGACGGTCCGGGGCGGGGACACGCTTGCAGGCGCCCGGCTCCGACTGAGCACCGGGACCGCCCTGCCGGGAGCAACTAGACTGGCAGGCAACCATGGCACTGACACTCTCCTACCCCGCGGACCTTCCTGTCTCGGAACGCCGGGCAGACATCATGGCGGCGATCGCCGCCAACCAGGTCACCATCATCGCCGGCGAGACCGGCTCCGGGAAGACGACGCAGATCCCGAAGATGTGCCTCGAGCTCGGCCTCGCCGAACGCGGGCTGATCGGTCACACGCAGCCGCGCCGGCTCGCCGCCCGCACCGTCGCCGAGCGTATCGCCGAGGAACTGCAGGTGCCCCTCGGCGAGGAGGTCGGTTACCAGGTCCGCTTCACCGGGTCCGTGGGCCGGAACACGAAGATCAAGCTGATGACGGACGGCATCCTGCTCGCCGAGATCCAGCACGACCGCATGCTGCGGAAGTACAGCACGATCATCATCGACGAGGCGCACGAGCGCAGCCTCAACATCGACTTCATCCTCGGGTACCTCAAGCGGATCCTCCCGCAGCGTCCCGACCTCAAGGTCATCATCACCTCGGCCACGATCGACCCCGAGCGGTTCGCCGCGCACTTCGCCGCCGACGCCGCCGTCGAGAACACCTCCCCCGCACCGATCATCGAGGTCTCCGGGCGCACCTACCCGGTGGAGATCAGGTACCGGCCGCTCGACCAGCCACCCGGTGGGCTCGACGACGGCGACGGCGGTGCGGACACCGAACTCGAGGAGGAGCGCGACCCCCTCGATGCCGTGTGCGATGCCGTCGACGAGCTCGCCCTCGAGGCGCCGGGCGACATCCTCGTCTTCTTCTCCGGCGAGCGCGAGATCCGCGACGCCGCCGACGCCCTGCGCGCACGTATCCAGTCGACGCACCGGCTGCGGGGCACGGAAGTGCTCCCCCTCTTCGCACGGCTGTCCCTCGAGGAACAGCACCGCGTCTTCCGCCCCACCGGCAACCACCGGAGGATCATCCTCGCCACCAACGTCGCGGAGACGTCCCTGACGGTGCCCGGGATCAAGTACGTGATCGACACCGGGACCGCCCGCATCTCGCGGTACTCCCACCGCACGAAGGTGCAGCGCCTGCCCATCGAGCGTGTGTCCCAGGCGTCGGCGAACCAGCGCTCGGGCCGTAGCGGCCGTGTCTCCGACGGCATCGCCATCCGGCTCTACTCCGAGGAGGACTACGCCTCGCGCCGCCCCTTCACCGAACCGGAGATCCTGCGCACCAGCCTCGCCGCGGTCATCCTGCAGATGGCGGCCATGGGCGTCACGCGGAGCCCGAAGGACATCGCGGAGTTCCCGTTCGTCGAACCGCCGGAGACCAAGGCGATCAACGACGGCGTCGCACTGCTGCGTGAACTGGGGGCGCTCAAGGACGACGGCAGCCTGTCCGGCGTGGGTCGGAAGCTCGCGCAGCTCCCCGTGGATCCGCGCCTCGGCCGCATGATCGTCGAGGCCGGCGCACGCGGCTCCGTCAAGGAGGTCATGGTCCTAGCAGCCGCACTGACCATCCAGGACCCCCGCGAACGGCCCTCGGCCGACCAGCCGGCGAAACAGCAGCAGGCCGCGGAGAAGCACAAGCGCTTCGTCGACGAGAACTCGGATTTCACCGCCTACCTCAACCTGTGGCGGTACCTGCAGGAGAAGCAGAACGAGCTGTCCTCCACGCAGTTCCGGAAGCTATGCAAGGCCGAGTTCATCAACTACCTACGCGTCAGGGAGTGGCAGGACCTCTTCCAGCAACTGCGCCAGCTCGCGAAGCCGCTCGGCATCACCCTGCCCGCCGGGCCCGTGGACCCCGTGGGCCTGCACGAGCAGATCCACGTGAGCCTGCTCTCGGGCCTGCTCAGCAACATCGGTCTCTACGACCAGCGGAAGCGCGAGTACGCCGGCGCCCGCGGCACCCGATTCGCCGTCTTCCCCGGGTCGGCGCTCTTCAAGAAGTCACCCGACTGGGTCATGGCCGCCGAGCTGGTCGAGACCTCACGGCTCTGGGCCCGGGTGGTCGCCCGCATCGACCCCCTGTGGGCCGAGCAGGTGGCGCCGCACCTCGTGAAGCGCACCTACAGCGAGCCGCACTGGTCGAAGAAGATGGGCTCGGTCATGGCCTACGAGAAGGTCACGCTGTACGGCGTGCCGATCGTGCCGCAGCGCCGCATCAACTACGGGCGGATCGATCGCGAGGTGGCCCGCGAGCTGTTCATCCGGCACGCGCTGGTCGAGGGCGACTGGAAGACGCACCACACGTTCTTCAGCCGCAACCAGGCACGTCTCGCCGAGGTCGACGAACTCGAGAACCGCCTGAGGCGTCGGGACCTGAGGGTCGACGACGAGACCCTGTTCGAGTTCTACGACCAGCGGATCGGCCCCGAGGTGGTGTCCGAACGGCACTTCGACATCTGGTGGAAGAAGGCGCGCCACGAGTCCCCCGACCTGCTCGACTTCGATCCCGAGCAGTTGCTCAGCCAGGACGCGGCGGAGCTCGACGAGAACGCCTTCCCCAGCACCTGGAGGCAGGCGGGCTTCGAGCTGCCGCTGGCCTACGAGTTCTCGCCGTTGACACCGGGCGCGCACGACGGCGTCACCGTCACCATCCCGGTGCTGTTCCTGAACCAGCTCGACCCCAGGCCGTTCCGCTGGCAGATTCCGGGCCAGCGCGTGGAACTGGTCACGGCCCTGATCAAGTCCTTACCCAAGCAGGTACGGAAGAACTTCGTCCCCGCGCCCGACGTCGCGCGCACCACCGTCGCGACGCTCGCCACCGACTTCGACCCGAGCACGGACGACCTCGAGGCCTCCTTGGAGCTGGCCCTGCGGCGGCTGCGCGGACACATCATCCCGCCCGGCTCCTGGAACTGGTCCGCCGTCCCGCAGCATCTGCTCATGATGTTCCGGATCGTGGATGCGGACGGGCGCGTGCTCGACGAGTCACGCGATCTCGAGGCGCTGAAGGAGTCCTTGGCGCCGGCCGTCAGCCGGGCGATCGCCCAGTCGCTCGGCGCGAGCCCCGGCAGCACGCGCCCGAGTGGGTCATCGCGTGGGTCGTCCAGTGGTTCAGCGGGTGGTTCAGCGAGAGGTTCGGGACGCGGCGGCAGGAACGGCAGCGGGGCGGGCGCCACCGGCCCAGGGGGGCGGAACGATGCCCACCGTGAGCCCGTCGCCGCCGGAGGAGGTGGCTCCGGGAACCGGCAGGCAGCCGGTGCTGCCGCGATGACGCGCAGCGGCGGGGTCACCGTCGCCGAGGCTCCCGCGGTCGCCGAGCGTACAGGCGAGAAGGCGTGGGTGTTCGGCACCATCGAGCGCGAGGTCTCCCGCACGGTGGGCGGCCACCGTGTCACGGGCTTCCCGGCCCTCGTCGACGAAGGCACCGCCGTCGGCCTGAAGGTGTTTCCCGACGCCGGCCAGCAGGCCACCGTGATGCGCGCCGGGATCATCCGGCTCCTGTCCCTGCGCATCCCCAGCCCCGCGAAGTACGTGCTGGAGCACCTCAGCAACACCGAGAAGCTCACCTTCAGCCAGAATCCGCACGGCAGCGTCGCGGAGCTCATCCGTGACTGCTCGCTGGCCGCGATCGACAAGCTCGTCCCCGAGGAGCTGCCCTGGACCGAGGAGGCGTTCTCCCGGCTGTACGAGGAGGTCCGCGCCGAACTGATCGACACGGTCTTCACGGTCACCGCCACGGTGGAGAAGGTGCTCGCCAGTACGCGCCGCATCCAGAAGCAGCTCAAGGGCACCACGAGCCTCGCGCTGATCTCCGCGCTCAACGACATCCGCAGCCAGCTGGAGCACCTCGTGTACCCGGGCTTCGTCGCGGCGACGGGATACGCCCAGCTGGCGCATCTGCCGCGCCACCTGCGGGCCATCGAGGTCCGGTTGGAGAAGCTGCCCACGAACGTGCAGCGCGACGGCGTCGGCATGGCGGCGGTGCAGCGCCTGGAGGACGAGTACGACGACGCCGTCGCCTCGCTCGCGGCCGGGCGGCACCGGCCGGAGAGCCTGCGGCGAGTGCGCTGGATGATCGAGGAACTGCGCGTCAGCCTCTTCGCCCAGGACCTCGGGACGGCGTACTCGGTGTCGGAGAAGCGGATCAGGACGGCGCTGAACGAGGCGATGGCCTCGGCGCGGTAGGAGCTGCCGCCGTCCCCGGCCGTCCGTTCCGGTCAGGCGGGGACGAACGCGCCGTGACCGGCGTCGCGCAGGGCCGACCGCAGCGTCTCGGCCGCCTCGTCCATCGCGGCGGGGTCCGGGGCCAGGTCCACGCGCTTGACGTCGAAGTCGGCGGGCGACTCCGTGGGCCACACGTGCACGTGGAGATGCGGTACCTCGTAGCCCTCGAGGAGGACTCCCACCCGTTCGGCCCCGAACGCCTTCTCCTGGGCCGTGCCGATCGTCTGCGCGACGGCCATGACCTTGGCCAGCGTTCCCTCGTCGGCCCGCAGCCAGTGCTCGATCTCCTGCCGCGGCACCACGAGTGTGTGACCCGGCGTGAGCGGCGCGATCGTGAGGAAGGCGACGACGTCGTCGTCCTTCCAGACGAACCGCCCCGGGATCTCGCCGTTGATGATCTTGGTGAACAGCGTGGTCATCGGGACTCCTGGTTCTGAGGTGCGTGCTGGTGCTGGATCCGGGCTCGGGCGAGCAGCGCCGGCGGGCAGCTGCACCGCGCCGCGCAGCGGAGGTGGTGCAGGGCGTCCTGGGCTCATGGCTACGACGCTACCGCGCCACTCCTCCGCCCCACCAGCACATCACGCGGGACGCACGGAGGGCGGGACACCCGTGCGGCGTCCCGCCCCCTGGTATCCCGCCGGTACCCCTGTCGACCCGTACCACGCCGGACGGGTAGGACGGCTCGGTTCAGGCACCCGTCGCGACAGGGAGGCCCTCCGTCGTCGACCACTGGGACCATGACCCCGGAAAGAGCGCCGCATCGATGCCCGCGATGTCGAGCGCGGCGATCTCGTGCGCCGCGGTGATCCCGGAGCCGCAGTAGACCGCTACCGGCCGGGAGTCCGCTCCGAAGGCCGCGAACCGGCGGCGGAGCTCGTCCGGCGAACGGAAACGCCGATCCTCGGCGAGGTTCTCGGAGGTCGGGGCGCTGATCGCACCAGGGATGTGACCCGCTCGGGGGTCCACCGGCTCGTGCTCGCCGCGGAAGCGCTCTGCGGCGCGTGCATCCAGCAGCAGGCCCGCCGGCTCGAGCAGGTCGGGGACGGACACCACGGGCATGTGACCCGCGGACAGGTGCACATTCCCCACGCAGTGCTGCTCCTCGCCGCGTTCCACCTCGTGGCCGGCCGCACGCCAGGCCGCGAGGCCGCCGTCGAGCAGCCGGACGCCTTCGAAGCCGGCGTCACGCAGCAGCCACCAGAGGCGGGCCGCCGCCAGGTTCCCGGAATCGTCGTAGGCGACCACGGTGTCGCCGTCGTTGATGCCCCACTGCCGCGCTGCCTCCTGCAGTGCTTCGGCGTCGGGGAGCGGGTGCCTGCCCAGGCCGGGGCCGCCCGGAGCGCAGAGCTGCGACTCCATGTCCACGTACACGGCTCCGGGTAGGTGGGCTGCGCGGTAGTGCTCATGACCGTGCGGGTCGCCGAGGGACCATCGCACGTCGAGCAGGATCGTCTGCGCGCCGGAGGTCATCCGGGCCTGCAGTTCCTGCACATCCATCAGAGTCTTCATCGAGATCTCCCGTCGGAAGTGGCGACCGGGACGCGGAGGTGACCGCGCCCGGTCCTGATGCAGGTCAGTCCACCACACGGAGATCGTCGATGCCATGCCGAACGTGCTGCGGCGCGAGCGGTGCTCCCGGGACGGCTGTCGACCGGCGGCCGGCGTCCGGTCAGACCTCGGTGCTCTCCCCCACCGCGAGGTGCCGGAACGTGGAGCCGTAGCGCGCGCCGAGTCGGGTCACGTGCCCCTCGACCATGCCGAGTCCCACCTCGTTGAGCAGGGCGTCGTGAATCTGGAAGGCGCGTGGCGCGCGCACGGAGGCCACGAAGTCGACCACCTCGCCGAGCTTCGACCACGGCGCGTGCACGGGCACCAGGAGCGTGCCCACCTCGACGCCCTCGGGGACGATGAAGGAATCTCCCGGGTGATAGACGTCGCCGACGAGGAATCCGACGTTCGCGACCACGGGGATGAGCGCGTGGATGAGCGCGTGCTGACCTCCGAAGGTGCGGATCTGCTGACCGGCCACGGCGAAGCTCTCGCCACCCGCAACGGCGTGCACCCGGTCTCCCGCCGCGTCGCCGAGGGCCTCCGTGACGGTGTCCGCGACACCCCGGGGCGCCCACAGCCCGAGTGAGGGATCGGCCGTCAGCGCCGCGACGACGCGATCGACGGCGATGTGGTCGGGGTGCTCATGCGTCACGAGGACCGCGTGTGCGCCCTCGAGCGCCTGTTCGACCTCGGAGAACGTCCCCGGGTCCAGGACGACGACGGTGCCGTCCAGCTCGAGGCGCACGCAGGAGTGGGAGTACTTGGTCATCAGCATGCGCCCAGACTACCCGCGGCCACGCTGATAATCTTGGAGCTGATCCGCGGCTGCGAGCGCCTGCGAGAAGGGTAGGACATGACGCCGAAGGCGACACCCCCGGCAGTGGCACCGGCCGGGACAGAGGCGGCCATGCCGGCTTCACGGAAGGGCTCCGAACAGCGTGTGACGCGCCAGCGCCGCGCCGTCAGCGCAGCCCTGGATGCGATCGACGACTTCGTGAGCACCCAGGAACTGCATCGTCTCCTCCAGGACGACGGCGCCTCGGTGTCGCTCGCGACCACCTACCGGATCCTCCAGTCCATGGCCGACGACGGCCTCGTGGACGTGCTGCGCAACGCCGACAACGAAGCCGTCTACCGCCGCTGCGCCGTCGAGCACCATCATCACCACCTGCTGTGCAGGAACTGCGGGCGGGCCGTCGAGATCGAGGCACCCGCGGTGGAGCAGTGGGCCGTCCGAACGGCCGCGGCCCACGGGTTCACCGACGCCGCGCACACCGTCGAGATCCAGGGGCTGTGCCCGGAGTGCTCGGCGCGGCAGGGTGCGGTGGCGCCCCCGTCCCCGTGACGGCGCTCATGATCCCGCCCATGATCGCGCCCATGATCGCACGCGTCCCGACGCTCGCGGGAGACCGGATCTACCCGGCCACAGCGGCGGTGCGCGCACCTAGGATCGTGGCGTGACGTCCTTCTCCCCCGACACCGGTGACACAGGTGCGGGTTCCGGGACGACCGCCCCGGCGGACCGCGACACCTCGGACGGACCCGGAGACGCCTCCGCCCCGCTCGACGACCTGGTCACCGCCGTCCGCCGCTACCGCGATGCGGAGAGCGCGATGCGCGCCCGCAGCCGCGACTCGATGAACCTCGGACGCACCGACATGACGGCCCTGCGCCTCATGCTGTATGCCGACCGAGCCGGCAGCCCGCTCAACGCGGCGGCACTCGCCCGGGATCTTCAGATCTCGACGGCGGCCACGACGGTCCTCATCGACCGCCTCGAGCGGAGCGGTCACGCCGAGCGCCGTCGCAACCCGAAGGATGCGCGTTCCGTGGAGGTCCGCGCCACCGCCGCGTCCCACGACGACGTGCGCTCGACGATGGGCGAGCTGCACGAACGCATGATGGAGGTCGCTGCCCGGCTGCTCCCGGAAGAGGCGGTCGTCGTCCGCCGCTTCCTCGAGGATCTCGGCACTGCCCTCGATGGTTTGGATCTCCCGTGCGCCCTTTCGTCGGAGGCATTACATCCGCGTGGACGGAGCGGGCCGTCCGCGTAGGCCCGGGCCGCCGTCACGAACGGGTACCTAGAGAACTTGGCTACTAGATGGTCTAAGGTAATGGCATGAAGCCATCCGACGCACGGCAGGGATCCGGGTACTGGTACCCACCCGCCGAAGCGTCGGATCACGCTGCCTCCGCTTCACCCGACGACTCCCGGGACCGTCCCGCGGCCACCGGCGTCGACGTGCTGAACGCCCTGCGGGCCTACCGCTCGATCGAGAGCGGCCTCCGCCGGCGTCTGAGCCAGAGACTGAGCATCAACGAGACGGACCTCTCGGCCCTCCGCTACCTGCTCGGCGTCTGGCAGTCGGACAAGACGGCGAGCCCGAAGGACCTGGCGCTCGCCCTCGGCATCTCGAGCGCGTCGACCACCCTGGTGATCGACCGGTTGGAGAGCGGCCACTACATCCGGCGCCGCAGGCACCCCGTGGACCGCCGCGCGGTCATCCTCGAACCGGGCGAGAAGGCCACCGACGAGTTCCGCGACGCCTTCGACGTCGAGAAGCGTGGCGTCATGGCGGCGGCTGACGCGCTCACCTCGGAGGAGACCGAGACCGTCACGCGATTCCTCCGCTCGATGGAGCAGACCATCTCGGACGCCGTCGGCTTGCAGGACAAGCCCACAGCGTCCTGACGACGTCGTGGCGCCCCTCACCGCGCCGCTGCCATCGAGGGTCGGGAATATCAGGCCGTACCCGCTGACGCCGGACGGGCAAGGGTCCGTCCCCCGCTCGCCCTCCTGCTTCCCACGAACCGGCACACCAGGTAGATCACGAACGAGATCGTGGTGACGTAGGGGCTGATCGGGATGCGGCCGCCGAGCGCGAGCAGGATGCCCCCCACCACCGAGGTGCAGGCGAACAGGACGCTGAGCAGGACGACGAGCCCCGGTGCGGAGGTCACCTTGAGCGCGGCCGCCGCGGGCGTGATGAGCAGGGCGAGCACGAGCAGCGCTCCCACCACCTGGATGGACAGGGCCACGGAGACGCCCAGCAGGAGCATGAACAGGATCGACAGCCCGCGCACCGGCACCCCGCGTGCCTCGGCGAGATCGGCGTCCGCGCTCGCGAAGGTGAGCGGGCGCCAGATGGCGGCCAGGGCGATGATCACCGCCGCAGCGCACCCGACGAGCAGGTTCAGCTGGACGGCGTCCACGGAGACGATCTGCCCCGTGAGGAGGCCGAACTTGTTGGCCGCGCGCCCCTCGTACAGCGCGAGGAAGAGGATGCCGAGCCCTAGACCGAACGGCATGACCACGCCGATGATGGAGTTGCGGTCGCGCGCACGGATCCCCATGAGCCCGAGGACCATCGCGGCCAGCACCGACCCCACGAGCGAACCGCCGACGACGTTCGCCCCGACGAGCAGGGCGAAGGCGGCGCCCGCGAAGGACAGCTCGGCGATGCCGTGGACGGCGAAGGCGAGGTCACGCATCATCACGAAGGTGCCGATCAGGCCGCCGAGCAGGCCGAGCACTGCTCCGGCGATGAGCGAGTTCCGCACCAGCGGGAGGAGCTGGGCGTAGTTGTCGAACGTGAAGATCGCGCTGAAGGCTTCCTGGAAGTCCATGGCTACACGCTCTCGTGGTGGTGCGTGGTGGCATCGGGTAGCCCGACGACGACGATCCGCCCGTTGCTGTGGAGGACCTCCACCGGGCTGCCGTAGAGGTCCGAGAGGACCTCGCTGGTCATGACCTCCGACGGCGGACCCACACGGAACCTGCCGTCGGCGAGGTAGAGCACGCGGTCCACGTAGTCGATGATTGGATTGATCTCGTGCGTCACGAAGACCACGGCACTGTTCCGCTCGCGGCTCTGCCTGCTGATGAGCGCGCTCACCGCCTGCTGGTGATGCAGGTCCAGCGAGAGCAACGGCTCGTCGCACAGGAGCACCTCGGGGTCGGTGGCGAGCGCCTGCGCTGCGCGGAGCCGCTGCTGCTCCCCGCCGGACAGGCGTCCCACCGGCGCATCGGCGTAGGAGTCCGCGCCGACGTCTGTCAGCAGCCGGTCCACCTGGCGGCGGTACTCCCTGCCCTTCACCCGCAGCCCCCAGCGATGACCGTCGATCCCGAGCCCCACGAGGTCACGTGCACGCAGCGGAGTCTCGGGCGGGAAGGATTTCTGCTGCGGGATGTACCCGAGCGCGCGGCTCCCACGCCGGATCGGTTGCCCACCGACGGTTGCCGTCCCGCCGTCGAGCGGCTGCAGGCCGAGCAGCACTTTCAGGAGACTGGTCTTCCCGGAGCCGTTGGGCCCGAGGACGGCGAAGAACTCGCCGGGCATGATGTCGAGGTCGAGACCCTGCCACAGGGTGCGGGAGCCGAAGGACAACGATGCGTCGCGCAAGCTGACGGCGGGTACGCTGCCCGTATCACCGCGCGCATCCGGGCGCGGGGACGTGAGCGAAGCCATGTGCAGGGGTGTCCAGTCTGTCGGGTGCGGTAGCTCCTGAGGATAGCGCCGATACAGCGCAGAAGCTCAGGGACGAATTGCTCGTGGGTCAGGACCCGAGGACCGCCTCGACGCTCTCGGTGTTCGAGGTCATCCACGAGATGTAATCCTCGCCCTCGGGAAGGGTCTCCGTGAAATCGAGCACCGGGAGGCCCGCCTTCTCGGCGGAGGCGCGCACCGCCTCCGTCTGGGACCCCTGCGTCTGGTCGTTGTACGCCAGGAACGTCAGCGAGCCGTCCGAGACGAGCTCCTTCATCTCCTCGAGCACCGCGATCGGGGCGTCGGTCTCCTCCTCGATCGCCTCGGTGAACTCCTCGGGGGTCACGTTGTGCAGTCCCGCGTCCTCCAGCAGGTAGAGGGGAACGGGCTCGGTCACGGCCACGTCGGCATGGCCCGACGACCCCGAGAGCGTGGCGAGCCGGTCCTGCAGCGGCGCGAGCTCCGCGGTGAAGGCGTCGGCCCGTTCGCGGTAGGCGTCGGCGTTCGCGGTGTCGAGGCGGCCGAGCTCCTCCGCGACGGCATCGGCGAGGTCCGCCATGGCGGCGAGGTCGTACCAGACGTGCTCGTTGAAGGCGCCGTGGCCATGGCCGTCGTCCTCGGAGTGCTCGGCCTCCTCGGAGTGCGCGGCCTCGTCGGCGTGCTCCGCCTCGTCCGGTGCAGCACCGGATGCCTGGGCCTCTCCGGACGCCCTGGGCTCGCCCGACGCCTCGGAGCCCTCGGGCTCCTCGGTGTCCAGCCCGGCTATTTCCACGGCCGTGAGGACCGACTCCACGCCCGTCTCCTCGGCCAGACGGGTCAGGAACGCGTCGTACCCGCCGCCGTTCTCGATCACGAGGTCGGCGCCGGACACCGACAGTTTGTCCTGCACCGTCGCCTCGTAGGAGTGGGGGTCCTGACTGAGGCTGTTCACGAGGGAGGTGACCTCGACGTCGTCGCCCCCGACGGCCGCGGCGATGTCGCCGTAGACGTTCGTGGCCGTCACCACGCGGAGCGGCCCACCCTCGGTCGCGGCTCCCGCGTCGGCCGCTCCGCCGTCCCCGCACGCCGCCACCGAGAGGGCGGTCACCGTGAGGAGACCGGGAAGCAGGAGACGGCGGCGCAGCGGCATGGGGACGACCTCTTCGAACTAATGAGAATTGTTTACGTTAGGTCCCGAGCATAGCGCAGAACGCGAACGGTTCGCATTGCGGTCGGATCGATCAGGTCACGATCGGCGGGAGGGCGCCTCGGCCCCGAGCCCCTCACCCGTCCGGCGGACGCCCTGGTTCTGCGTGACGTCGCGGATCTCCCCGACGAGCTGCTCGATGACGTCCTCGAGGAACAGGACACCGCGCGTCGCTCCGTCCGGGCCGAGCACGCGGGCCAGGTGGGAGCCCGTGCGCTGCATGACGGTGAGGGCGTCCTCGATCTCGTCGTCCACCGAGATGTTGGCCAGGGTGCGCACCTTGTTCTCCGTGATGGGCCGCCGGTACATGGACTCCGGCATCGACATGACGTCCTTGATGTGCATGTAGCCGGTGAGGTTCCCGGCGTCGTCGACCATCACGAAGCGGGAGAAACCGGTCCTGCCGACCGCGCGCTCGAAGTCCTCCGGAGTGGCGTCCGTGCGCACCGTCACGAGCTCGTCCAGGGCCACCATGGTGGTCGCCGCCGTCTGGCCCGAGAACTCGAGGGCACTGGTGATCAGCCCGGATTCGTCGTCGACGAGCCCGCTCTTGGTGGACTCCTCGACGATCGACTGCACCTCCTCGAGCGTGTAGGTCGAGGACACCTCGTCCTTCGGCTCCACCTTGAGTGCACGGAGGATGTGGTTGGCGGCCCAGTTCAGCGAGGAGATGACCGGATTGACCACCCGGGCGATCATGACCAGGGGCGGCGCCAACAGCAGCGCCGCGCGGTCAGCGACCGATACCGAGATGTTCTTCGGCACCATCTCGCCGAACGTGACGTGGAGGAAGGTCACCAGCAGCAGCGCGATCGCGAAGGCGATCCCGTCGGCGAGGCCGCCCGGGACACCAAGGGCCTCCAGCGGTACCACCAGCAGGTGGTGGATGGCCGGCTCCGCGACCTGCAGGATCAGCAGGGAGCACACCGTGATGCCCAGCTGGGCGCAGGCGAGCATGAGGGAGACGTGCTCCATGGCCCAGATGGTGGTGCGGGCGCGCTTGGAGCCTGCTTCCGCCAGCGGCTCGATCTGGCTGCGGCGCGCGGACATCACGGCGAACTCCGCGCCCACGAAGAAGGCGTTGCCCGCCAGCAGGACGACGAGCCAGACGATTCCCGCCCAGTCGCTCATCGCTCACTCCTCCGGACGGCGGTGCTGCCGGCGAGCGCGGGGCGCGGCTCCGCGCCGGTTCCGGATGTCGCCCGGCGCTCCGGGACGACGGCTGGATCGGGACGAGCCGGCGCACGATCGACTGACCCGCGGTCGCGATGGTCGTCGCCCTCCACACCCTCGGCACCCTCGGCACCCTCGGCACCATCCGACGGGACGGGCGCAGGCCGGAACTGGACGCGGTCGATCCGGCGACCGTCCATGCGCTCGACCGTCAGCGACCCGGCGGGCACCTCCACGCGATCCCCGCTCTCGGCGACCCGGCCGAGTTCCGCCATCAGGAAACCGGCCACGGTCTCGTAGCCTGCATCGTCGGGCACCACGAGACCGGGCACCAGGGTGCTGACCTCGTCGGGGCGCAGGATCCCCGGGAAGTACCAGTCCCCCGTGGCACTCTGCAGCACGCCGGGCTTGAGCTTGTCGTGCTCGTCGGCGACCTCGCCCACGATCTCCTCGACCAGGTCCTCGAGCGTGACCACACCCGCCGTTCCGCCGTACTCGTCGAGGACGACGGCGAGTTGCAGGTTGGCCTCGCGGAGCTCACTGAGGAGGGAGTCGAGGTGCACGGTCTCCGGGACGCGCAGCACCTCGGTCATGATGGTGCCCGCGGGAAGGTCGGCGCGCTTGTGGCGGGGTACGGACACGGCCTTCTTGACGTGGACGAGACCCCGGATGTCATCGGCGGAATCGCCGATCAGGGGGAACCGGGAGAAGCCGGTCCGTCGGGCGGCCTCGACGACGTCCGCGACGGTCTGGTCCGAGTCGATGGTCTCCATCCGGATACGGGGCGTCATGACATCCGCCGCGGTGCGCTCGGAGAAGCTGAAGGTGCGCGCGAGGAAGGTGGCGGTGCCCTGGTCCAGGGTGCCCATCTCCGCCGAGCGCCGCACCAGGGAGGACAGTTCGGAGGGTGTCCTCGCGCCGGAGATCTCCTCCTTCGCCTCGAGTCCCACGATGTGGAGGATGCGGTTCGAGAACCCGTTGAGCACCACGATGGCCGGCTTGAACACGGCCGTGAACATGAGCTGCGGGCGGGCGAGGGCGCGTCCCACCTGGAACGGCAGCGAGATGCTGAGGTTCTTCGGGACCAGCTCCCCGATGAGCATCGAGAGGAGGGTGGCGAGGACCATGGCGATGATGATCGATGAGGACGCGATCAGCGCCTCGGAGAGCCCGAGTGCGGCCAGCGGGGTCTCCAGCAGCCGACCCACCGAGGGCTCCATCACGTATCCGGTCAGCAGCGTGGTGAGGGTGATGCCGAGCTGGCAGCTCGAGAGCTGTGTCGAGAGGGACTTCAGGCAGCGAAGGAGCGGCTCGGCCTTGGTGTCGCCGTCGTCGACCGCGCGCTGCACGTAGGTCTGGTCCAGCGCCACGAGCGCGAACTCCACGGCGACGAAGAAGCCCGTGCCGAGGACGAGGAGCAGTCCCGCCGCGAGATAGATCCATTCCACCGCTACATCCCCTCCGTGACGGAGGTCCGTCGGTTCGCCCGATCGGAGGGGTGCAGCGGTCCGCGTCTGAGGGGGTCGGCGGCGTCGGCGGGCTCGGGAGCCGCGTCCTCACCGGAGCCGACGGGACGCCCGGACCCGGGCTCGTGCGGCGGATGGTCGAGAAATGAGGGGCTGCCGGCCGATAGCCGGCCCCTAGAAGGACTGTCCATAAGGAGGCCAGTTTACCGGCTCGACGACGACGCGCCAGCGTCCGTCACCGGAAGGGCCCCGCCGCTACCAGCTCTGCTGGAGCGGGCGGCCCTCCTCGTACCCCGCAGCGGACTGCACGCCGACCACGGCCCGCTCCCGGAACTCGGCCAGGGATGCCGCACCGGCATACGTCATGGAGCTGCGGACGCCTGCGGTGATCATGTCGATCAGGTCCTCGACGCCGGAGCGCGCCGGGTCCAGGTACATCTTCGAGGTGGAGATGCCCTCCTCGAACAGTCCCTTCCGGGCGCGCGCGAAGACGTCGTCGCGCCGCGTCCGGTTCTGCACCGCGCGGGCCGACGCCATGCCGAAACTCTCCTTGTAGCGGCGGCCGTCGCTGTCGGTCTGCAGGTCGCCCGGGCTCTCGTAGGTCCCGGCGAACCAGGAGCCGATCATGACCTGGCTCGCGCCCGCGGCGAGGGCGAGGGCGACGTCGCGGGGGTAGCGGACACCGCCGTCGGCCCACACGTGGGCGCCCAGCTCGGCCGCGGCCTGCGCGCACTCCTGCACGGCGGAGAACTGCGGGCGTCCGACGGCGGTCATCATGCGCGTGGTGCACATGGCGCCGGGGCCCACGCCGACCTTGACGATGGACGCGCCCGCGGCGACGAGATCGCGGACCCCGTCGGCGCTGACCACGTTGCCGGCCACGATGGGGACCTTCGGGTCCAGCCCGCGCACGACGGCGAGGGCGTCGAGCATCTTCCGCTGGTGACCGTGCGCCGTGTCGACCACGAGCACGTCGACGCCGGCATCGATCAGGGCGGCCGCCTTCGCCTCGACGTCGCCGTTGATGCCCACCGCCGCGGCGACGCGCAGCCGTCCCGCGCCGTCGAGCGCGGGATCGTAGATGGTGGAGCGGAGCGCACCCGTGCGGGTGATCACGCCCTGCAGGACGCCGTCACGCACCACCGGGGCGAGCGAGGTGCGGGCACCGTCCAGGTCCTCGAAGGCCTTCTGGAGCGCCGTGGCGGGCTCGTCGTCGAACAGCGACGCCTCGAAGGCGGCGGGAGCGGGCCGCATGACGGCCTCGAGGGACGCGAAGCGGTCCACCCCCTCGCAGTCCGACGCGTTGACCACGCCGACGCAGGTTCCGGCGTCGTCGATCACGAGCACCGCGCCGTGCGCACGCTTGTGCATCAGGTGCAGCGCATCGATGACCGTGTTGCCCGGCTGGAGCTTGAGCGGGGTCTCGAAGATCGGGTGCCGGGCCTTGACCCAGCCCGTCACCTCGGCGATGACCTCGACGGGCACGTCCTGCGGCAGGACCCCGATACCGCCCCGGCGCGCCACCGTCTCCACCATGCGCCGCCCGGTCACGGCCGTCATGTTGGCCACGACCAGCGGGATGGTGGTGCCCGAGCCGTCCTCCGAGGAGAGGTCGACGTCGAAGCGGGAGATCACCTCGGACGCGCTGGGAACGAGGAACACGTCGGAGTAGGTGAGATCGGTGGTGGGTGGGTTGATGAAGCGCATGGTTCTCCCTGTGTCGCGCGTGTCCCCGCGCCCTCGACGGGCGGATGATCGGCCGCGAAGAGTCTAGTGCCTGCCCCCCGGCACGCGCGCCGCCGACGCCGTACGGGACTGCGCCCGCCTCTCCGCCGTGTCCGCCGTCTCCCCAGCGATTCCCCCGCGATGTCCCCGCCCCGTCACGGCCCGGCTGATTGGCCTGTTGGTCACCCCTGTCACTACACTTGACAGAGGTCTGGTCGCGTCGTTGCGATGCCTGCCGACCCACCGCGCTCAGGGCAACTTACGGAAGAGGCGTATACCAAGTGCCAGAACAGACCAGCCACCGTCTACCTGAAGAGTTCGGCGGAAACGAGTGGCTTGTTGACGAGCTGTACGAGCAGTTCCGCGAGGACAGGCAGTCGGTCGACCGCAAATGGTGGGATCTCTTCGACTCCTTCGACGCGGAGAACTCCACCGGGGAGAACGGACGCCACGCCGCGGCCAAGCCCGCCGAGGCCCCAGCCCCCCAGGCGCCGTCCCCGACGGCCCATCCGACCACGCGTGAACTGCCCGTCGTGAAGGCGGAGGCGCCCGCGCCGAAGGCCTCGGGCGAGAGCCCGGCCAGCACACAGCAGAGCGGCAAGCCACCCGTCGCGAAGGAACCCGCCGAGGAAGCCGCGAAGAAGCCCGAGACCTCCCGTGAGGACAAGCCGGCCGGCAAGCCCATCCCGGCCCAGCTCCCCGCCTCGGCCAGGAACGCCGAGATGGACGAGAACAAGGTCAACGTGCTGCGCGGTCCCGCGAAGGCGATCGCCACGAACATGGAGGCGAGCCTCAGCGTCCCCACGGCGACGAGCGTCCGCGCCATCCCCGCCAAACTCCTGATCGACAACCGCGTGGTCATCAACAGCAACCTGGCGCGCGCCCGCGGCGGCAAGGTCTCCTTCACGCACCTCATCGGGTACGCGATCATCCGCGCACTCGCCCAGTTCCCGTCGCAGAACGTGTACTACGACGTCATCGACGGCAAGCCCTCGGCCGTTCAGCCCGCGCACGTCAACTTCGGCCTCGCCATCGACATGCCGAAGCCGGACGGCACCCGCTCCCTCGTGGTGCCGAACATCAAGAAGGCCGAGACCATGAACTTCTCGGAGTTCTGGCACGCCTACGAGGACCTGGTGAAGAAGGCGCGCGCCGGCAAGCTCGGCGCCGACGACTACGCCGGGACCACGGTCTCCCTCACCAACCCGGGCGGCATCGGCACGGTGCACTCCGTCCCCCGCCTCTCCAAGGGCCAGGCCTGCATCATCGGCGCCGGCGCCCTCGAGTACCCCGCCGAGTTCCAGGGATCGAGCGAGAAGACCCTCGCGAAGAACGCCATCAGCAAGACCATCACGCTGACCTCCACCTACGACCACCGGGTCATCCAGGGTGCGGGCAGCGGCGAGTTCCTGCGGATCATCCACCAGCTGCTCCTCGGCGAGCAGGGCTTCTACGACGAGATCTTCGAATCCCTCCGCATCCCCTACGAGCCCGTCCGCTGGAGCGCCGACATCCAGGTGGACCCGGTGGACCAGATCAACAAGGTCGCCCGGATCCAGCAGCTCATCCACGCCTACCGCGTCCGCGGTCACCTCATGGCGGACACCAACCCGCTCGAGTACGTGCAGCGCAAGCACGCGGACCTCGACATCCGCACGCACGGCCTCACCCTGTGGGACCTCGACCGCGAATGGCCCACGGGCGGCTTCGGCGGCAAGCAGATGCTCAAGTTCCGCGACATGCTCGGAGTCCTCCGTGATGCCTACTGCCGCACCACGGGCATCGAGTACATGCATCTGCAGGACCCGGTGGAGCGCCAGTGGTTCCAGGACGAGCTGGAGCACCCGTACTCCAAGCCGGGCCGCGAGGAGCAGTTGCGCATCCTGCACAAGCTGAACTCGGCCGAGGCCTTCGAGACGTTCCTCCAGACGAAGTTCGTGGGTCAGAAGCGCTTCTCCCTCGAGGGCGGCGAATCCCTGATCCCGCTGCTCGACGCCGTCATCTCCGGAGCGGCCGACGACGGTCTGGACGAAGTGGCGATCGGCATGGCCCACCGCGGCCGCCTCAACGTCCTCACGAACATCGCCGGTAAGACCTACGCGCAGGTGTTCCGCGAGTTCGAGGGCACCCAGGACCCCCGCTCGGTGCAGGGCTCGGGTGACGTGAAGTACCACCTCGGCACCGAGGGAACGTTCACGTCCGACGCCGGCAACCAGACGAAGGTCTACCTCGCGGCGAACCCGTCCCACCTCGAGGCCGTGGACCCCGTGCTCGAGGGCATCGTCCGCGCCAAGCAGGACCTCCTCGACCAGGGCGACAGCTTTCCCGTGCTGCCGATCCTCATCCACGGCGACGCCGCATTCGCGGGTCAGGGTGTCGTGGCCGAGACCCTCAACCTGTCGCAGCTGCGCGGGTACCGCACCGGCGGCACCATCCACGTGATCGTGAACAATCAGGTGGGCTTCACCACGAGCCCCACGTCCTCGCGCTCCTCCGTGTACTCGACGGACGTCGCGAAGATGGTCCAGGCGCCGATCTTCCACGTGAACGGCGACGACCCCGAGGCCGTGGTGCGCGTCGCGCAGATGGCGTACCAGTTCCGCCAGCGGTTCAGCAAGGACGTCGTCATCGACATGGTCTGCTACCGCCGCCGCGGGCACAACGAGGGCGACGACCCCTCGATGACGCAGCCCATGATGTACAACCTCATCGAGGCCAAGCGTTCCGTCCGGAAGCTCTACACCGAGGCGCTGATCGGGCGCGGCGACATCACGCAGGAGGAGGCCGAGCAGGCGCTGCGTGACTACCAGGAGCGCCTCGAGCGCGTGTTCGCAGAGACCCATGCCGCACAGACCTCGCCGATCCCCGTCATCACGAAGGATCCCCAGGCCGTCTCGGACCTCGAGCGGCCCCTCGCCCAGCAGGCCGACGGTGCCGAAGGTGACGCACCGAGGACCGCCGTCAGCGCGGAGACCCTCGCGCACATCGGTGCGGCGCACACCGCGATCCCGGACGGCTTCACGGTCCACCCGAAGCTGAAGGCACTGCTCGACAAGCGCGAGCAGATGTCCCGCGAGGGCGGCATCGACTGGGGCTTCGGCGAGATCGTGGCCTTCGGCTCGCTGCTCATGGAGGGCGTGCCCGTGCGGCTCGCGGGCCAGGACTCCCGCCGCGGGACCTTCGTTCAGCGCCACGCGGTGTTCCACGACCGCGCGACCGGCCACGAATGGCTACCCCTGGACGATCTCAGCGAGGACCAGGCGAAGTTCTGGGTCTACGACTCGCTGCTCAGCGAATACGCGGCCATGGGCTTCGAGTACGGCTACTCAGTGGAACGCCCGGACGCCCTCGTGATCTGGGAGGCGCAGTTCGGCGACTTCGTCAACGGCGCGCAGACCATCATCGACGAGTTCATCAGCTCGGCCGAGCAGAAGTGGGGCCAGCGGTCCTCGCTCGTGCTCATGCTGCCCCACGGCTACGAGGGTCAGGGCCCCGACCACTCCTCGGCCCGGATCGAGCGCTTCCTGCAGATGTGCGCCGAGCAGAACATGGTCGTGGCGAACCCCAGCTCGGCGGCGTCGCACTTCCACCTCCTGCGCCGGCACGCCTACACGCGTCCGCGGAAGCCGCTGGTCGTCTTCACGCCGAAGCAGCTGCTGAGGCTCAAGGGAGCGGCGAGCCCCGTCGAGGAGTTCACGGAGGGCACGTTCCGCCCCGTCATCACGGACACGCTCGGGACGCCGGTGAAGGACGTCGAACGCGTGATCCTGGTGTCCGGTCGCCTGTACTACGACCTCCTCGCGTCCAGGCAGAAGCTGGACGACGAGCGGACGGCGATCGTCCGGGTGGAGCAGCTCTATCCGCTGCCCGTCGACGAGATCACGTCTGCGCTGCGGCAGTACCCCAACGCGGAGGTCGTCTGGGCGCAGGACGAGCCCGCGAACCAGGGGCCTTGGCCGTTCATCGGGCTGAACCTGCCGCAGGAACTCGACCGGCCCGTGCGTCTCGCCAGCCGGCCGGCTTCGGCAGCGACGGCCACGGGGTCCGCGAAGAACCACGCGATCGAGCAGGAACTCCTCATCAAGAAGGCCTTCGGTCGCCAGCAGTAAGCCGTCAGTATGATGATGGGTGGGGCCAGCGGCCCCACCCATCGTCTTTAAGGGCGCGAACGCAGCCCGTACCCGTCGCGTCTCAGCGCACCGACCAGCACACCGAGGGACCCGTGGAACAACGCAGAATCCGATTAGCAGCAGTGGGCGACGAACTCCTCGCAGGGCTCGGTGACCCCCGTGCTCTCGGATGGTTCGGGCGTGTGATGGCCCGGACGCGGCCCGACGGCGTACCGGTCGAGGCCTACAGTCTCGCGGCTCCCGGCGAGGGCACGGAGGCCCTGGCCAACAGGTGGCTGCAGGAGGTGGGACGACGCTTCGCGGACGGCCACGAGAACCGCCTCGTCATCGGTCTCTCCGACCGGGATCTGGACCTCGAGCTCTCCACCGCCCGGAGTCGACTGAATCTCGCGAACATCCTCGACGGCGCCGCGCAGATGAGCGTGCGCGTGCTCGTCGTCGGGCCCCCGCCGGGCCTGGACGCGGAGCGGAACCGCCGCCTCGCCGATCTCTCCGCCGCGTTCGGCGACGTCACCACGCGCCGCAAGCACGTCTTCGTGGACACCTTCACGCCGCTCCTCGCGCACGAGCAGTGGCGACACGATCTCGCGGCCAACGGCGGGGCACCCGGCCAGGCGGGTCATGGCCTCGTGGCATGGCTCGTGCTGCACCGCGGCTGGTTCCAGTGGCTGGACCTGCCGACGCCCGAGTAGCCGCAGGTCCATCATCTGGCACGTCCGAGGCCGCCCTCGCGGCCCTGGGTGACTTCCCGCGAACGCGCCGAGAACCTCCAGAACGCCCCGAGACCCTACTGGTCCCGGGGCGTTCGCGGGTTTTCAGGGCCCTGATGTTTCGCTGAGGTAACGACTGGGTTATCACTTCCTCACTGAGTATCCGGGGCAACTTTTGTTCGCTATGCTTTCCCCGTGTGATTGCCGTCACTGCCGCAATCCGCCTCGAGGGGCCGCCCTGCGTCCCTCGCACCAAGCAGAGTAAGGACTATCCAATGCGTAATAAGCGCGCTACGACGCTCGCCGCACTGTCCATCGGAGCTCTCCTGCTGAGCGCCTGTGGATCAGCGGGCGGCACCGCCGAGACCCCGGCATCGGAAGGTGCCGAGGAGAACCTGGCCACGACCATCAACATCGCCATCAGCCAGGCGCCCACCGGCTACAACGGCAACACCGCCGCGACCAACGCCGTCTACAACACCTACGTGGACAACCTCACGTCGAGTTCCTTCGTCTCGTACAGTCCCACTGCGGAGCTCGAGCAGAACACGGATTTCGGGACCTTCGAGAAGACGAGTGACGATCCCCTGACCATCAGCTACACCATCAACGAAGATGCCGTGTGGTCCGATGGCGTGCCGATCGACTACGACGACGCGCTGCTCACGTGGGCCGCGTCCTCCGGCACGCACCCGAGCGGCGTCACCGACGCCGAGACCGGCGCCGAGGCGGATCTGTTCCTGGCTGCGTCCACCAACGGCTTCGCCCAGATGGAGATGATCGAGGGTGAGCCGGGCGACAAGGAGTTCGAGGTCGTCTTCAGCGAGCCCTATGCGGACTGGGAAGCCCTCTTCACCACGGGTGTCTTCATGCCAGCGCACATCGCCGCGGAGCAGGGCGGCATGTCCGTCGAGGGTGACGGTGCCGAACTGGTCGAGGCCATCAAGGCGAAGGACATCGCGGCACTGACCCCGGTGGCGGAATTCTGGAACACGGGCTGGAACTACGAGGTCGACCTGCCCACGCTCCCCGACACCGCGATCCTCCCCTCCTCCGGTCCCTACAAGCTGGACAACGCCACGAACGGCACCCTGACGCTCGTCAAGAACGACCAGTACTGGGGCGAGGACCGCGCCGGCCAGACCGACATGATCGTCTTCAAGACGATCGTCGACGAGGAAGCCGTCCAGGCTCTGCAGAACGGCGACGTCGACGTCATCGATCCCTCCAGCCCCACGGTCGACACCAAGGCTGCTCTCGAGCAGATCGGCGAGACCGTCACCGTGGACACCGGGCAGTCGCTCACGTTCTCCCACGTGGACCTCGACCAGCGCCCCGGCGCGGTCTTCGAGGACGTCAAGGTCCGCCAGGCCTTCGCCGCCTGCATGCCGCGCGCCGACATGGTCGACAAGTTCGTGACGCCGATCGATCCGTCCGGCTCCGTGTTGAACCTGCACGAGTACCAGACCTCGCAGACCGACTACGAAACCGTTCTCGAGGGCGCTCCGGCTGCCCAGGGCGACGGCGTTGCCGACATCGAGCGCGCCAAGACCCTCCTCGCAGAGGCCGGCAAGACCGAGCCTGTCAGCGTCTCGCTGATGTTCGCCTCGACGAGCCAGCTGCGCGCCGATCAGGTTGCACTCATCAAGGATTCCTGCGACCAGGCCGGCTTCGAGATCACTCCCCAGCCCGAGGCAGAGTGGAGCGCCAAGCTCTCCCAGCCCGGCACCTGGGACGCGGTCATCTTCGGCTGGTCCGGCTCCGGACTGGTCGCCTCAGGTCAGTCGATCTACGTGACCGACGGTGAGCAGAACTTCGGCGGCTACAGCGACGCGGAGGTCGATCGCCTGTGGACGGAGATCGCCACGAGCACCGACGCCGAGCAGGTCGTCCCGCTCAAGACGGAACTCGAGCAGCGTCTCGCGGAGACCCAGTACAACGTGGTGCTCTACTCGAACGCGGACATCATCGGTTACTCCTCGAAGCTCGAGGGCGTCGAACTGAACCCGACGCAGACCGGTATCACCTGGAATGCCTACCGCTGGACGAAGCAGAACTGATCGTCCCAGCCGGAACCGCATGAGGACGGGCAGGCCCTCGGGCCTGCCCGTCCCTGTGCCCGGCTCCGACCATCATCTGCACGCCTCCTAGGAGCTCCCCGTGTTCTACTTCATCGCCAAACGGACGTTCATCTCGTTCTTCATCATGCTCGCGGCCACAACGCTGATGTACTTCCTCACCATCTCCTCGGGCGACCCGATGGAGGATCTGGGTGAACAGAGCGGCCCGGAAAGAGCAGCAACCGAGGCGGCACGTCGGGCCGCCATGAACCTCGACGTCCCCCCGATCCCCCGCTACTTCCTGTGGCTGCAGGACGTCGGCCACTGCCTCGTTCCCGGTGGCGTGAGTTGCACCCTAGGCCAGGACCGTTCCGGAGCGGCCATCCTCCCGCAACTCGAGAACGCCATCGGCTCGACCCTGCGACTCGTCGTGGTCGCCACGGTGCTCGCTCTGGTTCTGGGCGTCGTCGTGGGCATCGTCACCGCCATCCGGCAGTACAGCGCCTTCGACTACTCCGTGACCTTCATCTCCTTCCTGCTGTTCTCCCTGCCGCTGTTCTGGCTCTCGACGCTCCTCAAGCAGTACCTCGCAATCGACCTGAACACCTGGCTGTCGAATCCGCAGGCGTCGTATCTGACGATCGCGCTGGTCGGGGTGGTCGCCGGCGTCATCTGGGCGGTGATCGTCGGGGGCGACCGGCGTCGGAGACTCATCACGTTCGGGGTCGCCGCTGTTGCCACCGCGCTCGCGCTCTACCTGCTCCTCGTCACGGGCTGGTTCGTCGATCCAGGGTTCGGAGTCGTGGGCATGCTGATCTCCGCAGCAGGCATCGCCGTGCTCTGGACCGCACTGCTGGCCGGATTCCGGCGCCGTCGCGTCCTGCACGCCGCCCTCGCTGCGGGAGCGGTCGCCTTCATCGGCTACCTCGTCTCGATCCCGCTGCTCGAGTCGCCGAACTGGCTGCTCATCCTGGGATTCGTCGTGGTGCTCGCGGTGGTCGCATATGTGGTCGCCGGCATCGTCGCCGGACCCTTCAGGGCGCAGGCCGCGAAGATCGGTGCCCTGATCGCCGTGTCCATGACCCTGATGATCCTGGTCGACCGACTCCTCCAGGCGTACCCGACGCTGTCGGCGAAATCCGGCGGGCGGCCCATCCCGACCACCGGCTCGCAGTCCGCGAACCTCGAGGGCACGTTCTGGGAGATCAACCTCGACTACGCGCTGCACCTCATCCTGCCGACCATCGCGCTGACGCTGATCTCCTTCGCGCTGTACACGCGGTACACGAGAGCCAGCCAGTTGGACGTCATGAACCAGGACTACATCCGCACGGCACGGGCCAAGGGGCTGAGCGAGCGCACGGTCCTCGTCAAGCACGCCTTCCGTAACGCCATGATCCCGATCACCACGCTGATGGCCTTCGACTTCGCCGGCATCCTCGGCGGCGCCGTGATCACGGAGCAGGTGTTCGGCTGGAACGGCATGGGCAAGATGTTCGTCGACGGGATCGCCAACGTGGATCCCGGACCCGTCATGGGATTCTTCCTCGTGGTCGGTACCGCAGCCGTGCTGTTCAACATGCTGGCCGACATCGCCTACGCGTTCCTCGACCCGCGCATCACCCTGAGCTAGGACACTCCCATGAGCAAACATCAGAACCCGCAGGACGACGCCAGGCCCTCGGTCGAACTGTCCGAGCTGACACTGCAGAGCCAGGACACCGACATCGCGACGGCTACGCCCACGCTCCTGCAGACGGACCAGATCCGAACCACGGAGGCCAAGAGCCAGGGACGCCTCATCCGGGAGCGCTTCCTCCGCCACAAGGGTGCTCTCGCCGGCATCGGGCTGCTGGCCGTGATCGTCCTGCTGGCCTTCAGCTCCATCGGCTTCGCGGGCATTCCCGGGTGGTGGAACAAGGAGTACGACGTCCTCGCGGACCGTTTCAACGAGGGCCGTCCGACGCTCACCCTCTGGCCGTTCAGCCTCGGCGAGCACCCCTTCGGTCAGGACGTCCTCGGTCGTGATTACTTCGCCCTGACCATGCGCGGCACCCAGACCTCGCTCATCATCGCGTTCATCGTCGGGCTCGTGGCCATGGTCATCGGTACGGCCGTCGGCGCCGTCGCCGGGTACTTCCGGGGGTGGACCGAGGCCTTCCTCATGCGCATCACGGACGTCGTCATCACCATCCCGACCGTCGTGATCGCGGCGGCCGTCGCAGGAATCGTCGCGAAGGCGGGCGTCATACCGTTCGCGCTCTTCCTCGGGGCCGTGACCTGGACCAGTCTCGCGCGGCTCGTGCGCGGTGAGTTCCTGTCCCTGCGCGAGAAGGAGTTCGTGGAGTCGGCGAAATCGGTGGGCGCCAGTTCGTTCCGCATCATCTTCAGGCACATCCTGCCCAACACGGTCGGCGTCATCATCGTGTCCACCACACTCGCCATCTCGAGCGCGATCCTGCTCGAGACCGCGCTGAGCTATCTCGGCCTGGGCGTCGTCGCTCCGGACACCTCGCTCGGGAAGGCCATCAACGACAACCGTTCCGCACTCACCGTGCGCCCCTGGCTGTTCCTCTGGCCCGGCGCGTTCATCATCGGTATCGCTCTCGCCGTCAACTTCATCGGTGACGGCCTGCGCGACGCCTTCGACCCCAAGCAGACAAGGGTGAAGCAGTAATGGCACATTCGGTCGTCATCTCCGACGAGCAGCAGCCGGTCGGCACCGGCGCGATCCTCGCCGTGAAGAACCTCGGCGTGGAGTTCAACGTCGACAACGAGTGGGTCATGGCCGCCGAGGAGGTCTCCTACGAGATCCACCCCGGCGAGATCCTCGCGATCGTGGGCGAATCGGGCTCCGGCAAGAGCATGAGCTCCATGGCCCTGCTCGGCCTGCTCCCCCGCAACGGTCGCTCCACGGGCAGTGCGACGATGCGCGGCACGGAACTCATCGGCGCCTCGCAGGGCACGCTGCGGAAGGTCCGCGGCAAGGAGATCGCCATGATCTTCCAGGAGCCGATGACGGCACTGAATCCCGTGCTGACCGTCGGTGAGCAGATCCGCGAGGCCGTGGAACAGCACACGGAGCTCTCACCCGCGCAGGCGAAGCAGCGTGCCATCGAGCTCCTGCGGATGGTGGAGATCCCCGAACCGGAACGCCGCTACGACTCCTTCCCGCACCAGTTCTCCGGTGGGCAGCGCCAGCGCGCCATGATCGCGATCGCGCTCTCCAACGATCCGATGCTGCTCATCGCCGACGAGCCCACCACGGCCCTCGACGTGACGGTGCAGGCCGAGGTCCTCGACCTGCTGCGGAAGCTCAACAAGCGGCTGAACAGCGCGGTGCTGCTCATCACGCACGACATGGGCGTGGTCGCGGATCTGGCCGATCACGTGATCGTCATGGAGAAGGGGCGGATCGTCGAGGCGGCTCCCACGGCTCAGCTGTTCTCTGCTCCTGCCGAGGCCTACACGCGCCAACTGCTCGGCGCCGTACCCCACCTGGGCTCGAAAGTGGGCGGGGTGCTCACCGACGTCGAGGTCGTGGACGGGCACATCAGCATCCACGAGGAGTACGCGGAGCAGGCGCTGCGGTCCCGCGAGACGCACACGGCAGCCGGCGTGGTTCCCGCGCTGGAACTGCAGGACGTCGACATCGAGTACCCGGGCCGATTCCGCCAGCCGCCGTTCAAGGCCGTCAACGGTGTCTCGTTCACCATCAATCCCGGGGAGGTCCTGGGGCTCGTCGGGGAATCCGGCTCCGGCAAGTCGACCATCGCGCGTGCCGTCACGGGGCTCATCGGCACCGCCGGTGGCCGCGTGAGCATCGGCGGGACCGACATCACGAAGCTCAGCGCCCGGCAGCTGCTGCCGCTGCGGAAGAAGTTCGCCATCGTGTTCCAGGACCCGGCCGCATCACTGAACCCGAGGCTCTCCATCGGCGACAGCATCGGTGAGCCTCTCCTGCTGCACGAGAAGCTGGGCCGCAAGGAGCTCGACACGCGGGTCGCCTCGCTCCTCGAGGACGTCCAGCTGCCGGTCGCGTTCCGCAACCGGTACCCCCACGAGCTCTCGGGCGGGCAGCGCCAGCGCGTGGGGATCGCCCGCGCGCTGTCCCTCCAGCCGGATCTGCTGGTCGCCGACGAACCGACGTCGGCCCTCGACGTCTCTGTGCAGGCGAAGGTCCTGGACCTGCTGCAGGACCTGCAGCGTGAGCGCGGCTTCGCATGCCTGTTCGTCAGCCACGACCTCGCGGTCGTCGAACTGCTCGCCAGCCATATCGCCGTGCTCAACAAGGGGAGCCTCGTCGAGCTGGGGACCACCGAGCAGATCCTCAAGTACCCCCGTGACCCGTACACGCGGAGGCTCCTCGCGGCCGCCCCCGTGCCGGATCCGGGTGAGCAGTCGAGGCGCCGCGAGCAGCGCTCGGCGATCCTCGCCGCGGGAGTCACCGACTAGGCGCACAGGACCATGTCGGCGGGAAGCACAGGCCGGCCACGCGCGACGACGAAGGGAGCCCTCCGGCGACGGAGAGCTCCCTCTCTGGTCCGGCGACGGGCGACGCCGGGATCGCCTCGGTCAGTGGCGGAGGACGATCTTCCCGACGACGTCGCCCTCCAGCATCCGCGCGAAGCCGGTCGCTGCCTCGTCGAACGGGAGGATGCTGTCGATCACCGGCCGCACCCCCGTCGCCACGAGGAAGCGCGTCAGGCGGACGAGCTCCTCACGCGTGCCCATCGTGGATCCCAGGACCCGCAGCTGCAGGAAGAACAGGCGGTTGAGGTCAGCGGAGGGTGCGGGGCCGGTCGTCGCACCGCAGGTGACGATGGTCCCTCCCTGGACAAGGGACTTCATCGAGTGCGCCCACGTCGCCTCCCCCACGCTCTCGAACACGACGTCGACGCGCTCGGGCAGGCGGGCGTTCGTCACGAACACCTCGTGCGCCCCGAGGTCGAGGGCGCGCTGCCGCTTCTCCTCGCTCCGGCTCGTCGCCCAGACGCGGAACCCGGCGGCCGAGGCGAGGGCGATGAGTGCGGTCGCGACGCCGCCGCCGGCCCCCTGGACCAGGACGGTGGAGCCGGGCGCCGCGGGCGACACCGTGAACAGCATGCGGTAGGCGGTGAGCCAGGCGGTGGGCAGGCACGCCGCTTCCTCGAAGCTGAGTTCCGCCGGCTTGGGCACGAGATTCCGCTCGGGCACCCAGACGTGGTCGGCCATGGTGCCCGGGCTCCGTTCGGAGAGCAGGGACCGCCGCGGGTCGAGGGTCTCGTCGCCACGCCAGTCGGCGCTCGAGATCACGCCGTGGACGATGACCTCGTTGCCGTCGTCGTCGATCCCCGCCGCGTCGCACCCGAGGATCATCGGGAGCCGCTCGGCAGGAAGCCCCACGCCCTTGAGCGACCACAGGTCGTGGTGGTTGAGGCTGGAGGCCATGACCCTGACGCGGACGTCGCCGTCGCGGGGGGCAGGGACGGCGAGATCGCCGATCGTCAGACCGGCGAGCGGATCTTCCGCTGATTGACTGGCGGCGTACACGGCACGCATTCGAGCTCCTTCGCTGACGGCGGGTGTCCCCATCCTAGGCTTGGCCCTCGTCGGGGCGGGGCCCGCAGCCCGGCTGTTTAGGTGGCCTCCCGACCGTATGGGAGACTTGGGTCAGTTCTGCACGTCTACAGTGCCTGATCAAGAAGGAGGCTGCCATGAGCAAGCGAGCACGCAAGCGTCGCGACCGCAAGCGCGGAGGCGCCAACCACGGTAAGCGCCCCAACACCTGACACCAGGCGTTGACTGCACCACCGACGACGAAGCCCCCGGCACCTTAAGGTGCCGGGGGCTTCGTCGTGATCGGGGTCAGGATTCCGTGGGGAATTGACGGGTCAGTGATCCACCGTCTTCAGCTGGCTGATCCGATCGAGGATGCTCGCCTTCAGGGTCGAGGGCGCCACTTCGGTGCAGGAGCGCTTCACCACCGAGCGGATCACGCACTCGAGGTCATGTTCGTCGGCGCACTGGGGGCAGCCGTCCAGGTGGTTCTTGATGTCGACGAGGTCCTGGTGCGAGAGCGCACCGTCGAGGTACTCGTAGAGCCTCTCGATCCTCGTGTCGGCGCAGTCGCCCATGCTTTCGCAGTCACTCATGTGGTCATCTCCTTCTCTGCCGATCCTGCCGACACCTGTGCCCTGGCCCGCGCCTCCGCGGCCGCCGGACCCAGTCCGCGCTCGTACGCGTACTCCGCCAGGAGCTCGCGCAGCAGCTTGCGGCCGCGGTGCAGACGGGACATCACCGTCCCGATCGGGGTGTTCATGATTTCCGAGATCTCCTTGTAGGCGAAGCCCTCGACGTCCGAGAAGTAGACGGCCAACCTGAACTCCTCGGGGATCGCCTGCAGTGCGCTCTTCACGTCGGAATCCGGCAGGTGGTCCAGTGCCTCCGCCTCGGCGGACTTGAGCCCGCTGGAGGTGTGCTCCGCGGCCTTCGCGAGCTGCCAGTCCTCGATGGTGTCCGAGTGGGACTGCAGGGGCTCACGCTGACGCTTGCGGTAGAGGTTGATGTACGTGTTCGTCAGGATCCGGTACAGCCATGCCTTCAGGTTGGTGCCCGGCCGGTACTGGTGGAAGGCGGAGAACGCCTTCGTGTACGCCTCCTGCACCAGGTCCTCGGCGTCGCTCGGGTTCCTGGCCATGCGCATGGCGGCCGAGTACAGCTGGTCGACGTACTGCATGGCGTCACGCTCGAAGCGAGCCTTGCGGTCCGCCTCCGACTCCGTCGAGACGTCGAGATCTGCGTCTTCGGCCTGCGCGCTGCCTGAGGGGGCTGTTGTATTCATCGTGCTGAAGTCTACGCGGCCCGGTCGCCGCACGGCCGGGGACGCCGGACGTCGCACCGACGTCGACAGCTGGAAGTCCGCGGACTCCGTCACCACCCGGGGGTGCGCCGTACTCACGCCCGTCATGTGCGGTCCTCGTGGTCGTGTGTCATGCAGGGTTCAACCGCACTCCCCTACCCCTTATTCCTCCCCGCCGACCACCACCGATCAGCGGTCCGCCGACGGCGTGCGCACCCGCCACGTGTGAAACTAGACTCAGCGTGCTTCGTATCCATCGACTTCATTGACGTCCGGCGCAGAGCGCCGACCACCAGGAGGCAGTAGTGACCCTTGTCCGCGTAGTAGCCCGACCCCTGATCGCCAGCAGTTTCGTGTTCTCCGGGGTGGACCGACTCCGGAACGCCGGCGCCACCGCTCCCCAGCTGAAGCCCGTGCTCGCGGGGGTGACCAGGGTGATCCCCTCCGCGGCCGCCGTCACGAACAACGAGAAGCTCGTGGGTCAGGTGCTCGGCGCCACCCAGGTGGGAGCAGCGCTCCTGCTCGGCATCGGACGCTTCTCGCGCGTCGCGGCCCTGCTCCTGACCGTGACCGCCACCGTCAACACGCTCGTGGACTACCGCTCGGCGGACGCCACGACACCGGAGGGGAAGAAGCAGCGCCGCACCACACTGCTCAAGAACCTCTCGCTGATCGGTGCCGTCCTGCTGGCCGCCGTGGACACGAACGGCCGTCCCGGGATCGCCTGGCGCGCCGAGCACCTCGCCATCGACGCGCGGCGCAACGCCACCGGGCTCGGCAGGGACGCGAAGAAGAAGCTGAAGAAGGCCGACAAGGCCGTGCGCAAGACCGCCGCCGACGTCGTCGGTTCCTGACTCCGTGGCAGCGACGTCAGGCGGGGCGCCCAACCAGCACGAGTGGCCGGCGCCCCGTCTGACGCGTCCGGTGGACGCGGAACTCACGGTGCCGGCCAGCAAGTCGCTGACGAACCGCTACCTGGTCCTCGCCGCGCTCGCGGAGGGCCCCAGCAGGATTCGCCGTCCGCTGCACTCGCGTGACTCGGCGCTCATGATCGAAGCCCTGCGGGCGCTCGGTGTGGGTGTCGAGGAGATCTCCGGCGACGGCGGCTTCGGCCCCGACCTCCTGGTCACCCCACTGCGCGCGGACGCGGTGCCCGGGGATCGGGCCGTGGAGTGCGGCCTCGCCGGGACCGTCATGCGGTTCGTGCCTCCCCTCGCGGGCCTCGTCACCGGGGCAACGGCGTTCGACGGCGACCCGCATGCGCGCCGCAGGCCGATGGCCAGCATCATCGACGCGCTGCGCGGCCTCGGGATGGTGGTCGACGACGACGGGACCGGCACGCTGCCGTTCACGGTCCACGGCACCGGGTCCGTCCCGGGCGGCCGGCTCGTCATCGACGCCTCGGCTTCCTCGCAGTTCGTCTCCGCCCTCCTGCTCGTTGGAGCCCGCTTCCGTGACGGCCTCGCCCTCGAGCACGTGGGGAAGCCTGTCCCGAGCCTCGATCACGTCCGGATGACCGTGGAGACCCTGCGATCCCTCGGCGTGGCGGTCGACGACACCGTGCCTGATCACTGGCGCGTCTCCCCCGGCCCCATCGCGGCGTTCGACGTCGCCGTGGAACCCGACCTCTCCAACGCCGGCCCCTTCCTCGCGGCCGCGCTCGTGACCGGCGGCACCGTGCGCATCCGCAACTGGCCGCGAACCACCACCCAGGTGGGCGACCAGTGGCGGAGCATCCTCCCCCGCATGGGAGCCTCGGTGACCCTCGACGACGACGTCCTGACCGTGCGCGGAGGTGGAGCCATCACCGGCGGCGTCTTCGCGGACACGTCCGAGCTGGCGCCCACGGTCGCCGCCCTGTGTGCGCTCGCGACGACGCCGTCGACCCTCACGGGCATCGCCCACCTCCGCGGGCACGAGACCGACCGCCTGGCGGCTCTCGTCACGGAGATCAACGCGCTCGGCGGGGACGCCGAGGAGACCGCCGACGGCCTGGTCGTCCGGCCGAGAACCCTGCACGGCGGCCTCTTCCACACCTACGACGACCACCGGATGGCTACCGCGGGAGCCATCATCGGCCTCGCCGTGGACGGCGTGCGGGTCCAGAACATCGGTACGACGGCGAAGACCCTGCCCGAGTTCCCGGACCTCTGGGCGGCGATGGCGCAGACGTCGGCGGACTCGGGGACAGATGCGCCCGTGTCGTCGCCGCCCGAGGCTCCAGTGCCCTACCAGGCTTCAGGATCTTCGGAGCCCGCGCGGCAGTCCGAGCAGGACGCCCGGGTGGCCCGCGCATGACCGACGCCGGCAACCGCCGCGGATCGAGGTCCTGGGACGAGTCCGACGTCCGCATCCGCCCGAACAAGAAGGGGACGCGCCCCAGGACGAAGACGCGCCCCGCCCACGACGACGCCGTCACGGGTCGCGTGGTGACCGTCGATCGCGGTCGCTACACCGCCGTCGTCGACGAGGACACGCCCGACGAGCGGATCGTCGTCGCCGCACGGGCACGTGAACTACGGCGCAACGCCGTCGTTGCCGGTGATCTGGTGGCGCTCGTGGGTGACCTCACCGGCGGTCCCGATTCGCTCGCACGGCTGGTCAGAATCGAGGAGCGGCGTACCGTACTGCGACGCAGCGCCGACGACACAGATCCCGTGGAGCGCGTGGTGGTCGCGAACGCGGACCAGCTCGTGATCGTCGTGGCGGCGGCCAATCCTGAACCGCGGACCGGCTTCATCGATCGCGCACTCGTGGCCGCCTACGACGCCGGGATCGAACCGCTGCTCTGCATCACGAAAGCCGACCTCCGGGACCCCGCCGCCCTCCTCGCCAACTACGAGCACCTCGACCTCCGCGTCATCATCAGCCGGACCGACGACGCCGTCGGGATCGACGCCACCTCGGACGACGGCCACTCCGCGCTCCTGCAGCACGGCGCCGTGGACGCCCTGCGGGAGGAACTCGACGGGCAGGTGAGCGTGCTGCTCGGCCACTCCGGCGTCGGCAAGTCCACCATGGTGAACGCACTGACGGGTTCGACGCGCGCCACGGGAGGCGTGAATGCCGTCACGGGTCGCGGACGCCACACGTCCTCCTCCGCCCTCGCCCTCAAGGCCGCGGACGCCTCTCCGGGTACCTGGATCATCGACACCCCGGGCATCAGGTCCTTCGGGCTGGCCCACGTGGACGCCGACCGCATCCTCAAGGCCTTCCCCGACCTCGAGCCGGGCACCGAGCGCTGCGAGCGCGGCTGCCGGCACGACGACGACGCCGTGGGGTGCGGCCTGGACGGCTTCGTGGAGGAGGGGCTCGCCGGTGACTCCGGACCCGTGCGGCTCGCCTCCCTCCGGCGCCTCCTGAGCGCGGGCATCGCCGACGCGCGAGGTAACTCACACGACGCGAAGGAGCTCGGCCAGCAGTGACCGGCCGCCGGGCTGGTAGTGTTGAGCCCGTTGTTGTTTGCGCATTTGATTTCTGAGCCTTGACCCTCCGTCCGGAGTTCGACAGCTTCTCTGATAAGCGAGTAACGAACACCACGAGGCAGCCCGAACGTCGGGTCTGCGACAGGGTAAGGATGTACAACATGGCTACTGGCACAGTGAAATGGTTCAACGCCGAAAAGGGCTTCGGCTTCATCGCTCCCGAGGACGGCGGCGCTGACGTGTTCGCCCACTTCTCCGCGATCAACTCGAACGGCTACCGCTCGCTCGAAGAGAACCAGAAGGTCTCCTTCGAGACCACGCAGGGCCCCAAGGGCCCCCAGGCGGAGAACATCAACGTCCTCTGATCCTCCCCGTTCCGCTCACGCGGGAACGGACCGAGAGCCACCGCACGGCGCAAGCTGGCGGTGGCTTTCCCGTGTCCGGGGACGATCGTCCGGCCTCCTACCTCGCCGCTCGCCCAGCCCATCCCCCGGCCTGCCGACGGGTCTGCCCGGGGTGCAGCGAACGAGACGATAGGTTGGGCGGTATGAGTTTCACCCAGGGCTACAACGACGACCTCCGCCTCGCCCACATCATGGCCGACTCCGTGGACGACCGGACGATGTCCCGTTTCAAGGCACTGGACCTGCGCGTCGAGACCAAGCCCGACCTCACCCCCGTGACGGACGCCGACCGCGGCGCCGAGGAGGCCATCCGCGGCCAGCTGTCCCGGGCACGGCCCCGCGACGCCGTGCTGGGCGAGGAGTTCGGCAGCACCGGTTCCGGTTCCCGGCAATGGGTGATCGACCCCATCGACGGCACGAAGAACTTCGTGCGTGGGGTGCCGGTGTGGGCCACCCTCATCGCGCTGATCGATGACGGCCGGCCCGTGGTCGGCCTCGTGAGCGCGCCGGCGCTCGGCAAACGGTGGTGGGCGGCCGAGGGCACCGGCGCCTACACGGGCAAGTCCCTCGCGGCCGCGCAGCGCCTGCGGGTCTCGAACGTCTCACGACTCGAGGACGCTTCCCTGTCTTACTCCAGCCTCTCCGGGTGGCGCCAGCGCGGCGCCCTCGCCGAGTTCGTGAACCTGACCGAGCGGGTCTGGCGGACCCGCGCCTACGGTGACTTCTGGTCCTACTGCCTCGTTGCGGAGGGCGCCGTGGACATCGCCTGCGAACCGGAACTCAATCTCCACGACATGGCGGCTCTCGTGCCGATCGTCACGGAGGCCGGGGGGCGCTTCACCTCCCTCGACGGTGCGGATGGGCCGTTCGGCGGCAACGCCCTCGCGACCAACGGCACCCTCCACAGCGAGGTCCTCCGAACACTGAACCCGGACGTCGACGACCTGCTCTAGCAGCGTCCAGGAGCGTCCCGGCCGTGATGTCCGCACCGCGCCTCGACCCGGACCGTCGTCGTGCCCTTGCGGATGCGTACCTGCAGGGTGCCGGGCGCTACGACCGCGTGCGCCCCGGCTACCCGGGAGCGGTGGCCGACTGGCTCGTGCCACCGGGGACCGGCCGCGCCGCGGACGTCGGAGCGGGTACGGGGCTCTTCACGGTCCTGCTGGCCGCGCGGGGGCTCGAGGTCATCGCCGTCGACCCCTCGGCGGACATGCTCGCCGTCCTCGCGACCCGCCTGCCGGAGGCCCGCTGCATCGTCGCGACGGCCGAGGACACGCGTCTGCCGGACCGCTCCGTCGAGTTGCTCACGGTCGCCCAGGCGTGGCATTGGCTGGATCAGCCGGCCGCGCTCCGCGAGGCCGCCCGGATCCTCGAGCCCGGGGGACGGCTCGCGCTGCTCTGGAACCAGCTGGACGTCTCGATCCCCTGGGTGCACCGGCTCTCGCGCATCATGCACGCCGGTGACGTGTTCGGGCCGTCCTACCGACCCGACGTCGGCCCGGCCTTCGGTCCGCCGGAGGAACTCCTCGTGCACTGGACACAGGACCTCGTGGTGGGGGACGTCGCCGATCTCATGCGGTCCAGGAGCTACTACCGCAGGGCCTCGCAGGCCGTCCAGGGACGCATGGAGGCGAACCTGTCCTGGTACCTCACCGACTACCTCGCCTTCTCCCCCGAGGCTCTCCTGCGGTTGCCCTACTACACCCACGCGTGGCGGGCGGATCTGCCGACCGGCTAGTTTTCGGCATGCCTAAAAGTTACGGTGGTGTATGCCCACGTCCTCGGTCGCTCCGGCCCTCCCAGTCTCCGCCGGGCTCGTCGTCGTCGCTCTCCTCCTCGGGGGATGTTCCGCTCGAGCCGTCCCGCCGCCGGACGACTCCCGCCCTCTCGTGCTCACTACGTTCACCGTCCTGGCGGACCTCGCCGACACGGTGGGTGGCGGTCATGTCCGGGTGGAGTCGATCACGAAGGTCGGCGCCGAGATCCACGGGTACGAGCCGACGCCGTCGGACCTCGTACGGGCCCAGGACGCGGATCTGATCCTCGATAACGGGCTCGGCCTGGAACGCTGGTTCGAACGCTTCCTGCAGAGCGTCGACGCTCCCCGCGCCGTGCTGTCCGACGGCGTGGAGCCCGTACCCATCCGCTCGGGCGACTACTCGGGTTCCGCCAATCCGCATGCGTGGATGTCACCGCTCGCCGCCCGAACCTATGTCGACAACACCGTTGCGGCCCTCTCGCGTCTCGCACCGGAACACAGCATCGAGTTCGAGGCGAACGGTGAGGGCCTCAAGGCCTCCCTGGACGAGCTCCTCGAGGACTTCCGCGAGGAGCTCTCCGGTGCGGACGCGGCCGCCCTCGTGACCTGCGAGGGAGCCCTCTCCTACCTGGCCCGCGACGCGGGACTCCAGGAGGCGTTCATCTGGCCGGTCAACGCCGACGCCGAGGGTACGCCACGGCAGATCCGCGGCGTCATCGACTTCGTCGAGGCGAACGGCGTGCCCACGGTCTTCTGCGAGTCGACCGTCAATCCCTCGGCCCAGGAGCAGGTGGCAGCGGCCACGGGCGCGAGCCTCGGCGGCACCCTGTACGTCGACTCGCTGTCGGATGCGGACGGCCCCGTCCCCACCTTCCTGGATCTCCTCCGCCACGACCTCGACACCATCTCGGAAGGACTGACCCGATGACGGCCACCGCTCCCCTGCCCCGGGACGACCGCGCGGACCACGCGCTCGACGTGGAGCACCTGAGTGTCCGCTACGACGACGTCCAGGCGCTCGACGACGTCACCCTCGGCGTACGCGCCGGGAGCATCTGCGGACTCATCGGCGTCAATGGATCGGGCAAGTCCACCCTGTTCACGGCCATCATGGGTCTGCTCGTGCCGGATCACGGGTCGGTCCGCCTCTTCGGTGGCACCGAGGCCGCAGCACGGAAGCAGGGGCTCGTCGCCTACATGCCGCAGGCCGAGGGCGTGGACTGGACGTTCCCGGTGTCCGTCGCGGACGTCGTGGGCATGGGGCTGTACGGCCGCCTCGGCTCGGCGCGCCGGCTCCGCGCCGCCGACCGCGCGGCCGTCGACGAGGCCCTGGAGCGCGTGGGACTGGCCACGCTGAGGAGACGCCAGATCGGGCAGCTCTCCGGCGGACAGCGCAAGCGCGTGTTCATCGCCCGCAGCATCGCGCAGGACGCACGTCTGCTGCTGCTCGACGAGCCGTTCGCGGGTGTGGACCGGACCAGCCAGGAGAGCATGTCCGCCCTCCTCAAGGAACTCCGGGGCGAGGGCCGGTCGGTGCTCGTCTCCACCCACGACCTCGCCGGGGTACCCGACCTGTGCGACGACGCCGTCCTGCTGCACCGGCGCGTGCTCGCGCAGGGCGCACCGGTGGACGTCCTCACGAATGCGAACCTGGCGCTCGCCTTCGGGCCGGCCACCGGCCCGCAGGTCGCAGCCACGAGCCGGGAGGCCTGAGCCATGGACATCCTCGCCTTCATCCTCGAACCCCTGCAGTACGGGTTCCTCACCCGTGCGCTCGCGGTGACGGTCGCCGCGGCGGTTGTCGCGGCGGTGCTCTCCTGCTGGCTCATCCTCATGGGGTGGTCGCTGATGGGCGACGCCGTCTCCCACGCGGTGCTGCCGGGCGTCGCCCTCTCCTACATCATCGGCATCCCCTTCTCCATCGGCGCGTTCGTGTTCGGGGCGCTCGCCGTGGCCCTGATCGGCGGCGTCCGGTCCACCACGCGACTGAAGCCCGACACCGTGATCGGCGTCGTGTTCACCGCCCTCTTCGCGGTGGGACTCGCGATCGTCTCCGCCACGCCGTCGCAGGTGGACCTCATGCACATCCTGTTCGGCAACGTGCTCGGGGTCACGGCCGCCGAGGTCTGGCAGGTGCTCGTCCTCGGCGCTATCACCCTCGCCGTCCTGCTCGTCAAGCGACGCGACCTGACGCTGCTCGCCTTCGACCGCACGCACGCCCACGTGATCGGGCTCAACACGCGCTTCCTCTCCGTGCTGCTGCTCGGGCTCCTCGCCCTGACCGTGGTGGTGGGCCTGCAGGCCGTCGGCATCATCCTGGTCGTGGCGATGCTCATCACGCCCGGCGCGACCGCGTTCCTGCTCACCAGGAGCTTCGACCGGATGCTGGTGATCTCCGTGGCCCTCACCGTGGCCGCCTCCGTGGGCGGCATCTACGCGAGCTACTACCTCGACATCTCCACCGGCGCCTCCGTGGTGCTGTGCCAGGCCCTCGTGTTCGCTGCCGTGTATCTCGTGGGGCGCCCGGACGGTCTGCTGTGGCAGGTACGACGACGGCGGGGCGCTCGCCGGACCGCAGGGTCCCCCGACGTGCAGCCGACCCCAGCGCCCGCGGTACCCGGGGTTCCGTCGACGTCGTCAGCGCCGTCAGCGCCGGGCGGCCCCGCGTGACCGGACGGAGGAGCGCCGTCCTCAGTATCGAGTCGACGAGCGTGCAGGACTACGTGAAGACCATCTATGCGGCCACGGAATGGCAGGACGACCCCGTCACCGCCGGATACCTCGCCGCGCGCCTGGGCGTGGCCAATTCCTCGGTCACCGGGATGGTCGCGAAACTCGTGGACCTCGGGCTCGCGAACCACCGCAAGTACGGACCGATCACGCTCACGTCTCCAGGCCGCAACCTCGCGCTCGCGATGGTGCGCAGGCACCGGCTGATCGAGACCTTCCTCACGACCGAACTCGGGTACGGCTGGGAGGAGGTCCACGACGAGGCGGAACTGCTCGAACACACCGTCTCCGACGCCTTCGTAGAGCGCCTCGACCGGAAGCTCGAGCGCCCCACCCGCGACCCGCACGGCGATCCCATCCCGGCTGCCGACGGCTCCGTGCGCTACCCGGACGCCCACCGGCTGGACGCGCTCGACGACGGTCATGCGGGTGCGCTGGTGCGCGTCAGCGATGACGACCCGGAGGTCCTGCGCTTCCTCGACCGACACGGTGTCTCGCTGGACGAGCACGTGGTGGTCGCGCGGCCCGCGGCGGCGGCGGTCCGGATTCGCCTCATCGAGCGGTCCACCGCGCCTTGGCTGGACGCCGATCCACCGGTGGCCGGCGCCCTGTGGATCGCGACCACGAGCCCGCACGCAGGCTGTTCGATGCCGGTGTCCTGACCCTGGCCCCTGATGCATTCCTCCCGGGCAACGCAGCTGCCCGACATCCGGCGCTCCCGTCGACCTGGAGGATCGTCGTGCTCCCGCCGGCGTCGCGCTCCTAGACTGGGAGCTTGAGCGCGTGACCGGACGCGCCGATGCCCTGCCCGCCGCACCGCCCGTCACTCACCCCGGCTCCCCGACCCCCTGCTGAACGGACGCACCCATGACGACCCTCGGACTCGAGGAGGAATACCTGCTGTTCGACCCGGAGTCGGGGCTGCCCGATCACCGCGCCGCCGAGGTGCAGGGGCATCTCGAGGCGACGCCCGGGATCGGCGACGACGAGATCCAGCGCGAGCTGCTCTCGTGCCAGATCGAGACGGCCACGCCCGTGTGCGAGACGCTCGAGCAGGCCGAGCAGTCGCTCCTCACCTTCCGGCGCTCCTTCGACGACGCCGCGCGCCGTGCGGGTTCGCTCGGTGCGGCCACCGGCACGGCGCCGACGATCCGTCAGTCCTATCCGGAGCTCACGGACAAGCAGCGCTACGAGGACCTGCGGGCCAGCGCCCCCGGAATCGTCGGGGACCAGTTCGTGAACGGGTTGCACGTCCACGTGGCCGTGCCGGACCCCGAGCTCGGCGTGCAGGCCCTCAACCGCATCAGGCCATGGATTCCCCTGCTCACCGCCCTGAGCGTCAACTCGCCGTTCTGGATGGGCCGGGACAGCGGCTTCGGCAGCTGGCGCGTGATCCACTACCGCCGATGGGCCGTCCAGGGCATCGCGCCGTTCTTCGCGGGCGCAGCGGACTACGATCGGCGCATCACCCGGCTCGGGGCCACAGGGGCGATCCTCGACCGCGGCGTCCTGACCTGGGTGGCGCGGCTCTCCGACACGTACCCGACGCTCGAGCTCCGCGCCTGCGACGTCCAGCTCGAGGCCCGCGAGTCGGTGCTCCTCGGGGCACTCACCCGGGCCCTCGTGGTCACGACGCTCCGCGACGCCGAGAGGGACACGCAGCCGCTCGTACCCGACCCCGAGCTGCTCGACGCCGCCCTGTGGCAGGCGGCACGCGACGGCATGACCGGCCACCTCGTGGATCCCGTCTCGGCCGCACCGGTCCCTGCATCCCAGCTTCTCGCCACGTTCCTCGAGCTCGTCGGGGACGCCCTGGAGTCGGAGGGTGACACCGCGTGGGTGTCCGAGGGCCTCGCGCGGCTGCGCGAGCGCGGATCGGGCGCGGACCGACAGCGGGACGCGATGCGCGACGGCGGTCAGCAGGGCCTTCTCGACCTGTACGGGCGGAGCCTCGTCCAGAACTGACACCACGCGCAACGGCATCAGGCCGGGCGAGTGACGAACCGAAGCCAGGACGCACTACCGGTTGCCGGGGGGCCAGGCGGTACGCCGCCGTCGGCCGTGGCTACCGCTGCACGGCGTTCAGCGTGATGAGGAGCGACTGCTCGGGCAGCAGGACGGGAGCCTGCAGGCCGGACAGGGCCAGGGTGCGGCCAGTGAATCGAAGGGGCTGATCGTCCAGAGCCGCCTGAAGCCATCCCAGCAGCGATTGTCCGTTGCCGGGGTGCCCTTCCTCGGGCACCGCGAGGCGCACCTCGTACAGGCCGTCGGGGTCGAGGCCCGGGAACGTGAGAGGCCCGGGCGGGTAGCTCGCGCTCGATGCCGTGAGCGAGTAGGCGAACAGGGCACGCCGACCGTCCGGAGCGATCACGCCGCGCAGGTCCATCGCGGGGTCGAGGAGGTCCGCGTGGACGAGGACACCGCGGTGGAGGTCGTCACGCCACTCCTTGTGGAGGTCGATGTAACGACGGAGCACCTCGTACTCCTCCTCGGTCAGGGCCGAGATGTCCCACTCGATGCCGTAATGGCCGAAGATCGCGGTCGCCGCCCTGAACGGCAGGGTGTGCGCGCGTCCGGTCGAGTGCGAGACCGGGCCGCCGATGTGCATGCCGAGGAGCTCGGACGGGACCAGCAGGCCGGTGTACTTCTGGTTCACGAGCCGCTCGATGGGATCGATGCAGTCGCTCGTCCACACCCGGTCCGTCCTCGCGAGGATCCCGAGGTCCACGCGGGCTCCCCCGGATGCGCAGCTCTCGATCTCGAGCTCCGGATGCCGGCTGCGAATCTCGTCGAGCAGCCGGTACAGCGCCTCGACGTGACGGTGCACCGCAGCGCGGCCCGTGACGGAGTCGGCGGCTTCGAGGAGGTCACGGTTGTGGTCCCACTTCACGTAGGCGATGTCCGTCGAGGAGAGGATGTCGTCGAGTCGCTCGAGGATGTAGGCGTAGGCGTCGGGGTTCCCGAGATCGAGCACCTGCTGCTGCCGCCCGGGAAGGGGCAGCCGCCCGGCGGGTCCGAGAATCCACTCCGGATGGGCGCGCGCGAGGTCCGAGTCGGGATTGACCATCTCGGGCTCGAACCACAGGCCGAACTCCATGCCGAGCCCGCGGACGTGATCGACGATCGGCGCGAGGCCGTCGGGCCACACCGTCTCGTCGACGTACCAGTCCCCCAGGCTCGAGGTGTCGTCCCGGCGGCCCCTGAACCAGCCGTCGTCGAGCACGAACCGTTCGACGCCGAGGCTCGCTGCCCGGTCCGCGAGTGCTTTCAGGCGCGGCAGCTGCATGTCGAAGTACACCGCCTCCCACGTGTTGAGGGTGACGGGACGCGGACGCCGCGGGTGGGTCGGGCGTGCACGGAGCTCGCGGTGGTAGCGCCCGGAGAGCTCGTTCAGACCCTCGCCCCAGGAGGCCACGGCCATCGGCGTCGCGTAGCTCTCCCCGGGCCCGAGCACCACCTCACGGGGTGCGAGGACCTCCCCGGTGGCGAGGAAGGCGACGCCGGCGGGAGTCCTCTCCACGAGGACCTGCTGGTTGCCGCTCCAAGCCAGGTGCACGCCCTGGACGTGACCCCGCTCGAAGCCGAAGGACCGCTGCCCCACCGCGAGCACCACCGTCGCATCCGCACCGGGGCGGCCGCGCCGGCTGGCGCGCACGTACGTACCCGTCGTCAGGTCGTGGCGTTGCGGGGACCGCTCGCGCAGGTGCCTGCCGGTGGTATCGAGCACCTCGGCGGCCGTGGCGGCGAGGGGGAACACGACGGAGAGCGATCGCACCTCGTACTCCGTGGTGGCGTCGTTCGTCAGCTCGAGCTGCTGCGTGAGGAGACCGACGTCGGTCACGCGCAGGCGGGCCGTGACCGTCAGCCCGGCGTCGGCGTCGTGCCCGACGACGACGGCGGCGGATCCGTCCGCTGTGACCTCCAGCGACCGGAGGGTGAAGCGGGGGTAGAGGTGGGTTCCCGTGCGGTCCCCGACGAGCCCCGGCGTGCCCTGCCAGCCGCTCGACTCGAGCGGGACGAGGTTCAGCCTGGCCGGCACGTCGATGCCGCCGGACACGCGCTGCGGTTGCTGCGCCGTGGCCAGCGCCGTGAGTTCCGCGGGGCCGGGATCGCCGAGTGAGGGGCCCCAGTAGGTCAGGACGGGCAAGCCATGGGGATGCTGCTCGAGGACCACACTGGTACCGCCGCGGACGAGGTGGACGACCTGATCACTCATTGGTTCTTTGTACCGCGCGGCCCCGCGCAGGGCCAAATGCCGCGACGGTCCCGCGTCAGCGTTCCCGGCTGTCGCGGCGCAGCAGACCGAGGATGAGGCAGAGCAGGCCCACGAGCAGGGGCAGCAGCGTGTAGAGGGTGTGGGTGCCCCCGAGGTAGCTCATCACGAAGATGTAGATGAACGTGCCCCCGACGAGCAACCAGCCCAGAACGATCAGAGCACGGCCCCTGTTCGGCGGCGGCAGTGGCGGGAGCCACGACGGCGGCCTGTCAGTCCAGCTCATCGCCCCAGTGTAGTTCGCCCGCGCGGTTGTGCTCCCGGTGAATCTCGCGGGGAGGGTGGAGCCACGACGAAGCGCCCCACCGGTGACCGGTGAGGCGCTTCGAGTGGGTGGAGATGGCGGGAATTGAACCCGCGTCCGATGCAGTGTTGTCAGGGCTTCTCCGGGCGCAGTTCGCGTCGGTTTTTCTCGGCTTCAGCCATCGTGCGAACGAGTGGCTGCCAAGCCCAGTTGTATAAGAGTCCCCCCGATCCCTACAACGAGGATCGGGAGCAGTGGCCCTCTAAATGACGCCAGGATCCGGGGCGAGAGCACACCCGGTCTGACGGACTAGTCAGGCTGCTTAGGCAGCGAGAGCGAAGTCAGTGCGCTTTTGTTCGGCACTTATTGTTTTACAAGGAGCGTTTACGAGATAACCCTGTATCCTCGGCCCGCTTCCCCTGTCGCGACTAACATCGTCGAAACCTGTCATCCCCGTGTTCAGTTATCAAGGTCGTGCTGCGACGCGAACGCCACCCGGTAAGTCTAGCGCACTTGCTCCAGAGCGTTCATGCCGGCACCTGGTGACGCGCGTCGCTGCTTCCCGCCATCATCCCTGCTGACCGAAGGTGATCCCCAGGACCACGACGGGTGCCTGCCAGAGGCGTACGACGACGAACGCCAGCGTGACGAAGGCGATCCCGAGGCCGGCGAGTGCCGTGGTGGCCGCCTGCCGCCGCCGGAAGCTCCACCAGAAGATCGCCGCGTTGAGCAGGAGCATGACGGGCGAGATCCAGACGAGGACCTGCGCGAAGTATATGTAGACAAGGAAGACGAACGGGACCAGCGACAGGATGCCGACCGGCACCACGACGAGCAGCATGACCAGGTCCACGACGGCGCCGACCGTGACCCACCACGGGCGCTTGTAGGTCAGCTCCGAGGGCTCGACCTCCTCGTCGTCCTCGTCCTGGGCGTCCCAGAAGACATCACTCACGCCCCGAGGTTCTTCTCGCGCATGGCGCGCAGCGCCTCCCGGTTGTCCTGCTTCTCCCGCAGCGTCTGACGCTTGTCGTAGTCGCGCTTGCCACGTGCGACGGCGATCTCGACCTTCGCCCGGCCATTGAGGAAGTAGAGCTGAAGAGGCACCAGGGTGAACCCGGATTCGCGGATCTTCTGGGAGATCTTCGTCAGCTCCTCACGGTGCAGCAGGAGCTTCCGCCGTCGTCGGGCCGCGTGGTTGGTCCAACTGCCCTGCGAGTACTCGGAGATGTGGATGCCCTCGAGCCACAGCTCGTCCCCGTAGAAGATGGCGTAGCCGTCGATCAGCGAGGCGCGTCCGGCCCGCAGCGATTTCACCTCGGTACCCATCAGGGCGATGCCGGCCTCGTAGGTGTCGAGGACCGCGTAGTCGTGGAAGGCCTTACGATTGGTGGCCACAACCTTCCGGCCACTTTCCTTCGGCACGGCACAACTCCTTCTCGCGACACTGCTGCGGACGGCGGCCCGCTGGTGGACAGTGCCTTCCATCCTACGACCTAGAGCAAATCGAGCGGATCCACCAGGGTGCCGTTGAGCATGGTCTCGAAGTGGAGGTGGCAGCCGGTGGAGTTACCCGTGGTGCCGGTGTAGCCGATGAGCTGACCGGCGCTCACGCGCTGGCCCACCGACACGATGTAGCTCGTGAGGTGGTAGTAGTTCGTGGCGAGGGCGTTGCCGCCGACGACACCGTGGCTGATGACGATCCTGTTGCCCGCACCGGGCAGCACGTTCGAGTCCGCGTACCAGACCTCGCCCGCCGCCGGCGCGTAGAGGGCCGTGCCGCACCCCACGCCGTAGTCGATGCCGGTGTGCATGTACCCGCCGGTACCGTTGAAGTCGATCGTCCCGATCGGCGTGGGCCTCCAGCCGAATCCCGAGCTGATGGGCGCGTTGACCGGCGGGCGGAGGCCGAAAGAACTGGGCGGCGACGGCTGGGCGACGGGCGGGGCAACGAAGGGGGGCGGCGCCGGAGCGGGCACGAAGGGTGGCTCGACGTCCGGGACCACCGCGGGCGGAGCAGGTCTGTTCGCCGCTGCTGCCTCGTCGGCCCGGCGCTGCGTCTCCGCTGCGGCGATGCGATCGTTCTCGGCCTGCTGGCGTGCGCGCTCCTCCGCTGCAGCTGCGTCCGCGACGCGCTTCTGCTCGGCGGCCGCTGCGGCTGCCTGTCGCGCTTCCTCCGCCTGGCGCGCCTCCTCCGCCTTCCGCGCCTCCTCGGCCTTTCGCGCCTCCTCGATCAGGCGGCGCTGACGCTCGGCGATGTCCGCGTTGTTCTGCTGCTGGGCCTGCTCCACGCCGGCGAGCTCCGCCTCGATCACGGGCTTCTGCGCCTGCAGCTTCTCGGACAGCGCCGTGGTGTCGGCCACCAGCTTGTCCACCTTGACCTTCTCCTCCGCGGCGGCGTCGCGCGCGGACTGCTCGGCGGCCAGCGCCTCCTCGGCCCGTTCCTTCAGCCGGGTGATCTCCGCCTCGACGGCAACCAGCCGGGCCTCGATGTTCGCATTCGTGGCGTTCTGCTCCGAGAGGCGCTCCATCGCGGCGTTCTGGCTCCGCAGCGCCTGGTCCACCATGTCCATCGACTCCGTGAAGTCCTCGACGCCCTCGGCACCGAGGAGCAGGGAGACGTTCGTCGGGATCCCGCCGTTCTTGTAGGCCTCCGTGGCGATCTGGCCGATGACCTCGCGGGTCTCCTCCATCTGCTGCTGATCGACGCGCAGTTCCTCCGTGATCTTGTTCTTGGTCTCCTGGGCCAGGTCCACGCGCACCGAGAGTGCGCTCACCTCACCGGCGGCGGTCTCGACCCTGCCCTGCGCATCCGCGAGCGACTGCTGCGCCGCGGGCAACTGGCCCTGATAGGCCTTGAGCTGCCCGATGGTCTCCGCGATGTCGGAATCGAGGTACTCCAGCGACTGCTGCACCTGGGCGATCTCGTTCTCGAGGGCGTTGCGCTTGTCGTCGAGCTCGTCAGCGGCAACAGGTGTCGAGAGACCCATCGTGAGGGCGACGACGAGCGCGATCGAGCCTCCCGCCGTCATCCGCATGGTCAGCGCACGTTTGTCCTGCCGCGCCCACCAGTCTCCTGGCGAGCGCGCGTGTCCCCTGGCGCTGAGCGGCATGGCGTTAGACCTTTACATATCGTCGGAGTGTGAGCAGGGATGAGAGTCCTGCGAGCACGGCTCCGAGCAGTATAAGGGCGGGGACGAGGATCAGCACCTGCTGCGAGGAGATGAAGGCGGTCTGCGGGAACGTGTTCACCAGCCAGCCGTCGATCACGAAGCGGGATGCACCCCACAGCGTCGCCGACGCGAGGACGGCCCCGATCACGGCCGCGATCACTCCCTCGAGCACGAACGGCAGCTGGATCACGGCCTTCGACGCCCCGACCAGTCGCATGATGCCCGTCTCACGGCGGCGACTGAAGGCCGACAGCCGGATGGTCGTGGCGATCAGCAGGATGGCGCAGAACGTCATGATGCCCGCGATCACGAGAGCCACCACCGAGGCCCAGTTCATGTACCGGAAAATGGCCTCGAGGAAGGTGCGCTGGTCGCTCACGGCGTCGACGCCGGGCTCTGACGAGAACGCCTCGTCAATCACCTCGTACTTCTCGGCGTCGACCATGCTGACGCGGAAGGATTCCGGCAGCTGGTCGGCCGTCACCGAATCGACGATCGGGGAATTGGCGAACTGGTCGCGGAAGTGGCCGAGGGCCTCCTCCTGTGACTCGTAGGTGACGGTGTCGACATACGGGGCGAACTGCTCGGACTCGAGGGTGGTCCGGATCGTCTCGCGCTGCTCGTCCGTCACGGGACCCGCAGCGCAGCTGGTCTGCGAGGAGTTGTCGACGCAGAGGTAAATCGTCACCTGCACGCGGTCGTACCAGTACCCCTTCATCTGGTTGATCTGCAGCTGGAAGAGGCCTGCGGCACCCACGAAGGTGAGTGAGATGAAGGTCACCAGGATCACCGAGGTCACCATGGAGAGGTTGCGTCGGAGACCGGAGCCGATCTCCGAGAGGATGAAGGCGAGCCTCATTCGGCCGGCACTCCGGGCTCGCCCACGTAGATTCCCTGCGCGTCGTCGCGCACCACCGACCCGGCCCGCAGCTCCACCACACGCTTGCGCATCGTGTTCACGATGTCGTCGTCGTGCGTCGCCATGACCACCGTGGTGCCGTTCTGGTTGATCCTGTCGAGGACCTTCATGATCCCCATCGACGTCGTCGGGTCGAGGTTGCCGGTCGGTTCATCGGCCAGGAGGATCCCGGGGCGGTTGACGATGGCGCGAGCGATCGCGACGCGCTGCTGCTCACCGCCGGAGAGTTCGTGCGGCATGCGGTTGTTCTTGCCCTCGAGGCCCACCGTCGCGAGGACGTCGGGCACGGTCTCGCGGATGACGGCCCTGCTCCTGCCGATGACCTGCATGGCGAAGGCGACGTTCGCGAACACGGTCTTGTTGGGCAGGAGGCGGAAATCCTGGAAGACGACGCCGATCCCCCGGCGGAGGCGCGGTACGCGCCAGCTGGGGATGTTGGCCACGTTCTGCCCGGCGACGTACACCGCACCGCTCGTCGCGCGGTCCTCCTTGAGGACCAGGCGGATGAACGTGGATTTTCCCGAGCCGGAGGCGCCGACCAGAAAGACGAACTCGCCACGGTCTACGTCGAGTGAGACGGACTCGAGGGCCGGTTGCGATTTCTGGTCGTAGGTCTTCGTGACGCTGTCGAATCTGATCATGATCACTCTGCGCCCATGGAACTGCGCCGGGCACGGGCATTTGATGGGGGAAAGGGAGCCGCGGCTGTTCCGACTATAACGACGGCGTCACGGCGAGGGCCGTAGTCGGGGGGTGTGTCGTCGTGCGCCGGGGGTCGCCCACGCCGTGGTCCGCCGTCATTGCTGGTGATGCGCTGCGTGATGCCTAGGCGGTGTCGTTCCTGTTGTTGGTCCGCCACCGGATACCCGCGTCGATGAAGTCGTCGATCTCGCCGTCGAACACCGACGAGGTGTTCCCCACCTCGTGGTTCGTCCGGAGGTCCTTCACCATCTGGTACGGGTTCAGCACGTAGGACCGCATCTGGTCCCCCCAGGACGCCTTGACGTCGCCCGCGAACGCCTTCTTCTCGGCGTCCTCCTGCTCCTTCTTGAGCAGCAGCAGGCGCGACTGCAGCACCCGCATGGCCGCTGCCCTGTTCTGGATCTGGGACTTCTCGTTCTGCATCGAGACGACCGTGCCGGTGGGGAGGTGTGTCAGCCGGACGGCGGAGTCGGTCGTGTTGACCGACTGCCCTCCTGGGCCCGAGGAGCGGAACACATCGACGCGGATCTCGTTGTCCGGCACCTCGATCACGTCCGTCTGCTCGATCAGCGGGATGACCTCGACGGCGGCGAAGGAGGTCTGGCGGCGGCCCTGGTTGTCGAAGGGACTGATTCGGACGAGGCGGTGCGTTCCCGCCTCGACCGAGAGGGTCCCGAACGCGTAGGGCGCCTTGACCTCGAACGTCGCGGACTTCAGGCCGGCCTCCTCCGCGTAGGAGGTGTCCAGCACCTGCGTGGGGTACCCGTGGCGCTCGGCCCACCGCAGGTACATGCGCAGGAGCATCTCGGCGAAGTCAGCGGCGTCCACTCCCCCCGCACCCGACCGGATGGTCACGACCGCCTCACGCTCGTCCCATTCGCCGGCCAGCAGCGTGACGATCTCGAGGTCGTCGAGGGACTTCCCCAGCGAGATCAGCTCCTTCTCGGCCTCCGCCATGGAGTCGTCGTCGTGCTCGTCCTGCCCGAGTTCGACGAGCACCTCGAGGTCGTCGATCCGGCTCTCGAGTGTCTCTAGGCGCTCGAGCGCGGACTGGCGGTGCGAGAGTTTCGAGGTGACCTTCTGGGCCGCGGCGGGATCGTCCCAGAGGTCGGGGGCGCCTGCTTCCTCGCTCAGTTCCTCGATGTCCTTACGGATGCCTTCGACGTCCGACACCTGCTCGATGGACTGGTACTTGGCGCGGAGTGCGCGGATCTCAGCGGGAAAATCAGTGGCTGCCATGGTTGTTCCAGCCTACGTCATGGCCTTCGAGGCCCCGATCGTGGTGTCATCGGGTCAGCTCGGCGCGGGCGTCCGACTGCGCGACGATCGGTATGCCGTCGGGAACGAGGAAGTTGACGATCGGCGGCCGCACGACGGCGGTCAGGACCACGCGGGCGGTCCGGCCGTCAGGCGCTCCTGTGGACGGATCCACGGCGAGTTGCTCGAACCGCGCCTCCGCTCCGACGGCTGTGAGGTACCCGGCGGTGGAGCGCTCGACGCCGGAATCCTGCAGCGCCGGAAGGGGCGTCGCGGCTCCGTCACCCGTGCCCACGTCGATGCTGTACTCGTCAGCAGCCGCGAGGGCTGCGCCGTCCGCCGCGGACAACAGCTTCTTGTGCTCTATGTAGACGGCGGACACCGCGAGCACCACGGTGACGACCAGCAGGGAGACGAGCAGATAGCCGATGATCAGCACACCGACCTGTCCGCTCTCCGCGTCATCGCGGTCGCACAGTATGGCCCGGCAGCTCGTGGCAGGACACCTTCGCGCCTTCATCGTCCGGCCGCCGTCACCCGAAGCGCTCGACGATCTGCGTCGCCGCCGAATCGACCGTGGCGGCCGAGGGATACGATCCTGCGATCGCGGGGATGAGCGGCAGCGGAACCTCGAGGGCCACGGTCACGGTCACGGACGAGCCCGGTGCGAGACACTCGTCGCTGCAGCTGATGGCGACGTCCACCTGGTCCTGCGTGAATCCGAAATCGGCGAGGGCGACGGCGACCGCCTCGCGTGCCCGGGCGTCGGCCTCCTCCGGGCCGGAAGCATCGACGTACACTTTCGCAGCCTGATCGGCAGCGCCGACGACGGCGAAGGAGCCACCCTGCAGCTGCCCCACCGTCAGCACGAGGTAGACCACCGGGACGAGGAGCAGCACGCCGAGGAACACGAACTCGACGACGGCGCTGCCTTCCTCGGCGATCGCCGCGAGCCGTAGTGACCTGCGGCGTGTCGCTGTGTCGATACCCGGAGCGGCCCCGCTCGGGTTCCGCGCGCGGGAACGCTCACGACGGGAGGGCAGCATGGCCTCGCACCTCCATCACACCGCCGGGCCCGACGAGCCCGATCACGGGCAGGGGTGCGCGGACCACGACTTCGAGGGTCTCGACCCCGCCGACCGAACTGGTTCCGACGGTCACGTCGGAACCGTACGCATCCGCGAGGGACCCGCGGATCAGATCGGACGTCCGTCCGACGGCGTCCTGCGGGGTGCGGTCCGCCAGCGTCCCGTACCGTGCGCCGGACGCCGCGGCGTCGATGAGCGTGTTCCGCACGTGGAGCACCAGCGTGAGCTGGATGATGGCGATGAAGATGACCGTGAGCAGACCACCGATCAAGGCGAAGTCGACCACCGCCGCCCCTCGTTCCCCGTCATCCCCCGAGCGCGGAGCAGCCCGCTGGGCCCGGGCACGTGATGCGAGTGTCACCTAGGGCGAGACCTGGTCGATCGCCTGGTTGAACAGTCCTTCGAGGGCGGGCCCTGCTATCGCGAGCAGCGCAGCAACGAGAACCGCCGACATGAGCGTGATCATGACCCATCCCGGGACGTCACCGCGCTCCGGGTCTTCCCCTCCTCTGACGAGGGAGGTCAGGACGGCGAGGATCAGGACGGCGATGCGGATGATGGTGGTTCGGATCTTCATGGAAGGTCCCCCCTGGTTGTTGTGGACAGCGTGCATTGGTCAGAAACCCAGATTGATGAGAGCGATGCCGGGGTAGACGGCGAACAGGACGGTCAGTGGAAGGACCCCGAAGACGAGTGGGACCGTCATCGCGATCTCCTTCTTCCCGGCGGACTCCATGAGGTCGCGCTTGGCGAGATCACGGACGTCCTGAGCCTGGGCACGAAGGACGTCGGCGAGCGGCGTCCCGCGTTGGACGGCAACCGTGATCCCGTCGACGAACCGCGCGAGCGGGGCCAGACGGGTGCGGTGCGAGAAGTCCTGCAGTGCGTCGACCAGGGGCTTCCCGGCGCGGGTCGCCGCCAGGACCAGACCGAATTCCCGCGCGAGCTCTCCGTGCGCCGTCCTGCAGATGCGTTCGAGTGCTCCCGTGGTGCTCTCGCCCGCGGACACGGCAAGCGCCATCAGCTCCGCCAGACTGGGGAACTCGGCAAGCATCCGTGCCTCACGGCGGCGGATGTCGGCGGACAGGACGTAGTCGCGTCCGACGAAGCCCATGACGGCGCAGCCGAGGATGATGACGACGGCCAGCGGCACGTTGACGGAACCCGCAGCCGCCAGAAGCACCATCACCAGCGTGGACGCCGCGAGGCCCGCCGCGGCCCAGAGCAGCTGCTGGGCGCGGAAGTCCGTGGTGCTCTGTCCCCGTCCGGCCTGCGCGAGGCGACGCGCCAGCGTGGCCGCTGCAGGATTGAAGCGGTGCGACCAGGTGACGAGGTCCACCAGGAGGGGCCGGACGATGCGACCCAGCGGCCCGAACGGCGTGACGTCCGCATTCGTCTCGGCGAGCAGACGCGACTGCACGTCCACCGCGCGGAGCTGTGGCGCGATCCGCTCGGTCAGGGACACCGGACGCATGGGAGGCAGTCGCGCGACGACGAGCCACAGTCCTGCACCGAGCACCACGCCGCACAGGGCCGCGATGGCCAGCACCGGGGTCATCGCAACACCCGCTCGTCCTCGGGCAGCGCCCCGATGCGCAGCATCACGCGATAGCAGACCACCGAGACGAGGAGACCTCCGAGGAGGACGGCAGCCCCTGCGGCGGAGTTGTAGGCACGGACGGCCTCGGGGCGGGTCGCGAGGAGCATGAGCACGAGCCAGGGAGCTGCGACCGCCAGGCGAGCTGCGTTGACGGTCCAGGACTGACGCGCCTCGAGTTCACTCCGTGTCCGTGAGGAATCGCGGAGGAACTCCGACAGCGTGCCGAGCAGGCGCCCGAGGTCGGACCCACCAACCTCCCTGGTCATACGGAGGGCCTCGACGATGCGATCGGCAACGGGGTCGGCGAGGCGCTCCTTGAGCCGGGTGAGGGCGTCGTCGAACCGTCCGCCTGCGCGGTAGTCCGCACCGAACGCGCGGAAGGCGGGCCGCAGCTCGAGGGGACCCTTGTCGCCGAGCTGCATCAGCGCCTCGGGGAGGGACAGGCCCGCGCGGATGGCGGAACGAAGATGATCCACGACGTCGGGCCACAGCTCGCGGAGGGAAGCCGTGCGCTTCGCGGCCCGCCACCGGACGACAGTGAAGGGGAGGAAGCCGCCGAAGAGGGCGAAACACAGGGCGATCGGCACCGACGCGGTGAGCACGAACCCGGCCAGCAGCACGAAGGAGCCCACCGCGATGCACGATCCGATCAGACCTGTGGACGAGACGCGTTCGATCCCTGCACGCAACAGGAGGTCGTCCAGGCGGTGTCGCCGCACCTGCTCGGCCCGCGCACGTTCAGGGCGCTCCCAGAAGGACCACCAGATGAGAAACAAGCCGGCTCCGAGCGCGATCCCGAGGGCGGTGCTCACGCCCTGGCCCCCAGGAGGGCCGAGACGTCCACCCCGGCCGCGGCGAACTTCTCCTCGGACGGCATCCCGGTGGCGGTCAGTTCGAGCACACCGTCGACACGCTTGAACACGGTCGAGGATTCGATGACGCCGTTCTCGACCCTCCGGCCAAGGGCCATGATCTCCATGACACGCCGCTGGCCACTGGAGAGCCGGGCGCAGTGCACGACGAGATCGATGCATGACGCCACGGTCGGCACGACGAAGCTGCTCGAGATGTTCTCACCCGCGAGAAGCGGCAGGGTGCAGATCTTGGTGATGGCGTCGTGTGCGTTGTTCGCATGGACACTGCACATCCCCGGCAGCCCGCTGTTCAGGGCGATGAGCATGTCCAGACTCTCCGCTTCGCGGACCTCACCGACGATGAGACGGTCCGGCCGCATGCGTAGCGCCTCCTTTACCAGTCGACGCAGCGGTATCTCGCCGTGTCCCTCGAGGTTCGGCTGACGACACTGGAGACCGACCACATCCCGCAGGGGCAACTGCAGTTCGAAGATCTCCTCGACCGTGATCACGCGTTCGCGGGGACCGATCGATGCTCCCAGGCAATTGAGCAAGGTGGTCTTGCCGGCTTGCGTGGCACCCGACACGAGGATGTTGAGGCCGCTCGCGACCGCCGCGTGCAGGAATCGTGCGGCCTGGGGGGAGAGCGAACCGAGTTCGACCAGGTGTTCGAGTCTCGACGCGCGTGCGATGAACTTCCTGATGTTGACGGACCAGTGGTTCCTCGTGACATCGGGGATCACGACGTGCAGACGCGAGCCGTCGGGCAGCGACGCGTCGACGAAGGGCGAGGAGAGGTCGAGGCGGCGGCCGGAGGACTTAAGCATCTTCTCCACGAGGTCGCGGACCTGCTGGTCGCTGAGCGAGAGAGCAGTGAGCTCCGACTCCCCGTTCCGTGCGACGTACACCTCGGACGGCGCGTTGATCCAGATCTCCTCGACGGTGGGATCATCGAGGAGAGGCTGCAAGGCCCCGAAGCCCGCGACGGCGTCATACACCTGCTTGCGGGCGAGATCTCCCCGGCCCAGCGGAGGCAGAACGCCGAGGAGCGCCCTGTCCTCGTAGTCGGCAACGGCGTCCCGCACGAGCGACTGCACTTCGACCGCCTGGCGTGCAGGGTCGAGGCCACGCCGGCGGATGAGCTCACGCACCTCGTCCTCGACCAGTCGCACAGCATCCATACGTATCCCCCGTGTGCATTCCCGCGGTCATGACAACGGCGGATCGGAGCCGATCGGCTCGTGACTCCCTCACAATATAGAGCGCACACGCGCGTGCCCAGACGTGCGCGTCGGCTGTGCATAACCTCATGCACCGGACGCTGAGACCCACGCCACCCCCGCACACCCACGACACGCCGCTGTAAATACCTCGACACGCGCAGGTTTTACCTAGTATTCCGCCTTCACATCCGAAACGTTCGTCACACTGGTAACACGAATGTAGGCTGCACGGGATTTCACACGCTGGCTAACGCCCGGATTCTGCTGGAGAAACCCGTGACCTTGCCTTTCCCCGTTCGGCTCCTGTGCGCCGCGGTCCTGTCCATCGGTCTCTTGGGCGGTGCAGTTCCCGCGGTGGCGCTGCAAACGGCGCCCCCACCGCCGACCCAGGCGACCTCGGCGCCCACCGCAACGTCGCAGTCGCCCTCCCAGACTCCTGTCGCCGAGGCAACGGACACGCCGACCGCCGCGCCGACGTCCGCCGTCCCGGATCCTGCCGACGCGAGCCGGCCGACACCAGCCGCGGGGGAGGTCGCCGGTGCGCTCGGCACGGAAGCTTCGCAGGACCAGATCACCTCCTTCGTCCCCGACCTCTCGTGGAACCCTTTGGCAGATCCGAACTCCAACGCCCGTTACGGGGAACACTTCGCGGAGCCGATCACCCCGATCAAGACGGCGTCGCCGCAGCGGTTGGACGGTAGCGCTGGCTCGGCCGCCATAGCTCCTCGGACCGGCACCTTCAACGTCACTTTGGTCACCGTTCAGCTGTCGGGTAAGACGGTCGCGGACACCGACGCGATCAACATGACTGCTGCGCGAAACTCGATCACGAGCGCGAATGCCTACTGGAACTCAGTGTCTGCGGGCCGTCTGTCGATCAACAAGGTGACCGAGCTACGCCGTACGTCCGCAGCGAAGATCACCGACTCCTACCAGACCATCATGGCGACCGTGACGAAGGAGCTCAACTGGCAGTACCGTCCGTACGAATCTCTGGTGATCTTCGTGCCTCATGCCGACCTCAACTACAACGGCCAGTGGGGCATCCTCGGCGGTGGATTCACGGACAGCACCACCAGCGGCCGAGTGATCATGCCCTACCCCTCCGCGCTCACGAACAATGTGGTGACGCACGAGTTTGGACACGTGCTCGGGTTGCACCACGCAAATTCGTTGTACTGCGGAAATGCTCGCTCCGACGTGCCGCGCTCGGGCGGGTCCTGGGCCGACCCCTCCTGCTCTTCGGCCGAGTACAGCGACACGACCGACCTCATGGGTTACGCACAGATCAGCAGCCCGGTGATCAACGCCTTTCTCTGGGAATACGGCGGCTTCGGACGCGGCGACGAGATCCTCAACATCGGCAGCGTGTCGTCGACACGGACCGTGACCCTCCAGCCGTGGTCCGGTACCGCGGCCAACAGGGCTGTCCGCTTCACCGACCCCGCGAGCGGCGAGGTGTACTACTTGGAACTGCGGGCACCGGTCGGCCTCGACGCGGCGACGGCGACCGGTGGCAACCGGGGCGTGAAGATCACGAAGAAGGACGTGCTCGGATGGAGCGGCAACGCGTCGATCGTGCTGACCCCGAACAGCACACGCTCAGGATGGGGGAACTCGTCGCTCACATGGCAGCAGGGTCAGACCTTCACGACCCACGGCGGCACCCAGGTACGCATCAACTCCGTGAGCAACGACGCCGCGAGCGTGACGATCCAACTCACGAACCGACCCGCGATCGGGTCTTTCGACAGCGTCTCGACTTCTCGTAACGAGGACACCGCGTACGTGCGTGTACAGGGTTGGGCCGTGGACCCGAACCGCCCGTCCGAATCCACGGAAGCGCACGCGTATGTCACCGGCCCCAACGGTGTCCGACGCGGCTACGCGTTCCGCGCCGATGCCAGTCGCCCGGACGTGAATGCGGCCATGGCCCTGAGCGGGAGCCACGGCTTCACCGGGGACATCGCCGTCGACCGGTCCGGAAGCTACGAGGTATGTCTGTTCGCCATCGGCGGGGAGAACACGGCCCTGGGCTGCAAGCAGCTGGTCGTGAGTGGCGCGGAGCAGCCAACGGGCGTGCTTGACGAAGTGAAGGTGGTTCAGACCTCGGGTGCGGTCAACCTCAACGTGCGCGGGTGGACCATGGATCCGGCCCGCCCCGCGTCGAGCACACCTGTCCATGTGTACGTGACCGCCCCGAACGGGAGCAAAACGGGGTACGCCTTCACAGCGAACAAGCCTCGCCCCGACGTGAATAACGTGCTGGCCGTATCAGGGCAACACGGGTTCGTGGATGACATCAGGCTTTCTGCACCCGGTCGCTACACGGTGTGTGCTTTCGCGATCGGTCTCAACTTCAACGAAGGGCTTCCGTGCAAATCGGTGCAGGTGGGTGCTGCCCTGCCGATCGGGAGCCTCGATGCAGTGAAGGTCGAGAAGAGTTCGACGGCGGCGACTCTCCGCATCCGAGGCTGGACCATGGAGCTCGAGAATGCTCAGGCATCCATCCCGGTGCACCTCTACGTCACGGATCCTGCTGGTCGCACGACCGGCACCGCGCACACCGCCGACATGTCGCGTAGCGACGTCAACAGCGCCTTCGGTGTCCCTGGCGCGCATGGCTTCGAGCAGGTACTGGCCGCGCCCATCGCAGGTACATACACGGTGTGTGCCTACGGAATCGCCGTCAGCCCGTTCTCGAGCCAGAATCCGTTGCTCGGATGCACGGCGGTTTCCACCGGGTTCGCCGAGGCCTCCAAGGGTTCCCTCGACACGGCACGTATCGACGCTACGAGCAGCGGTGTCGCCGTCGAGGTTCGGGGATGGTCACTCGACCGGGACATGGCTCCCGCTTCGACCACGGTCCACACCTACATCACCTACCCGGACGGCTCTCGACGGGGATTCGCCTACCCGACAGGACTCCCGAGACCTGACGTGAATAGCTTCGTCGGAGTTTCCGGTCAGCACGGATACCTCACGCGGACGCCGATCACCCAGCGAGGTTCCTACCAGGTGTGTACGTACGCGATCGGAACCTCGCCCTACTCCACCGGCAACAGCCTGCTGGGCTGCGCCGACCTCCGCTACTGATGGCCGATACAACCGAAAGAAGTATGACCATGCCTTGCACCACTACACCCCGCCGCCACTCGTTCCGGGGGGACGGAGGTCCCCGGTTCTTCCGCGGGCTCTCCGTAGCCGCTTTGAGCTTCGCACTGCTGATCCCGGCTTCACCATCCGGCGCCATCGCCGTCGTGTCGCCCTCCCCCGCCGCCACCTCGCAACCAGCCGTCCCTCCCACCCCATCGACCGCCGCGCCCCGCCCGACGACGGACGGACCGGAGCCGGTCGACAATCCACCAGCCATCGCTCCTTCCGCTGACGCGTCGAGTCCCGCGCCGACCGATACGTCCATGACAATGCCTCCTTCCCCGACGCCGACGCCGACGCCGAGTGGGGCTGACGGGGCGCCCCGCACCCTTGCAGAGGAGATCGGGGCCCTTGGGTCTTCCATGGGACAGGGCCTCGAGCGGATGCGCGAGTCCGGCGACGCTCAGGTGCCGACCGGTAGCGAGACCCGCCTCAACGCACTCGTCGAAGACGTCGGCGTCGCGCAAGCTTCAGCGCAGATCGCTGACGAGTCGCGCGCCGCGGCAGCAGCAGCATCGACCTGGCGGCCGACGGGCATCCAGGGCATCGACGTCTCGAGTCACCAGTTCGAGGTCGATTGGCGGACGGCGTACAACCAGGGCTCCAGGTTCGCCTATGTGAAGGCAACCGAGGGTACCGGGTACGAGAACCCCTATTTCAATCAGCAGTACGGCGGCTCGGCTGACGTCGGAATGGTCCGGGGGGCTTACCACTTCGCGCTGCCCGGGACCACCTCGGGAGCAGCTCAAGCCAACTACTTCATCGACAACGGCGGCGGATGGAGTTCGGACGGGCGGACCCTCCCGCCGCTGTTGGACGTGGAGTACAACCCCTACGCATCACTGGGGAACGACTGCTACAACTTGTCGGCGAGCCAGATGGTGTCATGGATCCGCGATTTCTCGAACACGGTCCGCTCTCGAACGGGCCGGCTTCCGATGATCTACACCACCACGGACTGGTGGAACCGGTGCACAGGCAACTCACGCGCCTTCAATGATCACCCCCTCCATATCGCCGCCTACAACCAGTCCGGAGCTGGCGCGCTCCCGAGCGGCTGGTCGTTCTACTCCGTCTGGCAGTACAGCTCAACGGGCCCCTTCGTCGGTGACTCGAACGTTTGGAACGGAAGCGCCGAGCAGCTGTCTGCTTTCGCACGCAATGCGGGCACGGGTAACGAACAACAGGTGCAGCCCGGCGTGAACGAAGTCCATTACCGCGGTGCGAGCCCGACGAACTCCACCGTGGGCGTCGCGAGCGATGCTGTTCTGTCCTGCGACTGGGATGCCGACGGCATCGCGACGCCCGCAACCTACTTCGGCGGTATCTGGACAATCCGGAACAGCTTGTCGACAACCGATACTGGAACCAGGGTCACCTTCGGCGACGGGCCTGATCAGCCGATCTGCGGTGATTGGGACGGCGATGGAAGAGAGACCATCGGTGTCTTCAGGGCTGGCGTGGCGCACGTTCGGAATTCGAATACGACCGGCCCGGCCAACGGGACCATCGTGTACGGCGCGCCCGGCGATGTCGCGATCACCGGCGATTGGGACAGGGACGGTTATGACACGCTCGGGGTTACAAGGCCGAACGGGGTGGCCAAGCAGTTCATCCTGACGAACAGCAACCTTCGCGCGACGGTAGCCGGCACGTTCTTGTTCGGGAACGCGTCCGACACGCCCCTCAGCGGAGATTGGACCAATAGCGGTTACAGCACGGTCGGCGTGAAGCGGGGTGCTCAATGGTTCCTCGCCAACAGCAACATACGCGTCGGTGCGGACAGCGCGTTCGCCTACGGCAACGATGGCGACAGAGCGATCACCGGGCGCTGGGCGGCCGGTAGGGGTACGTCGATCGGAGTGGTCAGGGCTCGTTGAGCCCCGGATGACGTCCGACGGTGGCGGCCCGCCTGCGGCGACGCAGTCGCGCCGCCGCCGTTGCGACGCAACGAAGTAGCATGACCCGGGCCAGGAGGATCCGCCGAGGACTTCGCCACCCCCGGGGAGTCTCGTTGGAATCGTGCAGCCGCCGGTACAGCACTGCCGGCGATTCGACGTGGCACATCTCCCCAGCGAGGTTGGCGGCGATCGCCAGCCAGAGATCGTGGGATTCGTACAGGTAGGCGGGCATCGGCAGCACGACATCGGCGAAGTCCCTCCGGAAACCCATGGCGCAGCCGTAATAGGGGCGGTAACCGATGAGCGTCCCGACCAGGTTACGGAACCGGTGCGACGAATCGTTCTCGCGCAGAGACCAGGGCGCAGGCGTCGGTGACGTGCCGAACAACGCCACGTTCCCCGCGACCACGGAGTGCGTGTGCAGGGCGGCGACGAGACGCTCGGTCCGACCCGGGACCCAGACGTCGTCCTGGTCGGCGAAGAAGATGTATTCTCCCCGCGCCATCTCCGCAGCCGTATTGAACGTACGAACGTAGGAACGGTTTTCAGGCCAGCGATAGAGCCTCAGTCGTGGGTCATCGATGCGTCCGACGATCTCTGCGGTGAGATCGGTCGATTTGTCGTCCACGACGACGAGCTCGTCGTTCTCTGCGATGTCCTCGAGAATGGAGGCGATCTGCTCCTCGATGAAGGCGGACCCGTTGTACGCGGCCATGCAGATGCTCGCCCTCACCGGCTTCATCGGACATCCCCGTCGGTATCGCTCAAGCGCGGGGGCATCGCGGTCAGTCCGTCGAGGCGGTGCTCCAGTCGCTCGATGTGGTTCCGGAGTATCGCCGCTTCCTCCGCAAGAGCCCGTGTCTCATCCTCCACGACGCTGATCTCGAGCGACAGATGGAGGCAGACGCCCAGAAGGAGCACGATGGCCACGACGAAGAGGAAATTGGCCGGCACGACGAATCCCGCCACTGATGCCACGGTCTCGAGCAGACCCGGAGCACCAGCGAGGAGGAGCGTCGCGATACCCACGGTGATCCAGAGGATCGCGTACTTCTCCCTCAGCTTGCGCTGCCTCAGCAACCACACGATGAAGGCGACGATCACCAGAGCCAGCAGGAAAGGGAGCAACGTGCTCATCGGTTGGACTCCTCATCCGGGATCAGGGTGCGCTTCCGTGTCAATGCGATCACCAGCGCGAAGCCGCTTCGACCGAGATAGAGGGCGGCCTTCACAGGATTGTGGCTTGGTTGCCCACCCTGACGCGGTCGCATCTCGACAGGAACCTGCGTGACGGTGAGGCCGGATCGGATGGCGACCACGAGAGAATCGATCGTGTCGCCCAGATACTCTGCGGGGTAATGCTCGCAGTACTGTGCGATCGCTCGTCTGTTAGCAGCTCTGAAGCCCGACGTCACATCGGTGAGACGCGTTCTCGCGAGCAACGAGATCGATCGCCCGAGGAAACTCATGGCCCACTTCCTCGGACCGCGGACCGTGTAGTCACCCTTGTCGGCGAAGCGAGCACCGATCGAGATGTCCGCGTGCCGCAAACCACCGACAACAGCGACGAGGTCCTTCGGGTCATGCTGTCCATCGGCGTCAACCTGGATGGCCTGGTCGAAGTCCCAGCGGCGGGCGTACTTGAAGCCGGCCCGCATGGCGCCTCCGACGCCCAGATTGTAGGGCAACCGAAGAACGGAGGCACCCGCCGCCTCGGCGAGATCCGCGGTTCCATCGGTACTCCCGTCGTCGACGACGAGCACCTCACACCCCGGCACCGTCCGAAGCACCTCGCGGACCGTGTCCCCCACGGACTCGGACTCGTTCCAGGCAGGCATGATCACCAGCAAGCGCGGGACACCCTGCGCTCCAGCTCTGATCTTCTCGTTCATCATTGTTCGACTCCCTTGACGCGACGCTGCTCCGATCGCGCGGCGGATTCGACGAGTCTGCCGGTGGTTCCAGCCAGACCATCACGAATGCCCCTGACGGCGTACCCGAGACGATCCCGCCGCAACGATCCCAGGACGGCCACGACCACGACGTGCCGGGCGTCGAGGACGAGTCCCCTGATCATGGGCAACGGATGGTGGAAGAGATGTCTGCGCAGAAGCAGGAGCCGGTTACGGGCTATGTAATAGTAGCGGAAGGGTGCACTCTGCATGATCATCAGCGGCTGCCCACGGACGGCAACAGGGCGACCGAGGAATCGAGCTTGGCTCTGTGCCCCCAGCTCGTGCTGCAACTCCACGTCCACAGCAGCGATCCCCACGTAGCCCGATCGGACCATTCGCCAATGAACGTCGGTGTCGACTCCATCGATGAAGAGTTCCTCGTCGAAGCCACCGATCTCATCCAAGAGGCCCAACGGCATGAGAAGCCCGGACTGGATGGGCTCGACCGCTTGTGCGTACAGCCCCGACGGCCTGAGAATCCGGGCCGCTCTCGCACCCACCACAGCGGGGCTCACGGAACCGACCGCCTGCCCATCGGACTCTGCGCTCAGTACAGCGGCGCGATAGCGCCGCAGAAGCCCGGGTGGAGGCACCGAGTCCTGGTCGAAGGTGACGACCGCGTCCACGTCAGGACGAGCTGCGCGCGCAGCCGCCACGCCACGATTCAGAGCAGCACCGATGCCGAGATTCTGCGGCTGGATCACGATCACCGCACCGAGTTCTGCGCATTCGCGCACAACACCCTCACCGTCCCTGCTCCCGTCGTCCACCACCACCACGAGCTCGAACTGGGCGAGAAGGGCGCTCACGTTCCCGATCAGGTTCCTGGAGGGCCGATATGCCGAGACGATAGCTGCACAGCTAGACTCTGTGACCGGTGGAAAAGTCCGCGCATGCCGTGTGCTGTACATGCTCCCAAAACTACGGGACGTCCAATTTTCGTGCCAATTGGCCGTGAGCGGTGTGGAGTTCCCATGCGAGCGGCGCACGAGTACTCAGGAATTGAGACTGATAACGATCGACGGCATGCTGACCGACTGGGCCGGAGCTGTACCGAGCGTCCTCGTGGGAGCGGTGATCCTGCTGCTGCCCGGCGCAGTGGCGGCCACGATTCTTCGCGTGCGGCTCTTCGACGCCATCGCCGTGGCCCCGCTCATCTCGATATCCATCATCAGTATCACCGCCATCCTCGGCGAGAAGTCAGGCATCGGGTGGGGCCCGGCAGTCTTCATCGGAGCCGTCGCGGTTCTCTGCCTCCTGTGCCTGGGCGTGCGGATACTTCTTTCGCGCCGGTGGATCACAGCCGGTGGGCCCACGAGCGGCAGCGTGGTCGGGCCTGAGGATGTCGCGGGAACGGTGGGAGTTCGGACCCCCGGCAGCGATCGGTCCGCCTACTACTTCGGAGCCGCACTGATTGCAGGGGTGGTGATCGGAATCCAGTGCGTCAGCATCTTCCGAAGCCCGTCCAGCTTCTCCCAGACCTTCGACAACGTCTTCCACCTGAATGCGGTGCGCTATGTCCTGAACACATCGGACGCATCGTCACTGACTCTCACATCGATGACCACTGCGGGTGAGGCGCCCTACTTCTACCCTGCCGCCTGGCACGGATTCACGGCTCTCATCATCCAACTGACAGGGGTCGATCTGACAACAGGTGTGACCAGTGCGAATCTGCTGATCAGCGCCCTCATCTGGCCGCTGAGTTGCCTCTTCGCCGTGCGCCAGCTAAGCCGCTTGAGCAGGCCGTCCATCCTCGCCGCCGGCGTGATCGTTGCGGCCTTCGGTGCTTTCCCGGTTCTGCTGCTCCAGTTCGGTGTGCTCTACCCCAACCTCCTCAGCCTTGCCATGGTGCCCGCAGGGCTCGCGCTCCTGGCCTCCGCACTCGGTCAGGCGCCGGCGACCCGAATCCCACGGATCCTGGCTGCCGTCCTCGCTCTTCTCTCACTCCCCGGCATCGCAGTAGCTCACCCGAACGGTGCGATGACGCTCGTCGCCCTGTCCGTGCCGATGACGATAGCCCTGTACACCGGGCTCCTCGTTCCGCGCCTGCGCGCACGTTCCTATCTTCAGGCTTCGATCCTGACCGCCGCCTTCCTCCTGGGCATTCTCCTCCTCGGCAAGATCTGGGAGATCGTCCGCCCCCCTGCTGCCGCAGCTTTCTGGGACCGCGTCGAAACCTCATCCCAGGCTCTGGGTGAGGCGCTGCTCAACGCGCCGTTCGGGCGCCCTGCGGCGTGGGTGGTCAGCGCGCTCGTCGTCGTCGGACTGATCGCCTGTGTTCGCGAGCGACGATTGGTCTGGTTTGCCGGGGCATTCGCGATCTCGACGGCCGTGTTCATCGTCGCCGCCGGCTTCGAGATCAGCGAACTACGGAGCTACATCACCGGGGTCTGGTACAACGATCCGTACCGCCTCGCTGCAATCGCCCCGCTCACCGCTGCGCCCTTGGCCATCATCGGGATGGACTACCTCATCGCGTCTGCCACGCGGAAGATCAGGGCCGCTGCAGCGGGCGGCCCTCGGCGTTCTCACCCCGCACTGGTGCTGGGGTTCAGCATTGCGTTCACAGCTCTCGTGGTCGCTCCGCCGCTGTTGAACAACCGCTCGATCGATGCAGCACTGGCAAGTGCCGGCGCGTCGTACACGGTGACGCCGGATTCGAATCTCGTGAGTTCGGACGAGCTCGAATTGATAGAACGACTCGACGAGACGACTGACGCGGATGGCACCATTGCCGTCAATCCGTGGACAGGCGCAGCACTCGCCTACGCGCTGGCAAACCGCGACACGACATACAAACACGTTCTCTCCAACAGCAGCCAGACCGATCTGACCATCGATCAATACCTGAAAGAGGCAGACTCCAGGCCTGGTGTCTGTGCTGCGGCGGAAAGCAAGAACATCGAGTACGTCCTCGACTTCGGAACGAAAGAGGTTCATGGGGGAAACCACCGATACCCCGGGCTCGAGGACATTGCATCCGACGACGATTTCGAGCTGATCGATCAGGAGGGTGAGGCGAAGCTGTACGAATTCGTCGGGTGCTCCTGATCACATACCGTGGGCTCCGGGTCGCTCACCTCCGGTTCAGTTGCCGAGCGCGTGGCGGAGGAGCAACGCAACTCCCCTGACGTCGCGGGCCTTCGCAGCCCGTACGGTCAGGAGCAGTGCGTGCAGCCGGGAGGTCACATGAAGCTTCGCGGCGAAAACGGTCCGCGTCCAGCCCCTGTTCTTCGCCAGCCCGGCAGCAAGTCGGAAGAACTCCCGTTCTCCACGGAAGCGGGAACCGTCGACGAGTTCCATCGAGGAAGCGCTCGCGTCATGTCTGCGATAGCGGAAGACGACGTCTGGAAGCGTCAGGAGGGACTCACCCTCGACGAGGACGTCGAGGATCAGGGCCAGATCCTGAATGACCGAGAACTCATCGCGGAAGTCGTGCCGAACGATGGCCTCGCGTCGGAAGGCCAGCGACGGCCAGTACAACCAGTTCCCATGCATGAGCCCCGCCGTCAGACGGTCGCCCTGTAGCTTCACCGACGATTTGCGTGATGGCCTGAGCAGTCGTTGCTTGACGACATCGACCAGCGGAGTCGACTGCCTGCCGTCCGCGTCGATCACCTCGACGCCGGGCTGGATGATTGCGACGTCCGGATACGCGAGGTGCGCCGCGAGGACCGCACTGACGTATCCGGGCAGGACGACGTCGTCGTAGCCGACGATCACGACGAGCGGTTCGGTCGCCATCCGGACGCACTTCCGGAAGTTCGCGGTGATACCGACATTGACGGGGTTCCGCACGTAGACCACACGCTCGTCTCCGAGCGTCTCGAAGTACTCGTCCACGCGCGGATCCGGATAGTCGTCATTGATGACAGTGAGTTTCCACCGTTCGTCAGACTGATGCCGGATGCTGTCCACCGCCAGGATCAGATAATCCAGGTCTCCCCAGAAGGGAAGGTAGAAGCCGATGGTCGGATCGGTGGCAGACATGTTCTCCGAGATGGTTCGCTGGCGTGGTCACTGTGGACGAGAATCGTCCCCCGTGTTCGTCGTGCTCCGATCGTACCGACTCCGCCCGAGGAGAGGCGCCCGCTCACTCGGATCGGTTCCGAGTCACACCGGCTCCGCTGTACCCTTGGTCGAGTAATTTTCCCCACGATACCGAGGCGATTTTGAAGACTGTCATCCTGCGCCTCAGCGGGTTCGTGGGCTTTCCTCTGCTGGGGATCCTGATCCCTCTGCTCCTCCTCCCTGTCATTGCTCGCGTCGTCGGCCCGGGTGGATGGGCGAGCATCGTCTCTGCCATGGCGATCGGTGCCTTCGGGGCGACCGCCATCATGTGGGGATGGAACATTCGAGGAACGGTACTCGTCGCCAGTACCGGCTCGGAGCAGCGAAGGGCCGAACTGTACGGACAGAGTCTTCTCGCCCGCGGCCTACTCGCCATCCTGGTGCTTCCGCTCGTCGGGGCGATCACGCTCGTGGTCGCCGCCGATGAGGTCCGCGTGGACGCCATCGCGGTTGCTCTCGCAACCGCTCTGTCTGCGTTCTCTCCCGCCTGGTTCTGCGTGGGTATCGGATCGCCCCGTTCGATGGGGATCTTCGATACCCTGCCGCGCGTCCTGTCGGCACTGCTTGCGATACCCCTCATCGGAGCGTCCAGGAGCGTGATGATCTATCCCGTGCTCCTCGTGCTGTTCACGGTCATCGCGCTCGTATCCTTCCGCTACGTCCACTTCACGCGCGGTACCAGCCTTCGACCAGCACCCCGGGACACCTGGCGCGAGATGAAGAGGCAGATCGGGTCAGCAGGAGTGAACGTGTCTGGCAGCGCGTACGCTTCGGTGCCGGTCCCGGTGGCAACAGTGAGAGGGCCTGCTGCTCTCGCCAGCATCTATTCATCGGCCGATCAGCTCTACCGTTTCGGACTCTTCACCACGATCGCCCTCGGCAATTCATTCCAGGGGTGGGTACTCGAGATCACCGGCAAGGACCAGATTCGCCGGCATCGCGCGGCCTTCATCAGCCACGCGATCCTCGGCTCGGTGGGAGCGCTCATCCTCACCACCCTGGGGCCTCCTGTATCTGCTGTGCTGTTCAGCGCCGACGTCGCTGCGACACAGGCAACGTGCGCGCTCTACGGAGTCGCCTTCGTCTTCATCAATCTGGCCACACCTCTCACTCGCAACCTTCTGATTCCGGCGGGTGAGGACACGTACGTGCTGCTCGGTACCCTGTGCTCGAGCGCCGTCGGCATCGCTCTGATGCTGACACTTCCCATCGACGGACATCTGACAGTCATCGCGGTGGGAGTTGCGGCAAGCGAATGCCTGTTGTTCCTGATCCTGCTGCCGAAAGCAGTTCGGATGGCGCGTGCGCTCGGAGAAGTACCCGAAAAAGTGGCTGATCCCCTGTCTGCGGACGGTGGAAGGTGAACCGTCCACGCCCTATTGCAGCGGCTGCAAAAGACGGCTCCGTCGGTGCCGTCCATGCGCCCGTTCAGGCGGGAATCGGTCCGCGGCCGCCCCGGCGAAACATCAATGTCAACTGAGAATGAAAGGTAGGTCCGTCATGCGCGGAATAATCCTCGCCGGTGGAACCGGTTCACGTCTTCACCCGATCACCTTGGGGATCAGCAAGCAGCTGGTACCGGTGTACGACAAGCCGATGATCTACTACCCGCTCTCCACGCTGATCCTCGCCGGTATCCGTGACATCCTCATCATCACGACACCTCACGATGCTGACCAGTTCTCCCGCCTCCTCGGTGACGGCAGCAAGTTCGGCGTCTCCATCACCTACGCGCAGCAGCCTTCGCCGGACGGCCTCGCGCAGGCTTTCATCCTGGGCGCGGAACACATCGGTAACGAGACCGTGGCCCTCGTCCTGGGAGACAACATCTTCTACGGCCAGGGAATGGGTACCCAGCTGCGACGCTTCGCCGACATCGAAGGCGGAGCCGTTTTCGGCTACCAGGTAGCCGATCCGACCGCCTACGGCGTCGTCGAGTTCGACGCTCAGGGAAAGGCCATCTCGCTCGAGGAAAAGCCCGACCGGCCTCGTAGCAACTATGCGGTGCCCGGTCTGTACTTCTACGACTCCACTGTGGTGGACATCGCCGCGAATCTCCAGCCGTCCCCGCGGGGCGAGCTGGAGATCACGGATGTCAACCGGACCTACCTGGACCAGGGGAAGCTACACGTCGAGGTCCTGCCGAGAGGGACAGCCTGGCTCGACACCGGCACGTTCGAGTCACTGAATGATGCGTCGAACTTCATCCGCACCGTGGAGAACCGGCAGGGACTGAAGATCGGCGCTCCGGAGGAGATCGCGTGGCGCCAGGGCTTCTTGACCGACCAGGAGCTCCAAGCCAGGGCTGAGGTGTTGGTGAAGAGCGGTTACGGGGCCTACCTCCTCGGCCTACTCGGCCAATAAAGTTCGACCGATAGACAGCTCGGGCCCGCAGCTCGGTGGGCGGGCCCGAGTCTCCCGAAGCTCAGGCGCGAAGCCGTGCCACTACGTCGGCGACGTCGCCGTCCATAACTACCCGACCGTGTTCGAGCAGCACTCCTCGCTTACACACACGAGCGACGAGGTCGAGGTCGTGGCTGACGACCACGAGCGTCTTCCCCGCTTCTCCCAACTCCTTGATCTTTGCCAGGCACTTCTTCTGGAAAGGCTCGTCACCGACGGCGAGAATCTCGTCTATGAGGAAGATCTCCGGATCCGTGTGAATTGCGACCGAGAAGGCAAGCCGGAGATACATACCGGAGGAGTAGAACTTCACCTCCGTATCGATGAACTGGCCGATCTCGGAGAAGTCGAGGATGCTCTCGAACCGCTCGTTGATCTGATCCTCCGTCATTCCGAGGATGGCGCCGTTCAGGTAGACGTTGTCGCGGCCGCTCAGGTCGGGATGGAACCCGGCGCCGACTTCAATCAGGCCGGCGACCCTACCCCTCGTCCTCACAGTGCCGCTGTCGGGGAGCATCACTCCGGAGATATGTTTCAGGAGCGTCGACTTACCGGATCCGTTGAGACCCAGGAGGGCGACCGACTCCCCCTGCTGCACTGTCAGCGACACCTTGTCGAGAGCATGGAACTTCTGCGAGAGGTCGCCCTTCCGACCCTTGACGATCCAGACGAACGCCTCCTTGATGGAGCGTGTGTGTCTGAGCACGAACTGCTTCGAGATCGACTGCACCTCTACTGCGATGGTCATTACTACAGCTCCTGTGCGAATCGGCCCTCGAGGCGCCGGAAGGTGAACTGACCTGCCAGAAGCACGATCAGTGCGATTCCCAGTCCTATCGGCGTCCAGACGTCGAGGAGATTGGGGGGGACGGCCAGCAGCGGATCGGTCCTGGGCACGGAGGTGGTCGGCATCCAAAAAGCGAAGTGGAACAATTCGACCGCGATGGTGAGCGGATTCGTCTGATACACGGCATGCAGGATCGATCCGGTGTCCTGGCCGAAGGCGTCGAACAGCCCGTCACGCACCATCACCCACGAGTAGAGAACCGGAGAGGCCCACGTGGCGATCATCAGCAGCATGTCGACGAAGTTCTCGGAATCCCTGAAGTAGACATTCGCCGCTCCGAAGAACAGCCCGAGTCCGATGGCGAGCATGCTCACGATCGCGAAGGCTGCGAAGGCCGCGGCGATCTGCACCGGCCCCGGCGACCAGCCTCCGATGAAGCATGCGATGAGAAGGACCAACAGCTGAGGGAGGAAGTGGACGCCGGACACCCAGACCGAAGCCACAGGAAAGAGTTCCCTGGGTAGATAGATCTTCTTGATCAGTCCGCCGTTCCCGACGATGGATCGCGCGGCGTTACCCAGAGCCTCGTTGAAGTAGTTCACGAGGACGATGCCGGAAAACAGATAGATGGGGTAGTTCTCCGTATTGCGATTCATCCCGAGAAAGATCCCGAGCGCGAACCAGAAGACGAAGAATTGGACACCGGGCTTCACGTAGGACCATAGGAGCCCGAGCACGGACCCCCTGTAGCGAACCTTCAGTTCCTTGCTGACCAGCAGCTTGAGCAGGTACCGGGACCGAAGGACGTCACGGAGACCACCACCGAGACCCGGTGTTGTCAGCTCGGACGTGCCCACGCTATTCGTCCTTTGCCGAGTGGGACTCAAACGTCCTCTTCCAGGACTCGAAGGAGGTGATGTCCTCCAGGGCGTCGCGGTACTGCCGGCTGAGGCTCGGCCACTTGCGGAGGATCTCCGCGTTGAGTCGCCCTGCCTCTGCGAGCAAGGTCCGCATCTCACGGGGATCTCGCCGGTACCAGGACGCGCCTGTGCCCTCGGCGTTCGAGACGATCGCGCTGTCGTACTGGGACATACGCCACCACTTGTTGTCCTGGTGAGCGACGAAGGCCTGGGGTCGCTGCTGGCTCGCCGAGGAGATCGGGGCGCTCAACTGACGGGCAATCGTCTTCACGGCCCACGGCACCAGGGTCGAGTAGGACGGCGCCCTGAAGCCCTGACCACGTCGAGGCGGCTTGTCCATCGTCGGCGTCGGGAAGGAGTCGGGATCGGATTCGATCCTGGCGTCCGTGTATCCCTTCGCCATGGCCCGGATCTCCGGCAGCTTGGTGCCGAGGATGTCGTGAAGCTGTGCCGGTCCCTCGAGGACGTCCCGCATCGCCATGACCCGACCGCGCGCGGTGTGGTACTGCATGGACACGAGGTGCTTGATGTCCGAGTAGCCGGACTCGCGCACCACACGTCCCCCGCGCTCGTAGGGACTGTGAATGAGTGCTGCGATCATGCGGTTGCGCGTGTGGAAGTAGGCCTGCCAGCCCACCATGTCGTCCTTGTCGATCCAGGACACGTGCCAGACGGCTGCGCCCGGCATGGACACCGTGGGATAGCCGGCCTTCTTGGCGCGCAGTCCGTACTCGGCGTCGTCCCACTTGATGAAGATGGGGAGTGACAGACCGATGTCCCGGATGACCTGAGTAGGGATGAGGCACATCCACCAGCCGTTGTAGTCGACGTCGATACGGCGGTGCAGCCAGGGCGTGCGGCGGAGGTTCGCTCGCGCGAAGTCGTGGCCGAGGACCTGCTCGGGAACCGGCTGGTCGGGCTGGAAACGATAGGGATTGACGATCTCGCCGAACGTGTGGAGGACGGTCCGGTTGTAGAGGTCGAACATGTGGCCGCCCACGATGGTGGGCGTCTTGCAATGCGTGGCGAACGAGAGGAGACGGGGGATGCTCTCCGGCTCCATCACGACGTCGTCGTCCAGGAGGAGGGCGAAGTCGCTGCCGTTCTCGACGGCCTCGTACATGCCTCGGGCGAAGCCGCCCGAGCCGCCGAGGTTGTCCTGGTCGATGATGCGCAGCTTGCCGCCCAGGCGCGCTGCGACGTCGTCGAAACCCACCTGGTCGGCGACCTTCTGGGTGCCCTGGTCGACGATCAGGATCTCCTGGACGTCAACGATTGCTTCAGGGTTCGATGCGAGGATCTCGAGGTTGTTGAGGCAGAAGTCCGGCTTGTTCAGCGTGGTGATTTCAAGGGTGATACTGCCGCGGCGAGGTTCGACACCAGCTGCCTGCCAGTCGGCCTCCTTCAGGACGAGGCTCTTGCTCCCGGCCACGAGATCGAACCAGTACCACCCTCCGTCGCCGAAGGGCTGGAGCGAGAGATCGAAGACGCTCGTCGTCGTCCCCTCGACCCTTGCGGTCTCCACGTGCTGCAGGGCTCCACGGGCATTCGACTTGTAGACGGTGACACTTCCGGCACCTTCGGTGCGGATCTGCAGGCGAACCGTGCGCAAAGGAGTCCAACGCCGCCAGTAACTCGCGGGGAAGGCGTTGAAGTAGGTTCCGAAGGACACGCGTTCACCGGGCCGGACCGACGTGGAGCGACGTGACCGGAAGTCCTCGACATGCAACTCGCTGCTTGAATCGGCCACGGCAGCGTTCTGGCTGGACACCGCACTACCGTCGGTCGTGTTGAGCTGAACGCCGAACGCATTTCCGGTGTCCATGTAGAGACCCGCGGTGTCCATCTGGCTCTGCTGAGGCAAAATGACGCGCTGGAGCGTATGCCATGCCTTGTCCGTACCGTCGATCGCGTTCAGCGAATCCTGCATCGTGTCCTCGGTCATGCGTCCACTCCGCCGCTCTCCAGCTTCTGCCCGCCGGTGAAGTGCGGCGTGATCTTGTTGTCGAACATGGACAGGGCAGATCCGATGGCCATGTGCATGTCGAGGTACTTGTACGTCCCGAGCCGACCACCGAACAGCACCGACTTCTCACCTTTGGCCAGGTCGCGGTAGGCCGTGAGCTTCGCGCGGTCCTCGGAGGTGTTGATCGGGTAGTAGGGCTCGTCGTCCTTCTCCGCGAAGCGTGAGTACTCCCGCATGATCACCGTTGCGTCCTTCGTGTACGAGCGCTCGGGGTGGAAGTGACGGAACTCGTGGATCCGCGTGTAGGCGGCGTCCTCATCCGGGTAGTTCATGACCGAACACCCCTGGAAGTCCTCGATGGGGAGGACCTCCTCCTCGAGGTCGATGGTGCGCCACGACAGGTCGCCCTCGGCGTAGTCGAAGTAGCGGTCCACCGGGCCTGTGTAGATGACGGGGACCTGACCCAGCGTGCTGGAGCGCGAGTACTCGTTGCCCTCGTCGAAGAAGTCCGTGTTGAGGTGGACCTCGATGTTGGGGTGATCGGCCATCCGCTCGATCCACGCCGTGTAGCCGTTGACGGGCAGTCCCTCGTACTTGTCGTTGAAGTACCGGTTGTCATACGTGTACCGCACGGGCAGACGAGAGATGATCTCAGCCGGCAGGTCCTTCGGGTCGGTCTGCCATTGCTTGCCGGTGTAGTACTTGATGAATGCCTCGTAGAGCGGCCGGCCGATGAGCTGGATGCCCTTGTCGTTCAGGTTCTGCGGATCGGTGCCCGCGAGCTCGCCTGCCTGCTCCTGGATCAGGGCGCGTGCCTCGGCGGGACCGAGAGCGGTGCGGAAGAACTGGTTGATCGTGCCCAGGTTGATGGGCATGGGATACACCTCGCCCTTGTGGCGCGTGTAGACCTTGTGCACGTAGCTCGTGAACTCGGTGAAGTTGTGGACGTAGTCCCAGACCCTCTCGTTGGAGGTGTGGAAGAGGTGGGCACCGTAACGGTGCACCTCGATCCCTGTTCGGGCCTCGTTCTCGCTGTACGCGTTACCGCCGATGTGGTGGCGCCGGTCCAGGACGGCCACCTTCAGGCCCAATTGACTCGCTGCTCGCTCGGCGATCGTGAGGCCAAAGAAGCCGGAACCGACGACGACTAGATCTACGCTCAAAATCTCTCCTGTGGTGGATTCAACTCCCAAGTATGCCGCAAGGACGCAGCCTGCTCCGCGCTTCGGCGTTGTGCGATGAGTCGCAGTGCCGCTCCCGGAGCCCGGATCGCCACCAACCGGTTGCAGCGGCGGACCGATCCTCGATCAGCGCGGGCGTGGTGGGTGCGTAGGTCGCCGTCAGATGGTTGTCCGGTCCGTGCACCTCCACGCACTCCGCCGCATCACGGTCGAAGCGTGGGCTGTGCGCCCCGCACGACGGCGTCACCTCATTGCCTGGGCCGACGTACTGACAGCCGCCGTCGACGAGAGCCACGACAGCCCTGTTGTTCTGCTCGGCGTTATCCACAGCCGCGTCAACCCGCCCGCCGTTGATCCGCGGGGAGCCCTACCCTCGGGAAGGACGAGGAGGAGGCCGTATGGACGTGCACCTGACAGTGGTCGGCGCGCCGCCGTCCGAGCGGGCAGCCCGCGACATCGTCGTGGACACCGAAGTGATCGACACCGGCGCCGTTCTCGCCCAGCGACTCGAGGCGGCCGGTTGGCGCGGCCCGTTCACGATCCACGGCGTCCTTCTGGACGAGCTCCGTGCCCCGAGCACCCTGCACGACGGCGGGGTCGTCGTCGCGGGTGCCCCTCCCACCAGGATGCCCCCGCAGCCCGTGTCGCATCTGGCGCTCGTCGTCCATGCCGGCCCCGACGCCGGGCAGGTCTTCCCCCTCACGCGCGGTACCTACGCAATAGGGCGGTCTGCGGCCGACATCGTCATCGCCGACCCGTCCCTCTCTCGGACCCATGCCCGGCTCACCGTGACCGAGGACGCGATCCTGGTGGAGGACCTCGGCTCCGTGAACGGCACCTTCGTGGACGGCGCCGCTGTCACGAGGGCCCCGATCACCGTCTCCGCGGAGCTCGTCCTCGGTTCAAGCCACTGCCGCATCGCGGTGTCCGATCGCCCCTCGTGGTCAGGGCCGGGTTCCTCGTCGTCGATCCTCGATCCCGTACCCGTCGGTCCCGAGCTCCCGCGAAAGCCCTCGCGCGTGCTGATCCTCACCGCCTTCCTCCCCCTGGTGCTGGGGGTGGTCCTGGCACTGACGACCGGTATGTGGTTCTTCCTCGCCTTCAGCGCGCTCTCGGCGGTGACCGGCATGGTCCCGCTGCTCACCTATCGCCGCACGGCCAAGGCGTTCAGCACCGCGGTGCGGGAGGCCTCCGACGAAGATCAACGGCGGCGGACGCTGGCGGTACCCGACCTGGGAGAAATCGCACTCGGCGCCCTGCGGACTCCGGGTCAAACGTCGGACCCCGCCCATGCCGCACGTTCCGGCCCTCCGGCGGCGACCGCACGCAGCGACACCCCGGACACCGCTCCTCCCGGCGTGGTGCTCCTGAGACTCGGCACGGCGAATCAGCCCGCACACATCGCCGTCCGGACGAACGACGGCGACTTCACCGCCCCGGAGCTTCCGGGCGTACCGCTCCTCCTCGCCTGCGCCACCGGATCGGGACCCGGAAACGACACCGGAATCGACACCAGGATCGACACGGGGATGACCCTGTCGGGGGATGCCGACGCCGTCAACGGTCTGCTCCGCGCCCTGCTCCTGCACCTCACGCACCCGCGCGCGGCCGCAACGAGCATCCTGTGCTGGGGCGCTCCCGTGGATCAGCCGGTGGACGCCAGGTTCCTCCCGAACGTCCGCCTGACCAGCGATCCCGCGGTCCTCGATCGGTTCCTCACCCGGCCCGGCTTCCGCCTCGTCGTCGACCTCGCGGGTGATCTGCCGTCAGGGCCAGGCGTCGCGCGGGCCTTCGTCCTCCGGGTCAATCCGGATGGCAACCGCTCCGAGCCCGTCGCGGCGACAGGACACAGCGCGGTGGTCCTGTCGGCGAGCGGCGGACGAGCCCTCGTCAGGGGCGAGGTGTTCGACCTGTCGCCCGACGCCGTGTCGGAGAGGACGTTCGCCCGTACCGCCCGGGCGCTCGCGCGAGGAGCCGCCCACGTCTCGGCGCTCGGCGGGCGTGATGCTCCGTTGGGCACCGGATCGGAGGGCGACGCTCCCCCGGAGTCAGCATCCCTGTGGTCGGCGGATCTCGTACCGGACACGCTGGCAGCACACGCGCTTGAAAGATGGTCCTCGTCCGATGCAGACCGTCCCGCCGCAGTTCTCGGGGCCGGCCGGAATGGACCGGTGACCTTCGACCTGGTGAAGGACGGCCCCCACCTGCTCGTCGCGGGAACCACCGGCTCGGGCAAGTCGGAGTTTCTCCGCACTCTCGTCCTCGGGCTCGCCATCAACCATCCGCCCGCAGAGCTTGCTCTCCTGCTGATCGATTACAAGGGCGGCTCCGGACTGGGCGAGCTCTCCGCTCTCCCGCAGTGCGTCGGGAGCATGAGCGACCTGTCCACGGAATCGACCGCCCGCGCGCTCGTCTCGCTCCGCGCCGAACTCCGGCGCCGGGAGACGTTGTGCGCGCAGTTCGGCGCAACCGACGTGGAGCAGCTCCGCCGCCTCGCTCCGGCCTCGTGCCCGCCCAGGCTCGTCGTGGTGATCGACGAGTTCCGCATGCTGGTCGACGACGTACCCACCGCACTGCCCGACCTCCTCAAACTCGCGGCGCTTGGGCGTTCGCTCGGGGTCCACCTCGTCCTGGCGACGCAGAAGGCCCAGGGCGCCGTCTCCCCGGACATGCGGGCGAACATCACGTCCGCAGTGCTGCTGAGGGTCCGCACCGCCATGGAGTCACAGGACCTGCTGGGTACGGCGGCCGCTGCCGACATCCCGGTGGACCTCCCGGGCCGCGCCTACCTCCGCCGGGGGAACGAGGCGCCGGTGGCCTTCCAGGTCGCCTCCTGTTCCGCACGGCCGGACTCCAGCGAGGCTCTCGGCTGGACCGACCTCGCCGCGCACATCGCCGGGTCCGCTCCTGGGTCCCGGACCGCCCTGTCCGTACAGTCGCCCACCCTGGTTCGGGAGGCCGTCGCGGCACTCGGTGCCGCCGCTGGTCAGGCCCTCGTTGCCGCCGCCCATCGACCCGTCCTCCCGCCCCTGCCCGATCGCTTGGTGCGCTCCGAGTGCGCCGCGTTCACACCGGCCGTGCTTGCAGGCCCTGCTGACCGCCGGCCCCGGGGCGGCGCCGCTCATGGCGGGGATGAGCGTGGCGGGGTCGACGCGAGATCGGTGGACCTCGGGGTGTCGGACGTCCCCGACCGTCAGGCGCAACGCCTGCTCCGGTGGAACCCGGCGGAGCACGGTCATCTCGCTCTCATCGGTCTCCCGGGCAGTGGCGGGCGCGAGGCCCTGGGGTCCCTCGTCGCCGCGCTGCCGGCAGCCGACCCGGACGTGCACCTCTACCTGCTCGACGGTGACGGGAGCCTCGGACACGCGACGAGCGCTGCGACGGACGACGCGCTCGGGGGAACCACGAGCTCCCACGTGGGCGCTCTCGTCGAGGCCCATGAGACGAGGAGAGCCGCCCGAGTCCTCGAGCGGTTGGCGAACCTCCCGATGTCACGGGGCGGTGGGCAGCCGATCGTCCTCGTCGTCTCGGGTTGGGGACGCTGGACCACCCAGTTCCGTGGCCTGCGGGGAGGACGCGCCGAGGAGGACCTGCAGGCGATCGTGCGGGACGGGGCGCTGAGCGGCGTGACCGTACTGATCCTCGGTGACCGGGAACTCACCGCGGCACGGTTCTTCTCCCTGATACCGAACCGCCTCTACCTGCCGGTCGGCGCCCATCAGGAGATCACTCTCACGTGGCCCAGGATGCCGCTGATGGACCCCGTGGCCGGACGGGCATTCGCGCAGGGTCGCATCACCGGCACGTGGGGCGACTCCGTCTGCCAACTCCTCCTCGATCCGCCCGTCCACGGGGTCGCGGCGGCGCCGTCGACGGTCCCGTTCCCGGTGCATGCCCTCCCGGCACTCGTGACGCTGTCCGATATCACCCGGCAGGCAGGGCCCGGGCCGGCGCAGCGGACGGACGTCCAGGGTCACCTCGGGGTGGGCGATCGCGTTGATGCCTCCCGCGTCCCGGGCCGACGGAGCGAGTCGGTGACGCTCGGGTTCCACGGTGACGACCTCCAGCCGTACAGCGTGACCCCGACGCCGGGAGATGCGTTCCTCGTCCTGGGCCAGTCCTCCACGGGCCGTACGAACGTCCTGCACTTGTTCGCAGCAGCGGCAGCAGCGGCAACCGCTGCCGACAGTCCGCACGGTCCGCACGGTCCGCACGGTCGAGAGGTCAGGACGGTCCGGGCAGCACCCTCCGGGGCGGACGCCACCCGGGCGGCGTCCTACTGGCGTGAGGTCGGCGAGCAGCGGCTCTCGGGCGAGGAGGTGCAGCGCACCCTCCTCCTCGTCGACGACGCGGAACTGCTCCCCGCGGACGTGCAGCGCTTGCTGTCGGAGCTGGTGGCAGGCGGGGCCGCGGCCGTCCTCGCGGCGCGGCCGTCACCCTCGCTCGTCACCCGGGTTCCCCTCGCACTGCAGGCTCGCGCATCAGGTGTGGGTCTGGTCCTCGGACCCAGGGCACCCGCCGACGGCGACCTGTTCGGCGTCCGGCTCGATGCCGATGGCGGGGCCGTCACGGGACGAGGGCACGCCGTCGACCCGTCCGGGACCTTCGAGGTGCAGATCGCCCTCGCGCCGAGCGGCCCGATGGGACCGCCGGATGACGACGTGTCCGCGCGGGGAGCTACAGCGTTCTTCCGTCCGCCGTCACTCGCACGGTGAACCGGACCACGGGCTGCGAGAAGAGGAGCACGATGACCACCGCCGCGGGAACGAGGAACGCCAGACCCAGCACGGGACTCCCCGTGCTGAAGTACGGGAACGCCAGGATCACGAGGAAGACCTGCAGGACGAGCGACGGCGTACGGGGCCAGCGCATCCCCGCTGTCAGCGAGCGCGCCATGGCGATGAGCGCTGCGGCGACGAGGGCGAGCAGCACGGCCATGAAGACCGATCCTCCGACGGACACCGCGGTGCCCCCGATGAGCGGGATCAGGGACAGGACCGCGAGGACCGCGATGGCGACGGCTTCGAGCACGAGGATCGCTGCGATGACGAGCACGCCGCGGGGTCGTACCGCGGGATCCTGAGCTGGAGGAGTGGCCACGGACGAACCCTATCGGACCGGACGACGGTCATGCCGAGGGGATCGGGGACGTGCCCTGTGATGAACCACTCATGGTCCTGCGTAAACTGGCGCCCCGGAAACCCTTGTTTACCTCCCGGTAACGTGACAGCCTTAAAAGCAGTGGATACCAGGGGGCCGGTCTCGGCCCCTTTACTATGAGCCCCTTCGTGAATGTTTTCACAAACACACGGACAGCGAGGCCGAAGGAGAATGTGATCATCATGGATTGGCGTAGTCGCGCGGCGTGTCTGGACAAGGATCCGGAGCTGTTCTTCCCCGTGGGCAACACCGGACCGGCTCTCCTGCAGATCGAGGAGGCGAAGAGCGTCTGCCGACGCTGCCAGGTGCAGGACACCTGCCTCCAGTGGGCGATCGAGTCCGGCCAGGACGCCGGAGTGTGGGGCGGTCTCAGCGAGGACGAGCGCCGCGCCCTCAAGCGCCGCGCTGCACGCGCACGCCGCGCATCCTGACCTGAGCAGTCGCGCGTCCCGACGGGAGCGCAGCCTAATCCTTCCCGCTGGCCGACCACCGGCGCGGAGGACGAACCACACGACGAAGGGCCGCCCCAGGGCGGCCCTTCGCCGTGTCCGGCCTGCTTCCGCCGGTGCGCGCGGAGGCCGCTCAGGCGCCGGCGGCCAGTCGTAGCGCGAGGTCGAGCGTGACGGATGTGCCGCCGCCCGGGCGCGTGGACCACTCGATCGTCCCGCCCAACTCGCTCGTCACCAGCGTGCGTACGATCTGCAGACCGAGCCCTTCCGCATGCCCTCCGGCCGGCAGTCCCACGCCGTCGTCCGCGATGGTCACGCGGAGGAACTCCTCGCCCTCCGCCTCGGTCCGGCGATTGGCCATCAGCCAGACGGTCCCGGCCTTGCCTGCCAACCCGTGTTCCACAGCGTTCGTGACGAGTTCGTTGATGACCAGCGCCAGAGGAGTCGCGAGGTCGCTCGGCAGCTCACCGAAGTCGCCGCTGCGCTCGGTCCGGACGGCCTGAGAGGGGGACGCGACCTCCGCCGAGAGACGGAACTGACGTGCGATCAGCTCGTCGAAGTCCACGCTCTGCGCCAGACCTTGCGAGAGCGTCTCGTGCACCAGGGCGATGGTCGACACCCGTCGCATCGCCTGCTCGAGGCCGAGCTTGCCCTCGTCGCTCACCATCCGGCGGGACTGCATCCGCAGGAGCGCCGCGACGGTCTGGAGGTTGTTCTTCACCCGGTGATGGATCTCGCGAATGGTTGCGTCCTTCGACACGAGTTCCATCTCGCGCCGCCGCAGTTCCGAGACGTCCCGGCAGAGGACGAGCGCGCCGAACCGCTCTTTCTCGTCACGCAACGGGATGGCCCGCAGGGACAGACTCACGCCTTTCGATCCGATCTCCGTCCGCCAGGGCATCCGGCCGGTCACCACCAGCGGGAGGGTCTCGTCGACCATCCGACGGTCCTTGAGGAGCGCGGTCGTGATCTCGGCCAGCGGCCTGCCCTCGAGCGTCTCGACATCGCCGAGGCGGCGGAAGGCCGAGACGCCGTTGGGGCTGGCGTACTGCACGATCCCGTCGACGTCGAGCCTGATGAGGCCGTCCCCCACGCGAGGTGCACCGCGCCGTGACCCCGTGGGAGTGGCGAAGTCGGGCCATAGGCCCAGCGTCCCCATGCGCAGGAGATCGTACGCGCACTGCCGGTAGGTCAGTTCGAGGCGTGAGGGCATGCGGGAGCTCGAGAGGTCCATGTGGGTGGTGACGACGGCGAGCGTCCGCCCGTTCCGGACCATCGGGACGGCCTCGACGCGCATGGCCATCTCCGTGGTCCAGTTCGTCTCGCCGGAGCGCTCGATCCGCTGGGAGGACCAGGCGACGTCGACCAGGGGTTGCAGGTCGGCGCGGATGCGTTCGCCCACGAAGTCGCTGTGGAACACGGTGTGCGACGTCGACGGCCGGGCGTGCGCCAGTGCGACGTATCCACCGCCCTCAAGAGGGAACCACAGGGCGAGGTCGGCGAAGGCGAGGTCGGCGACCATCTGCCAGTCCCCCACCAGCAGGTGCAACCACTCCGCATCGCCGGGCTCGAAGCCCGTGTACTCGCGGATGGGGTCGGTGAAGATTGCCATGTGTCCCTCTGTCGTTGTGGCCCTCTGCTCCGGCAGAGTGCTGTGGACCTAACTGCACCGGACCACCGGGTGGTGGGCGCAGCAAACCCTTACGTCGGGCACCCAGGCCCCCGGTCCGGCGTCGCCCGCATCACCGCACGATCGCCCTGAGCAGTCTCAGCGCGACCGACAGGGAGGAGATGTCGTCCTTCTCCAGCTGGTTCACCTCGGCGAACATGTTGCCTGCCCGCTGCAACTGGTCCGCGTTCTGATCCTGCCACGCCTGGAGCCTCTCGCCGGCGTCGTGCTCCCGGAGGTCGGTGGAGGCCTGGAGGACGGCGACCGTGATGTCGGCGACGGTCGAGTACAGGTCGTCGCGCAGCGCCGCCCGCGCGAGGGCCTGCCACCGGTCCCTGCGCGGGAGCTTCGTGATCCGCTCGAGGAGGGCATCCACTTCGAAGCGGTCGTACACCGCGTAGTACACCGCGGCGATCCTCTCGACCGGCTCGTCGATCCGGCGCGTGCTGTGGGCGATGTCGAGCAGCGCGAAGGACTCGAACTGTTCGGCCCAGTGCCGGCCGAGCTCCTCGGGCAGCTGCCACTCGTCGGCGACGGCCATCTCCTTCCGCACCCGCTCGAGGTCGCAGCCGCGGAGGTACACACTGAGCCGCGCGCGGAAGGGCTCCACCAGCGGCTTGAACGCCTGGATGTCCTCGGCCACGGACGTGCCCTGCTCCACGTGGTTCACGAACCAGCGCACCGCGCGGTCCAGCAGCCGGCGGAGGTCGAGGTGCACCGTGCTCCAGCGCCCCGTAGGGAAGTCCGCGGGAAGCGCGGCGAGGGCCTCGAGGGTGTCGTCCAGGGAGTAGATCTCACGCAGGGCGACGAACGCGCGTGCGATCACCGGCTCCGGGACGGAGGTCTCCTCGAGCACCCGGAACACGAAGGTGATCCCACCGAGGTTGATGATGTCGTTGGCGATGACCGTCGAGATGATCTCCCGGCGCAGCGGGTGGGTGTCGAGCAGGTCGTCGAAGCGTTCCACGAGCTGGCGCGGGAAGTAGCGCCTCAGGGTGCCGCGGAAGAAGGCGTCGTCCGCGAGGTCACTGGCGGACAGCACACGTGTGAGTTCGATCTTCGCGTAGGCCGCGAGGACCGAGAGCTCGGGCGAGGTCAGGCCCTGACCGGCGTCGAGCCGGCGGCGCAGCTCGGCCGTCGTCGGGAGCGCCTCCAGGCCGCGGTCGAGATCCACCTTCTTCTCGAGCCACTCCATCATCCGCTCGTAGCTCGGACTCCATTCGGTGACGCGCTGCCGGTCGTTGAGCAGGAGCACGTTCTGGTCGATGTTGTCCTGGAGCACGAGGTGCGCCACCTCGTCGGTCATCGAGTGGAGGAACTCCGTGCGTTCCTCGGGCCGGAGCCGACCGGCGCGGACCATGCGGTCGACGAAGATCTTGATGTTGACCTCGTGGTCCGAGCAGTCCACGCCGGCGCTGTTGTCGATTGCATCGGTGTTGAGGACGACGCCGGACAACGCCGCCTCGATCCGGCCGCGCTGCGTCATGCCGAGGTTGCCGCCCTCGCCGACCACCCGCACCCGCAGTTCGTTCCCGTCGACGCGGATCGCGTCGTTCGCGCGGTCCCCGACGTCGGCGTGCGTCTCCTGCGAGGACTTCACGTACGTACCGATGCCGCCGTTGTAGAGCAGGTCCGCCGGTGCGCGGAGAATCGCGCGGAGGAGTTCGGGCGGGCTCAGCGTCGTGACGTCGCCGTCGAGCCCCAGCGCCGCGCGCACCTCAGGCGAGACGGGGACCGACTTCGCATGGCGCGGGTAGACGCCGCCGCCCGCGCTGATGAGGCGGGGGTCGTAGTCCTGCCAGCTGGAGCGTGGCAGGTCGAAGAGCCGGCGACGTTCCGCGAAGGACGCCGCGGCGTCCGGAGCGGGGTCGAGGAAGATGTGGCGGTGGTCGAACGCCGCGAGGAGCCGGATGTGCTCCGAGAGCAGCATGCCGTTGCCGAAGACGTCACCGCTCATGTCACCGACGCCGACGACGGTGAACTCATCGGTCTGGGTGTCGACGTCGAACTCGCTGAAATGCCGTTTGACGGACTCCCAGGCGCCGCGCGCCGTGATGCCCATCGCCTTGTGGTCGTAGCCCACCGACCCGCCCGAGGCGAAGGCGTCGCCCAGCCAGAAGTCGTACTCGGCGGAGAGTTCGTTCGCGATGTCGGAGAAGGACGCCGTGCCCTTGTCCGCCGCGACCACGAGATAGGTGTCGTCGTCGTCGTGCCGCACCACCCGGGCGGGCGGCACGACGGCCTCCTGCACGCCGTCGGTCACGACGTTGTCCGTGATGTCGAGGAGGCCGCGGATGAACGTGCGGTAGCTCGCCTGCCCCTCCGCGAGCCAGGCACCGCGATCCACACCGGCGTCGGGGAGCTGCTTCGCGAAGAAGCACCCCTTGGCGCCGGTCGGCACGATGACCGCGTTCTTCACGGTCTGGGCCTTGACGAGACCCAGCACCTCGGTGCGGAAGTCCTCGCGCCGGTCGGACCAGCGCAGGCCGCCGCGGGCCACCTTGCCGAAACGGAGATGCACGCCCTCGACCTGCGGGGAGTAGACCCAGATCTCGTACTTCGGCCGCGGCAGTGGCGCACCGTCGATCCGCGCGGTGTCCAGCTTGACGCTCACGTGCCGCTTGTCCTGGAAGTAGTTCGTCCTCAGGGTCGCCTCGATGAGGTTCGCGAACGTCCGCAGCACGCGGTCGGCGTCGAGGGTGGCCACGGCGTCGAGGCCTTCGTCGAGCGCGGCGCGCGCATCGCGCATCGCCTCCTCTCGGTCCCCGACGAGGTCGGGATCGAAGCGCGCCGTGAACAGGGCCACCAACGCCCGCGTCACCGCGGGGTTCAGCAGCAGCGTGTCACCCACGAAGCCGTAGGAGTTGGTGTTCCCGAGCTGCCGCATGTACTTGGCGTAGGTGCGCAACACCACCACCTGGCGCCAGTGGAGCTGCTCCCGCAGGACGAGGCGGTCGAAGGCGTCGGACTCGCCGGCGCCCGTCACGGCCGCCCCGAAGGCCTGCTGGAGCAGATGCGCGGTCGCCACGGGAGAGACGCCGTCCGGGTACCGGACCCCGAGGTCGTACAGGAAGAACGAGGTGCCGTCCGACCGGGTGATCTCGAACGGACGCTCGTCGAGGACCTCGAGGCCCAGGTGGTGGAAGTACGGCAGGATCTGCGTGAGGCTCTTGGCCTCGGTCAGGTAGAGCTTGAGGCGGGCGTGTTCGACGCCGTCGGGCTCACGCCGTCGCGGCACGTAGACGTGGAGTCCCGGGACCGATCCGTCGGCGGCGGCGAGCTGTTCGAAGCGCGCGATGTCCTCGAGCGCATCCTCGACCTCGTAGTCGACGCGGTAGCTCGGCGGGAAGGACTCCCCCCACTGGCGGGCCAGCCGGCCTGCGACATCGTGCTCGAACCGGTCCTGCGCCACCTCGGCAATGCCCTCGGACCACGAGCGCGCGGCGCGGACGAGTCGCTCCTCCAGCTCACCGGCGTCGAGCTCCGGCACCTCCGCTCCGCGCTGCAGCCTGATGCGGAAGAACAATCGCGCGAGGGCGGACTCGCTCATGCGGGCCTCGAAGTCGATCGAATCGGCGTCCAGCGCGGCCCGGAGCTCCTCCTCGATCCGCAGACGCACGCTGGTGGTGTACCGGTCGCGCGGCAGGTACACCAATGCCGACATGAACCGCCCGTAGACGTCGGGACGCAGGAAGAGCCGCGTGCGGCGTCGTTCCTGCAGCCGGAGGATGCCGAGCGCGGTCGCCACGAGATCGGGGACCTCGATCTGGAACAGCTCGTCCCGCGGATAGGTCTCGAGGATGGACAGGAGGTCCTTACCGGAGTGGGAGTCGGACGGGAAGCCGCAGAGGCGCAGGACGTCGGTCACCTTGTCGCGGACGAGGGGGACGTTCCGGACGGAACCCGTATACGCACTCGTGGCGAAGAGGCCGATGAAACGGCGCTCGCCGGCGACGTTGCCCTGGGCGTCGAAGCTCTTCACGCCGATGTAGTCCAGGTAGGCGGCCCGGTGCACGGTGGAGCGCGAGTTCGCCTTCGTGATGACGAGCGCCCGGCGCTCGCGTGCCTTCGCCTTCCCCGCCGCCGTCAGCTGCTGGAGTCCGTGTCCGCTGGCCTGGCGCAGCAGCCCCAGTCCGCTCCCCTCCCGCACGGAGAGCGCCTCGGCGCCGGACTCGTCGGTCACGAGGTCGTACTCCTTGTAGCCGAGGAACGTGAAGTTGCCCTCGTCGAGCCACTGCAGGAGCTCCTGCGCCTGCCGGAGATCGGGGATGTCGCCGGAGCCGGCGATGCTGCCGAGCGACGCGCTGATGGATCGCACGGTGTCGCGCATCGCGGGCCAGTCCTCGACGGCGGCCCGCACGTCCTGCAGGATGCGCAGGAGGCCGTCGACCACGGATGTCCGCTCGTCCTGATCGGCGAGGCGTGAGACCTCCACCGAGATCCAGGACTCGATGTGGGTACTGCTGTCCGGCCCGCCCGCGAGCCCGCGGAGACTCGGCAGAGCCGCGGTGTCACCGCTGGACGCTCCCGCCGTCGACGGCACGCGCTTCAGCTCGAGGAGCGCGTGAGTGTCCGCCGTGCGCGAGGCGAGGAAGGTGGGATGGACCACCAGCTGGATGGCTGCGCTCTGCCGCACCAGCTCGGCCGTGACGGAGTCCACCAGGAAGGGCATGTCGTCGGTGACGATCATGACGATGCTCGAGGCGCCCTGATCGAGGACGTCGACGACGGCGGTGCCCGGTTCGCGCCGCTCCGCCAGGTCGCGATGTGCGAGCGCTCGTTCCCGGAGGTCGGCGTCGAGGTAGCCCGCGGCATCCTCGTCGGCGAGGTGCTCGAAGTAGTGCCCTACGAAGTCCTCCCGCGCGGTGTCCGACTCTGATTGATCCGTCGACCTGGATCCAGACGACATGGGGGAAGCCTCCGTAACGAAATGAAAGGCCGCTCCGTTGCGGCCTCTTACCCGGGAAGCCTATCGGTGTTCCGGGCAAACTTCACGTTGCCCGGACGGCCCCGCAGACCACGTCGCCGCCGGTTCTGCACGGGCACCTCCGCGAGCTCTGCGATGGCGAGGCGGAGCGGTGACGTGGCGGCGGTCTCGAGCAGGGCGGTGCCTGCGAGCAGGGCCTGGTCCGCAGCGGCGTAGTCGGCCGGGAGGAACGCCGAGATGGCCGCAGCCGGGCCGAATCGCTCCCACGCCTCGCGCAGCTGGGTCTCGGGGGCACGCCCGACGGCGGAGGTCCGGACCTTGTTGAACACGACCTGCGGGGTCGCGGTCGGCACGGCATCCGCCAGCTCGGTGAGTGCCTTCACCATGCGTGGCACCCCGATGGCGTCGGCTGCGCCCACCGCCATCACGGTGTCCGCCAGCTCGAGGCACCGCAGGGCGGCCCCGTTCCGCCTCGGTGCGAGCGTGTCGAAGCTGAGCTCCTCGTCGGCCTCCAGACAGAACCCGCAGTCGACGACGGTGACGTCCGCCAACGCCCTGGCCGCGTCGAGCACCTGCCCGAGCGCCGCCGGCCTGAGTTCCGGCCAGCGGTCCGGCCTGGTGATCCCCGTCAGGACACCCAGCTGCCCGCCCTTGATCGCGACACGCACGGCGACCCGGCCGAGAGCCGAGGAGGTGAAGCCGCCCTGGTCCGCGATGCGGCAGGCCTGAGCCAGCCCGGCCGATTCGTCGAGCAGCCCGAGGGACGCCCCGATGCTCGCGCCGTAGGTGTCCGCGTCGACGAGCAGCACCGATGAGCCGGACGCCGCCAGTTCGGCCGCCAGGTTGATCGCGACCGTCGTCCGTCCGGGCGCACCGGGCGGGCCCCAGACGGCGATGATCCGCCCCGCGCCCGGGCCGTCGGGAACGTCGACGGGCGGCGGTTCGATCGTCGTCAGCAGATCCAGCGGGTCCGCGTAGGCGAGCGAGCCGCGCCCCTGGCGGTCACCGGTCTCGAGGCGCTCGACCGCCCGCGTCACCGCAGCGGCGAGGACGGCGGGTTCCGCGTCGGCGTCGACGTACTCGATGCCGTCGAGCACCACCTCGCCCGCGCCCGGCGTCCCGTCCGAGAGCGCGATGACGGCGACCCCCGCGAAGCGCAGGCGCTCCACCAGCGACGCCGTCAGGTCCACCGTTCCCGGGGTCAGGATGGCCGCGCGCGCCAGTCCGGTCTGACACGCCGCGACGAGCTCGGTGAGTTCCTCGCAGCGCCGCACCACGGTCACGGGCCCGCGCAGCTGTTCGAGTCCCGGGACGTACGCGCTCGCGACGGGCCCCAGGGTGATGACGGGAATGCTCACGAACCGGCACCGGGATTCAGGACGACGGCGATCCGCGCGTCGTTGGACAGGGCATCGAGCAGGTCGGGCATCGTGACGTCGTCGACCAGCACCTGGACCAGCGTCGATGCGGTGGCTCCGAGCGCCGACTCGTCTACCGTCACCTCCGAGATCTCCGCGGCTTCGAGGAGGAGCTGCGGTTCCTCGTAGGTGTTGGTGTCCGTGCGCAGGGAGACCCATACGTCGACGCGATCGCCCGCCACGGTTCCGGTGGGGAGGGGGTCCTCGACCGTGAGCCCCACAGGTTTGCGGTCGAGATCGTCAGCGGCGCCGATCGCCGACGCGGGTACGAGTTCGCCCTGCGTGATCAGCCGCAACGCGACGCCCTGCTCCGGCACGCCGTCGGACACGGCGAGGTAGGACCCCGCGGCGTCGCCGAGCCGCACCGGGACGGCGACGAGATCGTCAGCGGTGATCAGGGTACCGACGGCGATGTCGTCCCGCGCGCCGTAGACCTGGACCGTCGTGTTCTGGCTGCTGAGGAGCGCGATCACGCCGGCGGTGGAGGCGAGGACCAGGAGGATGCCGATCAGCAGCCGTGGATCCCGCCACGACGGTTTCTTCAACCGCGGTGCCTCGGCCGTCTGCGACGTGCGTGTATCGATGCTCATGTCCTGTCCCCCAGATGTCGACGACCGGCCGCCGCCCATGCGGGCGACCTCCGTCGGTAATTGTGGTGCACGAAACACCTCAAAGGAACCGATCGTCCACAGAAGACGTCAAACTGTGGAAATCGACGTCATCCAGCGGCGACGATGGCAGACTGGTTCCACATCCCATCCATCAGGAGAGGCGGTCCCATGGCCGAGCGGCGGTTCCTCACTCTCGCAGACGTCGGCGAGGTGCTGAACATCAGTTCCTCACAGACGTATGCACTGGTGCGCTCGGGCGAACTCCCCGCCATCCAGGTCGGCGGCCGGGGGCAGTGGCGCGTCGAGACCCGCGTCCTCGAGGAATACATCGCGAAGGCCTATGAGAAGACGGCCTCCGCCCTGAAGAGCGACACCGGGATCAGCCCGCTCGCCTAGGCTGGCGTTCCGCCGGCGTGTCCGGCTCCTCGGCAGAGCCCGTCAGCACCGCCCGCGGTACTCCGGCACCGTGGGCGCGGCCCCATCCGCACACCGTCGGGAGCGGCGATCAGGAGACGACGGCGGGTTCCTCTCCCGCGGGTCCCCGACGACGCGGTGGTCCTACCCGGTGGTCCTACCCGGTCATGAGTGCGGCGTCGATCGAGTCGACGGACGAGAACGGTACCGTCACGACTTCCCGGGTCGTCGTAGCACGCCGCTCCTCCCCCGCGGGTGTCACACCCAGTTCGAGGAAGTCGGCGCCCACCCGGTCGATCACGCCGGCCAGCCGAACCGCCGGCGCCGAGAGCCAGACGACGACGTGCGCGCGGTCCCGGGACAAACCCCGAAGAGCGGAGCCCAGACCGAGCTTCGCCTGCACCCCCGACAGTGGCTGGCCGACACCGCGTCCCAGGCCGCGCAGAAGGTGGAGGGACTCCAGCGGTACGACGGAGAAGCGGCCCTCCACCTCGAGCGCGATCCACTGCGAGCCGACGGTCGTCAGGACACCGGACAACTGCCTGCCGCCGGTGGTGGTCAGACCGATCCGCGCCCCGCGTTGTCCCTGCAGGCGCTGCAGCAGGGTGAGCCTCGACTGCTCCGATCGGGTCCTGTCCCTGATCTCGCTCTCCTGCAGCGTGACCGACGCCGAATGGAGTTGTGCTTCGAGGTCGTCGAACAGGGCATCCCAACGCATCGCCTCAATGTAGGGGTGCCCCAGACCAGCGTCAAGCTGCAGCTCTTGCCATCTAAACAGTTCAGGGTAGACAAACTGCATCAAACTGCATCAAACTGTTTCCATACCCACGAAAGGAACGATGATGCGGCGCAGCGTGATGCAGGACGGACTGCAGGTACTGATGGTCCTGGCGTGTGCCGGTGCTCTGGCGCTGGCCGGGCAGGCCCTGCTCGCGCCTCAGCGCTCCGGCGCCTGGGGAATCGAACAGTTCCTCGGCGCGGGTTTTTCCCTCGTCGGCGCGGCCCTGAGCATCCTGTGGCTGCTCGCTCTCGCGCTCGCCGTCGTCGCCGCCGTCCTGCAACGCAGCGGCCGGCCAGCTGCTGCGTTGCTCGCGGCACGGTGCACTCCGGCGGTGATGAGGCGTCTGGCGGCGGCTCTCCTCGGGGTGAACCTCCTGGCCGTCCCGACTCTCGCTCAGGCAGCTCCGGACGGCGGGAGTTCCACGTCCCAGCACAGCGTGGCCGGTGCGTCTGCCACCCCGTACTGGGCGGTCGGGACCGGGACGGCACCGGGCGCGGAGGATGAGCGGGCTGCCGTCTCGTCCGACGACACCGCCGCCCCGACGGACACTCCGGGCGTCACCGACACCCCGGACACCCCGGGCGTCACCGACACCGCGGACACCCCGAGCGCAGGGCTCGACGAGAACTCGGCATCCACCGCGTCGGACGCGACGCCGCAGCCACCCGCCACGGTGAGTCCCGGCTGGAAGCCCCTGCCGATGCCTGCGGACGGCGGACTGTTGCTGCGTCAGGAGCTGCGCGCTCCATCGAACGCCGGCGAGGTGGTGGTAGCGCCCGGGGACTCGCTGTGGTCCATCGTTGCCACCCACCTCGGGCCTCTCGCGACCGCCTCCGAGGTCGCCGAGCTGTGGCCCGCCTGGTTCGACGCCAATCGCGCAACCATCGGCGATGATCCATCGCTCCTCATCCCGGGACAGGTGCTCACCCCGCCGCCTCCCTGACGGACCGCGCTCGTCCCCCGGCGTGAACAGGCCTGCACGAGCACCAGCCGGCACCCGCCGAGCGGCGCACGGTCATCACCCGAGCGACGCCCCGTCATCCGGCGCGCCCTGAAACGGCTCCCACCCGGTCTTCTGGAGGCCGGTCAGGTCGGATCCGCCGCCCACTCGATCGACCGCATCACGACATCGCATGACCGGTCGCTCAGCCGACAGCCCTGACCGATGGCCTCGTCAACGGCCCTGAGAACTCTTCCCGACCCTTCGTTCGACCCACCCTCCGACATTGCACCACCGACCTGGATTGGACCCGTCATGACTTCCGTCGCTCAGCTTCGCCGCCCCTCCACGGATCACCTCGCCGCCGTCAGCGGAGCACCGAGGCCTCTGCTCCCGGCAGCTCTCCGCCCGTCCCAGCCGGAATCAGCTCCTGTCATCCAGCTGCACCCCGTGCGGGACCTTGAACCTGCGGCGGATCCGCACGACACGACCGTCCAGCCTGATGACCTCGTCGGAGACCCGGGACGTCGGGTCGGCCCGCCGGCTCGGGGCGGTCTGGGACGTGTGACGTCGGGGTCCGAGGACGCCGCGATCGAGCGCATCTCGGGAATCGCGCGCTCCGTCGCGCAGGGAGCACTCGAGGTGCTTGCGGGAACGCGTCCGCTCCAGCAGCTGGCGCGTTGGCTCGACCCCGACAACTACGAGCGCCTGCAACTCCGTGCCAACCTCGTCCGCTGCATCTCCTCCGCATCCGGGGCATCGGCGGGGACCCAGCCCTCCGACTCCCCCAGCGTGCGCCGCCACGTCGTGGTGCGGTCCGCCCGGGTGTGTCCCGTCGACGCCGGGGTGTACGAGGCGTCCGTCGTGGCCTACGACCAGAAACGCGTCCGCGCCGTCGCTCTGAGGATCGAGCAACGACGCGGACAGTGGCGGGTGACCGCCCTCGAGATCGGGTGACTACTTCTTGCGGCCCTTCTTGGCCGACGGCGGAACAGCCTGCGTCTTGTTCCGCTCGACGTGCATCTCCGCCTCACCCTGGGCGTTGGGCGCCGAGAAGTTCAGCGTCGCGGGCTTCGCCGGAGCCTCCAGCCCGGCGGCCTTGATGGTCGGCGTCTGCACCACGCTGCGTCCGTCGGTGACGCCGGGCAGCCCGGTCCGCGCGGGAGCGGAGACCTCGACCTCGAGGTTGAACAGGTACCCGATGCTCTCCTCGCGGATGGCTTCCATCATGGCCTGGAAGAGGATGAAGCCCTCGCGCTGGTACTCGACGAGCGGATCCCTCTGGGCCATGGCGCGCAGCCCGATACCCTCCTTGAGGTAATCCATCTCGTACAGGTGCTCCTGCCACTTGCGTCCGATCACGGACAGCACCACACGACGCTCGAGCTCCCGCATCGACTGCTCCCCCAGCGCCTCCTCACGGGCCTGGTACGCCAGTTTCGCGTCGGAGAGGATCTCGCTGTGCAGGAAGTCACGGGTGATCTTCGACGTGCCTCCCGCTTCCTCGATGACCTCGTCGGAGGTCAGCGTGATGGGGTAGAGCGTCTTCAGGTTGGTCCAGAGCAGGTCGTAGTCCCAGTCGTCCCCATGACCCTGGGCCGTGGCCTCGTCGACCATCGCCGTGATCACGTCCTCGAGGAAGAACTGCACCTTCTCCCGAAGATCGCCACCCTCGAGGATGCGGCGCCGGTCACCGTAGATGGCCTCGCGCTGGCGGTTGAGGACGTCGTCGTACTTCAGGACGTTCTTCCGCTGCTCGGCGTTGCGCCCCTCCACCTGGCCCTGTGCGTTCTCGATCGCCTTGGACACGATCTTCGACTCGAGTGCGACGTCGTCGGGCATGGTCGCGCTGTTCATGATGCGTTCCGCACCGCCCGAGTTGAACAGACGCATGAGGTCGTCGGTCAGCGAGAGGTAGAAGCGGGAGCGGCCGGGGTCGCCCTGACGCCCCGAGCGGCCGCGCAGCTGGTTGTCGATACGCCTCGACTCGTGGCGCTCCGTCCCGAGGACGTAGAGCCCGCCCAACTCGCGGACCTCCTCCTGCTCGGCCTTCACCGCTTCCTTGGCGGCCTCGAGGGCCTCGGGCCACTTGGCCTCGTACTCCTCCGCGTTCTCCGCGGGATCGAGCCCGGTCTTCTCGAGTGCGGCGACGGCGTTGAACTCGGCGTTGCCGCCGAGCATGATGTCCGTCCCTCGGCCGGCCATGTTGGTCGCGACGGTGACCGCGCCCTTCCGGCCTGCCTGCGCGATGATCGCGGCCTCACGCGCGTGGTTCTTCGCGTTGAGGACCTCGTGGCGCACTCCGGCCTTCGCCAGCTGCTTGGAGAGGTACTCGCTCTTCTCCACGCTCGTGGTACCGACGAGGACGGGCTGCCCGGTCTCGTGACGCTCCACGATGTCCTTGACGACGGCGTCGAACTTCGCGACCTCGTTCTTGTAGATGAGGTCCGAGAGGTCCTTGCGTGCCATCTCCCTGTTCGTCGGGATGGGCACCACGCCGAGCTTGTAGGTGGACATGAACTCGGCGGCCTCGGTCTCGGCGGTACCGGTCATGCCCGAAAGCTTCTCGTACAGGCGGAAGTAGTTCTGCAGGGTGACCGTGGCGAGCGTCTGGTTCTCCGCCTTGATCTCCACGCCCTCCTTGGCCTCGATGGCCTGGTGCATGCCCTCGTTGTAGCGACGTCCGGCGAGGATGCGGCCGGTGTGCTCGTCGACGATCATCACCTCGCCGTTGAGGACCACGTAGTCCTTGTCGCGCTTGAAGAGCTCCTTGGCCTTGATGGCGTTGTTCAGGAAGCCGATGAGCGGCGTGTTGGCCGACTCGTACAGGTTGTGGATGCCGAGGTAGTCCTCGACCTTCTCGATCCCGTCCTCGAGCACGCCGACCGTGCGCTTCTTCTCGTCGACCTCGTAGTCGGTCTCGACGGTGAGTTTTTGCACCACCTTGGCGAACTCGTTGTACCAGCGGTTCACGTCGCCCGAGGCCTGGCCGCTGATGATGAGCGGCGTCCTCGCCTCGTCGATGAGGATGGAGTCCACCTCGTCGACGACGGCGAAGTTGTGGCCGCGCTGCACGAGCTCGGCTGCGCTCCAGGCCATGTTGTCGCGCAGGTAGTCGAAGCCGAACTCGTTGTTCGTGCCGTAGGTGATGTCGGCCGCGTACTGCTCACGGCGCGTCGCAGGATCCTGCTTGGAGAGGATGCAGCCGCTCGTCAGGCCGAGGAAGCGGTATACGCGCCCCATGAGGTCCGACTGGTACTCGGCGAGGTAGTCGTTGACCGTGACCACGTGCACGCCCTTGCCGCTGAGGGCGTTGAGGTAGGCGGGCGCGGTGGCGACGAGAGTCTTGCCCTCGCCGGTCTTCATCTCGGCGATGTTGCCGAGGTGGAGGGCTGCACCGCCCATGAGCTGGACGTCGAAGTGCCGCAGACCGAGGGTGCGGCTGGAGGCCTCCCGGACGGCGGCGAAGGCCTCGGGGAGTAGTTCGTCGAGCGTGGCGCCGTCGGCGTGGCGCTTCTTCAGCCGGTCGGTCTCACCGCGCAGCTCCGCGTCGGACATCTCCCGGAACTCGTCCTCGAGGACGTTGATCGCGTCGGCGTAGTTCCGGAGTCGCTTGAGGGTCTTCTTGTCCCCGGTGCGGAGAACACGTTCAAGAAGTGATGGCACTGATATTCGCTCCCAAGTCGATGCTGCCGAAGATGGCGTCCCCAGTCTATGTGAGGACGTGTGGGGCTCGGCGTGCGTTCCCGTGCCGAGCGCGGCGGCGGAGGCCGGCCGGGGTCAGACTAGCCTGCCGACCTCCACGTCGAGCCCAGGCGCGAGGTTCCCGCGGTCCTCGACCACGACGTCGTCGAGCCCGAGCCACCGCGCGAGCAACCTCAGCTCGGCGGCCAGTTCGACGGCGGTGTCCGCGGGAGCGCCGGGCTCGGCGTGCGCCGCCCTCACCAGCAGGAGCCCGGCCGCGCGGTCGGCCTTCAGGTCCACGCGCGCGGCGATGCCGTCGCGGAGCAGGAACGGCAGCACGTAGTAGCCGTGCACGCGACGGGCGGCCGGGGTGTAGATCTCGATGCGGTAGTGCACCCCGAAGAGCGTCTGCAGCCGATCGCGATCGAAGACCATCGAGTCGAAGGGGCTCAACAGCGCGCGGCCCCGCGCGTGTCGCGGAAGCACCGCCGCCGGGTCGAGGTACCACGGCTCCGGTGCGCCCCCGACGGTGACGGTTTCCACCTCACCACGCGCGACGAGCAGGTCGAGCGCGAGTCTTGTCTCCCGGACGGGCGTCCTGAAGTAGTCGGAGACCGAGCGGGCGGGAGCGACGCCGAGCGCGGCCAGCGACCGCCCGGCGAGCACACCCAGCGACTCCATCCGGTCCACGGGCTCAGCCTCGGGCTCTGGCAGGACGCGCTCGAGTGGCGAGTACAGGCGCTCGAACTGCGCGGTCCGCCCAGCCGACCCGATGACGCCGCGCGCGAAGAGATCCTCGAGGACGCGCTTGGAGGCCGTCCACCGCCACCCCCAGCCCTCCGCGGGCCTGTCCCCCTCGACACCGAGAGCACGCTGAACCGCGGTGGCCGTCAGGGGGCGGTGGCGGGAAAGCACCTGCAGGACGTTCTCCTCGAGGGTCGTCCGGGCCTCGGTCGGCATGGCGCCCGCCCCCATCCAGGTGCGACGCTGCCAGGACCTGAGATGCGGCAGCAGGTCGGGCCGGACGAGGCTCGCCTCGTGGGCCCAGTACTCGATGAGGGTGCGCGGCGCCCTGGAGGACATGCGGTCGAGGTCGGCGCGATCGTAGTCGCCCAGCCGCGAGAACAGGGGCAGGTAGTGGGACCGCACGAGGACATTGACGGAGTCGATCTGCAGCACCTGCAGTCGCCGCACGGTCGACGTCAGGGCGCGGCGCGACGACGGCGCCTCCAGACGGGGCCGATGGAGCCCCTGGGCTGCGAGCCCGATCCGTCGTGCCTGCGCGATCGACAGTCCTGTCATGCAGCTCCTCAAGAATCGTGCCGTGCTGCCGCGGTGCCGTCTGGCACCGGTCGGTCCGCCGAGCGCGGATGTCATGGAACTGCCCCCGCCGGGTGGCGGGGGCAGCTCGCTGGACGGTTGTGCCGGCGCGAATGCGCCGGATAGGGCGGCGGCTAGGCCGAGGCAGCTTCCTTGGCGCGGTAGGCGAGGAGCTCCTCGTGCGGCTCCTCGGTACCTTCCGCGCACTTCGCGTCGAGCGTGATCACGCCGTAGGTCCAGCCCTGGCGCCGGTACACCACGGAGGGTGTCCCGGTGGTGGAGTCGATGAAGAGGTAGAAGTCGTGGCCGACCAGCTCCATGTTGTCGACGGCGTCGTCGAGCGTCATCGGGACGCCGGAGAACACCTTGCGGCGGATCAGCACCGGCGAGTCACCCGCCGGGATGTCGTCCGGACTCGAGTAGGCGTCGACGTCCTCCGTCGGAGGAGCGGGCTCGGACGCCGTCGGCTCGATCACCGGGGTCTCGAGATAGATGGGCTGTGCGGGATCGGCCGGCTCGAGATCCGCCGTGGCGATCCGGACGGCGATCGGTGTGTGCCGACCGTGGTGGACCTTGCGGCGGTCGCGCGCCCTGCGCAACCGCTCGAGCAGCTTGCCGTAGGCGAGGTCGAAGGCGGCGAACTTGTCGGCCGCCGTGGCCTCGGCGCGGACGACCGGCCCTTTGCAGAGCACCGTCAGTTCGACGGTGAGTGAGGTGTCCGCCATCCGGGCGCTGGCTTCCTTGGTGATCTTGGCATCGACGCGCTGTACCTTGTCGCCGAGCTGCTCGATCTTGTCGATCTTCTCCGTCGCGTACTCGCGGAAGCGGTCAGATACCGCCAGGTTGCGACCATTGATCACGAATTCCATGGAGCCCTCCACATCACTAGATGACACGGCGGCGGCCGGGATGGGTGCAGAGCCACCGCCGACGGATACCTGTCTTCTTTGGGTGGTACCCGTACTTCACGGTAGTTCACCCCTCCCCGTTATTCATCCCTTGACGCACTCTTACTTCCGGCAGTTCGCTGGATGTCCGTCGGGCGTTCCCCGTGAACGGGTCGCCCGGTCGCCGGTGGCGTGCCCGCTCCCGACGAGGACGCCGTCGAGCCCTCCGGAGGTCCCGCCGGAGGTCCCGCCGGCGACCCGGCCGGGGAGCGGGTGGCGGCCACGACGACGGCGCCCACGACGGTCGCGCCGGCGGCGACGAGCGCCCGGTGCGCCTCACCGATCGTGGCGCCGGTGGTCAGGACGTCATCGATGACGAGGCACCGACGTCCGGCGAGATCGTGCTTCCTCCCCTCGCTAACGGTCATGGACCGCATGACGTTCGAGCGTCGGCGTCGTCGGCCGGCTCCTTTCTGGCCCCCGCTCATCCGCGACGTGAGGGCGTGCCGGAGGAGCCGGCCGGCGGACATCGTCGGGTCGTCGCGCAGCGCCGTGATGATCCGCTCCGGCAGCGGCACGTGCGCGAGCCACGGGGCGAGTGCTGCACCGGCGGGCAGCTGCCCGCGACGGTCGAGGTGGACCAGCAGGACCATCAGGGGGTCGTACCCGCGGCGTCGACGGGCGGCGCCGCGGGTGGGCACCGGGACGAGGAGGACGCGCCCACTCTCGATCCCCCGACCGAGCCCACCGCCGAGCCCACCGCCGAGCCCACCGCCGAGCCCACCGGATACCCCCTCGTGCAGCGCTCCGGCGAGTGCCGCCGCGACGGGTCCTGCGAGATCGAGGTGCCCGTGGTTCTTGAAGGCCAGCAGCACGGCGGACACCGCACGGCCGTACCGACCGGCGGCGAGGACCGGAAGGGGCCGGTAGCCGTCCGGAGTCGCCGGACCGTCGTCGTCGACCGCCGCACCCGTGCGCCGCGCGGATCGGGAGAGGGGTCTCGGAGGTACCACGACGTCCGGCAGGGCCTCCGCCGCGCCCTCGGCCCGGAAGGGGCGGGCCGTGGCGGAGCGGAAGCTGCGGGAGCATCCGCGACAGAGCGAGGTGTCCCACCGGCCGCACACCACGCACGCCGACGGGAACAGGAGGGCGGCGAAGGCCGTGGCAGCCGCCCCGATGGTCAACCCGGTCCGGCCGAGGGCCAGGCGGTCGAGCACGGAGTCGACGCGGGACCGGACGCCGGGGACGACGGAGGAGGAGTGCATGCCACCATCGCATCACCGGCTCGACGGCGGCAGCGGTCCTCTCCCCCGTATGTGGACGACGTCAGCCCGGGAAGGCGATGTCGCGGACGTCGATCTCGACGTCCAGCCAGCTGTTGTTCCCGATGCGCCGGAACAGGGTGGACCCTGCCTGCGCGTAGAAGGTGTCCTCGGCGTCGGAGCCCGCACTGATCGACAGCACGCCGTCGAGCTCGGTCATCGACTCCAGCGTCCCGTCCAGCTGCAGGACCACCGGCGTGGCCTCGACGTCGGCGCCGACGGTGGACGCCACGATGGTGCTCTGGCCTGCCCAGACCGCAGTGTCGACGTCGCCGGCCGTACGCAGCGCGAGCGGTGTGGTCAGTGACTGCGGTGCACCCTCGGCGGAGCGGGTGATGCCCGAGATCAGCAGTTCGCTCTCGCCGTCGCGCTCGGTGACCACGAGGACGCGCGAACCGTCGCGGGACACACGTACCTCCTTCACCAGCCGGTCGGCCAGCCAGGGAGCCGCGACCAGGACCGCGTTGGCCTCGGACCCGCCCGGCGGAACGGCGAGGACCTCGCTGCGGCCCTCCGTGATCCTGCCCGTCCAGACCCAGTTCTCGGGGTCGAAGGAAGGACGGGTCAGCGAACCGCCGGACACCACCCCGCGGGCCTGGCTACCCGGCGCCGTGACGTACAGGGAGGAGCGGTCGCCGGAGAGGAAGGCGTAGGCGCTGCCGGAGAGGGAGGTGGCAGGCATCCTGGGATCGAGCGCCGCGACGGACGCCAGCCCCTCGACGGGGGCGATCCCCCCGGTACGTACCCGCACGAGTTCGCCGTCGGCGATGGCCACCTGTTCGCCCCCGATGTCCGGGGCGAGTTGCGGCACCACCAGCTCGGGCGAGTCCGCGCCCAGCTGGATCGGCTGCCCGCTGGACATCTCGACCGTCGCGACGTCGTTCAGCCCGGTGAGATTGACCTCCAGCTGCTGGTTCATCTGCTGCAGCCCGAGGTCGGTGGCGCCGTCCAGCACCTCCGCCGAGAGTTCCACGGACGCCGTCCCCGAGGTGATCGGCACGGAGTCGCGTGCGAGCGTGACGCCCTCCGGGAAGGCACTCGTGACCGAGCCCTGCAGGTATGGCGCCGGGCCGGCGAGCATGGTGCTCACGACCCGCGCCGCCACGCCGGCCCTCCGCACGAACCAGCGGGCATCCGGCACCCAGTACCGGTAGTTGCTGCTGTAGAAGTAGAGGCTGTGGGAGATGAGGAGCTCCTGGGCGGCACTCTGGGCGAGCAAGATGCCGTCGGGCACCTCCGCGATACGCCACTGGCCGTCCACCTGCTCCATCCTGACCCCGAGCGTCTCGGCGACCGGGACCGGGAGGTCGGTCCGGACACCGCGCGCGTCGACCGTCCCCGTGGTTTCCAACTGGATCTGGAAGATGCCCTCGGTCTCGCGCTGCTCCACCCGCGGCTCGCTGCTGAACAGGACGATCCGCTCCTCGGGCTTCCAGCTCTCGGCGAGTTCCCTGGTCAGGAACTGCCGGGCGACGCTGTACCCGTCGCCGGCACCCGTGCCGGCCGTGATGAACCCGCGGAGGACGAGTTCGGGCGCCGCGCCGGGGGCCGGGCCCTCGGGCGAGAAGGCGGGCGCGTCGGCGTCGGGATCGCCCGGCGCGGCGGAGATGACGCCCACGGGACCCTTGGTGGGGATGGCCGAGCAGCCGGTGAGCCAGACCAGACAGAGGGCGAGCACGGCAGCGATGACGACCGTCGCGCGAGGCCTGCGCCGCGGAGGATTCTCGCGGGGACGCCCGCGCCCTGCCGACGTCATCGCTCGACCTCCCGCGTCACACGTGTGGAGCCGGTGTGGACCGACTCCGTCCCGGGCGCAACGCGGCCGGACTCGGTGGCAGGCGCCATCGACGACGGCGATGGCGGCAGAGCGAGCGGCGACGCCGTCAGGTTGCCGCCCTCGTGGCGAGGGACTGTGAGGCGGAAGCAGGCGCCGTCGCCCGGCGTACCCCAGGCCTCCAGCCAGGCGCCGTGCAGTCGTGCGTCCTCCAGGGCGATCGACAGCCCCAGCCCGCTGCCGCCCGTGGTGCGGGCTCGCGCGGGATCAGCTCTCCAGAACCTGTCGAACACACGGGTGGCCTCTTCTCCTGCCATGCCGATCCCGTGATCACGGACCGCCACCGCGACGGCCTCCGGACTGCAGGCGATGTGGACGTCCACGGGCCCCCCTTCGGCGTGCTCGAGTGCGTTGACGATGAGGTTGCGGAGGATGCGGTCGATCCGGCGGGCGTCCGCGTCGACGATGCAGCGCGACTCACCGGTGATGATCCTGAGCTCGGACCCGAGGCGATCGGCCAGCGGTCCCGCCCCGTCGATCGAGTGCTGCACCAACTGCACCAGATCCGTCGGCTCGGCCTCGAGCGTGGCTGCGCCGGCGTCGAACCGCGAGATCTCCAGCAGGTCCGCGAGGAGTGCCTGGAACCGCTCCACCTGGTCGAAGAGGATCTCCGCCGATCGCTTGTTGATCGGGTTGAACTCCTCCCGGGCGTCGTGCAGCACCTCGGCGGCCATACGGACGGTGGTGAGCGGGGTCCGCAGCTCGTGCGAGACGTCGGAGACGAAGCGCTGCTGCATCTGCGAAAGCTGTGCGAGTTGCGTGATCTGGTCCTGGAGGCTGCCGGCCATGTGGTTGAAGGACAACCCAAGACGGGCCACCTCGTCCTCCCCGCTCACCTCCATGCGCTCCTGCAGCTGACCGGACGCGAGCTTCTCGGCCACCGAGGCCGCGTGACTGACCGGGCGCACGACACTGCGGGTCACGTACCAGGTGATCGCCCCGATGACGAGCAGGAGCACGAGGCCCACGAGCCAGAGCGTGCGGTGGATGTCGTCGAGCGTGGCCTGCATCGAGGAGAGGTCGTAGTAGACGTACAACCCGTACGCGGTGCGCTCGGGCGGCAGTTGCACCTGCGTGCCGAACACCACGCCCGGTGCGTCCTGCTGCGCGTCCTCCGTCACCGGGATCACGGTGGGCGCCCAGTAGATGTCCTGGCCGGACTCCACGGCGCCCTTCAACTCGGGCGGGAGCATGCTGTCGGTGACACCCTGCTGCGTCACGGTGGTGGGGATCAGCAGTCCCCCGCCCTCGGACATGGGCACCAGGATGGCCTGCCGGGGGGCCTCCGTCTCGTTGCCCACGAGCGCGTTCACCGAGTCGATCACGAGGCGGTTGGTCGTGTCGGCGTCCGTGGCCGACGAGTCGCGGAACACGGCCTTCGTCGAGATCAGGGCGCGGCCCGCCTCGGCGCTGAACTGGTCGAACCGCTCCTCGTACAGCGCGTTGGCGATCTGGTTCGAGAGGAACCCGCCGACCGCGACGAAGGACACGGAGGTCAGGAGCATGGTGGCGACCACCGTGCGGAACTGCAGCGATCGGCGCCAGCGGCGACCGATGTCCTCGCCGACCCTGCGTGCGCGGGCGACGCGCGAGCGCCCGTCGGACGCGGGGGTCACGGGGGACGCCCCACCACCGGCGAGCAGGGCCGGCCCCTGAACCGCGGGGAACGCGCCGGTGCCGGGCTCGACGTCGTCGTGCGGACGATCGGCGTCACCGCCGCGAGCCACGGCGGTGCGGTGATCGACGGCGCCGTCGTGGTCGTGGGCGGAGACAGCGGGAGCGCCGTGGTGGGCGCCCCCCGCGTCAGCCCTGTCCGGCCTTATAACCGACACCGCGCACCGTCAGCACGATCTCCGGGGCTTCGGGATCGCGTTCGATCTTCGAGCGCAGCCTCTGGACATGCACGTTGACCAGGCGTGTGTCCGCGGCGTGCCGGTAGCCCCACACCTGCTCGAGCAGCAACTCCCGCGTGAACACCTGCCACGGCTTGCGGGCGAGCGCGACGAGCAGGTCGAACTCGAGGGGCGTGAGCGAGACCTTCTGGCCCGAGCGCGTCACCTCGTGACCGGCGACGTCGATGCTCACCTCGCCGATGCGGAGCGTCTCCGGCGCCTTCGACTCCGCGGGCCTCAGGCGTGCACGCACGCGCGCCACGAGCTCGGCGGGCTTGAACGGCTTGGGCACGTAGTCGTCGGCCCCGGATTCGAGCCCGCGCACGACGTCGGACGTGTCCGACTTCGCGGTCAACATCACGATGGGGAGGTCCGATTCCTCACGGATCTGACGGCACACCTCGATACCGTCCAGACCCGGCAGCATGAGATCGAGCAGCACGAGGTCGGGATGGCTGGAACGGAAGACGCCGAGGGCGGCTGCGCCGTCGGCGCAGAACACGGGATCGAATCCGTCGTTGCGGAGAACGATCCCGATCATCTCGGACAGTGCCTCGTCGTCGTCGATGACCAGTATGCGAGCCTTCATACCCCCATAGTGTCGTATCGGGCACGCAAAGTCCCACCGCCGGGAGCGCGCGCCGCGGCCCTCGGCGGCGCCGGCACGTCCGCAGCGCGGTCGCTTCCGACCGAAACGGCACGACGCCTCACTATGATGCAGGAGGGGACGCCGATCCACGCCTCCCCTCGGTGCGACGGAGGGGACGCGAGGGACGCCATGAGTGATCAGCGCAGCGACGGACCGGGCGAGGGGCCCAGCGACACACCCGACGTCTCGACGCCCGCCAACCCGTGGGCGAACCCGGGCGCACCGGCCGACAGCGGCCCGTCAGGTGGACCCGGTGGTGGTGCGGTCGGCTGGGGTACGCCGTCGACCTTCGCGCAGGGGAGCCACCCTCCCCAGGGAACAGCGGCCCCAGTCCCCCAGGCCCCGTGGCAGGGCCCCGCGCGGCCGCCCGGTCCGCCCACCGGCCCGCAGGCGCATGCGGGCCGGCAGGGCGGCACCGCATCAGGGCCGTACCAGGCGCCGCAGTATCCGCTACCTCAGCACCAGTCGGCGCAGTACCCGGCGAACCAGTACCCGGCCCGATACCCGGCGAACCAGTCCCCGGCCCAATACCAGGGCAACCAGTACCAGGCCCCGCCGAAGCCGGGGGTCATCCCCTTGCGTCCCCTGGGTCTCGGCGAGATCCTCGACGGCGCGTTCCAGGCCTGCCGGAAGAACCCGATCGCGACCTTCGGCAACGCCATCCTGTTGCAGGCGGTCGTGACCCTCGTGACGATCCTCGCGCTGGGCAACGTGCTGTCCTCCTTCGAGGCCCTCGAGTCCCAGAGCGCGTCCTTCGGGGACTTCGTCGGCGCCGTGGCGAGCTTCAGTGTGTTCGCGGCGATCGCGGGCATCCTCTCCGCCGTCGCCCTTCTCGTCCTGCAGGGGATCCTCGTGATCCCGATCGCGCGCGCCGTCATCAATCAGAGGACGACCTTCGGGCAGTCCTGGCGGCTGGCGCGCGGCCGCCTGCTGCCGCTCCTGGCGTTCGGCGTGCTCGCCTTCCTCGCCGGCCTGGTGGCTTTCGGACTGGTCGTCGGTCTGTCGGCACTCGCCATCTACGCCCTCGAGGAGTACTCGGCCTTCCTGGTGGTTCCCCTCGTCCTCGGCGCCGTCGCCGCCCTCGTCTGGGTGACCACGAAGCTGGTCGTCACCCCGGCTGCACTGATGCTCGAGCAGCGCGGCCCCCTCGCGGCGGTCAAGCGCTCCTGGGTCCTGACGCGCGGCAACTGGTGGCGCACCTTCGGCATCGTGCTGCTCACGGCCCTGATCGTGTCGATCATCGGATCCGTGATCTCCGCGCCCCTCACGTTCGCGGTGACACTCATCTTCGGGTTCAGCACCAGCACGTCCGCGACGCCGGACGCCCTGGACTCCCTCCCCCTGCTCGCCGCGACGCAGGCCATCACGGCCCTGTTCACCGCCATCGGCTACGCGTTCCAGTCGGGCGTGACCTCGTTGCTGTACGTGGACCTGCGGATGCGGCGCGAGGGTTTCGACGTCGTCCTGATGAAGGAGCACGAGCAGGCTCAGGCCGGACGTCCCGACGTGCTCCCCGGCGGCACCAGTTCCTTCGGTCACGGCACGGGCGGGCCGCGCTGATGCGCCACCACCGAGCCGGGCACACGCCCTGTCTGTCGACGCCGTGATGCTCCCCCCGGTCCCACGGCTGGCCCCCGACGCCGACGAGGCACGCCGGCTCCTCGAGGAGGAGCTGAGTAAGTCCGCGTACGTCGAGGCGCAGCCCAACATCTTCGAGCGCATCATCGCCGACGTGCTCCGCAGCCTCGCGCGGCTCGCGGACGGCGTCGGCGCCCTCGGACCCGGGCCGGGCACTGTGGTGCTCGCCGTCGGCGCAGCGCTCGTCATCGTGGTCGCGATCGTGCTGATCAAGCCGCGCCTGAACGCCCGTGGCCGGAAGCCGGAGGCCGCGGTTTTCGACGACGACGAGCGCCGCTCCGCTCGGGAGCACCGCGCCCGCGCGGACGCCCTCGCCGCTGCCGGCGACTGGAACGGGGCGGTCGCCGAACTGCTCCGCGCCATCATCCGCGGGGCGGAGGAACGCGTGATCATCGACGAGCAGCCGGGCCGGACGGCGACGGAGGCCGGTCTTCACCTCGGATCCGCCTTCCCGGGCGCGGCTCAGGACGTCACCTGGCTGGCGGACCTGTTCAACGAGACGCACTACGGCAGCGGACGAGCCTCCGCCGGCGACCACCGACGCGCGGCCGAGCTCGACCTGCGCCTCACGGGGGAACGGCCCGAGCGCGATCGCCCGGCGTCGTCGGCCCTGCCGGCGGCTCCCCGATGAGCGCGCCCATGGGCTCCAGGACTCCCGCCGGGACACCGGACGAGGAGACCGGTGGCGCACCGCGCGTCCCGACGGACACGTCCCGCTCCGCATCCTCGGGCACGTCCGTCGAGGTGATGGGCGACGGCGGCAGTGCCGGCGCGACCGCGCGCGCACGCCTCCGCCGCTCGATCCCCCTGCTGATCGGCGCGCTCGTCCTCGCGGTGGTCATCATCCTCAATCTTCTTCCGGGGGACGAGGAGGACGGCGCGCCCCTCTCGCCCGGCAATGCGGCGCCCGCGGGTGCCCGGGCGGTCGCACAGGTGCTCGAGGCGCAAGGCATCAACGTCGTCCGCGTCTCTTCCTACGAGGACGCCCTCGATGCGCTCGACAGTGCCGGCGCCACGCTCTTCCTGAACGACGACGCGCAGTACCTGAGTGCCTCGCAGGTGGAGGAGCTGACGGACAGCTCCGCCCGCGCCGTCCTCGCGGCGCCCGGCGAGCGCCAACTCAGTACGCTGTCGAGCGACTTCGGCGTCGTGGGTCCCGTGCCGCTCGACATCGGCGGGGACGCTCCGGCTCTCGCCGCCGATTGCCCGGACGCCGATGCCACGGCGGCGGTCTCCGTGCCTGCCACGGGCATCCTCTACTCGGGTGACGTCGAGTGCTTCCCGGCCACGATCGACGACACCACGGCCGAGGACACCACCGGCGGCCTGTATGTGACGGACGAGGACGGCAGCGTCGCGATCCTCGGGGCGCCGTCCATCCTCTCCAACGAGTCCATCGACGAGGCCGGCAACGCGGCCCTCGCCCTGCGGATCCTCGGCTCGTCGCCCACTCTGGTCTGGTACGAGCCGACGGGCGCCGACGTGGTGTCCACCGGGGAGGGCGTGGACCCGATGACGCTGCTGCCCGGGTGGGTGAACACCCTGCTCGTCTGGCTCCTCGCCTGCGCCGTCCTGGCCATGGTGTGGCGCGGGCGGCGCCTCGGACCGCTCGCGACCGAGCCCCTTCCCGTGGTCGTGCGTGCGGCGGAGACCGCCGAGGGCCGTGCGCGGCTGTACCAGGACTCCCGCTCCGTGGCCCATGCCGCGGCCAACCTCAGGGCCGCGGGTCTCGCCCGCATGGCGCGTCGCCTCCGGGTGGACCGGTCGGCGTCGCCGGTCGAGGTCCTGGAGGCCGCGGCCCGACACACCGGACGCCCGCAATCCGACCTCGAGCGACAGTTCCTCGAGCGCACACCGACCACGAACCGCGAGCTTGTGCTCTGGGCACAGGACATCCTCGACCTCGAGAAGGAGATCACGTCATCATGAGTCACTTCGACGACCGGCAGGATGAGCGCGCGGCGCCCACCGAATCTGCGACCGGGCCGACGGGCGCACCGACGGGCGCACCGGCGGGCCGGGGCGCGTGGCCCACGTCCGGAGGCAGCGCCCACGAAGCCTCCCGCGACGGCTGGACGGGGCAGGCGACCCCGCGGTCAGCGCCGCCTGCAACGTCGCCTGCCGCACCGCCTGCCGCACCGCCTGCCGCACCCTCCGCCTCCTCTGCCGCGCCGTCGGCCGGTGTGCTCGATGGTCGAGCGGCGGAGGACGCCGCGTCGGCCAGGGCGGCCCTGCTGCGGGTGCGAACGGAGGTCGGCAAGTCGATCGTGGGTCAGGACGCCGCGGTGACGGGGCTCCTGATCGGGCTGCTCGCCGACGGGCACGTGCTGCTCGAGGGCGTGCCCGGTGTTGCGAAGACCCTCCTCGTCCGCACCCTGGCGACAGCACTGAGCCTGGACACGAAGCGGGTCCAGTTCACACCCGACCTCATGCCGGGCGACATCACCGGATCGCTCATCTACGAGTCGAAGACGGCCGAGTTCACCTTCCGCGAGGGGCCGGTGTTCACGAACATCCTGCTCGCCGACGAGATCAACCGCACGCCGCCGAAGACACAGGCCTCCCTCCTCGAGGCCATGGAGGAGCGGCAGGTCTCCGTGGACGGCGTGTCCCGGCCCCTGCCCCGCCCCTTCATCGTCGCGGCGACCCAGAATCCGGTGGAGTACGAGGGCACGTACCCGCTACCCGAGGCGCAGCTCGACCGATTCCTCCTGAAATTGACCCTCCCCCTGCCCGGGAGGGAGGACGAGATCGAGGTGATCCGCCGCCACAGCGTCGGCTTCGACCCCCGCAACCTCGCCGGGGCGGGTGTCAGGGCCGTGGCCGGCGTCGAGGACGTCGAACGTGCCCGCGCCGCGGTCGCGCGCGTCGCGATCGCACCCGAGGTCCTCGCCTACATCGTGGACGTGGTCCGGGCCACGCGCACGTCGCCGTCGTTCCAGCTGGGCGTGTCCCCTCGCGGGGCCACCGCGCTGCTCAACACGTCGCGCGCCTGGGCGTGGCTCTCGGGTCGGTCCTTCGTGACGCCCGACGACGTCAAGGCCCTGACGCTGCCGGCGCTCCGGCACCGTGTGGCCCTGCGGCCCGAGGCGCAGATGGACGGGGTGAACGTGGACGACGTCCTGGTGGGGATCCTCGGGACGGTGCCCGTTCCCAGGTGACCGGCATGTCCGGTCCATCGACCACCTCGGCCACGTCGGCGACGTCGGCCCGACCACCGCGGTGCGGCGCCGACCTCGCTGAGCCCCGCCCCGTGTCCACGCGACATCGCCCGGCCGCCTCCCACGGGCGGGCACGAGAGGAGCACCCGTGGTGATCACCGGACGCCTGGTCCTGCTGGCGCTGCTCGGCGTCGTGCCCGTCATCGTGTACCCGGGCGCCACGTCGGCGCTGCTCTGGGCCCTGCTGCTGGCCGCGGCGGTCGGCGTCGACCTCGCCCTCGCGGCCTCCCCGCGGCGCGTCGGCGTCACCCGCACGCTGCCCGCGAGCGTCCGTCTCGGCGAGGACTGCCGCAGCACGCTCGTGGTCCGGAACGATTCCCCGCGCCCGCTCCGGGCGACCGTCCGCGAGGCATGGCAGCCCTCCGCCGGTGCCGCCGACCCCGAGCAGACCCTCCGTGTCCCGCCCGGTGAGTCCCGGCGCATCGCCGTGTCCCTGCGCCCCACGCGGCGCGGGATCCGCCGCGTGGACACCGTGACGATCCGCAGTGCAGGCCCGCTCGGGCTCGCCGCACGGCAGGTGAGCCTTGGCGCGCCGGGGGTGCTGCGCGTGCTGCCACCCTTCAACTCCAAGCGGCATCTGCCGTCCAAGCTGCGCCGCCTCAGGGAGCTCGACGGCCAGTCCGCCGTGCAGATCCGCGGTGCCGGTACGGAGTTCGACTCACTCCGCGACTACGTGCGGGGCGACGACGTCCGCTCGATCGACTGGCGGGCGACCGCGCGCCGGAGGGACACCGTGGTGCGGACCTGGCGGCCGGAGCGCGATCGGCGCGTGGTGATCGTCCTCGACACCTCCCGCACCTCCGCGGCACGCGTCCTGGACGAACCCCGCCTCGACACGGGGATCGAAGCCGCCCTGCTCCTCGCGGTCCTGGCCGAGCGCGGCGGCGACAAGGTGCATTTCCTCGCCTTCGACCGGAGGCTGCGGGCGCGCGTCGATTCCACCGCGAAAGGGAACCTCCTCAGCTCCCTGGTCACCGCGATGGCACCGCTCGACGCCGAGCTGATCGAGGCGGACTGGTCCCGTGTGCCCGCGCAGGTGCGGGCCGCGTCGGCGCATCGTTCGCTCGTCGTGTTGCTGACCTCGCTGGATTCGGGCGCCGCGGAGGAGGGCCTCCTGCCCGCGCTCCCGGGACTCACCGAACGGCACGTCGTCGTCGTGGCGTCCGTCCTCGACCCGAAGCTCGAAGAGCTGCGTGCCGACCGGTCGACGGCGGCGGCCACCTTCCGCGCCGCCGCGGCCGAGCGAGCCCTCCTGGAGCGTGCGGCCATCGCCGACCAGATCAGGCTGCTCGGCGCGGAGGTCGTGGACGCCGTTCCCGCCGACCTCCCGCCCCTGCTCGCGGACACCTACATCAGGCTCAAGGCCGCCGGCCGGCTGTGACGGGCTTCGACTACACCTCGACGGCCCGCAGGCCGCCCTACCCGGGCCTCCCGCCCGAGGTCAGGGCCGCCGTCGCGACCGCCGTGGGCGGCCCACCCGATGCCGTGCGGCCGGCCGGTGGAGGTTTCACCCCGGGCTTCGCAGCCGGGGTCCGCCGCGGAGACCGCACCGTGTTCGTCAAGGCGGCACCGAGCACGGAGCCGTTCGCCTACCCCGCCTACGTCCGCGAGGCCGAGGTCCTCGCGGTCATGCCCGAGGGCCTTCCGGTACCCCGCCTCCTGGACAGCATGCACCTCGAGGCGGGTCTCGGGGTCCGGTGGGTCGTCCTCGTGCTCGAGCACATCGACGGGCACATGCCCGGCGGGCCCTGGACCCGCACGCAGGCCGATGCCGTCCAGGCGAGCCTCGTCGAGCTGAGCGCCGGCCTCGACGGTCTGCCGGCACCCATGGTGCGCGGCTCGTTCACCGTCGGACTGGTCGAAGACGAGAACCTGCTCGGCACGTTCGAGCGATCCGCCACGGATACTTCCGGTACCCCGTTCCTGCCCCTGCTCACACCGGACGCGGTGCGCGATCTCGAGGGGCTCCTCCGGGCCGCGCCCGCTCGGCTCGCAGGCTCACGGGTGGTCCACAACGACCTGCGGCCGGACAACCTGATGATCGAGCGCCGGTCGGGACGCGCCGTGGTGTGCGACTGGAACTTCGTGACGCGTGGCCCCGCCTGGTCCGACTGGGTGGGGCTGCTGCCCTACCTGCGCCATGACGGACTGCCCGCTGAGGATCTGCTCCGCGCCTCACCGCTCTCCCGCGACGCCGACCCCGAGGCGGTGGACTCCTGGCTCGCCGTCCTTGCCGCCTACATGGTGACCAGCGGTGCGTCCGCGGAGGTCCCCCACAGCCCGGCCCTGCGAGGGCACGCCCGGTTCACGGCGCGCATCATGATTGACTGGTTGTCCGAGCGACGGAAGTGGGCGGCATGACTTCGATCTACCAGCAGGCGATGGGCACGGAGTTCGGGCGTCTGCAACCCGAACTCCGCGAGTACTTCGGCCTCCACGCCGACAGCGGGCTGTCCGGCCATGGCCGCGGGGTGTTCGACGTCGCCGGGTGCCCCGCATGGTTCGCCCGGCCCGCGTTCCGGCTCACGGCCCTCGAGAACGCGTTCTTCCCGGAGTACAACACGGACGTCCCGTTCGAGATCAGGAACTACCCGCACGTGGACCCCTTCGGCCGGCCGGCCCTGACGGCGCGCCGCGAACTGGACTTCGGCACCGCGCTGCGCGTCTTCGAGGACACCACGTCGCTGCAGGACGGCGTGCTGACGGACTACGTGGGCCGGCACCGCCGCATGGCCACGCTCCTGACCTGCACGGCGACCGAGAGCGGGCGGATGCGGATGCTGTCGTCGCAGACGCGCGTGTTCGCGGGGCTCACCCTTCCCGTACCCGACGCCCTGGGCGCCCTAGCGTACGTGGAGCAGTGGTGGGACGACGACGCCGGGGCCTTCCGCATCTCGACCAACGTGGTGCATCGCCAGCTCGGCACGCTGCTCGTGTACGCGGGGACGTTCCGGTACGAGCTCGAGGAGTTCGACGGCGTCCTCCCGGCGGACGCGACCCCTCGCCGTTTCGAGCAGCGGGTCTGATCCGCGGGCCTGATCCGCCGGTCGTCAGGCCGCCGGTCGTCAGGAGGGTCAGCCGTCCGTCCGGACCTGGTCCAGCGCGTCGGCGACCTGCGCGAGTCGGGTGAGCACGCGCACGGCCTCGGTCGGCGATGTCGCGGCCAGTCCGGGGACGGTGGTGATGGTGAGGTGCGCCAGGGCACCGACCGGTAGGCCGACCCGCCGCCAGGCGGAGAGGACCGATTCCGCGAGAGCCGTCACCTGCGGGAGCGCCCCCGTGGGATCGAGGACCGCGAGGACCAGCCGCCGGCCGGATTCCACGTCCTCCGCCAGCGACTCCCAGCGCGCGTCCGTGATGTCGGGCAGCCCGAGGGACAGCACCGGGTCCGACGTCGCGCGGGCAGCGTCGAACGCTGTGTCGCCCGCCCCGGGAACCAGGACCGTGCCGGTCGCGCCGGCCGCCTTCACGGACGCGGTCACGAGGTCCCACGCCTCGGTGGCCTCGCGCCGATCGACTGCTCGGAGTGTGCGGTAGCCGCTCGCCGTCGGGACGCGCCCGGTGAGGATCTGCTCCGCCGAGTGTTCGTCGAGCTGCACCGTGATCCCCGCACCGCGGGCCACCGAGGAGACGCGACCCACCAGGTCGGCCGCCCCCACGGCCAGCGAGGCGTAGAGCTCGCGCCGGGCCCCGTGATCCACGAGGACGCGTTCGCCGCCGTGCAGCGAGACTGCGGCAGCCAGGGTCAGGGGCCCGCACAGGTGCAGCTTCAGCCGGCCGGCCGGGCTCTCCTCGGCGCCGGCCACGTCGCCGAGTGCGTTGATGTCGGAGGACAGCGCGGACTCCGCCCGCCGCTGGTCCTTGCCGGGCCGCTGTACGAGCCGCCAGCCGTGGGGTTGCAGATCGAACGGCATTTCCACGAGCACACCGAGGGTGCGGCCCACGGCGTCGCTGCCCGGTCCGCGGGCGGGCAGTGACGGGAGGAACGGGAGGTTGACGCCGCCGAGTTCTCCCCGCACTGCACGGTGGGCGTCGTAGGGGTCCGTGCCCGGCCAGTCCCCCGCCGCGGTGGCACCGACGGTCGGCAGATCCTGCGCCTCACTCATGCGGTCCGGCGCTCCTGGGTGCTTCTCCGGAGCCCGGCCTGCGGTTCTCGGAGATGGCCTGATGGTGGCGGATCACCTCGGAGATGATGAAGTTCAAAAACTTCTCGGCGAAGGCCGGGTCGAGCTGCGCCTCCTCGGCGAGCGTCCGCAGCCGGGCGATCTGCGCAGCTTCACGCTGCGGGTCCCCGGCCGGGAGATCGTGTTCCGCCTTGAGGTGACCCACCCGCTGTGTCGCCTTGAAACGTTCGGCGAGCAGGTAGACGAGCGTGGCGTCGATGTTGTCGATCGAGCTACGAACGGACAGCAGTTCCGTCATGACCTCAGGTGCCACGTCGCCCGCGAGCGAGCTGGCCGCCGGATCGAAACCGCTGCGTGGATGCGTCATTCCTCCAGTCAAGCAGACGCCGGGCGGCCCCCGTGAACTGCGACGGATCCGCGCCTCGTGGCGGACGGGACCTAGGTCCTGATCTGCCCGCCCGCGGCGGAGACTGCCTCCGCGGCGGCCACCTCGGGGCGCAGGGCCGAGCGTGCGGAATCGATGGTGGCCTGCCCGAGCACGCGCGTGCCCTGGTACAGCACCACCGTCTGGCCGGGGGCGACACCACGCATCGGCTCGACCAGCCGCACGACGAGCTGCTGGGCGCCGTCGGACTCCTCCACCCGTGCACGGGCGGCGACCGGATCACCGTGCGCGCGCACCTGGGCCATGCAGTCGAACTCCTCGCCGGTCGCCACCTCGGTGATCGGCAGGCCCGCCCAGGAGAGCTTGATGCCCTTCATCTCGTCGATCGCGAGCAGATGCTCGGGCCCCACGATCACCTCGTTCTGCTTCGGACGGATCTCGAGGACGAAGCGAGGCTTGCCGTCCGCGGCCGGGGTGCCGAGCTTGAGCCCGCGCCGCTGGCCGACGGTGAAGGCGTTGGCGCCGGGGTGGCTGCCGATCTTCTCCCCGTCCACGTCGAGGATGTCCCCCTCGGTCATGTCGATGCGCTCCTCCAGCCACCCGCGGGTGTCGCCGTCGGGGATGAAGCAGATGTCGTGGCTGTCGGGCTTGTTCGCCACGGAAAGCCCGCGCCGCTCGGCCTCGGCGCGGACCTCGGCCTTCGAGGGCGTCTCGGCCAGCGGGAACATGGAGTGCCTGAGCTGCTCGTGCGTGAGGACGCCGAGCACGTAGGACTGGTCCTTCGCCCAGTCCGCGGCGCGGTGCAGTTCGGGGTTCCCGTCGGCGTCCTCGACGACCTTCGCGTAGTGGCCGGTGCAGACGGCGTCGAACCCGAGGGCCAGTGCCTTCTCGAGCAGGGCGGCGAACTTGATGCGCTCGTTGCAGCGCATGCAGGGGTTCGGGGTGCGGCCCGCGGCGTACTCGGCCACGAAGTCGTCCACCACGTCCTCCTTGAACCGCTCGGAGAAGTCCCACACGTAGTAGGGGATCCCGAGGATGTCGCAGGCGCGCCAGGCGTCCCGCGAGTCCTCGATGGTGCAGCAGCCACGGCTGCCGGTGCGCAGGGTGCCGGGCATGCGGGACAGGGCGAGGTGCACCCCGACGACGTCGTGCCCGGCCTCGACGGCGCGTGCCGCCGCCACGGCGGAATCGACGCCGCCACTCATCGCTGCCAGTACCCTCATGATGAAAAACCCGTTCCTGCCGTCTGGATGGTCGATGCGTGCCCGGCCATGCCGGCCTTTCGGGCTCGCGCGTACGCCTCGCCGATGGCTGCGACCACGGCGTCGACGTCCCGATCGGTGGAGGTGTGTCCGAGGCTGAAGCGCTGCGCACCGCGTGCCTCCTCCTCCGTGAGACCCATGGCGAGCAACACGTGTGAGGGCCGCGGGACGCCGGCGGTGCACGCCGAGCCCGTGCTGGACTCGATCCCCGCGAGGTCCAGGAGGAACAGGAGCGAGTCGCCCTCGCAGCCGGGGAAGGTGAAGTGGGCGTTGCCCGGCAGTCGCGTGCCCTCGGGTGCCGGATGCGCCACACCCCGGAGGACGGCGTCGGGCACCTCCTGCAGGATGCCCTCGATCAGCCGGTCGCGGAGGCCTGAGAGGCGTGGTGCCTCGACGGCGAGGTGCGCGACGACGTCGTCGGCCGCCGCCGCGAAGGCCGCGATGCCCGCACCGTCCAGCGTGCCCGAGCGGATGTCCCTCTCCTGTCCGCCGCCGTGCTGCGTGGGAGTGAGCGTGACATCGCGGCGGACGAGGAGCGCTCCTACTCCCACGGGCCCGCCGATCTTGTGGGCGCTGACGGCCATGGTCGCGAGACCCGACTCGCGGAAGGAGACGGGAAGGGACCCGAACGCCTGGACGGCGTCGCTGTGGACGGGGACGCCGTACCGGGCGGCCTCCTCGACGACGGCGCGTACGGGCTGCACCGTCCCCACCTCGTTGTTGGCCCACATCACGGTCGCGAGGGCCGTGCGTTCCGGGGCGTCCGCGAGCGCGGTACGCAGCGCGTCGAACGACGCCACACCGGCGGCGTCGACGGGCAGCCACACGACCTCCGCACCCTCGTGGCGCTCGAGCCACTCCACGGTGTCCTGCACGGCGTGGTGTTCGATCGAGCTGCAGATGATGCGCGTACGGGTGGCATCGTCCGCGCGCCGCGCCCAGTAGAGGCCCTTCAGGGCGAGGTTGTCCGCCTCGGTGCCCCCGGACGTGAAGATCACCTCCGACGCCTGCGCACCGGCTGCCGCTGCGAGGGTCTCGCGGGCGTCCTCGACGGAACGCCGGGCACGGCGGCCCGAGCCGTGCAGGGAGGACGGGTTACCGCTGCGGCTGAGTTCGTGGGTGAGGGCGGCGAGCGCGGGCGCCGAGATCGGCGTGGTCGCCGCGTGATCGACGTACACGGGCATGATCCAAGACTACCGGCGCGCGCCGACCAGCCCCATTCGCGTGGTGGCCGTCACCCGCTCTCCCTCCCAGGGCGCCGCTGGGCGCCGGTGGTATGAATGCACCATGGACAGTCATGCAGCGGCTCCTCCCTCCCCGGGCACCTTCCGCCCGAGCTTCCGTCACCCCGTGCACTCCTTCGGCTCACGAACGGTCGACTTCGACCGGCAGGTGGCGCTGATGGCGGTCATCAACCGGACGCCGGACTCCTTCTACGACAATGGAGCCACCTTCGCGTTCCAGTCGGCGGTCGACGCCTCGCTGAGGGCCGTGGAGGACGGCGCGGACTGGGTGGACATCGGCGGCGCTCCCTTCTCCCCGGGCGTTCACATCCCGGCCGCGGAGGAGATCGACCGGATCGTCCCGGTGATCAGCGCGGTGCGGGCCGTCTCGGACGTCATCATCTCGGCGGACACGTTCCTCCCGGAGGTGGCGCACCAGGCCCTCGCCGCGGGGGCCAACGTGGTCAACGACACCACGGGCCTGCGGGATCCTGACATGGCGGCCGTGGTCGCCGAGGCCGGGGCGCACCTGATCATCACCCACAGCCTCGCGGAGCCCCGCACGGTCTATCCGCGGCCCACCTACGGCGACGTGGTGCGCGAGATCTCCGACTTCCTGCTCCGCAAGGTCGACGACGCCGTCCGGCTCGGTATCCGAGAGGACCGCATCCTGCTCGATCCCGGTCACGACCTCAACAAGAACACCCTGCACTCCCTCGAGATCACGCGACGCTTCGCCCAGATCGCAGGCATGGGCTTCCCGACGCTCGCCGCGGTGTCCAACAAGGACTTCATCGGCGAGACCCTCGACCGCCCCAAGCGCGAACGCGTCGAGGGTTCCCTGGCAGCGGCCGTGATCTGCATCCTGGGCGGTGCCCGCGTGGTCCGCATGCACAACGTCGCCGCGTCGCGTGCCGCCATCTCGCTCACCGAGGCCGTCCTCGGCTGGCGGCAGCCCGCCTACCTGCGCCACAACATGGGTGACGTCAACGAGCCGGTGGCGCCGTGATCACCTCCCTGGTCCCCGCCGCCGCCGGGGGCGCTGCACCAGCGGTGGACGACGCCGACCTGCACCGCATCTACGCCTACCCCGGGGGCAGCTCCGGTTCCGCTGCGCAGGCGCCCTACGTGCGCTTCAACTTCGTGGCCGCTGCGGACGGCGCGGCCACGAGCGGAGGCTTCTCGGCCGGGCTCGGGAACGACGGCGACAAGCGCATCTTCGACGTCCTCCGCAGGCTCGCGGACGTCGTGCTCGTGGGCGCCGGTACCATCCGGGCGGAAGGGTACGAGGGCGACCTCGTGGACGACGACGCCCGGTCGTGGCGCTCGACGCAGGGCCTCGCACCGCACCCGGCCGTCGCTGTCATCTCCGGCAGCCTGGACCTCGACCCGGACAGCGGATTCTTCACGGAGGCGCCCGTCCGCCCGATCGTCTTCACCTCGCGGGGCTCGGACACCGGCCGGCGCGAGGCGCTCGCCGCGGTGGCCGATCTCGTGGACTGCGGGGAGGACACCGTGGAGACCGGGCCGCTCCTGGAGGAACTCCGTCGGCGGGGTCACCTGAAGGTCCTGTGCGAGGGCGGGCCGGCCGTGCTGGGCGCGTTCACCCGCTCCGGAGCCGTGGACGAGCTGTGCCTGTCCGTCAGTCCCCTCCTCGCCGGTGGTGACGGCCCGAGGATCTCCGTGGGCGAGAGTCCCGAGGATGCCGTGCAGCTGACGCTGACCTCCCTCCTCACCGAGGACTCCGCGCTGTACTGCCTGTACAGGACGAAGGGAACGGGCCCCACACCTGCCTGAGGGGCATGCCTGAGCGTCGTGTCGTCCCGGTCCTTCGTCGGCGATGAGCACCGGGCCGGGCTCAGGCGCGAGGCGGTACCACCGAGATGCGGCTCCTCACGTCGCCGATGGCGCCGTCGAGCACTTCGTCGGACGGGCAGGAGATCGTGACGCCGAGCGCGGTCTGCGGCTGGTTGAACAGCCTCAGGGAGACGGAGCTCGCGGGCGAGGAGTCCGTGGCCCGTTGGCGGTAGGTGAGGAACTCGATGGATGCCAGCGCCTCCGCCGGATTCTCGCCCCAGAGCCAGGTCGACGACGTCAGGTACTCCGGCAGGATGCTCGGGTCGAGGAAGGCGAAGAGCGCCTCGGTGGACGCGCGATCGTCACCCTCGACGACCAGGGGCGTCTGGAGTCCGGTGTACCGCAGCGAGGTCCGGCAGCCCGCCGCGTTCTCGTACACGGACTCGCCGTTGACCATCATGACCCGCAGGGTCCAGCCGTCCGACCGCGTCATGCCGTCCGCGAAGGCCACCGGACCCTCGGTGATGTAGCTCCCGCGGTCGAAGGTCATGTCCTCCCCCACGATCTGCGCGCGGGTCAGGGGCGGGAGGACCGCCGCCGAGGGATCCGCGGTCGGCTCCTGCGGCGCCCCGGGTGTGGACACCGATGTCGGCGGGGCGGAAGCCGGAGGGATCGGCACCTCGATGGTGCAGGCTGTCAGCGCGAGGACCGGTGTCAGCAGCAGCACGGTCCTCGTCAGCCCGGCGAGCGATCCCGCCGTCCCACGCCACCGCCCCATGCTCGACCGTCCTGTCCTGCCGCTTCCACGACGCCCGGCGGACGCCGCTCCCACTGTAGTGCGGCGGCTCCGCAGCACCATGGGTAGCAGTCCCCATCCTGCTGCCGCCGGTGTCGCCGGGGTCGGATGCGCCCGTCCGCAGCCGTCCGGCGAACTTCCGCTGCCCCTGCTCCGTTGTACGGAATGGCCTCGGCGGTCCCGTACGGGTCGTTTCCCGGCTTTGGAGCCGACGAGCCGCTGCCTCTAGTCTCGGATGAAGGGAGTCGCTCGCGAACGACGCCGGGCGGGACGCACCGGCGGAGGCCCGGGACGCGCAGCACACGAGAAGGGTCGGTTCATGGCAGAGACACCACGGAGGTCGTACTACGACGTCCTCGGCGTGTCCCCGGAAGCCGACCCGAAGGACATCAAGGATGCCTACCGCCGCGCCGCCCGCGCCGCCCACCCGGACCTCGGGGGAAGTGCCGCACGCTTCCACGACGTCACCGTCGCCTACGAGACCCTCGGTGACCCGCAGCGGCGGGAGCGGTACGACTCGGACACGGGACGCCGTCGCCCCACCCCGAGCACGGCACCCGCCGCGGCTGCCGGCGCAGGTCGGCGCGCCACGCCGCCGGGCACCACGCGGACGAGTGTCGCGGACGAGGACGCGGCGTCGTCCGCTCCCCTGTACCTGCCGCCGTTCTCACCCTCCGCCCCGCCCGCCGTCCCGCTGGTGCTCGCCGGTCGGCAGGTCCACGGATCGCCCCGCCGTCCGGGCGTCTTCGCCCGCATGTCCGGTGCGGTGCGCTCGCGGATCGACGGCGAGCTCCGCACCGCGGCGCTGCTCGAGCGCGCGCTGATCCCGACCTATCCCGCCGCCCGGCTGGTGAACGGGATCGAGCTGGACGACGCGTCGTCGACCACCGCGGGTCATGTCCTGCTCGCCGGGTACCGTCTGGCCGTCATCGATTCGTTCACCGCACCGCCCGGGAACTTCTCGTGGGACGGACGATCCCTGAGGCACCAGGGGCGGCTCGTCGAGGTTGACCTGTTCCGCACCGTCAGGACGGTGCAGGAGCTCTTCCCCGACTGCAACGTCGCCGGTTGGCTCGTCATCCACGGGGCGCCCGACAATCCCTTCGCCCCGGTGATCGATGTGCCGCCCGCCTTCGACAGGTCCTCCATGACCGTGCCGCAGGTCGTCAACGCGGGCACCGCCGTCCGCACGCTGCGTCAGTTCCTGGCGTCGGGCCCCACGCCCAACGTGGTGCAGCTCCCAGTGCTCGCGCGCTTGCTCGCGGCCGCCGGAAGCTAGGATGGCGAGGTGTTCCGCATCCTCTTCCACACCCCCGAGATCCCCGGTAACACCGGAGCGGCGATCCGCCTCGCCGCTGTCGCGGGTGCGGAACTCCACCTCGTCGAACCGCTCGGATTCAGCCTCGAGGACTCCAAGCTCAAGCGGGCCGGCCTCGACTACCACGATCTGGCCACGCTTCACGTGCATCCGACGCTCGACGACGCCCTCGGCGCCCTCGGACCCGCGCGGGTCTACGCCTTCACGTCCGACGGCGACGTCTCCTACACCGACATCACGTACCAGCCCTCCGACGTCCTCATGTTCGGGCGTGAATCGGACGGCCTCCCCGCCGAGGTGAAGCACGATCCCCGCGTGACGGCGCGTGTCCGCGTACCCATGCTGCCGTCACGGCGCTCACTCAATCTGGCGAACACCGCGTCGATCGTTCTCTACGAAGCCTGGCGGCAACAGGGTTTCACGGGCGCGCAGCGGTGAGTGCCGTTCCAGGAGGCCCTGTGCCCGCCCGTCATCCCGAGTCCACGACCGACAACGCCGCGGAGGACTACGACCTGCTGGCGCCGGCCGTCTGGAACCCCGTGAGCAACGCGGTGGTCGCCGCGGCCGACATCCTTCTCGGTGAGCGCATCCTCGACGTGTTCGCCGGGACCGGCGCGGGCACCATCCCGGCCGCCCAGCTCGCCGGCCCGGACGGTCGCGTCGACGCCGTGGACCGATCCTCGGCGATGCTCGCTCTCGCTGAGGGGAAGGCAGAGGCGCTCGGCCTCGACAACGTCGTGTGCCACCGCCTCGACCCTGCGCGCTGGGTCGCCGACGAGGACTACGACGCGCTGATCAGCTCCTACGGGATCTTCCTGCTCGACGACATGGACGCCGACATGGACCGTCTCGTCCGGCTCCTGCGTCCGGGAGGGCGGGCCGCGGTGAGTGCCTGGGACGACGGCGCCCTCGAGCCGTTCGGCAGCCTGCTCCTCGAGAGCATCGCAGCGGCGGCACCGGTGGGTGGAGCGCCCTCGGACAGCGAAGCGCCGATACCGGCCTTCGTCGAACACTGCAGGAGGGTCGCCTCCGCAGAGAGACTGCAGGTGTGGCTCGAGGGCCGCGGACTCACCGAGGTGTCGGTCGAGAAGCTTGCCCTCACGGTTCCGCTCGATCCGCACCACGCCTGGTCGCTCGCCCTCGGCAGCGGCTACCGGGGCCTGCTCCCCGACGGCCCCGAGGATCGTCGACGTGTGCAGGAGACCTTCCTCGACCTGCTGGGCGATCACTTCGTGCTCAACGCCGACACCCTGATCGGCGTCGGGGTGTTCCAGCCCCTCAGTTAGGTCTCCCGGCGAACCATCCGTCCGACGAACTGCTCCGAATTCAAGGTGGCAGACACTGGGCAGAAGGAACATGAAGGGGTGGTGGAATGGTCACGATGCAGTCGGTCGGCGTCCGCACACCACGCCACGAAACCGCGTATCCTGTTCGGTTTGCGACGGGTGGCGGCCTATGCTGGAGCCCTATGGAAACGCCACGAGCACGACGGGTCAGCGCCATCGCTCCCGCAGCCGACGAGTTGGACGTTGATCCCGATGTCGGGCCCACACTGACCGACCTGCTGCTGCGCGTCGCCCAGCAGGACCGCACTGCGTTCGCGCTCTTCTACGAGCAGACGTCCAAGCGGGTCTACGGTCTCGCCCGGCGGGTCCTCATCGACCCGGATCTGAGTGAGGACGCCACCCAGGAGGTGTACCTCCAGGTGTGGAACACGGCGGACCGGTTCAATCCGGCGTTGGGCAGCCCGATGGCATGGCTCATGACTCTCGCCCACCGTCGCGCCGTCGACAAGGTCCGCTCGGAACAGAGTGCCACGGACCGCGAAGCCCGCTACGGAGCGGCGACGCAGACCATCGACCACGACGACGTCGTGGACACCGTGACGCAGCGCCTGGAGGCCGAGGGCGTGGTGCGGTGTCTGGAGACGCTCACGGCGACGCAACAGGAATCCGTCCGCCTGGCTTACTACGGCGGACTGACGTATCGCGAGGTCGCCGAGAAGCTCGGCGTCGCGGTACCGACCATCAAATCAAGGATCCGCGACGGATTACTTCGCCTCAAGACATGTTTGGGGGTGACCTGAGATGCAGGACAAGGAAATGAACAGACAATTCGCAGACGACCTCGACACGGACCTGGCCCGCGGCCACGTGCTCGAGTGGGCTGAGCTGTACGCGCTCAACGCGATCAGTGCAGACGAACGGCGCGTCATCGATGCGTTCATCGAGAACGCCGACTCGGCGATCGAAGCCACGTTCGCCGAGCGTGTGCGGACGTGTCGCGAGACGGTCACCTCCGCCTACGCGACCGATCAGGTCGAGCCCCCGGGCGATCTCTTCGAGCGCATCGTCGCCCAGCTCCCCGGCGCCGCGCGGCAGGAGCACGGGCAGCAGGGCCCCCTGCGCCTGGTCCCGACCTCGCCGGCCGGCGACGGCCGTGGGGCGGGTGTCGTGCAGGACGACCTCGCCGAGCGACGCAGCGTCAAGGCATCGCGGTCCTCCAGAGCTTCACGCTGGATCGTCGGGGCGGCCGCCGCCGTCGTCATCGCCGTGGGTGGAGTCACCATCGCCCAGAACCTGCAGCCGTCCTCGCTCGAGCAGCAGGTGCTGCAGGCCTCGGACGTCCGTACGGAGCAGCTTTCCCTCGACCCGGGCGGACGCGCGGAGATCGCCGTCTCCGGCGAGGAGGACGCCGCCGTGGTCACCCTGACCGGCGTGCCGTCGCCGGCGGAGGGCTACGTCTACCAGATGTGGCGCATTCCCGCCGATGGTACTGCTCCGGTGTCCGTGGGGCTCATGACGGGCGACGACGTCGCTGGGACGAGGGTCACCGAACTCGACGACATCAGTGGCTTCGTCGCCGTCGCGCTCACCGTCGAGCCCGAGGGCGGGTCCGCCACGCCGACTCTTCCCATCGTCGCCGAGATCCCGCTCGGGGCCTGAGCAGCCGAACCACCTCCGGCTCCGGAGACGCAGCCCGACCCGGACGGTCCCGTCGCATGAGCGACGGGACCGTCGTCGTGCGGGCCACTGCCGGGTGACGGCGACGCCGCGGGCGGATGTCGGTGCATGTCGGAGGAGGAGCGAGCGGTTCAGAAGCCCGCGATGGTGCTGTCGGTGTTGATCCCGACAGTATGGAATGACTCCGCGCTCCGGCCGGCGGGCAGCCCTCCACGCACGGCGTTGTCCATGAGGAAGCTGCGGACACGCGTCTGCATGCGCTCGACGTCGGGGTGCTGGCTCTGGTGCGCGGTGATGGCGCGGATCTTCAGGTCCTCGCGTCCGGTCACATCCACGAAGCGGTTCTCGAGGTGGGCGGGGCCGCCGTAGAACCACAGCCACGGCACACGGTAGCTCTGCAGGCCCGCGGCCTCGAGCTCCGGATAGGCGAACGAATTCTCGACCGCGGGGTACACGGCCCGCGTGACGGCCTCCCCGCACGCCAGATGGTCGGGGTGGCTCTTCTGGATGCGGTCCCAGCTCCGCTCGGGATGCATCGACAGGACGACGTCGGGGCGCACCCGCCGCATGTGACGCACGATCTCCCGGATGAGGTCGTGATCGACCTCGAGGTGACCGTCGGGTCGGCCCAGGAAGCTGACGTCGGACACACCGACGATGGCCGCGGCCGCCCTCTGCTCGTCGCGGCGGAGTGCAGCCACGCCCGGTCGGTCCTCATCGGAGAAACCCCCGGCGTCGCCGTCGGTGAGGATGCAGTAGCTCACCTCGACCCCCGCTGCCGTCCAGCCCGCCACGGTCCCCGCGGCGCCGAAATCGATGTCGTCGGGATGAGCTGCGAACACGAGGACCCGTTCGGGCAGGTCCCCCTCGGCACCGATGTCCGCGGTCACAGTCCGCGCTTCCGGATCTCCTCGGTGGCCTGCGGCAGCACGGTGAACAGATCACCCACGATCCCGAAGTCGGCGATCTCGAACACCGGCGAGTCTGCGTCCTTGTTGATGGCCACGATCACCTTCGACGTCTGCATCCCGGCCTTCTGCTGGATGGCACCGGAGATGCCCACGGAGATGTACAGCTGCGGCGAGACCGTCTTGCCGGTCTGACCGATCTGCGCCGAGTGTTCGATCCACCCTGCGTCCGTCGCGGCACGTGACGCTCCGACCGCTCCTCCCAGCGCGTCCGCGAGGTCCTCGAGGGGGGCGAAATCGCCGTCGACGCCTCGACCCCCGGCTACGATCACCCGAGCCTCGGTGAGCGCAGGCCTGCCGCTCACCGGCTTGTCCACGCGCCCGGTGATGCGTGCGACGGAGGCGGGGAGATCCACGGGAATGCTGGTCAGTCGTGGGGAGGAGGGCACTCCGGCCTCCGTTGCCTCGATGCTGTTGGGCTTGACGGTCAGGATCGAGATGTCCGTGGTGGCCGTGCACCGTACGGTGTAGGACCCCGCGAAGTCCGCCTTCACCGCGGTGAGCCCTTCCTCGAGCCCGACGACGTCCGTGATGACCCCGGCGTTCAGACGGATACCCGCACGCGCCGCGATCTCCTTCGATTCGTACGAGTTGCCCAGCAGCACGACGGTCGCTCCGACGTGTCGGACGGCTGCCACCACGAAGACGGCCTTCCCGGCGACGAGCACGTCCGATACGTCGGCGACCTCCGGGCGGAGGCATTCCTCGACCCCGTAGGACCCGATGCCGTCGAGGTAGGCCTGGTCGGCCTCGCCGGCGAGTGCAACGGTCACCGTGCCGAGGCTCGCACCGAGGGAGAGGAGCTCCCGCTCGCTCTTGGCGAGGCTCGCTCCGGCGTGGTCGAGGACGACGAGGACGCTGGTCATGATGGTTCTCCTGAGAATACTTCTCGGCTGGGGCGGGGGACTGGCGCGAGCGCTAGAGGAGCTTCTGGCCGGCGAGGAAGTCGACGAGCCGGACACCCGCATCGCCCTCGTCCGTGATGACCACTCCCTGTGATCGTGCAGGCCGCGGCGCCGCCTCCTCGACCCTCGTCCAGGAACCGGCGAACCCCACGTCCGTCGGCGCGAGGCCGACGTCGGCCAGCGAGAGCACGCGGATCTGCTTCTTCTTGGCCGCCATGATGCCCTTGAAGTTCGGGTACCGGGGATCGTTGATCTGGTCCGTTACGGACACGAGCGCGGGCAACGATGCCTCGATGGTTTCGGCGAACGTGTCGTTGTCGCGTCGCGCAGTGACCGTCCACCCCGCGGTGCGGTTCCCTGCGACGTCGAGCGACGCGGCGAACGTCACCTGGGGGAGGTCGAGGCGCTCGGCCAGCTGGGCCGGGACGATCGAGGTCTCGCCGTCGGTCGAGGCCATACCGGTGAGGATCAGGTCGAAGGGCCCCTCGTGGGCGAGGAGCGACGCGAGGGCGCGCGATGTGGCGGAGGCGTCCGAGCCGTGGAGGGCGTCGTCCGTGAGGTGGACGCCGTCGTCGGCGCCGATCTGCAGCGACTTCTTCACGGCCGCGACCGCAGCCGCCGGGCCCATGGTGAGAGCCGTGACGCGGTGTCCTGCTGCCGAGCCACCCTTGGCCTCCACGAGTTGCAGCGCGGCTTCGAGGGCGTACTCGTCGAGCTCGGAGAGGATGCTCTCGGTCCGCACCGTCGTCAGGTCGTCGCCACCGATGTGGCGGTCGAACTGAGCGTCGGGAACATGCTTCACCAGGACCGCGATGCGCAGTCCTTCCAGCGTGGCCTCGTCCATTGATGACCTTCCTCGTCGCGGGGATCTTCCCGGGCACTAGCTAACCACAGGGCGGCGACACTCCCGGAGCAGTCCCGCCGAGCGCGTGAGGGGCGGTCCCGGATGGGACCGCCCCTGTTCGTCACATCGCCGGTCGCGGACCTCGGGCCCGGCGTCGGACCGTTACGGCGTCGGCGCCTGCGTCAGGGTGACGTCGATGGTCCGGGCCTGTCCGTCCCGGAGGATCTCGATCGGCACCTGCTGCCCCACGGTCTGGATCCTCACGGCGGCCGTGAGCGACTGCGGGTCGGTGACCGTGTACGTGCCGACCTTCGTGATGACGTCCCCCACCTGCAGTTCGGCCTGTTCGGCCGGCGAGCCCGGCTCCACGGAGCCGACCAGCGCGCCCGACGAGAAGGTCGATTCGCTCTGCGTCCCTTCATCCGAGGCGGCCGTGACGCTGACCCCGAGGAAACCGTGGGTCGCCTCGCCGTCGGAGATGATCTCGTTCGCGATGCGGCTCGCGTAGTTGATCGGGATGGAGAAGCCGACGCCGATATTGCCCGTGGATTCGCCCGAACCTCCGGAGGCGATCGCCACGTTCACACCGATGATCCGCCCGTCCGCATCCACGAGGGCGCCTCCGGAATTACCCTGGTTGATCGCGGCATCCGTCTGGATGACGTTCAGGTAGATGGACCCCTGCGGCTGCGGTTGCTGCTGTCCCGAACCTCCCGGCGGCAGGAAGTTGAAGCCTTCGCCGTCGTCGGACCCGCTGTCGTCCGTCTGCTCCTCGGGAACCGCGGAGGAGGCGACGCTGATGGTGCGGTTGAGTGTCGAGACGATGCCGTCGGTGACGGTCCCGCTGAGGCCGAGCGGCGCGCCGATGGCGATGGCCGTGTCCCCCACGTTGAGCTCGTCCGAGTTCCCGAGTGTCGCGGCCGTGAGATCCGGCGCGTCGATCTTGATCACCGCGAGGTCACTGAGCGGATCTGTTCCCACGACCGTCGCGGGGAAGACCCGGCCGTCGTTGAGCTTGACCTCGACCGTCGGGTCTGACACCTGCCCGCCGAGGGTCACCACGTGTGTGTTCGTGAGGATGTGTCCGTCGGTGTCGAGGATGATGCCGGAACCGGATCCTCCCGATCCTCCGCCGCTCACCGCGATGGTCACCACGCTCGGCGAGGCGGTGACTGCGGCGCCCGTGATGGTGTTCACGTCGTCCGTGTTGTTGACGACGATCGACTCGGGTGCGGCCTGCGAGGAACCGGAGGGCGCCGAGTCGTCGAAGGCGCTCGTCGCCGCTCCGGCGACGCCGCCGCCGATCAGTCCCGCGACGAGGACGCCTGCGGCGAACGTCCCCAGGCCGATCCTCCTGCGTTCCTTCGCGGGCGCGGCCCCTGGGCCCTGTGTCGACGCACCGTAACCGCTCTGTCCGCCGTAGAAGGGCTGGTGGCCTGCGTAGGCCGGGTGCGGCGTTGCTGCGTTGTGATCGTGAGCGGACTGCTGACCCGGCTGCTGACCGAACCGCTGACGATCGTCGCCGTGATCGGGCGTCCGCTCGACGGCGGACTGCTGCGCGGTCGGGGCGCCCGTCGTCGGCTGGGCCGTCGTCGCGGGGTAGTCGTCCGAGCCGGGACCTCCCGGACCCTGCGCCCCGCCGCCGTCGGGCGTGCCCTGGCCGGCCGCCGGCTGGGAACCCCAGCCGCTCCCCCACGACGGCGGATTCTGCGGCTGCGGAGGAAGCGGGCGATCGCTGTTGCCCTGAGTACCTGGCTGCTCGTTCATCGGAGGTCCTTTCGTTGCTGTTGACCACAGCATGGCAAGCTTCGCTGGGCTTCGAGCACGTGTTCGCTGAACGCATTCTGGGAGGTCGCTGGGTTGTCCCCGGACGAAGAGGTGACCGTTCGCCGGTTCTCCAGTATCACCCGCAGCGCCGACGGCCCGTTGAGTTCGGTGCGGCGGGCACAACGGCTGCGACCGACGACGCCGAGTGCCAGCCGGAGCGCGAACGCCCGGCGGCACGGCGTGCGGCGGAGCCGACGACGCCGCACGCCGCCGGCCGCGGTGTCGTCAAGCGTTCGCTGGTGGCACAGCGGCGACGGTGGACGCTCCAGGAGGCCAACCATAGAATCGGGAACACGGAGCCTCCGGCGTCCGCCTGACCCGATCCGGGATCGGCGCAGTCCGGAGGGCGTGCTGAAGGGTCGAGAATGCGAATGTTGAGCGGGCGCGCGAGCGTCGCCACCGTCCTGGGCGCCCTCGTGGCCCTGCCGCTGATGACGAGCACGGCCGCCGCCGCGGACGAGCCGGTGACCTTCCCGTCCGGTGACTACGTCGTGGACACGGCCGGCGTTCTCTCGGACCGCGAGGAGAGTGTGCTCGAGGCGGAGATCGAGCAGTTGCGCTCCGAGGACGACTTCACGCTGCGCATCGCTTACGTGAACACCCTCGAAAACCCGTCGGATCCTGATGCGTGGGCCCGGAGCACCCTGGACCTCAACGCGTCCGACCCCCAGTCCGCCCTGCTGGCGGTCAGGCTGCAGCCGGGGACGGCCCGCTTCGGAGCAGCGGAGGGTTCAGCGCTCGCCGACCAGGACGACGCGATCTACAACCGCTACATCGGTCCCGAGCTGGAGGCCGGTGAGTTCGGCACCGCAGGCCTCGCCGCCGTCGACGGGATCCGTGCGGCGCTCTCGGGGTCCGGCGGCGCGGGCACGTCGAACGGCGGGACGTCCAGGGGCACTACAGATTCCACGGCTGGAAGCGGCCTCGGTGGCCTGGTGCTGGTGGGCGGCCTGGTGGCGGTCGCCGGGGCCGGCGGTTACCTCCTGCTGAAGAATCGCAGCAGCGGCCAGAGTAAACGGGAGCAGTACGGGTACGGCCCCACTTCCCCGCCGGGCGGCGGTGAGCCCGTCGATCCGCTCGCGTCCGTGAGCGTGGAGGATCTCCGCAAGCGGGCGGGGAGCCTGCTCGTAGCGGCCGACGACGCCATCAAGTCCAGTGAGCAGGAGCTCGGGTTCGCCGAGGCCCAGTACGGCAGTGACGCGATCGCGACGTTCTCCTCCGACATCGCCGCTGCCCGTCAGCACATGAGCGAGTCCTTCAAGCTCCAGCAGCAACTGGACGACCACATCCCCGACACCGAGCAGCAGCAGCGCCAGTGGCTCGGTGAGATCATCCGGCGGTGCGAGGACGTCAACGCGTCGCTCCAGGCCCACAAGGCCGATTTCGACGCCCTGAGGGAACTCGAGAAGAACGCACCGGAGGCCTTGAGCCGCGCGCAGGCCGCCGCCGACGCCGCCGGTACGCGCTTCGCCGATGCCGAGCGGTCGTTGCGGACACTGCAGACCCGTTACCTGAAGACCGCCACCACCCAGGTGGCCGACAACATCGACCAGGCGCGCGAGCGGCTCAGCTTCGTGGGCAGCGCGTCCACCGAGGCGCAGGCGCGCATGGCCGAGGGCGACACGGGCCGCGCCGTCATCGCCGTCCGTGCGGCCGAGGAAGCGGTGCACCAGAGCACGGTGCTGCTCGACGCCATCGACAAGCGCTCCGAGGAGCTCCGGGCAGCGGAGGCCGAGCTGGAACGGGCGCTGCCGGAGGCCGAACAGGATCTCGCGCAGGCCCAGGCCATGGACCGGACCGGGCAGTACCACGACCTCGCGGGTCCCATCGCCGCGATGCAGTCCACCGTGACGACCGTCCGTCAGGAACGGCAGAGTGCCCGGAGCAACCCCTTGGCGCTCCTGCAGCGCCTCGAGACTGCGCACAGGCAGCTGGACGCGGCACTCGGAGGCGTGCGCGACCAGGAGGAGAACGCGCGACGGGCCCAGGGCGCCCTCCAGCACGCGATCATCGCGGCGCAGTCGAGCATCTCGGGAACGTCCGACTACATCCGCGCCAGGCGTGGCGGCGTGGGCAGCGAGGCGAGAACACGTCTCGCCGAAGCCGAACGGAACCTCGACCACGCCGTCCAGCTGCAACGGACCGATCCGGTGACCGCCCTCTCCCACGCGCAGCAGGCCTCCGCCCTCGCCGACCAGGCGGCGCAGCTCGCGGAACAGGACGTCGACGGCTTCGGCGGCCGCGGCCTCGGCGCCGGAGGGATGTACGGCGGCCGTGGTGACGGCATGGGCGGGGCGCTGCTCGGCGGCATCCTGCTCGGCTCCGTCCTGAACGGCGGCGGCTTCGGTGGTGGCTTCGGCGGCGGCTTCGGCGGCGGAGGAGGCGGCGACGGGGGCTTCGGTGGTGACGGCGGAAGCTTCGGCGGAGGCGGTTTCGGCGGGTTCGGCGGAGGGGACTTCGGCGGCGGCGACTTCGGCGGCGGCGACTTCTGATCGTTCCCCCGCACCGGCACGGCCAGCAGGACCACAGACCAGCACGAAGAATCGAAAGGGAGATCAATGGTGAAGCAGTCAATTTTCGGCAGGATCGCACAACTCACACGAGCGAACATCAACTCGTTGCTCGATCAGGCCGAGGACCCGCAGAAGATGCTCGACCAGATGGTCCGCGACTACACCAACAGCATCGCCGAGGCGGAGAGCGCGGTCGCCCAGACCATCGGCAACCTGCGGATGATGCAGGACGACTACAACGAGGACGTCGAGAACGCGCGTAGCTGGGGCAACAAGGCACTGGCTGCCTCCCGGAAGGCGGACGAGTACCGCACCTCGGGTGACACCGCGGACGCGCAGAAGTTCGACAACCTCGCGAAGGTGGCGATCCAGCGTCAGATGGCCGCGGAGAACGAGGCCAAGGGTGCCGAGCCCACGATCGCCTCGCAGACCGAGATCGTCGACAAGCTCAAGGACGGCCTCAACCAGATGAAGGGCAAGCTCGGTGAGCTCACGGTCAAGCGGGACCAGCTCATCGCCCGCGCCCGCACCGCGCAGGCGCAGCAGCAGGTCCACGACGCCGTCAAGAGCATCGACTTCATGGACCCGACCAGCGAGGTCGGCAGGTTCGAGGAGAAGATCCGGCGCGAGGAGGCCAAGGTCCGCGGTCAGCAGGAGCTCGCGTCGTCGAGCCTGGACTCGCAGTTCGAGAGCCTCGAGGATCTCGGCGAGCAGACGGAGATCGAGGCCCGGCTCGCCGCGCTGAAGTCCGGGACCGGCGGGCAGTCCGCCATCGGGCAGGGTGCGCAGGGTGCGGCGCCGACCGCCTCGCCCGCGACGAGCGGCGAGACGACCTACTGAGTTCTCGACGTACCCGACGGAGGGGACCGTGGCCTTCTCGGCCGCGGTCCCCTCCGTCGTCAAGGCTCCCCCTCTGTCAGAGGTCGCAGGTAGATTGATCGTCATGGCTGTAACTCTGATGTGGTTCCGGGACGACCTGCGTATCTCCGACAATCCCGCCCTGATCGCGGCGGCGGAGAGCGGTGACGACGTCGTCGCCTGCTACGTCCTCGACGAGGAGACGGACGGCATGAGACCGCTCGGCGGGGCGTCGAAGTGGTGGCTGCACCATTCGCTCGCAGCGCTCGCCGAGGACCTCGAGGACCTCGGTATCCCGCTGGTCCTGCGGCGAGGACCTGCCGGCGATGTGCTGCCCGGCATCGTGGAGGAAGCATCGGCCCACGCCGTCGTGTGGAACCGCCGCTATGGCCTGGCGGAGCGCACCATCGACGCGATCCTGAAGGGATCCTTCGGTGAACAGGGCATCGAGGCCACGAGCTTCCAGGCCAACCTGATGTACGAACCGTGGGAGGTCACCTCCGGCGCAGGCGAGGCCTACAAGGTCTTCACACCGTTCTGGCGGGCCTGCCTGGCCTCACGCACACCCCGCAAGCCCCTCTCGTCGCCCACGGCGCTCCACGGCCCCCGTCTCGCCTCCGACGACCTCGCGTCCTGGACGCTGCTGCCGACCACGCCCGACTGGGCGCAGGGTCTGCGGGACACTTGGACCCCCGGGGAGTCGGGTGCGCACCGGCGGCTCGATCTATTCCTCGAGTCCGCCGTCCACGGCTACAAGGACAAGCGGAACCTCCCCGCGGTCCAGGGCACCAGCATGCTGTCCCCGCACCTTCGCTTCGGCGAGATCAGCCCGTTCGAGGTGTGGCACGCCGCCCAGGCCCACAAGAACAGTGCGACGGCCGAGGACATCCGCGTGTACGGCTCGGAGCTCGGATGGCGGGAGTTCAGCTGGCAGTTGCTCTACTTCAACCCGGAGCTCGCCACGGTCAACTACCGCCCCGAGTTCAACGCCTTCACGTGGGAGGAATCGACCGAGACGGAGCTCGAGGCGTGGCAGCGGGGCCGTACGGGCTATCCGTTCGTCGACGCCGGCATGCGCCAGATGTGGGACATCGGGTGGATGCACAACCGTGTACGGATGGCGACGGCATCCTTCCTCATCAAGAACCTCATGATCGACTGGCGCATCGGCGAACAGTTCTTCTGGGACTGCCTCGTCGACGCCGACGCGGCGAGCAATGCGGCGAGCTGGCAGTGGGTCGCCGGATCGGGTGCGGACGCGAGCCCCTATTTCCGCATCTTCAACCCTGTGCTGCAGAGCAAGAAGTTCGACCCAGATGGCGCGTATCTCAAGCGCTTCGTGCCCGAACTCGCGAATGCGGAGAACATCCATGAGCCCTGGAAGGGATCGGCTCCTGAGTACCCGGACCCGATCGTGGATCTCAAGGAGAGCAGGGAGCGCGCCCTGAGCGCGTACAAGGCGCTCTCGGGAGGCTGACGGAGCCGTTCTCCCTCTGCAGCTTCCCGTCCCAGAGCTGCGGAGGGGCCTCTGGCTCGTCGTGGTCAGCCTTCGCTCACGGCGCCCAGCGGACAACGCTCATCTCTCGACCGCACACCACGAAAAAGTCCGGCTCACCCTCAGGTGAACCGGACTTCCTCTTTCGTTGCGGGGACAGGATTTGAACCTGTGACCTCTGGGTTATGAGCCCAGCGAGCTACCGAACTGCTCCACCCCGCGGCGTAAATACAACGTTACCGGGTCGTGGGCGGGGAGGCAAATCGACCTCCTCCCCGCCCGGTCCCGACCGGTCCGGCGATCAGCCGCCGGCGGCTGCGGAGGAGCGTTCCTCCGCGTCGAGTGCCCGCTGCAGGGCGTCCTGCAGGCGGGTCTGGGCTTCGCCGTACGCTGCGAAGTCACCGTCCGCGAGCGCCGTGTTGCCGTCCTGGATGGCCGTGTTGGCATCCTCGAGCGCAGTCCGCAGATCGGCGGCCGGATCGCCCGTCACACCACCCGGGGTGCCACCCGCGCTGGGCGCGGGAGAGGGCGACGGCGTGGGAGTTGCCTCGCCTTCGGCCGGCGGGGTCGCTGGATCCTCCGGCGTCTCGCCGACGTTGTCCTCGTCGCCGGTCGTCGCTCCCGAGCTGCCGCCGAAGACCTGGTCCAGCGCCTCGGCGAGCGTGGGCGCGAAGCCGACCGTCTCCCCGAAACTCACGAGCACACGTCGCAGGACGGGGAAGGACGAACTTCCCGACGACTGCACGTACACCGGCTGGACGTAGGCGATACCCCCACCGATCGGCAGGGTCAGGAGGTTGCCGTTGATGACCTCGGACGCACCCTGGCGCAGGAGGTTCAGTTCCTGCGACACCGTGGTGTCCGAATTGAACAGGTTCTGGGCCTGCCCGGGGCCGACGACAGAATCGATTCCCGAGCTGTCCAGCAGCGTCAGCTGGCCGTAGGTCTCGCTCTTGACGCCGTCCTCCCCTGTCCCGGCGTCGCCGTTGGCGGCGAGGAAGCCGTACAGGACGTTACGGGGAGTCTGTCCCGGTGGGACGAACGGGATGTAGGGAGTGGTCAGGGAGAACGCCGTCTCCTCCTGACCCTCCTCCTGGCCGGGCATCTGCAGGGTCAGGTAGAAGGGTGGCTGACGGTTCGCCGTGGTCGCGGCGGCCGCGTCCGTGCCCTCGCCGGGATCCGACGGAACGCTCCACGCCTCGCTGTTGTCGAAGAATTCGTCCGTCGCCGTGACGTGGTACTTCGCCAGGAGCTCGCGCTGCACCTTGAAGAGGTCCTCCGGGTAGCGCACGTGCGCCATCAGGTCCGCGGACATCTCGCTGTAGGGCTGCAGGGACGAGGGATATACGTTCTGCCAGGACTTCAGAACGGGGTCCTGGTCGTCCCAGGCGTAGAGGTTGACCGAACCGTCGTACGCGTCGACCGTCGCCTTGACCGCGTTGCGGATGTAGTTGATTCGCTCCGCCGGCAGGGCCGTCGTCAGGCCGCCCGCGGTCTGCGAATCCTGCGTCGCGGTGTCCAGCGCCTGCGACTGCGAGTACGGGAAGTTCGCGCTGGTCGTGTATCCGTCGATGATCCACTTGACACGACCGTCGACGATCGCGGGGTAACTGTTGCCGTCGAGCGTGAGGTACGGGGCGACCTTGCGGACTCGCTCCACCGGATCACGGTCGTACAGGATCTGGGACTCGGCGTTGACCTGGTCGGAGAGCAACAGATCGGTGGACTGGAACTTCAGGGCGTACACGAGGCGGTTGAAGGCGTTCCCGACGTCGGGGCCGCCCTCGCCACGGAATGTCGTGCGCGAGTCGGTCTCAGAGTTGTCATCCTGCGGACGATCGATCTCGGCGGGCGAGGTGCCCTCCGGCGCTCCCACGACGGAGTACTCGGGCGAGGACTCACCGAAGTAGATCCGCGGCTCGTACGTGGACTCGTCGCCGAGCACGCCGGTCGACGGGATGCCGGACTGCAGGAACTCGGGGCGGCCATCGGGCTGCACGGTCGAGCCCGCCGCTGCGACGACCCCGTAGCCGTGGGTGTAGAACGCGTGCTCGTTGACCCATCCCTCCGGGACACCGTTGGTGTCGAGCTCGCGCACGGCGATCACCGTGTCCTGGATCTCGCCGTCGATCTCGTACCGGTCGACGTTGAGCGTCTCCGGGAACTGGTAGTACTGCCTGAACTGCTGCAGCTGACTGAAGGCGTCGGACACCAGGTTGGGATCGAGCAGACGGATGTTCGCCGTCGTCTCGCCGTCCTCGTTAAGGGCGCCTGCTTCCGGTGTGGCGACCGGCTCGTAATCGCGCACCTGGACGTCGTCGAGCCCGTAGGCCTCCCGGGTGAGGTCGATGTTGCGGTCGATGAAGTCCCGTTCAGCATTGAGGCGCGAAGGATCGACCTGGAAGCGCTGGACGATCGAGGGGTACACGCCACCGGCGAGCAGGGCGGTGATGATGAGCATCGCGGACCCGATGAGAGGCAGCCGCCACCGGCCGATGAACGCCGATGCGACGAACAGGGCGGCGACGATCACGGCTGCGACGGCCAGGATGGCCTTCGTGGGGATCACGGCATTGACATCGGTGTAGAGCGCCCCGGCCCACGTGCCCTGGTTGAGCAGGGTGTCGTAGCGATCGAGCCAGTAGTTCACGCCCTGCAGCACCAGGAAGACCGCGGCCACGACCGCGATCTGGATTCGCGCCGCCTTCGTGGTGAAGAGTCCCTTCTCCTCGAGGCGGATGCCGCCGTAGAGGTAGTGCGTCAGGATCGTCGCGATGGCGCTGATGATGACCACGCTGATGAGGAAACTGGTCACGAAGCTCAGGAACGGCAGCGTGAACATGTAGAACGAGAAGTCCATGCCGAACTCGGGGTCTTCGCGACCGAACGGCTCCTGGTTGAGGAAGAGCAGCACGTCCTGCCACTGCGAGGACGCCGCCGTGCCTGCGAAGGCGCCGAGGACCACGGGGATACCGAGCATCAGCAGGCGGCGAATGGGCTCCAGCTGCGCCTGGTACCGGTTCAGGTTGTCCTGGATGGCGCTGTCCGGCGCATAGATGGGGCGGCTGCGGAACGCGATGCGCAGACTCAGGAACACGGCTCCGGCCATGACCAGGAACGCCACGAGGAACAGGGCGATCCTGGCGAGGTTCTGCGTGACGAACACTTCGAGGAAGCCGAGCTGGTTGTACCAGAGCACATCGGCGTACACCTGCGAGAGGTAGACGAAAGCGATCACGATCACCGCCACCACGATGATGGTGGGGATCAGCGGACTACGGCGGCGACGTGCTGCTGCACTCGCCGGGCTCGGGCTGCTGCCGAACGGACGGTCTGGTCCGGATGTCACATCTACCTCATCGTTAGCTGCTGCGGGTCACGACGACGGCTGCTTCCCCTGCTGACCCGAGCCGAACACGACGAAGGCCGACGGGGAGAAGGGCCCATCGTTAGTCATTCTGCCCTGTTCACGTTCGGCCGGACCACTTAGGTTCCCCGCCTGCTGCCGTCGTCGTCCGATCGTCACCCAAATGTGTCCTGCCGGGTCTTGCCTGCGACGCAGGTCACTCGTCCGCACCTCCCCGTCAGCAGGAGGGGAGGGAGTCAGCGCCCTCGCCGGAGCCGAGGGTCCCGACGGCGTCGACCGCCTGGTCGAGCGTCTCGATCCTGACGACGGTGAGGCCGTCGGGGATGTTGCCGACCACCTCCTCGCAGTTCTGCGCCGGAGCGAGGAAGAACTCCGCGCCGTTCGCACGCGCGCCGACGAGCTTCTGCGCTATCCCGCCGATGGGGCCGACGATCCCGGCGGAGTCGATGGTGCCCGTGCCGGCGAAGTGCCGGCCGCCGGTGAGGTCGCCCTCCGTCAGCGTGTCGACGATGCCGAGCGCGAACATCATGCCGGCGGAGGGGCCGCCGACGTTGTCGAGCTGGATCGACACGTCGAAGGGGAACTCGAAGGAGGAGGCGAGGAGGATGCCGAGCTGGTAGTCGCCCTCGTCCGACCGACGCGGCGTGACGGAGACCTCCGTCGGTGCGCCGTCGCGGACGAGGGACAGCCGTGCCGGTGCACCGGCGTCGTCGGCCAACGCGGCCCGCAGCGTCTCGACCGTGTCGATCGTGCGACCGTTGATGCTCCTCAGGACGTCGCCCTCCTCGAGCACTCCCTCCGCAGGGGCGTCGGACCCGAAACCGGCCACCGTGAGGTCCTCGGTGTAGTCGATGTCCTCGTGCGTCAGCGCGGCTGCGATCGCCGACTCCTGCGAGGAGGTCATCGCGACGCTGTTCTGCTCCTCGAGCTGCGAGGACGTGATGCCCTCGGGGTAGACGAGCTGCTCCGGGAGCACGTTCTCGGTCGGGCTCGCCCAGGCGCGGAAGGTGTCGAAGACGTTGACCTGACCGTTCGGCCCACCGCTCACGAAGACCGTCGTGAGATCCAGCTCGCCCGACGGCGGGAAACTCTCCCTGCCCTCGACCCGGATCAAGGGCTGCCCGTTGACCTCCCCGATCGTATTGAAGGCCGGCCCCGGGGATTCGATCACATAGGGCGAGGGCAGGAGGACCGCAGTGGCGCAGAGGACGACGGCGAGCCCGCCCGAGACCGCCATGGCACGAAGGCGTGGATCCCTCGGCCGCGCCTCGGGCCGGGGTGTGGGCGTCTGGGTGTCGACGGGGTGCGTCACGGTGCTTCTTCCTGTTGAGCGCTCACTTCGAGGGCGCGCAGACCCTGCGGCGCCCGGAACCTCAGAGTAAACGTTCGGACCGACCGCGATTCGCCCGGTCTTTGCCCTCAGCGAACGATGGACGCGGAAGTCGGACAGCGGTCGGGATGGCCCGGTAGCGTGGTGGACACATTCGGGAGCGGTGGGAACGCCGTCGCACCCGGCCCGCCATGCGACTCCAGGACCGGTGGTACCGATGACCAACCCTCCCACTCCATCGAACGGCGACGACGACACGCCTCAGGACCCGCTGTCCGAGATGCTGTCCAAGATGTTCGGCGGTGGAGCCGGTGGCTTCGACCCGCAGGAGATCGCGAAGGCTGCGGGTCTACCCTCCGACCCGGCCGCCATGGCGATGATGATGCAGCAGGTCCAGGCCATGTTCTCCACCCAGAGCGAGGGGCCGGTGAACTGGCAGATGGCACACGACCAGGCGCGTCGGGTCGCTGCGTCCGACGGTGATCCGTCCGTCACGCCCCTGCAGCGCAGGAGCGTCGACGAGTCCCTGAAGCTGGCCGAGATGTGGCTCGATCCGGTCACCGACTTCCCGAGCACCGGCCAGCTGGGCCGCGCGTGGTCGCGCGCCGAATGGGTCGAGGCGACGATGGTGACGTGGCGGCGCCTGACCGAGCCCGTGGCCACGAGCATCGCCAAGGCGCTCTCCGACGTCATCACCCAGCAACTGCCCGAGGAGATGGCCTCGATGATGGGCATGATGGGTGGCCCCGCGTCGATGCTGCAGAACGTGGGTGGCGCGATGTTCGGCATGCAGCTGGGGCAGGCGGTCGGTGCGCTGTCCAAGGACGTCGTGGGGTCGACGGACATCGGCGTGCCGCTGGCCGACGGTCGGATGGCACTGCTCCCGGTCAACGTGGCCGCCTTCGGGGAGGGCCTCGACATCCCCGAGCAGGAGGTGCAGCTCTTCCTGGCGGTGCGGGAGGCTGCACACGCCCGACTCTTCACGCACATCCCCTGGCTCACCGGTCACCTGCTCGGCAGCATCGAGCGTTACGCGCGGGGCATCCACATCGACATGGGGAAGATCGAGGAGGCCGCCCGCGACATCGATCCGACGAACCCCGAAAGCATCCAGGGTGCCCTCTCGCAGGGCGTGTTCATGCCCGAGCGGACCCCGGAGCAGGACGCCGCACTGGTGCGGCTCGAGACGACGCTCGCGCTGGTCGAGGGCTGGGTCGACGAGGTCTCCGCGAAGGCGGCCGCGAACCTGCCGTCCGCCGGTGCCCTGCGGGAGATGGTGCGTCGACGGCGTGCCACCGGCGGTCCTGCCGAACATGCGTTCGCTTCCCTGGTGGGCCTCGAACTGCGGCCACGGCGGCTGCGCGACGCGGCGACCCTGTGGGCCCTGCTCGCCGAGGAGCGCGGGATCGACGGACGCGACGCCATCTGGCAGCACCCGGACCTGCTGCCGACGGCGGAGGATCTCGACGATCCTGCGGGCTTCTCCAGCCGCCGCGCTCTGATCGAATCCTCCGGCGCAGACGTTGATGCGGCTCTCGAACGGCTGCTGGCCGGGGACTTCGACCAGCCCGCGAGCGACACCGCTGCTGCCGCTGATGCCGGCGGGTCTCCCGGTACGACCCATGCCGCCGATGCCGCCGACGGCACTGGTTCCGGATCCTCCGGAACGTCGGACTCGCCAGATGCCGCAGATGGCGCGCACACCGCAGACCTGGCCGAGGGCGGGAAGCCTGCGTCCGGGGAGGACGACGCCGACGCGAAGGACGCGTTGAACGACGGCGCAGCAGGTGACTCCGGGGAGGGCACCAGCGAGGAACCGGGGTCCGACGACCGTCGCTGACGGTCGGGGACGTCGCCGATCGGACATCGGTGACGTCCCTGGTCAGGTATCGGCGTGGTTCCTCAACAGATCGTCGACGACGTCCCGGTCGCCGTAGGAACCTCAGGGTGCGGCTCGTCCGTCGGCGTCAGCCGGTGCGAGGCGAAGGCTGCACCGTCGAGGAACGCCTTCGACGTCGCCGTGTGCGGGTACGCCTCGAGCAAAGCCCAGAAGACCGCATTGTGCGAGGGCTCGATGAGATGACTCATCTCGTGCAGGATCACGTAATCGATCACGTAGTCGGGCATGCCCTGGAGACGATGGGACAGGCGGATGGACCGGTGCGCGGGGGTCGCTGATGCCCATCGGGAGTTCTGATTGGTGACCCAGCCGATCGACGACGGCACACCCCTTCCGCCGAGATAGGTACGGGCAAGGGTTTCGGCACGACGCATGAGGTCCTGCTGAGCGCTGTCCTGGGAGGGCCGCTCGAGATACTTCGCCGACACCCGCTCGACCATGCGGTCCACCCAGTCCCGTTCCTGGCGCGCCGAGAAGTGGCCCGGGATGGAGACGCGGATGACGCCGTCCCGCAGATCCGCGCTGACGGTCCGTTTCCTCCGCGCTGATCTCCTGACCTCGACCGGCAGACGGCGGGGCGCCTCAGGCGGTGTCGACTCCTCAGACACTGTCGGCGATCAACTCGAGCACCGCGTCGCCGTACCGCTCGAGCTTCGCTGATCCCACTCCCGAGACGTCGCCTAGTTCCTCGAGCGTCTCCGGTTTCGCCTCCGCGATGGCGATCAGGGTGGCATCGGTGAAGACGACGAACGCCGGCACGTCCTTCTCCCGGGCTTCGGCCCGCCTCCACTCACGGAGCGCCTCGAACGTGGCTTCCTCGTAGGAGGCGGGACAGTCGGCGCACCGCCCCATCTTCCGCTCGGAGCCGGTGAGGAGCGGGCGCTTGCACACCCTGCACGTGACCGGTCCGGTCGCCTTCCGGCTCGCCTTCGCCCGAGGCTGACGGAAGGTCGCCTGACCCGCGACGGTCGGTCGCAGCGCGTCGAGGAAGCGGGACGGTTTGCGGCTCGCCCGTCCGCCCGGGGAACGGGAGGTGGACCAGGACATGGAGAGGTGGATCCGCGCCCGGGTGATACCCACGTAGAGGAGGCGGCGCTCCTCGTCCACGGCTTCCTGCGTGTCCGCGAACGAGATCGGCATGAGCCCCTCGCTCAGTCCCACCAGGAAGACGGCATCCCACTCGAGCCCCTTCGCGGAGTGCAGCGAGGCGAGCGTGACACCCTGCACCGTCGGTGCGTGCTGCGACGCGGCACGTTCCTCGAGTTCGGCGACGAACATCTGGAGGGTGAAGGCGTCCGCTCCCCTGGTGCGGTTGAGATCGTCGGCGAGGGACACCAGTGCCGCGAGCGACTCCCACTTCTCTCGGGTGGCGCCCGAGTTCTGCGGTGCCACCGAGGTGTACCCGAGTGACGCCAGGACGTCCCGCACCTGCTGCGGCACGTCGTCGTCCCCCGGCGTACGCGCTGCAGCCCTCAACTGGAGGAGCGCGTCGCGAACCTCCCGGCGCTGGAAGAACCGCTCGCCACCGCGCAGCTGGTAACCGATCCCGGCACTGGCCAACGCCTGCTCGTAGGCCTCCGACTGTCCGTTGGTCCTGTAGAGGATGGCGATCTCACTCGCCCTGACCCCCTGATCGAGCAGCACCCCGATCCGGCGCGCGGTATCGGCGGCCTCGGCCTCGTCGTCGGAACACTCCGTGAAGGCCGGCTCCGGACCCGGATCCCGCTGCGCGACGAGTTCGAGCGGCGTCGACCAGGTGGTGCTCGAGGAACGGCGGTCCACCTCGGAACTCCTCGCCGCGAGCAGCGAGTTCGCGGCGCGGACGACCTGCGGGGTGGAGCGGTAGTCACGGACCAGCTTCACCACCTGCGCGCCCTTGTAGCGTCGGGTGAAGTCCAGGAGGTGCCGGGAGGTCGCGCCCGTGAAGGAATAGATGGTCTGACTCGTGTCACCCACGACGCACAACTCCGAGCGCTCCCCCAGCCAGAGGTCGAGCAGCCGCTGCTGCAGTGGCGAGACGTCCTGGTACTCGTCGACCACGAAGTGGCGGTACTGCGCCCTGACGGTGGCTGCCACCTTCTCATCCTCCTCGAGGATGGCCACCGTCGTGAGCAACACGTCCTCGAAATCGATGAGGTTGCGGTCGATCTTCAGGTCCTCGTAGGCGGAGAAGATGCGCGACACCGTGACGAGGTCCATCCCGGCCGGCGCTTCCCGCCCCGCTGCTGCAGCCATGTAGGCGTCGGGTGTCAGCATCGACACCTTGGCCCACTCGAGCTCCGCCGCCACGTCGCGGATCGCGGCACGATCGGTCGTGATGCGAAGACGACGGGCTGCTTCCGCGATGAGCTGCGCCTTGTGGTCAACCAGAGCAGGCAGCGGTCCTCCGACCGCCTGGGGCCAGAAGTACTGGAGCTGCCGGAGCGCCGCGGCGTGGAAGGTGCGAGCCTGCACACCGCCCGCGCCGAGGTCACGGAGCCTCGTGCGCATCTCGGCGGCCGCACGTGCGGTGAACGTCACCGCCAGGACCTGCTGCGGCTTGTACACGCCGGTCTGGACCCCGTAGGCGATCCGGTGGGTGATGGCGCGGGTCTTCCCGGTACCCGCGCCGGCGAGCACGCACAGCGGCCCGGAGAGGGAGCTCGCGACGAGTCGCTGTTCGTCGTCGAGCCCCTCGAGAATGCTGTCCTCGAGCAGTACGCCGGTCACTAGGGGCGAGCCTCCGACGGCTCCTCGTCCAGGGGACCGCCGTACCAGCGCTCGATCAGCGCACGGGCGATGGACACGCCGCCGGCCACGGCGATCTTCTCGTCGCGCACCTCCTCGAACAGCTGCGCGCGCGTGAACCACCGCAGGGACCGCATCTCCTCGAGGTCCGGCACGGCGTCCGTGGTGACGGCACGCGCCGTGAAACCGAGCATGAGGGAGGCAGGGAACGGCCAAGGCTGCGAGCCGAGGTACCGGGGCTCGTCGATCTCGATCCCGGACTCCTCACCGACCTCGCGGAGGACGGCGGCCTCGAGTGATTCCCCCGGCTCCACGAAGCCGGCGAGCGTCGAGTACCTGTTCTCCGCCCACGCCATCGCCGAGCCGAGGAGGATGCGGTCGTCGTCGTCGATCACGGACACGATGATCGCGGCGTCCGTGCGGGGGTAGTGCTGCGACTCGTCCTGCGGGCACTGGCGCACCCACCCGCCATCACGGACCAGCGTCGGTGTGCCGCAGCGCGGGCAATGCGTGTGCGTCGCGTGCCAGTTCGCGATGGCCGCAGCCTCCACGAAGAGTCCGGCGTCGCGCGCGTCCAGAGACGCGGCGATCTCGCGCAGGCCGAGCCACTGGTCGGCGGGCACGACCGATGCGTCGGCCTCCTGCAGGACCGCGAGGACGACCGCCTGTCCGGCGTCGACTGCGCCCTCGTTGATGCGCCCGAGGTAGACGACGAGTTCCGGGCGCTCGAGGGCCGCGGGAGCGACGAGGGAGAGTCGTGTCCCCGCGACGGGCGCCTTGCCGCCGCTGAGGGCCAGCACGAGCGTCTCCGGCGAGGACCACAGCTCGTCGAGGATGTTCTCGGACGTCCTCCGGTCGCCGTCGCGGTCGGAATCGGCACGGGAGAGCGGGAGCGATCCGAGGGGTGGGAGCACGAGGTTTCGGAGCGCGGAAGTCATGCTCCTACGGTACGTGGCGGGTCTCCCAAAACACACTCGGGGGCGAGCGGGTGGAGGAGTAGTCCGCCCGCCGGAACGAGTAGTGCATCTGACGACTCGCCGCCCCGGTGTAAGAAGGTGCCCCGCTGGTCGCCCTACGGTGGACCTTGTGAAACGGACACCCATGGAACTTGCTGCCATCGCCAGCGCCGCAGTGCCTGGCCTGGCTCCGACGGGCGTCGCAGGTGCCCCCGACGACGCCGCCGATTTCGACTCCGCCCTGCTGGTGGACGACGCCGGGAAGCAGTGGCGCGTCCGGTCCCCCAGGCACCCTGAGGCGAGCATGCGGCTCGAGACCGAGCTGCAGGCCCTGCGTGCCTTCACCCCGGCCGTCAAGGCGGAGCTCCCCTTCCTGATCCCGCACATCGCGGGCAGCGTGCGCCAGGGCGAGCTCAGCACCTTCGTGTACTCCCATCTGACCGGGACCACCAGGACCCTCGAAGCCCTCGCCGCCGGCGGGCGGACCATGGCGCAGGAGATCGGCCGCGTCATCGCCGGGATCCACGACCTGCCGCAGGAGATGGTGCAGCGCGCCGATCTCCCCAGTTACGAGGCGAACGAGTACCGCCAGCGGAAGCTCAACGAGCTGGACCAGGCCGCCACGACAGGCCGTATCCCGTCCGTGCTGCTGCGCCGGTGGGAACACGCCCTCGAGGACGTCGCGCTGTGGCGTTTCACCCCGACGGTCGTCCACGGGGATCTGCACGAGGACCATCTGCTCATCGCGGCCGGTCGCGTCTCCGCCGTGACGGGGTGGACCGACCTCAGCATCGGCGATCCCGCGGCGGACTTCGCCTGGCTCGCCGCGGCGGAGCAGCCGTCCTTCGTGGATGCGGTGTACGCGGGCTACGCCGAGGCCAGGGGCGCAGCCGTCGACCCCCACCTCGCCCGGCGCGCGGCCCTCGCGGCCGAGTTCGCTCTCGCGCAGTGGATGGTGCGCGGGCTCGCGCTCGACGACGCACGGATGATCGCGGAGGCGGACGGCATGCTGGCGACCCTGCGCCACGACGTCGAGGTGATCGAGCGGGAACAGCACGAGGCCGCAGAGCGGGCCCGGCTCGCCCACGAGGAGCGCCTCGAGTGGGGCGACCACGAAGGCTTCGATCCCGACGACGATCCCTCCTTCGAGGACGACGCCGAGGGCGGCGCCGAGGGCTCCTGGACGGACGACGTCGGGACGGAGGATGCCGGAACCGACGACGAGGACCCCCGACCCTCCGGTGGACGCTCGTCGCACGATCGGACGGGGAACGGCAGCCACGTCGTCGACCGAGGATCGACGTACGGGCACGACGCTCGACGCTCCGGCACGCTCGCCGCGCGGAAGGACCACGAGCACGGACCGGAAGACGCCGTCGGTCACGCGCAGATCCAGGGCGACGAGCACCGGGACGACGAGCACCGGGCCGACGCCACCGACGGACGCTCCGGCTCATCGCTCGCCCATGCGCGCCTCACCGCCGGCCGTCGCGGCGCGTCCGTCATTCCCGACCCCGACGGGGCGTCGCGCACCGCGAACGTGACGCTCCTCAGGACCTCCGATCGGACCGACGACGGACCGGCCGACGACGTCGCGACCTCGGCGCTCCCGATCATCTCCTACGGAAGCTAATCGGCGGGGCCCTCCTGCAGACTCGCGCCCGCCCTGTGCGCGCTGCCGATGATGCGTTCGAGTTCGTCGGCATCCGCCAGGTCGTGAGGCCTCACCACGAGGTCGTCGGCGACGTAGAAGAAGGCTGCCCGCACCTTCTCCAGCGGCTCGTCCTTGAGTCGTGACCACGCGAGACGGTAGACGGCCAGCTGGATCGACTTCGCCGCCCTGCGGTCGGGTGCGGGCGGGCGTCCCGTCTTCCAGTCGATCAGGTCCCAACCGCCGTCGGCATCCCGGAACACGGCGTCGATCCGACCCCTGACGACGGTGTCAGCGATCCTGGTCTCGATGGGTACCTCGATCGCCGCCGGCTCCCGGAGGGCCCACTGGGACCTCTCGAAGATCTCGGCCATCTCCGTCAGGCCGAGCGTCTCGTCGACGTGCGCGTCCGCGCCCCCGGGGTACTCGCCGAGGTCGAGCATGCCTCCCGCCCCGTAGAACTCCTCGATCCACGCGTGGAATGCCGTGCCCTTGCGGGCGGCGGATCCCGGTCGTCGCGGCAGCGGACGACGCAACTGCTGCATCACCGCCGCGGAGTCCTCCCGCAACTCGACGAGGGTGGACGCGGAGATGTGTGCCGGCAGGGACAGCGGACGGCGACGACGGTCGCGCTGCTGACGCGCGAGGGCGAGGCGGACCTCCTCGTCCCAGCGTCCGCCGCCGAGCTGCACATCGAGGCGGGGGGTCTGCAGCTGGTCGACGACGGCGTTCGCAGCGAATTCCATCGCCCCGCGACGCGACCCGAGCGGATCCACCGGCCACACGGCACGTTCCGGCGCGGACACGGCAGGATTGGTATCGCCCGCATGCTCGGTCGAGATCCAGTGCGGAGCGTCGTACCCCTCCCGTCCGGCCGTCGCGAGGGTGAGCAGATCCACGAGGTAGGCGGACGGCTCCGACGGTTTCGTCCGGCCGCCGCCCCACGCCGACGAGGTGCAGACCAGGGCATGTTTGGCGCGCGTGAAGGCGACGTAGGCGAGGCGACGCTCCTCACGTTCGGCGTGGGCGCGCGCCTCATCGGTGAAGACCTCCTCGCTCCCCAGCCACTCACGCTGGTCACGGTGCTCCCAGTCCCACTGGGGTAGCTCCGGTGCGTCCCCCCTGAGAGGCCAGGGAATGGAGGCGTCGCCGCTGCTCCACCGCGAGTCCTTGCCGCTGGGGAACGATCCGTCATTCATGCCGGGCACGAAGACGACGTCCCATTCCAGGCCCTTCGACGCGTGCACGGTGAGGAGCTGCACTGCGTCCCGGCTCGCTTCGAGCTGGGTCACCGGCAGTCCGTCCTCCTCCTGGTCGGCCGCTTCGAGCCAGCCCAGGAAAGCCGGCAGATCCACCCGTTCCGCACTCGCCACGAATCCTGCGACCGCCTCGGTGAAGGCGTCGAGGTTGCGTCGGGCCTCGTGGATGCTCTGCCCGGGCCTGGAGGCGACCTCGATGTCCAGCAGCATGGTGCGTTCGACCTCACCGATGAGCGTCCCGAGATCGTCACCGACGAACCCGCGCAGCATGCGGAGCTCGGCACGGAGCGCCAGCAGACGCTGGCGCGCGGCGTCGCTGAGCTCCCGCCCCGAGGCGGACGTCCATCCGGCGGGCGGGAAATGGTCCACGGCCTCGACGAGGCTTCCCGCCTCGGCCCTGTCGGGGACGACGGCGGCGTCGGCAGCCTGCCCATCCACCGTGCCGTCGGAGAGCCGGCGAGCATCGCCCCCGCGGCGGTACAGCGCTTCCCGAGCATGGGCAAGGTGGCGCGACCACTCGCCGAGCGCCATCAGATCGGCCGGTCCGACGCGCCACCTCGCTCCGGCAAGCAGCCGCAGCATCGAATCGGACCTGTCGGGATCGCCGAGGACGCGAAGGGTGGCGAGGAGGTCCACGATCTCCGGGGTACGGAGGAGCCCGCCGAGCCCGACGACCTGCACCGGGATCCCTGCACGCTCGAGTTCCCTGCGCAGCGGATCGAACTGCTTCCGGCCCCGGCAGAGCACGGCGATGGTCGGCATCAGCGGCGTCCCGTCCGGTTCCGTCTCGAAGCTGCGGCGACGCTGACGGACGACCTCCAGCGCCACCGCCTCGGCCTCGCTGAGGGCCCGACGGTCCTCCGGATCCGGCGCGGAGGACCCGGGGGTCCGGACGCGTGCATCGGTGGCGAAGCGCCCGAGGAGGACTTCCCCCAGCGGGGCACCGGGTCGTGCGACGAGTTCCGGTACCTGCTGCACCCCGGCTGTACGCAGCCATGGGGCAGGAGTGTTGAGCGGCGCCGACACCGTATTCGCCGCCTCGAGGATGGAGGTGGAGTTGCGCCAGGCGATGGACAGGTGACTCACCGATGACGGCGTCCGCCCGTCCGCGGTGTACCGCGGGAACGCCGTGCGGAAGGTCGCCAGCTGTCCTGCCGAGGCACCGCGGAATCCGTAGATGGACTGGTGCGGATCACCCACTGCGGTCACCGACCGGCCATCGGCGAACAGGCGCGAGAACAACACCATCTGCGCGTGGGACGTGTCCTGGAACTCGTCGAGCAGCACTACGCGGTACTTCGCACGTTCCGCCTCCCCTGCTTCGGGTACTTCCTGCGCGATGCGCGCCGCCAGGGACACCAGATCCCCGAAGTCGAGGCTTCTCCTGGACAGCTTGGCCTCGGCATACCGCTCCACCAGTTCGGTGACGGTGACGCGCGTCCTGAGCTTGTCCAGGAGCTGACGCACCTTCTGCGTGGACACCTTGTCCGATCCCTCGACGTACGGGCGGGAGACCACGTGCTCGACGTGGCGCCGCAACTCGTCCCGCACCCTGCTCGGTGTGACGAGGTGCTCGGCACATTCGCCTGCCATGTCGAGCACCGACTTCACGAGCGTGCTCTTCGCCGCGGTGAGGTGCTCCCACTCGCCGTCATAGGCCTCGACGACGGTCGACGCGAGTTGCCAGGCCTGCGCAGTACCGAGCATGACCGAATCGCGTTCCACACCGATCCGGAGGCCGTAGTCCTGCACGATCCCGTTGGCGAAGGAGTGGTAGGTCGAGATGGTCGGGTCCAGCCGCTCGTCGGGGCTCACCGGCCCCCGTACCCCGGACCCGCTTCCTTCCGTGACCCGGCCGGCTGCCGACGCATCCGCTTCCGCGGTGGCGGTGTAGAACTGGGCGAGCCGCTGACGCACCCGCGACGCGAGCTCGCCGGCCGCCTTCCTCGTGAAGGTGACCCCCAGGATCTGCTCGGGCCGGACCAGCCCGTTCGCGACGAGCCACACCACCCGATCCGCCATCGTCTTCGTCTTCCCCGACCCTGCCCCGGCGATGACCAGCATCGGCTCGAGGGGCGCCTCGATCACTGCGACCTGCTCGTCGGTGGGGTAGAGCACGGGGGTATCGGCATCGGTGTGCAGCAGTTCCGCCAGATACCGCGCAGAGAAGGCGGGTGCCGGGTGCGGTAGGCCCACGATCGGCTCCGCACGGCTGTCGACGTCCGCGCCGGTGCCGGTCCGGCTGTCGGTGCCGTCCGTCGCTGCGTGCTGTCGTTCAGTCACTGGGTCACCTGCTTGCCTTCCTCGCACAGCGGGCACACCTCGGGCAGCCTGCAGCCCGTGCCGCCGAACCCGGAACGGCGGGGGTCGTGCACCGTGTCGAACGTAGCCGATGCCATCAGCGCCGCCGCTTCCTCGATCATGCTCCTGGCCCACCCGTCCGTCGGCTCCAGCGCAGGCTGCTCCTGCACGGCGAGGCCCTTGGACTTCGTCCCCAGGTGCACGAGCGCCGCCCCTCCGGGCTCCCTCCGGACCGGCGCCTCGATCGTCGTGGGGTCGCTGTCGCCGGGCCCCTCGCCGTCGGACGGCGTGTCAGCAGGGCCGCCGTCGTCCGCGGCACCAGAATCTGTTCCGTCGTCGAACCGCGCTCCCTCCGCCACCGCGGTCTGATAGGCCGCGAGTTGAGGATGCTGCCCGATCTCCGCCGCCGGAGGGGCGCTCCGGCCCGTCTTCAGATCAACGACCACGAACCGTCCGTCGGCGTCGAGCTCGAGCCGGTCGATCTGACCACGGAGCCTCACGATGCGCTCCTTGTCCCCGACCGCCATCCCGAGGTCGACACTGAAGTCCACCTCGGTCGCCGCCAGGCTGCGACCCGCAGACCTCATCGACAGCACATAGGCGGCGAGCTTCCGCACCATGACCTCCGCCCGCCGGAACTCAGCACGTCCCTCCCACGAGTCCTGGATACCGAGTTGGGGCCATCGGCGCTCGAGCTCGCGGACGTACTCGGTCCCGCTGGCGTCCGGGAGGTCCTGGGCGATCTGATGCACGAGCGTCCCGAGCGAGCGGGCGAAGTCGGTTGTCCGTTCACCACCGGCCGCAGACACGAACCAGCTCAGAGGCGACCGCAGGACGGACTCCACCTTCGAGGGCGAGACGGGGATGGGCTGGTCCGGAGGGACGACAGGCGCGTCACTGCTCGGTCCGAGAACGCCCCACCACTGATCGGGATGTGCCCCGGGAACCGGCGGCTCCTGCGCGGCGAGATGGGCGAGATGGCCGACCGCCTCCCGCGCGAGCGGGTTGGTGTCCGGGCCGTCCTGGGCGTACTTGCGCAACTCGGCGACGAGGGCGCGCAGGGTGACGGGACGGAGCACCTCCGTCCTGGCACGCTCGCCGACGCCGGGCGGAAGGGGGTCCACGAGGTCGAGGAACGGTGACGGCTGTTCCTCCTGCGAGGACACGGCGGACACGACGAGCTCCCGTGTGGCGCGGGAGACCGCGAGGGAGAACGTCCGCAGCTCGTCGAAGCGGATGTCCTGCGTGAGCGTCACCGGGTCGCGGGTCGATCGGAAGGACTCTCCGTGGTCCAGCAGGGCGCGGAGCTCCCCCGAACCGAGCATCTCGCCGCGCAGGCGGAGGTTCGGCCAGACGCCGTCCTGCACCCCGGGGACGATGACGACCTGCCAGTGCCGGCCTGCAGCGCTGGCGGGCGTGAGAACGGAGACCGAGGGCTGGCGATCAGCGCGCCGGGCGAGGGTGTCCATGGGGATGTCCTGGCTCAGGACGTACTCGAGGAACAGCGCGGGTTCCGCACCGGGCACCTGCTCGACGAAGCGTTCCGCCGTGTGGAAGAGAGCCATCATCGCGTCGAGGTCGCGATCAGCCCTCGCCGACGACGGTCCTTCGGACAGTGCCGTGTCCGACCATTGCTTCGACAGCCCCGACGCGGACCACAGGGCCCACAGGACGGTCTCGGGGTCGGTCCCGGGTTGCTCCGCCGCTGTTCTTCCGGCGTCGATCATGCGGCGGAGCCTCCGGACCGGGGCGCCTTCTGTACCGAGCACGGGCGTCTCGTCGGTGGTCCCGAAGAGGGCGGCGAGGAGGTCGTCGCTCGATCGCGTGCCACCCTGCAGCAGTTCGGCACGGCGCAGGACCTGCCGCAACCGGCGCAGGTCGAGACTGCTCGCACCACCGAGCCGTGAGGTGAGCAGGGACACGCAAAGTTCCGCGTCGAGGTCCACACGACCGATGACCACGGCGAAGAGGTCGAGGAGTGGGCGGACCGCCGGTTCCTCGCGGATCGCGGTCTCCGCGGCAGGTACGTTGACCGCGACGCCCTGGGAGGTCAGGAAACGCTGCACCGCCGCCACCTGCGCTCCGTTGCGCACGACGACCGCGATGTCGTCCAGGGCCACCTCCCTGAAGAGGTGGGCCTCGAGGACGCGCTGGACGATGAATCGCTGTTCGTGGAACGAACTGTCGAGAAGGTGCGCGGACACGTGGAGGCGATGTCCGTCGGCCGTGGCCAGGTCGGTGCCGTCGTCGGAAGCGGACCCGTCGGGACGCCCGGAACGCACGAAGCCCTCGGGATCCACGGGGCCCACGGGACGCACGGAGCGGTAGGACGTATCGACCGCCGTCGTCGCGATCCTGGCGGCGACCCTGCTCCATGCGTCGAAGAGCGGTCCGGCCAGGGTCTGCGACGAGGGCAGGGTGACCGTCGTGAGGTCCTCGGGAAAGAGTGCCGACAATCGCCCCGTCAGTTCGGGGCGCGCTCCGCGGAAGCCCTGCGCCACCGTGTCGGGGCAGGAGGTGACGACGACGTCGTTGCCCGCACCGAGGAGCCCGAGGAGGGCGTGCACCGCCGGGTTGGCTTCCTGGTAGTCGTCCACGAGGATCAGCTGGAGCCTTCTCCGCTCCTGGTCCAGGAGGTCGGCGTCATCCTCGAGGAGATGCCGCGCCGCCGTGAGGATCCCGGCGGGATCGAACGCCTCGGGCATCCGGAGATCGAGCACGTCCCTGTACTCACGGTAGAGCGCGGCCGCAGCCACCCACTCCGGGTGGTCGAAGCGCTCACCCCACGCGGCCAGGTCATCGGGACGCACGCCGTACTCGCTGACGCGGTCGAAGAGATCGCGGATCTCCTGGCGAAAGCCGCGCGTGGGCAGTGCCAGCGACAGCCCTGCGGGCCACTCCAGCCGGGGCATGCCGTCCGTCAGGTGGCCGGTGAGGAGTTCCCTGATGATCAGGTCCTGTTCGGCGCCCGAGAGCAGCCTCGGCGGCCGGGTGATCGACGGCGTGCGACCCTCGGCCTTGGCCCGCCGGATGAGGTCGAAGGCGTAGGAGGCCCAGGTGCGTGCAGGAGCTGTGCTGATGCTGCGCTGGAGCTTGTCGGTCACGTCGTCGCGCAGCCGCGTCGCCGCAGCACGCGTGGGGCCGAGGAGGAGCAGCCCCTCGGGTTGGACCGCCCCGGCCGTGATGCGCCGCACCGCGAGGTCGGTCAGCAAGGAGCTCTTGCCGCTACCCGGTGCACCCAGGACCAGGACCGGACCCGTCACCGCCTCGAGCGAGGCGAGGACGGCGTCGTGGTCACCGGCAGGTCCGGACCAGGGATGACGAGGCACCGCCCGAAGGGTGCCGGCGGTGTCCGGAAGGGTGGTGGTCATGGAACAAGCCCATCACATCCCACGGACATTCGACCGCTGCGGCTCGCCCTCGTCGCCCTCGGTCGGCGGCCGCCCTCCTGGTCCGCCCGCGAGCCCTTCGATGAGCTCGACGATCGGCTCGTACTCCACCGCCGACGGGTCCCAGCGGGCGCGTCGAAGGTCGACGCGGTAGTCGTCCGGCCCGGCGTCCTCCGCCCCGACGCGGAGCGCCGTCCCCTCCTGCTCGTAGTGGAGCCGCGCACGCGCCGCGAGTCCCTGCGGTGGGTGTCCGCCGGCCCTCACGACCCGCCACCACGGGACGGCGCGGGTGCTGTGGGACAGGGCTCGTCCCACCTGCCGTGGGCCGCCGCACTCGAGCAGTTCAGCGATGTCCCCGTAGGTGAGCACCCGTGAGACCGGGATGCTCTCGGTGACGGCGAGCACCGCGGCGGCGAACGCGACGGGATCGACGCGCGACGAGACAGCAGGATCCACATGGCCACCGACACCGGCCGTGTCCCGGTGGCTCTCCTTCGGGCTGATCCTCGGCTGCACGCCTGCCATGCTAGCCCTGCCCCGGAGGGCATGCGGACGCCGTCCGCCGGTCCCACGGTGCGGCTGCGCCATTTGGTCGGACCGGGCCAGTAGCTTGTCCCCATGAACAGCTGGCACGAGCGCCCACGGGCTGCCTTCGATCTCGAGACCACGGGGCGCGACCCACTCGACGCACGCATCGTCACGGCGACGATCGTGGTCGTGGACGCTGCCGGCGAGGTCATCGAGCAGCACGAGTGGCTGGCCGATCCCGGCGTCGAGATCCCCGATGGCGCTGCCGCGATCCACGGGATCACCACGGAGCACGCCCGGGCTTCCGGGCGACCGGCGCCCCTGGTGGTGCGGGAAATCGCCTTGGTGCTCACGCGCCTCTTCGACGCCGGTGTGCCCGTACTCGCCTACAACGCCCGGTACGACTTCACGGTGCTCGCCGAGGAGGGCCGCCGCCACACGGTGGCGACACCCGATCCGTCGCCGGTGATCGACCCGTACATCATGGACAAGCAGGCTGACAGGTACCGCAAGGGCAAGCGCACGCTCACGGCCCTCTGCGAGCACTACGGCATCGCGTTCGAGAAGGCTCATACGTCCGCCGCGGACGTGCTGGCGACGCTTCGCGTCGGTCAGGTCCTGGCCGAGAGGTACGCCTTCCTCCAGCGCCCGGCGGAGCCCCTGCACCAGGCGCTCGTGGTGTGGGCGGACCGGCAGGCCGCCAACTTCGAGGAATACCTGCGGCGCACCGATCCCGACGCCGTGATCGAGCGGGCGTGGCCGATCCTCGGACGTGCTGCCACCGGCGCAACGGCGACGCCGCCGGCCGCGGCTCCGATCCCCGCGCAGATCACAGCTATGGTTCCCGAGCTGATCCCCGGGCAGATCGCAGGACTCATCCCCGCGCTGGTTCCCGCGCCGCTCCCGGCGCGGATGCCGGAGCCGGCACTCGTGGAGGCCGAGGCACACGTGGCGCCGCCGCTCCCCAAGGAGCTCGCCGAGGTGGCGTGACGTCCGAGGCCACTGGCACGGGCGCAGAGGCCGAGGCCCAGTGGATCGCGCGCGGAGCCGACATCGAGCACGGCGCACGGCCGGCCGAGCACCGGGTGGTCAGTCGATCGGCACGGCCTCCGCGGCGGCTCTCGCCGCAGCAGGCAACGCGGCGTGGATGCGCTCCATGGCGGCGTCGTCGTGGGCGGCGGAGAGGAACCACGCCTCGTAGACGGACGGCGGGAGGTAGACACCGGAGTCGAGCATGGAGTGGAAGAAGGGCCCGTAGCGGAACCCCTCCTGGCCCTGGGCATCCGCATAGTTCCACACACCGTGCTCGGCGGTACCGAACGCGACGCTGAACAGGTTGCCGGCGCGCTGAATCGAGTGGTCCACCCCGGCCCTCGACAGTTCCGCGGACAGGGCGTCGCTCACCTCGAGGGAGCGCGCGTCGACGTGGCGATAGACGTCGGCGGTCGCGGCGGTCAGGGTGGCGACACCGGCGGCCATGGCGATCGGGTTCCCCGAGAGGGTACCCGCCTGGTAGACGGGCCCGATCGGCGCGAGGTAGTTCATGACGTCGGCCCGCCCGCCCAGGGCCGCTGCCGGGATGCCGCCGCCGATCACCTTGCCGAAGGTCAGGAGGTCGGGCGTCCACGGGTACTCTGCGTCGTCGGCCCCACCGGTGAGCTTCCAGTAACCGCCCGCGTGGGTCCGGAACCCGGTCATGACCTCGTCCACGATGAACAGGGCACCGTGCTCGGACGTGATGCGGCTGAGGAACGCATTGAAACCGGGAGCCGGTGTCACCACGCCCATGTTGGCCGGCGCCGCCTCGGTGATGACGGCGGCGATGTGCTCGCCGTGGGTGCGGAAGGCCTCCTCGACGGCCTCGACGTCGTTGTAGGGCAGAACGAGTGTCTCCGCCGTCGTCGCCTCGGTGACGCCTGCCGAGCCCGGCAGCGCGAGCGTGGCGACGCCCGAACCCGCGGACGCGAGAAGGCTGTCCACGTGACCGTGGTAGCACCCCGCGAACTTGACGATCAGGTTGCGGGACGTGAAGCCGCGGGCGAGCCGCACGGCGGTCATCGTCGCCTCGGTACCGGTCGAGACCATGCGCAGGAGCTCGACGGCGGGCACGCGGTCCTTCACGAGCTGGGCGAGGTCCGCCTCGGCGGGTGTGGAGGCCCCGAAGGTGAGTCCGTGGTCCACCGCACGGTGGACCGCGGCGATGACGTCGGGGTGGGAGTGCCCGAGGAGCGCCGGGCCCCAGGAGCAGACGAGGTCGACGTACTGCTTCCCGTCCGCGTCGGTGACGTAGGCGCCGTGGGCATCGACGAGGAAGCGCGGGGTGCCACCCACCGAGCCGAAGGCCCGGACAGGCGAGTTCACACCGCCGGGCATGAGGGCGCGGGCGCGCTCGTACAGGGTGTCCGACGTGGTCGGGGATGTGGTCATGGGAGGGGTTCCTTAGTTCTTCTCGTCGAGCCAGAGTGCCAGCTCGGAGGCCCAGTAGGTGAGGATCATCTGCGCACCGGCGCGCTTGATGCCGAGGACGGACTCCTCGATGGCGCGGCGGCGGTCGATCCAGCCGTTGGCCGCGGCGGCCTCGATCATCGCGTACTCACCGGAGATCTGGTAGGCGGCAACGGGGACGGGCGACATCGCGGCGACGTCGGCGAGGACGTCGAGGTAGCTCATGGCCGGCTTGACCATCACCATGTCCGCTCCCTCCTCGATGTCGAGCTCGACCTCGAGGAGGGCCTCGCGCCGGTTGGCGGCGTCCATCTGGTAGGTCCGGCGGTCGCCGGTGAGCTGGGAGTCGACGGCCTCGCGGAAGGGGCCGTAGAACGCGGACGCGTACTTCGCGGCGTAGGCGAGCACCACGGTGTCCTGGTGGCCGGCCTCGTCGAGTGCCTGGCGGATGACGGCGACCTGGCCGTCCATCATCCCGGAGGGGCCGAGCACATGAGCACCGGCCCTCGCCTGCTCGACGGCCATCTGCGCGTAGAGCGCGAGGGTCGCGTCGTTGTCCACCGAGCCGTCGTCCGCGAGCACGCCGCAGTGGCCGTGGTCCGTGAACTCGTCCAGGCAGACGTCGCTCATGACCACGAGCGCATCGCCGACCTCCGCCCGCACGTCGGCGATCGCCCTGTTGAGCACGCCGTCGGGGTCGATGCCCGCACTGCCGGTCGCGTCGCGGCGCTCAGGGATGCCGAACAGCATGATGCCGCCCACGCCCCGCTCCACGGCCTCGGCCGCAGCCCGACGGAGCGAGTCGGTGGTGTGCTGCACCACGCCAGGCATGGACAGAATGGGCGAGGGCTCGGTGAGGCCCTCCCGGATGAAGGCCGGCAGGATCAGCTCGGACGGATGCACGCGGTACTCGGCGACCACGCGCCGCAGCGCGGGGGTCGAGCGCAATCGGCGCGGACGGTGCTGGGGGAAACTCACGGCTGATCTCCGATCGGTGGTGTCGACATCGGTGAGGTGGTCGGCGAGGTGGACAGTGGGGTAAGCAGTGAGGCGAGCGGTAACGCAGCCACCGCTCGTCCCACGCAGGACGGGAGGCCGTCGAACGCCTCCCGGACGGCGTCGACGATCGCGCCTGGGGTCGGCGCGGCCGCCGTCGCGACCGGGGACCATCCCGCTTCCCGGATCGCCGCGGCGGTCGTCCGGCCGATGGCCACCGGATGGAACGTCACGTCCCCGCCGCCCAGCGTGTCACGGAACTGCTGCACGGTGCTCGGCGCGGTGAAGACGACGGCGGGCTGGACACCTGCGGAGGCCGACGCCATGAGGTCCCGCGGTGAGACGAGCGGCGGGGTTTCCCCGTCCTCGACGACGCCGGGCACGCTCCTGCGCGGATCGGCCGGGTAGGGGACGGTGCGGTAGGCCTCGACGCGGTCGACCGTCCAGCCGAGATCGGCGAGCCCCGACCGCAGGTCCTCCGGCGCAAGGTCCGCCTGCGGGAGGGCGATGCGACCGTTCCCCGGGCCGAGCGCCTGCAGCAGCCCTGCCGAGGACGCGTCCTCGGGCACCAGGTCGGCACGGATCCCCGCCTCCGCGAGCACGCGCGCGGTCGTGGCCCCCACGGCGGCGACGCTCGCTCCGCCCGCCGCGATCGCCTCGCGGAAGCCGGGCCCGCTCCCCCGCGCGACGACGTCGAGCGACCTCACGGTGTTCCCGCTCGTCACCACGAGCCACCGGTACTCGCCGGCTGCGAGATCCGCGATCATCCTCCGAGCAGCATCCTGGTCCGACGGCAGCTCGGTCGCGGTGAGCGGCATGGCATACGCCGTCATCCCGGCGGCCTCGAGCGCCGCCGCGATCCGCACCGCCCGCTCCGGAGGACGGAGGACGACGACGCTCCTGCGCGCGAGGGGATCGACCACGCGGCTCAGCTGTTCAGGGGCGCGATGTCGGCGGCGCCGGCAGCGACCAGTTCCTCGGCGAGCTCCAGCCCGAGCCGGGCGGCCGCGACGGCGTCGGTCGCCGGCGCCGATCGCGTGAGCCGGAGAACCGCCCGACCATCCAGGCTGCAGACCGCTGCCTCGAGCGCCAACTCCTCCCCCCGCAGGTGCGCGAGCGCACCGATCGGGGCGGCGCAGCCCGCTTCGAGCTGCAGCAGGACGGCCCGCTCCGCCGTGACGGCGAGGCGGGTCGGGAGGTGGTCGTAGGCGGCGAGTGCCTCGCGCAGGCCTGCCGTTGCGTCGACCTCCCTGCACTCCACCGCGAGCGCGCCCTGTCCGGGCGCGGGCAGCATCACGTCGGTGTCGATCAATTCGCTGATCGCCTCCTCGCGCCCCAGCCTCCTGAGACCCGCTGCGGCGAGGACGACGGCGTCGAGGTCACCGGGTGCGCCGATGACGAGCCCCGCCACCCGGCCCAACCGCGTGTCCACGTTGCCCCGGATGTCGACGACCTCGATTCCGGGGCGTGCAGCCCTCAGCTGCGCAGCGCGGCGCGGCGACCCCGTTCCCACCCGCGCGCCGTCCGGGAGCGTGGCGAGCGTCAGTCCGTCGCGGGCGCACAGGGCGTCGCGCACGTCCTCTCGCTCCGGCACGGCGGCGACCGTGAGTCCCGGCGCCGGGAGCGTCGGCAGGTCCTTGAGGGAGTGCACGGCGATGTCGCACCGCTCGTCGAGCAGGGCGTCCCGGAGGGCGGCGACGAAGACTCCCGTGCCGCCGATCTGCGAGAGCGAGCCCCGCGAGACGTCCCCTTCGGTCCTCACCCTGACGAGGTCGTAGGGCAGCCCCGAGAGCTCCGCGATCCGCTCCGCGACCGTGGTGGTCTGCGTCATCGCCAGGGCGCTGCCCCGCGTGCCGACGCGGACGGCGGTGGTGCCGACGTCCATCACATACCGGGGTTGGGAAGAGGCGTCCCCACGGTGGAGTCCACCGCGGCGATGGTCGGCTTCTCGCCGCGCCGGTTGGCGCAGCAGTTGGGCCGGCAGACGTCGAACCACGGGCCGAGTGCCGTGGCGGAGGGCCGCTCTGCGATGTTGTTGTCGATGGTGCGCTCGAGCACGAGGTCGATCAGGCCCTCGACGAACTTCACGTGCGTGCCCGGGGTGGGCACGCGGTCCGCCACGATGCCGAGTTCGCCGCAGGTCTCCAGGGCCTCCGTGTCGAGGTCCCACGCCACCTCCATGTGGTCGGAGACGAATCCCAGCGGGACGATCACGACGCCGCGCGTACCGGACTCGTAGCGGTCACGGAGGGCATCGCTGATGTCGGGCTCCAGCCAGGGGATGTGCGGGGCGCCGGAGCGGGACTGGTAGACCAGCGACCACTCGACCCCTGCTGCCTCGGGGATGCGGTCGAGGACCGCCTGCGCCGTGGCGAGGTGCTGCGCCACGTAGGCGCCTTCCTCGTACGCAGGGCCACCCTCGCCGTTGCGGGGTCCCGCCGCTTCGGCATCGCCCATGGGGATGGAGTGCGTGGAGAACATGATGTGCACGGGGGCGTCGGGCGTCCCCTTCTCCGCGAGCCCGGCACGAACCGTGGCGAGGCCCGCGCCGACACCCTCGACGAACGGCTCCACGAAGCCCGGGTGGTCGAAGTACTGGCGGACCTTGTCCACCTCGAGCCGACCCTCCAGACCGGTCTTCACGAGCGCCATGCCGAGGTCCTCGCGGTACTGGCGGCAGCTCGAGTAGCAGGAGTAGGCGCTGGTGGTGACGGCGAGGACCTTGCGGTGCCCGGCGTCGTACGCCTCCTGCAGCGTGTCGGCGATGAAGGGCTCCCAGTTCCGGTTGCCCCAGAACACCGGCAGGTCGATGCCGCGGCGGCGGAGTTCCGCCTCCATCGCGGCGCGCAGGGCGCGGTTCTGGCTGTTGATGGGGCTCACGCCGCCGAATGCACGGTAGTGGTGCGAGACCTCCTCGAGGCGCTCGTCCGGGATACCGCGTCCGCGGGTGACGTTGCGCAGGAAGGGGATGACGTCGTCCTGCCCCTCCGGTCCGCCGAAGGACGCCAGCACGATGGCGTCGTACGCCTTCGGGGCCATGCGTCCGCGCTCGTCCACTCCGTCAAGGGGGTTGAATGCCTGCGTCGTCACTGGAGCACCTCTGCAATCTCGTCGTGGGTGATTCGTCGGCCGGTGTAGAACGGGACTTCCTCGCGGACGTGCCGGCGTGCTTCCGTCTCGCGGAGGTAGCGCATGAGGTCCACCAGGTCCACGAGCTCCGGAGCCTCGAGGGCGAGGATCCACTCGTAGTCGTTCAGGGCGAACGAGGACACGGTGTTGGAGATGACCTGGGGGTACTTCCGACCCTTCAGGCCGTGGTCGATCAGCATGTCGCGGCGCTCGTCCGTCGGCAGGATGTACCACTCGTAGGACCGCACGAACGGGTAGACGCACACCCACTCCGCCGGTGCGACCCCGCGGGAGAAGGCCGGGCTGTGGGACTTCGTGAACTCGGCGTCGCGGTGCACGCCCATGGCCGACCACACGATGGTGGTCTCGGCGAAGAGGTCGGTGCGTCGCAGCTTGCGCACGGCCGCCTGGAGGTCCTCCGGCTTCGGTCCGTGGAGCCAGACCATGACGTCGGCGTCGGCCCGCATGGCCGAGACGTCGTAGAAGCCGCGAAGCACCACGCCGTCCTGCTGGAAGGACCCGATGACCTCCTCGAGGGGGTGTGCCCCGGAGTCGGTGGTCGCCGAACCACGCTTGAACACCGTCCAGAGCGTGTAGAAAAGTTCCTCGGCGGGAGCGCTCTGAGCTGCCGGGTCCTGGGGGGCGTGGGCGTCGTTGCTGCCGGTCGGCTGAGTCATGGTCCTAGTCTGCCTCCTGGCCCGGGGCGTTTCGAATCCCAAGTCTTCTACAGCAGGTAGAAGAGATGAACGTCACACTACGCGTCGGCCCCCGGATCGTCCAGGGCGTCGGCGAGGGCATGCGCACGCTTCCGGGCGTCGTCGACGACGGCGACGAGACCGGTGCCCGCGAGCCATCCGCCCGTCACCGCGAGCGTCGAGGAGGAACCGGCCACGATGGCCCGGATCCGGGCCACGCGGTCCCGGTGACCGACGGACGCGTGGGGCAGCGCCCCGGCCCAGCGCACCACGTCGTGGTCGAGGAGCGAGGCCTCGTCGATCGGCACGCCGAGCAGCGCCGTCGCGTCCGCGAGTGCGTGGCGCAGGAGGACGTCGTCGGGCGTCCCCAGTCCGACGTCGGACGGGCCATCACCCACGCGTCCGTAGGAGAGGCGCAGGACGTGCGTGCCCGGAGCGGCGTCGTCGCGCAGCCACGCCCACTTCGCGGTGGCGTGCGTCAGTGCCTTGGCGGCCACGCCGGCGACCCCGCGTGCCACCAGCACGCCGGTCCCGCGCGGCGCGGCGTCGAGTCCCGGCGCGTGCACCACGAGCGTGACGAGCGCGACGCCGGGAACGGGCGAGGGCCGCTCCCCCGCCAAGTCGGGGATCACGGGAGCGAGGAGATCGACCGCGGCACCCCCCTCCACCGCCACCAGTAAGCCGTCGGCCGGGACGCGGTGCGTGCCGGCCGCGTCCTCCGTGACGACGGTCCACCCGCGGGGTGCCGTCCCCACGCCGGTGACCCGCTCGTCCGTCCGCAGGTCGGCGCCACCCGATCGCAGATCCGCCACCAGGGCGTCCCGCAGCTGGTGGATCCCGCCGATCAGGCCCCCGACCGCCGCACCCGCGGGCGCGGCGGACCGCAGGGCTCCGGCCGCCGCACCGAGCGAACCGAGCCGTGCCATCGTGGCCCGTAGTCCGGGCGCCACGGAGTCCGCGTCGAGGTCGTCGGGGTCCGCCGAGAACACTCCGCCCGCGACGGGGGCCACGAGCAGCGCGAGGACGGCCTCGCCCATGCGTGAACGTACGAGTTCACCGAGGCTCACCGATGCACGCGTTGCGAGGGTGCCGAGCGGTTCCGTGGCGTCCTTCGCCGCCTCGCGCGCTGCGGTCTCGCCGATGACGTGGACGATCGCGGGGGCCGTGGGGTCGGCGGGGATACCGAGGATCCCCGAGTTCGGCAGCGGCTGGGCGCTGCGGCGGAGGTCCTCGCCCGGCAGTTGCACCCACGCGCCGGACGCGTCGGGCGTGACGATCAGCGAACCCAACCCGAGGTCCTCGGCGAGCGACGGGACGGTCGCCGAGCGCGTGGAGAACGACTCCGCGCCGCTGTCCAGGCGCAGGCCCCGCAGGACGCGGCCGTCGACCGTCCCGCCGAAGCGGTGCGTGCGCTCGAGCACCGTGACGTCGATGCCCCGCGCGAGGAGGGTCCTCGCGGCGACGAGTCCGGCCATCCCGCCGCCGACCACGACGACGCGGCACCGCGGGCCTTCCGCGGACTCGTCCGCCGCTCCGTCCGCTGCCTCGACCGCTGTCCCGTCCGCGAGCGACCGCGAGCCGACCATGACTACGGCGCCACCGAGTGGACGAGCTCGACGACGCGCGTGAGCACCTGCGGGTCGGTGTCCGGCGGTACGCCGTGCCCGAGGTTCACGACGTGGCCGGGAGCGGCCGCACCGGCCCTCAGGACCTCCCGCACGTGCGCCTCGAGCACGGGCCACGGGGCGGGCAGCAGAGCCGGGTCGATGTTGCCCTGGAGCGGTACGGTGCCACCGAGCCGGCGGTTCGCCTCGTCGAGCGGCAGCCGGTAGTCAACACCGATCACGTCCACGCCGACGTCGTGCATGGCCACGAGCAGCTCGGACGTGCCCGTCCCGAAGTGCACCAGCGGTGCACCGAGGCCGCGCACGTGGTCGAGGGCGCGGCCCGACGCCGGGGCGACGTGGCGCTCGTAGTCGGCGAGCCCGAGCGAGCCGGCCCAGGAGTCGAACAGCTGTGCCGCACTGGCTCCTGCCTCGAGTTGCGCCCGGAGGAACATCCCGGAGGCGTCGGCGGCCCACTCGGTGAGTGCGCGCCACGTCTCGGGGTCGGCGTGCATTATGGTCCGCGGGCCGAGGTGGTCGCGGGACGGCCGGCCCTCCACCATGTAGGCGGCCAAGGTGAAGGGGGCGCCCGCGAAACCGATGAGGGGCGTGCTCCCGAGTTCCGCGACGGTCAGCGCGACCGCGGCCCGGATGGGATCGAGAGCGGCATCCGTGAGGACGGGGAGGGCGGCGACGTCGGCCGCCGAGCGGACGGGCGTCCCGAGCACCGGGCCCACCCCGGGCACGATGTCGACGTCAACCCCTGCGAGCTTGAGCGGGATCACGATGTCGGAGAAGAAGATGGCGGCGTCGACGTCGTGCCGGCGGACCGGCTGCAGGGTGATCTCGGAGGCCATCGCGGGGTCGAGGCACGATTCGAGCATGCCCGTACCCTCCCGGAGCGAGCGGTACTCGGGCAGCGAACGGCCCGCCTGCCGCATGAACCAGACAGGACGCCGGTGCGGGGTCCGTCCCCGGTACGCTGCGATGAGCGCCGAATCGGTGGTGCGTCCGTCGACGAGTGGGTGCGTTGCTCCGAGCTCCATGGGGCCGATTCTGCCGAACATCCGGGCGGAACGATAACCGGGTCGGCGTCGCGGGGCCAGGGGTGGTGAAGATCACCGAGCGCAGGAACCACCCACGATGGGTGGAAAGCCGCAGGATCACGCGGTTCCGCGCCGGAAGACGCCGCGTGGACCCTCGCGGTAAGGACTGCCTGACCGGCGGCTGCGACACGATCTCGGTATGATTGACGTGTTGTGGTACTCCTTTCTCTCGTAGCGACGCACTCGAACGTGGACCTGGAAACTGTCGCCCGACTCAGCGTCGGGGCCCCCCAGGTCCCTTCCGCCGCGCTCGCCGGTGGCCAGGCCGTGGCGGGCGCCGTGGTCCTCGCGACGTGCAACCGCTTCGAGATCTACGCCGAGGCTCCGTCCGAGGAGGACGTCGAAGCCGCGCGGTCCGCGATCGTCTCCACCATCAGCCAGTACTCGGGCATCTCCGAGCAGTCGGTATCCGCCTCCTTCGAGACCCACACGGGCCAGGACGTCGCCGAGCACCTCTTCGCCGTGGGCGCCGGGCTCGACTCCGCCGTCATCGGTGAGCGGGAGATCGCCGGGCAGGTGCGTCGCGCCCTCATCGACGCGCAGGCGTCAGGTGCCGCCAGCGGGGGTCTCGTCCGTCTGTTCCAGGCCGCCTCGAAGACCGCCAAGGACGTCGGGGCGCAGACGGCCCTCGGGAGCCGCGGGCGCTCCATCGTCTCCGTGGCCCTCGAACTGGCCGGTGACCTCTCCGGCGACGCCGACTGGTCGGGCCGGAGCCTCGTGATCTTCGGGACCGGCGCTTACGCAGGCGCCACCATGGCGGCGCTCAAGGAGCGCGGCTGCACCGACATCTCCGTCTTCTCGTCCTCGGGACGCGCCGAGGCCTTCGTCGCCACCCGCGGCGGTACGGCCCTCGCGTCCGCAGATCTGCCGGGCGCCATGCGCCGTGCGGACGTCGTCATCGGGTGCAGCGGTAGCGACGCCCGGATCGACGCCGACGACATCCGCCGGGTCCGTCAGGGCACCGACCGGCCGCTGGTCATCATCGATCTCGCCCTCAGTCACGACTTCGATCCCGAGGTCGGCACGCTCGACGACGTCGAACTCATCACGCTGGAGTCCGTCCGGGCCGCGGCTCCGGAGGAGCAGGCCGACGCTCTCACGCAGGCGAGCGAGCTCGTGCGGTCGGCAGCCCGGACCTTCGAGGAGCAGCAGGCCACGCGTGCCATGAACGCGGCGATCGTCGCCCTGAGGCAGCACACGCAGACCGTGCTGGACGCCGAGATGGAACGCGTGCGCGCGCAGCACGGCTGTACCGCGGCTGCCGAGGAAGTGGAGTTCGCTCTCCGCCGCATGGTGCGGCAGCTCCTGCACGTCCCCACGGTGCGTGCCCGCGAGCTCGCGGCCGAGGGTCGTCAGGACGAGTACACCGCCGCTCTGGAAGCGCTCTACGGCATCGATGTGGCGCCCGTGGCCGACGGACCTGCCGTTCCCCGCCCATCATCCGCGGCTTCCGCCGAGCCAGTCGACGGCACCGTCGACAGGCCGTCCACCGCCGTCGTGCCCGTGCCGCGCGAGCACCGTCACGGCGCCGGCGGCGTGTGCCCGGTGGACCACGACCGGCCCTCACGCAGCGCCTGACGCCCCTCGCACCGGGCCCGCACCACGTCGCCCGACGGGCACCCCTCTAATACGTGGCTTTGTCCGGCTCGATCCTGTCGACCCACGCGAGGATTCCGCCCTCCACCGAGCGCACGTCGGAGTGACCGCGTGCGAGGAGTACACGGGCGACGTCGGCGGACCGCATCCCCGACTTGCAGTGCACGAGGATCGTCCGATCGGCGTCGACCACGACCTCCCCGGTGATGACGGCGTCCTTGGGCGCCAGTGAGGCGCCGTCGATGCTCACGATGGCGTACTCCTCGGGGGACCGGACGTCGAGCAGATCGAAGTCCACCCGACCGTCCGCACGCTCCGCCAGGAGCACGGCGAGCTCCTCGACGGACACCAGAGGCACCGACGGCTCCGCACCGACGGCCCCTCCGACTCCGTCGGCTCCCGCTCCGGCACCCGGCGCACCGGTTCGTGAGGGCAGACCGCAGAACGCCTCGTAGTCGGCCAGGTCCGTGATGCGCGCTGCGGTGGGATCGGGCCGGACCCGCACCTCGCGCCAGGTCATTGCGAGGGCGTCGAAGACCAGCACCCGCCCCAGCAGAGTGGTGCCCGTACCGGTGATCAGCTTGATGGCCTCGTTGACCATCACGGAGCCGATCTGCGCGCACAGCACACCCAGGACGCCGCCCTCGGCACAGGAGGGCACGGCCCCCGGTGGCGGCGCCTCCGGGTAGAGGTCCCTGTAGGTGGGTCCGCGGTCCTGCCAGAACACGCTCACCTGCCCGTCGAAACGGAGGATCGAACCCCACACGTAGGGCTTGCCGAGGATCGCCGCGGCGTCGTTCACGAGGTAGCGGGTGACGAAGTTGTCGGTCCCGTCCAGCACGAGGTCGTACCCGCCGAACACCTGCAGCGCGTTGTCGCGGGTCAGTCGCTCCTCGTGCAGGATTACCCGGACGAGCGGATTGACCTCCCGGATGCTGTCGCGGGCCGAGGCGGCCTTCGACCGTCCGATGTCGGACACCCCGTGGATCACCTGCCGCTGCAGGTTGGACAGTTCGACGTCGTCGTCGTCGATGATCCCGAGCGTGCCCACCCCCGCCGCTGCGAGGTAGAGCAGCGCGGGCGAGCCGAGGCCTCCTGCCCCGATCACCAGCACCCTGGCGTTCTTCAGGCGCAGCTGAGCCTCGATCCCGAAGCCCGGGATGATGAGGTGGCGGGAGTAGCGCTCGGTCTCCTCCCGGGTCAGCGTGCCGAGTGCCTCGACCAGCGGTGGCAGTCCGGCGGGCGTCCCCGCCGCACTCCCGACGGCGGCCGGCACGGACGATGCCGACGGCGTTGTGGGCGCGGACTGCGCGGGCGACGGCTTGAGCTGCGAAGCGTTCATACCCAAGGGTATTCCCGCCACCGGCCCACTGCTTCCGGGACGTCCTCAAGGACGGCAGGGGGACGCGCCAGGCGGAGAGCCGCGAGCACGATCGCCCTGCCCCGTACCACCGCGGATAGACTGGCGGGCACGACGGCGCGACCACGCCACACATCGCGCCGCCCCTCCCCCGGCGCATGCCGCCCATCCCCGAAGCGAGGACCGAGCCCCTGTGAGTGCCGAACCGACCACCGCCGGACGGGCGCCGCGGATGCCGCGCGACGAGCGGCGTCGTCAGCTCCTCGCGGCAGCGCAGGAGGTGTTCGTGAGCAACGGGTACCACGGGGCGGCCATGGACGACATCGCGGAAGCCGCGGGGGTGAGCAAGCCGGTGCTGTACCAGCACTTCCCGGGCAAGCAGGACCTCTACCTCGCGCTGCTGGACAGTCACCTCGCGGAACTCACCGACCTCCTCGTCGACGCCATCCGGTCCACCGATGACAACAAGATGAGGGTGCACGCGACCATGCGCGCCTACTTCCAGTTCATCGCCCAGGACAGCCGGGCACACCGGCTGGTCTTCGAATCGGACATCAGCAACGAACCCGAGGTCAGCAGGCGCCTCGAGGCGTTCAATGCACACTTCGCCGGCGCGATCGCCGGGGTCATCGCCGATGACACCCAGCTGTCCAGCGTCGAGGCCACCCTCCTCGGCCGCGGGCTCGCCGGAATGGCGCAGATCAGCGCCCGCTACTGGCTGGAGACGGACGGCAGCCTCGACATCGATGCCGCGTCCGAACTCATCTACCGTTTAGCTTGGCGCGGAATCAGCCGCTTCCCCAAGGAGATCTAGAGTAGATTCCGGAGGGAATCCAGAGGATCACAACAGGAGGCACGCGCCATGGAAGTCAAGATCGGTATTCAGAACGTCAACCGGGAGATCACCCTCGACTCCTCCGAGACCGCCGATGCCATCGCGGACCTCGTGGCCACGGCCATGAGCGGCGGAACCGAGCTGCGGCTCAGGGATTCCAAGGGCCGCCAGGTCATCGTCCCGACGTCGGTGCTCGGCTACGTGGAGATCGGCGCCGAGGAATCGCGCCGCGTCGGCTTCGGCGCACTCTGACCGCTCTGCCCCGCGGGACGGCCGCGGCCTGACCGTTCCTCCGGGAGCGCCGGGAGCATCGGCACCAGTACGTCTACTGCAGAAGACCTACGGATCCTGTCCGTAGGTCTTCTGCGTGAACGACACCTTCGCCGGCCCGGGTGCGACGTCGGACCCGGGCTTTGGTTGAGGTGCGGGCCGAACGTCCGGGTTGTCCGGCCGAGGCCGAGGAGCCCCGGATCCGGGGTCTATGCCGTCAGACCGAGCGCACTCATGCGGCGCGAGTGGTTACGCGTCAGCTGGGAGAACATGGCCGTGGTCTGCTGCGTGTGATCGGCCTCGTCGGCGAAGAGGAGACCGGCCAGGTACTGGCGCTCGATGCCGACGCGCTGGGCCTGCGTGAGTGCCTCACCCACGAGACGCCGGCCCCACAGGGCGAGCCGGGAGGCGAGCCGCGGGTCGTCCGCGAGCGCCTCTTTGAGACGCCGGTGGAGGTGGGCGGCCCCGTCACCCGAATCGATCGTACTGATGAGCTCGCGTGTACGAGGATCCAGCCGATCGGCGAGCGCCCGGTAGAAATCGCCCGAGAATCCGTCGATCACGTAGGCCTTCATCAGCGACTCGTACCAGTCACCGGGTCGGGTGCGCTCATGGAAGGCATCGACCGAGGCCTGGAACGGACTCATGGCGTCCTCGATCGTCATACCCAGATCGGCCACGAAGGCCTCGACCAGTTCGAAGTGTTCGAACTCCTGCACCGCGAGCCTGCCGAGGCTCGCCCGGTCCGCGAGACTCGGCGAGAAGCGGGCGTCGGAGGAGAGGCGTTCGAACCCGGACAGCTCGCCGTAGGCGATGACGCCGAGCAGGTCCGCGACGAAGCGCGCGTAGAGGGGCTCCTCCAGCGGGTCGGCGGCGGACTCCTCGGGGAGAGCATCCGCTGGGATGGCGGACACCGGAGGAAGAGGTGCGGGTGGCGTCGTCTGTGTACCTGCGCTCGAAGGGTGGGCGTCGGGCGACGACGACTGCGTCGAGGTGGGAGCCGTGCTGTCCGAGGAGCGGTTGTTCATTCTGCCAAGAGTACGCAATGGCCGGGCGGCGATCCCGATGAGGACGCATCCGTGTGCCGGAACGAGTAGCGGACATCCCTTCATGCGGGGCCCCTGCCACTCCTTGTGCCGCTCGCGCCGATGTCTGTGACGTGCATTACCGTAAGGCCTGTGCCAGCACAGCATATGGATCTCCGGGACCGGGACTCCCAGCAGCGCCTCACGGAGTCGCTGCGGGCGTTGCGCGAGGAACTCGAGGTCCGGGAGGGGTTCGCCCCGGACGTCCTCGCGGAAGCTGAGACCGCGGTGGCCCGGCACGAACTGCCTGCCGTCGACCTCCGGCATCTCCCCTTCCTCACCATCGACCCGCCCGGTTCCACGGATCTCGACCAGGCCGTCCACCTCGCACGCACCGGCGCCGACCGCGCGAACGAGACGGACGCCCTGCAGAGCGCGCACGCCGGTCATCGCACGGATGGAGCGGCAGGCTCCGACGGCACTGCCCGTCCGCCGTCGCCCGCCTACGAGGTCTGGTACGCGATCGCGGACGTGCCGCTCTTCGTTGAGCCGGGCGGCGCGGTGGACGCCGAGGCGAGGCTGCGCGGACAGACGCTGTACGCGCCGGACGGTCGCATCTCGCTGCATCCGGAGGTCATCTCCGAGGGCGCGGCGAGTCTTCTGCCCGATCTCGACCGCCCCGCCTTCGTATGGCACTTCGAGCTGGACGCGAACGCCGTGGTGCTGTCGGTCACCGTCAGCAGGGCGACGGTCCGGAGCCGCCGCCACCTCACCTACGCCGAGGTCCAGGCCGCGATCGACGCCGGCACGGCGGACGACCAGCTGGTGCTGCTGCGGGAGGTCGGCCTGCGCCGCATCCAGCTCGAACTCGACCGCGGCGGCGCGAGCCTCAACCTGCCGCGCCAGGAGATCACGCACGACGGCGAGAGCTACGACATCGTCACGGAGCCGGCTCTCCCCTGCGAGGACTGGAACGCGCAGATCTCGCTGATGACCGGCATGGCTGCGGCGCGCATGATGATCGACGGCCGGATCGGGATCCTCCGCACCATGCCCGAGCCCGACGACGGCGCGCTCGGCAAGTTCCGGCGTCAGTCCGAGGCACTGGAGCATCCGTGGCCGTCCGACCTGCCGTACGGCGCCTTCCTGCGCACCCTGGACGTCGGCGATCCGAAGCAGCTCGCCCTCATGCACGCCGCTGCCTCCCTCTTCCGCGGGGCCGGCTACACGGCGTTCGACGGCACCGTGCCGGAGGATGTCGGACAGTCCGCGATCGCGGCGCCCTACGCCCACACCACCGCCCCCCTGCGCCGCCTCGTGGACCGCTTCGTCCTCGTGACATGTGCTGCTCTGTGCGCGGGCGAGGAGGTCCCCGCCTGGGTCCGGAGCGCGCTGCCCCAGCTCAACTCCCTCATGGCGTCGTCGAACCAGACGGCGTCGCGCCTCGACTCCGGGGCCATGGACGCCGTGCAGGCTGCCCTGCTGAGCAACCGCATCGGTGAGGCCTTCTCCGCCGTCGTCCTCCAGGGCTCGCCACCCGCCGTCGACGACGCCCCGGGCAAGCGGGCACCGCGGCTGTCCGGGACGGTGCAGGTCACCGAGCCACCGCTGGAAGCGAAGTGCTACGGAGAGCTCGTGGCCGGCGAACGCGTCACCGTCGTACTGCTGGAGGCGGACATCGCCCGGCGACGCCTGCGCTTCGAGGTGAAACCCGCGGACACCTCGAACAGCGCCGCGCACGGGTCCGATGGCAGTTCGCGAGTGCAGGCAGGGTAGGCTTGACGGTAGTAATGGATGCCCGGTCGTTATCATCTGGATGACCCGCAGAACCTCCTCGATCACGAGAACCCCGCAGCCGCGATCTCCTCGCAGCACGCACGCAGTCGCAAGCCCGCGATCGGCTTCCACTGGCCGCCCTGTGCCCGCCGATACGCTCCGCCCCGGTCGAATCATCCGGTGCGTCGAGCCTCGGCGGCCACAGAGCCTGAATGAAAGAACGTGCAGAACGTGCAGAACCACATCACGGACACCTCCGCCATGACGGACGCCCACCACCTCGTCGCCGACAACTCCGAAGACGCCATCGACGTCGAGGAGACCCTCGTCACCACCGAGGAACCGCACGCGGTCGTCGCGGAGACGTTCGCGGACTTCAACGTCCGCCCCGACATCGTCGAGTCCCTCGCCGACGCCGGCATCATCCACCCCTTCCCCATCCAGGCCATGACTCTCTCGATCGCGCTCGGGGGCCACGACATCATCGGGCAGGCCAAGACCGGCACGGGAAAGACCCTCGGTTTCGGCATCCCGGCGATCCAGCGTGTCGTCGGCCCCGATGACGCCGGCTACGAGAAGCTGCCCGTCCCGGGCGCCCCGCAGGCCCTCGTGATCGTCCCGACACGCGAACTCGCAGTGCAGGTCGCGAGCGACCTCACGACGGCGGCCAAGAAGCGCAATGCCCGCATCGTCACCATCTACGGCGGACGGGCCTACGAGCCCCAGATCGAGGCGATCAAGAAGGGTGTCGAGATCGTCGTGGGGACCCCCGGTCGCCTGATCGACCTCTACAAGCAGAAGCTGCTGGTGCTGAAGAACGTCAAGATCGTGGTGCTCGACGAAGCGGACGAGATGCTGGACCTCGGGTTCCTGCCCGACGTCGAGACGCTCATCGCCGCGACACCGCCGGTCCGCCAGACGCTGCTGTTCTCCGCGACCATGCCCGGCCCCGTCATCGCGATGGCCCGCCGCTACATGACGCAGCCCACGCACATCCGCGCCGCGGATCCCGAGGACGAGGGCATCACCAAGAAGGACATCCGGCAGGTCATCTACCGGGCACACAACCTCGACAAGGCCGAGGTCGTCGCGCGCATCCTCCAGTCGCGCGGCCGTGGCCGGGCCATCATCTTCTGCAAGACGAAGCGCACCGCTGCGAAGCTGTCCGAGGAACTGATCGATCGCGGATTCGCGGCCGGCGCGATCCACGGCGACCTCGGCCAGGGCGCGCGCGAGCAGGCCCTGCGGGCCTTCCGCGGCGACAAGATCGACGTCCTGGTCGCCACCGAGGTGGCTGCCCGCGGCATCGACGTCGAGGACATCACGCACGTCATCAACTACCAGTGCCCCGAGGACGAGAAGGCCTACCTGCACCGCGTGGGCCGCACAGGCCGCGCCGGCAAGAAGGGCACAGCGGTCACCTTCGTCGACTGGGACGACGTGCCTCGCTGGGGTCTCATCAACAAGGCGCTCGGCCTCGACACCCCCGAGCCCGTCGAGACCTACTCGTCCTCGCCCCACCTCTACACGGACCTCGACATCCCCGAGGGCACCAAGGGCCGCCTCCCCCGTAAGGACCGCAAGCTGGCCGGCATCAACGCCGAGGTCCTCGAGGACCTCGGGGAGACCGGCAAGCGCGGCGGTGGCGCACGGACCGACGGCGGCAGGAACGACGGCGGCGCACGGACCGACGGTGGCCGAGGCCGCTCGGGCGGTGGACAGCGCAGCTCGAGCGCCGGCCCCGATCAGGGCGACGGCTCGCGCGACGGGGCTGCGGGCGGCTCGCGCGCTCCCCGCAGTCGCGGTCGCGGCGGCAACCGGAGCAGCACCTCCGAGGCACCTGCCGTGACGTCCGAGCCCACTGATGGCCCGCGTCGTGGCACGGGGCCCGAGTCCGACGCCCCTGCAGGCGATCGGCCGCGCAGGAGCCGCACGCGGCGGCGGAACGGCGAGGTCGTCGCCAAGCCCGCCGGTGGCGCCGAGGACTGACGCCCGGTGACCGATCGACCGGCGCGCGCAACGCCGCCGGCGTCGTCGGACGTGTCACCGGCGTCCGCGCCGTCGTCGGACACGACGTCGGCCTGGAGCCCTGACGGGCCGAACCTCGTTGTCCACGCGGACAACGCGGCCTACCTCCCCACACTGCCCGACGGCGCCTTCTCCATGATCTACGTGGATCCGCCCTTCAACACCGGCCGTGCGCAACGGCGCCAGCAGACGTCGATGGTGCGGGCGGCCGACGGCACCGGTGACCGCGTGGGCTTCAAGGGCTTGTCCTACACGACGGTCAAGGGTGTGCTCGCGAGCTACGACGACGCCTTCGAGGACTACTGGGACTTCCTCGCCCCGCGCCTCGCGGAGGCCTGGCGCCTCCTGGCCGCCGACGGCACCCTCTACGTGCACCTCGACTACCGCGAGGTGCACTACGCGAAGGTCATGCTGGACGCCCTCTTCGGCCGGGAGTGCTTCCTCAACGAGATCATCTGGGCCTACGACTACGGCGCGCGCACGCGGCGGAAGTGGCCTGCGAAGCACGACAACATCCTCGTCTACGTGAAGGACCCGGTGGGCTACCACTTCGACTCCGCCGCGGTGGACCGGGAACCGTACATGGCCCCCGGGCTCGTCACCGCCGAGAAGGCCGCTCTCGGGAAGCTTCCCACCGACGTCTGGTGGCACACCATCGTCTCCCCCACCGGCCGGGAGAAGACGGGGTACCCGACGCAGAAACCCGAGGGACTCCTGCGACGCGCCGTTGCTGCGAGCAGCCGTCAGGGTGACTGGGTGCTCGACTTCTTCGCGGGTTCGGGCACTCTGGGCGCCGTGGCGGGGAAGCTCGACCGCCGGTTCGTCTGCGTCGATGCGAACCCGCACGCCGTCGACGTCATGCGCGCGCGCCTCGAACCCTGGCTCTAGGGCCGGAGACGCAGGAAGGGCCGGATCCGCGAGGTCAGCAGACGGCGGCCGAGCCCGTCGCCCGTTCCCTGATGAGGTCGAGCGTCTGCTCGGTCGTGACATTCTCGCCGAGCAGGTTGGGTTTTCCGGTGCCGTGGTAGTCGCTGGAGCCGGTGACGAGCAGGCCGTTCTCCCGGGCGATCCGCCGCAGTTCCACGCGGGCGCTCTCGGGGTTGTCCCGGTGCTCCACCTCGAGACCGAGCAATCCGGCGTCGATCATCTCGTTGATCACCGCGCCGCCCACCACGGCTCCGCGGTTGAACGCGGAGGGGTGAGCGAAGACCGGCACGCCGCCCGCCTCGCGAATGAGCGCGACCGCCTGGGCGGGGTGCGGCGCGTAGTGGCTCACCCAGTAGGGGGAGCGGGCCGTCAGGACGCGTTCGAAGGCCTCCGAGCGCGTGGCCACGATACCGAGGGCGATCATCGCGTCGGCAATGTGAGGACGGCCGACCGTCGCCCCCTCGGTTACGTGCTCCTGCACGAGTTCCCAGGTGATCGGATAGTCGGCCGCCATGAGTTCCACCATGCGTCGGGCTCTCGTGAGGCGCGCGTCCCGCGATTTAGCGATCTCCGCAGCCAGCCCGGCGTGCAGCGGGTCGTGGAGGTAGGAGAGCACGTGCACGCTGACACCGGTGTCCGTCCGACAGGACACCTCCATGCCGGGGATGAACGTGATCCCGTGCGTGAGAGCCGCTTCCGACGCCCGATCCCAGCCCGCCGTCGAGTCGTGGTCGGTGAGCGCGACGGCGTCCAGCCCGGCGGCAGCCGCCGACGCCACGAGGACGTCCGGGTCCTCCGTGCCGTCGGAGACGTTGGAGTGCGTGTGCAGGTCGATTCTCACCGGACCAATCTACGCGGCGCCGCGGGTCCTCCCGAACGCGGGCTGTGCTCCCCCGGGCCCGGCGGTGGGCCTCGGCCACCCCGGGCCGGCGGGGAGCACAACGGTCGACGACGACGGGGAGCCGGCCCTCGACCGGGCGCTCGGGCTTTCGACCACCACGGTCTCGGTGAGACGATGACGAGATGAACACCGACGACCTGAGCACCGCGAGCCAGACCCCGAGCACCGATGCCGAGGGACAACCCCTCGCCGAGCGCAACGAGAACCGCTCCCAGAGACCTGATTCCGACGCCTTCAAGGCCTTCATGGCGGGCAGTTGGGCTCCCGCTGCCGCCGACCTGCCCGACGAGGCGCCCGTGGCGACGCATGCTGCACGACGTCGTCGGGCTGTGTCGGAACGGTTCCCCGGGGAGCGGCTCGTGATCCCGGCCGGTCCGTACAAGGTCCGCTCGAACGACACCGACTACCGCTACCGCCCGCACTCCGGGTTCGCGCACCTGACCGGGCTGGGCCTCGACCACGAGCCCGACGCCGTCCTGGTCCTCGAACCCGTGGATCCCGGGACGGGCGACGACGGCGGCAACCACACCGCCACCCTGTACTTCCGGGAACTGGCCGGCCGCGACAGCGCCGAGTTCTACGCGAATGCGCGCTATGGCGAGTTCTGGATCGGTCAGCGACTCTCCATGGCACAGCTCAAGGCGCAGCTCGCGCTCGAGACGGCGGACCTCGCCGAGCTGGAGGTGGCCATCACCAAGAATGCCGGCGTGGCCGAGATCGGTGGCATGAGCATCCGCCTGCTGCGGGAGGTGGACCAGAACGCCGACGCACTCGTGGACACCTCGCGCATCAACACCGGCGTGGACCTCGAGAAGGCGGACGCGCTGGACGCCGTCCTCGCCGAGGTGCTGTCGGAACTGCGCCTGATCAAGGACGCCTGGGAGATCGAGCAGATGGAGGCCGCGGTCGCCGCCACCGTCAACGGCTTCCACGACGTGATCCGCGCCCTGCCGCGCGCCCTCACCCATCCGCGAGGGGAACGCGTGGTGGAGGGGGCGTTCTTCGCACGGGCGCGTGAGGAGGGCAACGACCTCGGGTACGACACCATCGCCGCTTCGGGCAACAACGCCACGACGCTCCACTGGATCCGGAACACCGGGCAGGTGCGAGCGGGCGACCTCCTGCTGCTCGACGCCGGCGTGGAGGCGGAGACGCTGTACACCGCCGACGTCACACGGACCCTGCCCGTCAACGGCACCTTCACCGACGTGCAGCGCCGGGTCTACCAGGCCGTGCTCGACGCCGCGGACGCCGGGCTCGCTGCGGCACAGCCGGGACGCAGGTTCCGCGATGTCCACCGGGCCGCAGTGACGGTCCTCGCGGAGAACCTGGACCGCTGGGGCCTGCTTCCCGTGACCCTCGAGGAAGCCCTCGCCGACGACGGCCAGCACCACCGGCGCTGGATGCCCCACGGCACCAGCCACCACCTCGGGATGGACGTGCACGACTGCGCCCAGGCGAAGCGTGAGCTGTACCTCGACGGCGTACTGACGGAGGGCATGGTCTTCACCATTGAACCGGGACTGTATTTCAAGGCCGAGGACCTCGCCGTACCAGAGGAGTACCGCGGCATCGGCGTGCGCATCGAGGACGACATCCTCATGACCGCCGACGGGCCCGTCAACCTCAGTGCGGCGCTCCCCCGCGATCCCGCGGACGTCGAGTCCTGGATCGCCGGGATCTGGGGCGCCGACGACTGACGCCGGCCCTCCTGCGCAGGAGGACGTCGGAACAGTCCTAACGCACCGAGAAGGCCGGGACCATCGGTCCCGGCCTTCTTCAGGTTTGCATCGAGGACCTGCCGCTGGATCGTCGCCGCATGCCTTCTCGCGCGGCGCTCCGCTGACCGGCTGTGTAGCGGTCAGCGCCGCTGCGGACGCCCGGTCACGCGGTCAGCGTGTGCCGTCGGCGGAGGAGGAACCGTGCCCGGTCCCAGCCGCCTGTCCGTCCTGAGCCGGTGCGGTCCCGCCCTCGCTCCCCTGCGCCGGCGCAGGTGCCCCCGCCGCCGGATCGTCCACGCGGACTCCGTACTGCGGGCGGCCGTCGGGCAGGTCGGGGAACCGGCCCCGCCTCGGCCCGGTGGTACCCGGCCCTGCGGTCTGCGACTCGGGCGAGCCGGGCTGCTGACCCGTGCCCTGAGGCTGCCCCTGCCCCTGCCCCTGCGGCTGACCCTGAGCCTGGCCCTGACCCTGACCCGGCGCCTGCTGCCCCGCGTAGGGGTCGTTCCAGGACGCTGGCCGGTCGGGCGCGCCCTGCGGCGGCTGGGACGGCGCCTGGCCCCAGGCACCGGGGTTGGATCCGGGATGCTGCGCCTGACCGTTCATCGGGAGCTTCTGCAGCAGGCGGCGGGCTTCTCCCGCGAGCGACGGATCGACGAGCACGTCGTAGCTCGTGGCCACCACCTGGCTGGTCGAGGTGAAGTCACGCTTGCCGCGCTGGAAGGCGTAGGTGAGGACACCGAAGAGCAGCCAGAAGATCGCGCCGAGCGCGATGGAGGACGGGACGGTGCTGATCATCTCGCTGCCCGCGAAGAGTCCGAGGATGATGCCAACGAACAACCCGAACCAGGCACCCGACGCCGCGCTCGCGAGCGCCACGCGCGGGTAGCTGAGCCGCCCGGTGACCCGTTCGACCGTCTTCAGGTCGTTGCCGATGATGGCCACCTTCTGCACCGCGAACTTGTTGTCGGCCAGGTAGTCCACGGCCTTCTGCGCGTCGAGGTAGCTCGTGTAGCGGCCGATCGTCTCCCCCGTGGGGAGGATGCGGTCCGGAGTACGGGAGCTGGTGGTTCCGAGCGGTGGTGTCGACATGACCCCATTCTTGCTCACGCCCGTGCTGGAGGGGAGGCTTATCGCCGGTGGTGAACTGCTGATCACCTGGACGTCGGCCGGACGGACGCTGAATGCGTGCGGCTCCTCCCCGCACCACGTGCGTGCTGGTGGAGGGTCACCGAGGCGTACCGCGGGCGGTCTCCGCCACGGGCCCGGGTGCGATACCGGGTGTGCTTGCCGCTGCGGATAGCCTAGAGCTGTGACTACCAACCCGACCCGCGTCTTCGTCGCGCGGTTGCTGGGCCTCGACGTGTTCGATCCGCTCGGTGACCGTCTCGGCCGTCTCCGTGACGCCGTGGTACTGGACCGCGGTCCGGCCAAACCGCCGCAGGTCGTCGGCCTCGTGGTCGAGGTTCCCGGCAAGAAGCGCGTGTTCGTCCCGATGACGCGCATCACCTCGATGGACCCGTCCCAGATCATCTGCACCGGTCTCGTCAACCTCCGCCGCTTCGAGCAGCGCGGCGCCGAGATGCTCGTCGTCGCGGAGCTCTTCGACCGCCGGCTGACCCTGCGGGACGGCAGCGGCAACGCCGTCGTCGAGGACATCGCGATGGAGCGGAACCGGGCCGGTGACTGGCACGTGTCCCAGCTCTTCGTGCGCAGGGGCGGCTCGGTGTCGCCCCTGCGCGGCCTCCGCCGGGGCGGCGAGCGCCTCATCATCGACTGGCTCGACGCCTTCCACGGCACCAACGACGAGCCGCAGGGCGCCACCCAGTTCGTGGCCCAGCACGACGACCTCAAGGCCGCCGACTTCGCCGACGCGCTGCACGAGATGAACGACAAGCGGCGCATCGAGGTGGCCGGCGAACTGCAGGACGACCGCCTCGCCGACGTGCTGCAGGAACTGCCCGACGACGACCAGGTCCAGATCCTCACGTCCCTCTCGCGGGAGCGGGCGGCGGACGTGCTCGAGGAGATGGACCCCGACGACGCGGCCGACCTCCTGAACGAGCTGCCCGAGGCGCAGAAGGAGGAGCTGCTCCAGCTCATGGAGCCCGACGACGCCGAGGACGTGCGCCGGCTCCTGGAGTACGAGGAGGACACGGCGGGCTCCCTCATGACCACCGTGCCCGTGATCCTGCCTCCGGAGGCGACGGTCGCCGAGGCCCTCGCCCATGTACGACGCGAGGAGCTGACACCGGCCCTCGCCTCCTCGATCTTCGTCTGCCGCCCGCCGCTCGAGACGCCGACGGGCCGCTACCTCGGCGTCGTGCACATCCAGCAGCTCCTCCGCTACCCGCCGCCGGAACCGCTCGGCAACATCATCGACACGGACCTCGAGGCCGTCGGCGACCAGGCGAACGTCAGTGAGGTGTCCCGCATCCTCGCGACGTACAACCTGAACTCCCTGCCGGTGGTGAACACCGACGGCAGGCTCGTCGGTGCCGTGACCGTCGACGACGTCCTGGACCACCTCCTGCCCGACGATTGGCGGGCCCAGGACGACACAGCCGTACCGAAACGAGGTGGCCGCCGTGGTTGAGAAGATCCGATCCAACTCCCGGGGTCTCGACACCCCGCGCGAGGCGCGCAAGCGCTTCCTCCCGCGCCTCCGACCGAACCCGGACCGGTTCGGCAGTGGCACGGAGAACATCGCCCGCTTCATGGGTACTCCGCAGTTCCTCTTCTACATGACGGTGTTCGTCGCGGTGTGGCTGACCTGGAACACCGTGGCGCCGGAGAACCTGCGCTTCGACAGCGCGGCGCTGGGATTCACGGCACTGACCCTGATGCTCTCCCTCCAGGCGTCGTATGCCGCACCCCTCCTGCTGCTCGCGCAGAACCGCCAGGACGACCGCGACCGCGTCTCCATGCGGGAGGACCGCCACCGCGCGGAGCGGAACCTCTCCGACACCGAGTACCTGACGCGCGAGATCGCGGATCTCCGGATCGCGCTCCGCGAGGTCGCCACCCGGGACTACGTCCGGTCGGAGCTCCGTTCGATCCTCGAGGAGCTGCTCGAGACGGCCGACGGCCAGGAGCTCACCCTGCAGAAACGCAAACCCCGCAAGCCGTCCGACGGGACCATGTCCCTGCCGAAGGTCCAGGCCGGGAGGAAGCCCTCCAGGTGAACGGGTCCCCCCAGGAGGAGGCCGTCCGCGCCGCGCTCGACACCGTGATCGACCCCGAGCTGCGCCGCCCGGTCACGGAACTCGGCATGGTCGACACCGTGACCATCGACGGCTCGACGGTGCGGCTGAGAGTACTGCTCACCATCGCCGGCTGCCCGCTCCGTGACACGATCACGCGCGACGCCGAGGCCGCGCTCGCGGCGGTGCCGGGCGTCGAGGCGGTCGAGGTGGAGCTCGGTGTCATGGACCAGGCGCAGCGCGACGCACTCAAGGAACGCCTGAAGGGCGCCGGGGGCCGGCGCGGCATCCCGTTCGCAGATCCCGCCTCCCTCACCCGTGTCTATGCGGTGGCCAGCGGCAAGGGCGGGGTCGGGAAATCAAGCGTCACGGTGAACCTCGCCGTCGCGCTCGCCGCGCGCGGGCTGCGTGTGGGGATCATCGACGCCGACGTCCACGGCTTCTCCGTACCCGCCCTCATGGGGATCACCCAGCAGCCCACGCGGGTTGACGAGCTCATCCTGCCGCCGGTCGCGCACGGTGTGAAGGTCATCTCCATCGGCATGTTCGTGGAGGGGAACCAGCCCGTCTCCTGGCGCGGTCCCATGCTGCACCGAGCGCTCGAACAGTTCCTCACCGACGTCTACTTCGGGGATCTGGACGTGCTGCTGCTCGACCTCCCCCCGGGTACCGGTGACATCGCGATCTCCGTGGCGCAGCTTCTTCCCGCCTCCGAACTGCTCGTCGTCACCACGCCGCAGAGCGCCGCGGCGGACGTCGCCGAGCGCGCCGGCGCGATGGCGCTGCAGACAGGCCAGCGCGTCGCGGGGGTCATCGAGAACATGTCCTGGCTCGAACTGCCCGACGGCGGCAGGCTCGACCTCTTCGGCGAGGGCGGCGGCCAGATCGTGGCCTCACGCCTGACCTCCACCCTGGGGACGGAGGTGCCCCTCCTCGGCAGCATTCCCCTCGACGTCGCCCTGCGTGAGGGCGGGGACGCCGGTGTGCCGGTGGTGCTGCGTGAGGGTACGTCGCGGTCGCAACGTGAACTGACGGCGATCGCGGACCTGCTCGCGCATCGGCCGCGGGGGCTCGAAGGTCTGCGGCTACCCGTCACACTGCGCTAGCACCGGACGACGGAGGTCGGCGTACCGGGCCGCGGAGTGGCACGGCGGACCTATCAGGTCGCGGGGTGGCACGGCGGACCTGTCAGGTCGCGGGGTGGCACGGCGGACCTGTCAGGTCGCCTCGGAGTCGTAGGGTGCGCTCTGGCCTGCGGCCAACTGGGGACCGACCGGGACGGACACGGTCTGCCGCGTGGCCGCCGCTACCGCGGGAACCGCGGCGACGGCCCGCGGCGCACCCTGGCTGACGGGCTTGAAGGCGTCCTCGATGTCATCGAGCAGCGCCTCCTTGATGATCCGGCGTGGGTCGTACTGACGCGGGTCGAGCTTCCGCCAGTCCACCTCGTCGAGTTCGGGGCCCACTTCTTCACGGAGCTGCTCCCGCGCTCCCGACGCCATCCGGCGGAGGCCCTTGACGAGTCGCGCGAGCTGCGAGGCGTACTCCGGGAGCCGCTCGGGGCCAAGCACCACGACGGCGATGAGCGCCAGAACCACCAGTTCGAGGCCGTTGATTCCAAGCACGTGAAAAGACTACCTTCCCGGCTTCCGCCGCACACACCGGATGCGCGCCCACCGGCCCTCCATGGACCGGGGACGCCGAACCTTCACGTCCCGGTCACTCCGCCGTCACCTGGAGGCGTCCGGGTCGGTGATCATGGACAACCCGCGGACGATGCGGCTCATCATGGAGTCGTCCTCGGGCTGCGGCGCCAGGGAGAGCTGCGCATGCTCCGTCGTCACGAGCTGGTTGAGCGTCCCGGGCATGGCAGCCGCCGGGAGGGTCGAGATCACCGTGTAGGTGACCGACGGCGAGTCCAGGACGACCTGCCAGGGCGTCCCCGACCGCACCCAGACATCCCGATCCGTCCCACCGATGTGCTCGAAACCGGCCGCCGTGACGGTCCGGCCGGTGACGGCGTCCACGGGCGGCCCGTCAGCGGCACCGGACTCGCCCACCTTCCGCTGCTCGTACACGGTGACCGTCTCGCCGTCGTTCTCCAGCACCAGTTCGAGGGTGGGCCTGCCCGCCACCGTGATTCCCTCCGCGCTGGTCAGGGTGAAGCCGAGCGATTCGAGTTCGGGGCAGTACCACCCGCCGGCACGGAGGGTGTCGAGTTGCTCGGTGTCGAGCAGTGCGGGTGTCTCGGGTGCCACCGATTCCCAGCCCGCCCGCAGTGCGGTGGTACCGGATGCCGCCTCCACGGGCGTCGGCGAGGCCTGGGAACCGACGAGGTAGGCGCTCGAGAGCAGGACCGTCACCACCACCGCGGATCCTCCTGCGGCTCCGACGAGCGAGCGACGCCGACGGGCGGCATCATGCGTGTGCCCGTGACGGGACGAGGCATCCATGGATCGGTGCACGCGGACGCTCTCCTGTCCGTCGTGGAACCGGGTATCAGCATCCGACCCCTGACCTGTGGCGGGCTCACTCGTCGAGAGGTCGGCCGCTCCGGTGGATAATCCTGCCCGCTCCCCGGGGGGCGGCGGAATGTTCGGCTGCGAGGCCTGGATAGGGCGCCGCTCCCCGGCGAGGGGTGCAGAAAAGTCCTGTGCGAGGAGCCGCATGCGGAGTCCCGGGTGCGGTGCAGGCTGCTGAAGCCCGAGCAGGGCACTCTTCAGGGCACGCAGGCGTGCGACGGTCTCCCGACAGGACGTACAGCGGGCCACGTGGTGCTCCACGCTGACCCTGCGCCGATCGGAGAGCTCGCCGTCCACGAGATCCTGCAGTGAACGATGCGGATGGAGCATGCCGTCTAGCCCAGACCAGCGATCCGTGGGACCCCCAGTGCGGCGCTGTTGCCCCCGGACCGGCGCGGGTCGCGGTGGGCGAGCTTCTCGCGGAGCATGGTGCGGCCGCGATGGATGCGTGAGCGGACGGTGCCGAGCTTCACGTCCAGGACGCGCGCCACCTCGTCGTAGGCGAGCCCTTCGAGATCGCAGAGGACCACGGCTGCACGGAAGTCCGGCGGCAGCTCCTCGAGGGCGGCCTGCACGTCGATGTCGAGATTGTTGAACTCGAAGCTACGTTCCGGCCCGTGGTGCTTGCTGGGGAGCCTGCTCTCGGCTTCGTCCGTCAGCCCGTCGAAGCGGATGCGGGTCTTGCGCCGCGCCTGGTCGAGGAAGAGGTTGGTGGTGATGCGGTGCAGCCAGCCGTCCAGCGTGCCCGGCTTGAAGTTGGCCAGCGACCTGAACACGCGGACGAAGACCTCCTGCGTGAGGTCCTCGGCGTCGAAGCGGTTACCCGTGAGCCGGTAGGCCAGCCGGTAGACCTTGGGTGAGTAGGTGGTAACCACTTCCTCCCACGAGGGCGCCACCCAGGGGTTTCCGTGTTCGTCGAGCACAACCGGATCACCCTCGGAGCCAGGCTCCGTGACAGCCTGAGCCGCCTTCACACTGGACATCTCTAACCCCTTCTTGCCGCAGGTCCCCGTCCTCACCGAGCCATGGTGCGGAACCGTGGCCGGTCGGTACGAAGCATTCGGGACCACTCCGATGAGGGATGCCCGAGCAAAAAGTCTTTCTCACCAAGCTGGGAGTCGGCTGGCAGGTGAGGTGGGAGTGCTCTGCGCGGACGCGCCCTTGACATCGGTCGAGCCTGCCGCTCGGGTGCGCGCGAACGGCTGCAGGCCCCGCCCCGTTGCACAGTAGGGTTGGGTACGGGCTGTCGCCCCTCCCGACCACCTTGCCGCGCCCGCCGGCGCACCACAGAACGGAAGTCCATGGCCGCCGACAAACACAGCAGCTGGTCCTACACGGAGGGGCTGCCCGTCGAGGACGACATCCTCCTCCGCGCACGGGACCGCTCGCACGAGCTCGGCGTCACCCCGGTGACCCCCGCCGTCGGCGCCGCGCTGACCGTCCTCGCAGCGGCGTCGAAGGCGACGACGGCGGTCGAGGTCGGTGCGGGAGCCGGCGTCTCGGGCGTCTGTCTGCTCCGCGGCCTCGCCGGTAACGCGGTCCTCACGACCATCGACTCCGACGTCGACCACCTCCGCGCAGCGCGCGAGGCGTTCCTCGAGGCGGGCATCCCGTCCAACAGGACCCGCACCATCTCCGGACGCGCGGGCGACGTGCTGCCGAGGCTGACGGACGGCGCCTACGACCTCGTGTTCATCGACGCCGACAAGCAGGGCCTGCCGACCTACGTGGAGCAGGCCACACGACTGCTGAAGGCGGGCGGCATCCTCATCGTGAACGATGCCCTGGATCAGGATCGCGTGGCGGAACCTGCCGTCCGCGACGCGACGACCACCACGCTGCGGAAGGTGGGCAAGGCGGTCCGCGAGGACGAGACGCTCGTCTCGGCCCTGTTGCCCACGGGGACAGGGTTGCTCCTGGCGGTCAAGCAGCGCGCGTGACCACCCCCCGGTGCAGCGGCGCCGGCACCCGATCGGTTCCGGCGCACGCTCCTGGTGGGACCGACGCGGTCAGCACGGGCGGGCGCTCCCTCACTGCCTCCCAGCACATGTGACGGCAGGAGGGCGCCGCGCGACGGCACAGGGATTCGTCCCTCCGACCACACGGTGGACGCGGAGGGCCGGAAGGAGCGTTCAGGAAGCTGCGGTCAGCCGGTGACGGTGAGGAGACAGTCCTTCAGCTTGCCGGCTTCCTCGGCATTGAGCTCCACGACGAGGCGTCCACCGCCGTCGATCGGCACCCTCATGATGAGACTGCGCCCCTCCTTGGTGACTTCCATCGGTCCATCGCCGGTACGCGGTTTCATGGCAGCCATGGGGGTGTCCCTTTCAACAGGGCGCGACCGCGGTCAGCGGTAGCGCGACAGTAACCGGTGCGCCGGGCCGGTCCACAGGAGTGTCCCGGCGGCGCACGTCATCCCCTTCATTATTCAGTACAAGCCCCTGACCTGCTAATTCGCGTGCGGCGTGGATCACACCGCAGCCGGTCACGGCGGGTAGTCGCCGTCCTGACCCGTGGGGGTCCAGCCCCACAGCCACTCGACCCAGACGGCCTGCAGCACCACGGAGACCGGCAGTACGAGCCAGAGCAGGCGCCCACCTCTGACACCCGCGACGGCCAGTGCCAGTGGGAAGAGCGGCAGCAGGATCCGCCACGTGCTCGACTGCGGATCCCAGAACGCCGCGAGGTACAGCAGGTAGGCCGCGCACCAGGCGCGCGGCACCGGCCCCAGCGCCTGCACCGGCGGCGCGAGCATCAGCCCCACCACGCCGAGGAGCAGGAGCACGACGGCGAAGGCGCCCGCCACCGGTCCGAGCAGTTCCATCGCCCCGTGGACCCAGGGCACGAACGGCACGAGGGGTTCGCCGCGCCAGGCCGTCTCCGTCGCGACGTACGCATCCATCCGACCGGTGACGAGCCAGGCGATCGCGGGCCAGGCGACGGCGGAGACCGACGACACGACGCCCAGGAGGAAGAGCGGCAGCACGCGACGTGCCGCCCGCTCCCGCACGCCCGGATCGCTCCCCCGCCGCGCGGACCAGACAGCCATCAGGAACAGGATGCCCACCATGACCGCGAAGGGCACCCCGGCGGGACGCGACAGGCACATGAGGACGACGACGGGCATGGCGGCGATGTAGCGGTGGGTCGCGACGAGCAGGAGCGCCGATGCGAGGAGCAGCAGATGGAGGGACTCGGCGTAGGGCACCTGCAGAATCACGGCCACCGGCCCGAAGGAGACCACGGCGACGCCGAGCAGGGCTGCCCGGTGCCCGGTCCGCACCCTGAACAGCCGGTAGATCACCAGCGTGGCGGCGGCCGCGGCGACCAGCGCGACGACGGGTGCGAGAACGCCCCACCCCAGCCCGGTGACGAGGTCCAGGAGCCGCACGATCCCCGGGAAGAGCGGGTAGAACGCCCACTGGTTGTGACGGACGACCCCGGCGTCGTCGGTCGGCAGCTCGGCCGGGTAGCCCTCCCGGAAGATCCGCTCGTACCAGCCGCTGTCCCAGAAGTTGACGAACGTACCGTAGCCGGGCGCGGGGCCGGACCACGGGCTCGCCCCCTGCCGCGCGGCGGCCGCGAGGAGGACCGCCGAGGAGACGATCCGACCGGCCACGAAGACGAGGAGCACCTGCACGGACCAATGGCGGAGACGGCTGCCGTGCCGTGGGGTGGTGTTCGTCAGGGAGCTGCTCACGCCTGGTCCTCCCGTCCTGGCGGCGCCGCCCCGGCGCCGGCACGCCGCTCCGCCTCGACCTCGGAGCGGACCCAGCAGTCGCGGAGGTGGTCGTTCACGAACCCGGTGGCCTGCAGCATCGCGTAGGCCGTCGTCGGGCCCACGAAGCGCAGGCCCGCCACCTTGAGGTCGCGGGCCAGGGCGACGCTGCCCGGCGTGGTCGCCGGGACGTCCTCCAGCGACACCGGCGCCTGTGCGTCCACGGCGCGGTACGGCTCCAGCAGGGAGGCGAGGGTGACGCCGGCGGGCAGGGCGAGGAGGGCCCGGGCGTTGGCCACGGTCGCGGTGATCTTCAGCCGGTTGCGGATGATCCGCGGTTCCAGCATCAGCCGCTCGACGTCGTCGGGGGTGAAGGAGGCCACCGCGGCCGGGTCGAACCCGGCGAAGACCTCGCGGAACGCCCCCCGCTTCCTGAGGACCGTGATCCAGCTCAGGCCGGACTGGAAGGCCTCCAGGCTCAGCCGTTCGAAGAGCGCCGCCTCGCCGCGGACGGGCCGGCCCCACTCCTCGTCGTGGTAGCGCTGGTAGTCGGGACTGGAGGAGGCCCAGCCGCACCGGATCCGGCCGTCCCCCGCTTCCGCGGTGTCCATCACGTGTGGCCTGTCCCGCGAGCCGCGCCGGTGGCCGCCTCGCCCCGCAGCTCGGCGATCACGGCGTCGCGCTCGTTCAGGGCATCGGCGAGGCGGTCGAGCACCTCGTCCACCTGATCCATCCGGTAACCCCGGAGGCCCAGCCCGAAACGCAGGGCATCGACGTCGCTCCCGCGTGGGTTCTCCGGCAGCAGGACCGGAGGCAGGGACGCGACGGGAGGCGCCATGCCGTCAGCGGCGGCCGGGAACCTGCCGCCGCCCACCGGCAGTGCCCGGCCCGAGGCCAGGAGGGCTGTTCCGCCCACCAGCAGGATCGCGAGGATGAGCAGGAAGATAGTCACACGGCAATGGTGCCAGAGAGAGCGCGTCGTGATCAGGACCGCGGTGCCTCAGAAGCCGGGTGCCCGCCCGGCCTCCGCCGCGACGATGCGCACGGCCTCCTCCGCCGTGTCGACGAGCTGCAGCAGGGCGAGGTCCTTCTCCGCGATGGTGCCCTCGGCGAGGAGCGTCCCCTCGATCCAGTCGATGAGGGGGCGCCAGTAGGCGACCCCGACGAGCACGATCGGGAAGGACGTGACCTTGCGGGTCTGGACGAGGGTCATCGCCTCGAAGAGCTCGTCGAGTGTCCCGAAGCCGCCGGGGAGCACCACGAATCCGCTCGCGTATTTCACGAACATGGTCTTGCGGGCGAAGAAGTAGCGGAAGTTGATCCCGAGGTCCACCCACTCGTTCATGCCCTGCTCGAAGGGGAGCTCGATCCCCAGGCCCACGGATGTGCCGCCCGCCTCGCAGGCTCCCTTGTTGGCCGCTTCCATGGCACCCGGGCCACCGCCCGTGATGACCGCGTACCCCGCGCCGACCAGCAGCCGGCCCACCTCCTCGCCCACGGCGTAGAAGGGCGAGTCCCGAGGTGTGCGGGCCGAGCCGAAGACACTGATCGCCGGTCCGAGGTCCGCGAGGGTACCGAAGCCCTCGACGAACTCGCTCTGGATACGCAGCACACGCCAGGGGTCGGTCCTCGTGAACCCGCCGGAGTCGTCCGCGTCGAGCAGCATGTTGTCCGACTGCGGGCCCGAGGCCTGACCGCGTCGCAGCTCGACCGAACCCTTGCGCCGCGTGGGCTTCTGCGCGGGCGGGGAGTCGGGGGCCGGGGGCGTCTGGGAAGGGCACATCTGCTCAGGTTATCGGGCTCCGGACGCCATGAACGGGAGGTTTCTCTTGAATTACAATCGCCGCCGGGACGCCCTCGTGCATTGCCGAGGGGGAATAGTTCGCTACATTTCTCCCATGACACGTGACACACGACCGGCAACCCCCGCGTCCTCGGTAAGCCCGCTCGTCTCCCTCACGAACGTCAACAAGCACTTCGGCGACCTCCACGTCCTCCGCGACATCAACCTCAAGGTTGCGCGCGGTGAGGTGGTCGTGGTCATCGGGCCGTCCGGCTCGGGCAAGTCGACGCTGTGCAGGGCCATCAACCGCCTGGAGACGATCGACGACGGCGAGATCACCATCGACGGCAAGGTGCTGCCCGCCGAGGGCAAGGCTCTGGCCAAGCTCCGGGCCGACGTCGGCATGGTGTTCCAGTCCTTCAACCTGTTCGCCCACAAGTCGATCCTCGAGAACGTGACCCTCGGCCCCACGAAGGTCAAGGGGATGAAGGCCGGGGAGGCGAAGGATCTCGCGATGTCGCTGCTCAAGCGCGTCGGGGTGGACAACCAGGCGCAGAAGCTCCCGGCTCAGCTCTCCGGCGGCCAGCAGCAGCGGGTCGCGATCGCGCGGGCCCTCGCGATGCAGCCCAAGGTCATGCTCTTCGACGAGCCGACCTCCGCCCTGGATCCCGAGATGATCAACGAGGTCCTCGACGCCATGGTGTCGCTCGCCAAGGAGGGCATGACCATGATCGTCGTGACGCACGAGATGGGCTTCGCCCGCCGTGCCGCCGACCGCGTGATCTTCATGGCCGACGGGCAGATCATGGAGGAGGCGACTCCGGAGGAGTTCTTCACCAACCCGCAGAGCGATCGCGCCAAGGACTTCCTCGGCAAGATCCTCTCCCACTGACAGCTCCCGACCAGGCCGGGCACACCGGCCGTCGCAGCCTTTTATCGTCCATCCACACCTCGTACGTCACAGAGCCTCCCGGGGCCGCAACACTAGGAGATCCAATGCAGAGAACCCGATACGCAGCAGCCGCGGTGGCCGCCGTGGCCGCACTCACGCTGTCCGCCTGTGGCGGCGGAGACGCCCCTGAGGGCGAAGCGAGCGGCGAGGCCGGCGGCGAGCAGATCCGCATCGGTATCAAGTTCGACCAGCCCGGTCTCGGCTTCGACGAGGGAGGCTCCTACTCGGGCTTCGACGTCGACGTGGCGAAGTACGTCGCGAACGAGCTCGGGTACGGCGAGGACCAGATCGAATGGGTCGAGGCACCCTCGGCGAACCGCGAGAACCTCCTCACCAACGACCAGGTGGACATGATCTTCGCGACCTACTCCATCACGGACACCCGCAAGGAGACCGTGGCGTTCGCCGGACCGTACTTCGTGGCCGGCCAGGACCTCCTGGTGCGCGCGGACGACGACTCCATCAACGGGCCCGACGACCTCGAGGGCAAGAACCTCTGCTCCGTCACCGGCTCCACGTCCGCGCAGAAGATCAAGGACCAGTACGCCGGCGTGAACCTGGTGGAGCAGCCGAGCTACGCGGAGTGCGTGACGCTGATGGCGAGTGGCAGCATCGACGCCGCCACGACCGACGACATCATCCTGGCCGGCCTCGCCGCGCAGGAGTCCAACGCCGGACAATTCCGTGTGGTCGGGGCGCCGTTCTCCGAGGAGAACTACGGAGTGGGCCTTCCCCAGGACAACACCGATTGCGAGGCCATCAACGAGGCGATCACCAAGATGATCGAGGAAGGCGCCTGGGAAGAAGCCATCACCCGCAACACCGAGGGTGCCGACTACACGTTCAACGCCGAGCTGAACCCCCCGACGCCCGAAGCCTGCGCCTGATCACCTGACTCATCGGTGGGGTCGCCCTGACGGGCGGCCCCACCGATGCCATGCAACGACACTCCCCGAAAGGAGGTGATCCGTGGAGAACTACCTGTCCCTGTTCGAGACGTACGACGTCCCGGCCGCGTTCTGGGTCAACATCCAGCTCACGTTCTGGGCTGCGATCTGGTCGCTCGTCCTCGGAACGGTCCTCGCGCTGTTCCGCATCTCCCCCATCGCCAGCCTGCAGTTCGTCGGCGCGTCCTACGTCAACATCTTCAGGAACACACCGCTGACCATCATCATCGCCTTCGGTGTGCTCGGGATGTTCGGTCAGCTCCAGGTGGTGATGTCCGAGGACTTCGACCTCAACTTCTTCCGGCTGGCCGTCCTCGGCCTGTCCGTCTACCACGCGGCCTTCGTGTGCGAGGCGATCCGCAGCGGCGTGAACACCGTGCCGCTCGGCCAGGCCGAGGCAGCCCGCGCGATCGGCCTGAGCTTCCTCCCCGCGGCCCGGCTGGTCATCCTCCCGCAGGCCTTCCGCGGCGCGATCGCACCGCTCGGCAACGTCCTGATCGCTCTCATCAAGAACTCGACGGTCGCTGCGGCCGGGTCGGTGGCAACCGAGTCGTCCAGCCTCATGAAGACGATGATCGAGTTCGACAGCGATCTCGTGATCCCGATCTTCCTGACGTTCGCCCTCGGCTTCGTCATCATCGTCATACCCGTCGGCCTCCTCACCACCTGGGCCTCGAGAAAACTGGCGGTGGCTCGATGAGCGCGCAGCAGGTCCTCTTCGACGCCCCGGGCCCGAAGGCCAGGCGTTCCATCCTCATCGGCAACATCATCGGCGTCCTGCTCATCGCGGGGCTCCTCGCCTGGCTGCTGACCGTCCTCGCGGGCAAGGGTCAACTGGCCCCGGAGAAGTGGTCCCCGTTCCTCGAAGGGCGTTCGTGGGAGTTCTTCATCCTCCCCGGCCTCATCGAGGGGACCCTGCGTGCCGCGGCCATCGCCGTCGTCGCGTCCGTGGTCTTCGGGCTGGTGTTCGGCATGGCGCGCCTCGCGCACTTCGCTCCGCTGCGGCTCGTCGCCGGGACCATCGTGGAGTTCCTCCGCGCCATCCCCGTGCTGCTCATGATGATCTTCCTCTGGCTCGCGTTCGGGCAGATCGACGCCATCACGGATCCGGCGTTCACCGCCGTCGTCGTCGCCCTGACCCTCTACAACGGATCGGTGATCGCCGAACTCATCCGGTCCGGTGTGCACGGACTGCCGAAGGGCCAGCGCGAGGCCGGCATGGCGATCGGCATGACGCCGATGCAGTCCCTGCGCAGCATCGAGGTGCCGCAGGCGCTCATCGCGATGCTGCCGGCACTCATCAGCCAGTTCATCGTGATCCTCAAGGACTCCGCGCTCGGCTACATCATCGGGTACTCCGAGCTCCTTCAGGGCGCCCGGCGGCTCGGCGTCGGCGAGGGCAACCTGCTGCAGGCGCTGCTGGTGGCCGCGGTGATCTTCATCCTCATCAACTTCGCGCTCTCGACCCTCGCCACGCGGCTCTCCCGGCTGCTCAGCTTCAGGGTCAGGGGCACCACCAAGGCGGCGGCGAAGAACGTGGTACCCATGGACGCCTCGGCGACCTGACGGGTTCACTCCACTGGCGTGTACCAGGAAGGGCCCGGCACCTGTGCCGGGCCCTTCCTCGTCAGCACGTCCTGTGAGCGGTTCAGCAGGTGTCGGGACCGGTCAGGACAACCAGGTGGTCAGCGCGCCCAGGCAGGCACGCACGGCGTCCGCGTGGACGTGCTCGTCGTCCGTGTGCGCGAGGAGGGCATCCCCGGGGCCGAAGTTGACGGCCGGGACGCCGAGCGCGCTGAACCGCGCGACGTCCGTCCAGCCGTACTTGGGTTTCGGCGCCGCACCGACCGCCGCGACGAAGGCGGCCGCCGCCGGGTGGTTCAGTCCGGGTCGGGCACCGGCGGCCACATCGGTCAGCTCGACGGCGAAACCGTCGAGGAGCGCCCGCACGTACTCCTCCGCCTGCGCGGGGCTCTTGTCCGGCGCGAAGCGGTAATTGACCTCGATGACGGTGCTGTCCGGGATCACGTTGCCCGCGGTGCCGCCGGAGATCCGGACGGCATTGAGGCTCTCCCGGTAGTCGAGGCCGTCCACGTGCACCGTCGCCGGCTCGTGGTCACGCAGGCGCACGAGGATCTCCGCCGCGCCGTGGATGGCGTTGTCCCCCCGCCACGCCCGTGCGGAGTGCGCAGCCTTGCCCGTGACCCGTACGTCGAAGCGCGCGGTTCCGTTGCATCCGCCTTCGACCGTGCCGTCCGTCGGTTCGAGCAACACGGCGAAATCAGCGCGGAGCCACTCCGGGTGGCTCTCCGCCACGCGCCCGAGCCCGCTGAGTGAGGCCTCGACCTCCTCGTGGTCGTAGAAGATGAAGGTGATGTCCCTCGTGGGCTCCGTCAGGGCGGCCGCCAGTGCGAGCTGGACCGCGACGCCGCCCTTCATGTCCGTCGCTCCCCTGCCGTAGAGCACGTCCCCCTCCCAGGCGGACGGCACGGTTCCCCGGGAACCCGGCGCGGTGGGGAGGGGCACGGTGTCGAGGTGGCCGGCGAGGATCACCCGCTCGGCACGGCCGAGCCGCGTCCGCGCCATCACGCAGTCGCCGTCGCGCACCACCTCCAGGTGACCCTGTCGGCGGAGGGTGCGCTCGACGGCGTCCGCGATGGCCGCCTCGTTCCCCGAGACGCTCTGCAGGTCGAGCAGCTGCGCGGTGAGCAGCGCCACGTCGGTCGTCGGATCGAGGTCCGTGGAGGGTGTCCGGATCATGCTGCAACACTAACGCTCGGTAGAATGCACCCCATGACTTCTCCTGCGCCCAGCTCCCCCGCGCCCGGCGACACCCGTACCGCAGGAGGTCTCGGCCTCGCGACCGTCACCGCGGACGGCGTCGTGCTCGACACCTGGTTCCCGTCGCCCCATCTCGGCTCCCGTGACCAGGACGACGACGGCGCCGATGCCCTCCGCGACACGCTCGAGGCGCTCGCAGCCGCCGGGGTCGACAACGCCCGGAAGGTGACACGGCGCGTCGTCGACGTGTCGATCGATCTCGACCAGGCCCCGACCGGCACCGAGGACGCCTACCTGCGGCTGCACCTGCTCTCCCACCGCCTCGTGCAGCCGAACAGCATCAACCTCGACGGCATCTTCGGCCTCCTCCCCAACGTCGTGTGGACGAACCACGGGCCTGCGCGAGTGGACGACTTCGAGACCGTCCGCGCGGCCCTCCTGGCGCACGGACCGGTGACGGTCTACGGCGTCGACAAGTTCCCCCGCATGGTCGACTACGTGGTCCCGGCCGGCGTGCGCATCGCCGATGCCGACCGCGTCCGGCTGGGAGCGCACCTCGCGGCGGGAACCACCGTGATGCACGAGGGCTTCGTCAACTTCAACGCCGGCACCCTCGGCCACTCGATGGTGGAGGGCCGCATCTCGGCAGGAGTGGTGGTCGGTGACGGTTCCGACATCGGCGGTGGCGCCTCCATCATGGGTACGCTCTCGGGCGGTGGCACGGAGCGCATCACCCTCGGTCAGCGGTGCCTGCTGGGCGCCGAGGCGGGCGTCGGTATCTCCCTCGGCGACGACTGCGTGGTCGAGGCGGGCCTCTACCTGACGGCGGGTACCAAGGTGACGCTGCAGGACGGCTCCACCGTGAAGGCGAAGACGCTCTCGGGCGAGTCCGGCATCCTCTACCTCCGCAATTCCGTCACGGGGGCGGTCGAGGCGAGGCCGCGAACGGGCGAGGGCATCGCCCTGAACCCGGCCCTGCACGCCAACTGACGCATGGCCTCCAGGAGCAGCTCGCCGGCCCGTCGGAGACGACGCACGAGGACTGTCGTCATGCTCGCGTCCCTCACCGCCGTCATGATCGGTGGTACGGCCCTCGCTGTGCGCCAGCTCGACGAGAGCGAGATCCTGGTGCGGGAGCGCTGCAGTGCCACCGTCGGCGCGGACACGCACGAGCTCTCCCCCATCCAGGCCTCCAACGCGGCCCTGATCGCGGGCGTCGCGGTGAACCGCGGGCTGCCCGCGCGTGCCGCCTCCATCGCCATCGCGACGGCCATCCAGGAGTCCCGGCTCGAGAACATCGACTACGGTGACGACGCCGGGCCCGACTCACGCGGCCTGTTCCAGCAGCGCCCCTCGCAGGGCTGGGGTACGGAGGAGCAGGTCATGATGCCGATCTACGCGACCGGCGCCTTCTACGACGCGCTCGTCAAGGTACCCGGCTACGAGTCCCTGCCCATCACCGAAGCGGCACAGACCGTGCAGCGCTCCGCCTACCCGGAGGCGTACGCGGACCACGAGCCCGAGGGCAGGGCCTTCGCCTCCGCCCTCACCGGGAACTCACCGGCGGCCCTCGACTGCACCCTCCGGGAGCCGACGGGCACCGGCGACGCGCTCTCGGTCTCGGCGGCGGCCGAGGAGGTCTTCGGTCCGCTGGACACCGCCGCCGACGGCGACCGCCTCACCGTGAGGCTCGAGGGGACCGCGGGGTGGGCCGCCGCGCAGTGGGCCGTCGCGAACGCCGGCACGCAGCACGTCACCTCCGTCTCCTACTCCGGTCTGCAGTGGGTCCGGGAGGACGGCGGCTGGTCGGCGGCGACCACGGACCCCGGCATCCTGACCATCGACGTGGCGGGCCTGACGCCGTGACCGCGCGCGACGTCCCCGGTGCGGTGGGCATCCTGCCGTTACCGGGCGCCACCGGGCGTCACCGGGCGTCATCGGGCGCCAGCCGGCCTCACTGACGTCACCGGCTCTCAGGCCAGCATGCGGATGATCGGTTCCACGTAGCTGCGGAACGCGTGTTCTTCGTCGAACAGCTCCTGGCACATGAGCAGCGTGTGCGGTTCCACCCACCAGGCACGCCGGACTCCGAGCGGCAGCTCCACGACCTCGAGCTGGAACTGCCGCGCACTCCGCCCCAGTTCCAGTTCGCGTTCCTGGACCATGCGGTCGAGCAGGTACTCGACGCTGCCCGCACCACGGGCGCCCACATGGAGCGCGTACTCCGCGCACCGCTCCTCCGCCCACTCCGTGGCCGCCCCGACATGGGCGCGCAGGAGGGTCTTCAGGGCCTCCATGCCGTCGAGCGCCTCGAACAGGGGCGGCAGCGGGAGCACGGCGTCGCTCACGCGGTGCCGCAGAAGGCTGTGCCACCACGCCTCCCACTCGACGCGGAGGGCGGCCCGGCCGCCCACCCGCTCCGCGATGCGCCGCGTGTCGACGGGCCGGACCGTCGGGACCACGGGCGGCAGGGCCGGGCGTCCGACGCCGCGCAGACCCGCGCAGTCCCGCAGGTACAGCGCCTCGAGGAGCACTGCGGACGTGTCCACGACGAAGTGCTCGGTGGACGTGGGATCGGAGTACGTCATGGCTCCCCTCGGGCCGGACGGACGGACGGCACCGGCCGAACTGAGTACAGGGTAAACCCGGTATGCCCCCGCCCTCCAGAGCTTGGTGCCCCTCCGTCCTAGGATGGGACCATGAAGATCCTCGTCACCGGTGGCAGCGGCTACATCGGCTCCCACACGGTCCTGACCCTGCTCGAACACGGCCACGACGTCGTCGTCGTCGACAATCTGCTGAACTCCACGGAGACCTCGCTCCAGCGCGTCGCCACCCTCGCGGGGCGGGCTCCCACCTTCCACCAGGCGGACCTCCTCGACGAGGCGAGGTTACGCGAGATCTTCGCGGCGGAGTCCGTGGACGCCGTGATCCACTTCGCGGGTCTGAAGGCCGTCGGGGAATCCGTCGCGAAGCCGCTGTACTACTACCACAACAACGTGGGCGGCACCCTGAACCTGCTGCGCGTGATGGACGACGCCGGCGTGCGCACGCTCGTGTTCAGCTCCTCGGCCACGGTGTACGGGGCCTCCGAGGAGGTGCCGCTGACGGAGAAGCTGCCCCTCGACGCCGTGAACCCCTACGGGCGCACGAAGGAGCAGATCGAGGACATCCTGTCCGACCTCGGCGCTGCGGACGGGCGCTGGACCATCGCCCTGCTGCGGTACTTCAACCCGGTGGGCGCCCATGCCTCGGGCACCATCGGCGAGGACCCGACCGGCATCCCGAACAACCTCCTACCGTTCGTGGCCCAGGTGGCCGTGGGACGGCGGGAGAAGGTGCTGGTGTTCGGCAACGACTACCCGACGCCGGACGGCACGGGCGTCCGCGACTACATCCACGTGGTGGACCTCGCCGCCGGGCACCTCGCAGCGCTCGACTACCTCGTGGCCCACGGCGGGGTACACACCTGGAACCTCGGGACCGGGAACGGCTCCTCGGTCCTCGAGGTGCTCACCGCGTTCTCCGCGGCCGTGGGACGAGGCATCCCGTACGAGTTCGCGCCGCGCCGCCCCGGTGACGCCGCCGTCAGCTACGCCGACCCGTCGTCGGCCCTCGCCGACCTCGGGTGGTCCGCCACGCGCACCCTCGCGGAGATGTGCGAGGACCACTGGCGCTGGCAGAAGAACAACCCGCAGGGCTACGCGACGGCCTGAGCACGAGGGCACACCAACGCTGTATAAAGGTTCTGATGGACCCTTCGCCCCCACGAACGACGGCGGCCGCCCACCTGCAGGTGGGCGGCCGCCGTCGTCCTCGGGTGGACCGGGTCAGTTGGCCGGGTAGTGGCGCTCGCCCTCACCCGTGTACAGCTGGCGCGGGCGCCCGATCTTCGTCTGGGGGTCCTGCATCATCTCGCGCCACTGGGCGATCCAGCCCGGGAGGCGCCCGATGGCGAACAGCACGGTGAACATCTTCTCCGGGAAGCCCATGGCCTTGTAGATGAGGCCCGTGTAGAAGTCGACGTTCGGGTAGAGCTTCCGCTCGATGAAGTAGTCGTCCGCGAGGGCCTTCTCCTCGAGCCGCATCGCGATGTCGAGCAGTTCGTCGTTGCCGCCGAGCTTGCTCAGGATGTCGTGGGCCGTAGCCTTGACGATCTTCGCGCGGGGATCGTAGTTCTTGTAGACACGGTGCCCGAAGCCCATGAGCTTCACGCCGTCTTCCTTGTTCTTGACCTTCTCCATGAAGTCCTCGGGCTGCATGCCCTTGGCCTGGATGTCGCGCAGCATGTTCAGCACGGCCTCGTTGGCACCGCCGTGCAGCGGACCGAACAGGGCGTTGATCCCCGCCGAGACGGAGGCGAACATGTTCGCGTTGGAGCTGCCCACGAGCCGCACGGTCGAGGTGGAGCAGTTCTGCTCGTGGTCGGCGTGCAGGATGAGCAGCAGGTCGAGGGCCTTGACCATCATCGGGTCGAGGTCGTAGGGCTCGGCCGGCAGACCGAAGGAGAGCCGCAGGAAGTTCTCCACGAGGTTCATGGAGTTGTCCGGGTAGAGCATCGGCTGGCCGATGGACTTCTTGTGCGCATACGCCGCGATGACGGGCAGCTTGGCCATGAGGCGGAACGTCGAGAGCTCCACCTGCTCGTCGTCGAACGGGTCCAGGGAGTCCTGGTAGAACGTGGACAGCGCCGAGACCGCCGAGGACAGCACGGGCATGGGGTGGGCGTCCCGCGGGAAGCCTCCGAAGAAGCCCTTGAGCTCCTCGTGCAGGAGCGTGTGGCGACGGATCCGCCCGTCGAACCCGGTGAGCTGCTCGGGTGTGGGCAGGTTCCCGTAGATGAGCAGGTAGGAGACCTCGAGGAAGCTCGAGTTCTTCGCCAGCTCCTCGATCGGGTAGCCGCGGTACCGCAGGATCCCTGCGTCGCCGTCGATGTAGGTGATGGCCGACGTCGTCGCGGCGGTGTTCATGAAGCCGGGGTCGAAGGTGACCTGACCCGTCTGCTTCAGCAGTTTCGAGACGTCGTAGCCGTTGTTGCCCTCGACGGCGGGCACCAGCGGCAGGCTCAGCTCGCCACCGGCGTAGTGCAGGGACGCAGCATTCTGCTCGGTCATTGACTCTCCTTCAGGAGCGGGAGCGGGGCGGGGCCCCGATCATCTTCGCAGGAGGACACGCGTCACTCCGGACAGCACGGTTCGGTCCAAACGCTACCGTCACAGGGTCCTGATCACTAATTCCCGGCACCCGAAGACCGGGCTGATCGGTCTACGGCTGCGCCTCGGATGGCTGCGCGGGTGCGGGCGCGGATCAGCGCTCGGCTGAGGCGAGGCGGGCGACGGCGGCCTCGATCCTCTCGTCGGAGCCGGTCAGGGCCACGCGCACGAAGCCGTTGCCGGCATCACCGTAGAAGGTGCCAGGACCCGCGAGGATCCCGAGCCCGGCGAGCCATGCGATGGTTTCCCACGTGGGCCTGCCGTCCGATGCCCAGAGGTACAGACCCGCGGCTGACCCGTGCAGGGTGAACCCGGCGCCCTCGAGCGCGGGGATCAACTGCGCGCGGCGACGGCGGTAGACGTCCTTCTGGCCCGCCACGTGCGCGTCGTCCCCGAGCGCCACGCGCATGGCCTCCTGCACGGGGTAGGGCACGATCATCCCGGCGTGCTTCCGCGAGTTCACGAGGTTGGCGATGATCGCGGGGTCCCCCGCCGTGAAGGCGGCCCGGTAGCCGGCGAGGTTCGACTGCTTGCTGAGCGAGTACACGGCCAGGAGCAGCTCGTGCGAGCCGCCCGTCACGCGGGGATCGAGCACGCTCGGTACGGCCTCGCCGCCCTCGGCGGGGTCCCAGGCGCCCCAGCCGAGCTCTCCGTAGCACTCGTCGGAGGCGACGACGGCCCCGAGCGCCCGGGCGTCGTCCACGATGGCCTTGAGGGCGTCGACCCCGAGGACGTCACCGGTCGGATTACCCGGTGAGTTGATCCAGACCAGGCGCACACGCGCGCGGATCTCGTCCGTGAGATCCGCGAGGGAGTCGGCTGCAACCGGGGTGGCTCCGGCGAGGTGCGCACCGACGTCGTAGGTGGGGTACGCGACGGTGGGGCGGACGACGACGTCGCCCTGCCGCAGCCCGAGCAGGAGCGGGAGCCAAGCCACGAGTTCCTTCGAGCCGACGGTGGGCAGGACGTCCTTCGGATCGACGCCGGGGACCGACCTGCGGCGCTCGAACCAGGCTGCGATCGCCTCGCGCAGCGCGAGGGTGCCGTGGGTGGTGGGGTATCCGTGGGCGTCGGCGGCACCGGCGAGCGCCTGCTGCAGGAGCTCGGGCGTCGGATCGACGGGTGTGCCGATCGAGAGATCCACGATCCCGTCGCGGTGCCGGGCGGCGATCTCCCGGTACGGAACCATCGCATCCCATGGGTAGTCGGGCAGGTGCAGCCCGAAGGGCGCGCCGACCGTCACCTACGCGGGCTGGTTCTGGGGCGGCAGGGCCGCGATGATCGGGTGGTCGAAGCCCGCGTTACCGACCTTCGCGGCGCCGCCGGGCGAGCCGAGGGCTGATCCGGAGGGCGCGGGGACGTCGAAGAACTCGACGTTCGCCTTGTAGTACTCGGCCCACTGCTCGGGGGTGTCGTCCTCGTAGTAGATCGCCTCGACCGGGCAGACCGGTTCACACGCGCCGCAGTCCACGCACTCGTCGGGCTGGATGTAGAGCGACCGCTCGCCCTCGTAGATGCAGTCGACAGGGCACTCCTCGATGCAGGCCTTGTCCTTGACATCCACGCAGGGCTGCGCGATTACGTAGGTCACTTCCCACGCCTTTCCTTGTGACTGGGGTCGGCTGGCGCACCGTCGGTACTCCGTCCAGCTTAACCCAACCCTCCGACGCGTCAGGACCACCGGTGGGCTCGCAGACGGCTACCCGGCGTCCTGACCGGTGCCGCCCCGGGCACGGTCCGGAGGCCCCGAGGGCGGAGGTCGAGGCCTCTAGGCTGGGAGCATGCCGTCAGCCATCGAACTCCTCACCTCGCTCCCCCTCGGGACGCGGGTGGTGGTGCGGCGCCGCATCGAGGGAGGATGGACGGACTCCCTCGGGGACCTCGTGGCCCGGGATACGTCGTCCTGCACCGTCCGCACACGGCGGGGGGACGACGTCGTGCTCCTCGCCGACGTCGCGTCCGCGAAGCCCGTACCGCCCGCGCCGGAACGCCGCGCACCACGACGCTGACCGTCCCGCGGGACGCCCTGCAGTGATTGGGAGCGTCAATCGAAGAGCTCGCCCCCCGTACAATCGACGCATGGACATGGACGAGGACCTCCAGGCTCGCGGACGGGCGCTCAGCTCCCCCGTCCGCCTCCGCATCCTCCGCCTCTGCCTGCACAGGCCGCGGACCAACAAGGAGATCGCCGAGACGCTGGACCTCAATCCTGCGACCGCCCTGCACCACGTGAGGACCCTGCTCTCCACCGGGTTCCTCGCGGCGGAGCAGCCGCGCACCGGGAACCGCGGCGCGAAGGAGATCCCGTACCGCGCCACCGGCCTCAGCTGGCGCAGCCGCATGCCGAACTCGGCCCCCGTACTCGTGGAGACCTTCCTGCAGGAGATCGAGGGATTGCAGCCTTCGGAGATCGACGTGTGGCGGCTCGGTGTGAAACTCAACGACGAGCACCGCGCGGAGCTCATGGGGCGCGTGCGCGAGGTCTTCGAGGACTACGTGCGCCGCGGGCCCGACGAGGACGGCACGGCCACCTCGATCATGCTCGCGCACCACCTCGACCGCACGGCCGACTGACCCACTGACACACGCTGCCCAGAGCGCGATACGGGCCGCGCCGAGGGTGCCTGCGCCTTCGTTGCACCTGCTGTCCGGCCGCCGACACCCCTACCGACGGGATGACCGACGCAGCACGACGGCGCCGAGGGCGACGGCCACGAGCGTCACCACGAGCACCCCGAACAGCCAGACGTTGCCCGCGACGGCCACCGCGGGTGCGGCCTCGGAGGACCCGGTGAGGATGAGCGTCTTCGACGACGCCGACGACAGCAGCGCGACGACGCCGTAGGCGACACCACCCGCGAAGGCCGTCATGATCACGTTCTTCGCCCACAACCCGCAGTACAGGAAGAGGCTTCCGGCCAGGATCAGTGCCGCGACGGCTCCTACCTGCAGCTGTGACCCGCCGACGGACAGCAGCTGACCGTGGAGGAGCGTCCCGAACACGCCTCCCGCCACGCCTGCCGCGAGGCTGCCGAGGATCGCCGTGCGGCGTCCGGGTACCACTCCGTCCGCTGCTGGCGGTCCGGTGCGACCGATATCGGCAGCACCGGGTATCCCCGCTCCCGTGCGATGCCCCTCGGCGGCCGCCGTCAGCGGTGTCCCGGCGTCCGCCGTTCCGGATGCTTCGGAGGCCGCCGTGAGCGGTGTGCCTGCGTCCCCCGGGAACGACGAACGCCGGCCCTCCCCTGCTGGGGAGGCACCGGCGTCGTCGTCTGTCATCGGGGTGCTGGGGCTACGCGGATCAGGCGCGGGCGCGTGAACGCGAGGCGCGCATGCGCTCGTTGGCGTCGAGGATGACCTTCCGGATGCGGATGGTCTCCGGGGTGACCTCCACGCACTCGTCCTCGCGGGCGAATTCGAGGGATTCCTCGAGCGTGAGGTTGCGCGGCGGGGTCAGGTTCTCGAAGGTGTCCGACGAAGCCGCACGCATGTTGGTGAGCTTCTTCTCCTTCGTGATGTTGACGTCCATGTCGTCGGCGCGCGAGTTCTCGCCGACGATCATGCCCTCGTACACCTCGGAGGTGGGCTGCACGAAGAACGAGCCGCGCTCCTGCAGGTTGATCATCGCGAACGGGGTCACGACGCCGGAGCGGTCGGCGATCATCGAACCGTTGGTGCGGTACTCGATGTCACCGGCCCACGGCTCGTAGCCCTCGGAGATGGACGCGGCGATACCGGCGCCGCGCGTGTCTGTCAGGAAGCGGGTGCGGAAGCCGATCAGGCCGCGGGCGGGCACGATGAACTCCATGCGGACCCAGCCCGTACCGTGGTTCGCCATGTTGGTCATGCGACCCTTGCGGGCTGCCATGAGCTGCGTGACGCCACCCAGGTACTCCTCGGGGACGTCGATGGTCATGTGCTCCATCGGCTCGTGGATCTTGCCGTCGACGGTCCGGGTGACGACCTGCGGCTTGCCGACCGTGAGCTCGAAGCCCTCGCGTCGCATCTGCTCCACGAGGATGGCCAGCGCGAGCTCGCCACGTCCCTGGACCTCCCACGCATCGGGACGCGCGGTGGGCAGCACGCGGAGCGAGACGTTGCCGATGAGCTCCTTGTCGAGGCGGTCCTTGACCTGGCGGGCCGTGACCTTGGCGCCCTTGACCTTGCCGGCCAGCGGCGAGGTGTTGATACCGATGGTGACGGAGATGGCCGGGTCGTCGACCGTGATCAGCGGCAGCGGCTGCGGGTTGTCGACGTCGGTCAGGGTCTCACCGATGGTGATGCCCTCGATACCGGCGACGGCGACGATCTCACCCGGGCCCGCGGACTCGGTGGGCACGCGGTCGAGCGCCTTCGTGGCGAGCAGCTCGGTGATCTTGACGGTCTTCAGCTCGCCGTTCTGGCGGGCCCAGGCAACGGTCTGGCCCTTGCGGAGCGTGCCGTTGAAGATCCGGAGGAGGGCGAGGCGGCCGAGGAACGGCGAGGCGTCGAGGTTGGTGACGTGTGCCTGCAGGACGCCGTTCGGGTTGTAGCGGGGCGCGGGGATGTGGTCGATGATCGTCTGGAACAGGGGCTCCAGGTTGTCGTTCGACGGCGCGCTGCCGTTCTCCGGCTGCTCGATCGAGGCGGCGCCCACGCGTGCTGCGGCGTAGACCACCGGCACGTTGAGGATCAGATCGAGGTCGAGGTCGGGGACCTCGTCGGCGAGGTCGGACGCGAGGCCGAGGAGCAGGTCCATCGACTCGCTGACGACCTCCTCGATGCGGGAGTCCGGGCGGTCCGTCTTGTTGACCAGGAGGATCACGGGGAGCTTCGCCGCCAGGGCCTTGCGGAGCACGAAGCGGGTCTGGGGCAGCGGACCCTCGGACGCGTCGACGAGGAGGACGACCCCGTCGACCATCGACAGGCCGCGCTCAACTTCGCCGCCGAAGTCGGCGTGGCCGGGGGTGTCGATGACGTTGATGGTGATGGTCTCGCCCTTGGCGGCGGGGCCGTCGTAGAACACCGTGGTGTTCTTCGCGAGGATCGTGATGCCCTTCTCGCGCTCGAGGTCACCCGAGTCCATGACGCGGTCGGCGACGTCGCCGTGGGACGCGAACGAATTGGTCTGCTTCAGCATGGCGTCGACCAGGGTCGTCTTTCCGTGGTCAACGTGCGCCACGATGGCTACGTTGCGGAGGTCGCTGCGAACAGCGGTGTTGCCTGTGGTTTCGGACATGCGTGAGTACTCAATTCGATAACTACTGCAGGGAGTATGGTGGCGGCTACAGCGCTCGCCCTGCCCCCATTCTAGGGGCTGCGGAAAAACCGACCTAATGCGCCCGTCTACGGGCACTCAGGGCGTCCTGAACGAACCGCAACGGCGGCCCCCGGAGGGAACCGCCGTTGCAGTCGCTTCTCGCCTGGCGAGCCCTACGGCGCGGTCAGTCGATATGTCCCGGCCGGCGGATACCACGCACCGGGGACGCAGGCGTACCCTGCGCCGCCCCCTGGTCGGTCGAGTAGTCGGCGAGGTGCTCCTGTACCTGGCGTTCCACCTGATCGGACATGGACTCACTCACCTGGTCGCTGACGCGGTCCGCCATCGCGGTCGCTGCGGCAAGCCGCTGGGCTGCCTGCCAGGCACGGTGCTCACCGTGGAAGGCCTTGGCCGTGGCGATGCACATGAGGAGCATGACGACGCTGAACGGCAAGGCGGTCAGGATCGCGGCCGTCTGGATGGAGCTCAGACCCGTATCGCCCACCAGCAGCAGGGCGATCGCGACGAGCGCGGCGAGACCGGCCCAGAAGACCCTGATCCAGTTCCGCGGATTGGGGTCCCCGCCCGTGGAGATCATGCTCATCACCAGGGCACCGGAGTCCGCGGAGGTGATGAAGAAAATGGCGATGAGGAGGATCGCTCCGATGAGCAGGGCGGGGCCGCCCGGCAGTTCACTGAGGAGGCCGAACAGCGCGTTCTCGGTGTCCACCGACCCGTCCTCGGCGATCAGGCCGCCCTGGCCGAAGATCTCCCGGTAGATGGCCGATCCGCCGAGGACGGAGAACCAGAGGAAGCCGAGCGTCGTGGGGACCAGCAGCACGCCGGCGACGAATTCCCGGACAGTGCGGCCCTTGGAGATCCGGGCGATGAAGATGCCGACGAACGGGGCCCAGGACATCCACCAACCCCAGTAGAAGGTGGTCCATGCAGCCTGCCAGGCCTCGCCCTCGGCGCCGGAGAACGCAAGGGTGTTGAAGGTGAGGCCGACGACGTTCTGGAGGTAGTTGCCGATCGACTGCACGAACTCACGCAGGAGGAAGAGGGTGGGGCCTGCGAACAGGACCACGAGCAGCAGGACGCCGGCCAGCACGAGGTTGATGTTCGAGAGCCACTTCATGCCCTTGCCGACCCCGGAGATGACCGACACGATGGTCAGCGCCGTGATGCACATGATCAGGCCCACCTGGGTGGCCTCGGTCGCAGCGAGGATTCCTGCGCTGTCGAGTCCGGACGAGATCTGCAGTACACCGAGACCGAGCGACGTGGCGACGCCGAACAGGGTTCCGACGAGCGCGACGACGTCGATGGCGTGACCCCACCCACCCTTGACCCGGTCACCGAGGAGCGGCTCGAGGGTCCAGCGGATGGAGATGGGGCGGCCCCTGCGATGAACGGCGTAGGCGATCGACAAGCCGACCACCACGTAGATGCTCCACGCGTGCAGCCCCCAGTGGAGGAAGGTCTGCGTGATGGCCTGCTGCCCCAGCTGCACCTCGGTGCCCGTTGCCCCGGGGCGAGGACTGGCGAAGTGGTTGAGCGGCTCGGCGACGCCCCAGAACACCAGGCCGATCCCCATGCCCGCTGCGAAGAGCAGCGCGAACCAGGACATCGTGGAGAACTCCGGTTTGTCGTCGTCCTTCCCGAGGCGGATGTCACCGTAGCGGCTGAACCCGACCCAGAGGGAGAACACGACGAAGAACGCGACCAGCGCTACGTAATACCAGCCGAACGCACCGATCACGTTCTCCTGGATCCCGGCGAACAGACCGGACGCGGAATCCGGTGCTATCAGCGCGTAGGCCACGAAGAGAACGATGAGCGCGGACGCCGGGATGAAGACCGGGAGCGCCAGACGCGCTCCGCGTTCTGGCTTCGTGCGGGTGGTCGAATCAGCAGGAGAGGGCGGACTGTCGGCAGCCTCTTCCCTGTTCTTGATACTCACGGGTGTTCTCCTTCGTTGATGCGTGGCGGGCGCGATGAGCGTGCCGGCCCGCACTCCGGACACGATGATGGGTACTAAGCCTACAGAGCGCTTTCATGTCAAGGGCCTGGAAAAGGTGGCCCGGAAGCGGACAAGTGTGAGAAGCAAGCACCTTGCGCAGGGACACCCGGGCACCCACGGGGCGTCATCACGGGGATCCGAAGGGGTGGCACGGGTGCGGCACCTCGCAGCCGCATCGTGGGGCAATTGTTATCTCGGGTGGTGCCGGATGCGGGACGAGCGGCCTCCGTCATCGGAGGCCGCTCGTGTGGTGCTCGATCCGGTCCAGAGATGTGGCGGCACCCGGATGACTCCCGGGATCGCCGTGGAGATCGTCCGGCTGGACCCCGCCCCGACTGTCAGTCGCTCGTCGCCATCAACCTGGCCCGGAGTTCGCGGCGCTCGCGCTGCTTCACCGGGTCGGGCAGCGGAACGGCGGCCAGGAGTCGCTGCGTGTACGGGTCCTGCGGACTCCTGAGGATCTGGTCCCTCGTGCCCTGCTCCACGATCCGTCCGCGCTGCATGACGCAGATGTAGTCGGCCAGCACGTCGACCACCGCGAGGTCGTGCGTGACGAAGAGACAGGCGAACCCGAGCTCGCGCTGCAGGTTCTGGAACAGCTCCAGCACCTTCGCCTGCACCGACACGTCCAGGGCCGACGTCGGCTCGTCCGCCACCATGAGCTTCGGCTTCAGCGACAGGGCGCGGGCGATCCCGACGCGCTGCTTCTGACCGCCCGAGAGTTCGTGCGGGTACCTGTTGCGGTAGGCGCGAGGAAGCTCCACCTGGTCGAGCAGCGACTCGATGCGCTTCTGCAGCTCGCCGCCCTTCGCCTCACCGGCGAGGAACATGGGCTCGCCGATGCTCTCGCCGATGGGCAGGCGCGGATTGAGGGACGACGACGGGTCCTGGAACACCATGCCCACGTGACGCCTGACCTCGACGAGCTCCTTGGAGGTGGGGCGGAGGCCCGAGATGTCCGTCCCGACCACCTTCAGGGAACCGGCGGCGACGGACAACAGGCCCACCGCAGCACGCCCGATCGTCGTCTTGCCGGATCCCGACTCCCCCACGAGCCCGATGACCTGCCCGGGGTAGACCGTGAGATTGGCGCCCTCGACGGCGCGGAAGGCCGGGACCCGGCCCTGCTTCGGATACTCGATGGCGACGTCCACGAGCTCGAGCACCGGCGCTGCGGTCGGCTTCGCCGGCACCTCCTCGTCCGGGAGCTGCGAGAGCACCTCACGCTCACGGCGTTCGAGTTCGTCGTGGTCCACCGTCTGCAGCTCGGTGTGGGTGGCCGCCGCGAGTGCGGCGGTGATGTCGACGTCGTCGTTCCCGGCGCCCTGACCGAGGTGCGGCACCGCAGCGAGCAGTGCCTTCGTGTACTCGTGCTGCGGGTTGTTGAAGATCTCGTCCGCTGTGCCCGTCTCCACGATCCGGCCCTTGCGCATCACCGCGATACGATCTGCGAGGTCCGCGACCACGCCCATGTCGTGGGTGATCAGCACGATCGCACTGTTGAGCTGGTTGCGCAGGTTCCGCATGAGGTCGAGGATCTCGGCCTGCACGGTGACGTCGAGGGCCGTGGTCGGTTCGTCGGCGATCAGCAGCCTCGGGTCGCAGGAGAGCGACTGTGCGATCATGGCGCGCTGACGCTGCCCGCCGGAGAGCTGGTGCGGGTAGGACCGGAACGCCTTGTCGGGGTCGGGGAGCTCCACCATCTGCAGCAACCGCAGGGCACGCTGTTTGGCCTCGTCGGGCGAGATCTCGTTGTGCAGCCGCAGTGTCTCCACGATCTGGAAGCCCACGGTGTACACGGGGTTCAGCGCGGTCATCGGCTCCTGGAAGATCACCGCGACATCGTTGCCCCTGATCTGCCGCAGCTTCGCGGGGGACATCGTGAGCACCGAGGCGCCGTTGAGGAGCACCTCGCCCGTGACACGGCTGTTGGAGGGCAGCAGCCCGAGCAGCGACATGGAGCTCGCGCTCTTGCCCGAGCCCGACTCCCCCACGATCGCGAGCACCTCGCCCGCGTTGACCTCGTAATTGAGGTCGATCGCCGCGGGCACCCACTTCTTGTCGACCCCGAAGTCGACGCTGAGGTTCCGGACCTCGAGGACCGGCCCCTGCGAGGCGGGCCGCCCCGCGCCGTCGTCCCCGGTGGTTCCGATGACCTGAGTGCTCATGAGAGGTTCTCCTTCGTGGCGGAGCCGCCGCGGGTACGCGGGGTCTCCTGGATTGCCGGGTGCAGCGGTGGTGCTGGGACCATTGATGCATGAAGAGCTTCGAGGCGGCCGGGTCCACCGTGTTCAAACCGAGAACCGCTCCGTGGTTCACGGGCCTCGCGGTGCTGGTCGCGGCCGCCGGCCTCGCGTCGATCATCGCGACCGAGGGTCCGGTCGGTCTGGCGTCGGGCTGGCCGCTGATCGGCGTCGCTTACGTGGGCTGGTGGCTGTTCTGGTACCCCGTGGTCGTGATCGCCACGGAAGCCGTGACGATCCGCAACCCGCTGGTGACCGTCACCGTGCCGTGGTCGCGTCTCATCGACGTCGACACGAAGTACGCGCTGAAGCTGGTCACGCCGTCGGGCTCCTACACGGCCTGGGCCGCTCCGGCGCCCGGCGTCTGGGGAACCCATTCCGGCAAGGCCGAACATGTGACGCATCTGCCGTCCACGAGTTACGGACCCGGCGGTTCCATCCGGCCCGGCGACCTCAAGAACTCCGACTCCGGGTACGCCGCCTACCTGGTGCGCGCCCGCTGGGAGGAGATGGTCGACGCCGGCAGGATCGACGTCGACGACGCCGCGAGCGTGCGGCACTCCGTCAACTGGGCGCAGCTCGCCGTCGCCGTCGCGCTGGTCGGCGCCGGTGCCGTGACCCTGGGGCTCGGCTCCTAGACGGTCGGTCACGCGGCCGCCGGCTTCTCGTCCTTGGTCCTGCTCGCGTTGAACTTCTTCTGGCGCGGATCGAAGGCGTCGCGCAGGCCGTCGCCGATGAAGTTGATGCACAGGCAGATGAGCACGATGAAGAGCCCGGGGAACCAGAACAGCCACGGCCGCGTCTGGAACGCCTCCTGGTTCTGACTGATGATCAGGCCGAGCGAGACATCCGGCGCCTTCACGCCGAACCCGATGTAGCTGAGCGCGGTCTCGAGCAGGATGGCCGAGGACATCAGCAGCGTGGTGTTCACGATGATCACGCCCACAGCGTTCGGCAGGATGTGCTTGAAGATGATGCGGGCGTTCGACGCCCCGGCGATCTTGGCCGCGTCCACGAACTCACGCTCGCGCAGCGACAGGAACTCACCGCGGACGAGCCGGGCGAGGCTGGTCCAGAGGACCAGGCCGAGGAAGATGCCGAGCAGCCAGATCTGCGCACCCGGACCGACGAAGCGGTTGACGGCCTCGCCGAGCGTCGCGGCGGCGAGCACCACGGGGATGATGATGATGACGTCGGTCAGGCGCATCAGGACGGCCTCGGAGGCACCGCGGAAGTACCCCGAGCACGCACCGACCACCACACCGATGAGGCCCGCGAGGGAGCCGATGATGAACATGATGATCAGCGAGTTCTGGGTACCACGCATGGTCATGGCGAAGTAGTCGCGGCCGATCGAGTCCTGGCCGAACGGGTGATCACCCCAGCTGAACGGACCCGTGACGGTGGGGGCACCACCGTTGACCAGGGGCACGAACTCGGTGTGGTTGTACTTCCACCACCCGGGGATGCCGGCGAAGCCCACCGAGGTGAACGCCAGGAGGAAGACGATCGCGAAGATCACGAGGCTGACGATCGCGGCGGTGTTGTCGAGGAACTTCCTGCGGACGATCTGCCCTTGGGACAGGCCTTTGGCGTCGGGCTCCGGCGCGGGGTGCGTGGGGCCCGTCACGGTTGCCTGCTCTCCGAGAGGGAGGTCCGAGGGGGTCTGGATGCTCATGCTTTTACCCTTACGCGCGGGTCGAGGAATGAATAGACGATGTCGGCGACGAGGTTGAAGACCAGCGCCAGGATGCCCGCCACGAGGAAGAAGCCCATGATCGGGTCGGGATCGGTCCGGCCGAGGGCCTGGACGAACAGCTGTCCCATCCCGGAGAAGGCGAAGACCTGCTCGGTGATGATGGCACCGCCGATCAGCGCTCCGACGTCGAAGGCCACGAGGGTCGCCAGCGGGATCAGTGCGTTCCGGAACGCGTGCCGCATCACGACGGTGCGCTCACTGAGGCCCTTCGCCCGCGCCGTACGGATGTAGTCCATGTTCATGATCTCGAGCATCGACGCGCGGGAGTACCGGCTGTAGCTGGCAAGGGAGGCCAGCAGCAGCGCCAGCGTGGGCAGCAGGAGGTGAGTGAAGGTGTCGAGTCCGTTCACCCAGAACGTGCCGTCGAGCCCGGGGGTCTCCGCGCCGACCGTCGCGATGGGCCTGCCGCGGATGCGACCGTTGTTCACGTAGGAGGGCCACGTGACCATGAAGCGGTCGATGACGATGAGCAGCCCCATGAGGAAGCCCGTGATCGCCCCCGCGCGCATGCTCTGCCCGCGGTCGTAGCCACCCATCAGATAGCCGACGCCGAGACCGACGAGCACCGTGACCGCGGCGAGGATCACGATCATCCAGATGGTGGCGCCGTTCAGGATCGGGTTGACGACGTAATAGGCCACCAGGCCGAGGGCGACCACGATCAACGCCGAGTACAGGGCCTTCCGGTTACGGAGACCGGCCGTGAGCGCGACGACGCCGAAGGCGATGCCGACACCTGTGACGAGGATGACGATCGGACCGAGCCCGGGGTTCGAGAACCAGTTCACGAGATCGAGGACGAACAGGAGCGCCGCGGCCACGACCGCCCCGAGCACGAAGGCGATCCCCTTCCGCTTCCAGGACCTGCCGGTGAAGAGGGACCAAATCAGGCCGCTGGCGATCGCGACCACGAGGATCGTCGTCGGTGGGATCTGCGGATCCGCGAGGAAGTTGTTGAAGCCGATTGCGCCGAACTCCTTGAGGAGCACTGCGAGCCAGAAGATCGGCAGGGAGAAGAAGAGGAACGACATGAAGGTCACGCCGTAGTCCAGACCGCTGTACTGGCGGAGCGCCGTGAGGATGCCGAGCGAGATGCCGATGATGATCGCGAGCACCGTGGCGGTGGTGACCAGCGTGATGGTGTTGCCCATCGCGCGGATCAGCGAGGAGGTGACGGCCTCGCCCTGGATGCTCGACCCGAGGTCGCAGGTGGCCGCGAAGGGCACGAGGCACTTGGCCGCTCCGGCGAGCCACCCGAAGTACCGCAGGGGCGCCGGGGTGTTGAGATCGAGCAGCTCCGTCCGGGCCTGGATGAGCTGGTCGCGGTTGGGGGCGTTGCTGGCGCGGAGGTCCTCGAGGGGATCACCCGAGAGGGCCGTCAGCTGGTACACGATGAAGGACGCACCCAGCAGGATGAGAACGGCCGTGACAAGACGCCGGACGATGTAGGTCACCATGGATTTTGTTGCCTCAATGTTGAAGTCGGGCGGGATGCACCCGTGCTATCGCAGAAGTGTAGTGCAGGCCTCAGGTGCCGCAGAAAGTGGCGGATCCCAATCAGTCCGGGCCCCGCTGCGGCCTGCAGGCCGCAGCGGGTCGCCGCGCGGGAACGCGAAAAAGCGCCGGGACGGACTGGTTCCGCCGTCCCGGCGCTTTCCTCGATGCAGCTGTTCAGGAGCTGATCGGTGTCCCTACTGGGTGATCTGCCAATCCCAGAAGTTCCACCACACGCCGGTCTGGTTGGGCATGTACTCGACGCCGGTGACGGCATCGCTGTACGCGTCCACACCGGGGACCTGGAAGAGCGGCAATCCGTACTTCGAGTCCCAGATCAGCTTGTCGATCTCGACCTGCAGACGATCCTGCTCGGCGGGATCGGTCGTGACGACGAGTTCGTCCATCAGGGCGTCGGCCTCGGGGCTCGAGAAACCGTTGAAGTTCGAACCGTTGCCGGACTTGAAGATCTGCGGGACACCGGACACGCCGACGCCCGAGTTGATCCAGCCGAAGATCGTCGCGTCGTACGTGCCGTTGCCGAGTGCGGCGCCCCAGTCGGAAGCACCGAGGCCACCGTCCACGACGCGGAAACCGGCCTGCTGGGCGGACTCAGCGATCAGCGTGTAAGCGTTCAGTCGGTTCGGGTTGTCACGGTTGTACATGATGCGGACCTCGGGGGTTGCTCCTGCGAGCAGCTCGCGTGCACCCTCGATGTCCTGCTCCGCGTAGGCCTCGGAGCCGTTGTTGGCTGCCGACTCCTCGTAGGGCTCCTGGTCCGCGAGGAAGAGCTGCGAATCGAGCGGCTCGGCGTCGGGGTTGAGCTTCCGCACGATGGTCTCGACGAGCTGCTCGCGCGGCACGGTCTTCATGAAGGCCTCGCGGACGCTCTCCTCGGCGAAGACGCCGCTGAAGTTGAGGTCCAGGTGGTCGTAGGAGAGCTCATTGCCGCGGTTGACGTTGACGCCCTCGAGAGCCTCGAGCTGTTCCACGGTGTCCGCGGACGCCTGCGGCGCGATGATGTCCGCCTCGCCGTTCTGCAGGGCCTGGACCTGGGCGGGGGCCTCACCGATGTAGCGGACGGTGATCTCGTCGACCTTCGGTTCGGGACCCCACGAGTAGTCCTCGTTGCGCGTCAGGGTCATCGACTGGTCCGGGGTCATCGCGGAGGCGATGAACGGTCCGTTCGAGAGGAACAGGGACGGGTCCGTGGGGAGTGACTTCGTGTCGAAACCCGTGTTCCAGAAGTCGGCGACCGCCTGGAGCTCGGGGCGCTCCTGCGGGTTCTCGGGATCGCCCTCGGGTGAGGTCTCGATCAGTTCGATCAGCGCGTCCTCGTCAGCGAGGCCACCCTTCTCCGCCAGCACGTGGGCCGGCGTGGAGATGCCACCCTCGGTCATGAGGCCGAAGGCCACCTGGTAGTCCGCGAACGGCTCGGAGTACTCGAGCGTGAGCGACCGTCCGTCCTCGCCGATCTCGGGCAGCGAGGTCAGTCCGAGGCCCGTCGTGTCACCGGCGTAGTCGAAGTACGTGGCGCCGGAGACGACCTCGCCGGCCTCGTCGGTGGTGGCGTCGTTGAAGTGACCGGAGCCGATGGCCCAGTGGAGGAGCAGGTCCCCGCCGTCGACTGGTTCTCCGTCGGACCAGTTGACGCCTTCGTTGACCGTGTACTTGACGCTCAGGGGATCCTCGGAGAGGACCTCCATGGTGCCGAAGTCCGTGTTCTCGACGACCTCGAGGTTGTTGTCGATGTAGACGAAGCCGGAGTGCGTCGCGTAGGCGATGCGTCCGTTGATGTCCACGTTGCCTTCAGAGCTGTTCGAGTTGAAGGAACTGAATCCGTTCACCTCGACGACACGGATGTTTCCGCCCGTTGCTTCGCCCTCAGCGCTCTCCTCGGGTGTCTCGGTACCCGTGTTGGCAGCGCAGGCGCTCAGTGCGAGAGCTGCGACAGCAGCAACTCCCACTGCTTTGGAAGTACGTCCGAAACGCATTCCGCCTCCTATTTCATAATGTGGTTCCAGCCTCACGCGGAGTTGCATGACAGCCGATACGCGACCCTTCAGGGTGACGACACTCACGTGAGCCACAGCCTAGGTGCTGTTTGTTACCGGCAGGTATCCATCGGGTCGGGGCGCTGGCGGTTGTTACCGAGCTGCAACAAACGCTCACCGAGCCGTTCTGCCCTCGGCCTCGGGTTCCCGCTGTGCCGACTCAGCGCAGCACCGTCGCCGCCTAGCAGGCAGGAACGACGACGTCGGTCACGGCTCGCGCTTGATCGCGCCTCCGGCTCGGTGCTTTGCTAGGAGGATCGGGTGCTTCCGTGGCGCCGGGCGACGGGAGAGACATGGCGTGGCTGTTCGTGGACAAGCACGCGGCCGTCTGGGACGACGACGCGAACGTGCAGGCAGCCATCGGTGCGCTGAAGGCCAGGCTCGACCAGCACAGGGAAGTGCATCTGTCGATCCAGAGCAAGGGCCTGAAGGGGCCCGTCTTCGTGATCACGAAGGAGACCGTGTTGAGCTCGCCGGAGCTCAACAACCGCTTCAATGCAGACCTTTTCGCGGAGCTCACGACGCCGACGGCGCGGAACAGCACCACCATCCACTGGTTCTCCGACGGCCGGGGCTTCGTGTCGGAGACCAACAGCCGCATGTGGTGAGCGGCCGCTCCCCCGCTGCTGTCCCGTTGGTCACTGCTGCGGCGTCAGCACTTTCGAGAACACCGTGGACCCGGTGGCGTCGCGCAGGCTGACGGTGAAGGTGTCGTCGTCGAGCTGCACGTGGCCGAAGAACTGGTTCTCCCCGTTGCGCGGCGACTCGCCCGGGAAGCGACCCGCCTTCGAGAACACCACCTCGGGGCCGAACGTGGCGTCCATGGCGTTGGGGCCGAACGACCCCGCGGCGATGGGGCCGGCCACGAACTCCCAGAACGGGTCGAAGTCGGTGAACGCTGCGCGTGCCGGTGAGTAGTGGTGTGCTGCGCAGTAGTGCACGTCCGCTGTCAGCCAGACGATGTTCTTGACCCCGTTCCGCTTGAAGGCACTGAGCACTCCTGCGATCTCCAGTTCCTTGCCGAGCGGTGCGCCGGGATCCCGGTTGGCGAGGCTCTCCTGGTTCACCGGACCATCGGGCACGATGATGCCGAGCGGCAGGTCCGCGGCGATCACCTTCCACGTGGCCTTGGACCTGCTCACCTCGCGGATGAGCCAGTCCACCTGCTCCTGCCCCAGGATGCTCGTCCGGCGAGCCTCCTTGCCGTCGGTGTTCGGGCTCTTGTTCGTGCGCATGTCCAGGCAGAAGACATCCAGCTGCGGACCACGGCTGATCCTGCGGTAGATGCGTGTAGGCTGGTACTGACCGGCGTCGTCGACCTTCCCCGGCCGCCACACCGCCGCGCTGTCCGCGATGGGCATGTTCTCCTGCCATGCCTGCCGTCCGCGCGCTGCCAGCGTGTTGACGTCCCGCACGGTGTAGCGGGGATCGTCCAGGATCTCGCCGGGGTACCAGTTGTTGGTGGTCTCGTGGTCGTCCCAGTTGGCGATGACGGGCACGTCGGCGAAGAGCGCTCGCATGTTCACGTCCATGGAGTTGTACCGGTGCCTGCCGCGGAACTCGGTGAGGGTCTCGGCCACCTTGGACACCTCCTCCGTCACGAGGTTCCGCCACACCTGGCCGTCCTGCTCCACCACGGTCTCGGCCAAAGGTCCGTCCGCGTAGATGGTGTCACCGGAGTGGATGAAGAAGTCCGGGCGGGTCTGATGCATGGTCCGGTACCCGCGCATTCCCCCGAGTTCCTCGTTGATGCCCCAGCCCTGACCGGCGGTGTCACCGGTCCAGACGAAACTCTGCCCGCTCGACGCCCCCGTGGCGCCCTTCCCCGCGGCATGGCCCTTGCCGTTGACGGCGCCCTTGTCCGGCGCCGTGCAGAAGGTTCCCGCCACCGCTTCGCCGGCGGCGCCGCCGTCGTCCTCGAAGCTGACCTCCAGGGCGAAACGTGTGTTGGGCGGGAGATGGCCCGCGTGGATCTTGGCCGTGAAGTCGGACGCCTCGGTGGCACGGGGCCCCCGATAGGTCCGTTCGAACGCGCCGCGGCCCCGAAGGATCTCACCATCGTCGCCCACCGCACGCAGGACGGCCCTCATCCGGCCTGCGGCCGAGGAACGCGACCACAGCACCGCGGAATCCGAGGTGACATCACCCGTCGCGATGCCGCTGGGAAGCGTCAGGCGGTTGCGGACCAGGGCGACCCCGCCGGGTGAACGAGTCAGGGGCGTCGCGTTCACCGCGGTGGGAGCGGACGCCAGGACTGCGGCCAGGACGGAGCCCTTGACGATGCTGCGGCGGGAGATGTCGGCGCGTGGGAAGGAGGTCATGGCGCCAGCGTTCACCGTGCTGGAACATGGCGCCTTGACCGCGGATGAACAGCCGGTGAGGCGAGTCGGAACAGCAGGGTGGACACCATCGAGGGGGCTTACCACCCGCCGGCTCGGCTACCCGACGGTGACGGTACCTGTCCGGATGCCCCAGAGGACGGTCTGGAGGCGGTCGCGAGCCCCCGTCTTCTCGAGCAGATGAGCGAGGTGGTACTTGACGGTGGTCTGTTCCACGAAGAGTTGTGCGGCGATCTCGGCGTTCGAGAGGCCCTGCGCGAGAAGCCGGAGGACGTCGATCTCCCGGTCGGTGAGCGGCGAGGGAAGCGTAGCGCGTACATCGGCCGGTGGTCTGGGTGGGCGGCGCTGCACGAACTCCTGCAGGATCCGCCGGGTCAGCCGCTGGTCGAGGGTGCCGTCGCCCTGGGCGACCGAGCGGACGGCGTCGAGCAGCGTGTCCTCGTCGGCGCCCTTGAGGAGGAAGCCCGCGGCCCCTGCTTCGAGGGCGGCGAAGATGTCGTCGTCGATGTCGAAGGTGGTCAGGATCAGGATCTCGCTGCTCAGGGTGGCGTCGGCGGAGATGACGCGCGTCGCGGCGACGCCGTCCAGAACGGGCATCCGGATGTCCATGCACACGACGTCGGGGCGGAGTTCCGTGGTCAGCCGGATGGCGTCCCGACCGTTCTCGGCCTCCCCGACGACGGTGATGTCAGCGGCCGAGTCGAGCAGGACAGCCAGTCCGGCGCGGACGATGACCTGGTCATCGGCGATGAGGACACGGATCATCGTGGTGCTCCTGGTTCGGAAGTCGGGATCCGTAGCTGGTTGCTCCAGCCGCCGGCTTCGGTGGGTCCGGTGACGAGCTCGGCTCCGATGAGCGTCGCTCGCTCATGCATGCCGACGAGCCCGTACCCGTCCCTGTCACGGTCGCGGACCGGTGGCGGCTGAGCGTGGGTGACCTCCCGGAAGCGGATGGTCGACGTGTTCTCCACGGTGAGCACAGTGCAGTCGGAGGTGTACTCGATCGTCACCGCGCACGCGGCGCCAGGAGCATGGCGGGCGGCGTTGGCGAGCGATTCCTGGACCACGCGGTAGACCGTCGCCTGGGCGGCAGGCCCCAGCTGAGTCGGCTCCCCCGTGGTCCTGAAGGTGACGATCTGACCGCGGCGTACGGCGGCGTCGATCAGCTGCGGGAGGTCATCAAGTCCCGGGGTGCCGCCTGGCGCCCGGACATCGCCGGTGTCGGCCTCCGTGTCCGGTTCAGGGCGGAGCAGACCGACGGTCCTGCGGAGATCGATCATCATGGCCCGGGCTTCTCCTTCGAGTTCACGGAGCATGGCCCGTGTGCGGAGCGGATCCTTGTCGATGAGTGTTCCTGCCGCCTGTGCGGTGACGATGATGCCGGACAGATGGTGTCCGGCGATGTCGTGCAACTCCCGGGCGAGCGCGGTCTGCTCGGCCCGCCGCCGCTGAGCGGTGTCGCGGACTTTCTCGCGGCGGATCAGCTCGTCGCGTTCCTGCGCAGCAACGGCGAGGTGCGCGCGATTGCGGACGAATTCCGCGACCAGTGCCGGTGCCGCGTACTCGGCGACCAGGCGCCCGGCGACCACGGCGACGGTGAGCAGCGGCGGCTGGGGCCCGCCCAGTGCCACCCCGAGGACGACGACGCTGCTCACGACTGCGAGCGCCGCCAGGTACAGCCACGCCTGTGGCCGTGGTGCCCACCGGATGACGTGGAAGGCGGCGATGGCGACCGCAAGGCCCCCGAGTCCCAGGTCCGCGCCGCTGAGGGCGAGGAGAGCCGTCTGGAGCATCACGACGATGGTGAACACCGGCGCTGCGGCTCTGTACCGGAAGAGGAGTGCGGCGGCCTGACCGGCTGCGAGAGCCGCGTGCAGCGCCGTCAGAGCGAGTGGTTGAGGCGGCTGCAGGAGATCCGTGGTTCCGATGACGAGGTAGATGACCGCACTCACGAGAACGACGACGGGTGGGGCGACCACGCGCAGGCGTGAGGGCTGACGGTCGGATGCCGACCTCGTGAGGAGCGCGCAGTCCCTCGCCAGCCGCCGGCTTCGCATGGACCTCACGGACTAAGTCAACCACGGGCATACCGGTCAGCCACGGCCGCTCCGGCGCCGACTGTCCTTATGGCCAGTGCGGGACTGGTCCTGCGGCGGGGGTGCGGGACGCACCTGATTGACACCCTCGAAATATGAACGAACAAGAGAATGAACCCCTCCTCGTCCAGCACCTCTCGAAGTCCTTCCGCGGTGTCCGGCGGGCGGAGGACATCACCTTCACCGTCGGCGCCGGCCGCGTCACGGGCCTCCTCGGCCCCAATGGTGCCGGCAAGACCACGATCATCCGTATGCTGCTGGGTCTGGTGGCCCCCGACGCGGGAGAAGCGCTCGTGTTCGGCAAGCCCTTCCGCCACCTGCCCGATCCGACGCGGCTCGTCGGAGCCGTGCTCGATGCCGGCGGTCTCCACCCCGGCCGTACCGCCCGGCAGCATCTGAGGATCGCCGCCGCTCAGGGTTACCACGGGACGGCCCGTGTCGAGGAGGTGCTCGAGATCGTCGGCTTGAGCGCCGACGCCGATCGCCGGATCCGTGACTACTCCCTCGGCATGCGCCAGCGCGTCGCCATCGCCACGGCGATCCTCGGCGACCCGAAGATCCTCGTTCTCGACGAGCCCGCGAACGGCCTCGATCCTGCCGGGATCCACTGGCTGAAGCGGTACCTGCGCTCCTTCGCCGACCATGGCGGCAGTGTCCTACTGTCCTCCCACATCCTCGCCGACGTGGCGCAGGTCGCCGACGACATCGTGGTGGTCACGGACGGTCGGGTGCGCTCGGCGACCACCCTCGCCGACGCCCTCACCGCGTCCGACGGCGACCTCGAGCACTTCTACCTCTCCATGATCAACGCCTCCGAACGGATCACCCATGCTGCGCGCTGAAACTCTGAAGCTCATCACCATCCCCGCGACGAAACTCGCCGTCCTCATCGCGGCGCTCGGGCTGATCGCCACGCAGCTCACCTCCACCGTCCTGCTGCCTCACCTCGTCGACAGCGGAGCCGCCGGCCCGGAGGTCACCAGCGAGCTCCCGGTCATCGACATGGCACTGGCTTCCGAGCAGCTGGCCGTCCTCAATCCTCTGGGAGCCGGCAGTTCCGTGGGGATCGTCCTCATCGCCGTCATACTCCTCGGAGTCCTCGCCGGTACCGGTGATTTCCGGTTCGGCGGCATGGTCGGCGCGGCACTGGCCGAACCGCGTCGTGAGCGCATCGTGCTCGCCAAGGTCGAGGCCACCGCGCTGATCGGCGCCGCAACAGGACTCATCCTCGCGGCGGTGTCCATCGCCAGCCTGTTCCTCGCGCTGATCCTCGACGGCACGGCCATGGCGGCCGGCCTGCCCGACATCCTGGGGACCCTCGGTCGCGGGGTCCTGGTCATCACGTTCCTGAGCCTGATCGGACTCGCCACCGGCCTGCTCCTTCGAAATCAGCTCACCGCGGTCCTGGTCATGCTGAGCGTCCTGGTCCTGGAACCGATCCTCCTGGCGATCCTCCAGCTCGCCACGGGGACCCTCCCGATCTGGGCACAGCTCATGCCCGTGACCCTGTCCCATGCCGTGATCGGTGCACCCGATGCAGTCACCGGCATCGCCGCTCTCGGAGCTCTCACTGTCCTGACCGCACTCCTCCTGACCGGCGCCGCCGTCGTCCTCAACCGCCGCAGCCTCTGACCCTCCGCTGACCCCCCAACCCGATCGGACACCACGTGACCTACTCGACTCATCCCCCGAAGCATGAGCCCGCCCGCACCGCCCTGCTCTGGGCCCTCCTCATCGCAGCGCTGCCCGCCAACATCATGACCACCACGGTGGTTCCCATCGTGGCGCTCTCGATTCCCTCCGGAGTCATCACCCTCACCTGCGCGGCACTCCTCGTCCGACGGCACAGGCGCCGAAGGCGCGCATCAGGGACCATCCCCTCCATGACATCGGGGCACTGACATGAGACGCACACCCGCCTTCACGGTCGTCGCGACCGCACTGATGGCCACGTTCACGGTGACCGCCTGCACGTCCTCGCCTGCACCCGACGCCTCCCAGGACGTACCGGAGGTGCTGACCAGCATCGCCGAACGACTTGTCGACGAGGGGTACCCGGCCGCAATCGTGACCCGCACCCTTCCGGACGGCACCGCGCAGACCGCTACCGCCGGCACAGCCGACCTCGCCACCGATGCCCCCGTCCCCGCAGATGCGGAGGTGCGTATCGGGAGCGCGACCAAGACGTTCACCGCGGTGGTGGCGCTTCAACTCGTCGAGGAAGGACGCCTCGAGCTGGACCGGAGTGTCGACACGTACCTGCCCGGCATCATCGAGGGCGAGGGGATCGACCCTGACGCCATCACGGTCCGCCAGCTGCTCCAGCACACCAGCGGCCTCCCCGAGTACGCCGACGTCATCGCCGCGGAGCCCTTTGCCCAGCGCGACGTCTACCGCTCACCGCGGGACGTGCTCGACCTGGCGCTCGAGCGGCCCGCAACCTTCCCCCCGGGGGAACGGCACGAATACTCCAACACCAACTACATCGCTCTGGGCCTCATCATCGAATGTATCGCGCAACGACCCCTGGCCGAACAGATCCACGACCGCATCGTCACACCCCTGGACCTCGATCACACCTACCTGCCCGGACCGGGTGACAGAGGACTTCGAGGAGACCATCCCCTCGGCTACCACGTCGAACCGGACGGGGAACTGGGCGACATCACCGAGGCCGATCCTTCCTCGGCCTGGGCAGCCGGAGCGATGGTGTCCACGCCTGCCGAGCTCAACACCTTCATGCAAGCCGTCCTCGACGGAGAACTCCTGGAACCGGCCGAGCTCGATCAGATGCTCTCCGGCATCCCCACCGGCGACGAGCTCTTCCCCGGATCCCGGTACGGCCTGGGGATCGAGAGCACCGAGCTGAGCGGTGGAACGGCCTGGGGCCACTCAGGCGACATCCCCGGCTACCAGACCCGCAACGCGGTCGCGGAGGACGGCACCGCCGTCACCGTCTCCGTGACCGCACTTCCCTTCGCCATCTTCGACGGCCCCCAGGCGGAGCTGATCGAGCGCTATCGCGTGGTGATCGACACCGTCGACGAAGCCCTCAGCACTCCCTGAGCCGACGCACGCGCCCCGGTTCACTCACAGGCATGCCGCCCTCCGAAAGTGTCATGGAGGGCGGCATGTCTGCTGATTCGGATGAACTGCCTAGACGTTGAAGCGGAACTCCACCACGTCGCCGTCGGACATCACGTATTCCTTGCCCTCGATGCGCACCTTGCCACGGGACTTCGCCTCGCTCATCGACCCGGCGCTGATGAGGTCCTCGAACGAGACCACCTCCGCCTTGATGAAGCCGCGCTGGAAGTCCGAGTGGATGACGCCTGCGGCCTCGGGCGCCGTCGCACCCTTCTTGATCGTCCAGGCGCGGCTCTCCTTCGGGCCCGCCGTCAGGTAGGTCTGCAGGCCGAGGGTGTGGAAGCCCACGCGTGCGAGCTGGTCGAGGCCGGATTCCTCCTGGCCGTTCATCTCGAGCATCTCGCGTGCCTCGGCCTCATCGAGCTCCACGAGGTCGGCCTCGAGCTTGGCGTCGAGGAAGATGGCGTCGGCGGGCGCGACGAGCTCCCGTAGTTCCGCCTGGCGCTCCGGGCTGCCGAGCACGGCGTCGTCGACGTTGAAGACGTAAATGAACGGTTTGGCGGTGAGCAGGCTGAGTTCGCGGAGGTGCTCCATCTCGAGCTTGTCGCTCGTCACGGAGGCGAAGATGGTGTCACCGCGCTCGAGGACGGTCTGCGCCGCCTGCATGGCGGCGAGTTGCGCGGCCTCGCGCTTCTTGATCTTGACTTCCTTCTCGACGCGCGGGATCGCCTTCTCGAGCGTCTGGAGGTCGGCGAGGATCAGTTCGGTGTTGATGGTCTCCATGTCGGAGCGGGGGTCAACCTTGCCGTCGACGTGGATGACGTCGGGGTCGTCGAACACGCGGATGACTTGGGCGATCGCCTCAGCCTCGCGGATGTTGGCGAGGAATTGGTTGCCGAGGCCCTCACCCTCGGACGCGCCCTTGACGATGCCTGCGATGTCGACGAAGGACACGGTGGCCGGCAGGATCTGCTTCGATCCGAACACCTCGGCCAGACTCTGGAGACGCGAGTCGGGCAGACTCACCACACCGACATTCGGCTCGATGGTCGCGAACGGGTAGTTCGCAGCCAGCACGTTGTTGCGCGTCAGCGCGTTGAAGAGGGTTGATTTGCCGACGTTGGGCAGTCCGACGATGCCGATAGTAAGAGCCACGGGAGTCGAGTCTACCGGCCTGTGCCCCGGCGCTCGCCTGTGTCCTGACCGCTGAATGTCGGAGCGTACTGCGACAGTGTGGGCATGAGCACAATCACCGTTCTCCTGGTTCTCCTCGCCCTCCTCGTCGGGTGTGCGCTCGGGGCGTTCCTCACGCTGCGAACGCTCCGCTCGCGCGACGACGGCCTGCGGATCGAGCTCGACGACGTCGCCGAGCGCCTCGGGCGCACCACGACGGAGCTCGCCGCTGCCGCCGCGCAGCGGGACCTGCTGCAGCAGCACAACCGTGAACTGACCGGCAGGACGTCGGCGGACCAGGACGTGCTGCGCGCGCTGGCGCCCGTCGCCGAGAAGCTGACCCAGGTGCAGCGACAGGTGGGACTCCTCGAGCGCGATCGCGTCGAGCAGTACGGAGAGCTCGCCCGGCAGCTCGAGGAAGCCCGCGAGGCGGACGCCCGGCTGCTGCACACCACGCAGTCGCTCGCCGGCGCCCTCCGCAGCACCAGTGCCAGGGGCCAGTGGGGTGAGGTGCAGCTGAGGCGCGTCGTCGAGGCAGCGGGGATGCTCTCGCGCGTCGACTTCCTGGAGCAGGTCTCGGTCACCGGCAGCGACGGCGCGATCGCCCGGCCCGACATGGTGGTCCGGCTGCCCGGAGACAAACAGCTCGTGATCGATGCGAAGGTGCCGCTGAGCGCGTTCCTCGCTGCCCAGGAGCACCCCGAGACCGCCGACGACTGCACCGCCTCCGCGCCTGCGGACACCGACGCGCGGCGCGCGGAGCTGCTGCGTCAGCATGCGAAGGCCGTGCGCGCCCATGTCGACGCGCTCGCCCGGAAGAAGTACTGGGAAGGGGTGGCCAACTCCCCCGAACTGGTCATCTGCTTCATCCCCGTCGAGTCCGTGCTCTCCGAGGCACTGCGGGCGGATCCGGAGCTGCTCGACTACGCGTTCAGCCGGAACGTCGCGCTCGCCTCGCCGGTCTCGCTGCTGGGCATCCTCAAGGGCGCGGCGTTCAGCTGGCGGCAGGCGGTCCTGACGGACAACGCCCGGGAGCTGTTCGAACTCTCCAAGCAGCTCTACGAGCGCCTGGGCACGATGGGCGGCCATGTCACACGGCTCGGCGCGTCGCTGACCACGTCGGTCGAGCGGTACAACGCGTTCATCGGTGCGCTCGAGTCGCGCGTTCTCCCCACCGCCCGAAGGATCGGCGCGTTCGACTCGGCGTCACTCGAGGTGGTCGACGCCGCGGCCGAGGCGCCGGGAGACGGGGCAGTTGCTACCCCTGCGGGGCAGCACGCGGATGTCAGTCTCCTGGGAACGGCCCGCGCCCAGCGCGCCGGCTCGACGACCGGGCCTGCGGGAAGCGCGACGGTCATCGAGGCGACACCGCGACCGTTGACAGCGCACGAGCTCCTCGACGGAACGGACGGCTGACGAGCAACCTGCCTGGGCGCTCCCTACCTGAGCTGACGGGAAACAAATTCAGCGGGGGCGAACGGACGTGAGCCGGGACGTCCTGAGCCGGCGTGCGGCGGCTGTCTTTCTCCGGAACTGACGGGCGTACGTCAGTCCAACGTCGGTGCGTCAGTTCAGGGAGGAGCGGTCCTGCCGCTGTCCCCGACCGCCGCGGCCCTGGGAGGGATCCCCCATCGCCTTGAGTGCCGCGCGGATCTCCTTGGGGAGGGAGAAGATGATGTCCTCCTCCGCCGTCACGACCTCCTCCACGTCCGCGTAGCCGTATTCGGCGAGCAGACGGAGGACGTCCTGCACCAGGTTCTCCGGAACCGACGCGCCCGAGGAGACGCCCACCGAGGTGACCCCTTCGAACCAGGACTCGTCCACCTCGTTGGCGTAATCGACCCGGTACGAAGCCTTGGCGCCGTATTCGAGCGCCACCTCGACGAGACGGATCGAGTTCGACGAGTTCGACGACCCGACCACGATCACGAGGTCGCACTGCGGGGCGATCTTCTTGATGGCCGCCTGGCGGTTCGACGTGGCGTAGCAGATGTCGTCGCTGGGCGGATCCTGCAGGGTGGGGAACCGTTCCTTGAGCAGGTTCACGGTCAGCATCGTCTCATCCACGCTGAGCGTGGTCTGCGACAGCCAGATCAGGCGTTCCGGATCCCGCACCTGCACCTTGTCGACGTCCTCGGGCCCGTTGACGATCTGGATGTGGTCCGGCGCTTCACCCGCGGTGCCCTCCACTTCCTCGTGGCCCTCGTGCCCGATGAGGAGGATGTCGAAGTCGTCGCGCGCGAAGCGCTGCGCTTCCTTGTGCACCTTCGTCACGAGCGGGCAGGTGGCGTCGATGGTCCTGAGTCCGCGGTCCGCGGCCGACTGCACGACGGCGGGCGACACCCCATGCGCCGAAAACACGACGAGTGCGCCCTCGGGAACCTCGTCCGTCTCGTTCACGAAGATGGCGCCCTTGGCCTCGAGCGTCGAGACCACGTGCAGGTTGTGCACGATCTGCTTCCGCACGTAGACCGGCGGACCGTAGTGCTCGAGAGCCTTCTCCACGGCGATGACGGCGCGGTCCACGCCGGCACAGTACCCACGCGGAGCGGCGAGCAGTACCTTCTTCTGCCCGCTCACGGGCGCGGCGGCGAGGACGTCCTCGGGGGAACGACGCCGGCGCGGGATGGTGGGCATGGGGACCTGAACGGCGGTACTGGTCATGCCCCGATTCTACGTGGTCGCCCTGCGCGGGTCGGTCGCCGAGCCGAGGGGTCCGCTCAGGGCTGACCCCGGCGCCGTCGGCCGAACGTGAGCTGCAGGACGACGCCGAGCACCACCGCGAGCAGTCCCCCGACGATCACCGGTGTGCTGGACGCTGCGATGCTGACGGCGGCCCGACCTGTCAGGCCCCCGAGCAAGACGTCCGCGAGCGCACCCGTGCCGGGAGTGCCGGCGACCACGCCGGGCAGCCAGGTTCCGGCGAGCGCTCCGACGACGCCGATCGCGGCGAGACCGAGTCCCAGGAGCGCTAACGTGGTGCCGCGCCGTCGGGCGATGACGAGTGCGAGCAGAGCGACGACGCCGGCCGCTGCGAGGTAGAGCTGCCAGGGCTGGACCGCGTCGGCGAGGCCACTCAGCAGACCTCCGCGCTGGACGGAGCCGATGTCGATGATGGTGTCCTCGGGCAGCGGCACGTCGATGCCCAGCGTTCCTGCGAGGTCCCCGGTCAGCAGATCGATCACGGGACCCAGATCGAGGCTGAGGACCGCGGGGGCCGTCTCCGTCGGATCGGGCGCCTGCGCGAAGGTGAAGGCGTGCGAGAGTCGCAGCGTCTCGGCCCATGCCGCCTCGTAGCCGGAGGATCCGCTGACGGTTCCGGCGGCATCGCGCACGAGCGGTTCGACGACCGAGTTCAGCTGCTCGGGGAGACCGATGGTGGCCGTGACCTCCCCTGCCAGAGCGTCCGCAAGGGTGTTCTGGAAGGCCTGATCGTCGGCCAGAGGAGCGGCCAGAGCCACGAAACCGGACTGCTCGACGAGGTTCTCGTCCACCCAGGCGGCAGCGAGTCCCCCGGCGGCCAGGAGGAGGGCGACGAGCGCCACGACGGCTGAGAGGAGGGTGCGCATGGGGTCCTTCGCTGGGAGCTACAGCTCCCGATTATGCCCGTTCTGCACGGTCGGGCACGCGTGGGACGGCGGTGGGCAGCGGCTCCGAGTAGGAGGCGCTCGATGTCACTGCGCACATACCGCCGGGCGCAGCGGAGCTCTGGGGGCCGGGGGTGGTAGACGTTAAGGACGAGCAACGGTCGTCGACCGGTGCGGGCCGATGGAGGACGGGACGAGCAATGACGAGTGAGGCGACGCGGACGGGCGCCGTGGACGACGCCGGCGGATCAACGCCTCCGTCCACCATCCCCCCGACGGCCGCGGAGACCTCACCGGACGCTCCCTGGCCGCTGCATCTGCTGTCCGAGAAACTGAAGGCGCACATCGAGCGAGCGCCCGCCGCGTGGGTCGAGGGGCAGGTCATCGAGCTCAATCGGCGCGGGAGCATGTGCTACATCACCCTGCGTGACGTCGACTCCGAGGTGTCGCTCTCCCTGTCGGTCTACGGCAGCGTGATGGACCGGGTCTCCTCCCCGCTGGAGCGCGGGTCACGCGTGGTCGCGAGGCTGAAGCCGGACTTCTGGGTCAAGACGGGCCGCCTGTCCATGCAGACCATCGACATCCGACCCGTCGGCATCGGCGACCTGCTCGCGAGGATCGAGCGGTTGCGGCAGGCACTGGCGGCGGAGGGACTGTTCGCGTCGACCCGGAAGAAGCGCCTGCCGCTCCTCCCTCACCGGATCGGGCTGATCACCGGTCGGGAGTCGGACGCCATGAAGGACGTGACGCGCAACGCGGCCCTCCGGTGGCCCGCGGTCGAATTCGACGTGCGCGAGGTCGCCGTCCAGGGTGTGAGCAGCGTCGCGCAGGTGATTGCCGCCCTCGCGGCCCTCGACGCCGACCCCCACGTGGACGTCATCATCATCGCGCGCGGCGGAGGGGCACTGGAGGATCTCCTGCCGTTCAGCGACGAGTCCCTCGTCCGGGCGGTCGCCGCCGCACGGACGCCCGTGGTGAGTGCGATCGGCCACGAGGCGGACCGCCCGCTGCTCGACGAGGTCGCCGATGTGCGCGCCTCGACACCGACCGACGCCGCGAAGCGTGTGGTCCCCGACGTGACGGAGGAACTCGGACGCATCGCCCAGGCGAGGAGTGCGCTCGAACGGTCCATCCGGACCCTCGTGCATCGCGAGGCAGACAGCCTCGCCACGCTTCGCTCCCGGCCCTCCCTCGCGAAGCCCGAAGGCATGGTCGACGTGCGTGAGGCGGACATCGAGCGGCTGCGCTCCCGCTCCCTCCGGAGTACGAGCACGGCAGTGACGCGTGAGGCCGACGCGGTGCACCACCTGCGCGAGCGGGTCAGGTCCCTCTCCCCCCAGAAGACGCTCGACCGCGGCTACGCGGTGGTGCAGCTGGCCGACGGGCACGTGGTCCGGGAACCCGCCGAGCTCGATGACGGCGACGCCCTGCGCATCCGCGTCGCGGGCGGCCACTTCAGCGCGATCACACGCAACCGAATCGGCTCGGCACAGAGCCACCAAGAGGACGAGGACACAGCATGACGGATCACCAGCAGTCGGCGCAGGCGGATGTCGGCACCCTCTCCTACGAGCAGGCCCGCGAGGAACTCGTGGCCGTCGTCTCCCGGCTCGAAGCCGGCGGCGTGAGCCTCGAGGAGTCACTGGCCCTGTGGGAGCGTGGCGAAGCGCTCGCCGACCGGTGCGAAGCATGGCTCGAGGGCGCGAAGGCGAGGCTCGCAGCAGCGCGCGACAAGGCCGAGAGCCAGTAGGAGAGGTGGACGCGGCGGAGGCGACGGCGGAAGCCCACGCTCAGGCTCAGGCGAGGTCTTCCACGGCAGCGGCCTACGACGTCGTCGCCGTCGACTACGCCCAAGCGCTTCCGGACGTGAGCTTCGAGGCATCGCTGGACCGGGCGATGCTCGAGGAGTTCGCCGCCCGCGTTGCCGGCACGGGCAGCGGCACGGGCAGCGGCACGGGCACGGGCACGGGCACGGGCACGGGCACGGGCGAGCCTCGGGTCGTCGATGTCGGCTGCGGTACCGGCCGGCTGGCAAGTCTCCTGGTGGAACACGGGTTGGAGTACGCCGGAGTGGACGGCTCGAGCGGCATGCTCGACGTGGCGAGGGCTCTCCACCCGGACCTGCCGTTCCGGGTCGGTGATCTCGCGGAACTGCCCGCCGAGGACGCATCCGTGGACGGCGTCCTCGCGTGGTACTCGATCATCCACACGCCGTCGTCGGACCTCCGAGCTGTGGTGCTCGAGTTCCGGCGGGTCCTGCGGACCGGCGGGTTTCTCCTCCTGGGCTTCCAGTCGGGCGAGGGCGAGCGTCGCATCAGCAGCGCGTACGGTCACGACGTCGCGCTGACGGCCGTGCTGCACGCTCCCGGCGCGGTCAGCAGAAGCTGGTGGACGCCGACTTCCTCGTCGAGGCGAGTCTCGTGCGCGCACCACGACCCTCCGAGCGACACCCGCAAGCCATGATCCTGGCGCGACTGCGTGAGACTCCGTGAATCTGCGTGAGTCTGCTTGAATCTGCGCGAGTCTGCCCGAGACCGCCTGAGTAGAACGGCGAGCCGCCCCGAGGCATCAGGACGGCTCCGCACCCCGAGGAGGTGGTTCCTGCAGGGCCCACGCGTTGCCGTTCGGGTCCGCGAAGTAGACGAATCTCCCCCATGGCTGCTCATCGATCTCCGACGCCTGCACCCCACGCTCCACGAGGTCGGTGCGAGCTCGCGCAACGTCGGCCACGACCACTTGGATACCGCGCAGCGAGCCCGGAACCATGTCGCTGATGCCCTCTCCGAGGGCGATGGAGCAGGCCGAGCCGGGCGGCGTCAGCTGCACGAACCGGACACTCTCGCTGACGCGGATGTCCACGTCGAGGACGAAGCCCGCCCGGTCGCGGTAGAAGGCGATGGAGCGGTCCACATCGCTGACGGGTACGCCGATGAGTTCGATCTTCCAGTCCATGAGGGCCTCCGGTGATGGTCGGGTCTCAAGACGAGGAGGCGACGCGGACAGACACTGTCCGCATCGTCGGTCTGCGGCCTCAGCTGGCGGCGAGCCGCTGCTTCTCGACCTCGACGTCGAAGGTCGCCCGCGGCCAGCTCAGCTGCATGTCCTCGAGGGTCCTGGTGAGCAGGTGCTGGACGGCCAGCCGCGCGTACCACTTGCGGTCAGCGGGAACCACGTACCACGGGGCGGCCTCCGTGCTCGTGCGCTCGACGGCGAGCTGGTAGGCCTCCTGGTAGGCGACCCAGTGCTCACGCTCGTCGATGTCACCCGGGTTGTATTTCCAGTACTTGTCCTTGCGCTCAAGCCGCTCCGCCAGCCGTGACTTCTGCTCGTCCTTGCTGATGTGGAGCATCACCTTCAGCACGCGGGTCCCCGCCGCCGCGAGCCCGGACTCGAACGCGCGGATGGCCGGGTACCGGTCCTCGACCTCGGCAGCCGGCGACAAACCGCGCACGCGGTGGATCAGCACGTCCTCGTAGTGCGAGCGGTCGAACACGCCGATGATGCCCGGACCCGGCAGTTGGCGCTTGATGCGCCAGAGGAATGTGTGCTGCTGCTCGGCGGCGGTCGGCGCCTTGAAGGCATGGTGCTTCACGCCCTGCGGGTCGACCAGCCCGACGACGTGGCGGACGATCCCGCCCTTGCCCGACGTGTCCATGCCCTGCAGGACCAGGAGCACCGCGATCCCGCTCCCGGCACGGCTCTCGGCGAAGAGCTTCTCCTGCAGGAGGGACAGAGCATCCGCGCCGGCGGCGAGAGCGGCTGCGCCCTCCTTCTTGCCGCCGTCGAACCCCGGCGTGGAGCGTGGGTCCACGCCGGCGAGCGAGAAGTCCGGGCCGGCGAGGAGCAGGCGGTGCAGTTCGGCGACGTCGACGGTGGGCGGGACCATGGGACTCCTCGGAAGTGGTGCGCTGCTCAGGGCTTGTAGGTCGAGAGGAAGTCGGCGAGGCGCCCGATCGCGTCCTCGATGACCTCGACGCTCGGGAGGGTGACCATGCGGAAGTGGTCCGGATTGACCCAGTTGAACGCGGTGCCGTGGGAGATCAGGATCTTCTGCTGCTTGAGGAGGTCGAGGGCGAACTTCTCGTCGTCCTTGATCGGATACACCTCGGGGTCGAGCTTGGGGAACAGGTAGAGCGCCCCCTGCGCGACTTCGCAGCTGACCCCGGGGATGGCGTTGAGCATCTGGGCGGCCTTGTCGCGCTGCTGCTTGAGACGCCCGCCGGGCAGGATGAGATCGTTGATGCTCTGGTAGCCCCCGAGCGCCGTCTGGATGGCGTGCTGTGCCGGCACGTTCGCGCACAGGCGCATGTTCGCCAGCAGGTTGATGCCCTCGATGTAGTTCGCGGCGTCGCGCTTGGGCCCGGAGATCGCCATCCAGCCACTGCGGAAACCGGCGATGCGGTAGGCCTTGGAGAGGCCGCTGAACGTGAGGCAGAGGACGTCGTCGCCGGCGACGGAGGCCGCGTTGATGTGGACGGCGTCGTCGTAGAGGATCTTCTCGTAGATCTCGTCGGCGAAGAGGATGAGCCCGTGCTGCCGCGCCAGCCGGACGATGCCCTCGAGGACCGGCTTCGGGTAGACGGCGCCCGTGGGGTTGTTCGGGTTGATGAGGACGATCCCCTTGGTGTTCGGCGTGATCTTCGACGCCATGTCCTCGAGATCGGGCCACCAGTGGTTGTCCTCGTCGCACAGGTAGTGCACCGGCGTGCCGCTGGCGAGCGCGACGGACGCCGTCCAGAGCGGGTAGTCCGGGGTGGGGATGAGTACCTCGTCGCCCGCGTTGAGCAGGGCCTGCATGGACAGAGTGATGAGTTCGCTGACCCCGTTGCCGAGGTAGACGTCGTCCACGTCGATCGAGTTGATACCGCGGCCCTGGTAGTACTGAACGACGGCGGTGCGCGCCGAGAAGATACCGCGGGAGTCGCTGTAGCCCTGGGCCTTCGGCAGGTTGCGGATCATGTCCACGAGGATGGCGTCCGGTGCCTCGAAGCCGAAGGGCGCCGGATTGCCGATGTTGAGCTTGAGGATCCGGTGGCCCTGCGCCTCCATGACCATGGCATGTTCCAGCAGCGGGCCCCTGATGTCGTAGAGGACATTGCGGAGCTTGTCCGACTGCTTGTACGTGACCATTGGAACAGGATGCCACAGCGAGGGCGCAGTGCCCCGGAAGGCGATGCCGGTCACCGGACCGCAGGGTCGGACACCCGCGCGGCGAGGGCGAGGGACGCCCGGAGCCCCGGACGCACCCGAGGGAGGCCCGGACGTCGGGCCTCCCTCGGATTCGGAGCAGGTGAGGGTCAGGTGAGGATCAGCCCGCCAGACCCTTTTCGGCGAGCCAGTCGGCCGCGGCATCGGCCGGCATGCGCTTCTCGTCGCCACTGACTTCGCGGTTCAGGGAGAGGAGATCTTCGGTGGTCAGCTGCGCCGACACCTCGTTGAGGACGTTCTGCGCCTCCTCGCTGACGGTCTCCGTGTTGATGAGCGGCAGGACCTGCTGGGCGATGAAGTTGTTCTCCGGGTCCTCCAGCACTACGAGGTCGTTGTCCTCGATGGACGGCGTCGTGGTGTAGATGTCCGCCACCTGGACCTCGTCGTTAAGCAGGGCCTGGAGCGTGAGCTCACCGCCGCCGTCGTTCAGGGCCTCGAAGTTGCCCGGCACGCAGCCGTACTTCTCCTCGAGCCCCGGCAGACCGTACGCACGCTCCTGGAACGTGCTCGGCGCGCCGAGGGTGATCTCGCCGCACACCTCCGCGAGGTCGGCGATGGACTCCAGTCCGTACTCCTCCGCGGTGGCAGCCGTGACCACGAGTGCGTCCTTGTCCTCCGCCTCGCTGGGATCCAGGACGCCGAGGTTCGCTCCCGGCGACTTCGTCTCGAGAGCTTCGGGGAGGGCCGCCATGATGTCCTCGGCGGACGCCGCGGTGGCCGCCGGGTCCGCGAGGAGCAGCAGATTGCCGCTGTACTCGGGGATGACGTTGATGGAGCCGTCCACCATGGCCTGGTAATAGATCTCACGGGACCCGATGTTCGGTCGCGTGGTGGCCTCGATGCCGGCGGCGTTCAGCGCGCCCGCATAGATCTCGGCAATGATCTGGCTCTCGGGGAAGTCAGCTGAACCGACGACGACGGACCCCTCGGGCTCCGCGCTCGCCGGCTCACCCTGGGGGTCGCTGTTCGCACCGCAGGCAGTCAACGCCAGCATGGCCGTCAGGCCGCCGGCCAGTCCCATCATGGCGCGCCGGCTCGAGGAAGCGCGCGAGTGTGACAGGTTCTTCATGTTGTTCCTCCTTGTGCACTGGCGACGGCCTCTTGCCGGCCAGATCCTCTGAGCGATCCCTGCACCGGGCGCGCGACCCTGAGACCCGGTGAGATCGCGAACCTTTGGACGAGGGCCATGAGCCCGTCGACGGCGATGGCGAGCACCGCGATGACGACGGCGCCGCCGAACAGCCGGCCGTTGTCGTTGATCTGCGTGCCCTCGACGAGGAACACGCCCAGCCCGTCCGCTTTCGCGTAGGCGACGACGGTCGCGGTCGCGACGACCTGCAGGACCCCGGCCCGCACTCCACCGATCATCACCTGCAGACCGTTGGGCACCTCCACGCGGAACAGCACCTGCCATTCGGTGAGCCCCATGCTGCGCGCAGCGTCCACCACCGTGCGGTTCACCGAGGAGATGCCGGCGTAGACACCGCTGAGCACGGGCGGGACGGCGAGCAGCACCAGGGCCCACACCGACGGCATGATGCCGCGTGAGAAGAGCAGCGCGAAGAGGAACACCATGCCGAGCGTCGGGAGCGCCCGGAGGATGCCGATCCCCGAGACCACGAGGACACGCCCCCTGCCCGTGTGCCCGACGAACATGCCGAGCGGCACGGCGATGGCACACGCGATGAGCAGCGTCAGCCCCACGTACCCGAGGTGTTCCAGCACGCGCATCGGGATGCCGCGCGCGCCGCTCCAGTTCACGGGGTCGGACAGCCATTCGCCCATCTGCACGAAGAGGTTGGAACTCGAGTAGTCCATCAGGCAGCCGCTCCTGCGTGACGCGCCTCGAGCGCGAGCGCCGGGGCGGGGGTGCGCGAGGACGTCGCCCGCGTCCACGGCGTGAGCACCCGTTCGAGGAGGACGAGCACGAGGTCGAGCACGAGGGCGAGCAGCAGCGTGGCCAGGATCCCGACGGCGATCTGCTCCGGGTAGTTCCGCGTCAGGCCGTCCGTGAACAGCCTCCCGAGGCTCGGCACGCCGATCAGGGCGCCCACGCTGACCATCGAGATGTTGGTGACCGAGATGACCCGGACGCCGGCGATGAGGACGGGCACCGACAGCGGAAGATCGACGGTGAGGAAGCGCCGCAGCGGCGTGAAGCCCATGGCGACCGCGGCCTGCCGCACGCCGTCATCGATCGAGTTCAGGGCGTCCACGGTGGAGCGCATGAGCAGGGCCACGGCGTAGATGGTCAGCGCGACGACGACGTTCACCATGCTGAGGATGCTGGTGCCGAGGACGATCGGGAGGAACACGAACATCGCCAGGGACGGGATCGTGTAGAGCAGCGACGACGCCGTCAGGAGGACGGCGCCCGCGGTCCGGTTGCGCCGGGCGATCTGCGCGAGGGGCACGGCGATGATCACGCCGAACACCAGCGGCAGGATCGACTGGAGGAGATGGTTGCCTGTCAGCTCACGCAGCAGGGTCGCATTGGCCGGCACGTAGTCGACCATCCCCTGGATCCAGTCCACGGCTACACCGCCGTGTTGTGATCGGCGCGCCCGCGGTCCAGCCGGGCCGCCTCGATGAGCTCGAAGATCTCCGCCGCGCGGACGACGCCGACGGCACGGCCGTCGTCGTCCACCGTCACGCCGAGACCGGAGGGCGAGGACAGCGCGGCGTCCAGCGCACGTCGCAGCGTGTCCCCGCGCCTGTAGAGCGATCCGCCCGGCACGGCGTCCGCCTGCCGGTGGATGCTCTCGCGCGTGGCCTCCGGTACCCAGCCGTGCGGCCGTCCGTGGTCGTCGACGAGCAGGGCCCACGGCGAGCGCACCGAGACGGTCGGGTCCGCGAGGAGGTGCGCGTCGATGGTCTCCACGGGGTGGATGGTCAGGCGGTCGCCCTCCTGGAAGGACAGGTGCCGGAATCCACGGTCACGGCCCACGAAACCGGCCACGAAGTCGTCGACCGGGGCGCGGAGGATCTCCTCGGGCGCCGCGAACTGTGCGAGCCGGCCACCCACCGCGAAGACCGCCACCTTGTCGCCGAGGATGGTGGCCTCGTCGATGTCGTGCGTCACGAAGACGATCGTCTTGGCGAGATCGCGCTGCAGCCGGAGCAGTTCGTCCTGGAGTTCGGCGCGCACCACGGGGTCCACGGCGCTGAACGGCTCGTCCATGAGCAGCACGGGCGGGTCCGCGGCGAGCGCACGCGCCACCCCGACGCGCTGCTGCTGGCCGCCGGAGAGCTGCGCCGGGTACCGGCGCCCGAATTCGGAGGCGAGGCCGACGACGTCGAGCAGCTCCTGCGCCCGCTTCCGTGCCTCCGCCTTGCCCACGCCGTTGAGCCGCGGCACCGTGGCGATGTTGTCGAGGACCGAGCGGTGCGGCATCAGACCGGAGGACTGCATCACGTAGCCCATGGACCGCCGCAGCTCGGCGGCCTTCTGCTGCGAGACGTCCTGGCCGTCGAGGAGGATCTGCCCCGAGGTGGGCTCCACCATGCGGTTGATCATGCGCAGGGATGTGGTCTTGCCGCAGCCCGACGGACCGACGAACACGGTGATGCTGCCGCGGTCGATGTCGATGGAGAGGTCGTCCACGGCGGGGCGTCCGGCGTCGTACGTCTTGGTGACGTTCCGGAAGACGATCATGGGCTCGGTACCGGATACCTGCTCGGGAGGTGTCATGGCAGCAGCGCCTTTCCTTGCAGGTCATCTCGGCCGGGTTGTGCCCGCGGACCGCGCTGACGCGGGCCGGCTTGCCGTCTGGGATCCCGTGACGCGGAGTGCGCAACGGTCAGTTCAAGCTGTCGAAGCTCTGAGTCTAACCACCACTCCCGCTCAGGCAAGACGCACCGGGGCGGCCTGCGGATCCGCCGGGCAGCCCAGCCCGGCGCGGTGGCGCATCAGGAGTCCGTCATAGGTCCGTCAGAGGTCCGTCAGAGGTCCGTCAGGAGGAACGGCACGCCCATCACGGGGTCGTGGTCGAGGACCACGACGTCGGTGATCCCCTCCGCCGTCAGCCTCACCTCGAGCCGCTGCTGCAGGGCGGGCTGATGCATGGCGAGCCCTCCCCCGAGCACCACCGGACCGGGCCGCCCGATCACGGCGGCGACGTCGAGGATCAGCTGGGTGAGGTCCGCGGCCGCCCGGTCCACGATGCTCGCGGCGTCCTCCGAGCCGGCGCTCGCGGCGTCGAACACGAGGCTCGACTGCGCGGCCCAGTACGTGCGGCTCGACGCCTCGGCGGAGTGGAAGAGGCCGATCAGTTCCGTGGGCGTGTCCACGCCGTTCCGCGTCAGGACGGCGGTGTCGAGCCCATCGGGGACCAGCCCGACGTCGTGCCGGTGCAGCGTGCGGCGCACCGCTTCGCGGGCAATCCAGTACCCGCTGCCCTCGTCACCGAGCAGGTACCCCCACCCGCCCGAACGGGCTTCGCGACCGTCCGGCGCGACTCCCCAGGCCACGGACCCGGTGCCGGCGATGACCGCTGTCCCCGTGCGGGCGCCACCGGCGGCGAGGATGAGTCGGGTGTCGTGTACGACGTCGATCGCCGCGTTCGGCGCGAGCGGCGCGATGAGGGCGCGGAGCCGGTCGGCGTCCTCCGGAGTGTCCACCCCGCCGGACCCCGCGACGACCCGCAGCACCTCGGCGCCGCCGTCCGCCAGCAGCCCGCGGAACAGCACGGCGAGGTTCGCCGCCGCGTCATCGCGCGTCACGTTCTGCACGTTGGCGCTGCCCGCCCTCGCCTCCGCGACCAGCGTCCCGGCGCGCCACAGGGCACCGTGCGTCTTGGACCCGCCGATGTCCACACCGACGACGACGTCATCGGCCTTCACCTCGGTCACCACGGCACCCGGGCGCTGTCCGGAGGCGACGTCAGGATCCGGTGCCGGGGACGGGTGTGATAGGGGCGTCGACATGACTCCAGCCTACGGACCGGTGCCGGCCGTGCCACGGCCCCGCTCGGGACGGTCAGGACGCGTGGGACGGTCGGGGCCGTGGAGCGCGTCAGCGCTGCAGCCCGGAACGCAGCCGGACCACCGAGGACCCGACGGCCAGCACACCGCAGACAGCAGCGACGATGAAGGCGAAGACCGTGACCGAGGGGGTGAGCCCCCAGACGCCCGCGGCTGCACCGAGTCCCAGCACCGGCACGGCGCTGCCCAGATAGGTGATCACGTACACGGCACTGACGGTCTGGGCGTGCAGGGCCGGGTCGACCCTCGTGGACACCTCGTTGAACACCACCCGGAACGCCATGCCCTGGCCCAGGCCCGCGAGGACGCAGGCGCCGACGAGCAGCGGCAGGCTGCCCGTCCCCTGCGCGACCGGGAGGAGGGCCACGCCGGTGGCCATTCCCGCGAGGCCGAGCGGCACCACGAGGCGCCCCCGGAGTGAGAGCAGCTGGCTGACGGCGGACGAACCGAGGACGAGCGCCGCGAGCAGCCCGATCAGCGGACGCGAGGTGGTCCCCGCGATGCCCGCGAACCACGTGGGAGCGAGGCTGAGCGTGAACCCGAACACGGAGAAGCTGAGGAAGCCCACCGCAGACGCCGTCCAGAACGCGCGCCGCGCTCCCGGGGACACCGCTGGGCGGCGGGGCCGCAGGGCCGCGAGCGGGCGGTCCGCAGCCGCCGCGCTGATGGCGGGCCGGGCACGGAGCAGCACGAGCGGGACGAGCAGCGACGCCAGCACCACGAGGTACACGAGGAAGGGCGTCCGCGTGGGTGAGGGAAGGAGGGACAGCAGGCCGCCGATCACCGGGCCCGCCGCTACACCGCCCGCGGAGGCCATGAGTGTGAACCTGGACGCCCAGTCGGGGCGGCTCGGCAGGAGGTCTCGAAGTGCAGCCGCGCTGGCGCCGGTGGCGAGCGCGACCGCTGCACCCTGCAGCGCACGGCCCGCCGTGAGCATGGGCAGCGACGTGGCCGCGGCGAAGAGTCCGGCTCCGGCGAGTCCGAGCACGACGGCGAGGACCAGGGCCGCGCGTCGGCCGATGTGGTCCGACCAATGCCCGGCGAGGACGAGCCCGCCGATGAGAGCGATGACGTAGGAGGAGAAGGCGACGGTGACGGCGAAGGACGACAGGCCGAGGTCCGCCTGGATGAGTGGATAGAGAGGAGTGGCGAGGTTCGCGCCGATGAGGAGCGTGGAGATGACCGTGACCGCGAGCGCGAGCCGGACGGCGAGGGATGCGTCCCAGACGCCGGGCTCCGCCGTCGTAGGCCGCATGCGCAGCTCGTTGATGACGCTCATACCGCTCTGGACCTCCATGCGCGCTCGGAAGCGGTGCGCGCGATACGCACCCTCTATAGGATGAAGGTCCTTGATCCTTCTGCAGTGTTCCAGCTGACGGATGTGAGCACGGTGCGCAACAGGAATGTGACCCGCTGACCGGAAGTGAGCGATGTGAGCAAGCTTGACCACCTCGACCTCCGCCTCCTGCTCGAGCTCGTGCGCGATCCGCGGGCGCAGGTGAGCGATCTCAGCGAGCTCCTCGGTGTGGCACGGAACACCGCGCAGACGCGCATTCGCCGGTTGCTCCGAGCCGGCACGCTGCGGACGAACGGACGCGAGCTGGATCTCGAGGCCCTCGGGTACGACGTCGTGGCCTTCGTGACGATCGAGGTGTCCCACCGCGAGCTCGACGCGGTGATCGCCGGGCTCCGCACCCTGACCCAGGTGCTGGAGGTGCACGAGATCTCCGGGCGCGGCGACGTCTGGTGCCGCGTCGCGGCCACCGACACCCACAACCTGCAAGCGGCCCTCCGCTCGATCCTGCGCCTCAAGGGCGTCATCCGCACCGAGACCGTCCTGGCCCTGCACGAGCACATCCCCTACCGGACGGAGCCTCTCCTGGAGCGCCTCACGCACTCTCCGACAGACACCTGACGGCGGCGCCGGACCCGCCCTACCCGTCCCGATAGCTCTCCAGTACGCCCAGCCGTTTTCCCACGCGATCAGCATCGAGGAGCATCATGACCCTTCCGTCCACCGACACCCGCGTCACCTATCCGGCGGGCGCCGTCACCGGTGCCGCCCGTGTGCTGCACACCGAGGTGCGCCCGGACGGGAGGAGGGTGGTCCTGCTCGACACCACGCCGTTCCACCCCGTGGATCACAGCTGGCCGGACCAGGGAGCGGACCGCGGCGTCCTGAGGTCGACGTCGGGCGCGTGGCCCGTCATCGACTGCGTGGTGGGCGCCACCGACGGATCCACCCTGCACCTCGGCGCCGAGTCACCCGTGCGCAAGGGCACCGAGGGGTGGGCCTTCGTCGTCGCGCACCTCCTTGAGCCCGGGACAGAGGGCCCCGAGGAGGGGGACGACGTCGTCACGGAGGTGGATGCCGCCCATCGCGCCGCGATCTCCGCCGGGCACACCGGGTGCCACCTGGCCTCGCTCGCCCTCAACCGGGCGATGGCCGGGCGGTGGAAGAAGGACGTGACGGCGGACGCCCTCGGTGCCCCGAACTTCGACGCCCTCGCGATCGACACGACCGCCATCGGCGACTTCGGATCCGTGGACCTGTACCGCCTCGGCAAGTCCCTGCGCCGCAAGGGCTTCGACGTCGAAGGGCTCGAGGCCGCGTTGCCCGCCCTCGAGGAGCAGACGAACGCGCACCTCTCCGCATGGACGTCGACGGGCGCTGCCATCCGGATCGACACGGACGGACCGGGCCTGACGGATCGACGGCGCTGGGTGTGCGATCTGCCCGGCGAGGAGGCGCAGATCCCGTGCGGTGGCACGCACCTGACCTCGCTCGCGGGTCTCGCCGTCTCCGTCCGCCTTGAGACGGTCGATCACGACGGCACACCGGGACTCCGCATGACGACGGCGGTCGACGGTACCGGGGCGTGACGGGCGCTCTTCTCATCTTCATCTCATCCGGCGCCGTGATACTGGTCGCATGCGATCCTCGGCGAGTCGTCTCTGGCTACTGAGCGCGGTCATCACCGCGCTCCTGGCCACCACGGCGCTGACGCTGGCCGCCTTCCTCGGTTCCCCGGACGACCAGCCGCTGGGCCCGGCCGTCGTCGTCACCGGCGACGCGACGCCGCAACCATCACCGCAGGCGTCCCCGACCGGGTCGGAGGTGCCGCCGTCCCCATCGGAGCCGTCCCCCGCTCCCGCCGCGCCCCCGGCTCCTGCGGCGACCATCCCCGCGCCCGTACCCGCCCCGCCTGCTCCGGCGCCCCCGGTGCCGGCTCCCCCCGCGCCCGCGCCCGCGCCCGCGCCCGCGGTGCCCGCACCCGCAGCACCCGCCCCGGGCCCCGCCGTCGTTCCCGCGCCTCCGCCGGTCATCGGCCCGGGGGACGACGACGGGGATGACGACGGCGGCGGGGATGACGGCGGGGACGACGACGGCGGAGATGACGGCGATGATGGCTGACCAGACCCAACCGCTCCCCGTGCTGCCCCTGCCCGACGGCACCGTCTCCCCAGCTCCGGCTCCCTCTGGAATGTCCGATCCCGGAGCCGTCCGCATACCGCCGGCACCTGCCGCGCCCCCTCCGGCCGCACCTCGGAAGGAAAGGCCGGTCCGAGCGTCCGACGTGCCCGCAGCGTCCGCCGATGCGGATCAGGACGATCGGGGCATGCCGGGCCCGTTCATCCGTCTCGGCCGCATCTTCGGGCGGGCGAGCCGCCGCTGGTCCGTCCGCTCCCGGGTCCTGAGCGCCCTGCTGGCACTCTCGGCGCTCGGCCTGCTGGTCGCCGGGACCACGGCGTACAGCCTCCAGCGCGCGGCCCTCAACGCGGGCATGGACGACTCCCTGGCACGCAGCTTCGGCGAGTTCGAGAACCTGCTCGCCACGGGGATCGACCCGGAGACGCGGGGCGACTTCGTCTCCGCGGAAACGCTCGTCTACCTCGTGATGCAGCGGACCCTGCCCGCACCCAACGAAGGCATGATGGGCGTGCGTGACGGTGAGGCCGTGCTGCTGGCGAACGAGACCGTGCCGCTCCGTCTCGAGGAGGACCCCGAGCTGATCGACCTCGCCTCCGCCGCCCGGATCGACGACGACGTACGCATCACGAGCATCGACACCGCCGGGACCACCTACCGGGCCATCGTGGTGCCCGTGCAGCTCAGCGCGGACACCGCACCGACCATGTTCGTCCTCGCCTTCGACTCCGACGCCGAGCACGCCCAACTCGACCGCACCTTCACGACGTTCGCGCTCATCAGCCTCGCGACGCTCGTGCTCATCGCGGCGGTCGGCTGGCTGCTCATGGGCAACCTGCTGCACCCGGTGCGGCGGTTGCGGGACACGGCGCGGAAGATCGGGGACACCGACCTCTCACGCCGCATCCTCGTCACCGGTAACGACGACCTCTCCGACCTCACCCGTACCTTCAACGCCATGCTGGACCGCCTCGAGACGTCCTTCGGATCACAGCGTCAACTGCTCGACGACGTGGGCCACGAACTCCGGACACCGATCACGATCATCCAGGGACACCTGGAGCTCCAGGACTCCCGCGACCCCGAGGACGTCGAGGCCGTCCGGGCCGTGGCGCTCGACGAGCTCGAACGCATGCGCTTCCTCGTCGATGACCTGGTGACACTCGCCGGGAGCACGCGTCCCGACTTCGTCCGGGCCGAACCGACCGACGTCGGACGGCTCACCGACGACGTGATCGACAAGGCCCGCGGTCTCGCGCCGCGCCGCTGGATCGTCGACTCCCGTGCGGACACCACCGCGGAGCTCGACCCTCGACGCGTCACCCAGGCGCTCCTCCAACTCGCGGCCAACGCGGTCAAGTTCTCGGCCGAGGGGTCCACCATCGCGGTCGGAAGCAGGCTCGAGGACCACGGGGTCAGCCTCTGGGTCCGCGACGAGGGCGTCGGCATCAGCCCGGCCGACCAGCAGAGGATCTTCGGGCGCTTCGAGCGCGGCGCCGACGGCAAGCGGGCCGAGGGATCGGGTCTGGGTCTCGCGATCGTGGAAGCCATCGCGGTGGCCCACGGCGGGCAGGTCACCCTGCTCTCCGCCCCCGGCCGTGGGTCCACCTTCACGCTCTCGCTCCCGGTGGACGGACGCACCGGGGCGTCCACGGACGGCCCTCCTGCACGACCGTCCATCACGCGGCGTGCCACCACGCCACTCAGAACACAAACGCCAGTGCCGACCCCCGCACCGAGAGAGAATTCGTGACCCAGATCCTGATCATCGAGGACGAGGAGCGCATCAGCGCCTTCGTCGCCAAGGGCCTCCGCTCGGCGGGCTACGCGCCGTCGATCGCCGCCACCGGGCGCGACGGGTACCACCTCGCGCAGAGCGGGGACTTCGACCTGATCATCCTCGACCTCGGGCTGCCCGACCAGGACGGCTTCACGGTGCTCAGGCGACTGCGTGACGCCCGCAACGACACCCCGGTGATCATCCTCTCCGCCCGCAACACCACGGATGACACCGTTGCCGGACTCGAGGGTGGAGCCGACGACTACATGACCAAACCGTTCCGGTTCGAGGAGCTCCTCGCGCGGGTGCGGCTGCGGCTCCGGCAGGATACCGGAGCCGGCGAGACCTCCGTGCTCGCCCACAACGGCCTGCAGCTGGACCTCCGGGCACGTCGCGCGCTCATCGACGGCCGCGAGGTGGACCTCTCGGCCCGCGAATTCGCCCTGGCGGAGGCCTTCATGAGAAATCCCGGGCAGGTACTCAGTCGCGAACAGCTGCTCTCACGCGTCTGGGGCTACGACTTCGACCCGGGGTCCAACGTCGTCGACGTCTACGTGCGCTACCTGCGCAACAAGCTCGGAGCCGAGCGCTTCGCGACGGTACGGGGCATGGGGTACCGGCTCGTGTCCGAACGGCCCTGACAGGCGGGAGCGCAGACACTGACGGTCGCGCGCTGACGGTCGCGCGCTGACCGGTCGTGGACTTCTCAGGCGCGACGGCGCTGCAGGACGTCGTCGAGGTTGATGCGACCCGTCGCGGGAGCGGCATTCGACCCGGCAGCATCGTCCTCGAGGGGCGTCGCGCGGGCTGCAGCCTCGGAGGCCTTGATCGGCGTCCTGGTGGTGGGACGGGGGGCTTCGGGCAGGTCGAGGGGCGCAGGGGCCTCGCGCTCGGCCTTCGCGGCGTCCACGTAGGTGGGACGCGGGAGCTCGACGGGCACCCATGCCGTCGCACCGGCGGGCAGGACCTGCCTCGTGGCCGCCGCAGGTGCGGAGGTGCGGTCGGCGGTGCCCCGGGCGACGGCGAGGGCAGCCGTCCGGAGTTCCATCGCGGAGAGCGGGCGCGCGCCTGCGGACTCAGCGTCGAAGAGCTGAGTGGGACGCTGCGGCGCTGCGATGACGCGAGCGTGCGTGTGCACCGGCTCGGCGGTCGTGAGGACCGGGGCCATGGCGTGGTCGAAGGCACGCTGGACCCGCGCGTGGCGGCCCCTGATCGCCAGGACGCGCAGCACGGCGACGGCGGCGGCGGCCGTCAGGAGGCAGAGCAGAGGCGGGAAGAAGGGCACGAGGTCCAGGATGGCGAGCACGGTCGTGACAAGTGCTGCGACCAGCGCGAGCGCACCCGTCGATGCGACGCCGAGTCGGACGGAACGGGACGTGGGTTTGCTCGTCGCGAGCTTCCTCACCGCCTGCAGCCGGGCAGCCGATGCACTGCTGCGGGCAGAACCCGCCGCCCGCGGGGCCGGAGTGGGGTCCTGGTCTGCCATCATCATCGTGTTCTCTCCTGAACGATCCGCCGTCCGCTCCGCGTAGTCACGTGCGCTCCCGGACGTTGCCGGCATGGTTCCCCGGAGCACGAAGGGAGCAACCCATACGAGCCAGAGCCCGACGATCGCAGCCAGCACCAACGAGCTATCCAGGGAGAAGACCACACCTAGAACGGTAGGAGGAACGGGACGTCACGGACTGCATTACCCCCGGTGTGTCGGCAGGTCATATGCAGTGGAGGGCATCGAACCGTCGCTCACGCGCGGTGGGCGTCCATCCGCTCCAGCCACGGCGTCAGCAGGCCGTGCGGAACGTCCTCCTTGGTGAGCGCGAAGCTCCGGTGATCGGCCCACTGCCCGTTGATGTGCAGGTAGCGGGGCCGGAGCCCCTCATCACGGAACCCGAGCTTCTGCACCACCCTGAGACTGGCCGCATTCTCGGGGCGGATGTTGATCTCCATGCGGTGCAGACCGAGGTCGTCGAAGCAGTAGTCCGTCGCGAGGGCCACTGCCGTCGGTGCGATACCCCGGCCCGCGAGCTCGGAGTCCACCCAGTACCCGAGCGTCGCAGTCATCGCCGAGCCCCAGGTGATGCTCGAGACCGTGAGCTGCCCGGTCAGCCGCGCCTGCTTCGACCCTTCGGGCTGCTGCGTGATGAGGAACGGCAGTGCGGCGCCGGCCCGCGCCTGCGCCGTGAGCGACCGCACCATCTGGTGGTACGTGGGAAGGAACCCCTCGGGGTCGGGGTTGGATGCCTCCCAGGGCGCGAGCCATCGCGCATTGCGGTGCCGCAGAGCGGTCCACGCTGCCTTGTCCCTGTGGCGGATGGGCCTCAGGACCAGCGAGCCGGTCCTGAGGTTCACAGGCCAGCTACCGGCCGACCACATGGTGGATCAGTCCGTGATCCCCGCGCTGAAGTCCTTGATCCACGCGCGAAGGTCCGGGCCGAGGTCCTCGCGCTCGGAGGCGAGCGTGACCACGGCCTTCAGGTAGCTCAGCTTGTCGCCGGTGTCGTAGCGGCGACCGCGGAACACCACGCCGTACACACCGGAGCCCTCGCCGTCGGCCGCCGCGAGGGTCTGCAAGGCGTCCGTCAGCTGGATCTCGTCGCCGCGGCCGGGTGCCGTCGTCTCGAGGACGTCGAAGACTCGGGGGTGCAGCACGTAGCGGCCGATGACGGCCAGGTTCGACGGCGCATCCTCAACCGACGGCTTCTCGACGAGGTGGTTCACGCGCACGTGGTCCTCGCCGTCGACCTCGGTGATGTCCGCGCACCCGTACGCGCTGATCTGCTGCGGGTCCACCTCGATGAGCGCCACGACCGAGCCGCCCGTGGTGGCCTGGACCGCGATCATGGTCTCGAGGAGCGGGTCGCGCTCGTCGATGAGGTCGTCACCGAGCAGCACCGCGAACGGCTCGTTGCCGACGTGCAGCTTGGCCCGCAGGACGGCGTGGCCGAGGCCCTTGGGGTCGCCCTGCCTCAGGTAGTGGATGTCCCCGAGCTCGGAGGGCCGGCGCACGGCGGCGAGCTTGTCGTGGTCGCCCTTCGCCTCGAGCGTCTGCTCGATGAACGGCACGCGATCGAAGTGGTCCTCGAGCGCTCGCTTGTTCCGTCCGGTGATCATCAGGACGTCGGACAGACCGGCGTCGACGGCCTCCTGCACCACGTACTGGATGGCGGGCTTGTCGACGACCGGGAGCATCTCCTTCGGCATCGCCTTCGTGGCTGGAAGGAAGCGGGTCCCCAGCCCGGCCGCAGGGATGACGGCCTTGGTCACGCGTGATCCTAAAGTCATGGGACCCACACTACATAACGTGCCCGCTCCGGCCCGGTGGTTGCGCACAATGGTGCGATGGAGAGTATCGCGGCGACCGCACGTGCTAAGGACAAGGCGCTGCTGCGCTCGCGGATCCGCGCTGCACGCGCCGAGATGACCGCTCATGACCGCGCACGCCAGGCGGCCGATCTCGCCCGCGAGGTGCTGGCCCTCCTCGCCGGGCTCCCGCCGTCCGACGGTTCACCGAGCGCACCGGGTGCACCGGGCGCACCGGGTGCACCGAACGCGTCCTCCACCGACCCCCGCACAGGGACGCTCGCGGCCTACCTCGGTCTCGGGACCGAACCCGACGCCACTCCCCTGCTGACGGCCGCGCACCGCCTCGGGTACGACGTCGTCGTCCCCGTCTGTGAACCGGGGTACGCCCTGTCCTGGGCGGCATGGGCACCCGGCGTCCCGCTCGTGCGGTCGCCGCGGGCTCCGGTCGAGGAGCCCACCGGTCCACGCCGCCGGTTCGAGGACATCGGGGGCGTTGCCCTGATGGTGGTGCCCGCCCTGTGCGTCGATGGTTCGGGCTACCGCCTGGGCCAGGGCGGCGGGTACTACGACCGTTTCCTCGCGCAGCCGGCCGTCCGCGGTTCCGGTGTGCGGGCGATGGGGATGGTGTACCGCTCCGAGCTCCTGCCGGCGGGAGCACTGCCGGCCGAGACCTTCGACCAGCCGCTCGACGGCGTCATCACCGCGGACGGCGCCCGGCTCCTCCCCTGAGTTCCGCCCGGCGCCTGGAGCCGAGCGGCGCCCGTGGCCCCTCCCGAGCCGGCGACCCCGTGTAGACTGGCACTCGACTCCGGAGAGTGCCAGCTCTTCGCCAGAGCCCTCCGGGAGCCACGCCGTTCGCCCAGGAGGATTCCCATGCCCACGTACGCCTACGCCTGCAAGGACTGCGGCCACGCCTTCGACATCCAGCAGTCGTTCACCGACGAGTCGCTGACGGTGTGCCCGGAGTGCGCCGGCCTGCTGCGGAAGAAGTTCAACAGCGTGGGCGTGGTCTTCAAGGGCTCCGGTTTCTACCGCAACGACTCCCGCGACTCGACGGCCACCGTCGACGCCGGGTCCTCCTCCCCGTCGTCGGACGCATCGTCCACCTCAGGAACGACGTCGGCCTCCCCGGCGTCGACGTCGTCCTCCTCGTCCTCGTCGAAGGAATCGGCTACGGCCGCGCCGGCGTCGTCCGGTGCCTCGGGTGCCTCCAGTGCCTCCGGCAGGTCGTCGACGGGGTCCGCTGCCGCGGCTTCCTGACCTCGAGCGGAACAGGCACGTCGACCACGGTCACGGCGTCCGAAGGGGCCCGTGCCGGAGCGTGCACTCGGGCGTCCACCGGGACGGTGACGTGGGTGTGATCGGCTCGACGCTGTCCACATAGCGACTCCCCCGCGGGACGTGACCGGGCGCCGATCCTAGGGTCGAGCCATGACCCGAACCGGCACCACCCCGTCCCTCCCGCTGCGCACCCGACTCCGCCGTGCCGTGTATCGGCACAAGCGCCTCATGGCCTGCCTCTGCCTCAGCGCTGCGGCAGGCATCGCGGTCGAGGCGGGCGTGGGCGACGACGCCGCGAGCCGACCCGCGCTCGCTGCGGCACGCGACCTCGCGGTCGGCACTGTCCTGAGCGCCGCGGACCTCGTGGTCGTCGACCTGCCCGAGCAGGCATCGGTCGGGAATACCCTGCTCGCCGCGGACCAGGCGGTGGGTCAGCAGCTGGCCTCGCCTCTCGCCGAGGGCAGCCTGGTCCCGGAGACCGCACTCGTCGGCGAGGCGCTCCTCACGGGCCTACCCCCGGGCACCGTCGCCGTCCCCCTGCGCCCGAATGATCCGTCGACCGTCCAGCTGCTCGCACCGGGTCAGAGCGTCGACGTCATCCTGAGCACCGGCAACGGCTATGACGTCGCCTCGGACAGCCGGGTGGTCGCACGCTCCGTCCCCGTGCTGTGGACCGCGCCGGACGGCGGTGGCGGAGCCTGGCCGGGCGAGGACGGCGACTCCGGTCTCGTGGTCGTCGCGGCCGGTCCCGAGGACGCCGCGGTCCTCGCGGGAGCGTCGAGCTCGGGCGAGGTCCACCTCGTCCTCACCTCCGGCGGCTGACCGGTCCTGATGCGCCCCGCGTGAGCGAGCAGGCAGCCCTGACAATTACTCGTCACGGCTGCGCGTCCGGCGGCGGTCAGCCCCAGTGCGGAGGGCGCTGCTCCTCGAGCCAGGCGTCGTGGTTCTCCTCGGCGTCACCCCACGCACGCGGATCGTCCTCGCCCGCCTTCGTGGGCAGGGCGGGAGTCGACCCCGCCGCCGTTCCGGATGCCAATCCCGGCGTCGTTCCCGTCGCGTCCTCCGCCGTGGTTCCCGACGTATCTCCCGGTGCCCCGTCCGTTCCCGGCGCCGCCCGACCCACGGCCGAACCACGGCCCGGGTGCTGCTCGTCCTTGCGCATCCTCACCGCTTCCTTCCGTGTGGTCGGCTGGTCCGGTGTCTCCCGGGGCGGAAGTCCGATCAGTGCGGACGCGCGTTCGGCGCACCCCTCGGGATCGGTGAACACCTCGATGGTCCACAGGGGCATGTAGCGCCAGCCCATGCGCTCGAGGACCTGGGGCCGGAGCCTGCTCCGTTCGCGCACGGACATGGACCCGTACCGCTCGGTGCCGTCGGACTCGATGGCGAGCGGTGCCGGGCGCTCATCGCGCGAGGTGGCCGCGGTGCCGTCGGCCAGGACGTCGACCGGCCGCGCCGCGACGATGTCCAGGACGTCCGCATAGCGGTCCCAGACCTCGGCGCCGCGGTGCCGCAGGCGGTCCACGAGATCGGCGACGAGCGGATCGGCGTTACCACCGGTACTGACGGACGGGTGCGCCCTCTCGCCCAGTTCGTGCTGCAGCAGTGCGAAGAAGTCGAGTGCGCCGGTGGTCATGCGCTCCGGATCGAGATCCGTCGGCTGGAAGCAGGTCAGCACGTGCTGGCGACGGCGCGCCCGCGTCATCGCCATCACGAAGTTGCGCCGACCGTCCGGTGCCGAGAGCGGACCGAAGGAGTGCAGGGCCCGCCCGTGCGGCGTCCGGCCGTAACCGAGCGAGAAGATGATCTCGTCGCGGACCAGCCCGCCCGCACGCTCCACGGGCACCACCCTGAACGCCTCACGCCCGGGCGTGAAGAACTCGGAGGCCCACGGGAACTCCGCCAGCTGCAGCCGGATCGCCTCACCCACGCGTGCGGCATGCCGTGCGCTCGCGGTCACCACGGCGAGGGAGGAAGCGGGCCTGTGCCGGATGTGCTCGAACACGAGTTCCACCACCCGGTTGACCTCGACCGCGACGCTCTCGACGCCGTCGTGCTCGGAACTCGGCATGCCCGTCCCGTTCGGCAGGTACTCGACCTGGAGGCCACGGTGGCCACCCGTGACCTCGGACGCCTGCGGCAGGCGCGAGAGCTTGCCGTTGTAGAACGTCTCGCTCAGGTAGGTGTCGAGGTCGCGATCGACACCGCGGTACACCTGCGTGAGCCCCCGGACGGGAAGCACGTCGCGGAGGGCATCGAACGCGCTGGGCAGGGGCTCGAGCGTCGAGGCGCGATCAGCCGACTGCAGCTCGATGCTGAAGCGCGTCGGCCCCGCGAGGCGATCGTCGCCGAACACGACCGTCTGCCGCGCACGGGCGACGCAGGGCACCGCGCTCTGCAGGGACATCGACTCGCCGTCGAGCAGCACGGCGGTGTCGAAGCGGTACGCCTCGGGAACGGAGCCCCGCACGGTCAGCGGGCTGGCGGCCCAGACCGGGAGCAACGCCGCGACGAGATCGGGGTGCAGTCCGGCGAACGCCTCGAGAGTGAGGGTGTCCTCCTTGAGCCCCTGACGGAGCTTCGCCGCATCCCCGGGATGATCGGCGATGGCACGTGTCCATCGTTCCGCCAGCGACCAGCGGATGCGGCCCGGGCCCGAGGCGATGTGCGCGTTGTCGGCGAGCCGGAACTCCGCTTCGAGGGCGCGCAGGCTCGCGCCGTCGGACATGGCGAGGTAGTCGTCGCCGCTGATCATCGCTTCGAGAGCCGATTGCCACCAGGCGAGCTCGAGTTCATGGCCCACGTGATCGGCGGGCACCTCGCGCGCGGCGAGATCGTCCAGCAGGTCACCCAGGCCCTGTTCGCGCATCTCATCGAGCAGCAGGGTCCGCTCGGGAAGCGTCCCGAGCGTCGCGCGGTCGGAGGCGAGGCCACGCAGCAGGCTCTCCAGCGCGTCGAGGTCGAGAGCCGCGAGATCCGGGCGGGCAGGAGTGGACCGTAGCAGGGATGTCAGGTCCGCGAAGCGACCCTCCATGGCCACGTAGGCGGCATGGATCTCCGCGAGGCCCGTCGGCACGGAGGGGTGGCGCTCGGTCAGCGCGTAGCGGCTCCAGGAGGTCCGCTGCTGCTGGACTTCCAGCAGCGAGGAGTGGAGATCGGCGATGTGGACGCCCGGGCGGATGTACTCCTTGGCCACGCGTCGCAGCCGCGACCGCGTCATGGAACTCATCTCGATCTCGCGCTCCTTGCGCCACGACGCGGGCGCAGTGGCGGAGATGAGATCGGTGACGGGACGGTCGAAAATGTCGGGGGTGAACTTGTCGAGGCTGCCCCGCACGGAGACGAGGAGTTCGAGCTGCTCGCCCCACTCGCCGAACGTGCCGCCGAGGGTGATGTGCGAGTGCTCGGCCACCCGCTGGACCCTTCCGCGGAGGTCGGGGAGGTCGGTGGCGAGCCCTTCCGCGAGCGCGTGCGCGTGCTCCGTCTCCTTGCGGTTCAGGAGCTGGGCCCCGTACCAGGGGCTCTCCGTGGCGGCCCTGCTGAAGCTGCCGAGCTCTGCGGCCCGGTGCAGCCGCTCGGTGAGTTCCCTGCGGTCGGTGATTGAATCGAGCACGCTGCGCTTGAGCCGCACCGTGGTCGACGGCGCCGGATCGAGGGCGGTCAGCCCGGCGAGGGACTGCATGGCCTGGTAGGGCGAGCACGCCCACCGGCTGCGGACGTTGTGGAGGCTGCGCACGTGCTCCATGAGCTGGTGTCGGTGCCCCGTGAGGGTCTCGTGGAGCGAGCCGAGCTGCGGCTCTACGGCCTTTTCGTTCCGCACGAGAGCGCGGATGACCGCGTCCCGGAGCTGGGCGGGGCCTGTGCTGCTGCCCAGCTGCAGCACGAGGGATCCGAGGCCGAGTCCGTCGAGGTCCTGCACGAACTCGTTGAGCGTGCCCCGCCGCTCGGCGGCGACGATCACCGTTCGCCCCGCAGCGGCAGCCTGTGCGGCGAGGTTCAGGGCGGTCTGGGTCTGCCCGGTGCCCGGAGGGGTCGCGACGGCCAGGCTCACGCCGGCGGCGGCGAGGTCGAGGACCTCCTGCTGGGCCACGTCCGCATCGAGCACGAGGATCTCGCCGGCCGGGTCACGCTCGTCGGCGGTCGGGAAGTGACGGCCGTCCGCGGCGTCCGAGAGGAGCCGGGAGCCCTCCGCGTCACCCCTCGCGAAGGACATCAGGGCCGACAGGATCTCGTGGTCCGGCGTGAGCGCGGGGTCCCCCGTCACGCCTGCGAGATCCGCGAAGGTGGAGACGAGGACGCGGTGCTCCACCGACATGCCCCGCACCCCGTCCGCGAGGATCCTCATGCGCTCGAGGACCGGGTGCGGATCCATCCGGGCCGTCCCGTAGGCGAGCCGGGCGATGCCCTCCGCATCGACGCGCAGCCCCTGCTTGTCCTGAAGGTGGCGGACGAGCGCGGGGTTCATGCGCGCCTGCTCGGTGATCTGCAGTTCGTAGTCGTCCTGCGAGGCGTGCACGGTGAGGGACACCGCGGTCAGCAGGACGGGTGCGTTCATCGTCTCGGACCGCCCGGTCTCGTCGACGGACCGCCAGGACGCGGTCCCCGCGGCGAGGTAGCCGACGTCGATCCCGCGTTCCGTGCTCAGCTCGAAGATCTTCGCCCGGAGCGCCCGGGCGGCGGCCTTCGCGGCACTGTACTGGACCGGGTCGCGGAGGAGGGTGGAGAGCCGGGTGCGTCGTCCCGCCAGGAGCTGCGCGAGGCCGGAGGGGTGTGCGTGGGTCAGGTCGATGCTCGTGCCGGCGGACGGCCGGAAGTGCAGCAGGGTATCGCCACTCGCCTGGGGTCCGAGTGCCTCGAGCCAGGGAAGGAGGAACGACTGCGCCGACGGGGTGTCCTCCGCCGGCAACTGCGGCTCCCCACCTGCCCGGTCCACCGACGATGCGGCCGATGAGGAGGTGTGCTCCTCATCCGAGCGCGGCACGGGACGCGCCCCGCGAGCGGCGGGCTTCTCGCCGGAGGTGGCCGCCGACCGGTCCGATGCACTGCGCACGGAGCGGGTCGCGGAGCCTTCGCCCGCGCGCTGCCCGTCGTCGTTCCCACCCGGTCGAGCGTCCTCGGACGTCCCTGCCGCATCCCGCTCGTTCTGCTCGGGCGCGGCGGCCTTCTTACCTGCGTTGTCTCGTGCTGATCTCGACCAGATTGGCATGTCTTCCAAGCTATCCGAAAAGCGTCCGGAGCCTGCGGATAGCAACGCAGCACCGGCGGAGCGGGAAGAGGCGGGTACCGCCTCTTCCCGCTCCGTTTCCTTGTCTCTCTGAACCCGAGGTCCGAGGTGTCCCTCAGCTCCCGTGGGCGGCGGTCACTCCCACTCGATGGTTCCCGGCGGCTTGCTCGTGACGTCGAGGACCACCCGGTTGACGCCGTCCACCTCGTTGGTGATGCGGTTGGAGATGCGCGCGAGGAGATCGTACGGGAGCCGCGACCAGTCGGCGGTCATGGCGTCCTCGCTCGAGACCGGTCGGAGCACGATCGGGTGACCGTACGTCCGGCCGTCGCCCTGCACGCCGACACTGCGGACGTCGGCCAGGAGGACCACCGGCATCTGCCAGACCTCGTTGTCGAGGCCCGCCGCCGTCAGCTCGGCGCGCGCGATCGCGTCCGCCTTGCGCAGCAGGGTCAGGCGTTCCTCGGTGACGTCACCGACGATCCTGATGCCGAGGCCCGGGCCGGGGAACGGCTGGCGCCCGACGATCTCCGCGGGCAGACCCAGTTGGGCCCCGACGGCGCGCACCTCGTCCTTGAAGAGGGTGCGCAGGGGCTCGACCAGTTCGAACTGGAGATCCTCGGGCAGACCGCCTACGTTGTGGTGGCTCTTGATGTTCGCTGCCCCTTCGCCGCCGCCGGATTCGACGACGTCGGGGTACAGGGTGCCCTGCACGAGGAACCGGATGGGCTCACCCTCCGCCTCGGCCTCGCGCATGATGGCGCGCTCGGCCTCCTCGAAGGCACGGATGAACTCGCGTCCGATGATCTTGCGCTTCGTCTCGGGGTCGGAGACGCCCGCGAGCGCCTCGAGGAAGCGCTTCTGCTCGTTGGCGACGTACAGCTTCACGCCGGTGGCGGCCACGAAGTCGCGTTCCACCTGTTCGGCCTCGCCCTCGCGCAGCAGCCCGTGGTCCACGAACACGCAGGTCAGCTGGTCCCCGACGGCCCTCTGCACGAGTGCGGCGGCGACCGCGGAGTCGACGCCGCCGGAGAGGCCGCAGATCACCCGCGCGTCCCCGATCTGCTCGCGGATGCGGTCCACCTGCTCCTCGAGGATGTTCCGCGTGGTCCAGTTGGGGTCGAGGCGCGCGCCGCGGAAGAGGAAGTTCTCGATGACGGCCTGGCCGTGCTGGGAGTGCTTGACCTCGGGGTGCCACTGGACGCCGTAGAGCGCCTTCTCCTCGTTGGCGAAGGCGGCGACGGGCGCACCGGCCGTGCTGGCGAGGACATCGAAACCCTCGGGAGCGGCCTGCACGCTGTCGCCGTGGCTCATCCACGCGTTCTGGTGCTCGGGAGTGCCGGTCAGGATGGAGCGGGACGCGCCGTCGGACGTGATGTCCGTGGAGCCGTACTCCCGGAGGCCCGTCTTCGCGACCGTGCCGCCGAGGGCGTTGGCCATGGCCTGGAAGCCGTAGCAGATGCCCAGCACGGGCACTCCGGCGTCGAACAAATCGGCGTCGACCGTCGGTGCCCCTTCGGCGTACACGCTGGAGGGACCGCCGGAGAGGATGATGGCCGCCGGGTTCTTTGCCAGGATCTCCTGGGTGCTGAGCGTGTGCGGCACGATCTCCGAGTAGACGTCCGCCTCGCGGACGCGGCGTGCGATGAGCTGCGCGTACTGCGCGCCGTAATCCACGACGAGGACAGGGCGGTGGTCGGCGCCGTTCTCAGGGCCGTTCTCGGGATGCGTCACGCGTCCACAATAGTCGTCGGCTGCTGGGGGCCGCACACCGCCGGACGGCCCGGGCGCGGCTTCGAGGACACCGATCCGGCGTGTAGACGTAGCTGGGGCGAGCCGGAAGGTCGGATCAGCAGGGGCTGCGGTTCGGTCGCTGATCAGGAGCTGATCAGGAGCGGCTCAGTAGCGGGGCGCGGCCTCGGGGTGGGCAGCGAGATCCTGCTCCGCCTGCCGATGGATGCGCTTCTCGACGACGAAGGAGAGCAGCGGCACCACGCCACCCAGCGCGATCAGGATGAAGCGGCTGAACGGCCAGCGCATGAACTGCCACAGCCGGAAGTCGGCGATGAGGTACACGACGTAGAGCCAGCCGTGGACGATCAGCACGGCGGTGGAGAGGTTGAACCCGCCCGCCGTCTCGGCGACGACCTCCGGCAGGAACTGCAGCGGCGCCCCTGCTCCCGCCACGATCTCCGTCCCGAAGCCGTACTTCGCGACCATCTCGACGACCACGAGCAGCAGCATGACGCCGGTGGCGTAGGCGAGCACCTTGTAGAAGCCGAGCGCGGACCTGATCTGCGCGTGCGTGCCTCCGAACCGCCGTTTCCCGGGTGCGGGGCGGCCGCTGGATGCCTTCGGGGTGAGTGCTGGCTCGGTCACGATGGGAGTCGCTTTCTGTCTCGTCCGGCGAGAGCGTCGGCGTGGGGGTCGGCGTGGGGGTCGGCCTCCGGGTCGGAGAGGGTATCGGCGTGCGGGTCGGCGCGGGTGTCGGCTGAGGTCTCGGGTGCGGCGTCCGCTGAGGCCTCAGCGGCGTCGGCGGCGTCCGCGGCGTCTTCGAGGGACCGCCGGTGGTCATCGGCGACGAGCCGCCACCAGAGGAAGAACGCGAATCCGGCGAAGACCACCCATTCGATGGCGTAGAAGATGTTGAGCCAGTTGATCGGGGTCTCCTGCGGCTGCGGACCGACGACGACGGGCTCCATGCCCGCCGAGAACGCGACCGCGGCTCCCCCCTCGGTGATCTCGGTGGCCACGACGAACGCGGCGTAGGAGGGCCGGTCCCACAGGTTGGACACTTCGGCGGTGGAGAGCGTCGGCACCTCGCCGTCGACCGGACGCTGGACCTCGGGGGCCTCGGGCGGCAGCAGTCGCCCGACGACGGTCGCCGTGCCGGTCCGCTCGGCGATCCCGGCGGCGTCCTCAGCCTCCGGGACCCAGCCGAGGACGACGGGGATGACCGTGCCCTCCGCAGCGGACGCCGCTGCGCCGCCCGCGGCGTCGGCGCCCTGGGCGTCGTCGGCACCCTCGACCTCGAAGGCCTGCATCACCCAGAGGCCTTCCTCGCCGTCGAGGAGCCGGTTCTGCACGAGGGTCCTGGTGCCGGGAACGAAGGAACCCTCCACGGACACCATCTGGTCGGCGGTGGTCGCGAGGAGCGGGTTGAGCGGTTCGAGGACGTCCGTCAGGGGCCTCACGTTCTCGGTGGTGCTCGGCGCGGGCGGCGGGGCTTCGCGGGAGGAGTTCAACTGCCACTGGCTGAGGAGCACGAAGACCGCGGCGATCGCCATCGCGAGGATCAGCATGAGGATCCATCGGGGCTTGAGCGCGGTCTTCAACACCCCTCCACGGTACTTCGTAACGCTGTAGAACAACGAATGAAGCTGACGTGGAAGCGGCCGCCGGAACCCCGCGCGGCGGGTGCCGAAGACTGATTGGCATATCCCTACCACTACGGGGTCGCGCGGTCTACGATGGTCTCTCGTGCGCTCTTTTCCCTATGCCCCCACCGGTTCGCCGGACCTGCGCTCCCCCGTGCGCTTCCTGCTGTGGCTCGGCGGTCACCAGAAGGCCACCCTCCTGGCCGGGATCGCACTGGGGACGGTGTGGATGGCGTCGCAGGCCATGATGCCCTTCGTGATCGGTCGCGCGATCGACGACGGCGTGATCGGCAGCGACTCGGCGTCGCTGGTGGGCTGGGCCGCCGCACTCCTCGCACTCATGGTCGTCCAGGCCGTCGCCGACACCGCGACCCACCGGGCGGGCGTCAGCAACTGGATGCAGGCCGCCTTCCGGTCCGTGCAACTCGTGGGGCACAAGATCAGCACCACGGGGGACGCCCTGCCCTCGGCGCTCTCCACCGGCGAGGTGGTCTCCACCGCGGCGTCGGACGCGTTCCGGCTCGGCGAGGTGTACGAGGTGCTGACCCGTCTGGCAGGTGCTGCTGCGGCGTGGCTCGTGGTGACGGTGCTCATCTGGCGGACCTCCCCCGTCCTCGGGCTCGTCGTGCTCGTCGGCGTGCCCGTGTGCTGCGCCCTGCTGCTGTTCGTGGTGCGTCCGCTCCAGGCGCGGCAGCGCGAGCAGCGCGAGGCGTCGGGGAAGATGACCGCCGTCGGTGCGGACACCGTCGCCGGGCTCCGGGTGCTCCGCGGGATCGGCGGCGAGCACATCTTCGTGGACCGCTACCGGCAGAAGTCGGCGGCCACCCGCGATTCCGGTATCCGCGTGGCCCATTCGCTGGCCGATCTCGAGGCAGCCCAGGTGTTCATCGCGGGCGCCTTCAGCGTGGTCTTCACCTGGGTGGGCGCCTCGCTGGTGCTCGACGGCGCCATCACGCCGGGCGAACTCGTGGCCCTGTACGGCTTCTCGATCTTCCTCATGACGCCCATCCGCGCCGCGGCGGACTCCGTGGCCCGCTTCATCCGCGCGCACGTCGGCGCCCGCAAGGTCATCGCGGTGCTGTCGGTGGACGCGAACGTGGCGGACGCCGCGGCGACACAGCCGGCACCGCCGTCGGGCTCGCCACTCGTCGACGAGCGCAGCGGCGTCATGGTGGAGCCGGGGATCCTCACCGCCGTCGTGTCGCGCGAGCCCGACGCATCGGCGGACGCCGTCATGCGCCTCGGGCGGTTCGAGGACGCCGTGCTCGATGAGGCCACCGTCCGCTGGGGTGCCGCCGATCTCCGGCACGTGCCACTCGCCTCGATCCGCGAGCGCATCGTGGTCAGCGAGGCGGGACCGCAGCTGTTCAGCGGGCCGCTCCGCCGCCAGCTCGATCCGCACGCGCGGCACGACGACGCCGGGATCCTCGCGGCGCTCGAGGCAGCGAGCGCCCTGGACATCCTCGACGGCCTGGAGGACGGGCTCGATCACGAGGTGACGGAACGCGGCCGGAGCTTCTCGGGTGGGCAGCGTCAGCGCCTCGTGCTGGCGCGGGCCTACCTCACCGGGGCCGAGAACCTGGTGCTCGTGGAACCGACCAGCGCCGTGGACGCCCACACGGAACAGCGCATCGCCGCCCGCCTGGCAGGGGTACGACGGCGGGACGGCATGACCACCGTGGTGGTCACGGCCAGCCCCCTGGTGCTCCGCACCATGGACCGCGTGCTGTTCCTCGAGGACGGCCGTGTCACCGCCCAGGGCAGCCATAAGGACCTGATGGCCGCCAATGCCTCCTACCGGAACGTGGTGATCCGCAGTGAGTAGCACCGCGACGCTGCCCGTCGCCGAGCCCCGCGCCGTGCGCCGGGAGGCTTCGCGCCTCATCCGGCACCACCGGCGCGGGCTCGGCGGGGTGATCGGGCTGTACGTGGGGTCGGCCGTCGCCGGACTCGCCGGTCCGCTCCTGCTCGGGTACCTGATCGACGCCCTGTCCGCCGGGACGACGCCGGACGTCGTCGCGCTGGTCTCCCTCGGGATGCTGGGCTTCCTGGCCGTCCAGTCGATTCTCCGCCGCTTCGCGGTGCGCTCCGGCATGGTCTTCGGCGAGCGCGTGTTCGCCGAGCTGCGCGAGGACTTCATGGCGGACGTCACCGCCCTGCCGCTCTCGACCGTCGAGAAGGCGGGCACCGGCGACCTCGTGGCGCGCACCACGAACGACATCGACGCCGTGTCCCACACCGTCCGCTTCGGGGTTCCCCAGGTGGTCGTCTCGGTGGTGACCATCGCCCTGACGCTCGGTGCGGCGATCATCACCTCACCGGTCCTCTCGCTCGCCCTTCTCGTGGGCCTGCCGCTGCTGTGGCCGGTGACCCGCTGGTACCTGCGCCGGAGCGCCGCTGGCTACATGCGTGAGCGCGAGACCTACGCGGTGGTCAACGGCACGATCACGGAGACCATCGAGGGTGCCCGCACGGTGGACGCCCTCGGGCTCGGCGCACTGCGCCGCGAGGATCTCGACACCGCCCTCGGCACGAGCTACCGCGCCGAGCGGTACACGCTATGGCTCCGATCGGTCCTGTTCCCCGCCGCGGACATCGCGTTCTGGCTACCCGCCGCCGCTGTGCTGCTCTGGGGCGGGTGGCTCGCAGGCCAGGGCGTGGTGACGCCGGGAGCGGTGGCCGCCGTCGCCCTCTTCGCGGTGCGCCTGATCGATCCCGTGGACCTGCTGATCATGTGGACGGACGAGATCCAGGTGGGTGCGGCGTCGCTCGCGCGGATCGTCGGGGTGAAGGACGTGGAGCCGGACCGCCAGGCGACCACCGCGGTGCCCCGCGACGACGACATCGTCCTGAGCAACGCCAGGTACGCCTACCGGCCCGGACACGACGTGCTGCACGGCGTCGACCTGACCCTCCGGCGCGGCGAGCGTCTCGCCGTCGTGGGGCCGTCCGGCGCAGGGAAGTCGACACTCGGACGGCTGATCGCGGGGATCCACCCGCCGTCGTCGGGCTCGGTCACGGTGGGCGGGGTGCCGCTGGTGGACCGTCCGCTCGACGACCTGCGGCGGGAAGTGGCCCTCGTGACGCAGGAGCACCACGTGTTCGTGGGCTCGGTGGCGGAGAACGTGCGCCTCGGCCGTGCCGACGCCGCCGAGCACGAGATCGAGGACGCACTGCACAGTGTCGGCGCGCTGGAGTGGGTGACCCAGCTGCCCGAGGGCGTGCGCACCGAAGTGGGCTCGGGAGCGCACGAGCTCACCCCGGCACAGGCGCAGGAGCTCGCGCTCGCCCGCCTGATCCTCGCCGACCCGCACACCCTGGTGCTCGACGAGGCGACCTCCCTGATCGACCCGCAGGCCGCCCGCGACCTCGAGCGGTCGCTGAACGCGGTGCTCGAGGGCAGGACGGTCGTCGCGATCGCACACCGACTCCACACCGCCCACGACGCCGACCGCGTGGCCGTCGTAGAGGGCGGCCGGATCACGGAGCTCGGCTCGCACGACGAACTGATCGTGCTCGACGGCGCCTACGCCTCGCTCTGGAACTCCTGGCGGAGCGAATAGGTGTCAAGACTCTCTTGACAGTTCATGATCTGTAAATCTAGCGTTGACACATGGAACCCCTGACGCGTCGGAAGACATCCATCGTCGCTCTCGGTGCCGCTGCGCTCCTGGCACTCGGCGTCGCAGCGCCCACGCTCCCACCACCATCGGAGCATTCCTTCGGCGACGCCGGACTCGCCGAACAGGTCGCGGCGCACCGACCGGCGGACTCGCACCGCCTCGTGGTCACCCGCGTGACCGGTGATGCGGTGACCACGGCGGGGTTCGGCGCCGACGACCGCTCCGACCTCGAGATCGGCTCCATCACGAAGGCGCTGACCGGGATGCTGCTGGCCGACGCCGTGGAGCGCGGCGAGGTGGACCTCGAGACCCGCCTCGGCGAACTGCTCGACCTCGGTGCGGCACCGCTGGCCGGCGTCACACTCCGGGAACTGGCGACGCACCGCTCCGGTCTACCCGGGCTACCCGGCGGAGCGGGCTTCCTGGTCCGGTCCGCCTGGAGCAACGTCACGGGCAGCAACCCGTACGGCAGCTTCACCACGGCTCAGCTCCTCGACGCCGCCACGAACGCAGAGCTGTCCTCCCCCGGGACGTACTCCTACTCCAACTTCGGGGTGGCGCTCCTCGGGCAGGCGCTGGCCGCCCGCGCAGGGCTCCCCTACCCCGAGCTGCTCCGCAACCGCATCACGGAGCCGCTCGGGATGACGGACACGTACGTTCCCGCGACGGAGGAGAACCTCCGATCGGCGGCGCTACGGGGCCTCCGTGCCTCGGGCGACGAATCCGCTGCATGGACCATGGACGGCTTCGCCCCTGCCGGAGGCGTGCGGTCCACCGCCGCCGATCTCGCGCTCCTCGCCGCGGCGCTCCTCGACGGCTCGGCGCCCGGGAGCGGCTCGCTCGAACCGCTCGACGGCGTCGCGGACCCCGCCATGGGCCTCGCCTGGCACGTCCTCGAGGACGACGGCGGATCGACCGTCCTTTGGCACAACGGCGGGACCGGCGGCTTCTCCTCCATGCTCGCCCTCGATCCCGCGCGGGATGAGGCCGTCATCGCGCTCGGTGACGTGTCCCCCATCCGGACGGCGGCCTCCGTGGACGACCTCGCCATCGCCCTACTCGCAGGACGGGGTTCACGGTGATGGAGTTCGTGGCCACCTGGCTGATCCCCGTCGTCACTCTCCTCACAGCGGCCACCTACCTCCGTTCGGTACTCCGCCCCCCGAAGAAGCTCTCCGGCGTCGCGCTGGTCACGGCGCTCACGGCGGCGGTCGGCTGGATGGTGTTCGGCGCCGTCGTCACGGCGTTCTACGCCACCACCGTGTGGGTCTGGTACGTCCCGGCGGGACTCACCGCCGTCGGCACCGTGGTGCTGGTCGCGCGGTGGGACCGCCTCGTCGGCGCCGAGCCCGCGACCCGCGGGGACTGGTGGTCCTTCCTGATCGCCCTCGTGCCGACGGCCGGCATCCTGGCGGTGCGCCTGGCATGACCTCCGACCGCAGGAAGCAGGACGGCCCCGAGCCCGATGCCCGAAGCTCCGTGACCGCACCCGAGATCACGGGACCCTCCGTGACCGCACCCGAGGACGCCGGCCACGACGACGCACAGCCCGGGCAGGCCCTAGCCGACGTCGAAACCGGCACCGCGCGGGTCCGCGCACTGCTGGCCGTCGAGCCGTTCAGCCTCGTGGCGTCCGACGCATTGCGAGCCGCATCCGATCTCACCCACCTCAGCGACGCGCTGCTGCGCGCGACCGTCGACGCGGCGAGACGCCACGGCGCCAGTTGGGCCGACGTCGGTGCGGCGCTCGGCATCAGCCGACAGGCCGCCTTCCAGCGCTTCGGGTCGGAGGCTCCTGGCCGGACACTGGCTCCCCCTCGGGCCGTCCCGCTCGACCCGGCGGCGGAGGCCGAAGCCGTGTTCGCGGAGTGGGCCGCCCGGGACTGGTCCGCACTGCGTGCGCGGTTCACCCCGACGATGCTCGAGGCCGTGACGGAGGACGTGCTCGCGACGGTGTGGAGCGAGGTCGACGACGCCGTCGGCGCCTACGAGCGGCCGGGGACCGCCACGGTGCGGAAGAACGGCGCTCTCAGGATCGTGGAACTGGCGCTGCACTTCGAGGACGGCGTGATGTCCGGGCGCGTCTCCTTCGACCGGTCGGGCCGGGTCGGCGGCCTCCTCGTCCTCGAGCCCACCGTCGGCGGCTAGCCGCCGCGCGCCAGGGACCGCCGGGCGCATCGAGACCATCGGCGCGTCGTCGCCGCGCCAGGACCGTGCATCGAGAGCCCTAGTGGTCGTAGAACACGAGCGAGGAGTTGATCAGTTCCGCGATGACCTCGGCGTCATGGGCCCGCCGCAGCGATTCGCGGAAGTTCTCCTTGAAGAGGCTCCGGGCGATCGTCGCGAGGACCTCGAGGTGCTCGGAGAAGGACTGCGCGGGCGTCGCCATCAGGAGCACGAGGGTGGCAGGTCCATCCACGGCACCGAAGTCGAGGCTGTGGCCGAAGCGCGTCACACCGACGGCGATGGACGTCTGATTGACGTACTCGCTGCGCGCGTGGGGAAGCCCCACGCCGCCCGGGAGCCCCGTGGCCATCTGATGTTCGCGGGAGTTGACCTGATAAAGGAAGGCCTCGAGATCCGAGATACGGCCGGCCGCGTGCAGGCGGCCTGCGAGCTGCGCCGCGGCGTCCTCCTTCGAGGTCGCCTCCATCTCGAGGATCACGAGTTCGGGCGCGGTGAGCGCTGCGTCGTGGAGGTCCGGGTGGAGATCGCTCACCGGTGTGCCTTTCGAAGAGCCGACGCCGGGAACGGCGCTGGAGGCGGTTCCCAGTCTAGCCAGCCGTGCCGGTTTCCACCGGGACGATCAGTCGACGGAGACGTACGGCGAGAGGACGACCTCCACGCGCTGGAACTCCTTGAGGTCCGAGTACCCCGTGGTCGCCATCGCACGCCGCAGCGCCCCGATGAGGTTCGACGTGCCGTCGGTGTGGTGCGAGGGGCCCCACAGGACCTCCTTCAGCGGGCCGACCGTGCCGATGTTGACCCTGTCGCCGCGAGGCAGCTCGTGGTGGTGCGCCTCCTGGCCCCAGTGCCAGCCCTGACCCGGGGCCTCCTCGGCCCGGGCGAGCGCGGACCCGAGCATGACGGCATCCGCACCCATGGCGATCGCCTTCACGATGTCACCGCTGGCGCCCATGCCGCCGTCGGCGATCACGTGCACGTACCGTCCGCCGGACTCGTCCATGTAGTCGCGGCGGGCGCCCGCCACGTCGGAGATCGCCGAGGCGAGCGGCGAATGGATGCCGAGGGCGCGGCGCGTCGTCGTCGTCGCTCCCCCACCGAAACCGACCAGCACACCCGCGGCGCCGGTGCGCATCAGGTGCAGCGCCGGGGTGTAGCCGGCGGCGCCGCCGACGATCACGGGGACGTCGAGTTCGTAGATGAACTTCTTGAGGTCGAGGGGTTCCTCGTTCTTCGACACGTGCTCGGCCGACACCGTGGTGCCGCGGATCACGAAGATGTCCACACCGGCGGCGAGCACGGTCTTGGAGAACTGCTGGGTGCGCTGCGGCGTCAGGGAACCGGCCACCGTCACGCCCGCCTCGCGGATCTCGGCGAGTCGGCTCGTGATGAGCTCGGCCTGGATGGGCGCGGCGTAGAGCTCCTGCATGCGGAGCGTCGCGGCGGGGCTGAAGTTCTCCGTGCTGAGCGCCGCGATCTCGTCGAGGACCGGCTGCGGGTCCTCGTACCGCGTCCACAGTCCCTCGAGGTTCAGGACGCCGAGGCCGCCGAGGCGGCCCATCGCGATCGCCGTGGCGGGGGACATCGCCGAGTCCATGGGCGCGGCGACGACGGGCATCTCGAACTGGTACGCGTCGATCTGCCAGGCGACCGAGACGTCGAGCGGATCACGGGTGCGGCGGGAGGGCACCACCGCCACGTCATCCAGCGAATAGGCCCTGCGTCCGCGCTTGCCTCGGCCGATCTCGATCTCATAAGTCACTGGTCCAGATTAGCCCAGCGGGATCGGACGCCTTCCCGGCGGCCCTTCCCCTGAGCAACCGCCGGATGCATACTCAGCCATGAGCAGAGGGGGAATGGCTCTCGCCGTCGTCGTCGCCGTGGGGTCCATCACGGGGTTCGCCTACTGGTCGGGTCCGGGGCGCGCACCCTCGGGCTGCGCCCAACCGCCCTGGCACCTGTCGAGCGCCGTCGTGGCGCAGGGCGGTTCGGTGACTGTCACCGGCGAAGACGCGACGACCTGCGATCCGCGCTACGGCGGACGCGCGGACATAGTGATCACGGTGATCTCGGACGGCGGCCTGCACACGATCGCGACCGTTCAGGCGCCCATGTCCTCGCGCGGAGCGTTCGCCGCCGACATCGTCATACCCGAGGGCGCCCGACCCGGCTCCTACCAGGTCTCCGCTGTTCCGCGCCGTGTCGACATCTGCCGGGACACCAACGCCGCCTGCGCTGGCCCGCCGACCGAACCGCTCACGGTCCTCGCCGGTGAGTGACAGCCGCGCGCCCATTGCTCCCCGGGCACACCTCCCGGCACCGATCCGGCTCGCCGTCCTGAGCGATCTCCCGCATCTGGCGGGGATCGAGCGGTCAGCGGGCGAGGCGTTCCGGACGCTCGGCATGCACGCGATCGCCGACGACGAGCCGCTTCCCCTCGCGCGCCTGGAGCCGTACCAGCGTGAAGGCCGGGCATGGGTCGTCCAGACGGCCCAGGCGCTTCCCGCCGCCTACCTCCTGCTCGACGTCGTCGACGGGCACGCGCACATCGAGCAGGTGTCGGTGCACGCGCACCACGCTCGCCGCGGGCTGGGCAGGCGGCTCATCGATCAGGCGGAGGCCTGGGCCCGCCGACGCGGCCTTCCGGGCCTGACGCTCACCACGTTCCGCGACGTCGCCTGGAACGCGCCGTACTACCGCCGTCTCGGCTTCGTGGACCTGAGCCCGGCGCGGCTCGGCCCGGGGTTGGCGGCGCTCCGGCGGCACGAGGCGGAAGCGGGACTCGACGGCTGGCCGCGGGTGGCGATGCGCAGGGCCGTGACGCCGGTGTCCGCTGATGACACGCCGGAGTCGACAGACGACTCCGTTCCCGGGTCGCGGTAGAACACGAGCGCTGCGCGCCCGAGGGAACGGCCGCCGGCCCTCCATGGGGAGCCCTCCCCATGGAGGCATCGCCTGCCCGGGGATACGGTGGGACCGACGGCGCAGGTGCCCGGGACCCTCGGAAGGGCCGCGCCACGACACGAACGAGGAAGCCCATGACCAACGGCATGATCGGAGCAGACCCGACGGCCCTCCGTGCTCTCGCTCAGACCATGTCGACGTCGAGTGGCACCCTCACGACCATCGACCAGCAGATCACCACGGTGCTGGCGCGGGTCGGGTGGCAGGGCCAGGACGCCCAGCGCTTCAGGTCGCAGTGGAACACCTCGATCAGGCTGCGCCTGCAGGACAGCGCCTCCCTGCTGAGCGAACGGGCCACTGTCCTGCTCGCCGATGCCGACGAGCAGGACACGACGAGCGACGCCGGTAGCGGAAGCGCAGGCGGCGCCGGCAGCGGTGCTGGCAGCGGCGGAACGTCACAACCGACGGATGCTCCGTCGGGCGCATCGGAGGACCCGTCCCTCGTCGACCTCCTCGCCGACGTCGGCGGCGACCTCGGGGCGTGGCCACCCTTCCAGATCGGTGCACTAACCACCTCCGCGCTGGGCTTCGGTGCGGAGCGGCTGCTCTCCTCCATGCGGAACGCGGGACTGTTGACCACGACCTTCGGCCAGATGCCCGAAGTAGGCTACCTGCGCGGGACGCAGACGCTCAACGCCCTGCGCATTGCCGGCAACGCCGCGGCAGGGCTCGGCATCCTCACGGGAGCGGCTCAGGCGTACAACGGTTTCCAGGACGGCGACGGCCACGCCGTCGCCGATGGCGCCATCACGGCGATCCTCGCCGGAGGAAGCCTCGCGCCGACACCCGCCGCGCCGTTCTTCGCGGCAGCGTCCCTCGTCTGGGCGGGCGCACAGTTCCTGTCCGGCGACGTACCGGTGACCGAGCGCATCACCGACTTCGCCGGAGACGCTGTTGATACGCTCGGTGATGCCGGCGAATCGGTGGCGGGTGCCGCCGAGGATGCCTGGAACCGGGCGTTCGGATAGTCCTCGCACACCGCCGCCTCCCCCACCCGAAAGGCCTCCATGTCCGAGACCACGGTGCCACTCACCGAGCACGAGATCCTCGCGCTGCTGTCCTTCAACGACACCGATCCCAGCTCCTACACCCGCGACGTCCTCAGACTCGCGGACGTCAGGGCCGAGGACGTTCTCGTCCGCGCGGGCCTGTCGACGCTTCTGGTGCGTGATCTCGCGGTGGTCCAGGGTTCGGACCTCGTTCTCACCGGTCCCACGGAGCAGATCGCAGGGATCATGGCGACAGCGGGCGGCTGGCTGGAGATCGCTGTCACCACCGACGGCACCAGTTCCGTGCTGTTCGGTGTGCAGTCCGCCGCCGGTGCCTTCGTGATGAGCGTCGGAACGCGCGGCGTGCATCAGTTCAACCCGCTTCCCGCGGACAAGCCGATCCTCTCCTTCGCGCTCGACATCGCCACCCACTACTTCGGTAACACCTCCGCGGACTCCCTGCTCTCGGTGCGGGCGAAACACCACGGCTTCGGTGTCACGCCCCGGACGGCAACGCTCCTCAGGAACACCGACGGAGGTGTCCGCGTCACCCTCGGGGAGGGTGCGGAACCTGAGGTGACCACTCCCGCCACGGGTGCCGAGGTCGAGGAGTTCGGCAAGGCGCTCGACCTCGATGGCCGCTAGCCGGCGCAGGGACATGTCAGCGGCACCCGTGGGAGGCGAGCGCCACCCGGTGCGTCCCCTCGAGGCCTGGCTCGACGCCGGGCCCGAGGCGACCTCCGCGTCGACGACGGTCCTGCGCCGTATGGCCTTCAATCACTCCCAACGCCGCGCCGCCGTGCTGTGCGTGTACCTCTGGGCGTGCGTCGTAGCCCTCGCCGGGCTCCTCGCGCTGACGACGGGTTCGGCGGGTGCGCTCGGCTGGGTGCTCCCCGCGGTGGCAGCGGCGCTCCTCCTCTGCGCCATCGGTCTGCAACGGCGGCACCGGGCCCATCCGGTGCCACCGCACCAGCGCCTCACCTCCTCGCGGTCACCGGCGACCGTCCGCGGAGCCGTGCTGAGTGCCGCACTCCTCGGGGTCGGACTGCTGGTCGTGACGACCATCCTGCTGGTCCGGGCCGAGACACAGCCCACCGGCGTGGTGGGCGGCTTCGTCACGGTGCTGGGACTCGTGCTGGCGATGTCCGCCCAGCTCGTCATCCCCGCGTGGCATGCAGCCCATGCGCGCGAGCTCTTCCTGGCCCACCTCGAGGGGAACGCCGCAGCGCGGTCCGAGCTCCAGCGCAGAGCCCTGGCGGACGACGGCACCGGGCCCTTCCCCTTCGGGCCGTTGTGAGGGCTCGGTCACCGGTCAGGACGGCAGAAGAGCACCTGCCCGCACCCCTGCCCTAATTCCTGCTGCCGTGATTCCTGCTCAGGCCTCCGGCAACTGGCTCTCGAACATGCGGAAGTAGCGGCCGCGGAGGGCTACGAGTTCGCGGTGCGTGCCCGACTCGACCACCCGACCGTCCTCCAGCATGTACACGACGTCGGCCTTCTCGATCGTCGCGAGGCGGTGGCTGATCGCGATGATCGTGCGTGAGCGGTCGGCGAAGAGCCGCGTGAAGATGCGGTGTTCGGCGAGGGCGTCGATGGCCGAGGTGGGTTCGTCCATGACCACGAAGGGCGCGTCGCGGTAGAAGTTGCGGGCCATGGCGAGGCGCTGCCACTGCCCGCCGGAGAGGCCGCTCCCCTTCCGTCCGCGCGGGTCCTCCATCCAGTTGCTCACGTAGTTCTCGAAGCCGCTCGGCAGCGAGGTGATGAACTCCGTGGCCTCGGCGTCGTGCGCCGCCCTGCGCACCCGCTCGTCGTCGCGCGGCGTCCGGACGTCGCCGAAGAAGATGTTGTTCTCCGCCGTCGCGAACTCGTAGCGCAGGAAGTCCTGGCTCATGACGGCGAGGTGCCGGTGCCAGTCGTCGATTCGGACGGCCCGCAGGTCCCGGCCCTCGAGCAGCACCTCCCCCTCGCCGGGCTGGTACAGACCTGCGAGCACCCGGATCAGGGTGGACTTCCCGGCGCCGTTCTCGCCGACGATCGCCACGTGGGTGCCCCGCTCGAAGGTCATCGAGATGCCCTTGAGCACCTCGGCATCGCTGCCCGAGTAGGTGAAGTGGATGTTCCGGAGTTCGACGACGGACGGCGCGGCGTCCAGTGTGCCCGTCGCCGCCGTCGAGAGCGGGAACGCCATGAACTGCTCGTAATCCTTGAGGTTGGCGAGATCCTCGTCGATGGAGCTGAGCGAGGTCACGAGGTTGTTCGCGGTGCTCAGCGCGCGGCTGACGATCTGCTGCACGTAGAGGAACTGCCCCACCGGCTGGGCCCGCGCGATAATCTGACCCACGATCCACACGAGCGCGAGCAGCTCTGCGCCGTACTGCAGCGCATCGGCGAGGAGCTGCTTCGGGATGTACCTCCTCTGGAAATCGAGCCGACGCTTCTCGTCGGCGTCCCGCAGCGTGGAGCGCAGGTCCATGAGGTACCGGACGATCCCGTACAGCCGCATCTCGGCGATGTGCTGCGGCTTCATGAGGTTGTTCTCGATCATGCGCCGCTGACGCCGCGAGTCCACCTGCGTGTTCCAGTGCGCCATCTGCTCACGGGACAGCCGGAACTGCAGGTAGACGCTCGGGATGATGGCCAGCAGCACGATCAGCGCGATCCACCAGCTGACGAGCAGCAGCGCCCCCGATCGCGAGGACCACCGAGGTGAGCTGCGTGAAGATCGCGGCGATGCGGTCGAGCACGCGGGCGTAGGAGTCGGAGAAGCGGCGCGCGCGGTCGTAGAGATCCACCGTCTCCTTGTCGTCGTAGCGCCAGAACTCGAGGGCGAGGAACCTCTCGTACATCTGGTCGCCCACGATCGCCCCGACCCGGAAGCTCAGGACCTGCTGGATGTAGCGGTCCACGCTGGTGAACGCTCCCCAGAGCAGCCCGAGGACGGCCGTGACGACCACGTAGACGATGGCCTGCCGGCCGGCGTCGGCCTCACCCGCATAGGCCGCGGCGAGCGCCGTCGTCGTGAGTGAGGCGAAGTAGGTGGTGACCAGCGGCAGGACCGCCGAGATGAGCGAGCCCGCCACCTTCATGGCGACGGCGCCGGGCGAGGCCTTCGCGCTCACCTTCAGCACCTGCCCGACGGCGCGGGCATACGGACCGAGGCGGAGCCGGCGTCGCGCCGCCGCCTCGGGCTGGGGCAGCCCGCTCATGAGACGCCCGCCGTCCGACGACGGCGGGCTCCCGAGGGGCGTGCGTTACTTGGAGCCGTAGTTGGGTGCCTCGACCGTCATCTGGATGTCGTGCGGGTGGGATTCCTTCAGCCCGGCGGCGGTGATCCGCACGAACTTGCCCTTGGCCTTGAGCTCGGCGACGGTGCGGGCCCCCGTGTAGAACATTGTCTGCCGCAGTCCACCGACGAGCTGGTAGGCCACCGACGCGAGCGGGCCGCGGTAGGCCACACGCCCCTCGATGCCCTCGGGGATCAGCTTGTCGTCCCCGACGACGTCGGCCTGGAAGTAGCGGTCCTTCGAGTACGAGGTGTTCCTGCCGCGCGTCTGCATGGCCCCGAGGGACCCCATGCCGCGGTAGGTCTTGAACTGCTTGCCGTTCACGAAGATCAACTCGCCCGGCGCCTCGGCGGATCCCGCGAGGAGAGAGCCGAGCATCACGGTGTCCGCGCCCGCCACGATCGCCTTGCCGATGTCGCCCGAGTACTGCAAGCCACCGTCGGCGATGACCGGCACGCCCGCGGGGATGGCTGCCTTGGCCGATTCGTAGATGGCCGTGATCTGCGGGACGCCCACGCCGGCCACCACGCGGGTGGTGCAGATGGAGCCCGGCCCCACGCCCACCTTGATGCCGTCCGCTCCGGCGTCGATCAGCGCCTGCGCGCCCTCACGCGTGGCGGCCTGCCCGCCGATGATGTCGACGTGCGCCAGCGACTTCTCGGCCTTGAGGCGGGCGATCATCTCGAGCACGCCGGCGCTGTGGCCGTTCGCGGTGTCCACGAAGAGGGCGTCCACGCCGGCGTCGACGAGCGCCATGGCGCGCTCCCAGCCGTCCCCGAAGAAGCCGATGGCCGCGCCGACGCGGAGACGTCCGTCGTCGTCCTTGGTGGACAGCGGATACTGCTCGGCCTTCGTGAAGTCCTTGACGGTGATGAGACCGCGGAGTACGCCGTCGTCGTCGACGAGCGGGAGCTTCTCGATCTTGTTCGTGGCGAGGAGGTTGATGGCGTCGTCGCCACTGATCCCCACGCGGCCCGTGACGAGGGGCATCTTGGTCATGACGTCACTGACGCGCGTGGTCGGGAAGTCCCGCTCGAGGACGAAGCGCGTGTCGCGGTTGGTGATGATGCCCAGCAGGTGACCGGTCTCGTTGACCACCGGCAGGCCCGAGACACGGTAGTGACCGCACAGCTCGTCGAGTTCCAGCAGCGTGGCATCGGGGCCGATGGTCAGCGGGTTCGTGATCATGCCCGACTCGCTGCGCTTGACGCGGTCCACCTGGCCCGCCTGGTCCTCGATGGACAGGTTCCGGTGGATGACGCCGAGGCCGCCCTGGCGGGCCATCGCGATGGCCATGCGCGCTTCCGTGACGGTGTCCATCGCGGAGGAGAGCAACGGTGTCCGCACGGTGATGCGCTTGGAGATGCGCGACGACGTGTCCGCCTCGGAGGGGATGACGTCGGTGTGACCCGGGAGCAGGAGCACGTCGTCATAGGTCAGGCCGATGAATCCGAAGGGATCGTGGGTGTCGTTCTGGCCGGACTGCTGGCTCATTGCTGCGCCTCTCTCGGGGTTGCCGCGGGGGGGGGAGAAGGGCCAACGGCAAGGGTGCGCCGGCCGGCTCTGCCAGTCTAGAACGGAAGCAGGAGGGGCCCTATTCCGGTGACAGCGCTCACGTACGGCGCCCCGCACCGGCCCTTCCGGACCCGTTTCGAGGACCGACACCCCCGGTTCGCGCGCGACGACGTACCCTAGGAGGACTATGTCCCCGAATTCTCGGGGACCACCCGAACCACCCATTGATGGAGATTGCCGGGCTACCCGGCCTCGACGCGCAGCGTCTGACGGCCCCGCCCCGCCCACCTCACGACCGAGAGATACCTGATCTGTGAATAAAAGACCTGCCGTCCTGAAAGCACCACGCGAGCTCGCCACGGGAGCCATGCGCATCGTCGCTCTCGGCGGGATCGGTGAGATCGGCAGAAACATGACGGTCTTCGAGTTCGACGGGAAACTGCTGATCGTGGACTGCGGCGTCCTGTTCCCCGAGGAGCACCAGCCGGGCATCAACGTCATCCTGCCGGACTTCTCCTACATCCGGGACCGGCTCGACGACGTCGTCGCCGTGGTCCTCACACACGGCCACGAGGACCACATCGGCGGTGTCCCGTACCTGCTCAAGGAGCGCGCGGACATCCCCCTGGTGGGATCCCGGCTCACGCTCGCCTTCATCGAGGCGAAGCTCAAGGAGCACCGCATCACGCCGAAGACCATCCAGGTCAAGGAGGGTGACCGCCGCACCATGGGCGGGTTCGACCTCGAATTCGTCGCGGTCAACCACTCCATCCCGGACAGCCTCGCCGTCGCCATCCGCACCGCGGCCGGCATGGTGCTCCACACCGGCGACTTCAAGATGGACCAGTTCCCCCTGGACCGCCGCATCACCGACCTCGCGGGCTTCGCGCGCCTCGGCGCAGAGGGCGTGGACCTGTTCCTGACGGACTCCACGAACGCCGACGTCCCGGGCTTCACCACGTCCGAGAAGGATCTCGCCCCCGCGATCGACGCCGTGTTCCGCACGGCCCCGCGCCGCATCATCGTGTCGAGCTTCGCAAGCCACATCCACCGGATCCAGCAGATCATCGACACCGCGCACCAGCACCGCCGCAAGGTGGCGTTCGTGGGCCGCTCGATGGTCCGCAACATGACCATCGCGGCGGACCTCGGGTACCTGAACATCCCGCAGGGCCTGCTCGTGGACTTCAAGAAGCTCGAGCGCAGCGACGACCACAAGGTGGTCCTCATCTGCACCGGTTCGCAGGGTGAGCCGATGGCCGCCCTCTCCCGCATGGCCAACAAGGACCACGCGATCCGCATCAGCGAGGGTGACACCGTGCTGCTCGCGAGCTCGCTCATCCCGGGCAACGAGAACGCCATCTACGGCATCATCAACGCGCTCACCGAGATCGGCGCCAACGTGGTCCACAAGGGCAACGCGAAGGTGCACGTCTCCGGGCACGCGAGTGCCGGCGAACTCGCCTACTGCTACAACATCGTGAAGCCGCGCAACGTCATGCCCGTGCACGGCGAGTGGCGCCACCTGCGGGCCAACTCGGAGATCGCCGTCGCCACCGGCGTCGATCCCCGCAACGTGGTCATCGCGCAGGATGGCGTGACCGTGGACCTCGCGCGGGGCCGAGCGACGATCTCCGGCAAGGTCGAGGCGGGCCTCGTGTTCGTCGACGGCGACAGCGTGGGTGGCATCACCGAGGAGGACCTCGTGGAGCGCCGCCGCCTGGCCGAGGAGGGTGTGGTCACGGTCCTCGCGATCATCGATCCCGAGAACGGCGAGATCGTCGAGACACCCGAGTTCTTCATCAAGGGCTTCTCCTGCTCGGACGAGGACCTCGACAAGGCCGGCGCGGCGGTCGAGAAGGCTCTCCGTGACGCCGCCTCGAACCGCCAGGGCGGGCGCCGTCAGGATCCCGAGGACATCATCGAGCGGGCCACGGCCAACTGGATGCGCCGCTACTTCAACCGGCAGCCGGTGGTGTCGGCGATCGTCGTCGACGCCTGATCCCTCAGCACATCCGACGCAGCCCCGGTTCCCCCGTCAGGTGGGAGCCGGGGCTTCGTCGTTGTCAGGGCCTGGAATCCGTCCGGGCCGGTAGGGCGCCTAGGCCTGCCGACCGTTTGCCTGCCCGCCTGCCCGCCTGCCCGCCTGCTGGCCTGCTGATGACCTTGGCTGCGCTGCCACGACCGTATCTCGCCCCTTCCTCCCACTTCGCGTGGCGATCAAGTGGGAATGCGCCCTCATTCCCGATGCACGACGGCGTCCAATGGGAAGAAGCCAGCGGTGCGGGTGGACCCTCCCACTTCACGCGGCGATCGACCGGGAATGCGCACTCATTCCCACAATGCAGGAGCTCTATCTGGGATGGTCCGCTGCCCGTCACGAGAGCTGGGATGGTCCGCTGCCCGTCACGGGAGCCGGGGCTTCGTCCTTGTGGTGAGCTCGCAGGGCGTCCGGCCGTGGGCTTTTGACTGCTCGCGGCGTCGCTGCTGCTTCCTCCCATTCCACGACGCGCTCGAGTGGGAATGCGCACTTATTCCCGATGCACGACGGCGTCGAATGGGAGGAAGCCAGCGGTGCGGGTGGACCCTCCCACTTCACGCGGCGATCGACCGGGAATGCGCACTCATTCCCACAATGCAGGAGCTCTATCTGGGATGGTCCGCTGCCTGTCAGGAGAGAGCAGGGGCTTCGTCATTGTGGTCAGCCTTCAGGGCGTGCGGCACGCGGGTTTTCTCCGGCGTCGCTACCGGTTCCTCCCACTTCACGCGGCGATCGACTGGGAATGCGCACTCATTCCCAGTGCACGACGGCGCCGGATGGGACAAAGCCCCAGAGGCTAGAGGACCCGCGGCGCAGGGCCGAGCAACACGAAACACAGGCCCCACACGCAGCAGCACCCCGGCTCCGAGGAACCGGGGTGCTGCTGAAGCTGCGGGCGGAGCTGCGGTCAGCGGAATGCCGACCGCGAGGATGTCCTAGTGCGAGTGGCCGTGGCCCTCTTCGCCCTCGGACTCCGCGGGCTTCTCGACCACGAGGGTCTCCGTGGTGAGCACCAGGGCCGCGATGGAGGCGGCGTTCCGCAGAGCGGAGCGCGTGACCTTCACCGGGTCGATGATGCCGGCGTCCACGAGGTTCTCGTACTCGCCGGTGGCGGCGTTGAAACCGTGGCCCACCTCGAGCTCCGAGACCTTGGCGACGACGACGTAGCCCTCGTGTCCGGCGTTCTCGGCGATCCAGCGCAGGGGCTGGGCGAGGGCGCGGCGCACGAGACCGATGGCCGTGGCGGCGTCACCCTCCAGTGCGAGGACGTCGGGGTCGGTGTCGAGCGCCTTGCCGGCGTGGACCAGCGCGGAACCACCACCGGCGACGATGCCCTCCTCGAGAGCCGCACGCGTGGAGGACACGGCGTCCTCGATGCGGTGCTTCTTCTCCTTGAGCTCCACCTCGGTCGCGGCGCCGACCTTGATGACGCCGATACCGCCGGCGAGCTTCGCGAGGCGCTCCTGGAGCTTCTCGCGGTCCCAATCGGAATCGGTGCGCTCCACCTCGGCGCGGATCTGCGCCACGCGGTCGGCGACGTCGGACTCGCTGCCCGTGCCATCCACGATGGTGGTGGCGTCCTTGGTGACGGTGATCCGACGAGCAGAGCCGAGGACCTCGAGGCCCACCTGGTCCAGCTTCAGACCGAGGTCGGGCGAGACGACCTGCGCACCCGTGAGGGTCGCGATGTCCTGCATCATGGCCTTACGGCGGTCACCGAAGCCGGGTGCCTTGACGGCGACGACGTTCAGGGTGCCGCGGATCTTGTTGACGACGAGCGTGGAGAGCGCCTCGCCCTCGATGTCCTCGGCGATGATGAACAGCGGCTTGCCGGCCTGGAGGGCCTTCTCCAGCAAGGGGAGGAACTCGGCGAGCGAGGAGATCTTGCCGGAGTTGATGAGGATGAGCGCGTCCTCGAGGACGGCTTCCTGGCGCTCGGCGTCGGTCACGAAGTACGGCGAGAGGTAACCCTTGTCGAACTGCATGCCCTCGGTGAGGACAAGCTCCGTCACGGTCGAGGAGGACTCCTCGATGGTGATGACGCCGTCCTTGCCGACCTTCTCGAAGGCCTCGGCGAGGAGGTCCCCGACCTCGGTGCTCTGGGCGGAGATGGAGGCGACGTTGGCGGTCTGCTGACCGACGACCTCGCGGGCGTTCTCGAGCAGGCGCTTGGCGACGGCCTCGACCGCCACCTCGATGCCGTGCTTGAGCTGTCCCGGTGCTGCGCCGGCGGCCACGTTGCGGAGGCCTTCCTTCACGAGGGCCTGCGCGAGGACGGTCGCGGTGGTGGTGCCGTCACCGGCGACGTCGTTGGTCTTGGTGGCGACCTCCTTGGCGAGCTGTGCGCCGAGGTTCTCGTACGGGTCGTCCAGCTCGATCTCACGGGCGATCGTGACGCCGTCGTTCGTGATGGTGGGAGCGCCCCACTTCTTGTCCAGCACGACGTTGCGTCCGCGGGGGCCCAGCGTCACCTTGACGGTGTTCGCGAGCTTGTCCACGCCGGCCTCGAGGGCACGGCGGGCGGCGTCGTTGAATTCCAACTGCTTTGCCATTGTTGATTCCTTTCAGGCTTGTGCAGCGAGAAAAACCCCGGCCATTGCGGGCCGGGGCTCTTCCTGTGGGGTGCTACTTGACGACGACTGCGAGGACGTCGCGGGCGGAGAGCACCAGGTACTCCTGGCCGCCGTGCTTGACCTCGGTTCCGCCGTACTTCGAGTAGATGACGATGTCGCCCTCGGCGACGTCGACGGGGACGCGGTTGCCGTTGTCGTCGACACGACCCGGTCCGACCGCCACGACCTCGCCCTCCTGGGGCTTCTCCTTAGCGGTGTCCGGGATGACGAGACCGGAAGCAGTGGTCTGCTCGGCTTCGAGGGGACGGACCACAATGCGGTCCTCAAGGGGCTTGATAGAGACCGACACTCGGGCTCTCCTTTGCGTTCGATACCAGTGGAATGGGGCCGTCGGGAGGTGCGCATACCGTCGTCGCGGTGCCGGTGGACGCTTCCCTCGGGATTAGCACCCGCTAGGAGCGAGTGCCAACTCCGACTGTATGCAAGGGCTGGCACTCGGTCAAGGCGAGTGCCAATCGAGTTCGGGGAGGACAGCAGGGAACAGGCCTCGAACGCCCTCGCTCCTCTAGGCTGGCCGGATGGCCACGGACAACATCGCAGACATCCTGACGTCCGAGGGCTGGGAGCTGCTCAACTCCCTCGGCCCCTACACCGAGGCCGACAGCCTGCGCCTCACCGAGCAGCTCCGGAAGGCCGGGCACTCCCCCGAGGTGGTGGCCGCCGCCCTGACGCAATCGAGACTCCGAGCGAAGGCCGCCGCAAAGTTCGGCCCCTTCGCGGACCACATGGTCTTCACCACCGCGGGGCTCGAGCAGGCCACGCGGCTCTCCGTGGCCGCGCGCCACGCGCAGCGCTTCGTCGACGCGGGCCTCGTGAAGGTCGCGGACCTGGGCTGCGGGCTCGGCGCGGACAGCATGGCGCTCGCCACGCTGGAGCGCGAGGTGACCGCCGTCGAGCTCGACGAGACCACGGCCGCCGCGGCGACCATGAACCTGCTCCCCTTCCCGAATGCGCGCGTGGTCAACGCGGACGCCTCCTTCGTGGACACCGAGGGGTACGACGGCGTGTGGCTCGACCCCGCGCGCCGGACCACCACGACGTCTGGGACCTCCCGCCTGTTCGACCCCGAGGCGTTCTCCCCGCCGCTCTCCTTCGTGCAGGAGCTCGCGGACGGCGGCAAGCCCGTGGGCGTGAAGATGGGACCCGGTATGCCGCACGCCGCCATTCCCGCGAACTGCGAGGCGCAGTGGGTCTCCGTGGACGGCGACGTCACCGAGGTGTCCCTCTGGTTCAATGCCCTCCGCCGTGAGGGCATCCGCCGCGCCGCGCTGGTGCTCGGTCCGCGGGGGGCCGCTGAAATGGTCTCGGGAGCGGAGTTCGGACAGGGCCCGACGGCGTCCGTGGGCGCGGTGGGCGGGTACCTGTACGAGCCCGACGGCGCCGTGATCCGCGCCGAACTCGTGGCGGACCTCGCCGAGCGGCTCGGCGGCCACCTGCTGGACCCGATGATCGCGTACATCTGTGCTGCCGAACTCGTCGACACCCCCTTCGCCCGCGCCTACCGAGTCCTGGACGTACGCCCCTACAACGTGAAGGCGTTGAAGAGCTGGGTGCGCACGGAGGGCATCGGCGTGCTCGACATCAAGAAGCGCGGCCTCTCCGTCACGCCCGAGGAGGTCAGGAAACTCCTGCTGTCCGGCTCGGGGAAGGGCCGCAAGAAAGCCACCCTCGTGCTGACGCGCATCGGTGAGGAGCGCGTGGCGATCGTCGTCGAGCCGGTTCCGGCTCCCTGACCGGCCCGACGCGCGGCGGCCCACACTTCCCGTGCCGCCGCAAGCACGATGACGCGGACCGCACCGCCGTCCCCTGTTCCTAGGCTTGGGTCGTACCCGGAGCAGGCGGAGAGGACGACCATGACGGACGGCATCACGGACGGCACGACGAACGGTACCGAGGACTCCACCGCGGTGCGGCACGGGGTCCTCTTCGATGTGGACGGCACGCTCGTCGACTCGAACTACCAGCACACCCTCGCGTGGTGGCTCTCCTTCCGCCGCCTGGGTCACGACGTGCCGATGGCCGAGATCCACCGCGCCATCGGCATGGGCGGGGACAAGCTCGTGGCCCACGTGCTCGGCGAGGACCGCGACGCCTCCCAGGACGACGAGCTCGACACGGCGCACTCCGCGATCTTCTCCAGCCACTGGCCGGGCCTGCGTGCGTTCGACGGCGCCGCCGACCTCCTCCACCGCTGCGCCTCGGACGGACTCACCGTGGTGCTGGCTTCCTCGGCCTCGGGACGCGAGCTGGGCGTCCTCCGCGGGATCATCGGAGCCGATGACGCCATCACGGCCGCCACGAGTTCCTCGGACGCCGAGAACAGCAAGCCCTCCCCGGACATCCTGCGCGCCGCGCTCGACGCCGGTGGGCTCGAGGCCGCGAACGCCGTGTTCGTCGGCGACTCGATCTGGGACGTCGAGGCGGCGTCCGAACTCTCCATCCCCACGATCGGGCTGGCCTCGGGCGGAACGAGCGAGGCCGAACTCCGCGACGCCGGGGCCGTCGAGGTGCACAAGGACATCCGGGCCCTGCTGGCGGCCTACGACGACGGCGCGCTCCGCCGCCTCACGGCGTCCGACGTGGGGGCCTGACGCGCGGGGGCGGGACCGCCCGCTCAGTCCTCGCTGTCGAGGATCCGGACCTTCGAGCTGAGGAGATCGATCTCGGGCCGCTCGGCGACGTACCTCTCCACGCGGTCGAGCACGTCCACCGCGTGCTGCCGGTCGCCGCTGACCACCCCGACCCCCACGGCCGCCCGACGGTGCAGGTCCTGGTGGCCCACCTCGGCCACGGAGGCGTCGAAGGAGCGGCGCACGTCCGCGACGAGCGGCCGCACCACGGACCGTTTGGCCTTGAGGGAGTGCACGTCGCCCAGGAGGATGTCGAACTCGATGAACCCGATCCACATGGTGATGATCCTTCCCTCGAGACCCGGGAGTACTGGGCGGTGCTTGGGGGCTAGGCGGAGTCCCGCCACACGACAGTGGTCTCCAGCACCTGCACCGGGCTCGGCAGGCCGCGGATCTGCGCCAGGACCAGCTCGGCGGCCGTGCTGCCCAGGAGGTCGGCGGGCTGCCTGACCGTCGAGAGCTGCGGGCGTGTCCGGAGCGCCCAGCTGCTGTCGTCGAACCCGACGATCCCGACGTCGTCCGGCACCTTGCGGCCCGATTCCTGCAGGGCGGTCATGGCCCCCGCGGCGACGGCGTCCGAGGCGGCGAAGACGCCGTCGAGCTCGGGGCTGCGGCGCAGGAGCTCCTGCATCCCCTCCAGGCCGGCCGCATACGTGTAGAGCGGGTACTCCACGACGAGTTCGGGGTCGAAGTGCTCGCCGAGGGCCTCGCGGAAGCCCCGGAAGCGGTCCTGCCCGGAGTCGCGGTCCATGGCGCAGGCGATCATCGCGATGCGGCGGCGGCCGGTCTCGACGAGGCGCTGTGTGATGGCCCGCGCCGCCGCCGTGTTGTCGATCGCGACGTAGGGAAGGTTCGGCGTCCCGGGTGGATGACCCACGAAGGCCGCAGGGACACCGATGTCCCTCACGGCGGACGCGATCGGGTCCGAGGCACGGGCGGAGACGATCACGGCGCCGTCCACGAGCCCTCCGCGCAGGTAGTCCGCCACGCGGCGACTGTCCCTGTCCGAATCGATGATGAGTGAGACGAGCTGGTAGTCCGCCTTCGAGAGCACCTCGTTGGCGCCGAGGAGGATGGACCCGATGTTGGGGTCCTCGAACAGGAGTGAATGGGGCTCGTGGATGATCAGCGCGATGGCCCGTGATTCCTGCGTGACGAGGTTCCGGGCTGCGGTGTTGCGCACGTAGCCCACGCGAGCGATCGCCTCCTCGACGGCGACTCGCGCTTCGTCGGACACGTACCGTTCGCCGTTGACCACGCGCGAAACGGTGCCCCGCGAGAGCCCTGCCTCGGTGGCCACGTCGTTGATGGTGGCCCGACGCTGACGGGTTCGGATCGAGGCCATACGTGTAGCGTAGCCGAGCCCCTGTGCGTCCCACCTGCGACGATGCCGCGCGGGAAAATCGACACCAGCCAACACCGTGGAACAGGCGTACTGTGGGAGACGGTTGTCTAGAAGAAGGCGGCTCTCGCAGGTTCCTCTCTTCGTCACCTCGCCGCACGGCCGGTGCACAGCAGTCGAGCCTCATCCCCGAACGGGGCCCGCTCCATGACCACGCAGGAAGCCCTTCTTCCCTCCCCTCCCGTACGACGCACCCGCATGCGTCCTGCCGCTCTCCCGTCCGCCGGTTCCACCCCGGCCTCCCGCGCGCCGTCGATCCCACCGGCTCGCCGCTCCTGGCTCCCGCGCGTCACCCGTCTTCTCGCCTGAACCACCCCTGAACCTCGCCGAACCATCCCCGGCAGGCACGACGCCGTCGCTCCCCCTCCGCCTCTCGCGGCGACAGCGCCGCCGATCCGCCCCGTAGCCGGTTCCCGCTCTGCAAAGGACTCCCGCCATGACGCAGCACCTCTCCACCTTCCTGCTCGACTGCACCACCGCCACCTCCGATGGATCGCTCACCACCCTCGACGAGTTCGAGGGCCTCTACGTGTACTGGTGCTCCCTCCACGACGAGGAGCCGCTCGAGACGCAGCTGGTCCTCGCGGCCCTGGAGCAGGACGACATCGCGTCGGTGACGCGCGACGGGATCGACTACGTGGAGGGGCTGCTGCTGACCGGCCCGGTGCTCAGGGAGTTCATCGTGTCCTGCGAGTTCACCGGAGCATGGGGCTCCGCCGACCTGCTGGAGCTCGACGTGCCCGCCCGGGCGTCCGTCGCGGGCTGACCGCACTGGTTGATCGTGCCGCCGGTCCTCGGATGGGACGCCACGAGGGTGCCCTGGTACCTGCGAGCGCCTGCTGGGAGTAGAAAGGCCTCATGGCCCGAACGCCCTCGCCCAGCACCCCCGCGATCCTCGCCCTCACCGCAGCGGGCGTCTCGTTCACGGCGCGGCCGTACGACCACCGTGAGGGCGTGTCCACGTACGGACTGGAAGCCGCGGCCGCTCTCGGCGTCGACCCGGATCGGGTGTTCAAGACGCTCATGACCACGGTTGACGGCGGGCTCGTCACCGCCGTGGTCCCCGTCTCCGGCAGCCTGGATCTCAAGGCACTCGCGCAGGCCCTCGGCGGCCGGAAGGCGCTCATGGCCGATCCCGCCCTCGCCCAACGGCGCACGGGGTACGTGCTCGGTGGCATCTCGCCGGTCGGGCAACGCCACCCCTCCCCCGTGGTGGTCGACGACACCGCCCTCACGCACGCGAGCATCTTCGTCTCCGGCGGACGGCGTGGGCTCGACCTCGAACTCGCGCCCGGCGATCTCATCACGGTGACTGCAGCACGCACCGCGCCGATCGCCGGTCCGTAGCGCCGTCCCCCCGACGGCGCCGCGACCCGCAGTACGGTGGGCTGGTGATCATCATCGGCGACGTCGCTCCCCCGCTCGACGACGCGCTCGCCCTGTACCGGGCCGTGGGCTGGGCCGCGTACACGTGGGACCCCGCGCGCCTCGAGAGGAGCATCGCCGGCTCGCACCTCGTCCTCACGGCCCGGGACGACGGCGGGGAGCTCCTCGGTCTCGCCAGGACCGTCTCCGACGGCGAGTCGATCTGCTACCTGCAGGACATCCTCGTCGCTCCGACGGCGCAGCGACGCGGCATCGGGCGCGCCCTCGTGCAGGAGGTGAAGGAACGGTACCGCCACTGCATGTTCCTCGCCCTGACCACCGACGCCGCAGGGACGCCGGACGCTGCGGCCTCCCTCCCGTTCTACCGGTCCCTCGGGTTCAGCGAGCACGGCGACCTCCGGCTCGCGGCGTTCGGGCTCCGGCCGTGAGCAGCTCCGAGGCCTTCCCGCTGCCGCCCTGGCCGGTCGAGGCGCCGCGGTACGGCACCGTGGTGCTGCGGCAGTTCGGCGAACTGGACATCGCGATGGTGCGGGAGCTGTCCACGGACCCGTACGTGCCGCTCGTCGGAACCCTGCAGGCCCACTGCGACGACGACGGTGCGCGGGCGTACATCGAGCGCCAGCACGCACGCCACGCTGACGGCACCGGCTTCTCCTTCGCCGTCCACGACCGGGACTCGGACCGCGGTCTCGGGATGATCGGTCTGTGGCTCCGCGACCGCGCGCACGGGCGAGCCCAGGCGGGCTACGCCGTCGTGCCCTCCGCGCGGGGCCGGTCCGTGGGCACGGAGGCGCTCCGCGCGCTCGTCCCGTTCGCCTGGAGCTTCCCGGCCCTGCACCGACTGGAGTTGCACATCGAGCCGTGGAACATCGCGTCCGTGACGGTCGCCACGAGGGCGGGCTTCGCCTACGAAGGGCTCCTCCGCAGCTATATGGAGCTGGGCGGCTCGCGGCGTGATCTGGCCTCCTACGCCCTGGTCCGCAAGACCTCGGCACCGCCGGCCGGCTGACGGACCGGGAACACGCCGGCGAACAGGAACAGATCCTGACGAGCGGTGAACGCCCCGCCACCTCGCCGCGTATACCCCTGCCGAGTCGTCCGATATCCGGAGACCGGCAATCCTCAGGAGAACACCATGAAGAAGACCTTGAAGCTGGGCGTCGCAGCGATCGCCGTGACCTCCGTGATGGCCGTGGCGCCCATCGCCACCACCGTCCTGACCGCTGCCCCTGCCGTGGCCGACAGCGGATCGCAGGGCAAGGACAAGCTGCGCGTCGTCGGGCTCGCCGACGCCGGCACCACGCTGGTGCAGTTCGACACCACGAAGGCCGGCAAGGTCAAGGGCGGTGTCGCGGTGAGCGGCCTGACCGGCGGCGACACCCGCCTCATCGGCATCGACTACCGCGTGCAGGACGGCAACCTCTACGGCGTCGGCAACAACGCCGCGAGCGCCGGCGTCTACGTGATCAACGCCGACACCGGCGTCGCCACGCAGGTGACGAGGCTCACGGTGGCACTCAACGGCACCACGTTCGGCGTGGACTTCAACCCCGCCGCGAACGCACTGCGCGTCGTCAGCGACACCGGCCAGAACCTGCGCCAGCCCTTCGCCACCGCCGGTGCAGCCACCGTGTCCGACGGCGCGCTCAGCTACGCGGCACCTGCTGTCGCCGCGGGCATCAACGGAGCGGCCTACACGAACAACGACCTCGACCCCGCCACGGGCACCACGCTGTTCGATCTCGACGCAGCCCTCGACCAGGTGGCCCTCCAGTCGCCCGCCAACGCCGGATCGCTCGTCGCCACGGGCAAGTTCGGCGTGGACGCCGCAGGCGACACCGGCTTCGACATCTATTCGACCCTCCAGAACGGCAGCACGGTCGATTCCGTCGGCTTCGCAGTCATCAACGGGTCGCTCTACTCGGTGGACCTGCTCAACGGCAAGGTCACCCCGCTCGGCACCATCGGCGCGTCGGTCACCGACCTCGCGCTCCCGCTGACCCAGCGCTGATCCTTCGCTGATCCTTCCCTGGTCGGGTCGTCCGACCAGGAATCCGCACGCCGACCGGCCGGCGCTCCCTCGGGGGCGTCGGCCGGTGTCGTTCCGCCCGGGGCGTCGGCCTCGTCCCACTGCGCGAGCCGGAAGGCAGGCATCGTTCCGCTCGGGCCCGGCCTCGTCCCACTCCACGACCCCCCGCAGTGGGAATGCTCCATTCCTCCCACTGCGGGGGGGGCGTGGAGTGGGAGGAAGCCCTCGCGGACGGGCCGCCGGCTACGCGGTGATCGGCACCGCGCCGCCCGAGACGGTGATCCCGCCCGCCGCGGGAATACCGACGGAGATCACCGACGGCCTGCCGACGTCGGCCCCCTGATGCACCGTGATGATCGCGGGCGGCATCACCTCGCCCCGATGCCTGAGGTACGCACCCAGCGATGCGGCCGCCGAGCCCGTCGCCGGGTCCTCGCGGACGCCACCGGGTGGGAACGGGTTGCGCGCGTCGAACAGGTCGGCGCCGAGGCGGTGGACGACAGCCACGGTGGCGCCCCATCCGTTGTCAGCCATCAGGGACCTGAGCGCGTCGTAGTGGTAGTCCAGCGCACGGAGCACGCCGTTCCCGCGCACCGGGACGATCGGGTGGACGTTCCCGGCGAACGCGAGCATCACCGGGAGCTCCGGCGCGAGGTCCGCCTCATTGAGCCGCAGGTGCTGCAGCAGCAGCGTGCGGGCAGCGGGCTCGAGGGGCCTGACCCACGGCTCGACGGTCACGAGCGACGCGATCAGCCGGCCGCCGTCGTCCTGCCGCGTGGTCACGTCGATGTCGCCGACCGGCGTGGACAAGAGCAGCGGCCCGGCGCCGTCCTGCTCGGCGAGTGCGACGGCGGTGGCGATGGTCGCGTGCCCGCAGAACGGGATCTCGGCCTCCGGGGCGAAGTACCGGACGGTCGCGCTCCCGGGTGACCGGGCGGAGACGAAGGCACTCTCGGCGTACCCGAGATCGGCGGCGATGAGCTGCATGGTGGGGGCGTCGAGCGCATCGGCGTCCAGCACCACACCCGCCGGGTTGCCGCCGGCGGGGGAATCGGTGAACGCGGCGTAGCGGAGGATCTGCATGTCGGGTCGGTCCGCCGGTCAGTCGGCGGTGACGCTCGGGTCACCCGCGGGCGTGTCGGTGCGGCGGTTGATGAGCCAGGTGACGAGCCAGAGGGCCACGCCGATGGCCATGAGGCCGCCCGCGATCTGGTACTGCACGACGTCGCGCCCCACCCACGGACCGGCGAGGAAGGCGCAGAGGAGCGCTGCGATGAGCGGCAGCGGACCGGGCGAGGTGAAGAAGACCTTGCGGTGGGGGTCCCGCTTGCGCCGCAGGACGAGGCACGCGACATTGACCACCGTGAAGACGCAGAGGAGCAGGAAGGCCGTGGTGCCCGAGAGGTTGGCCACGATGTTGCTGTCCGGATCGCTGGTCACGAAGAGGATCAGGCCGAGCGCCAGCACCGTGGAGAAGAGGATGCCGGCCCAGGGCGTGCAGCGCACGGGCAACACCTTGCCGAGCGCGCGGGGCAGCACGTCCTGGCGGGCCATCCCGTAGATGAGCCGGCTCGCCATGAGCATGTTGATCAGGGCGGTGTTCGCCACGGCGAAGACGGCGAGGAACGGGAAGACGCGGTCGATCGGGAAGTCCGGCGAGCCCGCCCGCACCACCTCGAGCAACGCTGCACCCTCCGATTCACGGATGCCCTCGAGCTCCGTGGGGCTGAGCACGGTGACCACGGAGACGGCCACGAGCATGTAGAAGATCACGGCGATCCCGAGCCCGGTGAGCATCGTGCGGGGAAAGATCCGCTCTGGTTCGCGGGTCTCCTCGACCATGTTCACGGAGTCCTCGAAGCCCACCATGGCGAAGAAGGCGATGGACGTGGCCGCCGTGACGGCGAGGAAGAGCCCCTTGTCCTGGGAGTCGGTGAACACGAAGATCTCGCCGAGGTTGCCGCGGCCCTGAGCCATCACGAAGAACCCGACGCCGATCACGATGCAGAGGGCGGCCACCTCGATCAGGGTGAGCACCACGTTGAACTTGACGCTCTCCCCCACGCCCCGGAGGTTGATGAGCGCGAGCAGCAGCATGAAGCCGAGCGCTACGGCGGTGATGACGCCCTGGCCGGGCATGTCCAGCCACCCGTTGACCTCGAGGCCGCCGAAGAAGTTCTGCGCCAGCACGTTGGCGGACGTCGCGGCGCTGGTGATGCCCGAGCAGACGACGGCGAACGCCACCAGGAACGTGACGAAGTGGATGCCGAAGGCCTTGTGCGCGTACAGCGCCGCACCGGCGGCCTGCGGGTACTGCGTCACGAGTTCGAGGTAGGAGAACGCGGTCATGGTGGCGACGACGAACGCGAGCAGGAACGGCAGCCAGACGATGCCACCGACGGTTCCGGCCATGGTGCCGGTCACCGCGTAGACGCCGGCGCCGAGGATGTCCCCCACGATGAACAGCAAGAGCAGCTTCGGCCCGAGGACCCGTTTGAGCTCGGGCTGTGCGGTCTCGGTCGTGGACTCGGGGACGTGCCCTGCAGAGGTGCTCATCTTCGACCTTCCGTCGGCTGTGCACCTCACTGTGGTGCCTGTCCGCGCGGCGTGCAAGGGATTCCTTCGCGGACGTCTCCTCCTGCGCACGGCCCGGCGCACCTCCCGCCGCGGCGGGCCGCGTTCCCCCGGCCGGGAGTCATTGCGTCCGTGTACCTGCCCGACCGATGATTTTCCCGGCGACACTGCGTCCAACAGGTACAAGGGGCCCGGACGGGCCCCGTCAGCACCGCCACGAACAGGAGCACGCTCATGCCCACGAATGTCTTCATCAACCTGCCGGTTCGCGATCTCGCCGCGTCGAAGGAGTTCTACACGAGTTTCGGCTGGACGCTCGACCCCGCCTTCTCGAACGACGACGCCGGTGCCGTCACCATCAGTGACACGATCCACGTGATGATCCTGACCCACCAGCACTGGTCGCAGTTCACGGACAAGCCGGTCGCGGACACCGCCGCCACGTCCGCGACGATCAACGCCATCAGCGTGGACACCTCGGACGAGGTCGACGCCGTGGTGGACCGCGCTGTCGCAGCCGGTGCCGTGGAGGGCAAGCGCCAGGACCTCGGCTTCATGCGCTCACGGGCATTCGCCGACCCCGACGGCCACGCGTGGGAGATCATGTGGATGGACCCGATCGCGCAGACGGGCGACTGGGAGGCCGTGCAGGCGAAATACGGCGAGCAGCAGCCGGCCTGATGACCGACGACCGCACCGGCCGACCGCTGGACGCCGTCTTCGAGGTCGCCATCCGGAAGGACGGCGCCTTCGCCACCTACCTCGAACTGCCGGGCTCCGACGAGCTCCTCGGCACGCGCCGCGCTGCGAAGATCGCCGGGACCATCGACGGCCACGCCTTCGCGGCCACCCTGATGCCGTCCGGCACGGGCCCGCACTGGCTCCCGCTGCGGGCCGCGATCTGCCGGGACATCGGGAAGTCCGAGTCCGGCAAGGAGGTCGTCGTCCACCTGCAGCAGCGCTTCAGCTGACCAGCCACCTGGGAGGCGTCCTCGGACATCTCCCGGGCGGTCGGCGGGGATTGACGGCGCCCGGTGAACCGGGGCTTTGACAGGTAAGTGTGACCGTAGTTACTCTGGGAGCGTTCACAGATTCTCGATGGAGAGCCAAGCCACCCCTATGTGGGAGCGTTCACAGGACGCGCGGGTCTCCTCGGCCCTGCCGGAGGATCGCATCGCCGCATGAGGAGCCGAGTTTGGTACGCGCAACCACCGTCGCAGGACTGTCCGGGAACGGGCAGCTCGTGTACGGGTGTGACTACAACCCCGAGCAGTGGGACGCGTCCGTCTGGCTCGAGGACGTCCGCCTGATGAAGGACGCCGGGGTGAACCTCGTGGCCGTCAACATCTTCGGCTGGGCCGAACTGGAACCCGAGCAGGGCGTCTTCCGGTTCGAGACCCTCGACGCCGTCATGGACCTCCTCGCCGAGCACGGGATCGGCGTCAACCTCGGCACCGGGACCTCCTCCACACCGGCCTGGCTGACCAGCGCGCACCCCGAGGTGCTTCCCCGCGCAGCGGACGGGACCGCCCGATGGCCCGGCGGCCGCCAGGCCTTCTGCCCCAGCTCGCCGATCTACCGCGAGCGCGCCCTCGCCCTGGTGGAGCAGGTCGCCACCCGCTACGGCGCCCACGCGGCGCTGCGCCTCTGGCACGTCTCCAACGAACTCGGCTGCCACAACTCGCTGTGCTACTGCGACGTCTCGGCGGAGGCCTTCCGCAGGTGGCTCCGCACCCGCTACACCTCGTTGGACGCCCTCAACGACGCCTGGGGCACGGCCTTCTGGAGCCAGCGCTACTCCGCCTGGGAGCAGATCCTGCCGCCGCGACTCACGCTCTCCGCCACGAACCCCACGCAGACGCTCGACTTCAACCGGTTCAGCTCCGACGAACTCCTGGCGCACTACCGGGCCGAGGAGAGCGTGCTTCGCCGGAACAGCGCCGCTCCGGTCACCACGAACTTCATGGTCGCCGCGCACATCCGCAACCAGGACTACTGGGCCTGGGCACCGGAGATGGACGTCATCGCGAACGACCACTACCTCGACCACCGCCTGGACACACCTCTCGCCGAGCTCGCCTTCGCGGCCGACACCACCCGCGGGCTCGCCCAGGGCGCGCCGTGGCTGCTCATGGAGCACTCCACCGGCGCGGTGAACTGGCAGCCCCGCAACATCGCCAAGGGCCCGGGCGAGATGCTCCGCAACTCCCTCACGCACCTCGCGCGCGGCGCCGACGGCCTCTGCTTCTTCCAGTGGCGCGCGTCCCTGCAGGGCAGCGAGAAGTTCCACTCCGCGATGCTCCCCCACGCGGGGACCGACTCGCGGATCTGGCGCGACGTCGTCGAACTCGGCTCCTCACTCACGAAACTCGGCGAGATCGCCGGGACCACCGTGCACGCGGAGGTCGCGCTCGTCTTCAGCTGGGAGGCGTGGTGGGCGCACGACCAGGAATCGCACCCCTCGGGCGACGTCCGCTACATCGAGCAGGTTCACGCGGCCTACACCGCCCTGTGGCAGGCCGGGCTCACGGTCGACGTCGTGGCACCCGGTGCCGACCTCTCCGCCTACAAGCTCGCGGTGATCCCCAACCTGTACCTGGTGCGGGATGAGCACGCGGACGTCGTCGAGCGCTTCGTCCGGGGTGGCGGCACCGCGTTCATCACGTTCTTCAGCGGGATCGTCGACGAGAACGAGAGGGTACGCCCCGGCGGCTACCCCGGCGCGTTCCGCGACCTGCTCGGGATCCGCTCGGAGGAATTCTTCCCCCTGGACCCTACGCACCCGCTCCCCCTCGACAACGGGTCGCTCGGCTCCCTGTGGTCCGAGGCCATCCGCCTCACCACTGCCGAGGTGATGCTGAGCTTCGCCGGCGGGCACCTCACCGGGCAGCCCGCCGTCACCCGGAACCGTACGGGTGCCGGTGAGGCCTGGTACGCCGGCACCGTGCTCGACGCCGGCGTGCTCAAGGACCTCCTGCTCCGCGCCGCGGTCACCGCGGGCGTGCAGCTGCCCGAGGAGCAGGCCGGGCTCGAGACCGTCAGGCGCCGGGGCGAGCTCCACGACTACGTGTTCCTGATCAACCACTCCTCCGAGGACCGCAAGTACCGCATCAGCGGGCTGGAGCTGCTGACCACCGAAGCCGTGGCCGACGTCGCCGTCGTCCCCGCGGGCGCGGTCCGCGTCATCCGCACCGATCGTGCCTCCCGAGGCACGCGGACCACCGACGGCTCACCCACCAGTCGAAAGGATTAGAGGACATGTCAGCCCTCAGCACCCCGGCCGCAGCGGCACAGGCGCCGCCGGCCACCCGGAAGAACCGGTCGTCGGGAGCGCAACGCCGCGCCGTCGCCCTCTTCATCGCCCCGTTCGCCGTCCTCTTCCTCGCGTTCTACGCGGTGCCGATCGTCTACGCGATCGTGCAGTCGCTGCTCACGGTGGAGCGCGAGGGCACGTTCGGCCCGCCGCGGCAGGTATTCGGTGGCCTGGTGCAGTACCAGCAGGTGTTCCAGAACACCGCGTTCTGGGAGTCCGTGGGGCGCGTGCTGCTCTTCGGCGCGGTGCAGGTGCCGGTGATGCTCGGCCTCGCCCTGCTGTTCGCGCTCCTCCTCGACTCCCCGCTGCTGAAGGGCAAGAAGTTCTTCCGGCTCGCGTTCTTCGCCCCGTACGCCGTGCCCGGCGTCATCGCGGCGATCATGTGGGGGTTCCTCTACTCGCCCTCGCTCTCCCCCTTCGGCGCCGTGACCTCGAACATCGACTTCCTGTCCGGGAACCTCGTGCTGTGGGCCATCGCGAACATCGTGACCTGGGTGTACGTCGGCTACAACATGCTGATCATCTACTCCTCCCTCCTCGCCATCCCCACCGAGATCTACGAGGCGGCACGGCTCGACGGCGCCAGCAACCTCCAGATCGCCTGGCGCATCAAGATCCCCCTCGTGATCCCGGCGATCATCCTCACGGCGGTCTTCTCGATCATCGGGACCCTGCAACTGCTGGCCGAGCCGCAGACCCTGCGCAGCTTCAGCTCCGCGATCAACAGCACGTTCACCCCGAACCTCGCCGTCTACACCACGGCCTCCGTACCGAACTACAACCTCGCCGCGGCGTTCTCGGTGGTCCTGGCGCTGGCGACGTTCATCCTCTCCTTCGTCTTCCTGAAGTCCACCCAGCGGAAGGTCACCCAGTGACGGCAGCCCCAGCCACCGCCCCCAAGCGCCAGCGCGGCGGGAGCACGACGGCGCACAGCGCATCCCCGAGCCCCCGCGGTCCGCGCCAGAGCATCATGTCGCGGAGTGCGGCGATGCTCATCATGGGCGTCTTCACGCTCTACTTCCTCACCCCGATCTGGTGGCTCCTCACCACGTCCACGAAGACCGGCGGCGAGATCACCTCCACCGCGCCGCTCTGGTTCACCCCGAACGCGGTGGGCACGTTCTTCGACAACCTCGGCCGCCTCTTCTCCTACGGCGACGGACTCTTCGGGCGTTGGCTCCTGAACTCCGCGCTCTACGCGGGCGTCGGAGCGCTGATCGGCACCGTCATCGCCGCCATGTGCGGGTACGCGCTGGCCAAGTACGAGTTCCGCGGGCGTGAGGCGATCTTCAACATCGTGCTCAGCGGCGTGCTCGTCCCCGCGACCGCCCTGGCCCTCCCCCTGTTCCTGATCTTCAGCCAGGTGGAGCTCACCAACACCATGTGGGCCGTGTTCCTGCCGAGCCTCGTGAGCCCGTTCGGCGTGTACCTCGCCAGGATCTACGCCGCGGCGAGTGTGCCCGGCGAACTGCTCGAGGCCGCGCGTCTCGACGGCTCGGGCGAGATCCGTACGTTCTTCACGGTGTCCACGCGCCTCATGGCCCCGGCGCTCGTGACGATCTTCCTCTTCCAGTTCGTGGCCATCTGGAACAACTTCTTCCTGCCGCTGATCATGCTGCGGGACCAGGCCCTGTTCCCCGTGACCCTCGGCCTCTACGCCTGGAACAGCCAGATCAGCCAGATCCCCGAACTGCGCTCCCTCGTGATCGTGGGCGCTCTCGTCTCGATCCTCCCGCTGATCCTCGCGTTCCTCGCACTCCAGCGGTTCTGGAGCAGCGGCCTCGGAGCCGGCGGCGTCAAGTAACCCGTTCCGCGGGTTCCCCCACACCATCACCCCAGGTCCCGGAGCGTCCGCTCCGGGACCGCATCACTCGATCGACGATAGGAAAGACAATGCGCGCGCATTACGGAAAAGTCACCGCGGCCTTTGCCATGATCTCTGCGCTGACTCTCTCCGGCTGCTCAGCCGGCGGAGACAGCTCAGGAACAGCAGGAGGAGCCGAAGCAGCACCCTGCGAGGCGTCGGAAGGACCCGTCACCCTCGAATTCACCACGTGGGTCCCGGGCATGGACAAGGTCGTCGAGCTCTGGAACGCCGAGAACCCCGACATCCAGGTCAACGTGCAGACCGGCCCCAACGGAAACTCCGGCACATACCAGAACTTCTTCAACCAGATCCAGGCGGGCAACGCCCCGGACCTCGGCCAGATCGAGTACGACGCCCTCCCGAACTTCCGCGTGCAGGACGGCCTGGAGAACATCGCCGGCTGCGAGGGCGTGGCCGACGCCCAGGACCAGTTCGTGGACTGGACCTGGGGCCAGGTGACCTTCGGCGAGGAGGGCTCCGTCTACGCGGTGCCGCAGGACAGCGGTCCCATGGCCATGTACTACCGCGCCGACCTCTTCGAGGCCGCCGGCATCGAGGTGCCCACCACGTGGGAGGAATACGCCGCCGCCGCCGAGCAGATCAAGGCGCAGGGCTCCTACATCACCAACTTCCCGAAGTCCGACGTCAACTGGTTCGCCGGCATGGTCTGGCAGAACGGCGGCCAGTGGTTCGCGAACGACGGCGAGAACTGGGACGTCAACCTCACCAGCCCCGAGTCCGAGGAAGTCGCCACCTACTGGCAGGACCTCCTGTCCGAGGATCTCGTCTCCACCCTGCCGTCCTTCTCGGACGAGTGGAACGCCTCCTTCAACGAGGGCCAGCAGTGGACCTGGGTGTCCGCCGTCTGGGGCGCGACGACGCTCTCGACCGGCGCACCGGACACGGCCGGCAAGTGGGCCGTGGCCCCGATGCCGCAGTGGGAGGACGGCGGCGAGACCGCCGGTAACTGGGGCGGCTCGTCCACCGCAGTACTGAAGGGCTCGGAGCACCCGGCCGAGGCAGCGAAGTTCGCGCTCTGGTTGAACACCGACCCCGAGGCCCTCGCGCTCGCCAATGAGCTCGGCGGCCTGTACCCGGCGGCGAAGTCGGCCACCGAGCTCGAGGCCTTCGCGGGCGGCGTGGAGTACTACGGCGGACAGCAGATCTACGACGTCTTCGCCGAGGCCTCCGCGAACGTGAACCCCGACTTCACGTGGGGCCCCACCATGACGCAGACCTACACCGACGTCTCCGACGGTTTCGGTGCGGCGATCGGCGGCTCCGGCACGCTGAACGACGCCCTCGCCTCCGGCCAGCAGAAGACGATCGACTCCCTGAAGTCGCAGTCCATCCCCGTCTCGGAGTAGGCACTACCCTCGCCGTCGCGCCGCGTCCCCTCGGGGACGCGGCGCTTCGTCGTTCCCAGCAGATCCTGGCTGGAAGTCACCTCGGAATCCGGCGCCACGGGCGAGTCCGCCGACCTCCGCGATGGTGGTCTGGGGCAGCGGCCCGACGAGGCGGGCCGCTGCCACCGGTCTCAGGACGTGTAGTACCCGGCCTCGAGGTCGTCGAGCAGCGTCGGGCCAGTCGGCTCCCAGGCGACGAGGCGCCGGGTTCTGGCGTTGGAGGCGGGCTGGTCGCCGCCGATCAGGGCACCGAACATGCCGAGTTGCTCCGGGTCGACGGCCGAGGCTGTCAGGCCGGTCTTCCTCGCGATGACGTCGGCGACGTCGCGCATGGCCACCCCCTCCTCGCCGACGGCGTGCAGCACGGCCCCGGCGGGCGCCGTCTCCAGCGCAATGCGGAAGAGCCGGCCGGCGTCGCTGATGTGCACCGCGGGCCATCGGTTCGATCCGTCCCCGACGTAGGCGGCGGTTCCCAGCTGACGGTCGAGCCCGACCAGCATCGCGATGAGCCCGTTGTGGTCCCCCTCTCCATGGACGGTGCGCGGCATCCGCACGAGACCGGAGCGGATGCCGCGCTCCGCCAACACCAGTACGGCCCTCGCCGTGCGGGAGCGCGCGCCGGCCGGTCCCGCGGGATCGAGCTCGTCCTCCTCGGTGGCGAGTTGCCCGAGACTCGTCGGAGTGCCGGAAGCCGCGAAGAAGGCTTTCCCCGTACCGTCCAACGCCGATCCGATTCGCTCGAGGAGGCGTACCTCGTTGTCGACGGCCGCGTCGAACGCGGTGAAGTCCAGGGTGAAGGCGAGATGCGCGGTGGCGTCCGCGTCCGCCACCTCCGCGACCAACAGGTCGTGATCGCTCATGTCGCCCATGACTGGCGTGACGCCGACACGACGCACCTTCTCGGCCGAGGCCTCCGATCGGACGAGCCCGCGGACCTCGTGTCCTGCCGCAACGAGTTCGGCGGTGAGGGCTGTTCCGATCCACCCGGATGCTCCGGTGACGAATACGCGCATGTGATCGCTCCTGTCCATGACGGCCACCGCGCTCTGCGATGACCTGACCGAGCCCCTCTAGTGATGTGACTCAGGCACATGACACTACACCTGATGTTACTGAGTCACATCACTCATCGCCGCACCTTCCGCGACTTGCTCGTTCGTGGCCGAGTGCCCGCCTGCAGGGGGCGAAGCCCGATCCCATCACTAGACTCGAGGTATGGCTCGATGGGAACCGGACACACGTGGGAGGCTGCTGCACGCCGCGGTGGAGCTCTTCACCGAGCACGGGTATGACTCCACGACCGCGGCGCAGATCGCTGATCGCGCCAACGTGACCCGCACGACACTGTTCCGCCACTTCGCCGACAAGCGGGAGATTCTCTTCCAAGGTCAGGAGGAGTTGGTCACCCTTGCCGTGGAGGGCGTGGAGGCGGCGTTTCCGGGCAGCACACCGTTCGAGGTCCTTGAAGCAGGCATCCTGCCCCTCTGCGCGGTCCACACCGAAGACAGGCGACAGGTCCGTCAGCAGCTTGCTGCCATCATCCCGGCGAGCCCCGAGCTGCAGGAACGAGCAGCGTCCAAGCGATCCGCGATCACGGATGCGCTCCATGTCGCCGTCACTGCACGACTCGGCGATGCGCGTCAGGCAGGTGTACTCGCGGATGCCGGGATCCGCGCATACTACGACGGCTACGCCGCCTGGATCGACTCCGCCGAACAGGATCTACTGATCGATCGCGTCGGCGCCGAGCTCGCGGCTGTCGAGTCCGCCCTCGTTCGCCTGGCCGTCTCGGCACTGGCCGCGTCGGACACCTGACCGCGGCCGCCGTCGCCAGCCTGAGTCGACACGACCGACTTCAGGGACCTGCAGCCCCCACGGCAGGGCTCCAACCCCTGTGGTTGGCGGAAGTGACCCCTTCTACTCCCTCGTGAGGTGCAGGGCGGCGAGCACGACGTCGTCGATCACGGAGACGAAGAAGTCCCGGTGTGCGGGCTGACGGCCGGCATGCAGATGATGGGTACTCATCGCCGGAATGACATCGGCCAGGAGGGGGATGTGCGCGACGAACTTCGCGGGGATCTCGCCCCTGTCTGCCGCCCGGTACAAGATGCGCCGATACACCTCGACGTACGGTTCCGTGACCTCGGTTCGGACGACACCCGCGAGCTTCTCCGAGCTCCGCGTGGCCGAGGTGAGACCCGCGAAGATCGCCATGCGCCGGTCCGGACCGCCGAGCCAGGAGGAATCGACGACCGCGAGCAGATCCGCTCGAAGGAATCCCAGATCCGGTAGCCCATCGATCTCAGGGGGTCGTCCGACGGAGCGGATCGCGGCCAGGACGAGCTCTTCCTTCGTCGCCCATCTCCGGTACAGCGTTGTCTTGGCCTTACCGGTGAGGACCGCCACCTCATCCAGGGTGACCTTCTCATAGCCCTTCGCGGCGAGAAGGTCCAGCGTGCTCGCCAGTATCAGCCCATCACGTGAGTGGTCGGACGGGCGGCCCGTCCGCTGACGTCGCGTGGCCGCCCTGCCGGTGACGGGGGCTACGTCGGGGGTCTTCACCTCCACGACGATACTCCGGGCGTCACTACTTACGCTACCGAGGAGTATCGTAAGTAATGAGCACAACCTACGCTCAGAGCCAAGGAGCAGCAGTGAACATCAAGGACTCAGTCATCATCGTCACCGGCGCATCGTCGGGAATCGGCGCCGCGACCGCACGGGCCGCAGCACGGGCCGGAGCACGGCTGGTGCTGGCTGCTCGGCGCGAGGATCGGATCAACGAGCTGGCCGACGAGCTCGGAGGAACGATTGCCGTGCGTTGCGACGTCACTGATCAGGGACAGGTTGATCTGCTCCTGCAGAGGGCTCTCGACGAGTTCGGGCGAATCGACGTCCTCGTCAACAACGCGGGTCAGGGTTTACAGGCACTGACCGAGCAGATCGGGCTCGACGACTTTCGTTCCGTGCTCGAACTCAACCTCGTAGCGCCCCTGGCGATGATGCAGGCGGTGCTCCCGACCATGCGTCGCCAAGAGGCCGGCAGGATCGTCAACATCAGTTCCGGGACGACGTTCGCAGACGTGCCAGGAACGGGTGCATACGTCGCGTCCAAGATCGCACTCGAACGGCTGTCTGCGATAGCCCGCACCGAACTCGACGGCACAGGCATCACCGTGTCGACGATGATCCCGTTCGCCACCAGCACCGAATTTCTCACCTCGATCCGGGCAGGCCGCGCTGACGCCGAGGCGATGACGGCAGGAGCAACATTCGACACACCGGAGCAGGTTGCCGACGCGATCCTGCAGCTGATCAGAAGCGGTGCACCCCGAATGGACCTGGTACCCGCTGCTTACGGCGGATCCCGCTAAGAAAGCAAACCGCTTGAGGGCGTGCCAGACGCCCAGCGGTTAGGCGGGGGACGGCTCAGCGCCGAGCTCGATAATGCGGTCGAGGGCCTCCTGGTGTCCCAGCAGACCCGGGAGACCTCCCGTATGCCAGAAGACCGTCCGGTGCCCGCGTCGGATCTCCCCGTGGGCGACGGCGCGAACGAGGCCCGCCATGGCCCTCGCCGTGTACGTCGGGTCGAGAACCAAGCCCTCGGTGCGCGCAGCAAGCTGCAGGGCATGCAGAACCTCGTCCGTGACGGATCCGTAGCCGGGACCCAGCAGGGTCCGGTCGATCTGGATGGCCGTCGTCTCCTGTGGTCGGGCAGCGAGCTCGGACGCCATCCGGGCGACGGCGGACGCCGGGTCGGCCATGGCGCCCGTGTCGACGCCGAGTACACGGTCCGCACCGAGGGCGACGACGAGGCCCGCCATCGTGCCCCCGGAACCGACGGCCACGACCACGCGCTCCACCGAGGGGTCCTGCCGGAGGAGCTCGGTGCCGGCGTCCCGGTAGCCGGTTGCTCCCAGAGCGTTGGAACCGCCGAACGGGATGACCGCCGTAGCGCGGCCCTCGTCTGCCAGCGCTGACGCGACGTCCGCTGCGCGTGCTGCGAGCTCCTCGTCCGTCACATCACCACACCAGTGGACGGTGGCTCCGAGCAGCGCGTCCAGGGCGATGTTGCCCCTGGGCTCCGGGCTTCCGGTCAGGACCAGCACCACGTCGATGCCGAGTTTCGCGCCGGCGGCAGCAGTGAGCCGGGCGTGGTTGCTCTGAGCAGCACCTGTGGTGACGAGGACGTCCGCACCCTGCGAGAGGGCCGTGCCGGCAGTCCACTCGAGCTTGCGCACCTTGTTCCCGCCCCCGCCCAACCCGGAGAGGTCGTCATGCTTGATCCAGAGGTCGCCGGGGTCCAGGCCGAGAGCCGAGGCGAGCCGTGGTGCCGGCTCGAGGGGCGTCGGCCACGAGCCGAGACGCGCCCTGACGGGCGGCATTTCCCCCTGGTGCTTCATACCGGGCATGTCGTCCTCTCCTTCCGCTCCCCCTTCACGCGAGTGAGGGTGTCCGGGCGCCTCCAAAGCGCCTCGACGTCAATATCACCACGTGCAGGCTCGACGTGACAGCCGCCCTACGGAACTGCACGGACGCCTGAACGGCCTCGCTGAGACCCGTCGTGCGGACCTCCGGCGCCGGGGGTGCAGGGCTGGCACCACCGACCCTGCCCTAGGCTGGACGGATGAGTTCCACACCCCTGCCCGAGGACCGCATCCGCGCAGCGGTGCAGTCGGCCCGGCTCGGAAGCACGACCGACGCCGACTGGCAGTCCTTCGAGGCACGCTTCGACACCGAGTTCCCCCGATTGCAAGCGCTCTTCCACCGCATCTACGGGCCGGAGGCGGACGTCGAACTGCTCGACGTGGTGCGTGACGCCGCAGTCTCCTGGCAGCAGCGGCCCGAGGACCTCAAAACGATCGACGCCGCCCGCGCCATGGCTCCCGACTGGTTCCAGTCCAACAGGATGCTCGGCGGGGTCTGCTACGTGGACCTCTACGCCGGTGACCTCGCCGGACTCCGCGCGCGCATCCCCTCCTTCCGCGAGCTGGGGCTCACCTACCTGCACCTGATGCCCCTGTTCCGCGCTCCCGAGGAGAACTCCGACGGCGGGTATGCCGTCTCCAGTTACCGTGACGTTAACCCGGAGCTCGGGACCATGCAGGAGCTCGCGGACCTCGCGCGGGAGCTGCGTAGCGAGGGCATAGCCCTCGTGGTGGACTTCATCTTCAACCACACGTCCAACGAGCACGAGTGGGCGCAGAAGGCGATCGCCGATGATCCGGCATACCGTGACTTCTACTGGATCTACCCGGACCGCGAGATGCCCGACGCCTACGAGCGGACCGTCCGGGAGATCTTCCCCGACGACCACCCCGGCTCCTTCGTGCAGCTCGATGACGGCCGGTGGATCTGGGCCACGTTCTACTCCTTCCAGTGGGACCTCAACTACCGGAACCCGCGGGTGTTCCGCGCCATGGCCGGGGAGATGCTGTACCTCGCGAACCAGGGCGTGGACATCGTGCGCATGGACGCCGTCGCCTTCATCTGGAAGCAGCTCGGCACGGCCTGCGAATCCCTGCCCGAGGCCCACCTGCTCCTGCAGGCGTTCAACGCCGTGTGCCGGCTGGCCGCGCCATCGCTGCTGTTCAAGTCGGAAGCGATCGTCCACCCGGACGAGGTGATCCAGTACATCGGTCCGGGCGAGTGCCAGCTGAGCTACAACCCGCTCCAGATGGCGCTGATCTGGAACTCACTCGCCACGCGCGAGGTGGGGCTGCTCGCGCAGGCCCTCGAGCGGCGGCACCAGATCCCCGAGGGCACGGCCTGGGTCAACTACGTGCGTAGCCACGACGACATCGGCTGGACCTTCTCCGACGAGGACGCCGCCGAACTCGGCATCGACGGGCACGGGCACCGCCGCTTCCTCAACGCGTTCTACGTGAACCGCTTCCCGGACAGCTTCGCGCGCGGCGTCCCCTTCCAGGACAACCCGCGCACCGGTGACTGCCGCATCTCGGGCACGACGGCGTCGCTCGCCGGGCTGGAGGCGGGCGATCCGGCCGCGGTGGCGCGCATCCTCCTCGCCCACTCGATCATCCTCAGCACTGGTGGCATCCCGCTGCTGTACCTCGGGGACGAGGTGGGACAGCTTAACGACTACTCCTACCTCGAGGACCCTGCGAAGGCCGAGGACAGCCGCTGGGTGGGCCGCCCGGCCCGGCCCGCGGACCGCTACGCGTCCCGGCACGACCCCGCGACGGACGCGGGCGCCATCTTCACGAACCTCTCGCACCTCATCGAGGTACGACGCCGGACGCCGGAGTTCGCGGGCGTCCGGCTGGTGCCGTTCCACACGAACAACCCGCACGTGCTCGGCTACCAGCGCCCCGGGACGCTCGACGGCGAACCGTCCACCGTGGTGGTCCTCGCAAACTTCGCGGACACCTCGCAGCGCGTGACGCCCGAGACACTCTCGGGCCTCCCGCACACGGCACGGGAACTCGTCCGCGACGAGACCGTATTCCTCGGCGCGGGCCTGCAGCTCGAGCCGCACGGCATCCGGTGGCTGCGGGTCTGACGGACGCTCACCTAGATCCGGACGGGAACCGGCACCCTGAACGGGTCGGCCCTGTGGACGGGGACCGAAACCCTGAACGGAACCGGCAACCGACCGCCGTCAGGCCTGGCTGCGCGAGAACTCCCCCGCCGCCCGAACCTGCTCCGGCGTGGGCCGCACACCGGTGTAGAGGACGAACTGCTCCTCCGCCTGCAGCGCCACCACCTCGGCGCCCGTGATCACGGGCTTCCCGGCGCTGCGCGCGGCGAGGATCAGCGGCGTCTCGGACGGTGAGGCGACGACGTCGAACACCACCTGCGCCGCCGCGATGGCTGGTGTGGGGAACGCGACCACGTCGGCGTCCTCCCCGGTCATGCCGAGCGGCGTGACGTTGAGGAGGAGATCGGCGGTGGTGCTGCCGACGTCGTCCTGCCAGGCGAACCCGTAGAGGTCCGCGAGCGCGCGGCCCGTGCGCTCGTTGCGCGCCACGACCGTCACGCGGGTGAAGCCGGAATCACGAAGGGCCGCGACGACGGCCTTGGCCATGCCGCCCGAACCGCGCACGAGCACCGAGTGGGTCGTGGGGACGCGGTGCTCGCGCAGGAGCCGCTCGATCGCGAGGTAGTCGGTGTTGTAGGCGGTGAGCACGCCGTCGTCGTTCACGATGGTGTTGACGGAGTCGATGGCCTTCGCCGATGGATCGAGGTGGTCCACGAGCGCGATGACGTCTTCCTTGAAGGGCATCGACACGGCGCAGCCGCGGATCCCGAGCCCGCGGAGGCCCGCGATGGCGGAGGGCAGGTCCGTGGTGGTGAACGCCTTGTAGATGTAGTTCAGCCCCAACTCCTCGTAGAGGTAGTTGTGGAAGCGCGTGCCGATGTTGCTCGGGCGCGCGGCGAGGGAGATGCAGAGGGTCATGTCCTTGTTGAGAATCGGCACGCGCCCATCATTCCAGCAAGACGACGCACGGGCGGGGACCGGCGGGCCAGCACCTTACGATGGGGACGCGCCTCGCGTCCGTGGAGGCCGTGCCGTCGGATCCCCAGGAGCAGCCAGTGACCATCGACTTCGCGCAGTCAGCCCAGTCGACCCTCGGCGTCGAGTGGGAACTGGCGCTCGTGGACCGGTACAACGGCGAGCTGGTGTCCGTGGCGGACCAGGTGCTGCGCGGCGTGAGCGCCAACCACCCCGAACTGCAGGACGACGACGAGCACCCGCACATCAAGCAGGAGCTGCTCCTCAACACGGTGGAGCTCGTGACGGGCATCTGCACCACCGTGGAGGAGGCGAAGGCGGACCTCTCGCGTTCGCTCGCGGCGGTCCGCGAGGTCACCGATCCCATGGGCGTGGAGCTGTTCTGTGCGGGCTCACACCCGTTCAGCGCGCCCCGCTCGCAGCAGGTCACGGACCGGGAGCGGTACGCGAAGCTCATCGACCGGACGCAGTGGTGGGGCCGGCAGATGGTGATCTACGGCGTGCACGTGCACGTGGGCCTCGACCACCGCGACAAGGCGCTGCCCGTGGTGGACGGACTGACGAACTACTTCCCGCACTTCCAGGCGCTCTCGGCGTCGTCACCGTTCTGGGGCGGTGAGGACACCGGGTACGCCTCACAGCGCGCACTCATGTTCCAGCAACTGCCCACCGCAGGGCTCCCCTTCCACTTCGATGACTGGGCTGCCTACGAGTCCTACGTCCAGGACATGTTCACCACCGGGGTGATCGACTCCGTCAGCGAGATCCGGTGGGACATCCGGCCCGTGGGCAACCTCGGGACGGTGGAGATGCGGGTGTGCGACGGGTTGTCCACCCTGCAGGACGTCGGCGCGGTCGCGGCGCTCACCCAGTGCCTCGTCCACGAGTTCTCGACGGCGCTCGACGCCGGCCACACCATCCCCACCATGCAGCCCTGGCACGTCCAGGAGAACAAATGGCGCGCCGCCCGGTACGGGCTCGACGCGATCATCATCCTTGACGCCGCCGGCACCGAGCGCCTCGTGACCGATCACCTACTGGACGTGCTCGACCGGCTCGAGCCGATCGCCCGGACCCTCGGCTGCAGCGCGGAACTCGCCGACGTCGAGGGGATCCTGCAGCGCGGTGCCGGCTACCAGCGGCAACGGCGCATCGCCGAGGAGAACGACGGCGACCTGCGGGCCGTGGTCCTCGACATGGTGCAGCAGCTGCGCGCCTAGCGGTCCGGATCGGAGCCGGCGGGAGCCGGTCCAGGAGCACGACGTCAGCTCAGCAGGCTCGCGTCCCTGACTCGACCTTGATCAGACGTCGATCCGCCGTCGATCGAACCTCGGTCAGCGGGAGCCGCCCGTGAAGCGGTCGTCCCCGGCCGGGGAGTCCGCCGAACCCTCGAGGCCGAGGTTGCCGGCGAGGGTCTGGACGGCGGGACCGGCGTCGGGCACGGCCTGGTTCGCGATGAGGTCCACTTCGTCGGCGGCGGTGAGACCGCCCTCCTGGCTCTGGGCGACGTCCGTCGGATCGATGCCCTCGGTGCTGCCGAGGTCCTTCAGGTGATGGTTCTCCGTGGGTTGGTCCATGGATCGAGCGTAGGTGCCTTCCGCCGGCCGCGCGGGTCGGGGCGGGCTACGAGGCCACCTTGCGTGGGAGCCGGTCCGGAGCTAGCGAAATGCACCGTTCCCCCTCGGGACGGCGGTTGCTCATGCCCAGCCCGTGAGGTCGAGCAGCCGTTCGGCAACCGCCGCCGGGTCGAGGTGGTCCGTGTCCACGCGATGCACGGAGGCCGGCGCATCGGCATCGAGCCGGACCTGCATAGCCCTGCCGCGAGCTTCCGACGTCGGGTCCGGAGTGCCGTGGTTCCTCGCGCTGAGGCGGGCCCGCACAGGGTCATCGCTGCCGCGCAGCAACACGGCGGTCACCAGCGGATCGTCGCCCATCGCCGTAACCAGCTCGGGGAGCGTGAGGACGGCCGCCGTGTTCGTGTAGATGAGCCTCCTGTAGCCCAGCGACCGGTACCCGGCCCACATGAACGCCAGGTTCCGTTCCGTGAGCGCCGCGCTGGGGTGCGCCAGGTGCGGCGCCGGATGCGCGAGATCGAGGTAGTCACCCTCGATCACCGCGTGCTCGACGTCGCGCTCGATCAGGAGCTCGTGCAGCGTCAGTGCGGCGGTGGACTTGCCGACGCCCGACCGGCCGCCGAGGAAAAGCACGTGGGAGCGCATCGGGCCACTGTACTCACGCACGAGGGAGACGGGCCCGGGCCATGGCACCGACGCCGGCGTTTCGCGGCCGGTACGCCGCCGTGATCCGGCTGCACCTGCATCAGCCCCCGGACGCAGGGAGGGGAACGGCCGTAGCCGTTCCCCTCCCTGCGAGCAGTGACTCAGCCCAGCTGCGCGCGCCGCTTCGCCACGAGATCCCGGACGGACGGGAACAACGGGTGGTCGGCGTCGAGCCCGGTGATCGACGTCGTCGCCCTGTCCGGGTCCTGCGACCGGATGATGTCCGCCAGCTCGGCGACCTCGGGATCCTCCGGGGAGGAGAAGGCAAGCGCCGCCTGCATGACCCTGAGCAGTGCCTCGGGGTGGGTGCCCCGTTCCGCCAGCTCCGCAGCGGGACTGATGAAGCGCTCGTTGCGGCCGAGCTTCCGCAGGGGCGCGCGCCCCACCCGGGTCACGGTGTCGGGCAGGTGCTCGTTCGCGAAGCGACGCAGGATCTTCTGCACGTAGGCCTCCTGCTCCGCCTCGTCGAAACCGTGCTTGGCGACCAGCAGCTGCTTCGTCTCCTCGAGCACGGCCCGCACGCCGTCCGCGATGACCGGGTCCGCCATCGCGTCGGCGATCTTCTCCACCCCTGCTGCGTGACCGAGGTAGGCAGCCGCCGCATGACCGGTGTTGACGGTGAACAGCTTGCGCTCGATGTAGGGCGCGAGGTCGTCCACGTAGGTGGCTCCGGGGATCTCGGGCGCCCGGCCCGCGAAGGCCGTGCGGTCTATGACCCACTCGAAGAACGTCTCCACCGTGACGTCGAGGCCCTGGCCCTCGGCCTGATTCGGCACGATCCGGTCCACGGCGGTGTTGGCGAACACCGCCTTCGACGCGAGATCGCCCCCCTCGTACACCCGCTCGATCTCGGAGCGCAGGGTGTCCGTGGCGTTGATCGCGTTCTCGCAGGCCATGACCTGCAGCGGCGCCAGACCGTCCGCACGCCCGGCGATGCCGCGCGCGAGTACCGGCGCGAGGAACTTCAGGACGTTGGGACCCACGGCGGTGGTGACGACGTCGGCCGTGGTGATCTCGGCGACGACGTCCTCCTCCTGTGACCTCGAATTCAGGGCGCGGTAGGTGTCGACGGTCTTGACCGCCGGCTCCTCACCGACTTCGTGGACCTGGTAGCCGGGCGTGGAGACCAGCTGCTCGATCAGGGCGTCGGCGACGTCGGCGAAGACCACCTCGTACCCGGCTTCGTGGAGCAGGAGCCCCACGAAGCCGCGGCCGATGTTGCCCGCACCGAAATGCACTGCTTTCACTAGGCGTTGACCTTCCCGAAGAGCGCCAGGACCTCGCCGACCGTCGTCGCCTCGTCGAGCGTGGCCACCTGGTCCTTGTCCGAGAAGACCCGGGCGATCGCGGACAGGATGGACAGGTGCTCGTTGTTGACGCCTGCGACGCCGACCACGAACTTGACCTGCTTGCCGTTCCAGTCGATTCCCTCGGGGTAGCGGACGATCGAGACGGCGGACCGCCTGATGAGGTCCTTCGCAGCGTTGGTCCCGTGCGGGATCGCCAGGAAGTTGCCCATGTAGGTGGGAACGGAGCGCTCGCGCTCGTGCATGGCCGCCACGTAGCTGGCGTCGACGGCGCCGCGGTCCACGAGCAACTGCCCTGCCTCGTCGATGGCGTCCTGCTGCGTGGTCGCCGAACCGTTCAGCACGACACTCTCCTGGGCGAGGACGTCGTGCCCGCCGGTCGTCGACTCGGTCGCCGCGGAGGCATCATCCGCCTCCGCTGCGGCACCCGCCGGCATCGGGTTCTTCGGATCGACGCCGGTCTCGGACGAGGCGCTGGCGCGGACCAGTTCGACGATCTCGTCGTACCGGGGGCTGTTCATGAAGTTGTCGACGGACACGTGCGTGGCGCTCCGCGTCAGGGGCTCGGCGCGTGCGGCGAGGTCCTGGTGCGTGACGACGACGTCGAAGTCGTCCTTCAGGTTGGCGATCGCGGAGTTGGTGACCTTGACGTCACCGAATCCGGCGGCCTTGATCTTGTTGCGGAGCACCGAGGCGCCCATGGCCGAGGAGCCCATACCGGCGTCGCAGGCGAACACGATCGAGCGGATGGGGCCGTTGGTCGTGGAGGTGGACGCGAAGTTACCGGCGACGGAACTCTTCTTGCCCTTCAGGCCCTCCATCTTGCTGGCTGCACCCGCGATGTCGTCATCCGTGGACTTCGAGGTCTTGAGGATGACGGACCCGATGAGGAAGGAGACGGCGGCCGCCATGATGACCGAGAGCGTGACGCCGACGAAGCTGTCGGACGCGGTCGCCGCGTACACGGCGATGATGCTACCCGGGGCCGCAACGGACCGCAGGCCGGCCTCCGTGAGGACGAGCGTGAAGATGCCGGCCATGCCGCCGCCGATGACCGCGAGGACCATGAGGGGCTTCATCAGGACGTACGGGAAGTAGATCTCGTGGATGCCGCCGAGGAACTGGATGATGATTGCGCCGGGAGCCGAGGACTTCGCCATGCCGCGGCCGAAGATCGCGTAGGCGAGGAGCAGTCCGAGGCCCGGGCCGGGATTCGCCTCGAGCAGGAACAGCAGCGACTTCCCGGTCTCGGTGGCCTCCTGCGTTGCGAGCGGGGTGAGCACGCCGTAGTTGATCGCATTGTTGAGGAAGAGGATCTTGGCGGGCTCGATCAGGATGCTGGTGAACGGCAGCAGGCCATTGGAGACGAGGAAGTCGACTCCCCTGCCCGCGGCATCGCTGAACAGCGTGACCACCGGCCCGACGGCGAGGAGGCCGAAGACGGCCATGATCGCGGCGAAGATACCCGCGGAAAAGTTGTTGACGAGCATCTCGAAGCCGGGGCGGATCTTCCCGTCCCAGATGGAGTCGATCTTCTTCATGAGGTAGGCGGTCAGCGGACCCATGATCATCGCGCCGATGAACATCGGGATGTCGGTGCCGACGATGACACCCATCGTCGCCGCCGCTCCCACGACGCCGCCGCGGGTGTCGTAGACCATCTTGCCGCCGGTGTAGCCGATCAGCAGCGGCAGCAGGTAGGTGATCATGGGGCCCACGAGCCCGATGTTCGGGTCACCGGCCGCATTGGTACCGAAGCCACCGAGGACCGGATTGGGGAAGTACCCGGCCTCGATGAAGAGGGCCGTGATGAGGCCCCACGCGATGAATGCGCCGATGTTGGGCATGATCATCGCCGAGAGGAAGGCTCCGAACTTCTGGACGCGGACCCGGGCAGTGGGCCCCGACCTCACCTGTGTCTGTGTTTCTGTCTGTGTTGCCACGTCGTTTCCTAACGGTTGTGCCCCGCTACGTTGCGAAGGCGTGGGTGATGAAACCGGGAGCGTCAGCTCCCGGACCTGCTGGAGATGCGTTGGAGCCATTCGAGGAAGAGTTTGAGTTCCGAACTGGTGAGCTGGTCGGGGTGGGAGGACTGCAGGGCCGCGTTCAGGGCGATCGCGGCGACGACGACGGATGGCGAACCCTCCGTGTCGGTGGTCGGATCACCCTCGGAGTCGGTGGCGATCGCGGAGATCACCGCCTCGCGGGTCATGGCGGAGAGCTCGAGGTTGCGCTTCCCGGCGGGTTCCGCGATCAGCATGAGTGTCACCCCGATGTTGGCGGCGAGCATACTGCGGGCGGCTTCGTGCGGCGTGACCATCAGTCGCGCCGCAGCGGCCGCTCGGGCGAGGACCTCCTCGAGGAACGCCTCCGCGCTCGCCACCATGGAAGGTCTGCGCTCCGGCCGGATGTTGCCGAACATCACCACGTAGAGGTGCGGGTGGTCGAGCCCGAACTGCACGTGGTTGTCCCAGTGCATCCGCAGGTCCTCGATGGGCTGGCCGGACGCCGGGATGCGCCGCTCCGCCTCGAGGTACTCCGAGAAGCCCTCCGCGACGACGGCGTCGAACAGGCCTTCCTTGTCACCGAAGTGGTGATAGAGGGTGGGGGCGGTGACCCTGGCGGCCTTCGTGATCTGTCGGGTGGAGACGGGCTCGCCGTTGGACTCGGCGAGCAGCGCCGCCGCGGCTCTCAGGAGCCGGATCTTGGGTGCGGACTCGCCACCGGGTGTCATGCCCGCTACGGTAACACCTATAGCACCGTTATATGAAGCACGTCACAGGAGTCTTTTGCACGGCACCGCGAAAGGGTGCTAGACCGGGAGAACCCACAGGCTAGAGATGAGGACATTCAATGGAGAAGTTCGCAGGCGTCGGTGTCAGCCCGGGACGCGTGATCGGCCCCGTTCTCCACATGCCCCACCCTGTCGGTGAGCCCCCGGTCGGCGAGCGCCTCGACCCGGCGGACGCTCCCGAGCAGGCCGTGGCCGCCCTCAAGACCGCGAGCAAGGCCGTGCAGGAGGAACTCAAGCGCCGTGCCGCGGCCGCCAAGGGTGATGCGCAGGCGGTCCTCCAGGCGACGTCGCTCATGGCCGCGGACCCCATGCTCCTGAAATCCGCGACGAAACTCATCAATGGCGGGTCCTCGCCGTCCCGTGCGATCTGGGAGGCCGGTGCGTCCGTGGCCGAGATGCTCCACAACCTCGGCGGGTACATGGCGGAGCGGACCGCGGACGTCCTCGACGTCCGCGCGCGCATCGTCGCCGAACTCCAGGGCCTCCCCGCCCCGGGCATCCCGGCGTCGGACGCGCCCTTCGTCCTGGTGGCCGAGGATCTCGCCCCCGCGGACACCGCGACCCTCGATCCGTCGATGGTCCTCGCGTTGGTGACCTCCGGAGGCGGACCGCAGTCCCACACCGCGATCATCGCGCGCTCGCTCGGCCTCCCCGCCGTCGTCGCGGCCACGGGCGTGGACGACATCCCGGGCGGTACGGCCGTGTTCGTGGACGGCGCGGCCGGCACCGTGTCCCTCGATCCGGGCGCGGACGAGCAGGCCGCTGCCGAGGCGTACGCCGCGGCCGCCGAGGCGCTCACCGTGTTCGACGGCGCCGGCGTCACCGCCGACGGCCACGAGGTGGCCCTGCTGGCCAACGTGGGAGGCGCGAAGGACGCCGTGAAGGCCGCCGCTGCCAACGCCCAGGGCGTGGGCCTGCTCCGCACCGAATTCTGCTTCCTCGGACGGGACACGGAGCCCAGCACCGAGGACCAGGTGGAGGCCTACAAGGGCGTCTTCGACGCCTTCCCGGGCAAGAAGGTGGTGGTCAGGACGCTCGACGCCGGCGCCGACAAGCCCCTGCCGTTCCTCACCGACACGAGCGAGCCGAACCCGGCGCTCGGTGTCCGTGGATACCGTACGGACCTCACCTCCCCCGGCGTGCTCACCCGACAGCTCGCCGCGATCGCGACCGCCGCCGGGCAGTCCTCGGCCGACGTCTGGGTCATGGCTCCCATGATCTCCACCGCCGAGGAGGCCGCCGACTTCGCGCGGATGTGCTCAGAGGCGGGCCTGCGGACGCCGGGCGTGATGGTCGAGGTGCCTTCCGCCGCCGTGATGGCCGCATCCATCCTCGGAGAGGTGTTCTTCGCGAGCCTCGGAACCAACGACCTCACGCAGTACACGATGGCGGCCGACCGCCAGCTGGGTTCCCTGGCCTCGCTGAACAACTCGTGGCAACCGGCCGTGCTGCGCATGGTGCAGCTCACCGTCGAGGGCTCCGTGGCGGAGGGTTCCGGCAAGCCCGTCGGCGTCTGCGGTGAGGCCGCGGCGGATCCCGCCCTCGCCGTCGTGCTCGTGGGCCTCGGTGTGGCAACGCTCTCGATGACCCCGCGCGCGCTCGCGGGCGTCGGTGCTGTCCTCGCGAGCGTGACGCGCGCCGAGGCGGAACGCATCGCGGCGATCGCGCTCGCTGCGCCCACGGCCCTCGAGGCGAAGGCGCGTGCGCGTGCCGAGCTCCCCGTCCTGGAGTCGCTCGGCCTCTGACAGCAGGCCGTGACCCGGCCCGACGCGGACCGGTGGAGGCGACGCCCGACGAGGGTCGTCAGAACATCGGGTGCGGGTTCTCGGCGTGTTCGGGGACGGGCTGCAGGACGTCCCAGTGTTCGACGATCCGCCGATCCTCGACGCGGTAGAGGTCCACGACCGCGAGGACGGGCCGCCCGGGGAACGTGGCCCTGACGTGCACGGCGGCGAGGTCACCGTCCACCAGCAGGCGCTGCACCGCGAAGGAGACCCCCTCTCCACCGAACCTCGCGACGAGGAACTCGATCGCGGCCTGCCGCCCGTCCGCAATGGACGGGTTGTGCTGGATGTAGTCCTCAGCCACGTGGTCCTCGAAGGCTCGGCGGACCTCCCGTCGGTGGTAGAAGAGGTCGCAGAACCGCTCGAGCATCGCCCGCCTGTCCTCGACCGTCGTCGTGTGGTGTGCCGTTCCAGCTGTCATGTGCCGCCTCCCGTGCGCGGGCCTCCGGCCTCGCTGGGACCTCACCCTACGGCTGCCACGGGCCCGCGGACCCCCTCCATCTCGGCATCCCTGCTATCCACCCCGCGGATACCTTGCATCCTGAGGAGCTTCTTCCTCGATACCTCGCAGGCGGTCACAGTGAGAGGGATCACTGCAGCTGGACGCCCGTCCCGACGTCGCAGGGAGATCCACGAAGGCGAGGTAGTTCAATGAAGAATGTCCGTGCCGGGGAGCAATCCCCTCCCACCGAAGCTCGTGCCGCCACCCGGGAGGGCACTACCGGCCAGGCCGCGCTCCTCATCGCGGGCAGCTGCATGCCCGTCCTCGGCGCCGTGCTCCTGGCGCCCGTCCTCCCCACCCTCACCGCGGAATTCGGTGACGCCGCGTACGTGGCGGTCCTGGTGCCCCTCGTGCTCACGGTGCCCGCGCTGTTCGTGGCCCTCTTCTCACCCGCCGCGGGGTGGGTGGCCGACCGCGTGGGCCGGAAGAAACTGCTCATCGGGGCCATGGTGCTCTATGCGCTCTTCGGCACCGCTCCCCTGTACCTGACCACGCTCGGGAGCATCGTCGCCTCGAGGGTGGGCGTCGGGATCGCCGAGGCGGCGATCATCACGTGCTGCACCACGTTGATCACCGACTACTACTCCGGCGCGCGCCGCAACACGTACCTCGGCCTCCAGACCATGGTCAGCGCGCTCGCCGCCACGGCCTTCTTCGCGATCGGCGGCGCGCTCGGCAGCGTCGGTTGGCGCGCCCCCTTCTGGATGTACTCCGTCAGCCTCCTGATCGTGCTCCCCATGGTCTTCCTGCTGTGGGAACCGGTCCGCTCCACGGCCACGGCCGTCCGCACCCCCGTCCCGTGGCGCCAGGTGGCCGTGCCGTCACTGGTCACCCTGTTCGGGGGCATCGTCTTCTACACGCTGATCGTCCACCTCCCCTACGTGGTCACCGGGCTGGGCGTCGCCGACCCCGCCGTGATCGGCATCGCAGCGGCCGTCGCGTCCCTGGCGACGGCGGCGGGCGCCGTCTCCTTCCGCTACCTCGTGCGTCTCGGCACGCCCCGGCAGCTCGTGGTGGCCTTCGGCTTCGCCGGCGCCGGCCTCCTGGTGGTGGCTGCCGCCACCACCATCCCCGTGGTGATCGCCGGCGCGGTGATCGCGAGTGCCGGCACCGGGCTGCTGCTGCCCACGCTCCTGACCTGGGCCGTCTCGGGGCTCGGGCTCGAGCAGCGGGGGCGCGGGACCGGCATCTGGACCAGCACCCTGTTCATCGGCCAGTTCCTGACGCCGATCGTGGTCATCGGCATCTCGGCCCTCGGCGGCCTCGACGTGGCGCTCGGCACCATCGGCGTCCTCAGCCTCGTGGCCCTCGTCGGAGCCCTCGTGGCCGGCACCCGCGCCCGGAAGCCGGCCATCGCCTGACCCCACGTCGCGTGTCCCGGGCGCCGCCGTCGGTGCGAGCCTCGAGCGCCTCCTCCCCCGCGCCCCGCCGGAGAGGAGGCGCCAGGCGTGGGGGTGGTGGCTAGGGTGGGCCCATGAGGAACCTCGACCTGAACCTGCTGCCTCACCTGCAGGTGCTGCTGGAACTGCGGAACGTGTCCAGGGCTGCCGAACGGCTGCAGCTGAGCCAACCGGCAACGAGCGCGGCCATGGCGAAACTGCGGCGGCACTTCAACGACGAGCTGCTCACCCGCACAGGCCGCACCTACGAGCTCACGCCCTTCGCGCAGGCACTGCTGCCGCTCGTCAACGAGGCCGTGGCGCACATGCAGCGGGCCACGAGGATTCGCTCGGGCTTCGACCCCGCCACGAGCGAGCGCGAGTTCGTCATCGCGGCCTCGGACTACGCAGCCTCCCTCGTGGTGGGTCCGCTCCGTCGCATCCTCGTCGAGGAGGCCCCCGGCGTCGGCGTGGACATCGTCCCCAACTCGGGCTTCAAGGGCGAGATGTCCGAGCTCTCGCGGACGGACCTGCTGATGGGACCCACGGGGTACCGCATGCAGGGCACCTCGCGCGAACTGTTCCGTGACAGCTTCGTGGCCGTGGTGGACGCCGCCCACCCGCTGCTCGAGGAGGAGTCCGTGACGCTGGAGGACCTCGCGCGGCTCCCCCACGCCGTCGGCTTCTTCGGCGAGACGATCCTGACGCCCGCCGACCGCCTGTTCGCCGACCGCAGTCTCACGCGTCCGGTGGCCGCCGTCGTCGCCGGGTTCCTCGCCCTCCCGCTGCTCATCGAGGGCACGGACCTCGTGGCGATGATGCCCGCGATGCTGGCCGCACGCGCCCAGCGCGGCGCGCCCCTCGCGGCTCTGCGCATGTCACCCGGCCACGAGGTGGCGCTGGTCGAGGCGCTGTACTGGCACCCGACGCAGACCGAGGACCCGGCGCACAGCTGGCTGAGATCCGTGGTGCACCGCGCGTGCACCTCGCTCAACGATCAGATCCCCCTGACGCCGCACCGGCTTACCATCGGAATCGCGGATACCTCGTAGACGCACGTCCGCCTTCCGGTGACCTCGTGCCGGGTGGCAGGGTCGAGGCACGTCCGTTCGAGGGAGAACACATGCATGCGCCGAGGCTCACGGGGAAGACCGCCGTCATCACGGGGATCGGCAGCGGGCTCGGCCGGGCAGCAGCGCTCCGCTTCGCGGAGGAGGGAGCGACGATTTTCGGGTGCGACATCGACGACGTCGGCGCCGCCGACACCGCGCGCGCCGTCCGGGACGCGGGCGGCACCATCGGTCACACGCACGTGGACCTGACCCAGGACCAGGAGGTGGCGGCCTGGGCGGCTGCCGTGCAGCGGGAGCACGACGGCGTCCACATCCTGTACGCGAATGCGGCGGCCACGCGCTTCGCCCCCGTGCACGAGCTGACCGTCGCCGACTGGCAGTGGAACACCGCCCACGAGCTGGACGTGGTGTTCCTGCCGGTCCGGCACTTCTGGGAGCAGCTCACCGCGGCCCCGCGCGCCGCCGTCGTCCTCGTCGGTTCCACCGCCGGCGTGCGGGGGTCGACGACGAACGGCCGCCTCGCGCACAGCGCCACGAAGGGCGCGGTGATCGCGATGACGGCGCAGCTCGCCGCAGAGGGGGCGCCCCGCGGCATCCGCGTCAACGCCGTCAGCCCGGGCATGATCCGCACGCGGGCCACCGAGCAGGACCTCCTGGCGCCCGACCACCCGATGACCGGCATCGCGCGGTCGATCCCCCTCGGGCGGATCGGCACGCCGGAGGACGTGGCGGCGTGTGCCCTGTTCCTCGCCTCGGACGAGGCCGCGTACGTGACCGGCGCGAACCTCATGGTGGACGGCGGCTGGTCGGCGGTGCTCCCGGGCTGAGGTCAGGTCACCGAGCTCCGTCCGCTCCCCGGGCGCGTCCGCGCAGCGACCCGCGTGACCGCTTCCCGCCGCGGGCCCACCACGTTCGTGATGCTTCCGATGCCCTCGACCGTGAGGCGCACCGTGTCACCCGTCACCAGCGGTGGTGGTGTCTTCCCGCCGTTACGCCCCCAGAGTTCGGCCAGGCACCCGCCGGCGCAGGTACCCGATCCGAGCACGTCACCCGGGACCACCACGGAGTCCTGCGAGGCGTACGCCACGAGGTCGGCGAACGGCCAGCCCATGTTGGAGAGCAGGTCCCGGCCCACCTCCTCGCCGTTGACCTCCGCCGTCATGCCGATCGGCAGGAAACCGTCGTCGTCGTGCAGGTGCTCGAACTCGTCCGCCGTGACGATCCACGGCCCGAGGGTGTTGGCGAAGTCCTTGCCCTTGCACGGACCGAGGCTCACTCTCATCTCGCGCCGCTGGAGGTCGCGGGCGGACCAGTCGTTGAGGACGGTGTACCCGAAGATGTGGCGGTGCGCCGTGGCGGCGTCGAGGTTCCTGCCGTCACTTCCCGGGACGGCGCCGATCACGGCGGCCACCTCGGTCTCGAAGTCCATGTCCTCGCAGCCGGCCGGGATGCCGATGACCTCCCCCGTCCCCCCGACGGTGTGCGGGTTCGTGAAGTAGAACGTGGGCGCCTGGTACCACTCGGGAACCACGCCCGCCACCCCGTCGATACTCTTCCGCACGCCCTCCACGTGCTCCTCGAACGCCACGAAATCCCGCATGCTCGCCGGTTCCAGGGGAGCTACGAGCGTGACCTCGCCGAGTGCGACGCCGGGGACGGAGCCACACACGGCGTCCGCCCGCGCGAGGGTCTCCGCGAGGCCGGCGCGGAGGAGATCGGCGACCGTACCGGCGTCGGGCAGCGCATGGCACTGCTCTCCCCGGACGAACCCCGAACGGATGCCGCCGTCAGCCGACCGCCAGCGCGCGATGCGCACCACGGGGCCTACCTCGCCGCTCGGGCGGAGGCTGCCGCCGTGATGCCGAGCCGGTGTGCCGTACCGGAGAGGACGGCGTCCTCGTCCCCGAGACCGGCTGCGCGGACGGCGCCCACGGGGTCCTCGGAGCCCATGTCGAACGGGTAGTCCGAGCCCAGGAGCACCTGGCCCGGACCGGCCGCGGCCACGAGGGCCCGCAGCACCTCCGGACTGTGCACGAGGGAGTCGAAGTGGAGCTTCCGCAGGTACGACGACGGCGGTTCGGCGCAGGTCCGGGCGTCCGGCCGCACCTCCCACGCGTGATCCGACCGGCCGATGCTCGTGGGCAGGTACCCGCCCCCGTGCGCCGCGACGAAGCGCAGGTCCGGGAAGCGGTCGAGCACCCCGCCGAAGATCAGGTGCGAGAGCGCCACGGCGTTCTCGGCCGGCTGGGAGACGGTGTTGGCGAGGTAGAAGCGGTCCAGCCGCTCGTCCAGTGAACAGCCGAAGGGGTGCAGGAACACGAGGGCGCCGAGCTCCTCGGCACGCGCCCAGAAAGGATCGAGCCGCACGTCCGAGAGCTCCACCGTGCCGGCCTGCCCCGCGCCCGTCCGCGGCGGGGCGAAGGAACCGATCTCCACGCCGAGCAGTCCCACCTCCAGGACGGCGTGCTCCAGCGCCTCGACCATGAGGTGCGGGTGCTGCAGCGGCGCCAGGCCCAGGCCGTTGAGGCGGGTGGGCGCCCGGTCCACGAGGTCCCGCACGAGGGCTGCGGCGCGCCGGCTGAGTTCGAGCGCGAGAGACTCGTCCGCGAAGTAGGAAAAGTGCGACGGTGAGGGCGACACGAGCTGCACGTCCACACCGGTGGCGTCCATGTCCGCGAGGCGCCGGTCGAGGTCGGTGAGGCGCGGCCAGCGCTCCCTGATCATGGCTCCCGACGCCGCGAGGGACGGGCCGCCGTTGCGGCGCCGCTCGAGGTCCTGCTGCGCTGCCATCCCCTCGGGATCTGCGGCGGACGCCAGCTCCTGGAGCTGCGGCAGGAGGACGTGCGCGTGGACGTCGACGACCGGGAGGGCCTGTCCGGAGGAGCTCATGCGGGCTCCTTCAGCAGGGTCGAGATGCCGTTCATCAGCCCGGGCACGTCACCGCGGACGCCCTCGAGCATCCACTGCCCCACCTGCACGGACGCGGCGACGACGGCGCTCGCGCGCGGCTGCCGCCGGTCGGCGAACTCCTGCCAGAGCTCCTCGGACAGGGCGTCCTCCCGGATGACGAGTTCCGCCAGCACGGCGGCGTCCTCGAGAGCCATCGAGGCCCCCTGGGCCACGGTGGGCGGGCAGCTGTGGGCGGCGTCACCGATGATGACCACCCGGCCACGGTGCCACGGCCCCTCCACGAGGTGGCTCGTGAAGTGCGTGTAGTTGATGGACGCGGTGTCGTCGAGGTGCTCGCGGATCTCCCGCCACGGCCCGCCGTAGCCCGCCGCGAGCTCCCGCATGACGGCCGGCCCCTCCTCCGGGGTACGGGTCTGTGCCTTCTCCACCAGGTAGGCGTAGATGGAGTCCTCGCCCGTGGGGCAGTACCCCGCGATGTAGCAGGGCCCGCCGTAGATGAGGTCGGTGCGCACCACGTCGGCCGGGCGGCCGACGAAGGCCCGCCAGATCCCCATGCCCGTGCCGACGGGCTGGGCGTCGATGCCGATGGCCCTGCGGACGTCCGAGTGGAGCCCGTCCGCGCCGATCAGCAGGTCGTAGGTGGAGCGACTGCCGTCCGTCGTCGTCACGGTGACGCGCTCGCCGTCGTCCTCGAGGTGCGTCAGCGCACGTCCGTGGCGGATGCGCACCCCCGCCGCCTCGGCGCGCTCCATGAGGATCGCCGTGAGGTCCGGGCGGTACATGCCCATGGTCGCGGGCAGGTCCTCACCGCCCGTGCGGATGTCGTCGAGGACGGCGATCACGGTGGCCTCCGGATCGGGCGCACGAAGGCCCAGGGTACTGAAGGCGAATCCCTTCTCCAGGACCTGCGGCCAGACGCCGAGCTGCCGCAGGATGCGCAGGCCGTTCCCCTGCAGGGTGATGCCCGAGCCGTGCGCACGGGGTACCTCGGCCTTCTCGATCAGTTCGACGTCGAGCCCCGCGTCTGCGAGGAGGATGGCCGCGGTCAGTCCGGCGGCTCCCGAGCCTACGATCCCGATGCTCTGTACTGCTGCCATCTCGAACTCCTTCGTGGTCGACGGCTGGTGGTGGGTCGGTCCGACCCCGGTCGTGCGGTGGTGCGGTGGTCCGGTGGTGCTGTCAGCGCAGGGCGATGGGGTTCACGGGGGACCCCACGGCTCCGGTGATGCGCAGCGGTGCGGCGGTGAGCAGGAAGTCGTACCGGCCGTCCGCGGCGCAGGCGTCGGCCAGGCCGTCGAGATCCCACATCTCGCCGAGGAACAGACCGAGGTTGGGTATCGCGATCTGGTGCAGCGGCTGGAAGGCGCCGTCGAACTCGTTCGGCCGCACCTCGAAGCCCCAGGTGTCGGTGGCGATCCCCGCGATCTCCGAGGCGTGCAGCCACGGGGCCGCGTTGAAGGAGAGGCCGGGGGCCGGCCCGCCCGCGTACTCACCCCAGCCGTCCCGGCGGGCCCGCGTGTACTGCCCGGTGCGGACCACCACGATGTCGCCGCGGCGCACCTCGGCGCTGGGTCCCTGGGCGGCGATGGTCTCGGCGAGGTGCTCGGGCGTGATCGCGAAGCCGTCGGGAAGCTGCCCGTCGGTGCGGCCCAGCCCGGGCGCCAGCGTCCGTCCGACGTCGAGCAGCACACCCCGCGTGGTCACCGCCGAGGCCGCGGTCTCGATCCCGGTGACGAGATCACCCTCGGAGGTCACGACGTCGCCCGCCCGCCGGCCGTTCCACGCCCGCCCGCGGTCGAAGATGTGGCCGAGGCCGTCCCACTGTGTGGAGCACTGCAGCGGCATGGAGATGACGTCGTCCGCGCCGCCGATGCCGTGCGGGAACCCCTGGTTCCCGCGTTCGGCGTCCACGCCGGTGTCCGTCATGGTGTGCACGGGGTTGGTGCGGCGCCGCCAGCCCTTCTGCGGACCGTTGGTGTCGAAGGACTGCGAGAGCGAGTACGTCTCCCCCGTGACCACCAGGCGCGCGGCTTCCACGCGCTTCGCCGGCGTGATGAAGTTCAACGTCCCGAGAACGTCCTCCTCGCCCCACCGGCCCCAGTTGTTGTGGTTCGTGGCCATCGCCTCGATGGAACCGAGCGGGTCCGCCCACTGGATACCCGATCCGGCGCTCATGCCCTGGCCGCCTGCCGGGCTCCGTGCTGCGCCGCGTCGCTGCTCGCCGACGTGCTCTCCGCCCTGCAGTGCACCACCTGCGTGCCCAGTCCGGTGATGGTCCCCTCCATGACGTCGCCGTCACGCAGCAGTCTGCCCCAGTGGGCGCCGTTGCCGGCGGGGCTGCCCGTGAGCACGAGATCACCCGGCAGCAGCGGGGCGGTCTGCGACGCCTCGCTGACGAGCTTCGCGACGCCGAAGATCATGTCCGCCGTGGATTCGTCCTGCATGGTGTCACCGTTGAGTTTCAGCGTCACCTGGAGGTCCTGCGGATCGGCGAGGAACTTCGACGGCGTGAGCAGCGGGCCCGTGGGCAGGAACCCGGGAGCGTTCTTGGCGCGGTACCAGTCCGAGCCGATGGCCGGCATGTCCTTCCGGAACACGAACTCGCGCGTGGTGATGTCATTGACCATGGTGTACCCGAACACGTGCGCCAGCGCATCCTCGGGCGTCACCCGGAAGGCACGCGTCCCGATCACCGCTGCGAGCTCGAGCTCCCAGTCGTGGCTGTCGCTGTAGGAGGGCAGCACGAGGTCCGCCGTGGCCGACGTGATGACCGTGGGCAGCCCGATGAAGAAGTAGGGCGTGCCCTGGCCCGCCCTGCTGTCCATCATCTCGGCCGTCCGGCGCCGCACCTCCTCCTCGTCCTCGCCCGGCGAGCGGTGCGAGGCGGCGAGGTCGATCACGTGCTTGCGGTAGTTCGCGCCGGCCTGCAGCACCTGTGCCGGCTGGACGGGCGCGACGACGTCGAGGTCGCCGAGCGCATGCCGGTCGTCGGAGGTGTCGGCGGCGAGGGCGTCGAACACCGGTTCGAGGTCAGCCCACTCCGCGATGACCGTGGGGATGTCCTGCGGGATCTCCCGCACGCGGTCCCCCACGACGAGCCCCGTGGCGGTGGCGCCGTCGGCGCGGCGGAAGCGGAGGAAGGCGTAGGAATGTGCAGGCGTGTCGGAGGCCATCTCAGCCACGACCCTGGACGGCGTAGGGGTTGAGCAGCGCGTCCTTCATGGCGTCGGATGCACCCTCCTCCGTGGCCGTCATGCCCTCGGCGGGCGGGAAGGATTCGGTCATGGAGTGGGGCATGATGCCGTTGCGGTAGAAGTTGTTCGAGCCGGCGGACGGCGTCCATGTGTTCGCCTCCCAGTCGGGCACGTAGTTGCGGTAGCCGCCGGAGTTCAGTTCCACACGGAGTCCGCTCGGTTCACGGAAGTAGAGGAAGTTCTGCTCGCCCACGCCGTGGATGGACGGGCCGTACTCCATGGGGGTGCCGTGCTCCATCATGACGTCCGCAGTGCGCATGAGGTCCTCCGTGCTGTCCACCCAGAACGCGATGTGGTTGACGCGGCCGGCCCGGGAGGAGGTGTCGAGGACCACGCCGAGATCGTGCGACTTCTCGTTGGTGGTGAGGACCGAGAACACGGTGACGGGAGCCTCGTCGAGGTCCACGAAGGCCATGACGCGGAAGCCGAGGGTCTCGCTGTACCAGCGGGCGAACCCGCGGACGTCCGAGGCGGCGACCGTCACGTGGTCCAGGAACCTCGGGGCCGCGGCGTGATCGCTGCGGCGCTCGGGGCGGTCAGGGTACGAGGACGCGAACTCGGGCTCGGCCACGAAGCGCTCCACCTCGAAGAAGAGGCGCATGGGGTGGCCGTAGGGGCCGGTGAACTCGTAGGCGCGGCCGTGACCGTGGCCGGAGTCCTTCCAGGTGCCCGTGGTGCCGCTCGCCTCGATCCGCGCGACGGCGTCGTGCAGTGCCGCCTCGCTCGAGGTGCGCCACGCCATGCGCGTCAGCGCGGCCTCGGGGCCGGGCACCACGACGAGGCTGTAGCGGTAGTAGTCGCCCCAGCAGCGCAGGTAGACGGCGCCGTCGACGCGGTCCACGATCCGCATGCCGAACTTCTCCTCGTAGAAGCGTGCCGAGGCTTCGACGTCGGGGCTGGCGATGTCCAGGTGGGCGAGATGGGAGAGCGGAGTTTCCACGCTGAATCCTTCGGGCTGGGTACGAGGCGGATCCTCTGTGATCCACGTAACAACCTTGTCCCGCCCGAAGTATCAGGGGAAGAGCGTAAAGAACATACGAAGTATCCGCTGAGCGAATACCAGCTCGGTCACTGCTGGTCCGCTCCCGGCCGACGCGCCCGTTCGCGTGGCCGACGCCGGAGCTCCCTAGAAGGGCAGTGCGGCGTCCGGGCTGACATCCTGTGCGAGCTTCACGACGTCGTCCACCGGGAGCTCCGCCACCTCCGCGATGACCTTGATGTCCTCGCCGTGGTTCAACGCCTCCGTCACGGCCTCCTGGAGCACCAACTCCGCGCGGTCGAGCTCGAACTCGACATCTTCCTTGTCCGCCGCTGCTACGCGGATCTTGTGCAGGTCGTCCTTCGTCATGGCTGTGCTCACTTCACACTCAGGTGGAACCACGGTCAACGGTGGTGGCGACGCACCGCTCGCACAGCACAAAGTGCAGCCCGCCCCAGGTGACGTCGTCGCGTTCATGCTATCCAGTAGGCCGTCCCTGCGCAGGAGGGATTCCCGCCACCCGCCGGGCCCTTGCGCAGTCGGCGCCCCCTGTGCTGCGGGTGCCCCCTGTGCAACGGGTGCCCACTGCACGGTCGTCGCTCCAGTCGGACCCTCGAAGGCCGGACCTCCGAAGGTCGGACCCGCGACGTACCCTCGTCGCATGGCACAACGACCAGGCTGGCACGGAATCCCACCCAGCGCCGACAGGTACGTCCCACCGCTCCAGCTCGAGGCGCCCACGGCGGACGTCGTCGAGCCGATCCGATCGCCTGCCCTCTGGGTGGACCTCGACTACCCCGACGGCTCCACCCGCACCCTGAAGGGCTTCGCGATGGCGTGGACCGGGACGGAGGTCCTGGCGCAGTGGATCGAGTTCTCCCGCGCCAGGGAGGCGTGGGTCGACGCCGCCCGGTGCCGCCGTCGCGCGCTGCCGGTCCACCCCACGCGCGCCGCCTGATTCCCGAGCGCCGCCCGCCCGGGCTCGTAGAGTGGTGGCGTGACCCTGCCGCCCGCCGCCGCCCGAGCCGTGCGCCGTGGCTAGGGCCGCCGGCTGGCACGGGCTGCCACCCACCACCCACCGGTACACCCCTCCCCTCCAGCTCGAGGCGCCCACCGAGGGCATCACCGAGTCGACGTCACCCGCACCCGCCCTGTGGGTGGACCTCGAGTACGCCGACGGGGCACGTCAGACCGTCCGCGGGTTCGCCATGGCGTGGACGCCGACGGCCGTGCTCGCGCAATGGGTCGAGTTCTCGATCGCCCGCGAGGCCTGGGTCCGGCCGGACCAGTGCACGCGGCGGCAGGTCCCCGAGCGCTAGCATCAGCCCGGCGGGCGCCCGGGCGCTTGGTTGCCCGTCATGACCAGGGCGTACCCGAACGGCCCCAGGCTGACGCCGTCGACCGGGTCCGAGGTCAGGAGATCACTGCCTCGGACGTCGATGTCCGCGACGCCGGCGCCGTGGTTGATAACCATCAAGTACGCACCCCTCGACGAGGCCCTGCGGGTGGTCGCCGGCGCGACCATCGGAAGCATCGGGCGGTGGCGCGACTCCGTGCACTCCGTGCACTCCCACGCGCCGTCCGGCTGCTCGCCGACTCGCGCCTCCGGCTCTCGAGCCTGTGCCGCGGTGGGTTCTTCACGGTTCCCGAGGGCTCCGCACGGCGCGCAGCCATGGAGGACAACCGCAGGGCCATCGACGAGACGGCACAGCTGGCCGCGGCGGGCGCACCGGGCTCGGCCGCCGTCCTCGTGATGGTGGCCGGTGGCATTGCCGAACTGGCGCCGGTGGCGGCCGCCGCGGGCGTGCGTCTGGCGCCCGAGGCACTTCATCCCATGTACGCATCCGACCGCGCGGTGATCTCCACGCTCGGCCAGGCACTCGACCTCGCTGCACCGTTCGACCCCGCGGTGGTAGCGGTCGTGGTCGACACCTTCCACGTTTGGTGGGACCCCGACCTGATGGGACAGATCGCCCGAGCGGGACGTGAGGGCCGTATCGCGAGCTACCAGGTGTGCGATTGGCGGACACCCCTCGAGGCGGACGTGCTGCTCTCCCGGCATCTACCCGGTACGGGAGTGATCGACTTCGGGTCCATCACGCGGGCCGTGTCGGCCGCGGGATACACGGGCGACGTCGAGGTCGAGATCTTCAACCAGGCCATCTGGGACACATCGGCGGAGACCGTGATCGGACGAACCGCCGATGCGTTCTCGACGCAGGTCACCCCGCACCTGGACCGTCCCGCCGACACCGTGCACCGGTAGCATCGGGGCATGAAATCCACGGAAGTCGTCCGTCAGTACTGGTCAGCAGTCTGGAGCAGGGACTGGAAGGCCGTCGGCGCAACGCTCGCCGAGGACGTCGAGGTGTTCTGGCCCGTCACGCGCGAGATCATCCGCGGCAGGGACAACATGGTGGCGGTCAACTCCGAGCACCCGAACGGCTGGAGCATCGACGTGCTGAACGTCCACGACGCCGGCGACGTGGTGGTCTCCGAGGTGCAGGTACCGCAGGAGGACGTGGGCATCTTCCGCGTGGTGTCCTTCTGGACCGTCCGCGACGGCCTCATCACGAGCGGCCGCGAGTACTGGACCGAGTACGGCGGCGAGGAGGGCCGCGACTGGCGGCGGAAGTACGCGACCGTCGGCGATCTGCCGAGCTGAGCGTCCCGTCATGAGCCTGCCCACGGCCCCCGAGCCTGACGGCGCAGCCGCCATGCACCACTTCACGATCGCCGTCGAACCCTGGCGGCGGCCCCGTGGGTGGCGCACCCTGGCGTGGGCGGGCAGCTTCCTCGCCGCAATCTCCCTCGACCTGATCGACCGCCCGTCCCTGTACCAGGTGGTCCTGCGCCGCCGATCGGACGGTGCCCACGTGCTCCGCCTGGACGCCTCCGATAACCAGGAAGCCGACAGCCTGATGGAGGAGGTGTAGGAGGATCTCGCGCGGCTCACCGTGGAGGAGTTCTCCCTGGAATGGAACCTGCCGACGCCCGCCTGACACGCGCGGCCCCTTGGCACCGTCCTTGAGAACCCCATATGCTAAGCCTGCTGATGATTTCGTCAGCGCACGTCCCACCATCCAGGGAGGCATGATGAGCACGAAGGTCGAAGAGTCCGTTGTGGTAAATCTTCCAGTGACGACCGTGTACAACCAGTGGACGCAGTTCGAGGAGTTCCCGCACTTCATGGGCGGGGTCAAGCAGATCACCCAGCTCGGCGACGATCGCATGGAATGGGTCGCGGAGATCGGCGGCATCCGCCGACAGTGGGAGGCGAAGGTCCTCGAGCAGGTGCCCGACCGCAGGGTCTCCTGGGCTGCCACCGAAGGCGCCACGAACGCCGGAACCGTGTCCTTCGAGGACCTCGGCGGAACCACGCGCGTGAACCTCTCCCTCGAGTACGAACCCGAGGGCCTCGTGGAGAAGGTCGGCGACAAGCTGAACGTCGTCGAGAACCAGGCGAAGGCCGATCTCCACCGCTTCAAGGAGTTCATCGAGTCCGAGAGCTACGCCACGGGCGCATGGCGCGGCACCGTGCCGGGCACGGGCACCGCGACGATCGACGACGCCGCTGGATCGCGCGGCGACAGCGGCGGCGCAGGGATCTCCGGCAAGCTCGCCGCTGGTGTCGGCGTCGCAGCGGCCGCCGCTGTGGCAGGTGTCGCCGTCGCGGCCTCCAGCTCGAAGAACGACGACGACGTCGACGTGACGGAGACGCCCGTCGACACCGGCCTGGGATCGGATTTGGGCACCGACACGGAAGCCGTCACGGTGATCGACGACGTCCCGGTGCCACCCGTGACCGATGACGCCGGTGTGGTCGACGTCGATCCCGTCCCCGCCGTGGACGGCATCCCGGGCACCGGTGTGCCCTCGGAGATGACGGGGCTCCGCGACAACGATCTCCTCGACGAGGAGACCACGGACCGGCGCGGCACGCTCTGATCGGCGGGCCGGACCGGGCCATCCCGATCAGGTCACGTGAGCGGGGCCGGACTCCTTCGGGGGTCCGGCCCCGCTCCGCGTCCGGCACGGCTCCGGGCTCAGACTTCTAGACCTCGTCAGACCTCGGGGAGCACGATGGTGGTGACGGGCAGCGAGGAATCGGTGCCGAACCCGATGCCGCTCGGGCTGCCACCCGCCAGGACGATCTGCGCGCCGAGCGCCGCGACCATGGCACCGTTGTCCGTGCAGAGCGACGGCGCGGGGACGGTGAGCGCGATCCCGGCGGCGTCGCACCGCTCCCGGGTCAGCTCCCGCAGGCGGCGATTGGCCGCGACTCCTCCGCCGAGCAGCAACGAGCGGATGCCGTGCTCGGTGCAGGCGAGGACGGCCTTCCGGGTGATGACGTCCACCACCGCCTCCTGGAAGGACGCCGCGATGTCCGCCACGGGCACCTCGAGACCCGCCGCCTCGTGCTGTTCCACGGAGCGGGCCACCGCCGTCTTCAGGCCGCTGAAGGACCAGTCGTACCGGTGCGGGCCGGGGGCCTCGGCCGTCCCCATGTACTTCGGCTGCGTCAGGCCCCGGGGGAAGCGGATCGCCGTGGGGTCGCCGTCGCGCGCGAGCCGGTCGATCGCCGGCCCGCCCGGGTACCCGAGCCCGAGGATCCGCGCGGTCTTGTCGTAGGCCTCCCCCGCGGCGTCGTCGATGGTGGACCCGAGCAGCCGGACGTCGTGCGCGAGACTGCCCACGCGGAGGATCTCCGTGTGGCCACCGGAGACGAGGAGGGCGCCGAGGTCCTCGGGCAGCCCGTCGGGGAACGTGCCGCCCAGCAGTCCCACGCCCACGTGCGCCACGAGGTGGTTGATCGCGAACAGCGGCTTGCCCGTGGCGACGGCGAGCGCCTTGGCCGCGGAGACACCCACCATGAGGGCCCCGGAGAGGCCCGGACCCGCCGTCACCGCGATGGCGTCGATCTCCTCGAGGGTGACTCCCGCCTCCGCCAGCGCCGCGCGCAGGGTCGGCACGAAGGCGTCGAGGTGCGCGCGGGAGGCGATCTCCGGGATGACGCCGCCGAACCGCACGTGCTCCGCCATCGAGGAGGACACCGTGTTGGTGAGGAGCCGCGTGCCGCGGACGATCCCCACTCCGGTCTCGTCGCACGAGGACTCGATGCCGAGGACGAGCGGCTCCGCGCGCGTCACGGCGCAGCTCTCTCGGCCGGTGCAGGCAGGAGGAGCCGCATCACCCAGGCGTCCACGCCGTCGCGGTAGTACCGCTTGCGCGTGTGGATGCGCTCGAAGCCGAAGCGGACGTACAGCCGCTGGGCGCGCGGGTTGTCGGCGCGGACCTCGAGCATGACGGTGTCCGCGCCCCGACGCGCAGCTTCCTCGATCAGTTCCGTCAGCATGGCACGGCCTATGCCCCGGCCCTCGACCGCGGGCAGCACGCCGATGGTCTGGATGTCCGCCGTCGTGTCCACCACCATGAGGCCCGCGTACCCCACCATTTCGCCGTCCACCTCGGCCACGATGTAGCGCCGGGTGTCGGGTTGGAAGAACTCGTCGTAGAACATCTCGAGGGGCCAGGCGTCGGCCGGGAACAGTTCCACCTCGAGGCGCGCCAGGGCCTCGATGTCCTCGTAGGCGAGGTCCCGCAGGGTGAAGGTCATGACGTGGCCCGCTTCCGCGGCCCGGGAACCTGCGCGTCGGACTCCCGGAGGTACAGAGGGGCGGTGTCGCTGAGTACCATCCCGGCGAGGAGCCGGAGCCGGGCCACCCGCGCGAGCGCGACGGCGTCGGGGTCAGCGGTCGCGAAGTCGGGCACGCCGTCGAGCTCCTCCGGGTACAGGCCTGCGGCCCGGCCGACGACCGGCAGGCCCGTCGGGAGATCGGCTGCCGGACCCACGTGCGGACCGTCGAGCAGTACCGGACCGTCGAGCAGATCCGGCACGGAGGGTGCGTCGTCGCCCAGGCGAGCGGGTTGGGCGGGCTTCCGGTACTCGGCCCAGTACACCTCCCCGCGCCGCGCGTCCGTCCCGACGAGGAACCGCTCCCCGGCGGGCAGTGCGCCGGAGGCGTCGAACGCCAGGGCGTCCAGGCTCATGACCCCGTGCAGGGGCACGTCCCAGACGAAGGCGAGGGTCCGCGCGGTCACGAGGCCGGCCCGCAGCCCGGTGAAGGGCCCCGGACCCACCCCCGCGACGACGGCGTCCACGTCGGGACCGTCCACCCCCGCCTCGGCGAGGATGCGCTGCACCGCGGGGGCGAGGACCTCGGCGTGCGAGCGGGTGTCGCCACTGCCGAACCGGCCGAGGACGACGTCGTCCTGCAGGAGGGCCACCGTGGCCGCGGCCGAGGTGTCGAGGGCGAGAAGAAGCACCCGACAAGCCTAGTCGAGCGCGAGCGTCGGCTGACGGTCCCGCCAGCGGGGGCCGAACCCGGTGAGGGTGACGGTGCGCACCTCGTCCTCGCCGTCGTCCTCGAAGTCGGTGACGATGCCCGGGCCGGCCGGGCCGGGAGCTGCGGAGCCACCGAGCGGTCGCGCGATCCCGATGTGCAGGCGGCTGTCGCTGAGATGGTCCACGCGTCCGGCACCCCATTCGACCACCGTGACGTTTCCGGGCATGGTCGAGTCGAGGTCGAGGTCGTCCACCGCTGCAGGGCTGTCGAGGCGGTAGGCGTCGACGTGCACGAGCCCGGGCCTCCCGCTCGGGGCGGGGTGGTGCCGCACCAGCACGAAGGTGGGCGAGATGATGCGCTGCTCCACGCCGAGGCCCCGGCCGAGGCCCTGCGTGAAGGTGGTCTTGCCCGCCCCCAGTTCACCGGACAGCACCAGCAGGTCACCCTCCCGCAGCACCGGCGCGAGGCGGGCGGCGAGATCCTGGAGCTCCTCCGCGGACCCGACGTCGTGCGTCGACGCCCACTCAGGCGCCGTCGTCATCCGGCCCGTCCCCGTGACGTGTCCCCACGTAGCTGCGCTCCACCCGGCCGCTGATCCGCGTGACCACCTCGTAGTTGATGGTCTGCGCCGCGGCCGCCCAGTCCTCCACCGCGGGCGCGCCCGGACCGCCGAACAGGACGGCGCGGCGGCCCAGCGGGCTGTGCGGCGTTCCCAGCAGACCGGTCGCGCCGAAGTCGATGACGAACTGGTCCATGGCGATGCGGCCCACCACCGGGTAGATCCTGCCGTCCACCTGCACCGGTGCGCCCGTGGCGATCCGCGGCACGCCGTCCCCGTAGCCCACCGGGATGAGCCCGAGCGTCGTCGGCTTCTGCGTACGGTAGGCGAAACCGTAGGAGACGCCCTGGCCGGCGGGTACCTCCTTGACGTTGGAGACGAGCGCGCTGAACGTCATCGCGGGGTGCAGCCCGAGGTCCGCAGACCCCTGATCGGCGAACGGCGAGAGCCCGTAGATGCCGAGCCCCACCCGCACGAGGTCGAAGTGGCAGTCCGGACGGGAGTAGGTGGCGGGCGTATTGGCCAGGTGCCGCACCTCGACGTCGATCCCGGCGTTCTCGGCCGCAGCGACGGCCTCGCGGAAGGCCCGCACCTGCAGGTCCGTCTCGGGGCGCGACGGTTCGTCGGCCACGGCAAGGTGGGAGAAGATGCCGACCACGCGGATGAGGCCCTCCTCCTGGTGCTCCACGGCACGGCTGAGCAGCGCGTCCCACTGCTCGGGCGGGCAGCCGTTCCGCCCCAGCCCGGTGTCGATCTTGAGGTGCACGATCGCCGGCCGCTCGAGTTCCCGCGCTGCCGCGACCACGTGCTCGAGCTCCCAGCCGGAGATCCCGAGGTCCAGGCCGTGCTCCACACCGGCGGAGAAATCTGTACCCGGGGTGTGCAGCCAGGCGAGGATGGGCGCTTCGATCCCGGCCCTACGAAGCGTCACGCCCTCGCTCACGTGCGCCACCCCGAGCGAGGCGGCACCCGCCTCGAGCGCCGCCTTCGCGACGGGTACGGCACCGTGCCCGTAGGCGTCCGCCTTCACCACCGCCATGAGGCGCGCAGGGTGCGCGACGTCGCGCAGGTGGCGCACGTTGTGGCGCACGGCATCGAGGTCGATCTCCAGGGCGCGTTCGGGCTGAGTCATCGCCCCCATTCTGCCAGCCGGCCGCCCTGCCCGAGGCGCGGTGTCGGTGGCGGGAGGCAGGATCGACACGTGACCGATTCCGAACCGCCCGCCGCGGTCTGCCGCTTCGACGACGCGGGTGGCATGCCCTGCGCGCTGCCGACCGCGGACGCGCCGTTTCCCCTGTGCAGCGCGCATCTCGCGGAGGTCACGGACTGGGTGGAGGGCGAGTTCGGGGTACAGGACGTCCTGCCCGTCGCCTGCCCCGCGTGTGGTTCACGCACGGGTGTCAGGTACCCGTCCGGATGGGTGTGCGCGGCGTGCGAGTGGCGCCTGGGTGAGACCCGCGACCCCGGGCTCCCGCCGCCGCGCGTCGACGTCGTCTATTACATCCGCTTCGGGGACCGCATCAAGATCGGCACGACGGCGAATCCCCGCAGCCGCCTGGCGCGGCTGTGGCACGACGAGCTGCTGGCCCTCGAACAGGGGGACCGCCTGGTGGAGCGTCGCCGGCACGAACAGTTCGCCGACGCGCGGCTGGACCGCTCCGAGTGGTTCCGCTCGACCCCCGCCCTCGAGGACCACGTGCGCCGACTGGCGGCGGGTGTGGAGGACCCCTGGCTGAGATACACACGCTGGCTGGGCGAGGCGACGGCGCGCCAGGGCGCGTAGATCCGCCGACTCGTCGGGTAGCAGACCGGTGGTCCAGGTGGTGGCACCTAGGATGACGAGTGTGGCGACGTCAGCGCAGCGGGTCGACGGTGCGGCGAACGACGACGTCGCCGCCCTCCTGCTCGCCGTCTCCCGTGGCGACGAGCGGGCGTTCACCGTTCTCTACCGGGTGGGTTCGCCCCGGGTCCATGCGGTCGCGCGCCGCGTGGTGGTCGACGAGCAGCTGAGCATGGAAGTGAGCCAGGAGGTGTTCCTCGCGCTCTGGCAGGAGACCGCCGCGCGCTACGACCCCGCAAAGGGGTCCGGCATGTCATGGCTGCTGACCCTCGCGCACCGTAAGGCCGTGGACAAGGTGCGCATGGAACACACGCACCGCGCCCGCACGGTGGCCTACGGTGCGCGGAACCTCGACGTCCCCTTCGACTCCGTGACCGAGACCGTCCTGGCGCGGTGGGAGGTCGGCGAGGTACGGCGGGGGCTCAGCGCTCTCTCCCCTGCGCAGCGTGAGGCGATCTGCCTGGCCTACTACGGCGGCCTGACCTACCGGGAGGTCGCCCAGTACCTCGGTATCCCGGTACCCACGGCCAAGACCCGCATCCGGGACGGGCTGAAGAGGTTGTCGGCGAGCCTCGCCCTCGGCACCGACCCCGCCTCGGAGGAGAGCCACCCCGCCGCCCCCACCGTAAGGTCGGCCCGCACCGCCCTGTGACCCGGATGCGGCCCCCCGGGGGTTCTCCTCGGCCCACCGATGCTGCAGGATGACGTGATGGGGATGAACCAGGAATTCCAGAACGAGGTCCGCCGGCTCGCCTTCCGCTCCCGCCTGACACCCCTGCTAGCCACGGTGTGGTTGCTCGGCACGGCGGTGGTGGTCGCGTCCGTCGCCGCGCCCTCAACCTGGGTGTCCGATGCACTCGACGTGATCCCGTGGATCGTCTTCGGCGCCCTTCTGCTCGTGGGAAGCAGGGCCAGGGCACATGTTCGCCGCCGGTCCGTACCGCCGGCGCGCGGCACCCTTCGGTGAGAGCTGGCTCGAGAACACGCGCCCGTGCCTGACGCGATCTTCGACCACCCCCGCCTCGCCGCCGTCTACGACCACCTCGATGGCCACCGCGACGACCTCGAGCCCTACTTCGCCATGGCGGAGGAGTTCGGGGCGGAACGCGTGCTCGATCTCGGGTGCGGTACCGGTGTCCTGGCGCTGGAGCTCGCCGAGCGCGGCTACCGCGTCGTCGGGGTGGACCCCGCCGTCGGCTCGCTCGACGTCGCCCGGTCGAAGCCCGGTGCCGCGGCCGTCCGATTCGTGCATGGAGTGGCCGTCGATGCCGCCCACGAGCGCGCCGACCTCGTCCTGATGACGGGCAACGCCGCGCAGGCGGTCGTCGATCCCGAGGATTGGGACGCCACCCTCGACGCCGTGTTCCGCATGCTGCTGCCGGGCGGCCGGTTCGTGTTCGAGACCCGCGATCCCGCGCGTCGCGGCTGGGAGGCCTGGACGGACCAGCAGTCCCGCAGCACCAGGACGGTCGACGGCGTGGGCGACGTCCACAGCTGGGTGGAGCTGACCGGTGTGGCATTGCCCCTCGTGAGCTTCCGCTGGACGTTCGTGTTCGGCTCCGACGGCGCAGTACTGACGTCCGACTCCACCCTCCGCTTCCGGTCGGAGGAGGAGGTGCGTGAGCAGCTGACGCAGCACGGGTTCGTGGTGGACGACGTCCGCGACGCACCCGACCGGCCGGGCCGCGAATGGGTGTTCGTCGCGCGGAGACCCGACGGGCCCGAGCTGTGACGGATACCGTCGAGGTCTTCACGATCGGCGCCGTCGTCGCCGGCCTGCTCCGCCGCACGGAGCATCCCGACACGCTCCGCACCCGGCTGATGTTCGAGTCCCCGCACGGACAGCTCGTCGAACTGTCGCAGACGACGACGTTCCGGACCGGGAGCGAGGTCTGGGATCGCTTCTCCTCCGCCGAGGACGGCGAGGAGATCAGGTGCGTCAATGCCCGGAGCGGTGTCGACGACGGCTGGGGGTCCGTGATCGACGTCGGTGACGCCGTCCCGAGCTACGCTGCGCACCGCGTCCTGGCGCGGATGCTCGGCACCGGAGCCGATGAGCTCCGCTTCCGCCAGTTCGACGAGTCAGCGGCCCCTCGCGTCGAGGATGCGAGATTCGTCCGGAAGGAACTGGGTGTGGTCGCGGTGGACGGCGTCGAGCGACCTGCCCGGCGGATCCGGCTCTACGTCGGTGACCGGCCGGGCAACAGCTTCTGGGTGGACGGCGCATCGATCCTCAGGTCCGACTGGAACGGAGCGGAGTCCTACCCCGTCGAGCACGTCGGCGCGCTCCTGCCCCTGCTGCCGCCGCGGGTGAGGGAGCGCTCCGCGGCCCTGCTCGTCGACGAGTGAGGGCCACGGCCGGCTCCGCGACGGATCAGACGGATCAGGGGTGCAGCGAGGCGTCGGCGTCGAGCACGGACCATCCCGTGAAGACCACCGTGAGGCCGCCCCGCGTGGGCGCGCAGCAGTAGGGCCCTGCGAGCACCTCGGCCGCGGGATCGAGCGGTACCACCCGGACGAGGCGGAAGGGCTCGCCGTCGGCCCGCGCGCGGACGGTGACGGCGTCACCTGCGCGGCTGACGCGCATCGTCACCTCGCGGCCCTGCCAATCCGGCACCGGAGCCACCGACCAGTCGGAGAACGGTCGCGTGACCACGGCGCCCACCTGCAGCACGCCGTCGGAGACCTCGACGCCCGCCTTGATCCACTCCTCGGCCGCGCGGTGCAGGTACAGCCCGGCCTGGTCGAACTGCTGGTCGTAGGTCAGCCGGAAACTGACCTCCATCGCGGTGTCGGCGGGGAACGGCCTCAGCAGAGCGTGGGCGCTGTGGTGCACGAAGCCGTACGAGGTGTGACGCCAGGCATCACTCCCCTGCTCGGCGGTCACATGCAGCGACGCACCCTCCTGGGCCACGGCGGCGGGGCGGTGCAGCCACGTCCCCCCGTCCCAGGACACAGGGCCGCGCTGCGATGTGCGGCTCACGAGAGCTCGCCCCGGGCGTCGCGTCCCGCGGGCCCCCCGGACGCGCCGGACGCACCGGACGACGGCGACGCGTCGGACTGGCGGGCGATGGTCGCCGTCGCGCGCCGTACCGCCTCCGTGGGGACGTCCGACACGAGTTCGTCGAGGAAGGCGTAGCGTCGCAGCCACTGCTTGCGCACGCCGTCGCGCCCCTCGCTCACCCGGTGCCACCAGTCCGCGATGTCACCCCAGCCCGGCGCCGCCAGCGAGCCGCCGACGTGCTGCACCGACAGCGACGCACAGAGGTTCGCGAAGCTCAGGCGGTCGGCCAGCGGGAAGCCCGCGAGGTCCGCCATGACGAACGCGGCACCGAAGCAGTCCCCCGCCCCGGTGGGATCGTAGGCCGCGACCGGCAGCGCCGGGACCCACTCCTCCTCCCCCGTGATCGAGTCGATGGCCATGGCACCCTGCTGTCCCACCGTCACCACGGCCACCGGCACGCGGTCGGCGAGCGCGTAGAGCGCGGCCCAGGGATCGTCCGTGCGCGTGTAGGCCATGGCCTCCACCGCGTTGGGCATGAACGCGTAGAAGTGCTCGAGCGAGCCGAGGGTCTCCGGGGCCCATTCCCCTGCCGGGTCCCAGCCGACGTCCCCGAACAGTCGCGTGCCTCTGGCAGCAGCGGCCCTGGCCCAGGGCTCCACCTCCTGCTCCACGCCCACCACAGCTGCACGGCACGACGGCGGCTGCCCGATCAGCTCCGATGCGGACAGGGGTGCGGGATGCCCGTGGGTGATCATCGAGCGGTCCTGGTGCACGGAGAGCGAGACGGTGACGGGCGAGTGCCACTGACTGAACACCCGCGAATGCGAGAGGTCAACGTGCTCCTGGTCCTGCAGCACGTCCCAGTTGAACTGCCCGTAGCCGTCGTCGCCGAACGCCGCGGAGAGGCTCGTGCGGAGCCCGAGCCTGCTGGCGGCGATGGCCTGGTTGGCGATGCCCCCCGGCCCCGACCCCATGCCGTCCGTCCACACCTCGGTGCCGGGTGAGGGCAGCTGCTCCAGGCCGGTGAAGATGATGTCGAAGAACACCTGCCCGGCGAGCAGCAGGTCGAACTCCGGCCCCCCAGGGGTCCGGGTGGCGGCCAGCGGATCGAACCTGTGCTGTGGGGACATGTACGGCAGACTACGTGCAGGCTGCCCGTCGCGGGCGGTGACCAGTCCGTGAGCGGGGACGACGACGGCGGGAGCGGTACGGGTATGTCGGATGGCAGGAGCGGCACGGGTGGCGGAAATGGCACGGGCGGCGGGGCGACGCTCGTGGTCGTGGGTGGCGGCGGGTTCCGCGTGCCGCTCGTGTACCGCGCACTCTCCGACGGCCCGTTCGCCGGGCTCGTGTCCGACGTCGTGCTCGTCGACTCCGAGCCGGACCGGGCGCGCGCCATGGCCCGCGTCCTGGCCGATGCACCGCCCGCGGCGGAAGGCACCTCCGTGCCGTCCGTGCGGGTGGCCGACCGGATGGAGGACGCACTCCCGGGCGCGGACGTGGTCTTCGCGGCCGTGCGGAGCGGTGGTGCGGAGGGTCGTATCCTCGACGAACGCGTGGCCCTTACCGCAGGTCTCCTCGGACAGGAGACCGTGGGAGCCGGCGGCATCTCCTACGCCCTGCGGTCCATCCCCGACATGATGCGTCTCGCCACGGCCATGCAGCAGCTCGCACCCGAGGCCTGGCTCGTCAACTTCACCAACCCGGCCGGCATGGTCACCGAGGCGGTGGCGGCGGTGCTCGGGGACCGGGTGGTCGGGATCTGCGACTCGGCGTCGGGCCTCGTGACCCGCGCCGCACGCGCCGCCGGCGTGGACCTCCGCGGATCACTCAGCGGAGTGGACTACATCGGCCTCAATCACCTCGGCTGGCTGCGCGGCCTCGACGACGACGGCAGCCTGCCGGCCCTGCTCGCCGCCCCGCAGCGCCTCGGCACCTTCGAGGAGGGGCGGCTCTTCGGGCCGGAGCTCCTCCGCACGCTCGGCGCCCTGCCCAACGAGTACCTGTTCTACTACTACTTCCACCGCGAGGCGCTCCTGGCCATCCGCGGCGCCGACCGCACGCGCGGGGAGATCCTCCGGGACCAGCAGCTGGACCTGTACCCGAGGCTCCTCGCCGCCGACCGCCCGTTCGGCGTCTGGGAGGACGCGCGGCGGGAGCGGGAATCCGGCTACCTCGCCGAGGCCCGCTCCGCCGAGGAGGAACGGGACGAGGCGGATCTCGCCGGAGGCGGCTACGAACGCGTGGCCCTGCAGGTCATGCGTGCCCTGCTCACGGGCCGGCGCGCCGAGCTGATCCTCAATGTGCGGAACGGCTCCACGCTGCCCGGCCTACCCGCTGACGGCATCATCGAGATCCCCGCCGTCGTCGATGCTACCGGCGCCCACGCACTGCCCGCCGCTCCGCCCACGCCCCACCAGCTCGGCCTGATGGCCGCCGTCAAGGGCGTCGAACAGGACACCATCCGTGCTGCCGCGCACGGCGATCGGGACGCCGCGCTGCGCGCCTTCGCGCTGCACCCGCTCGTGGACTCGTTCCACGCGGCCCGGCGCGTCCTCGCGGCCTACGAGGAGGTGTTCCCCGCACTGCGGGCGTCCTGGTCGGGCTGAGACAGCGCCAAGCGGAGCGAGGCGACCCCGAGGTGCAGGAGCGCCGTGTCCGTGGTGGACGCGATCCAGGTGAAGCCGGCCGCGGCCAGCAGTGCGGCGCGCTCCGGCGTCCCGGCGTAGGCACCCGCCCTGATCCCGGCGGCCTTGCAGGCCCGGACGATCCGCGGCAGCGGTGCGTCGTCCGCCCCGGCTCCGAGGAGGTCGTCCACGTCGAGCCCGAGCGCGAGCGAGAGGTCGAAGGGGCCCACGAAGATCATGTCGATCCCGGGGACGGCGGCGATGAGCTCGACGGCGTCCAGCGCCTCCGCGGTCTCGATCATCACCGAGCACAGCGGCACGGGGTGGTCCCCGGCGTCGGTGCCGGGCGCGTGGGCGGCGACGCTGCCGTGGAGCGGGCCCCAGCTCCGGGAGCCGAGCGGCGGGTAGTACGCCGCTGCCACCGCCGCCTCGGCGTCGGCCACGGTGCTCACGAGGGGTACGACGACGCCGTCCGCCCCGGCGTCGAGGGCCCTGCCGATCAGCACGGGCGTGTTCGCGGCGACGCGTGCCAGCACGGGTGCGCCGTCCGCGGGCCGTCGGTCGAGGGACTCGCGGAGCGCGCGGTCGTCGACGTGCCCGTGCTGCTGGTCGAGGCACACCCAGCCGAGGCCTGACATCATCAGCTCCCGCGTGAGGCGGGGCTCGCCGAGTGTCACCCAGGCGCCGAGGAGGGTGCTGCGGTCGGGATGTTCGGGGGTCATGGCCGGTCCTTGCGCTGTGGGTCCTGATCGGGAGGTTCCGCCGCCGGGAGGAAGCGGTGCATGATGTGCAGGCCCACGGGACCCGCTGTGGGGTGGCGGAAGCCCTCGGGCACGGTGCCGATGATGCTGAAGCCGAGCGAGGTCCACAGCCGCACCGCGCGGGTGTTGGTGGCGACCACGGCGTTGAACTGCAGGGCCCGGTAGCCCGCCGCCGCTGCTTCGTCGATGACGTGGTCGGCGAGCGCCCTGCCCACACCGCGGCCCGCGGCCTCCGCGGCGACGAGGAAGGAGGCGTTCGCCACGTGGGATCCGTTGCCGCCGCGGTTCGCGTGGAGCTGGGCGGTCCCGAGGACGGCGCCCTTCGCGTCGTCGACCGCGACGAGGACGACGAGCGTCGGGTCGTCGGGAGCCTCCGGGAGCCACTCCCGCCGGGCGGCGGGCTCGTCCATCGCCGGGTCCCAGCAGTAGGTCTCCCCCGCGCGGAGCACGGGCTCCATGATGCTCCAGAGGGCGGGCCAGTCCTCAGCGCCCGCCCTCCGGAAGGCGAGCATCAGGCCTCGAGGGCCTTCGCCCAGAGGTTGATGTCCGATTCCGTGGCGAACTCGTCGATGGCGTGCAGTTCCTCGGAGGTGAAGTCGAGGTTCTGCACCGCGGCGAGGCTGTCCTCCAGCTGCCGCACGCTCGAGGCGCCGATCAGGGCCGACGTGATGGGCGTGCCCTTGACCTGCGGGCGGAGGATCCATGCGATCGCCATCTGCGCGAGGCTCTGGCCGCGGCCCTCCGCGATGGCGTTGAGGCCGCGCACGCGCCGCAGGTTGTCCTCCGAGAGGTGGTCCTCGGACAGGGACTTGTGGGCCGCCGCGCGGGAGTCCGCCGGAATGCCGTCGAGGTAGCGGCTGGTGAGCAGTCCCTGCGCGAGCGGGGAGAACGCGATGGACCCCGCGCCGGTCTGCTCGAGCGCCTCGGGCAGGTTCGGCGTGCCGTTCTCCACCCAGCGGTTCAGCATCGAGTACGAGGGCTGGTGGATGAGCAGCGGCGTGCCGAGGTCCCTGAGGATGGCAGCGGCCTCCAGGGTGCGCTCGGGCGAGTAGGAGGAGATCCCCGCGTACAGGGCGCGTCCCGAGCGGACCGCCGTGTCGAGAGCACCCATGGTCTCCTCGAGCGGGGTCTCCGGGTCCGGCCGGTGGCTGTAGAAGATGTCCACGTAGTCCAGGCCCATGCGGTCGAGGGACTGGTCGAGGCTCGCGAGCAGGTACTTGCGTGAGCCGAAGTTGCCGTAGGGCCCGGGCCACATGTCGTAGCCGGCCTTGCTGGAGATCACGAGCTCGTCGCGGAACGGGCGGAAGTCGTCCTTCAGATGCCGCCCGAAGTTCGTCTCGGCGCTGCCGTAGGGAGGGCCATAGTTGTTGGCGAGGTCGAAGTGGGTGACGCCGAGGTCGAATGCCCTGCGCAGGATGGCCCGCTGCGTCTCGAAGGGCTTGTCGTCGCCGAAGTTGTGCCACAGGCCGAGGGACACCGCGGGTAGCCGCAGCCCGCTGCTCCCCACGCGTCGGTACGGCATCTTCTCATAGCGGTCTTCTGCGGGGTGGAAGGTCATCTCCTCATCCTAGGCGAGCTGCAGGGCCGCCGACGGGGTGGCCCCCGGAGCGTCCCTGCGGCTGAGCACCGGCCGCTACCGGTGCTCAGGCGACGTCGGAGCGGCGATTCGTCGGCGGGCGCAGCGCCCGCACGGAGCGGTTCCGCCCGCTCGCCTTCGCGGCGTACAGCGCAGCATCCGCGGCGGCGATGGCAGCGTCGAGGTCGTATCCGTTGGCCTCGAGGGAGGCGACCCCATAGCTCACGGTGGGCATCTCGCGCACCTCCTCGGTACTCCGGCTCCTCATCGCGATGCTCACGTTCCGGGCGATGTCCTCGCTCCGACTCACGGTGGCGCCCGGCAGCAGGAAGATGAACTCCTCACCGCCGTAGCGGCCCACGAGGTCCGTGGCACGCACCGTCTCGAGGCACGCATCCGCGAAGGCACGCAGTACGGCGTCGCCCGCGAGGTGTCCGTGGGTGTCGTTGATGGTCTTGAAGAAGTCGAGGTCCGCCAGGATGAGTGTGCCGGAGCGCTCGGCCCGGGCGAGGCGGTCGGCCTGCACCTGCGCCAGTCCCATGAAACCGTCCCTGTTCAGCAGACCCGTCATCGAGTCGGTGTCCGCGCGGGTCCGAAGGGCGGTGGTGACCTGCTCGGCGCTCAGAGCAGCCGCGCTGAAGGACACCACGACCAGCAGCAGCATGGTCACGAGCGTGGTGATCTCGGAGCCGAAGTAGGTGCGGAAGACAAAGCCCTCCGGCCCATCCGCCACGAAGGTGATGCAGCGGGCCAGGTAGAGCACGGAGACGAATCCGGAGGCCACGGCGAGGGGCGCCTGGACGCGGCTGTAGCTGGACGGCAGTCGCCAGAGTTCCCAGGAGGCGAGACCGATGGACAGTGACATCAGACCGAGGAACACCGGACCGCCGGACCAGGTGTTCGTCGCCGGCGAGTCGAGCGCGGAGGCCACCAGCGTCACAGCAGGAGCCGCCGTCAGCTGGAACCACGAGAGCCGCCGCGCACGCAGGCTGCGGGCGCCGGCCCAGACGCTGACCGTCCCCGCGACCAGCAGCATGTTGGAGACGGGGTTGGCCCACACCTGGTGCTCCGTCCCGTCCAGCAGGAAACCGCACGTACCCACCGAGAACAGGGCGATCGCCGCGCTCCACCAGCCGCTGTAGGCGGAGCGGGTCTGGCGGTAGGAGACCATCGAGAACAGCACGAAGAGCGTCATGGCGATGGCGCCGAACGCCACGCGCAGCGTCGTGATGTCCAGACTCATGCTCGTGTCCCCGCTCGGTCGCTGCAGGGTCCCCGCTCCGTCACACGACGGCCGGAGGACCCGCCTCCCCCGCCGGGAAGCCGTTCCGCCCAGTATGGTGCAGCCCTCGGACACTTTCGCCCGAGCCGTCCGAGTCCTGCGGCAATGCTTGCAGTCTTCTGCCCCAGCGGCTCCTAGGAGGCGGCGAGGTCGAGCACGAGTGCCGCGTGCGGCGGCAGCTGCGCCGTGTCGGCGAGCAGCCCCACGCCATCGACCGTGGTGAGCAGGACCTCCGCGTCGGTACCGCGGAGGGGCACCGTCGCCATGGTCTGCCCCAGGTTCAGGACGACGGCGGTGGTGCCGCGGTGGAGGACGATCCACCGGGCGTCCTCGTCGAACTCGACGGAGACGGTGCCGAAGGCGGGGTCGCGCAGCTCAGGGCGGTCCCGCCGCAGCCGGATGAGGTCGCGGTAGGTGGCGAGCAGGGCGGCGTGGTGGCCCCGGCCCACCTCGTCCCAGTTGAGTTTGGCGGACGCGAAGGTCTCCGGGTCCTGGGGGTTCGGTACGTCCTCGGGCCGCCAGCCCATGCGCTCGAACTCACGGAGCCTGCCCTCCGCCGTCGCCCTGCCCAGCTCGGGCTCGGGGTGGGAGGTGAAGAACGGCCACGGTGTGGAGGCACCGAACTCCTCACCCATGAACAGCATGGGTGTGAAGGGGCCGAGGATGGTGAGGACGGCCGCCTGGGCGAGCTGCGCCGGGGACAGCGTGGCGCTGGTGCGGTCGCCGGCTGCCCGGTTCCCGATCTGGTCGTGGTTCTGCGCCGCGACCACCAGCTGGAGGGGTGAGACCCGCGCGGGGTCGATCTCGCGGCCGTGGCTGCGCTCCCGGAAGGAGGAGTAGGTGCCGTTGTGGAAGAACCCCTTCTCCAGGACCTTCGCGAGCGCGCCCACGGAGTCGAAGTCCAGGTAGTAGCCCTCCGTCTCTCGCGTGAGGTTGACGTGCACCGCGTGGTGGAAGTCGTCGCTCCACTGGCCCGCGAGGCCGTACCCACCGGCGTCCCTCGACTCGATGAGGCGCGGGTTGTTGAGGTCGGATTCCGCGATGAGGAACAGCGGCTTGCCGAGGTCGGCGGCGCACTCGTCCGTCCGCGCGGCGAACTCCTCCAGGATGTGCACGGCGCGTTCGTCGTGCAGCGCGTGCACGGCGTCCAGCCGGAGACCGTCCACGTGGTAGTCCCGGAACCACATCAGGATGTTGTCCACCACGTAGCGGCGCACCTCGTCGGACTCCGGGCCGTCGAGGTTGAGGGAGTCGCCCCAGGTGTTGGCCTTCCCCTCCGTGAGGTACGGGCCGAACTGGCCGAGGTAGTTGCCGCTCGGGCCGAGGTGGTTGTGCACCACGTCCTGGATCACGCCGAGGCCCTTCCGGTGCGCGGCGTCGACGAAGCGCTGGTACGCCTCCGGCCCTCCGTAGGTCTCCTGCACCGCGTACCAGAGCACGCCGTCGTACCCCCAGTTGTGTGTGCCGTTGAAGGCGTTGACGGGCAGCAGCTCCACGTACTGCACGCCGAGGTCCACGAGGTGGTCGAGCTTGCCGATCGCCGCGTCGAGCGTGCCCTCGGGGGTGAACGTACCGAGGTGCATCTCGTAGATGACCCCGCCGTCCAGCCCCGGCGACTGCCACCCGGCGTCCTGCCAGGCGTGGGCTCCCGGGTCGAAGGTGCGCGAAAGCGCGTGCACCCCCTCGGGCTGGCGGCGCGAGCGCGGATCCGGCACGGGGGTGTCCGCACCGTTCACGAGATATCCGTAGGAGACGTCGGAGGACGACGGCGGCGCGTCCGCGGGGTGCCACCACCCGCCCTCGCCCTGCTCCATCGGGTAGTGCTCGCCGTCGGCCACGAGGGTCAGGGTCTCGGCGCGGGGGGCCCAGACGTCGAAGATGGATGTCATGCTGCGTCCTCCTGGACGAGTAATGCTGCCGGGTAGGTGGAGAAGATGTCCGCCACGCGGACGGTGCCGCCGGTGAAGCGCGCGCCGGTGAGCGCGCAGGTGTAGGCGCCGGCGGGAAGCTCAACGGCGGCGTCCCCCCAGCCGTGCTGCGCCACCCCGTGCGGCAGGCGCGTGATCAGCGTGACGGCACCGCCGCGGTCGAACCCGAAGACGTGGTTGGCGTGATCTCCCGACGCCGCGACGGCGGTGTACCCGGTGAAGAGTTCCGGGCGTTCACGCCGGAGGGTCAGCGCCCTGGTGACCACCAGCAGCTTCGCGTGGGCGTCCGCGCCGAGCTGCGGCCGGGCACCGAAGCTGAGGTCCGTCAGCACCTGGCGGCGGGCGTCGTAGTCCACCTCGCGCCGGTTGTCGGGGTCCACGAGGGAGGTGTCCCAGAACTCGGTGCCCTGGTACACGTCCGGCACGCCCGGCATGGTGAGCTGCAGGAGCTTCAGACCGATCGAGTTGGACCAGCCGGCGTCCTGGATGCGCTCCACGAGGCCCGCGATCAGGGAGGCGACCCCGGCGTCGTCGAACGCGGCGTCGACGGCGGCGTGCATCCCGCGCTCGAACTCCTCGTCCGGGGCGGTCCAGTGGGTACTGAGGTCCGCCTCACGGGAGGCCTTCTCCGCGTAGGCGTGCGCCCGCTCACGGCTGATGGGCCAAGCGCCGATCAGCGATTGCCAGAGCAGCGGCGCGAAGGTGGGGTCCTTGATGGGTGCGAGTTCCTCGAGCTGCGCGAGGAGCCCGGTCCACTCCTCGGGGATCTCCGAGAGCACCGAGATGCGCGATCGCGTGTCCTCGCTGCGCTTGGTGTCGTGCGTGCTGAGGGTCGTCATGGCCAGGGGGGCCTCCGCCTGGCGCTCGAGCAGCCGGCGGTGCAGCTCGAGGGGCTCCACCGAGAAGATGGACGGATCGGCGCCCACCTCGTTGAGGGAGACGAGCCTCGAGTACCGGTAGAACGCGGTGTCCTCCACGCCCTTGGCCATGACCATGCCGGAGGTCTGCTGGAAGCGGCGCGGCAGTTCGGTCAGCTCCCCGGACCCACCGTCGCGGAACGGGTCGAGCAGGGGGTGCAGCGTCGCGATCGTGTCAGCGAGGTCGGGGCGGCGCACCTGTGCGTCCCGCACCGCCTCCTCGAGGTACTCGGCGCCACCGGGCAGGTAGCTCCGGTACACCGGGAAGCACGTGAGCAGTTCGGCGATCGCGTCCGCTGCCGCCTCGGCGTCGAGCCCGGCCTCGGCGGGTACCAGCCGTGCGAGCCGCAGCACCTCGGAGCGGAGGATGCCGTCGGTGATGGCGCGCTTGGTCCCATGGATCATCTCGTGGAACGGCTCGACGGGCACCGAGGCGGTCAGGACGTGCTCACCCGTGGAATCGGTGAACAGGCGGTCGATGTCCGCGAGCGCGTCGTAGCCCGTGGTTCCCGCCGTCGCCCAGTCGGTGGGCAGCTTCTCCCCCGGTTCCACGATCTTCTCCACGAGCACGTACGCGCTGTTCGTCAGCGTGCGGAGATCCTCGAGGTACCCCTTGGGATCGGCGAGGCCGTCCGGGTGGTCGATGCGCAGGCCGTCCACCAGCCCTTCGTCGAACCACCGCTTCACCTCGGCGTGGCTCTCCTCGAACACCCAGGGCACCTCGACGCGCAGCCCTGCGAGGGTGTTGACGCCGAAGAAACGTCGGTAGTTCAGCTCGGCGTCCGCGCGGCGCCAGTTGACCAGCTCGTAGTGCTGGCGGTCGTGCACCTCCGCTCCGGTGTCGCCGGGATGAGCGGTGCCCTCGGCGATCGGGAAGCGGTTGTCGTAGTAGCGCAGTTCGCCGTCCACGACGGCGAGCTGGTCGAGTTCGTCGTCGCCGTCACCGAGGACGGGCACGCGGATCCGGCCGCCGTTGGCGTCCCAGTCGACGTCGAACGCCTCCGCCATCCGTGAGGAGCGCCCCTCCGCGAGGAGCTGCCACCACCAGGCGTTGTCGGCCGGCGTCTCGATCCCCATGTGGTTCGGGACGATGTCCACGAGCACGCCCATCCCCACCGCCCGCGCGGCCTCGCTGAGTGCGGCGAGCCCCTCGGGCCCTCCGCGGTCGGGGTCGACCGTGGTGGGGTCGGTGACGTCGTAGCCGTGCCCGGAGCCCTTCTCCGCCGTGAGGATCGGGGACAGGTACACCCAGTCCACCCCGAGATCGTGCAGGTACGGCACCAGGGCCGCGGCCCTGTGCAGATCGAACTCGCTCCGGATCTGCAGCCGGTAGGTGGATGTGGGTGTCAGCACGGTGGGTCCTCCTGGACGGGCAGGTCGGGTGATGGGGCGGATCGGGCAGGTCGGGCGGGTTCATCGGGATAAACGCGTCGGGCGGGTTCGCCCGGGGTGCACCGTCCGGGGCCGCAGGGGCCCCGGACGATGCAGGTGCGGCTAGGCCGTCCCGGTCTTGCTGGTGACCTCGTTGGCGAGGATCGCCAGGGACGCCGCGACCGAGTGGTCGAGGTCCTCGACCTCGGAGTGCGCACGGAGTACCACCATCGACTTCGCCTCGACCTTCACCACGGCACCGGCGGGGATCGCCTCACTGTCGGCGTACTTGCCGGCGGTGTCGATCACCTCGTCCCACGACGGCCCGTACTCGTCGGACGGCACCGTGAAGTCGACCGCCTCGTCATGCGCGTTGAAGTACATGAGGAAGTTGGCGTCGACGATCCGCTGGCCGCGGGCGTCGCGTCCCTGGATGCCCTGGCCGTTGAGGAACACGCCGATCGAGCGGCCGAATCCGCTGTCCCAGTCCTCGGGGGCCATGAGTTCGCCGGAGGTGTCCAGCCACACGATGTCCGGCAGCGCCTCGCCCTCGCCGCGCCGCACGGGGCGGCCGTCGAAGAACCGACGACGGCGGAAGGTGGGGTGCTCGGAGCGCAGCCGGTTCACGGCGGACGTGAACTCGAGCAGCGGCTGGTCCATCTTGTCCCAGTGCACCCAGCTGATCTCGGAGTCCTGGCAGTAGGTGTTGTTGTTGCCGTCCTGCGTGCGGCCCAGCTCGTCGCCGTGCAGCAGCATCGGCACGCCCTGCGAGAGCAGGAGGGTGGCAATGAAGTTGCGCTGCTGCCGGACACGGATCGCGAGCACCTCGGGATCGTCCGTGGGACCTTCGACCCCGCCGTTCCAGGAGCGGTTGTGTGACTCGCCGTCGTTGTTGTCCTCGCCGTTGGCCTCGTTGTGCTTCTCGTTGTAGGACACGAGGTCGCGCAGCGTGAAGCCGTCGTGGGCGGTGACGAAGTTGATCGACGCGACGGGGCGGCGTGCGGAGTGCTCGTAGAGGTCCGCCGAGCCGGTGAGGCGTGAGGCGAACTCGCCGATGCTGGAGTGCTCCCCGCGCCAGAAGTCGCGGACGGTGTCGCGGTACTTGCCGTTCCACTCCGTCCACTGCGGCGGGAAGTTGCCCACCTGGTAGCCGCCGGGTCCCACGTCCCACGGCTCGGCGATGAGCTTCACCTGCGAGACGATCGGGTCCTGCTGCACGAGTTCGAAGAACGCCGAGAGGCGGTCCACCTCGTAGAACTCGCGGGCCAGGGCCGAGGCGAGGTCGAAGCGGAAACCGTCCACGTGCATCTCGGTGACCCAGTAGCGCAGCGAGTCCATGAGCAGCTGCAGGGAGTGCGGGTTGCCGACGTTCAGCGAGTTGCCCGTGCCCGTGGTGTCCATGTAGTACTGCTTGTCGTCCTCCACGAGCCGGTAGTAGGACGCGTTGTCGATCCCGCGCATCGAGAGCGTGGGGCCCATGTGGTTGCCCTCGGCCGTGTGGTTGTACACGACGTCGAGGATGACCTCGATGCCCGCGAGGTGCAGCTCGCGGACCATCGCCTTGAACTCCTGGACCTGCTCGCCCTGGTCACCGGAGGAGTTGTACTTGTTGTGCGGCGCGAAGAAGCCGATGGTGTTGTAGCCCCAGTAGTTCGAGAGCCCCTTCTCCTGCAGCGTGCTGTCGTTGACGAACTGGTGCACGGGCATGAGCTCGATCGCGGTGACACCGAGCTTCTGCAGGTGCGCGATCACGGACGGGTGCGCCACGCCGGCGTAGGTGCCGCGCTGCTCCTCGGGGATGTCCGGGTGCAGCTGCGTGAGTCCCTTGACGTGGGCCTCGTAGATGACCGACTGGTGGTAGGGCGTCCGCGGCATGCGGTCGCCGTCCCAGTTGAAGAACGGATTGACCACGACGCCGAGCATCATGTGGGGCGCGGAGTCCTCGTTGTTGACCGAGTGCTCGTCGCCGAAGGTGTAGCCGAACAGCGCCTGGTCCCAGTCGAGGTCACCTGAGATGGCCTTCGCGTACGGGTCCAGGAGGAGCTTGTTCGGGTTGCACCGGTGACCCTCGGCCGGGTTGTTCGGGCCGTGCACGCGGAAGCCGTACTTCTGGCCCGGGCTCACGTGCGGCAGGTAGCCGTGCCACACGTAGCCGTCCACTTCCCTGAGCTCCACGCACGTCTCGACGCCGTCCTCGTCGAAGAGGCAGAGGACAACGGAGTCGGCTATCTCGCTGTAGAGGGCGAAATTGGTTCCTGTGCCGTCATAGGTGGCTCCCAGGGGGTAAGCATCGCCGGGCCATAGTTCCATCAGTTCTCCTTGGTGTCTTCTCCCGTGACCGCTCGGCGGTCGCGGGTCGTGCTCGCGGATCGTGCTCGCGGGTGCGGCGGTCCTGCTGACCGCTCTCCTGCTCCATACATAGCGCATCGAAGCGTCCGCCGTGTAGACGGGTGTCGGGCGCCGGTAGAGCTCACATGACGGCCGCCAGTCGTCGCTCCTCGATCAGCTCGCCGAGCACGGCCCCGATGTCCCCCGGCAGGTCGGAGCTCACCAGGGGTCCACGCGCCGCCGCCCGGCGCCCCGCGCTCCCGTGGATCAGCGCGCCCGCTGCCGCGACGGCTGCCCACAGGTCCTCCTGGGCGACGCCGAGGCGTCCGGCGGCGTCGCCGTCCTCCGCGAGGGTGGCGGCGAGCGCGCCGAGCACTCCGGCGAGGCTGTCGCCCGAGCCTGCCGTCGAGAGCCACGGCGTGCCGTCCGCCTGCACGAAGAGCGCGCCGGAGGGCGAGGCGACGGTGGTCGTGAAGCCCTTGAGCAGCACCGTGGCGCCCGTCAGGTCCGCGGCACGGAGCGCGAAGCGGGCGGGTTCGGCCTCGATCTGCGCGCGTTCGACGGCGACACCGTAGGCGGCCAGCACCTCGCGCAGCTCACCGGCGTGCGGCGTGAGGACGACGTGCGGTTCCAGGCGGCCGCTCAGGTCCGCGAGCGCGCCGGCATCGACGACGACGGGCAGCCCCGAGACGAGGGCGTCCTTGGCGCGGTCGCGCTGGTCGTCGTCGTCCACCGCGCCGGGGCCCACGAGCCATGCCTGCACCCGGGCGTCGGCGACGTTCCCTGTGGACGCCACCACTTCCGGGCAGCGCTGGTGGACGAGGGCGGCCACGGCCTCGGGTCCGAGGTACCGCACCATGCCGACGCCGGTGGCGAGGGCCGCGGAGACCGCGAGGGCGGCGGCTCCCGGGTAGCGGGCGGACCCGGCGGCGATCCCGAGGACACCGCGGGAGTACTTGTGGTCGTGCGTGCCGGGCAGGCGCAGGAGGCGCGCGACGTCGGCCGGGAGCAGACTCCTAGCCGCGGGAGTGAAGGCACCGAGATCGAGCCCGATGTCGACGACGTTCAGCTCGCCCGCCGCCACGGCGCCGTCGCCGAGGAGGAGCCCGGGCTTCGCCGCGCCGAACGTGACCGTGGCATCCGCGGCGAGCACGGGGCCCTCGACGTAGCCGCTGTCCACGTCGATACCGCTGGGTACGTCGCAGGCGACCACGAGGGCGCTCCGGCGGCCCCGGGGCGCTGCGGCGGTGGTGATGGCCTCGACGAGCGCAGCCGCGGCGCCCCGGAGTCCGCCGCTCGCGCCGGTGCCGAGGATGCCGTCGATCACGACGTCGGAGGTGGCCGCGTGTGCTGCGAGGAGCGCCACGCCGGCGTCCTCGAGGCGGACCGTTCTGCCGCCGGCCCTCGTGAAGACGGCGAGGGCGTCGGTGTGCACGCGGTCGGACGTGAGGATCGCCGTGGCCGCGGCTCCCCGGCCGAGCAGCCGCGCGCCGGCGTAGAGAGCGTCGGCACCGTTGTTCCCGCTGCCCACCAGCACCACGGCGGTGGCGCCGTAGGTGCCGTGACCGGCGTCACGCAGGAGTCCGAGGACCACGCCGAACAGCCCGTGGGCCGCGGCCTGCATGAGGGCGTCGCCTCGGCCTGCGGCGATGAGAGGTGCCTCCGCAGCGCGGACGTCACCCCCGGAATAAGCGTGGAGCATAGGTCCGAGCTTAGCGGCACGCCGGACGATGATCAGTACGGTTACTATCCTTGACCGGAGCCGAGCCCGCCCTCGGCCACCACCATGGCCGTGGCGAGTCCGCCGTCATGGCTGATGGAGAGGTGCCACCGCTCCACGCCGCGCGCCGCCGCCGCGTCCGCGACCGTTCCCGTGACGACCACGGAGGGCGCGCCGGCGTCGTCGACCTCGATGGTGCAGTGCTGCCAGTTCATGCCCACCGGCGCTCCGAGGGCCTTCGCCACGGCCTCCTTCGCCGCGAAACGCGCGGCGAGGGAACGGGTGGCGAGCGGCCGCTCGACCGGCACGAACAGCCGTTCGAGGAGCGCCGGTGTCCGTTCCAACTGCTGGCGGAAGCGGGCGATGTCCACCACGTCCACGCCGATCCCCACGATCACGGGCGTAGCCGCTCCCGCCGGACGGGCGTCCTACTCAACCGTGACCGACTTCGCGAGGTTGCGCGGCTGGTCCACGTCGTAGCCCTTGGCGCTGGCGAGGGCCAGGGCGAAGATCTGCAGCGGAACCGTGGTGAGCAGCGGCGCGAGGAGCGTCGGGGACGCCGGGACATAGAACACGTGCTCGGAGTAGGCCTCGACGGAGGTATCGCCCTCCTCCGCGATGACGATCGTGACGGCCCCGCGCGCGCGGATCTCCTGCACGTTGGAGACCACCTTCGCGTGCAGGGAGTCCCGCGCCTTCGGGGACGGCATGACGACGACCACCGGCTGGCCCTCCTCGATCAGGGCGATGGGACCGTGCTTGAGCTCTCCCGCCGCGAAACCCTCGGCGTGGATGTAGGCCAGCTCCTTGAGCTTGAGCGCGCCCTCCATGGCCACGGGGAACCCCACGTGGCGGCCCAGGAACAGCACGGACTTCGCGTTCGACATGTCGGCGCCGAGCTGCTTGATCGTGTCGGCGTCGTCGAGGATCGCCTGGATCTTCGCGGGGATCTCGGAGAGGTCGGCGAGCACGTCGGCGATCTCGTCGCGGTACTTGTTGCCGCGGAGCTGCGCGAGGTACAGGCCCAGCAGGTAGGCGGCGGTGATCTGCGCGAGGAACGCCTTGGTCGAGGCCACGGCGATCTCGGGTCCGGCGTGCGTGTAGAGGACGGCGTCGGACTCGCGCGGGATGGTGGAGCCGTTGGTGTTGCAGATCGCCACGACCTTCGCGCCCTGCTCGCGGGCGTAGCGCACGGCCATGAGGGTGTCCATCGTCTCGCCCGACTGCGAGATGGCGACCACGAGGGTCTTCTCGTTCACGATCGGGTCGCGGTAGCGGAACTCGTGCGAGAGCTCGATCTCCGTGGGGATGCGGCACCAGTGCTCGATCGCGTACTTGGCGACCTGCCCGGCGTAGGCCGACGTACCGCAGGCGAGCACCACGATCTTGTCCACCGAGCGCAGGATCGACTCGTCGATGCGCAGCTCGTCGAGCACGAGGTTCCCCGAGACGTCGGAGCGGCCCAGGAGGGTCTGGCCCACGGCGTCGGGCTGGTCGTGGATCTCCTTCTCCATGAAGGAGTCGAAGCCGCCCTTCTCGGCGGCCGCGGCGTCCCAGCTCACGTGGAACTCGGTGCCCTGGGCCGGTGCGCCGAAGAAATCGGTGATGACGACCTCCTCGGGCGTGATGGTGACGATCTGGTCCTGGCCGAGCTCCACCGCCCGGCGCGTGAAGTCGATGAAGCCGGAGACGTCCGAGCCGAGGAAGTTCTCGCCGTCGCCCAGGCCCACGACGAGCGGCGAGTTGCGGCGGCCCGCGACGACGACGCCCGGCTGGTCCTGGTGGATGGCGAGGAGGGTGAACGCACCCTCGAGGCGCTGGCAGGCCTGCTGAAGGGCCAGGGTCAGGAGGTCTCCCTCGGCTCCGCTGTCCACGAGCCCGCGGTAGATGTAGCCGACGAGGCCGGCGGCCACCTCGGTGTCGGTGTCGGAGACGAAGGTGAGCCCCTCACCCGTGAGTTCGGCCTTCAGCTCGGCGTAGTTCTCGATGATGCCGTTGTGGATCAGCGCGAGGCGACCGTCGTCGGCGAGGTGCGGGTGCGCGTTCTGGTCCGTCGGCCCGCCGTGGGTGGCCCACCGCGTGTGACCGATGCCCGTCAGCGAGCGCGGCAGCGGCGAGGCCGCAAGTTCGCCCACCAGGTTGGTGAGCTTCCCGGCCTTCTTCCGCGACTCGATGCCCGCGGGGGTGATCACCGCGACGCCCGCGGAGTCGTACCCGCGGTACTCGAGGCGCCGGAGTCCCTCCATCACGACGTCGAGCGCACCGTGCTGCGCGTCCTGGGGCTCCTGCTCGTAGGCGGGGCCCACGGTGTCGAGCGTTGATGTTCCCTGGCCGCGATCCCGGCCCACATATCCGACGATTCCACACATGGGCCCAAGCGTACCGGCGGCCACGTTTGTTAATGCGCAGGCCACCGGGCAGAATCAACGGGTGAGAGAACGCAGCACCGGGCCGCACCACGCCACCGGTGCCGAGTCGATCACCCCGTTCGTCGAGCTCGACCGCCACATGTGGTCCCGGCTCGCCGACGAGATGGAGAGTCCGCTCACCTCCGAGGACGTCATGCGGCTCCGTGGTCTCGGCGACGCCCTCAACCTCGACGAGGTCCGCGAGGTCTACCTCCCGCTCTCCAGGCTGCTGAGCCTCTACATCGCCGCCGCCGGTCAGCTGCACGCGGCCACCAACACCTTCCTCGGCGAGAGCACCGCCCGCACCCCCTACGTGATCGGCGTCGCCGGGTCCGTGGCCGTCGGCAAGTCCACCACCGCGCGCGTGCTCCGTGAACTGCTGCGGCGCTGGCCCGGGTCGCCCAACGTGGAACTGGTCACCACCGACGGCTTCCTCTACCCCAACGCGGAACTGGAGCGGCGCGGGCTCATGCAGCGGAAGGGCTTCCCGGAGTCCTACGACCGCCGTCGGCTCCTGCGTTTCGTCAGCGAGGTCAAGAGCGGAGCCGCCGAGGTCCGCGCGCCCTCGTACTCGCACCTCACCTACGACATCGTCCCCGGGCGGGAGGTCGTGGTGCAGCGCCCCGACGTGCTGATCGTCGAGGGTCTGAACGTGCTCGCACCGGCGCGCCCCCGGGCGGACGGCATCACGGGTCTGGCCCTCAGCGACTTCTTCGACTTCTCCATCTACGTGGACGCCAAGACGGCACACATCGAGCAGTGGTACGTCCGGCGGTTCCGGTCCCTCCGATCCAGTACGTTCGCGAACCCGGACTCCTACTTCCACCGCTACGCGAACCTCACCGACGACGAGGCCGAGTCCACCGCGATGGGCATCTGGGAGCGCATCAACGAACCGAACCTCGTCACCAACGTGCTGCCCACCCGCGGTCGGGCGCAGCTGGTCCTGACGAAGGACGCCGACCACTCCGTCCGTCGCATGCTGCTGCGGAAGACCTGAGGATGCGACTTCTCGCGGGTGCGGCGGCGGTTGTGCTCGTGGTGGGGCTCTCGGCGTGCTCGCCCGGTCCTGCGGCGGACGGCACATCCTCGACGGCGCCCGCGACGTCGTCCCCCGCCACAGGTTCCCCTGACTCCCCTGACTCGCCCACTTCCCCTGCCGACCCGCCCATGGGCGCGCCATCCGACGCGTCGTCGGATGCTGCCGCGCCCACGGAGTCCTCGAACGTGCAGGGGGCAGCGGATCTCCCGGCCCCGGCAGGGGTGCTGCCCGCACCCGCCCAGCGTGAGCCGGTGCCGAGCGGGTCGGGCGGAGCGGCATCGGCCCCACCCGCGGACGGCGCGCACGCGGATCCCGCTGCGATCGACGTCGTCGTCAACAAACGGCGGCCCCTCACGCCCCTGGACCACGCGCCGGCGGACCTCCGGCAGCCCGCCGTCGCCACGGCCACCGACAACGGCCTGCTGCGGCCCGACACCGCGTCCGCCGTCGAGGAGATGTTCGCCGCTGCCGCTGCCGACGGCGTGGGGCTCGTGCTGATCAGCGGCTACCGGTCCTTCGCCAACCAGGACTCCACCTACGCCTACTGGGTGGGCCAGTACGGCGGACAGGCGGGAGCGGACACCGTGTCGGCGCGCCCCGGCTACTCCGAGCACCAGACCGGCCTGGCCTTCGACATCGGGCAGGACGACGGCGCCTGCACCCTCGTCTCCTGCTTCGGGGACACCGCCGCGGCCCGGTGGGCGGCGGAGAACGCCGCCGAGTACGGCATCATCCTGCGCTACCCCCTCGGATCCGACGCCGTCACGGGATTCTCCGCCGAGCCGTGGCACTTCCGGTTCGTGGGCAAGGACGTCTCGCTGGCCATGAGGGCCGCGGGGACGGCGACGCTCGAGGAGCACTTCGGGCTGCCGCCCGCGCCGTCGTACTGACCCTCCGACCGGTGCGGACCCAGGCGCCTCAGGCCGGTCCACACCGCCCCCGGCGCCTCACGCCGTCTCAGGCGTGCCGGCTGATGCGTGCCGGCTCAGGCGGTGCAGCAGGTTGTCCCGGACCATGGGCCACTCGTGCAGGAGGATCGAGTACACCACCGTGTCACGCAGCTCGCCGTTCCTCGCCCGCGTGTGGCTCCGCAGCACGCCGTCCTGGTGCGCGCCCAGCCGGGTGATCGCGTCGCGGGACTGGTGGTTGAGCCAGTGCGTGCGGAACTCCACCGCGGGGCACCCGAACTCCTCGAACGCATGCCTGAGGAGGAGGTACTTCGACTCGGTGTTCGTCCCCGAACGCTGGGCGGACGCCGCGTTCCAGGTGGAGCCGATCTCCACGCGCGGAGTGTCCCGGTCGATGTTCATGTACGTCGTCATCCCGATGACCCGCCCGGGTCCACCGGTCGCGGGGTCGGCCAGCCGCGTGGCGAACGGGAGCATGGACCCCCGCTGCTGGAGCTCGAGGCGCCGATCGATCTCCCGCCGCATGTCCTGCGGTTCGGGCACCGAGGTGTACCAGAGCGTCCACAGCTCGCCGTCGCGTGCAGCGTCGACGAGTCCGTCGTGGTGGTCAGCACGGAGGGGCTCGAGCACCACGTACCGACCGCTGAGTGCCACCGGCGTGATCATGGTGCCACTGTAGCGGCGGCGCCGGGCGAGCCCGCGCGAGCGAGCCGCCCCCACCGCCGTCGTCCTCCCCGGTCCGCGTGTGCGAAGGGCTGCCGTGGAATGATGAGGCGGTCCGGCGGCCTCGTACCCGCCGGAAGCAGCCCACTCGACGAGGAGGACCCGATGTCCAGCGACAGCACCGTGCCGTTCCGGAAACCCGACCATGCGGATCGGATCGACGACGACGGCGGCAAGCCCGCGAAGTGGAAGATCGTCGGGCCGGGCCTCGTGGTCGCGGCGACCGGCGTGGGGGCGGCGGACATGGTCGCCACCCTCGTGGCGGGATCCCGGTACGGGTACGGCCTGCTGTGGGCGGTCGTCCTCGGCGTCGTCATGAAGATCGTCCTGGTCGAGGGCGCCGGCCGCTTCACCCTCGCCACCGGTAACACCATCTTCGAGGGCTGGCGCTCGCTCGGCCGTTGGACCACCTGGTACTTCGCCCCCTACGTCATGATCTGGGGCTTCGTCTACGGTGCGACGGCGATGTCCTCGGCGGCGCTCCCGCTCGCGGCCCTGTTCCCCGTGCTGCCTCTCTGGGCCTGGGCGATCGTGATGGGCCTGCTCGGCTTCGTCATGGTGTGGTTCGGCCGGTACGCGACGTTCGAGAAGATCACCGCCGTGCTCGTGGGCATCATGTTCGTCACCGTCGTCGGCCTCGCGATCGTGGCAGCACCGAACATCCCCGAGATCTTCACCGGACTCGTCCCGCTCATCCCCGAAGGTGGCGTCCTCTACACACTGGCTCTCGCCGGAGGCGTCGGTGGCACCATCACGCTGGCGGCCTACGGCTACTGGCTGAGGGAGAAGGGCTGGTACACACCCAAGTGGATGCGAGTCATGCGCATCGACAACTCCATGGCCTACGTGATGACCGGCATCTTCGTGATCGCGATGCTGATCGTCGGCGCCGAAGTGGTGCGCGCGGCAGGCGTGACCCTGAGTGCGGGCGACGAAGGGCTGCTCGACCTCTCGACCGTGCTGCGCGACGAGTACGGCGACGTGATCGGCATCGGGTTCCTCGTGGGCTTCTGGGCGGCCTCGTTCTCGTCCATCCTCGGCGTCTGGAACGGCGTCTCGCTCATGTTCGCCGACTTCTGGGGCCACATGCGCGGTAAGGAGTCCGGCCACCCGGACACACGCGTGGGCGGCAAGTACTTCAAGTTCTACGTGCTCTGGCTGACGTTCCCGCCGATGATCCTCTTCGCGCTGGGCCAGCCGATCGGGCTCATCCTCGCCTACGGCGTTCTGGGCTCGCTCTTCATGCCCTTCCTCGCGATCACCCTGCTGGGCCTGCTCAACGGCAGGCGCATCCCGAAGGGCTTCGCCAACAAGCCGCTCGGCAACGCGGCGCTCGCGGTCATCGCCCTGCTGTTCCTGGTGCTCGGCGCGAACCAGCTCTACACGGCGCTCCGGCCGGTCCTCGGCGGCTAACCGACCGCTGCGGGGCCGCAGCAGCGGCCCCGCGGGCGCGGCGCCTAGACCGCGGTCGTGAGCGCCAGGCGCTCCTGCACGACGGCGGCGAGGTCGTCAGCGATCCGCTGGGCGGTTGCGATGTCGGCGGCCTCGACCATCACGCGCACCACGGGCTCGGTACCCGAGGGCCGGAGCAGCACACGGCCGGTCTCGCCGAGTTCGGCGTTGGCCGCACGCACGGCGTCCTGGACGCCGTCGTCGGTGGTGGCCGCCGAGCGGTCCACACCCCGCACGTTGATGAGCACCTGCGGCAGCTTCGTCATCACCGCGGCCAGCTCCTTGAGGCTCTTACCCGTCGCAGCCATCCGCGCCGCGAGCTGCAGGCCCGTGAGGACGCCGTCGCCGGTGGTCGCGTACTCGGCGAAGATCACGTGCCCGGACTGCTCGCCGCCGAGGGTGTAGTCGCCGTCGCGCATCCCCTCAAGGACGTAGCGGTCCCCCACCCCGGTCTCGAGGACCGTCACGCCAGCGCTGCGCAGCGCGATCTTCAGCCCCAGGTTGCTCATGACCGTGGCCACCAGCGTGTCGTCCTTCAGCTTCCCGGCGTCCTTCATGGCGAGCGCCATGACCGCCATGATCTGGTCGCCGTCCACCACGGTGCCCTCGTGGTCCACCGCGAGGCAGCGGTCGGCGTCGCCGTCGTGCGCGATCCCGAGGTCAGCGCCGTGCTCGAGCACCGCGGCCTGCAGCTGCTCCAGGTGGGTGGACCCGTAGCCGTCGTTGATGTTCACTCCGTCCGGGTCGGCGCCGATGACCACGATCTCCGCGCCGGCGTTCCGGAACACCTCGGGTGAGCAGCCACTGGCTGCGCCGTGCGCACAGTCGAGCACCACGGTGAGGCCCTCGAGGCGGTGCGGGAGGGTCTGCAGGAGGTGGACCACGTAGCGGTCCTCGGCGTCGGCGAAACGCTGGATGCGGCCCACGTCGCCGGCGACCGGCCGGAGCCGCTCACGGGCCATTTCCTCCTCGATCGCATCCTCGAGCGCGTCGCTCAGCTTCTTCCCGCCACGGGCGAGGAACTTGATGCCGTTGTCGGGGGCGGGGTTGTGCGAGGCGGAGATCATGACGCCGAAGTCGGCGTCGAGGTCCGCCACCAGGAAGGCGGCTGCGGGGGTCGGCAGGACCCCGGCGTCGTACACGTCCACGCCGGAGGACGCGAGGCCTGCCTCGACGGCGGCCGCGATGAACTCGCCGCTGATGCGGGGGTCACGAGCGATCACCGCGGTGGGACGGCGTCCGCCGTCCACGGCGTTGTGGCCGAGCACGACGGCGGCGGCCTGTGCCAGGTGCAGGGAGAGTTCGGCGGTGATCAGGCCGTTGGCCAGACCGCGCACACCATCGGTACCGAATAGCTTGCTCATCGTTGATCATCCTAGGTGAGGAGTGTGAGACCCCACGGATGGGTCTCCAACAGGTTAAAGCACGATGCCCGTCCGGGAAGCCCGGACGGGCATCGTGCTTCGACATTCCTTCGGCCCGGGTGGGGCCGAGCGGCACTTACCGCTTGGAGTACTGGGGTGCCTTGCGGGCCTTCTTGAGACCGGCCTTCTTACGCTCGATGACGCGGGCGTCACGAGTCAGGAAGCCTGCCTTCTTGAGGGCGGGGCGGTTGTTCTCGCGGTCGATCTCGTTCAGGGTGCGGGCAACTCCGAGACGGAGTGCACCGGCCTGGCCGGAGGGGCCACCGCCGTGGATGCGGGCGATGACGTCGTAGGCGCCGTCGAGCTCGAGGAGCTTGAAGGGGTCGTTGACCTCCTGCTGGTGAAGCTTGTTCGGGAAGTAGTCGGCGAGCTCGCGCCCGTTGACGATCCACTTGCCGGTACCGGGGACGAGGCGCACGCGGGCGACTGCTTCCTTGCGGCGTCCGACGGCGCCGCCGCCGACGGTCAGCGCAGGGCGCTCCTTGACGGCGGACTCGCTGCCCTCGGTGGACTCCGAGGTGTAGCTCGTGAGCTCCTCGGTCGGTTCGTTCAGCTCTTCAGTGTTCTCAGCCACGGTTCTCCTTGGAAATGATTACTGGTGTTGGTGGCCAGGACTACTGGGCGACCTGGGTGATTTCGTACGTCTTGGGCTGCTGCGCCGCGTGGGGGTGCTCAGCTCCGCGGTAGACCTTGAGCTTGCCGATCTGCTGTGCAGCGAGCGAATTCTTCGGGAGCATGCCACGGATGGCCTTCTCCACGGCGCGCTCGGGGTTCTTGTCGAGCAGCTCGACATAGCTCGTCGACTTCAGGCCGCCCGGGTAACCCGAGTGGCGGTAGGCGCGCTTCTGCTCGAGCTTGGAGCCGGTGAGGGCGACCTTCTCGGCGTTGATGATGACGACGAAATCACCCATGTCCATGTGGGGAGCGAAAGTGGCCTTGTGCTTCCCGCGGAGCAGGATAGCGGTCTGGCTGGCAAGGCGACCCAGGACGACGTCGGTTGCATCGATTACGTGCCACTGACGGTTGATGTCGCCTGGCTTCGGGGAGTACGTACGCACGGTTATGGCCTTCGTTTCTATTTCGGTGTCGCCTGCGTCCGAGGGAAAGCCCTGGAACGCCGGCTCAGCTTATTCATGCGTTACCGGAACTTCAGGTGAGGGCTGAAATACGACCAGTGATCCCATGGCCTCGGCTCCGCCCCCGGGCCAGGTGGTTCTGCAACTGAACCGCTCCGGAGGGCGCAGACGTATCGAGCAGGGATACGCACAACGACTCCCAAGATTAGCCTGCCGCCGCGCGTGAGGTCAAAATGAGCGGGTTCCGGCGTCGCCGCTGGATAGTATGGCCCCCACGGACGCGAGGGGAAGGCTGCACGTGGGTTGGCGCTTGCACGACGCACCACGGCACCGCGCCTCCCTCTCCACCCTGCTGGTCGCCTGCCTGACCGCCGGCGTCGTCCTCGCGATCCTCCTCTACCCGCCGCTGGCATCGACCGATCCCCTGCGCGATTCCCCGCGCCTGCAGGCGCGCTCCTTCACCGTGACGACGCCCGCGCGTCCCGGCATCGACCAGCGTGGGCTCGCGACGACGGTGGTTCCCGAGCCCGGCGGCGGTCTGGCCCTGCGCGAGTGGACGGCGAGCGCGCCGGTGGAGATCGTCCCCTCGGGAGGCACGGCGGTGAACCTGCCCGCGGGGCTGCGCGTCACCGCCGTCGCCAGCACCGGAGGTGACCGCGGCCCCAAGGTCGACGGCGACGGCCTGCTCCGCGTGTCGGTCACCGCCGCGGACGCCGAGCGCCTCGGACTCGCGGAGGGCGAGACCTTTGCCGTCACCGGCGCGAACGGCACGCTCCGGCTCCGGATCGACGACGCCGCCGTGACGACGGGCGTGACACTCCCACCACCCACCGACGGCGCACCGCTGACGGTCGCCGTGTCCCCCGCCGACCTCGCCCTCTTCTCCGCACCGGCGATCCTCGGCTGGGACGTCTCCACGACGGATGCGCTGAGTGGGCGCTCGGTCGGCGAGGCAGCCGCGCAACTCTCCACCTTCCCCGGCCGCCTGGAGGACGCCGGCGCGGCACCCGACGGTGCGACGGCGTCGGGCGATCTACCTATACTCCTCACCGAGGCGGCCGCGGCGTATAGCGTCGCTGTGAATCTCTCTCTCAACGGCGCCGTCCTGGTGGCTCTCGCGGGACTGTCCGTCATGGTGCTGCCACGGACGCTGCGGAGGACCTCCGTGGCCGGGCGGCGTCGCCCCGCACACCTGACGGCCCTCACGGTGCTCGCCGCCGTCGCCCTCGGGCTGCTCCTGCCGGTCCTCGTGGGAACGCGGGATGGCGTCCCTCCCTTCTCGCTCGCACCCGCCGTCGTCCTCGGCGTCGGGGCGCTCCTCGCCGCGGCGCTCATGACCCGCTCCGCGTCCCTCGCGGGGCGCCGAGGCCAACGGGCCCTGAGGCCGCACGCCCTCCTCGCCTCGCGGGATCTCGCCCGCAGGCCGCTCGGTTGGCAGGTGCCGGTGGTTGCCGTGGTAGTCGCCATCGGCGCGGGGCTGTCCGTCGCGGCCGTGGTGGGTAGTACGGGGGCCGCCGCCCGCTCCGCCGCCACGCTCGCCGTCGGGGGCGACGTGCGGATGGTGCTGCCGCCGGGGGCAGATGACGACGCCACCGCAGGGGTACCCGACGACGTGCCCGCCACGCGCGTCCTCCGCGTTCCCGCCGAGGGTGCGGGATCCCCCGTCGACCTCGTGGCCGTGGACACCGCAGCCCTGCCCGCCGTCCTGGCCGAGGGCAGCCGGCTCGACGGCGAGCGCCTGGCGGGGCTGCTCTCGCCGACCGTCGCAGCGCCCGAGCCCGCGCTCGACCTCCAGCCCACCGCACGGCAGATACGTCTCCAGCTGATCACCCAACCCGGCGGAACCGGGGCCACGGAGCCGTCCGCGGCCCTCACCGTCCGGCTCGCGGCGTGGCTGGAGGGAGAGGACGGCACACTGCAGCGAGTGCCGGCGGGGACGCTCTCCATCACGCCGGCGCAGGTGCAGCAGCACTCGCTTTCCTTCACGGTCCCGGAAGGGCTCCGCGCCGAGGCGATCGCCGCCGTCGACGCCGAGGTACCCGCAGCGGCGTCCGGATTCACCGTGGAGCTGGTGAGCATCTCCACCGACGCCTCGATCGGTACGGGCGAGAGCCGATTCACGCCGACGTCGTCGTTCGGCGTCCTTGATTCGCTGCCCAGCGCGCGGGAGGCAGGGGTCGCGGACCTCGAGGGCGGCGTCGGCTTCGCCCTGTCCGCGGTGACCCCTGAGGCGACCACCGTCCGGCTGACCGACGACCGCGCCTCGGCTGCAGTGAGGGTGGCCACGGTCCCGTCCGTGTCCGGTTCGGTAGGAACCCTGGATCTGGCGTTCGGCGGGGAGGTTCTGGCCGTGGAGGTCGCAGCCGTCGAGGCGGCCCTGCCCGGGGCCGCGGACGGTCCTGTGCTGCTGGCCGATCTCCGCGCGGCGTCCTACGCTCTGCTCCGCACACCGGACGGCCCACCTCCCGCTCTGGAGGTGTGGCTGTCCGCCGATGATCCCGCCGCGGTCGCGGACACCCTTCGGTCGGAGGCGCCGGCGGGAGCAGTCGTGACGACCGCCGTCGTCGACCCCCTGGGTGCGCCGCTCGCGCCACTCGCCTGGTTGATCGCGGCCGCGTGCACTGTCGGCGCCCTGACCATCCTCGGAGTGCGATCCGCCCGCCCGGCGTTGTCCGGTCGCGACACGGACGTCGTGGAGATGCTCGGGCTACCGGGAACGACGGCGTCACGCGCGCAGCGGTGGTCCCTCGGTGTGACTCTCGCACTCGGCGTGGGTGCGGGCTGCGTCATCGGTGCGGTCGCGGTGCTGGTGACCGAGGGGCCGGCAAAGGGGCTCGCGCCTCAGGGTCTGCTGATCGGCGCTCTGGTCCTGGACGGGCCGCTGGTGATCGCGACCGTCGCCGCGATCCTGCTGCTCGTCGTCGTGCCGTTCCTCGTGGCCGGGCGCCTAGGGGTTGAGACCCTCGGGACCGGGAGCACCGGAGATGGGCGCGCCGGAGCCGCAGCCGGTAGCACGACGGCAAAACGCACCAGAGGCGGGACGGAGGCCGGTCGTGGCTGAGAAGCTCCTCACCCTGCAGGGTGTGCCTCTTCCCGATGGCAGACCGGTCGAGCTGGTGCTGCGCGCCGGCGAGACGCGCCGCGTGACGGGCAGCCGGGCACGCCTGGACGCATTCGCCGCCGTCGCGTCGGGTCTTCACGTACCCGAGGCCGGCCGCGTGCTGCTGCTCGGGCGGCCGTTCTCGTCCATGCGCGCGGAGGATCGCCGGGTGCTGCGAGCGGAGTCGATCGGAGTGTCCGCTGCCGCCTGGCCCTTCCTCGAGTGGCTGACCATCGGCGAAAACGTGCAGCTGGCCCTGCCTCCGGACAGTGGCGGGCCCGACGACGTCCTCGCCGCCTTCGCCCTCGATGCTGTCCGGGACGCCTTCGCTACGGACTCTTCCGCGGAAGGCGACGCCACCCTGCTGGCGCGTGCTCTTGCCCGAAAGCCCCGTGTGCTGGTCTGGCAGCCTGATGTCGCGCTGGCCGAGGAAGATCTGCTCGCTCTGCTGAGGCGCGTGCGCGCCTTTGCGGGGCCCCGGCTGGGCGTGCTGATCCTCCTCGAGGACGGAGCGGCGCCGGCTGCGAGCGCTGCGGTCTCCTCCGAATCCGAAGGGGCGTCGTCGAGCGACGCGCACTCGGGCGACGAGCTGATCCAGGTGCCCGCAGAACTGCGCTCCCGGACGCCGCACAGGCCTCAAACCTAGCGTTGGGGCACTGTCCGCGCAGGGCCGGCGCATGTCCCGCGCAGGATCCGTAGCCTTCGCTCAGGATCGGTCGAACTTAGGTTGCGTGGTATTCCGCAGCCTTAGTTTTAGTCCAGACGCGGCGCTGGGCCGGTCCAACAGAACCACAGGAGTTCATCATGTTCCTCGTCTCAAACACCCCTATGCACCTCCTCCCGCGCATCGTCCGCAAGGAGGACGGCGCCACCGCCGTCGAGTACGGCATCATGGTCGCCCTCATCGCGGTCGTCATCATCGCCGCTGTGACCCTCCTCGGCGGAGGCCTGCAGACGTCCTTCACGAAGGCGCAGTGTTCTATCACCGGGGGTACCTACGCACCTCCGGTCGCAGCGTCCGGATCGGGTTCAACCGCAGTGACTGCCGCACCCGCTAGCTGCACGGCACCGACCACGCCGTAATCGTCCACTTCAAGCGAAAGGCGTGATGATGACGAGGTCTCAGCGTCATCATCACGCCTACGCGCGTCGCGACGAGCACCGCTCACGGAGCCGTCGAGCAGGTCGCGAGCGCGGAGCTGCTGCAGTGGAGATGGCTCTCGTCCTCCCGATCCTCATCCTTCTCCTCCTCGGCATCATGGAATTTGGCCGAGCCTTCAACGCGCAGGTCATGGTGACGAACGCTGCCAGGGAAGGTGTCCGCGTCATGGCGATCGGTCGGAACGATGTCGCCGCTCAGAACGCGGCCGTCCGGGCCGCGGATGTCCTGAATCCCGACATCCTGCCGGCGAACGTCGTGATCACGCGCTCGAACGGAGGAGCGGTGAACACCTGCGCGTCAGGCGCCACGGTCACGGTGAACATCACCTACAGCCTCTCGACGCTCACCCGCATCGCCGGCCCGTTCACCCTCAGGGGCAAAGGGGTCATGCTGTGTGGAGGCTGAGGCATTCCGGAGCGAAGGCCTCCGGGGAGACAGGGGCGGTCAGCGTCCTGGTTGCCCTCCTCATGGTGGTGCTCCTCGGGTTCGCGGCACTCGCCGTCGACGTCGGGCTGTTGGCTGCAGAGCGTGCGCAGCTGAGGAACGGTGCCGACGCCGCAGCGTACGCCGTCGCGCAGAGGTGCGCAGCTGACCCTACGGACTCCGCATGTTCGACGACGTCCAGCCTCGCTGCCGGACTCGCCAATGACAACGCGCTCGACGCTCGCTCAAACATCAAGCAGATCGTCCTGGACAAGCCGGGCCGGAAAGTAACCGTCACCGCTGGCGCTGCCCAGACCGGGCAGGCACCCAATAGTGTGTCCCTGATCTTCGCGAACGCGCTCGGCGTCAGCTCCAGTGAGGTCACGGCGACCTCGAGTGCTGTGTGGGGTAGCCCGACGCGTGGAACAGCACCCTTCCCCCTCACCTTCTCGATCTGCCAGGTGCAGGGGCAGGTGGGTGGAGCCCTGCAACTCCTCCAGGCGCACGGCGACAACGCAAACCCTGACTGCAACTACGGACCCTCCGGTGCAACTGTGCCCGGAGGGTTCGGGTGGCTGGCGCAGAGCGCCGGGCAGTGCGGCGCCTTCGTCGACATCGCGGTGCAGCTGGGCGGCAGCGACACCGGGAACGACGGCCCGAGCAACTGCGACGACGTCCTGAATGGCTGGGCTGCCGATCTGACCGCGGGACGCCCGATCACGCTCCTCCTTCCTGTGTTCGATCGCGTGACCGGAACGGGAAGCGGCGCACAGTACCGCCTCGTGTACTTCGCGGCCTATGACCTCAAGGGGTGGGCCTTCTCCGGCAACAACAGTCTGCCAATGACCTTCCGATCCTCCGTCACCGACGGCTCGGTCACGAAGGAATGCAGCGGCAGTTGCCGCGGCGTCATCGGCAAGTTCATCAAATACGTCTCCCTCGCCGACGGCTACACCCTCGGCCCCGTGAGCGCCGGCGGAGTCACCGTCGTCCGGCCCGTGCTCTGACAACAGCTAGGGAAGAAGCATCATGAAGTCCCGTCTCCTCGCAGGCATCGCAGCCGCAGTGCTGGCACTCGTCGGAGCCCTCATGCTCTGGGGATACGCGCAGGGCGCCGAGGCCCGCGCCGTCCAGGGCCTCGACCCCGTGGACGTCCTCGTGGTGTCCCAACCGGTTCCGGCAGGAACACCTGTCGAGGAGCTGACGCCCTTCCTCTCCACGGAGTCGTTACCTGCCACCGCCGTCGGGCCCACCGCGCTGAAGGATCTGAACTCCTCGACCGGCACGGTGACCGCCGTCGCCCTCATGCCCGGCGAACAGCTCCTCACAGAGCGCCTCGTGGCCCCTGAAGACGTGGAGGTCGGCAGTGTTGCGGTTCCGGAGGGCCTCCAGGAGGTGTCCTTCACCATCGAGCCGGAACGCGCCGTGGGCGGCAAGGTGGCACCCGGCGACCTGGTGGGCGTCTTCATCCTCCTCGCGGGAGAAGGGGTGGAGGACACACCGGAGGTACCGACAACGCAACTGACGATTCAGAAGGTCCTCGTCACCTCCGTGCAGCGCGCACCGGTCGCGGCAGCAGCCGTGGACCCGGCGGCCACGCCGGAGGAGCAGGCGAAGGCGGAAGCCGAGGCCCTGCCGAGCGGCTCGCTCATGCTGACCGTCGCCGTGGATGCGGACCAGGCCACGCGCATCGTGCACGCGAACGAGAACGCCTCCCTCTGGCTCAGCAAGCAGACGGAGACGACCGTCGAGGGCGAGTCCCCGATCCTTCAGAACAAGGAGCTGTACCGATGAGCAGATTCGTCCTGATCACGCCGAGCTCCGAGTTCGAGCAGAAGCTGCTGCTGGCCGTGGCGGGAGGCCTCCGCGGCACGGTCACGAGCCTCCCGGCGAGCTTCCTCGCCGGGGAGTCGGACGCCGTCCTGGGTCAACTCGCGCACGAATCCCCGGAGGTGCTGGTCTTCGGCCCCGGTATCGCCATCGAGGACGCCCTCCGGCTGGCCCTGATCGTCGACGTGACGTTCCCCGAGATCAGCCTCGTGCTCGTTCACGACGACCACCCGGACGTCGTCCTGCAGGCCATGCGCGCCGGGGTGCGCGACATCCTCAGCCCCCTCGCCGACGTCGGGAGCATTCGCGCCCAGCTGGAACGCGCGTGCCAGGCGTTCGCGAGCCGGCAACGCGCCGAGCCGCGGCCGCCGCGGGAGCAGCAGCGCGGACTGGTGGTCGGCGTCTTCTCCCCCAAGGGTGGTGTCGGCAAGACGACGATCGCCACGAACCTCGCGGTGGGTCTCGGCCGGCTCGCACCCATGGGGGTCGTCGTGGTCGACCTCGACCTGCAGTTCGGTGACGTGGCCTCCGGGCTCTACCTCAAACCGGAGTACTCGGTGCTGGACGCCGTCTCCGGTGCCGCCACGCAGGACTCGATGGTGCTGAAGGCCTTCCTCACGCTGCACCCGTCCGGGATCTACGCCCTGTGCGGCCCCCGCAACCCGGCCGATGCCGACAGGATCACACCCGAGCAGATCTCCCGACTCGTGCAGCAACTCGCGCTCGAATTCCGCTACGTGGTCATCGACACCGGCCCCGGTCTGTCGGAGACGAGCCTCGCCGCACTGGAGCAGTGCTCCGACGCCGTGTGGGTCACGGGGATGGACGTGCCGAGCGTCCGCGGCCTGCGCAGCGGGCTCGACGTCCTCGCGCAGTTGAACCTCCTCCCGGACACACGGCACGTGGTCCTCAACTTCGCGGACACCAAGACGGGGCTGTCGGTCGAGGACATCGAGGCCACTCTGGGCACCCCCGTCGACGTCTCCATCCCACGCTCGCGCGCCATCCCGCTCGCCACCAACCGCGGCGTGCCGCTGCTGCAGGACAAGGTCCGCGACCCTGCGACGAAGAGCCTGCTGGAACTGGTGCAGCGCTTCGACGAGCAGTGGCGCGCCTCGTCGCAGCGCAAGGTGCACCGCCGGGTGGTGATCCGATGAAGCTGTCGGCGCGCATCCAGGCCGCAGGTCTCGCCCCCGCGCCCGTCACGGCGGAACCCGCCGCCGAGGCGCCGCAGGAGGAGCTTCGGCCGCCGGCACGCTCCCCCGCCGTGGCGCGTGAGGTGAAGGACAAGCCGGGATCGGCGAAGATCGACGTCTTCGCGGGCCTGAAGCAGCGCGCGGCGTCCGCCCTGTTCGAGCGCATGGGTGTCCGGGCGAGTGACACCTCCATCACGGAGGACGAGCTCAAGTCGATCGCCCGGGAGGAACTCAGCCAGATCATCGACGCCGAGCAGGTGCCGCTGACACCGGACGAACGCCGGCGACTGATCCAGGACGTCGCCGACGACGTCCTCGGGTTCGGCCCCCTCCAGCGGCTCCTCGACGACCCCTCGGTCACCGAGATCATGGTGAACCGGATGGACCAGATCTACGTGGAGCAGAAGGGCAAACTGACGCTCAGCGACTCCCGGTTCAGTTCCGAGCAGCACCTCCGGCGCGTCATCGAGCGGATCGTCTCGAAGGTCGGCCGGCGGATCGACGAGTCCTCGCCGTTCGTCGACGCCCGGCTCGAGGACGGCTCCCGCGTGAACGCCGTCATCCCTCCCCTGGCCGTCAACGGCTCCTCCCTGACCATCCGCAAGTTCAGCAAGGTTCCCCTGACGGTCCAGAACCTCATCGACTTCGGGACGCTCACTCCCGAGATGGCCGAGCTGCTCGAGGCGTGCGTGAAGGCGAAGCTGAACATCATCGTCTCCGGCGGCACAGGCACCGGGAAGACGACGCTCCTCAACGTGCTGTCCTCCTTCCTGCCCGAGGACGACCGCATCGTGACCATCGAGGACGCCGTCGAGCTGCAGATCCAGCAGCAGCACGTGGTGCGTCTCGAGAGCCGGCCGCCCAACACCGAGGGCAAGGGCGCCGTGACCATCCGCGACCTCGTCAGGAACTCCCTCCGGATGCGCCCCGACAGGATCGTGATCGGGGAGGTCCGCGGCGGGGAGTCGCTCGACATGCTGCAGGCCATGAACACGGGCCATGACGGCTCCCTCTCGACGGTGCACTCCAACTCACCGCGCGACGCCGTGGCCCGGCTCGAGACGCTCGTCCTGATGGCGGGCATGGATCTCCCACTCCGCGCCATCCGCGAACAGCTGGCCTCCGCGGTGCACCTGGTGGTGCAGATCTCACGCCTTCGCGACGGCAGCCGGCGCATCACGCACGTGACGGAGGTGCAGGGGATGGAGGGCGACGTCGTCACGTTGCAGGACGCCTTCGTCTTCGACTACTCAGCAGGCGTCGACAACAAGGGCAGGTTCCTCGGGAAGCCGGTCCCCACGGGCATCCGTCCCCGCTTCATGGAGCGCTTCGAGGACATGGGCATCACCGTCTCCCCCGCCGTCTTCGGCGCCGCACCCGTGCGCGGGCGGTGACCGGGTGATGCTCCAGTTCGTCCTGGGTGTGGCGCTCGTCCTCGGGGCGATCGGAGCGACGGCGATCGCCCTGGCACCGCGCCAGTCGCCGGTGCCCCTCGATCGGCGCAGGCCGCCGCTCGGCACCCCGGATTCGCAGCTGACGCGCTTCGCCGGCGCCATCGGTCGCGCGATGGATGCGTACCTCACACGCCATCCGATGCGCTTCCTGGCGCAGAACGTGCTCGAGATGGCGGGCATTAGGGTGAGTCAGGCCGAGGTGTACCTGCTGATCGTGCTCGGCGGCATCACAGGACTGCTCCTCGGATGGTTTCTGGTCGCACCCGTCGTCGGGGTGCTCCTGCTTCTCGCGTCACCCGCCATCGCTCACGCCGTCGTGTCCTTCCTCACCGGACGCCGTCGTCGGCGCTTCGACGGGCAACTGGGTGACACGCTCCAGCTGCTGACCGGCGGGTTGCGCGCCGGACACAGCATCCTCCGCGCCATCGACGCCGCCGCCACGGAGGCGGACAGCCCCACGTCCGAGGAGATGCGCCGGATCGTCGCGGAGACGAGTCTCGGGAAGGACCTCCTCGCCTCGCTCATGGACACCTCGCAGCGCATGCAGAACGAGGACTTCGCCTGGATCGCCCAGGCCATCCAGATCAACCGCGAGGTCGGCGGTGACCTCGCGGACGTCCTCGACCAGGTGGGCAACACCATCCGCGAACGCACGGAGATCAAGGGGCACATCCGCGCACTCGCGGCGGAGGGCAAGTTCTCCGCCTACATTCTCGGGGCCCTGCCCTTCGGCATCGCCGTCATGCTCACCGTGGTCAGCCCCGGGTACATCGACCCCCTCTTCACGAAACCCCTGGGGTGGGTGATGCTCGGAGGCGCCGCCGTGATGATGACGATCGGCGGGCTCTGGCTCCGCAAGATCATCGATCTGAAGTTCTGAGGAGGGCGCCGTGGATCCGCTGCTACTCACCTCGCTCCTGCTGACGTCCGCTCCCGTCGCGTACTTCACGTGGTCGCTCATGACCTCCGACACGACGCTCCGGCGTGCCATCCGACGGAACCTCGCGCAGGGAGCCAGAGCCTCGACGGCGGGTTCCGAGAGGCCCAACCGACTGCTCGCCCTAGGCCGCCGCGTCACTCCCGCTTCCTACATCACGAAGCTCGACCGTCTGCTGTCACTCGCAGGGCGGCCCGCGTCGATGCCTCTGGCGAAGGTCCTGACCGCCAAGCCACTGCTCGGTCTGGCAGGTGCGCTCGCGGGATTGCTGCTCCTGCAGGGAAACTCGAGCAAGACGTTCGTTCTCCTCGCTCTGTTCGTCACGGTGCTCGGGTACATGGTGCCGGACCTGCTCCTCTACAGCAGGGGCCAGGAACGCCAGAAGGCCATGGCCCTCGAGCTCGCGAACACCCTGGACCAGATGCTCATCTCCGTGGAAGCCGGCCTCGGCTTCGAGAGTGCCATGCAGCGGGCCGGTGAGACCGGCAAGGGGCCGCTGGCGGAGGAACTGGTGCGGACCCTCCAGGACATGCAGGTGGGGCGGAGTCGACGGGAGGCGTACCTCGCGATGGCGGACCGCAGCTCCATCCCGGAGCTTCGAAGCTTCGTGAAGGCCATCGTGCAGGCGGACGCCTACGGGATCGCACTGTCAGGCGTGCTGCGTACGCAGGCGAAGGTCATGAGGGTCAAGCGCAGGCAGCGCGCGGAGGAGAAGGCCATGAAACTTCCGGTCGCAGTCCTGTTCCCGCTGCTGCTCTTCATCTTCCCCGTGCTGTTCATCGTCATTCTCGGCCCGGCAGCACTGAACGTGATGGACACGTTCGCAGGCGGATGAGCACGTCAGGAAGAGGACAGTCAGTCATGTCACAACACGCACCCAGCACCTGCGACGCTCTCCCCGGCTCACCACCAGCCGATCACCAGAACCTCACCGTAGGCTGAGGCGATGCTCCAGGACACCTTGCCGCTCGTCGACCTCGCCACCCTCGCCCACCTCGAGAAGCAGCTCAACGACCCCCGCCCTGCCCGAGCCTTCGCACGCGACTACATCACGGCCTTCCAGGACCGCTACCTCCGGCTCACCCACGCCGTGGGGAACCGCGATCTGGAGGCCGCCCTCGAGGCCTCCCTGAGCCTGCGCAATTCATCCCGCATGGTGGGCGCCGAACGCCTGTCCGCGATGACCGCCGGCTTCGAGTCCGCCATCGTGTCCGCCGACCTCGAATCCGCCCGCCGTGCGCTCCTCGACATCGAGCGCTGTGGCCTCGACACCATCGGCGAGCTGGAGTCGCGCTACCTCGCCTGACCCGGGTCGGTCACCGGGGTGTAGGCCCTGACAGGCGTCAGGGCGCGGCGGACGGCCGCAGCGGCGTCAGGCGGTATCCGACGCCCCGCACGGTCTGCAGCCAGCGCGGGTTCTTCGGATCCTCGTCGAGCTTGCGGCGCAGGTTCCCGACGTGCACCTCGATGGCACGCTCGTCGGAATCGCTGATGTAGGTGTTCTCGCCGTAGTAGTCCCCCCGAACCACGCGTACGAGGTCCGCCTTCGTGCGGACCGCGCCGTTGCTCTTGAGCATCTCCTTCAGCAGGTCGAATTCGCTGCGGGTCAGGGGGAGGTCGCGCCCGTCCACCATCACGGTGCGCGCCGCGGCATTGAGGACGAGTCCGTTGTGCTCGATCGCCGGGGCGACGGGCGCGCTCGCGGCCTGGGCCGGTGCGGTGGCTGCCGCAGCGGGGACGACGGCCGCGGGCGCCGCGGGCGATGCGGCCCCGACCGGCTCGGGGACGGCCCGCGGTCTACGCAGCATCGCGGAAATGCGGGCACGCAGTTCGCGCGGCCGGAAGGGTTTGGTGAGGTAGTCGTCGGCACCTGATTGCAGCGCAGTGAGAGTGTCCAGTTCGTCGCCGCGAGACGTCAGCATCACCACGTAGCAGTTACTGAAGGCCCGCACCCTGCGCAGCACCTCGTACCCGTCGATGTCCGGCAGCCCGACGTCGATGGTCACCACCGTCGCATCGTTGGCGCGGATGAGTTCCACCCCCGACTTGCCGTCCGGCGCCACGTGCACCTCGAATCCCGATTGCCGCAGCACGGCCGCCACGAGGTTCCGCACGTCCGAATCGTCCTCGATGACGACCGCCACTCCTGGATCGCTCATTCCCCATGCACCCCGTTCCCTTGTGTGCCGGCATGCTCTTTCGCCGTCATAATTCCCATTGTGCCCATACTTCCGCAGGAACCAGCGCCGTTTCGGGCGCTGAACCGGACCTTCACGCCATAATGGGGTCAGTACGTAGGTCTCAGCGTCGGGAAGTATCGAATGCAGCTTGTCATCGTGTGCTGGGTAGTGCATGCCTAGGGGGGCTCGGACGCTCTGGATGCGCTCCGCGGTAGCGCGTGCAACCCTGGACCGATCCGTGGTGCTCTGCCAGCTTCCCCTGGCGCTCATCGTGGTCGTCCTCGGGGTCACCTCCCCCGTCCTCCGGCCCGGCCTCCTGACGAACAGGACGTTCGAGCTCGGCCTGTCCATCGTCCTCGTGCTGCTGGCACTCAGCGTGATCGTCCCCTGGCGGGAGCTACCACGGGGTCTGCTCCTGATCGTGCCCGTCCTCGACTTCCCCGCCATCGCCATGGTCCGCGCGGGCGCCATGGAGACGCAGCCTGCGCTCGGCGTCCTCGTCATCTTCCCCGTGCTCTGGCTCATGCGGTCCTCTCTGCACGCAGGTGTCGCGCTGTCGATCACGGCGCTCGGATCCCTGCTCGTCACCCTGTGGCCACTGCTGGGGCAACTCGGGTCGACGTCGCTCCAGACGTTCGTCGGTCAGCTGCTGCTTCCTGTCGTCATGCTCTGCATCGGCGGTGCGGTGCGCATGATGAACCTCACCGCCCAGGCGCGGGAGCGCGAACTCGAGCGGAAGGATCGCGAACTCCATGGGCTCCTCCAGTCGGCGATCGACCGTGAGCGGCTGCTGACGGCGATCCTGAACACGGTCGACGTCGGCCTCACGGCTGCCGACGCCAGCGGCGAGATCACCCTGACCAATCGCCAGCAGGAGCTGTTCAACCGGCTGGCCACGAGACACGACGGCGACGGCGAACGCGAGCTGGTCTTCGGCGCCGACAGGGTGACGCCGCTGCCCGCGGACAGGAGGCCGGTGTACCGCGCCCTCACGGGCGAGATCTTCGCGGACCAACTCATCTGGGTGGGTGAGGGCGACGCCCAGCGCGGCCTGTCCACCGCCGCGCGTCCGATCACCGATGCCGACGGCACGATCACCGGCGCCCTCATCGCCTGCAGCGACGTCACGGAACTGGTCGACGCCGTCAGCGCGAAGGACGCCTTCATCTCGAACATCTCCCACGAGTTCCACGCGCCGCTCACCTCCGTTCTCGGGTACCTGGAACTCGTGCTCGAGGACGAGCATCCCCTCCCGCCGCACCTGCACGGGTACGTCGACGTCGCCGGGCGGAACGCGGAGCGGGTGCTGCACCTCGTCGCCGATCTGCTGTCCACGGCGGGTGACCGCGTCCGCGTGCACCCGCGACCGGTCGATCTCGCGGCGCTGATCGAGATGAGCATCCGGTCCAACCGCCTGCGGGCCCAGGACAACCGGGTGAAGCTCCGCTCCACGGTCGAGGATCCCCTCTGGACCCTGCTGGACCCCCTGAGGATCTCGCAGGTCCTGGACAACCTGCTCTCCAACGCCATCAAGTACTCGCCCGGTGGCGGGATCGTGACCATCACGGCCGAGGAGACCGACTCCACGATCGACCTCCACGTCGAGGACAAGGGGATGGGCATGACCGAGCAGGAGGCGCAGCAGGTCTTCTCGCGGTTCTACCGCACTCCTGCGGCGCGCAGCGCGGACATCGCGGGAGCGGGGCTCGGGCTCGCCATCACCAAATCCATCGTGGAGAGCCACGGCGGGCACATCGCCTGTTCGAGCGTCCCCGGCAAGGGCACGCGATTCACCGTGACCCTCCCGGTCAACGGCGAAGTGAGCCGTGTGGCCCACGATTCCTTCGAGGAATCCGTCTAGGTGCTGCCGGTCATCGTCGCCGCGGTGGTCGCGGCCGTTCTCGGCTTCCTGCTGTTCGGCCTCGCCGGCAGGGACGAGCGGACGGTCCTGCCGGTGGCCTGGCGAGTGCCTGTCACCCTCGTGTCCGGTCTGCTGGCGGGCGCTGGAGCGGCTGCGACCGACCTTCTCGCGGACGTGCCGCTGGTCGTGGCCCTCGCAGCATTCGGCACCCTGCTCTCCGCGATCGACGCGCGGTCCAAGCTCCTGCCGAACGCCGTGCTGGTGCGGTTCCTGGCACTGACAGTCACGCTCCTCCTGGTCGGCGCGGCGGTCACGGGTCAGTGGGTCGGCCTCGCCGGCGCTGCGGCGGGAGCCGGAGCCCTCTTCGCCGTGTACCTCCTGCTCGCGCTGATCTCGCCCGCGGGCATGGGCATGGGTGACGTGAAGCTCGCCGCGGTCCTCGGACTGTACGGCGGCTGGGCAGGGGCCGCCGCCTGGATGGGCACGCTGCTGGGCGGTTTCCTCCTCGGCGGCCTCGCGGGCGTCGCGGTCCTCGTGTTCCGTCGGGGATCGCGCGGCTCCACGTTCCCGTTCGGTCCCGGCATGCTGGTCGCAGCGTTCGCGAGCTTCGTCCTGCTCGGCTAGTCGCTCGCAGGCCGAGGCCCGTCGAGGTGTGCGGCGGTGCGCCGGGCCCGGGTGAGCCCTGCCCGCGCCGCCACGCCGTCGTCGTCCGGGTAGGCGATCTCCTCGAGCACCAGCGGGTGCGGTGCGGCGAGGATCGAGCGCGCGTCCTTGACGCGCGCGGCGAGCCTCTCCCCCAGCCATGCCGGAGGCATCTCGCCCTCACCGACACGCAGGGTGGAGCCGATCAGCGCCCGAACCATGTTGTGGCAGAACGCGTCGGCCTGGATCGTCGCGGTGATCACCCCGTCGTCGCCGCGCCGGAACGCGTAGCCCTGCAGTTCACGGATGGTCGTGGCGCCCTCACGCGGCTTGCAGAAGGCCGCGAAGTCCTGCATCCCGACGAGATGCGCCGCGCCCTCGTTCAGCAGAGCGACGTCGAGCGCGGCCGGATGCCACAGCGTCACATGGCGCCGCAACGGGTCCTGGCCCGTCACGGCATCCGCGATCGCGTAGCTGTAGCGGCGCCACAGCGCCGAGAACCGGGCGTCGAACCCCGGCGGCGCGAGTGCGGCGGCGCGGACGACGACGGCGGGCACGGAGTTCCGCACCGAGCGGCCCCTGCCCGTGATGCCGTCGGTCAGCTCCCGGTTGATGGTCCCCGTGAGACGCCGGAGGAAGGCGATCTCCGGGCCCACGTCACGCCCGCGCGCCATGCCCTGCCACTCGAGGGGCGTCAGATCGGCGTGGGCCACCTGGCCCCGTGCGTGCACCCCGGCGTCGGTGCGGCCGCCCACCGTGAGCCGGACCGGCCGCTGGAGGAGGGTGCCCAGGGCATTCTCGAGCACCCCCTGCACGGAGGGCAGGCCCGGCTGCAGCGCCCACCCGGAGAACGGCGAACCGTCGTAGGCGATGTCGAGCCGGACACGCAGAAGCCCGCCGTCCCTTGCGGGAACGGCGGGCTCAGGCGTGTTCATACGGTGTGAGGTGGCGAGAAGCTACTTCTTCTCGTCCTCGACCGTGCCTTCGACGACGACGACCTCGTCAGCGGCACCGGACTCGCCATCGATGGTGGTGTCCTCGGCGGACACCTCCTCCGTGGGCTCGACGGTGGTGGCATCCGTGGCGTCCGACACGGCGTCGACCGAGTCGGCGGATTCGGTGGACTCCGGAGCCTCGACGGGCGCTGCAGCAGGCACGGCGGCGGGGGTCGACGCGGCACGCTCGGCCTCGGCCACGACGGACTGCTTCGCGGACATGGGCTCCAGCACCAGCTCGATGACGGCCATGGGGGCGTTGTCGCCCTTGCGGTTACCGATCTTCGTGATGCGCGTGTAGCCACCCTCGCGGTTGGCGACGGCAGGAGCGATGTCCGTGAACAGCTCGTGGACGATGCTCTTGCTGCTGATGACACCGAGAACACGACGACGCGACGCGAGGTCGCCCTTTTTCGCGAACGTGATGAGACGCTCCGCGTAGGGGCGCAGGCGCTTGGCCTTCGTCACGGTCGTGGTGATGCGCTTGTGCTCGAACAGTGAGGCGGCCAGGTTGGCGAGCATCAGGCGCTCGTGCGCCGGACCGCCTCCGAGGCGTGGGCCCTTGGTGGGTGTGGGCATGATTGATTCTCCTCAGTGGGTGCCCGTCCCGCTTCCCAGCGGGCGGACGGATGGTGTTTTAGAGCTCTTCGTCGCCGTAGCCGGCGTCGTCGTCCTCGATGGCGGCTGCACGTGCGGCGAGGTCGAAGCCCGGAGGGGAATCCTTCAGGGACAGACCGAGCTCCACGAGCTTCGCCTTGACCTCGTCGATGGACTTCGCACCGAAGTTGCGGATGTCCATGAGATCGGCTTCGGAGCGTGCCACGAGTTCACCCACGGAGTGGATGCCCTCGCGCTTGAGGCAGTTGTACGAGCGGACCGTCAGTTCGAGGTCCTCGATCGGCAGCGCCATGTCGGCGGCGAGCGCGGCATCCGTCGGCGACGGGCCGATCTCGATGCCCTCGGCCGCCGTGTTCAGCTCGCGGGCGAGACCGAACAGTTCCACGAGCGTGGTGCCGGCGGAGGCGACGGCGTCGCGGGGAAGGATCGCGTCCTTCGTCTCGACGTCGACGATCAGCTTGTCGAAGTCGGTGCGCTGCTCCACACGGGTCGCCTCCACGCGGAAGGTGACCTTCAGGACGGGCGAGTAGATGGAGTCGACCGGGATACGGCCGATCTCCGAGTCGCCGGACTTGTTCTGCGATGCGGACACGTACCCGCGGCCACGCTCGATGGTCAGCTCGAGCTCGAACTTGCCCTTCGAGTTGAGGGTCGCGATGTGCAGGTCCGGGTTGTGGAACTCGACACCGGCGGGCGGCGCGATGTCCGCAGCGGTGACGACGCCGGGACCCTGCTTGCGCAGGTAGGCGACCACGGGCTCGTCGTGCTCCGAGGAGACGGCGAGGTTCTTGATGTTGAGGATGATCTCGGTGACGTCCTCCTTCACCCCGGGAACGGTGGTGAATTCGTGCAGCACGCCGTCGATGCGGATGCTGGTCACTGCGGCACCGGGGATGGAGGACAGCAGGGTGCGGCGGAGCGAGTTGCCGAGGGTGTAGCCGAAACCGGGCTCCAGGGGCTCGATGATGAACCGCGAGCGGTTGTCGGCGACTACTTCTTCAGTCAGGGTGGGGCGCTGTGCAATGAGCACGTACATTTCCTTTCAGGGAGCATCCGCTATATGACGCTTCCACATGGGTGGGACTGCTGGTCGGCCTGCTCGAAACTGCTGAACGGCACCGAACCGCCCTGCCTGAACGGATGTTCCTGCAGGGCGGCACGGTGACCGGGAGAGCTGACTAGACCCGGCGACGCTTCGGCGGGCGGCAGCCGTTGTGGGCGCTCGGAGTGACGTCCTGGATGGACCCGACCTCGAGGCCGGTCGCCTGCAGCGAGCGGATCGCCGTCTCGCGGCCCGAACCGGGGCCCTTCACGAAGACGTCGACCTTCTTCACGCCGTGCTCCTGTGCGCGCTTCGCAGCGGCCTCGGCGGCCATCTGCGCCGCGAACGGAGTCGACTTGCGCGAGCCCTTGAAGCCGACCTCGCCGGCCGAGGCCCACGAGATGACTGCACCGCTCGGGTCCGTGATGGAGACGATGGTGTTGTTGAAGGTGCTCTTGATGTGCGCCTGACCGAGCGCGATGTTCTTCTTGTCCTTGCGACGCGGCTTGCGCACCGCTCCACGAGTCTTGGGGGGCATTACTTCTCCTACGAAGGTATTGGGTAAAGCAGTGATCGGCTGATCGGACGTTTTCCGGTGATTTGGACCATCACCGAGCGGATGGGCCCCTGGTGGCGGGGTTCCCTGGCCGGGCGAGCGCTAGCGAGCCCGGTTAGGGGGCCATCAGGGATTAGCGTCCGACCTTCTTCTTGCCTGCGACCGTACGCTTCGGGCCCTTGCGGGTACGTGCGTTCGTCTTCGTGCGCTGTCCGCGCACAGGAAGGCCGCGGCGGTGCCGAATGCCTTCGTAGCTGCCGATCTCCACCTTGCGGCGGATGTCGGCGGCAACTTCGCGTCGGAGGTCACCCTCGACCTTGAAGTTACCCTCGATGTAATCGCGGAGCTGGACCAGCTCGATGTCCGAGAGATCCTTGACGCGCGTGTTCGGGGAGATCCCCGTGTCGACGATCGTCTTCTCCGCGCGGGTCTTGCCCACGCCGTAGATGTAGGTGAGCGCGATGACAACCCGCTTTTCGCGGGGAATGTCTACGCCTGCGAGACGTGCCATGGTGGCGGTGCTCCTTCAGTGGTGCCGGAGGTGTGGAGCAGAACGATCCCGGACGGTTCGTCCGGTCCCCGGCCTCCGAGCCGGGGGTGTACGCGCCGCGTGGCGCGCCGTTCTGCCGTTGATGTACTTCTACGCGTGGGTTTCGACCTCGGAGGAGGTCGTCAGCCCTGGCGCTGCTTGTGGCGCGGGTTCTCGCAGATGACCAGCACGTTGCCCTTACGGCGAACCACCTGGCACTTCTCGCAGATCCGCTTCACGCTCGGATTGACCTTCATGGCGTTCCTTCGAGTCGGTTCTTATTTGTAGCGGTAGACGATACGGCCCCGGGTGAGGTCGTACGGGCTGAGTTCCACGACAACCCGATCCTCGGGGAGGATCCGGATGTAGTGCTGGCGCATCTTTCCCGAGATGTGGGCGAGAACAATGTGACCGTTGGCGAGCTCAACGCGGAACATCGCGTTGGGCAGCGCCTCGTTCACAGTGCCTTCAATCTCAATGACACCGTCTTTCTTGGCCATATCCTCCGCTAACGTCGATTCCCGCTCATGTGAATGGCGGGTGGTGTGGGGTTTCGGTTGCCGGACCGCGCGAAGCCGGAGCTCGAACACGGAAGGTTCTCGGGGCCCTCGAGGGCACGAAAAGCAGAGACAACCAACAGACAACAGTACGCTACGTGCGCCGTGATCGTTAAATCAGTTCCCCAGCGGCGCGGGCGTCACTCCGAGGGGCTCCAGACGGGACGCTCCCCCGTCAGAAGCCGAGAGCACCCAGATGCCGTCCTCGTGCACGGCCACACTGTGCTCCCACTGGGAGGCGCGGGCGCCGTCGGTGGTGACGACGGTCCAGTCGTCGTCCACCACACGGGTCTCGAGACCACCCTGGACGAGCATCGGCTCGATCGCGAGGCAGAGACCGGGCCTCACCTTCGGGCCCCGGTTCGAACTCCGGAAGTTGAGGACGTCGGGCGCCTGGTGCATGGCGGTCCCGATGCCGTGACCCACGTAGTCCTCGAGGATCCCGAGCGGCGGGCCGGGTCGGGAGGACACGAAGTCGTCGATGGCCGCGCCGACGTCCCCGACGAAACGAGCCGAGGCGAGAGCAGCGATACCGTGCCAAAGGGCGTCCTCGGTCACCTCCGACAGGCGGACGTCCTCAGGTCGTGGTGTTCCCACGATGACGGTGCGTGCCGAGTCGGAGTGCCAACCGCGCACCACGGCGCCGCCGTCGATCGAGATGATGTCGCCGTCCTGCAGCACGTATCCGCCGGGGATCCCGTGCACCACCTCGTCATTGACGGATGTGCAGATGCTGGCCGGGAAGCCGTGGTATCCGAGGAAGTTCGACGTCGCACCGGCCTCCCGCAGGACACCCTCGAACACCTCGTTCAGGTGTTCGGTCGTGACGCCGACGGCCGCAGCGGCGACCGCTCGGTCCAGAGCGTCGGAGAGCACAAGACCTGCCTCGCGCATGACGCGCATCTGGGCGGTCGACTTGTACTCGACCTTCGGCTGGCGGAACACGGTGCGCTAGCTCGCCACCTTCAGGGCCGTCATGACCCGCTCGGTGACCTCGTCGATGCTGCCGATGCCGTCCACCTTCGTGACGATCCCGCGCTCGTCGTATCGCGAGACGACCGCCTCGGTCTGGTCGTGGTAGAGGCCCAGGCGATGCCTGATCACGGACTCCTGGTCGTCGGACCGCCCGTCGAGAGCGGCGCGGCCGAGCAGGCGCTTGACGAGTTCCTCGTCGTCGGCCGTCAGCTGCAGGACGACGTCGAGGGCCAGCTCGTTGGACTCGAGAATGTCATCCAGTTCCACCACCTGCGACGCCGTGCGAGGGTAGCCGTCGAGGAGGAAGCCCTCCTGCACGTCGTCCGCCGCGAGCCGGTCACGCACCATGCTGTTGGTGACGCTGTCCGGCACGAAGTCGCCGGCGTCCATGAACTTCTTGGCCTCCACACCGAGCGACGTCTCGCGCCGCACGTTGTCCCGGAAGATGTCGCCGGTCGAAATCGCCACGACACCGAGGCGCTCGGAGATCCGTGCGGCCTGGGTGCCCTTGCCGGAACCGGGCGGACCGATGATGAGCATCCTCGTCATCGCAGCAACCCTTCGTAGTGACGCTGCTGGAGCTGAGCGTCGATCTGCTTCACCGTCTCCAGTCCCACGCCGACCATGATGAGGATCGAGGTGCCTCCGAACGGGAAGTTCTGGTTGGCACCGATGGCCACGAGGGCGATCAGCGGGATCAGTGCCACGAGACCGAGGTAGATGGCGCCGGGGAGGGTGATCCGTGAGAGCACGTACTGCAGGTACTCCGCCGTGGGACGCCCTGCGCGGATGCCGGGGATGAAGCCGCCGTACTTCTTCATGTTCTCCGACACCTCGTCCGGGTTGAACGTGATGGCGACGTAGAAGTAGGTGAAGAACACGATCAGCAGGAAGTACATCGCCATGTAGAGCGGGTGATCACCGGTGGTGAGGTACGTGGTGATCCAGTTGACCCAGGCGGGGGGCGCGGAGCCGTCCTGCGGCGTGTTGAACTGCGAGATGAGGCTCGGCAGGTAGAGCATCGACGACGCGAAGATCACGGGGATGACGCCGGCCATGTTGACCTTGATCGGGATGTAGGTGCTGCTGCCCCCGAGGGTGCGGCGGCCGACCATACGCTTCGCGTACTGCACGGGGATACGGCGCTGCGACTGCTCCACGAAGATGACGAGGGCGACGACGACGACACCCATCGCGATCACGAAGGCGAAGACGGTGCCGCCCTGGGTGCGGAGGATCTCGCCGAGCGAGGTGGGGAAGCCGGCGGCGATGGCCGTGAAGATGAGCAGCGACATGCCGTTGCCCACGCCCTTCTCGGTGATGAGCTCGCCCATCCACATGATCAGGCCGGTACCCGCGGTGAGAGTGATGATGAGCAGGATGATCGTGATCAGCGAATCGTCCGGGATGATCGGCACCGGGCAGTCGCCCAGGAGCGCGCCCGAGCGGGCGAGGGACACCAGGGTGGTGGCGTTCAGCAGGCCGAGGGCGATCGTCAGGTAGCGCGTGTACTGGGTGAGCTTGGACTGACCCTGCGCGCCTTCCTGGTGCAGCTCCTGGAAGCGGGGGATGACCACCCGGAGGAGCTGCGTGATGATGCTCGCGGTGATGTAGGGCATGATGCCCAGCGCGAAGATGGAGACCTGGAGGAGGGCCCCGCCGCTGAAGAGGTTGACGAACTGGTACAGACCGCCCTCGGTGTTACCGAGCGCGAGGCATGACTGCACGTTGCTGTAGTCGACCCCCGGGGCGGGGATGAAGGCACCCAGACGGAAGATGGTGATGATTCCCAGCGTGAACAACAGCTTGCGCCGCAAGTCTGGCGTCCGGAATGCCCGGCCAATAGCGCTAAGCAAGCGTCCTCCTGAAGGTCTGGTGGTCCTGACGCGGACCGTGCACGACAACCGAGTCTAGCGGTTGGTCACCAGCGCGAGAGACCGCGCCGGTGGGAAGTGGCCGGAGCCGAAAAAAGACTCCTGGTGGGCTGGTCCAGCCCTGCCCACCAGAAGTCTAGTTCCTGAGTGCCGCGTATCACAGCCGGCCCTCCCCCGGCTCGCCGGGGAAGGGCCGCGATGATCGGCTACAGCTCGGTGACGGTCCCGCCGGCTGCGGCGATCTTCTCCGCAGCGGATGCGGAGAAGGCGTCGGCCGAGACGTTCACGGCCACCGTGATCTCGCCGGTCCCCAGCACCTTGACGGGCTGGTTCTTGCGGACGGCACCATTGGCCACCAGGCTCTCGACGGTGACGTCGCCGCCGGCCGGGTAGAGCTCGGACAGCTTGTCCAGGTTCACGACCTGGAACTCGACGCGGAACGGGTTCTTGAACCCGCGCAGCTTCGGAAGGCGCATGTGCAGTGGCAGCTGGCCACCGGCAAATCCGGCCTTCACCTGGTAGCGGGCTGCGGTTCCCTTGGTACCACGGCCTGCTGTCTTACCCTTCGAACCCTCACCACGGCCGACACGGGTCTTCGCCGTCTTGGCACCCGGTGCGGGGCGGAGGTGGTGGACCTTGAGCGTGTGAACGCGTTCGGCCTTCGCCTCGGTCGCGGCCGGAGCCGCGCTGTTGTTCTCTGCCATTAGTTGGCCTCCTCAACCTTCAAGAGGTGCGGAACCGTGTTGATCATGCCGACGGTGACGGCATCCGCTTCACGGACCACGGTGTGGCCGATCCGCTTCAGACCGAGCGACCGCAGCGTGTCACGCTGGTTCTGCTTGCCGCCGATGGCGGACTTGATCTGGGTGATCTCCAGCTTCGCTGTGCTGACACGCACGCGCTTCGGGGTAATCGCGGTCATCACGCACCTGCCTTCTGAGCTGCGATCGCGCGCAGCATCTGGTGGGATGCGACCTCGTCCAGCGGCAGGCCACGGCGAGCCGCGACTGCCTGCGGCTCCTCGAGGCGCTTGAGCGCATCGACGGTCGCGTGAACGATGTTGATGGCGTTCGAGGACCCGAGGGACTTCGAGAGGACGTCGTGGATGCCGACGCACTCGAGGACCGCACGCACCGGACCGCCGGCGATCACGCCGGTACCCGGGGACGCGGGACGCAGGAGGACGACGCCGGCTGCTGCCTCGCCCTGCACCAGGTGCGGGACGGTGCCACCGATCCGCGGAACGCGGAACATCGTCTTCTTGGCTTCCTCGACGGCCTTCTGGATGGCGGAGGGAACTTCCTTTGCCTTCCCGTAGCCGACGCCGACCATACCGTTGCCGTCACCGACGACGACGAGGGCGGTGAAGCTGAAGCGACGACCACCCTTCACCACCTTGGCGACACGGTTGATGTTGACCACGCGCTCGATGAACTTGTCCTTGTCATCGTTGCGTCCGCCGTCGCGGCCGCCGCGTCCTCCACGCTCGCCACCGCGGGCGTTGCCGCCACGCTGGTCGCCGCCGCGCTGGTCGCCGCCACGGGAGGTGCCGCGCGCGTTGCCGCGGTTGGCGTCAGTCGACGCGGTCTCCGTTGCGCCCGTCGCCGGAGCTTCGGCCGCGGGCTGCTCTGTAGCCGTATTCACTGTGGCTTCCTTTGCCTTGATTTCCTCGGTCACAGTGCCAGCCCACCCGTCCGTGCGCCGTCTGCGATTGCTGCAACGCGACCGTGGTACTTGTTGCCGCCGCGATCGAACACGACCGCCTCGACACCCACGGCCTTCGCACGCTCGGCGACGAGCTCGCCGACGCGCTTGGCCTTGGCGGTCTTGTCACCGTCGAAGGTGCGGAGGTCGGCTTCGAGCGTGGACGCCGATGCGACGGTCACACCCTTGGTGTCGTCGACGACCTGCACGAAGACGTGGCGGGCCGACCGGTTGACGACCAGGCGAGGCCGGACCGCGGTACCCGATACGCGCTTGCGGACGCGGAGGTGGCGGCGACTGCGCGAGGCGGACTTGCTCTTCGAGCTGCGCTTCTTGTTGATGCTCAGACCCATGATTACTTACCAGCCTTTCCGACCTTGCGGCGGATGATCTCGCCTGCGTAGCGGATGCCCTTGCCCTTGTACGGGTCTGGCTTGCGCAGCTTGCGGATGGTTGCAGCGACCTCGCCGACCTGCTGCTTGTTGATGCCGGCCACCGAGAGCTTCGTGGGGCTGTCGACCGTCAGCGTGATGCCCTCGGGCGCCTTGACGGCGACCGGGTGGCTGTAGCCCAGAGCGAACTCGAGGTCACTTCCCTTGGCCTGGACACGGTAACCCGTGCCCACGATCTCGAGGTTCTTCTTGTAGCCCTCGGTCACTCCGACGATCATGTTGGAGATCAGCGTCCGGGTGAGGCCGTGGAGCGAACGCGACTCGCGCTCGTCGTTCGGCCGGCTGACGGTGAGAGTGCCGCCGTCGAGGGAGACCTCGATGGGGCTGGGAACCGTGTGGTTCAGCTCGCCCTTCGAACCCTTGACGAAGACCTGGTTGCCGTTCACCGTGATGTCGACACCCGCGGGGACGGTGATGGGGAGACGTCCAATACGTGACATGGTGTGGTCCCTTTCCCGTTACCAGACGTAGGCGAGGACTTCCCCACCTACGCCCTTCTTGGATGCCTGGCGGTCGGTGAGCAGACCGGAGGACGTGGACAGGATGGCGATGCCGAGTCCGCCGAGCACGTGGGGCAGGTTGGTGGACTTTGCGTACACCCGGAGCCCCGGCTTGGAGATACGGCGGATGCCGGCGATGGAGCGCTGGCGGTCCGGGCCGAACTTGAGGTCGATGGTCAGCTTCTTGCCGACCTCCGCTTCCTCTTCCTTCCAGCCGGCGATGTAGCCCTCGGCCTTCAGGATGTCCGCGACGCGGGCCTTCAGCTTGCTGTACGGCATGGACACGGAATCGTGGTAAGCCGAGTTTGCGTTGCGCAGACGCGTGAGCATGTCTGCGACAGGATCTGTCATTGTCATGTGGGCTCTTGCCCTTCCTCGAAACGGTTTCCGTCATCCTGCTGCCACGCGTGGTGGTGGCCGGAGCGGACCTGCGACGTAGTTAGATTAATCTTCGGATTTGAAGGGGAAGCCGAGTGCCTTGAGGAGCGCGCGGCCCTCGGCGTCGGTCTTGGCGGTGGTGACGACGGTGATGTCCATGCCACGCACGCGGTCGATACGGTCCTGGTCGATCTCGTGGAACATGGACTGCTCCGTGAGGCCGAAGGTGTAGTTGCCGTTGCCGTCGAACTGCTTGCCGTTGAGTCCGCGGAAATCGCGGATACGGGGCAGGGCGAGCGAGACCAGACGGTCCGTGAACTCCCACATGCGGTCACCACGGAGGGTGACGTGGGCGCCGATGGGCATGCCCTCGCGGAGCTTGAACTGCGCGATGGACTTGCGGGCCTTCGTCACCTGGGGCTTCTGGCCCGTGATGGCGGTGAGGTCCTTGACGGCTCCGTCGATCAGCTTGGAGTCCTTCGCGGCGTCACCGACACCCATGTTGACGACGACCTTGACCAGGCGGGGAACCTGGTTGACGTTCGCGTAGGCGAACTGCTCCTGCAGGGTGGACTTGATCTCGGACGCGTAGCGCGCCTTGAGACGGGGAAGAACCTTGGTCTCCGTGGTTTCGACAGTCATGACAGATCCTTCCCTGATGACTTGGCCACGCGGATCCGGACCACGCGCTCGCGGCCGTCACGCTCGACGGTCTCGGTGCGGTACCCGACGCGGGTCGGCTTCTTGGTCTCGGGGTCGACGACGGCCACGTTGCTGATGTGCACGGGCGCCTCGATGACCTCGATGCCACCGGTCGTGGTGCCGCGCTGCGACTGCCCGACCTTGGTGTGCTTGGTGATCCGGTTGATGCCTTCCACGAGGACGCGGTTGGTCTCGGGGAACACCTTGAGGACCTTGCCCTGCTTGCCGCGGTCTCCGCCGCGCTCCTGCTTGGCTCCGGTGATGACCTGCACGAGGTCACCCTTCTTGATCTTGAGCTTCGTGTTCTGTGCCATGGACTACAGCACCTCCGGCGCCAGCGAGATGATCTTCATGAAACGCTTGTCGCGCAGTTCGCGACCGACAGGGCCGAAGATACGGGTACCGCGGGGGTCGCCGTCGTTCTTCAGGATGACTGCTGCGTTCTCGTCGAACTTGATGTAGGAACCATCCGCGCGGCGGCGTTCCTTCTTGGTGCGGACGATGACCGCCTTGACGACGTCGCCCTTCTTGACGTTGCCACCGGGGATGGCGTCCTTGACGGTGGCGACGATGACGTCTCCGATGCCTGCGTAGCGGCGTCCGGATCCTCCGAGAACACGGATGGTCAAGATTTCCTTGGCCCCCGTGTTGTCGGCGACCTTGAGCCGCGACTCCTGCTGAATCACTTGTTACTCCTGTCGTCGCGCCGGTTCTCTCATCGAGCCTTGCGGAACGGATATGGGTGGGCCCCGTAATACTGGTACTCACCACGCACGCGCCTGGGCGCACTCCCTGCGGGTCGATGCGCGCACGGACGCACAGGGATCAGTGGTGAACAAGATTATCGGGCTTTTGCCTATGTGCCCGGTGTGAGGGGAAGCATCCGAAGAGGCCGACGGCGAACGGCGACCTCTCGAGGGCATGCGCCAACCCACCAGACAGACAAGATTCTCATGGTATCGCGAGAATGCCCCGGACACGAAATCGCGTCCGGGGCATCCTGCGTGGGGACGGCTGTGCCGCCCCCGGGTGGAACGGGTGCTACTTGGCCTTCTCGACGACCTCGACCAGGCGCCACCGCTTGGTCGCGGACAGCGGCCGGGTCTCACTGATCAGAACCATGTCGCCGATGCCGGCGGTGTTCTGCTCGTCGTGAGCCTTGACCTTCGAGCTGCGACGAAGCACCTTGCCGTACAGGCCGTGCTTCACGCGGTCCTCGACCTCGACGACGATGGTCTTCTCCATCTTGTCGGAGACGACATAGCCGCGGCGTACCTTGCGGTAGCCACGCGAGGTGGCGTCGTGCACGGCCTTCTCGCTGCCTGCGGTCGTCCCGGTCTCGCTCTGCTGCTCACTCATTTGGCGTCCTCCTCAGTGGCCTCGGCGGTGACGGGCGCGTCGTCCTTGGAGGCCTTCTTCGCTTTCTTCGGCTTCTCCGCCTTCTCGGGCTTCGCTTCCTCGACGGGAGCTACCACCTCAGGACGGATACCCAGTTCGCGCTCACGCAGCACCGTGTAGATGCGGGCGATGTCGCGCTTGACCGACCGAAGGCGACCATGGCTCTCCAGCTGACCGGTGGCCGACTGGAAACGGAGGTTGAACAGCTCCTCCTTGGCCTTGCGCAGTTCTTCCACCAGACGGTCCTTGTCGAAGCCGTCCAGCTGGTCTGATGCCAGTTCCTTTGAACCCAGAGCCATAACTATTCACCACCCTCACGACGCACGATGCGTGCCTTCAACGGCAGCTTGTGGATCGCGAGGCGCAGGGCTTCGCGGGCTACCTCTTCGGTTACACCGGACAGTTCGAACAGAACACGTCCGGGCTTGACGTTGGCCACCCACCACTCGGGCGAACCCTTGCCGGAACCCATGCGGGTCTCGGCGGGCTTCTTGGTCAACGGGCGGTCCGGATAGATGTTGATCCAGACCTTGCCGCCACGCTTGATGTGGCGGGTCATGGCGATACGAGCGGACTCGATCTGCCGGTTCGTGACGTATGCCGGGCTCAGAGCCTGGATACCCCACTCGCCGAAGCTGACCTCGGTACCGCCCGTGGCAGCCCCGGAACGACCCGGGTGGTGCTGCTTACGGAACTTGACTCGACGTGGGATAAGCATTTAAGCCTGTCCTCCTTCAGTCGCAGCGGGAGCTGCGGCGGTCTCGCCGGATGCTGACGCACCCTGGCCCTCGGAACGCTCGGGAGCGCGACGACGACGGTCGCCTCCACGGTCGCCACCGCGGTCGGCGCCGGCAGGGCCGCGGCCCGGACGGTCTCCACCACGGCCGCGGGAGGGAGCTGCGGCAGCCTGGGCTGCGAGCTCCTTCGCCGTGACGTCGCCCTTGTAGATCCAGACCTTCACGCCGATGCGGCCGAAGGTGGTCTTCGCTTCGAAGAAGCCGTAGTCGATGTTGGCTCGGAGCGTGTGCAGGGGAACGCGTCCCTCGCGGTAGAACTCCGAACGGCTCATCTCGGCGCCACCCAGGCGACCGGAGCACTGGACACGGATGCCCTTCGCGCCGGCACGCTGTGCGGACTGCATGGCCTTCTTCATCGCGCGGCGGAACGCCACGCGTGAGGAGAGCTGCTCGGCGATGCCCTGGGCCACGAGCTGAGCCTCGATCTCGGGGTTCTTGACCTCGAGGATGTTCAGCTGTACCTGCTTGCCCGTGAGCTTCTCGAGCTCGCCGCGGATGCGGTCCGCTTCTGCTCCACGGCGTCCGATGACGATGCCGGGACGTGCCGTGTGGATGTCCACGCGGACTCGGTCACGGGTGCGCTCGATCTCGACCTTGGCGATGCCGGCGCGGTCCATGCCGGTCGACATCAGCTGACGGATCTTGATGTCCTCGCGGACGAAGTCGCGGTAGCGCTGGCCCGGCTTGTTGCTGTCGGCGAACCAGTGCGACCGGTGATCGGTGGTGATGCCGAGTCGGAACCCATGCGGGTTTACTTTCTGTCCCACTTAGCGGACCTCCACTTTCTCAGGGGTAGCGACGACAACCGTGATGTGGCTGGTCCGCTTGTTGATGCGGAACGCGCGGCCCTGGGCACGCGGACGGAACCGCTTCATCGTGGGGCCCTCGTCGACAAACGCTTCGCTGATGATGAGGTTGTCCTCGTCGAAGGCGACGCCGTCGCGGTCCGCGAGGACCCGTGCGTTCGCCATCGCCGACTGGACGACCTTGAATACCGGCTCCGAAGCAACCTGGGGGGCAAACTTCAGAATGGCCAGAGCCTCACTCGCCTGCTTGCCGCGAACAAGGTTGACGACGCGCCGGGCCTTCATGGGCGTTACGCGGATATGACGCGCAATAGCCTTGGCTTCCATTGCTTTCCTTCTCTCGTGGAAGAGCAGCGCCTAGCGGCGCTTGCCCTTGCGGTCGTCCTTCACGTGGCCGCGGAAGGTCCGCGTCGGAGCGAATTCGCCGAGCTTGTGCCCGACCATCGACTCGGTGACGAACACCGGGATGTGCTTGCGCCCGTCATGCACCGCGATCGTGTGCCCGAGCATGTCGGGGATGATCATGGAGCGGCGGGACCACGTCTTGATGACGTTCTTCGTGCCCGTTTCGTTCTCGCGAGCGACCTTTACGAAAAGGTGCTGATCGACGAAGGGGCCTTTCTTCAGGCTGCGTGGCATGTCTCCAGGCTCCTATCGCTTGTTCTTGCCGGAACGACGGCGACGCACGATGAGTGAGTCGCTCTCTTTGTTGGGGCGACGCGTACGGCCTTCGGCCTTACCGTTCGGGTTGACCGGGTGACGTCCACCGGAGGTCTTGCCCTCGCCACCACCGTGCGGATGATCGACCGGGTTCATGGCGACACCGCGGACGGTCGGGCGGATGCCCCTCCAGCGGTTACGGCCGGCCTTGCCCCAGTTGATGTTCGACTGCTCGGCGTTGCCGACCTCGCCGATCGTCGCGCGGCAGCGGACGTCGACGTTGCGGATCTCGCCGGAGGGCAGTCGCAGCTGGGCGAAGCGGCCCTCCTTGGCGACGAGCTGGACCGAGGCACCGGCGGAGCGTGCCATCTTCGCGCCGCCACCGGGGCGGAGCTCGACGGCGTGGATGACGGTACCCACGGGGACGTTACGCAGCGGCAGGTTGTTGCCGGGCTTGATGTCCGCGCCGGCCCCTGCCTCGACGAAGTCGCCCTGCTTCAGCTTGTTCGGGGCGACGATGTAGCGCTTCGTCCCGTCCACGTAGTGCAGGAGGGCGATGCGCGCGGTGCGGTTGGGATCGTACTCGATCTCGGCAACGCGGGCGTCGACGCCATCCTTGTCGTGGCGACGGAAGTCGATCAGACGGTACTGGCGCTTGTGTCCACCACCCTTGTGGCGGGTCGTGATCTTACCGGTGTTGTTACGTCCACCCTTCTTGGGAAGGGGACGGACCAACGACTTTTCCGGAGTCGACCGTGTGATTTCAGCGAAGTCGGCAACGCTCGAGCCACGACGGCCCGGGGTTGTCGGCTTGTATTTACGGATTCCCATAACTCAATTCCTCGTTAAAGTGGTCTCCGCTCTAGGAGAGCGGACCGCCGAAGATGTCGATCGAGCCCTCTTTGAGGGACACGATGGCACGCTTGGTGCCCTTGCGCTGGCCCCAGCCGAACTTGGTCCGCTTGCGCTTTCCGACCCGGTTGATGGTGTTGATGGAGTCGACCTTCACGGAGAAGATCTTCTCGACGGCCAGTTTGATTTCTTCCTTGTTCGAGCGGGGGTCGACCAGGAAGGTGTACTTGCCCTCATCGATCAATCCGTAGCTCTTCTCCGAGACGACGGGTGCAATGACGACGTCGCGCGGATCCTTTGCGATGCTGCCGCTCATTCTGCATCCTCCTCGGAGATGACATCAGCCGAACCGACGAACTGGTCGTAGGCGGCCTTGGTGAAGATGACGTCATCGGAGACCAGCACGTCGTACGTGTTGAGCTGGTCCACATAGAGGACGTGCACCTCGGGGACGTTGCGCACTGACAGTGCGGCGACGTCGTTGGCCCGCTCGATCACGACGAGCAGGCGGGGCCGCTCGGAGATCGCGCGAAGTGTCTCGATGGCGCCCTTGGTGGTCGGCTTGCCGCCGGCGACCAGTGACTCGAGGACGTGGATACGACCGTTGCGGGCCCGGTCCGAGAGGGCTCCGCGCAGGGCGGCGGCCTTCATCTTCTTGGGGGTGCGCTGGCTGTAGTCGCGGGGTGTGGGTCCGTGGACCACGCCACCACCGGTCATGTGGGGGGCGCGGATCGAACCCTGGCGGGCGCGGCCGGTGCCCTTCTGCTTGAACGGCTTGCGGCCTGCGCCACTGACCTCGGCGCGGGTCTTCGTCTTGTGCGTACCCTGACGGGCGGCAGCGAGCTGAGCGACGACGACCTGGTGCAGCAGCGGCACGTTGGTCTGGGCGTCGAAGATCTCCGCGGGGAGATCGACGTTGACGGTGTTGGCAGCCATCTGGCTATGCTCCCTTCACGGCGGTGCGTACGAGGACGACCTGTCCGCGGGCGCCGGGGACGGCACCCTTGATGAGCAGCAGCGACTTCTCGGTGTCGACGGCGTGAACCGTGAGGTTCAGCGTGGTCTGACGAACGGCACCCATGCGGCCTGCCATTTTCATTCCACGGAAGACGCGGCTGGGGGTGGATGCTCCACCGATGGAACCGGGCTTGCGGTGGTTCTTGTGTGCACCGTGTGATGCACCGACGCCGTGGAAACCATGGCGCTTCATGACACCGGCGAAGCCCTTGCCCTTGGTGGTGCCGATGACGTCGACCGTTTGGCCGGCCTCGAACATCTCGACGGAGAGTTCCTGACCGAGCGAGTAGGTGTCGACGTCGGACGTGCGCAGCTCGACGACGTGACGGCGAGGCGTCACCCCTGCCTTGTCGAAGTGACCGGCGAGGGGCTTCGTGACCTTGCGCGGGTCGATCTGGCCGAAGCCGATCTGGACGGCCGAGTAGCCGTCCTTGTCCGCGGTGAGGAGCTGCGTGATGACGTTGGAATCGGCCCTGACGACCGTGACGGGGATGAGGATGTTGTTCTCGTCCCAGACCTGGGTCATGCCGAGCTTGATGCCCAGCAGGCCCTTGACCTGACGTGTAAGTGAAGTAGACATGTGTATCCGCTCTCCCTTACAGCTTGATTTCGATGTTCACGTCCGCGGGCAGATCGAGACGCATCAGCGAATCGACGGCCTTGGGCGTGGGGTCAATGATGTCGATCAGACGCTTGTGAGTCCGCATTTCGAAGTGCTCACGGCTGTCCTTGTACTTGTGCGGAGACCGGATGACCACGAAGACGTTCTTCTCCGTCGGCAGCGGCACGGGGCCGACCACCGTCGCGCCAGCGCGCGTCACCGTCTCAACGATCTTCCGCGCTGATACGTCGATGACCTCGTGGTCATACGACTTCAGCCGGATGCGGATCTTCTGTCCCGCCATGGCGTCTCGACTCTCTCTCTGACTGCCTGAGCAGTTCCGATACGTTCGTACATTTCCTGCGTCCGTTGTACGACGCGCCCCGAACAGGCTGAATCCGGACGGATCCGGGTTCCTCACCCTGCCAGGGGCTCCGACCCCCGCGCTCGGGCGTGTCGCTCTGTGCGGCAATAAAACACAGTGTGGACATACGCGCTCCGCAGATTCCGGCGGAGCCGGACGGGGTGGAGTTTATTTTGGGCCGCACGTCCCGGTGGACCCCGACCCCGCATCAGGCATTATCCTGACCGGGAAGAAGCCGCTGACCGCGCGCGCGAGCGCTTGAACAACTTATCCAGTGTGGCAGATACCCGCCCCGATTGCGAACCGGGGCCGTGGTGCAACGCAGAAGGCCCCCGTCGTGTCGACGGGGGCCCTCTGTTCTCCTACCGGCGTCAGCCGGCGGGAAGGTGGTGCTGGACTACTTCAGGATCTTCGTGACACGTCCCGAGCCGACCGTACGGCCGCCTTCACGGATCGCGAAGCCGAGGCCCTCTTCCATGGCGATCGGCTGGATCAGCGCGACGGTCATCTCGGTGTTGTCACCGGGCATGACCATCTCGGTGCCCTCGGGGAGGGTGATGACACCGGTGACGTCCGTGGTACGGAAGTAGAACTGCGGGCGGTAGTTCGAGTAGAACGGGTTGTGACGCCCGCCCTCGTCCTTCGCCAGGATGTAGACGTTGGCCTCGAAATCGGTGTGCGGGGTGATGGAACCCGGCTTGACGATGACTTGGCCGCGCTCGACGTCCTCGCGCTTGATGCCGCGGAGCAGGAGCCCACAGTTCTCGCCGGCCCAGGCCTCGTCGAGCTGCTTGTGGAACATCTCGATACCGGTGACCGTGGTCTTCTGGACCGGACGGATACCGACGATCTCGATCTCCGAGTTGATCTTCAGCGTTCCACGCTCGGCGCGGCCGGTGACGACCGTTCCACGACCGGTGATCGTGAAGACGTCCTCGACGGGCATCAGGAAGGGCTTGTCCTTGTCACGCACCGGGTCGGGCACGTTGTTGTCGACAGCTTCCATCAGTTCCTCGACGGACTTGACCCACTCGGCGTCTCCTTCGAGGGCCTTCAGGCCGGAGACGCGCACCACGGGGGCGTCGTCGCCGTCGAAGCCCTGGGCGCTGAGGAGCTCGCGCACCTCCATCTCGACGAGGTCGAGCAGTTCTTCGTCGTCGACCATGTCCGACTTGTTCAGGGCGACGAGCAGGTACGGGACACCGACCTGGCGGGCGAGCAGAACGTGCTCACGCGTCTGGGCCATCGGACCGTCGGTCGCGGCGACCACGAGGATCGCGCCGTCCATCTGGGCGGCACCGGTGATCATGTTCTTGATGTAGTCGGCGTGACCGGGGGCGTCGACGTGCGCGTAGTGACGCTTCTCGGTCTGGTACTCGACGTGCGAGATGTTGATCGTGATGCCGCGCTGCTTCTCCTCGGGAGCCGAGTCGATCGACGCGAAGTCACGCTGCTCGTTGATGGTGGGGTACTTGTCGTACAGCACCTTCGAGATGGCAGCCGTCAACGTGGTCTTACCATGGTCGACGTGACCGATGGTGCCGATGTTAACGTGCGGCTTAGTCCGCTCGAACTTTGCCTTCGCCACGGGTTCCTCCTAGAACGTTTGAGAAGAATTGCTTCCCAGCCACGCTTGTCGCGGCTGAAACTCATGCAAGTCTACTGGGGGCTTTTGGTTTTGATGAAATTGCTCTACGCCGCCGGGAACAGCTGATCCGGCGGTCGGGGCGGGGGGTGGTCGGCACTCCTGCCGGCCACTCCCCCGCCCCTGGAATTCCCGTTCCCGGGAGGGCGATCTACTCGCCGCGCGTCTTCTGGATGATCTCGTCGGCGACTGCCTTCGGGACCTCCGAGTAGCTGTCGAACTTCATCGAGTACACGGCACGACCCTGGGTCTTCGACCGGAGGTCACCGATGTAGCCGAACATGCCCGAGAGGGGCACGTGGGCCGTGATGACCTTGACACCGCTGGCGTCCTCCATTGACTGCATCTGGCCACGACGCGAGTTGAGGTCACCGATGACTTCACCCATGTACTCCTCGGGCGTGCGGACCTCCACCTCCATCAGGGGCTCGAGCAGCACGGGCTTCGCCATACGGGCGGCTTCCTTGAACGCCATACGGCCGGCGATCTTGAAGGCCATCTCCGAGGAGTCGACGTCGTGGTAGGCGCCGTCGAGCAGAGTCGCCTTGATGCCCACCACGGGGTAGCCCGCGAGGACGCCGTCGTTGAGAGCATCCTGGATGCCGGCGTCGACGCTCGGGATGTACTCGCGCGGCACGCGGCCACCGGTCACCTTGTTGTCGAAGGCGTACAGCACGCCGTCCTCGACCTCCATCGGCTCGATGGCGATCTGGATCTTGGCGAACTGGCCCGACCCACCCGTCTGCTTCTTGTGGGTGTAGTCGTGCTTGGCGACCTTGCTCTTGATCGTCTCGCGGTAGGCGACCTGGGGCTTGCCCACGTTCGCCTCGACGCGGAACTCGCGGCGCATGCGGTCCACCAGGATGTCCAGGTGGAGCTCGCCCATGCCGGCGATGATCGTCTGCCCGGTGTCCTCGTTGAGCGACACCTGGAAGGTGGGATCCTCGGCCGAGAGCTTCTGGATGGCCGTGGAGAGCTTCTCCTGGTCACCCTTCGTCTTCGGCTCGATCGCGACGGAGATGACCGGAGCGGGGAAGCTCATGGACTCCAGGACGATCTGGTTCGTCGAGTCGGAGAGGGTGTCACCGGTGGTGGTGTCCTTCAGGCCGATGGCCGCGTAGATGTGGCCGGCCGAGGCCTCCTCGACAGGGATCTCCTTGTTGGCGTGCATCTGGAACAGCTTCCCGACGCGCTCCTTCTTGTTCTTCGTCGAGTTGACGAGCTGCGTGCCGGCCGTGACGTGCCCGGAGTACACGCGGATGAACGTCAGCTGTCCGAAGAACGGGTGCGTGGCGACCTTGAACGCGAGGGCCGAGAAGGGCTCCTCGGTGCTCGGCTTGCGCGTCATCTCGATCTCCTCGTTGCGAGGATCGTGACCGATCATCGGCGGGACGTCGAGGGGCGACGGCAGGTAGTCGATGACGGCGTCGAGCATCGGCTGCACACCGCGGTTCTTGAACGCGGAACCGCAGAGGATCGGGTAGAGCTCGGAGTTGATCGTCATCTTGCGGATGCCGGCCTTCAGCTCCTCGATGGAGATCTCCTCGCCCTCGAGGTACTTGCCCATGAGCTCGTCGGAGGACTCCGCGACCGTCTCCACCAGGGTGGCACGGTACTGCTCAGCCTTCTCCTGGAGATCCGCGGGGATCTCCTGGATCTCGTACTTGGAGCCCATGGTCACGTCGCCCTTGGCGTCGCCGGGCCACACCAGTGCGCGCATGTAGAGCAGATCCACGACGCCGACGAAGTCGTTCTCGGCACCGATGGGGAGCTGCAGCACCAGGGGCTTGGCGCCCAGGCGGCTGATGATCGTGTCGACGGTGAAGTAGAAGTCCGCGCCGAGCTTGTCCATCTTGTTGACGAAGCAGATGCGAGGGACCTCGTACTTGTCGGCCTGACGCCAGACGGTCTCCGACTGGGGCTCGACGCCCTCCTTGCCGTCGAACACGGCGACGGCACCGTCGAGGACGCGCAGCGAGCGCTCCACCTCGACCGTGAAGTCGACGTGCCCGGGGGTGTCGATGATGTTGATCTGGTTGTTCTCCCAGAAGCAGGTCACGGCGGCAGACGTGATCGTGATGCCGCGTTCCTTCTCCTGCTCCATCCAGTCGGTCGTAGAGGCGCCGTCGTGCGTCTCGCCGATCTTGTGGTTCACACCCGTGTAGAACAGGATGCGCTCGGTAGTAGTGGTCTTGCCGGCGTCGATGTGGGCCATGATGCCGATGTTGCGGACCTTGTTGAGGTCTGTAAGCACGTCCTGTGCCACGGTGTCTCCCTTATGACGAGAATGGAGTTCTGCTGGACCGGCGGCCGGGCTGCTCCTCGTGGGAGGCGGCCCGGCCGATCGGCCTGCTACCAGCGGTAGTGTGCGAAGGCCTTGTTCGACTCGGCCATCTTGTGCGTGTCCTCGCGACGCTTCACGGCTGCGCCGAGACCGTTCGAGGCATCGAGGATCTCGTTCTGCAGACGCTCGGTCATGGTCTTCTCGCGGCGGGCCTTCGAGTAGCCGACCAGCCATCGCAGTGCCAGTGCCGTGGAACGGCCCGGCTTGACCTCGACGGGGACCTGGTAGGTGGCGCCACCGACACGACGTGAACGGACCTCGAGGGTCGGCTTCACGTTGTCCATGGCCTTCTTCAGTGCTGCCACGGGGTCACCGCCGGACTTGGCGCGTGCACCTTCGAGGGCACCGTAGACGATGCGCTCGGCGGTGGACTTCTTGCCGTCGACCAGCACCTTGTTGATCAGCTGCGTGACCAGGGGTGAACCGTAGACGGGATCAACAACGAGCGGCCGCTTCGGGGCCGGGCCCTTACGAGGCATATTACTTCTTCTCCATCTTCGCGCCGTAGCGGCTACGAGCCTGCTTGCGGTTCTTGACGCCCTGGGTGTCCAGTGCGCCGCGGACGATCTTGTAGCGAACGCCCGGAAGGTCCTTCACACGGCCACCGCGCACGAGCACGATGGAGTGTTCCTGGAGGTTGTGACCGACGCCGGGAATGTACGCCGTGACCTCGATGCCGCCGTTGAGACGGACGCGGGCCACCTTGCGCAGTGCCGAGTTCGGCTTCTTCGGGGTGGTGGTGTAGACGCGGGTGCAGACGCCGCGCTTCATGGGGCTGCCCTTCAGCGCGGGAGCCTTGGTCTTCGCGACCTTGGGTGTCCGGCCCTTACGGACCAGCTGGTTGATCGTAGGCACTTTCGTGTTCTCCGTAATGTCTGAAGATAAGTTCTCTGTCGCCCTACTCCGCGGTTGCGGCGCCTTCTCAGGGCCGCACCATCGAGAGGCCGGGATGATCAGTCGTTTGCGCACTGCCGGGGAGCTGCCGAAACGACTGCAGGCGTGCAAAAGCGTGGCATTCGTTGTACAACCTACGTACAACACGGAGATACGTTTCGCAACGCCAATCCACTGCCACACAAACAATTACGCCCCAGTCTACCAGAGCGTGGACGGTGGCCCGCCCGGCGCCCTCCCCCGAGCCCGACCTGCACAGGCCTGGGAGGCCTCGCGTCTGGCGCCTGCCGTGCCGTCGAACCTCGAGGGCACGGGCCCGGAGACGGGACAGGCCCCGGACCAGATGGTCCGGGGCCTGTCTCCCTGTCCCGACGGCGGCGGTGCGTCCGCGGAACCTGGGGGTGTCGCCGAGAGCACTGCCCCCGGCGACGACGACATCCTAGCGGAAGTCGCTGTTACCCATGTCGTAGTCGTCCAGCGGGATCGCGTGGAACTCGGGGCTGAGGCCACCCTCGACACCGGCGTAGTCGAAGTCGCTGAACGCGCTCGGACCGGTGAAGAGGTTCGCCTTCGCTTCCTCGGTGGGCTCGACCGTGACCTTCGTGTAGCGGTCCAGGCCGGTACCGGCCGGGATGAGCTTACCGATGATGACGTTCTCCTTGAGGCCGAGCAGCGGATCGCTCTTGCCTTCCATGGCGGCCTGCGTGAGGACACGCGTGGTCTCCTGGAAGGAAGCGGCCGACAGCCACGACTCGGTGGCGAGCGACGCCTTGGTGATACCCATGAGCTCGGGACGGCCGGAGGCCGGCTTCTTGCCCTCGGACACCACGCGGCGGTTCTCGTCCTCGAAGCGGCGACGCTCGGCCAGCTCACCGGGGAGCAGGTCCGATTCGCCGGACTCGATCACGGTGACGCGACGGAGCATCTGCCGGACGATGACTTCCACGTGCTTGTCGTGGATGCCGACGCCCTGGCTGCGGTACACGCGCTGGACCTCGTCCACCAGGAACTCCTGGGCCTTACGGGGGCCGAGGATCCGGAGGATCTGCTTCGGGTCCACCGCACCGAAGACGAGCTGCTGCCCGACCTCGACGTGGTCGCCGTCGGACACCAGGAGGCGTGCACGGCGCAGGACCGGGTACGCGATCTCCTCGGACCCGTCGTCGGGCGTGACCACCAGGCGAAGCTGCTTCTCGGCATCCTCGATGGTGACGCGGCCGGAGACCTCGGAGATCGGGGCGACACCCTTGGGGGTACGCGCCTCGAACAGCTCCTGGATACGGGGCAGACCCTGGGTGATGTCCTCCGCCGATGCCACACCACCGGTGTGGAACGTACGCATGGTCAGCTGCGTGCCGGGCTCACCGATGGACTGTGCGGCGATGATGCCGACGGCCTCTCCGATGTCCACGGTCTTGCCGGTCGCGAGCGAGCGGCCGTAGCAGAGGGCACACGTGCCGACGCTGGACTCGCAGGTCAGGACCGAGCGGACCTTGATGTCGGTGACACCGGCCTCGAAGAGCTCGCCGATGACGACGTCCCCGAGGTCCGATCCCGCGGCTGCCAGGACGGCGCCCTTGGAGTCGACGACGTCGGTCGCCAGCGTACGGGCGTACGCCGAGTTCTCGACCTCCTCGTGCAGCACCAGCTCGCCGTCGGCGTTCGGCACGGCGATGACGACCTTCAGGCCACGCTCCGTACCGCAGTCGTCCTCGCGGACGATGACGTCCTGCGAGACGTCGACCAGGCGACGCGTCAGGTACCCCGAGTTGGCGGTACGCAGAGCGGTGTCGGCCAGACCCTTACGGGCACCGTGCGTGGCGATGAAGTACTCCAGGACCGACAGGCCCTCGCGGTACGAGGACTTGATCGGGCGCGGGATGATCTCGCCCTTCGGGTTGGCCACGAGGCCACGGATACCGGCGATCTGGCGGACCTGCAGCCAGTTACCACGGGCACCGGAGGACACCATGCGGTTGATGGTGTTGTCCTTCGGCATGGCGGCGCGCATGGACGCGGCGACCTCGTTGGTCGCCTTGTTCCAGATGTCGATGAGCTCCTGACGGCGCTCCTCGTCGGCAATCAGGCCCTTGTCGAACTGCGACTGGACCTTGGCGGCCTGCGTCTCGTAGCCCTCCATGATCCCGGCCTTGTTGATGGGCGCGGAGATGTCCGAGATGGCGACGGTGACGCCCGAGCGGGTTGCCCAGTAGAAGCCGGCGTCCTTCAGGTTGTCCAGCGTGGCAGCCGTGACGACCTTCGGGTACCGCTCCGCGAGATCGTTGACGATCGTCGAGAGCTGGCCCTTGTCGGCGACCTTCTCCACCCAGGGGTAGTCCAGTGGAAGCGTCTCGTTGAACAGGACCTGCCCGAGGGAGGTCTCGATGAGCGCGGGCGTACCCTGCTCCCAGCCCTCGGGAGCGGCGATGTCGGCGCTCGGCACGAAGTTGTCCACGCGGATCCGGACCACCGAGTTGAGGTGGAGCGAGCCCATGTCGAAGGCCATGATGGCCTCGGCCATGCTGGTGAACACGCGACCCTCGCCGGCACTTCCCTCACGCTTGGTGGTGAGGTGGTGCAGACCGATGATCATGTCCTGCGAGGGCAGGGTGACCGGACGGCCGTCGGACGGCTTCAGGATGTTGTTCGAGGAGAGCATCAGGATGCGCGCCTCGGCCTGGGCCTCGGGGCTCAGCGGCAGGTGGACTGCCATCTGGTCGCCGTCGAAGTCAGCGTTGAAGGCACCACAGACCAGCGGGTGGAGCTGGAGTGCCTTGCCCTCGACGAGCTGCGGCTCGAACGCCTGGATGCCGAGACGGTGCAGGGTGGGTGCACGGTTCAGCAGCACGGGGTGCTCGGTGATGATCTCCTCGAGCACGTCCCACACCTGGGGGCGGTAGCGCTCGACCATGCGCTTGGCGCTCTTGATGTTCTGCGCGTGGTTGAGGTCCACCAGGCGCTTCATCACAAACGGCTTGAAGAGCTCCAGGGCCATCTGCTTGGGCAGACCGCACTGGTGCAGCTTCAGCTGCGGGCCGACGACGATGACCGAACGGCCCGAGTAGTCGACGCGCTTGCCGAGGAGGTTCTGGCGGAAACGACCCTGCTTGCCCTTCAGCATGTCCGAGAGGGACTTCAGGGGACGGTTGCCCGGTCCGGTGACAGGACGGCCACGACGACCGTTGTCGAACAGGGAGTCGACCGCTTCCTGCAGCATGCGCTTCTCGTTGTTGACGATGATCTCGGGGGCACCGAGATCGAGCAGGCGCTTGAGGCGGTTGTTGCGGTTGATGACACGGCGGTACAGGTCGTTGAGGTCGGACGTCGCGAAACGGCCACCGTCGAGCTGGACCATCGGGCGCAGCTCCGGCGGGATCACCGGCACGGCGTCGAGGACCATGCCCAGCGGGCTGTTCGTCGTCGTCAGGAAGGCGTTGACCACCTTGAGTCGCTTCAGGGCACGCGTCTTGCGCTGGCCCTTGCCGTTCTGGATGACGTCGCGGAGCATCTCTGCCTCGGCGGGCATGTCGAAGTTCTCGAGGCGCTTCTTGATCGCCTCGGCACCCATGGAGCCCTCGAAGTACAATCCGTAGCGGTCACGGAGCTCGCGGTACAGGCCCTCGTCACCTTCGAGGTCGGCGACCTTGAGGGTCTTGAACCGCTCCCACACCTGGACCAGGCGCTCGATGTCGGCATCCGCGCGCTTGCGGACGTTCGCCATCTGGCGGTCGGCGGAGTCGCGGGCCTTCTTCTTGTCGGCGGCCTTGGCGCCCTCTCCCTCGAGACGGGCGAGCTCGTCCTCGAGGTCCTTGGCGATCGCGGCGATGTCGGAGTCGCGCTGGTCCGTCATCTGCTTCTTCTCGAGGTCGTGCTCGGCCTGGAGGTTCGGCAGTTCGGTGTGGCGGTTCTCCTCGTCGACCGAGGTGATCATGTACGCGGCGAAGTAGATGACCTTTTCAAGGTCCTTCGGAGCGAGATCCAGCAGGTAGCCCAGACGTGAGGGCACGCCCTTGAAGTACCAGATGTGCGTGACGGGAGCGGCGAGCTCGATGTGCCCCATGCGCTCACGGCGCACCTTCGCACGCGTCACCTCGACGCCGCAGCGCTCACAGATGATGCCCTTGAAGCGCACGCGCTTGTACTTGCCGCAGTAGCACTCCCAGTCACGGGAAGGGCCGAAGATCTTCTCGCAGAAGAGGCCGTCCTTCTCGGGCTTGAGCGTGCGGTAGTTGATGGTTTCCGGCTTCTTGACCTCGCCGTAGGACCAACCGCGGATTTCGTCCGCGGTGGCAAGGCCGATTCGCATGAGGCCGAAGGAGGATTCGCTGGACATAGGGTCCCTGTTCTCTCTTTGTTCTCTAAATTCTTGAAGTCTCGTGGGGTGCGGCGGGGAGCTGAGTCCCCCACCGGTCCAGGGAGGTGCCCGGAGGAAGGCGGCTTTAATATTTCAAGGCCGCCTGCGGCCGCAGAAATTTCGTTGCCGCCGTTCCGGGTACCGGACTGGACCGGTCGGGTGAAACCTAAACTTCCTCGACAGAACTCGGCTCGGCCCGTGAAAGGTCGATGCCCAGTTCCTCCGCGGCCCGGAAGACTTCTTCATCCGAGTCACGCATTTCAATCGTGGTGCCGTCGGTGGAGAGGACTTCCACGTTCAGGCAGAGCGACTGCATTTCCTTGATGAGGACCTTGAAGGACTCGGGGACACCCGGCTCGGGGATGTTCTCGCCCTTGACGATGGCCTCGTACACCTTGACGCGTCCGTGGATGTCGTCCGACTTGATCGTCAGGAGTTCCTGCAGCGTGTACGCCGCACCGTAGGCCTCGAGGGCCCACACCTCCATCTCACCGAAGCGCTGGCCACCGAACTGCGCCTTACCACCCAGCGGCTGCTGCGTGATCATCGAGTACGGGCCGGTGGAACGGGCATGGATCTTGTCGTCCACCAGGTGGTGGAGCTTCAGGATGTACATGTAGCCGACGGAGATCGGGTCGGGGAACGGCTCGCCGGAGCGGCCGTCGAACAGACGCGCCTTGCCGGATTCGCCGATCAGGCGGTCGCCGTCGCGGGTCACGTTCGTGGAGCCGAGGAGGCCGACGATCTCGTCCTCGGTGGCGCCGTCGAACACGGGGGTGGCGACGGTGGTGGTGTCGATCTCACGGGGCAGGTTCGGGAGGTTCTTCAACCACTCCGGGTTGCCGTCGATCTTCCAGCCCTGCTTGGCGGCCCAGCCGAGGTGGATCTCGAGCACCTGGCCCACGTTCATGCGTCCGGGGACGCCGAGCGGGTTGAGCACGATGTCCACGGGCGTGCCGTCCTCGAGGAACGGCATGTCCTCGATCGGCAGGATCTTGGAGATGACGCCCTTGTTGCCGTGGCGACCGGCGAGCTTGTCGCCGTCCGTGATCTTGCGCTTCTGCGCCACGTACACGCGGACGAGCTGGTTGACGCCCGGGGGCAGCTCGTCGTCGTTGTCGCGATCGAAGATGCGCACGCCGATGACGGTTCCCGACTCACCGTGGGGGACCTTCAGCGAGGTGTCGCGGACTTCACGGCTCTTCTCGCCGAAGATGGCGCGCAGCAGGCGCTCCTCCGGGGTCAGCTCGGTCTCGCCCTTCGGGGTGACACGACCGACGAGGATGTCGCCGGCCTCGACCTCGGCACCGATGTGGATGATGCCGCGCTCGTCGAGGGCCCCGAGGACCTCCTCGGAGACGTTCGGGATGTCACGCGTGATCTCCTCGGCACCGAGCTTGGTGTCGCGGGCATCGACTTCGTGCTCCTCGATGTGGATCGACGTCAGGACGTCGTCCGAGACGATGCGCTGCGACAGGATGATCGCGTCCTCGAAGTTGTGACCCTCCCAGGACATGAACGCGACGAGCATGTTCTTGCCCAGCGCGAGCTCGCCCTGATCGGTCGAGGGACCGTCGGCGATGATCGTGTTGAACTCGAGGCGGTCGCCCTCGGAGACCAGGACGCGCTGGTTGTACGCGTTGCCCTGGTTCGATCGGGCGAACTTCATGATCGGGTAGTTCGTCTCGGTGCCGTCGTCGTTGAGGACGCTGACCAGATCGGCCGAGACCTCCTTGACCACACCGGCCTTCGTCGCGGTGACGGCGTCACCGGCGTCGACGGCCGCGTTCTTCTCCATGCCGGTGCCCACGAGGGGACGCTCGGAACGGAGCAGGGGAACGGCCTGGCGCTGCATGTTCGCACCCATGAGGGCGCGGTTCGCGTCGTCGTGCTCCAGGAACGGGATCATCGCGGTGGCGACGGAGACCATCTGGCGCGGGGAGACGTCCATGTACTCGACCTCGTCGGGCGTGACGAGGACGGGCTCGCCGGAGCCACCGCGGGTACGCACGAGGACCATGTCCTCGACGAACGTGTTGTCAGCGGCCAGCGGGGCGTTGGCCTGCGCGATGAGGCGTTCCACCTCGTCGTCCGCCGTCAGGTAGTCGATCTGCTCGGTGACGATGCCGTCGACGACCTTGCGGTACGGGGTCTCGATGAACCCGAACGCGTTGATGCGGCCGTAGGACGCGAGCGAACCGATGAGGCCGATGTTCGGGCCTTCAGGGGTCTCGATGGGGCACATGCGGCCGTAGTGCGACGGGTGCACGTCGCGGACCTCCATGCCGGCGCGGTCACGGGACAGACCACCCGGGCCCAGTGCGGACAGGCGACGCTTGTGCGTCAGTCCGGCGAGCGGGTTGTTCTGGTCCATGAACTGCGACAGCTGGGACGTCCCGAAGAACTCCTTGATCGCGGCGACGACGGGACGGATGTTGATCAGGGTCTGCGGCGTGATCGCCTCGACGTCCTGCGTGGTCATCCGCTCGCGGACGACGCGCTCCATGCGGGAGAGGCCCGTACGGACCTGGTTCTCGATGAGCTCGCCCACGGCGCGGATGCGACGGTTGCCGAAGTGGTCGATGTCGTCGACCTCGACGCGGAGTTCCACGTCGCCGCCGTCACGCTTGCCGCCGAGGGTCTTCTCACCGGCATGGAGCGCGACCAGGAACTTGATCATCGCGACGATGTCGTCGATGTTCAGCACCGAGGCGTCGGAGTCCGTGAGGTCCTTGTCGATGCCGAGCTTGCGGTTGATCTTGTACCGTCCGACCTTCGCGAGGTCGTAGCGCTTGGCGTTGAAGTACAGGTTGTCCAGGAGCGTCTGGGCAGCCTCGACCGTGGGGGGCTCGCCCGGTCGGAGCTTGCGGTAGATGTCCAGGAGGGCGTCCTCGCGGGTCTCCGTGGCGTCCTTCTCCATGGTGGCGCGGATGGAGTCGTACTGCCCGAACTCCTCGAGGATCTGCCCCTCGGTCCAGCCGAGGGCCTTCAGGAGCACCGTGACGGACTGCTTGCGCTTGCGGTCGAGGCGGACGCCGACCTGATCGCGCTTGTCGATCTCGAGCTCGAACCAGGCACCGCGCGACGGGATGATCTTCGCGCTGAAGATGTCCTTGTCGCTGGTCTTGTCGGCGGTGCGCTCGAAGTAGGCACCCGGCGAGCGGACGAGCTGCGACACGACGACGCGCTCGGTGCCGTTGATGACGAACGTGCCCTTGTCGGTCATGAGGGGGAAGTCACCCATGAACACGGTCTGCTGCTTGATCTCACCCGTGTTGTTGTTCATGAACTCGGCCTTGACGTACAGCGGCGCCGAGTAGGTCGCGTCGCGATCCTTGCACTCGGCCATCGTGTACTTGGGGTCCGCGAACTCGGGCTCCGAGAAGCTCAGGGACATGGTGCCCTGGAAGTCCTCGATCGGGGAGATCTCCTCGAAGATGTCGGCGAGCCCGGACGTGGTGGCCACACCCTGCAGGCCCTTCTCCAACGCCTCTTCCACGCGCGCCTTCCAGCGCTCGTTGCCTACGAGCCAGTCGAAACTGTCCGTCTGCAGGGCGAGGAGGTTGGGGACGTCAAGCGGTTCGTGAATCTTTGCGAATGAGAGCCGTGGTGCGGCGCCGTCGGCGTCGACCTGGCTGGTAGCGGTTGCATTATTTGAGGTGCTCGAGGCGACCAAGAGGAGTCCTTCCACAGACCGTCAGGCTTGTCAGCGCTCCGCCTCAGTACCGCCACCGCAGGATGCTGCGGGGTTTTCGGTACTCACCTGTCGTCCGTCCGCGTGAACCCGAACCGTGTGGCCAGGTAGACGACGAGAGCAGAGCAAAGCCCACCGCTATATGAAGGCTGAGGTTTAGAGGGAAGACGCAAAGACCTACACTACGGCACGCCGCAGCGAAAGTCCACTAGCCTCTTTCCCCCTGGTGCGTCAAGCCCGGCGCGCCCGCTGTGGGCAGCGCGGACGCACCCTCCTACCCCAGGGCCGGCTCCCTCAGGGGACCCGTGCTGGTGTCCCCGCGGAGGCGCTTGACGATCAGTTCGGCGCTGATGAGGCACATCGGGATGCCGATGCCGGGGACGGTCGAACTGCCGGCGTAGAACAGGTTGTCGACCTTCGCGCTGCGGTTCGAGCCCCGGAAGAACGCGCTCTGCTTGAGGATGTGTGCCGGCCCGAGGGACGTGCCGCGCCAGGCGTTGAGATCCTCCACGAAGTCCTGCGGACCGTAGCTGCGACGGACCACGATGCGTTCGGCGAGATCCGGGATGCCGGCCCAGTCGGCGATCTGCTGCACGACGGTGTCGGCCAACTCCTCGACGCGTGCGTCTCCCCCGCCCTCGAGCCCTCCCTTGCCGATGGTGACGTCTGCCGGGATGGGCACCAGCACGAAGACGTTCTCATGGCCTTCCGGCGCCACGGAGTCATCGGAGGCGCTCGGTCGGCAGACGTAGAGGGACGCGGGCGACGGCACGGAGGTCTCCTTGCCGAAGATGCGCCCGAAGTTGTCCCGCCAGTCGGTCGTGAAGAGCAGCGTGTGGTGCTCGAGCTGCGGCAGGCCCCCACGGACGCCGAGGTAAAGGAGCAGGGCGCTCGGCCCGGGCACGCGCGTGTCCCAGTACTTCTCCGGGTAGGTCTGCAGCTCGCCCGGCAGCAGCGTGGTCTCGGTGTGGTGCAGATCGGCGGCGGAGACGACGATGTCGGCGTCGATCGTCGTCGTCGCACCCTTCGAGGCGTAGGTGACCGAGCGGACCGTCGCGACCTTCCGGTCGAGGGGTGAGCGCCCGGGTGTCCGCGCGTCGGTGTCGATGGAGACGACGTCGGCCTGCGTCCGGATGTCGACGCCTGCCTCCTCGGCGACGCGGCGCATCGCCTCGATCAGCGTGGTGAAGCCGCCCATCGGGTACAGCACGCCGTCGTCGAGATCGAGGTGGCTCATCAGGTGGTACATGCTCGGTGCGTCGAACGGCGAGCTGCCGAGGAACACGGCCGGGTAGCCGAGGATCTGCTGGATCCGGGGGTCCTTGAAGCGCTTCTCGACGAAGGACTGCAGGGGTTGCAGGAGGAGCGACCCGATGCGCGGGAGCCTCCGCAGCACGTCAGGCCTGAAGAACGGCAGGAAGGACTGGAAGGTGGAGTAGAGGAAGCGCTTCTTCGCGATCTCGTAGGCGTCCTCGGCCGAGTCGAGGTAGCGCGAGAGCTGCTGGCCGGCACCGGCCTCCATGGACTCGAACAGTTTGGTGACGGCCTCGCGGTCGGCGGGGACGTCGACGGTGTCGAGGCCCTTCTCGAAGATCACCCGGTACCCGGGGTCCAGCTTCACGAGGTCCAGCTGCTCGGCGGCGCTGGTGCCCATGAGCTTGAAGAAGTGATCGATCACCTCGGGCATGAGGTACCAGGACGGGCCGGTGTCGAAGCGGAAGCCGTCCTGCTCCCACGACCCGGCGCGGCCGCCCACCTGGTCACGCTTCTCGAGCAGCGTGACGCGGTGGCCCTCCTTGGCCAGCAGGGCCGACGTCGCAAGCCCTCCGATACCGCCGCCGATGACGACGACGTCCTGTCCGCCGACGCGCGGACGTGTTCCCCTGTTCGGTGAAGCTGTCGTGGTCATGCCATCCTCTCGTGCGCGGTGAGTCCCGGTAACGCGCGACCGGCGAAAGCTTGCGCCATGATGCGGACCTTGACCGGGTTGGGCACCCGGACGCGCGCCCTCAGGAGGTCGTCGGCGGGCGTGCGCCGCAACCGGAGGGCGAGCTCCGTGAAGAGTCCCTGGGCCAGGGCGACGGCGCGCCGCGGCGTCGCGGGGAGCCCCGGAAGGGCCGCGGCCGAGATCCTGAGGTCCTCGTCGATGTCGTCCAGCAGCCGTGCCTTGTCCGCCTCGGTGAAGCTTCCCGGGCGGACGCCGGGGAAGTAGCTGCGCCCGAGGGTCGAGAAGTCCTCCGCGAGGTCGCGCAGGAAGTTGATCTTCTGGAAGGCGGCACCGAGATGGCGGGCACCGTCGACGAGCACGGCGTCCTCCCCCGGGGTGACCGGGCGGCCGACGAGGAACGCCCGCAGGCACATCAGGCCGACGACCTCCGCGGATCCGTAGACGTAGACGTCGAACGACTCCTGGGTGTGCTCGTGCTGGGTGATGTCGGCCCGCATGGATGCGAAGAAGGGGCGTGTCAGGTCGACGTCGATCCCGGTGGTGCGTGCCGTGACGGCGAAGGCGTGGACCACGAGGTTCGCGCTGTAGCCCGTGGCCATGGCGTGCTCCGTCTCGCGTTCGAGGCCGTCGAGCAGTGCCCGTACGCCGTCGGGTGACACACCAGCTCCCGCGGCGGCGCCGTCGACGATCTCGTCGGCGACGCGCACGAGGGCGTACACGGCCTCGATGTGGCCGCGCGTGGTGCGGTCGAGGATCCGGGAGGCGAGCCCGAAGGACGTCGAGTAGCAGCGGATGACCTCCGCGGAGGTCTTGAGCGCGGCGGCGTTGTACCGCGCGAGGGAGTCGTCGATGCCCACTCAGTGCACCCGGTCCACGAGCGCCGTCACCACGGGGTCGAGGGCGTGCCGCATGGCAGCGGGGATCACGTCGGCGTCCAGGTGCGTCCGGGCGCGGTCCGCGTACTCGGCCGCGAGGTCTACCGAGTACTGCTTCGCCCCGCTGTCCACCAGGACGCGGCGCACCACGTCGGCGTCGGCCGCGGACATGCCGGGGCTGCCGACGAGCGAGGAGATGCTGGCCCATTCGGGCCGTGCCGCGACATAGGCGAGCAGGGCCGTGCGCTTGCCCTCCCGGAGGTCACCCCAGTTCGTCTTGCCGGTCCGGGTCTCGTTGCCGAAGACGCCGAGGAGGTCGTCTGCGATCTGGTAGGCGATCCCCGCGTCACGGCCGAAGTCGCCCAGGCGCACGATGACCTCCTCCTCCGCGCCGGCGAGGACCGCGCCAGCCTGCAGGGGACCTTCGAACGAGTACACCGAGGTCTTCAGCCGCGCCATGTGGACGATCTCGTCGAGCGGCGGCATCTCGGAGGTCAGGGACGTCTCGATGTCGAGGAACTCCCCCGCGGCCGAGGCGAACACCGCTTCGTCGAAGATGTCGCCGAGGCTGCGGCGCATCGCCGGTTCCGCGTGGACGCGGTCCAGCAGACGGTGGGCGTTGGAGAGGGCGAGGTCACCGGCCACCACGCCTGCCGAGATGCCGATGTGCTGCGCGCCTGCGGGAGCGATGCCCGCCGCCTCCGCGAGATTGCGGTACCGGCCGGACACGTTGGGGATGCCGCGGCGCACGAAGTCCCGATCGATGACGTCGTCGTGCACGATCAGTGCGGTGTGCAGCAGCTCGAACGCGGCGCCGAGGACGGCGGCGTTCTCGAGGTCACGCCCGCCGAGCGTCTGGTAGGCGGACATCACCAGGCGCGGACGGAACCGTTTGCCGCCGGCGGTGCACCGCTCGAGGGTCTCCCAGAGCGCGTGGTACCCGGGGCCGATCTTCGCGGCGCGGACCTTCGACTCCTCGAACAGACGCTCGAGGGCACCCTCGACCTGCTGGAGCCCGGCGGGCTCGACCAGCAGAGTGTCCATGTCCATAGGTAAAGTAAACAACGGATGAGGCGCGCCTGACGAAACGCGGACGGACGACGGCGGCCCACGGGCCCGAGCCGACGGGCCGCGGGGTGCACGGACGAACAGCGGGAAGAGAGCCATGATGGCGAGCGAAGCAGGGACGATGCAGCAGGACGTCACGGGTGGCACGGCCGCGGACGGCGCCGCCGAACTGGTGGTCCTGCTCGCCGAGGACGGCACTCCGCTCGGGACGCACGAGAAGGCGACCGTCCACACCCTCGACACCCCGCTGCACCTCGCGTTCTCCACCCACGTCTACGACGACGCCGGCCGCATCCTGGTCACGCGCCGTGCGCTGGGCAAGAAGGCCTGGCCCGGCGTCTGGACCAACTCGTTCTGCGGACACCCCGCCCCCGGTGAGGCCTTCGAGGACGCCGTGCATCGTCGCGCGGCGCAGGAGCTCGGTTTCACCGTCCGCGACATCAGGCCGGCCCTGCCGGACTTCCGGTACCGGGCGGTCGACGCCTCGGGGATCGTCGAGAACGAGATCTGCCCGGTGTACACGGCGATGGCCGACAGTGCGGTCGATCCGCTGCCCGACGAGGTCATGGACGTGCAGTGGGTCGACGCCGCGGAGCTCGTCCGGGCCGTCACCGCCACCCCCTGGGCCTTCAGCCCGTGGCTCACCCTCCAGCTCCCCCTGCTCTACCCGCAGGGCGCCGACGGGCCCGGGCCACGCACGTCCGCCTGACGCTCCACCCCCGCACGATACGCCCCGGGGCAGCGCCCCAGGACACCACGGCATCATTCAAGGACGAAAGAGAGCATCGCCATGGCGACACCCACGCCCGCACCCGACGACGTCGTGATCGTGGGAGGTGCCCGGACACCCCAGGGGCGCCTCAACGGTCAGCTCGCGTCCTTCACCGCCGTCGAGCTCGGCGCACTCGCCATCCGGGGCGCGCTCGAGCGCTCGGGTGTCGACCCCGCGTCCGTGGGCGCCGTCCTGATGGGTCACGTGGTCCAGGCGGGGTGCGGTCAGAACCCGGCGCGGCAGTCCGCCGTGAAGGCGGGCGTCCCCTGGAACGTCCCCGCGACCACCCTGAACAAGGTCTGCCTCTCCGGGCTCACCGCCGTCATCGACGCCGCGCGCCTGATCCGGGCCGGCGAGGCCGACGTGGTGGTCGCCGGTGGGCAGGAATCGATGACGCGAGGGCCTCACCTGCTGCCCGGCTCGCGCCAGGGCTGGACCTACGGATCCATCCAGGCGCTCGACTCCGTGGCCCACGACGGCCTGACCGACGCCTTCGACGCCGAGTCGATGGGCGCCTCCACCGAGCGCGGCAACGTGCGGCTGGAGATCGACCGCGCTGCGCAGGACGGCGTGGCCGCGGCGTCCCACCAGCGTGCCGCAGCGGCGACGGAGAGCGGCGTCCTGGCCGAGGAGATCGTGGCCGTCACGGTGAAGCAGCGCAAGGGCGACGACCTCGTCCTCACCACGGACGAAGGCATCCGACCGGCCACCACGGTGGAATCACTCGGTGCCCTGCGGCCGGCGTTCAACCCCGATGGCGCCATCACGGCGGGCAACTCGTCGCCGCTGTCCGACGGCGCCGCAGCGCTCGTGCTCACCTCGCGGTCCTACGCGGAAGAGGCGGGGCTGACCGTCCTCGCCGTCGTCGGGAAGCCCGGTCAGGTCGCCGGACCGGACAACACCCTGCACTCACAACCGTCGGCGGCGATCGCGCAGGCGCTGGAGCGCGCGGGCTGGACGGCGGCGGAGCTCGACTTCATCGAGATCAACGAGGCCTTCGGATCGGTGGCCGTGCAGTCGCTGAAGGATCTCGGGTACCCGCTCGAGCAGTGCAACATCCACGGAGGCGCGATCGCCCTCGGCCACCCGATCGGCGCATCAGGTGCGCGCCTGGCCCTGCATGTGGCCATGGAGCTCACGCGTCGCGGTGGAGGGCGGTCGGCGGTAAGCCTGTGCGGCGGCGGCGGCCAGGGCGAGGCCCTGCTGCTCTGGCGCTAGCCCCTCCCCGACGCCCCCGACCGCGGCGACCCCTGGCCTGACCTCCGGGCACAAGCCACCCGCGTCCGCGCCGGAGCCGGAGGGGACCCGCTGAGAACATGAAAGGCCCCGCTTCGCAGGAAGCGGGGCCTTTCGGGTGATGCGTGTCCCGTCGAACGGGACGATGCGTCGGTACTACTACTTGAGCGTGACGGTGGCGCCGGCAGCCTCGAGGGACTCCTTGGCCTTCTCGGCAGCTTCCTTCGTTGCGCCCTCGAGGACGGCCTTGGGCGCGCTGTCGACGACGTCCTTGGCTTCCTTGAGGCCGAGCGAGGTGAGCGCGCGAACTTCCTTGATCACTGCGATCTTCTTGTCGCCTGCAGCCTCGAGGATGACGTCGAATGCCGTCTGCTCCTCTTCGACTGCGTCGGCGCCGCCACCGGCGGGGCCTGCGACGGCGACCGCAGCAGCGGTCACGTCGAAGGTCTCCTCGAACAACTTGACGAAGTTCGAGAGTTCGATGATGGACAGTTCCTTGAAAGCTTCGATGAGCTCTTCGTTGGTGAGCTTCGCCATGAGTGGCGTCCTTCCGTTAGTGGTGCTGGGCACCGTGAGCATGAGGGGGTCGAGAAGAACTACGCTTGTTCGGGCGCAGCGGCTTCCTCGGCAGCGGGGGCTTCAGGAGCAGCGTCTGCGGGTGCAGCAGCTTCCTCTGCGGCGGGGGCTTCGGGAGCGGCGTCTGCAGGAGCAGCAGCTTCCTCGGCGGCGGGGGTTCCGGCGTCGTCCGCCGATGCGGCTCCGCCTTCTTCCTCGAGCTTGACCCGCAGGGCGTCGGCAGTCCGCGCGAGAGCGGACATCGGTGCCTTGAGGACGGCTGCGACGCGCGAGAGCTGGAGCTCACGTGATTCGAGTGCTGCCAGGGCGACGACCTCGGAGGCCTCGAGAGCCTTGCCCTCGAAGATGCCGGTCTTGATGATGAGCTTCGGGTTGGCTTTCGCGAAATCCGTGAGGCTCTTCGCTGCTGCAACGGCGTCGCCCTTGATGAAGGCGATCGCGGTGGGTCCGGACAGCTGGCCTTCGAACGCGTCGATGCCTGCTTCCTTCGCCGCGATGCCGGTCAGGGTGTTCTTGACGACCGAGAACTTGGTGTCGGCACCGAGGGCGCGACGCAGTTCCTTCAGCTTTGCAACGGTGAGTCCACGGTATTCGGTCAGGACAGCAGCGGTGGATTCGTTGAAATCGGTGGTGATCTCATCCACTGCGGAAACCTTTGTAGGCGTTGCCATAACCCTCCTTCCGGGAATAGGCGCCGGGCGTGCCAGCCCCAATAAAAAACGCCCCGCGCAGATGCACGGGGCTGGGCTCGACACGGGCGCAAGGCCGGTGGGGAGAAGCTTCGTTCACCTGCGTAGGCCGTCCCTCACGGGAACTTTCGGATCCTCGTCCTTCTTCATCACGACGCACGGGTGCGCTGCTCGGAAGCGGAAAGGGATCGACCGACGGTCTTTGGTCCTCCAAGCGTACGGGACGCCGGGAGTGCTCACCAAATCAGGCCGTCGCGGTGACCTTCTGCCAGCCCGCGGTGCGTCCGGACGGACGGAACCCCAGCGCCGTATTGACGTCGAGCATGAAGGCGTTCTCCTCCGCGTTCCACCTCCCGGGCACAGAAAAGCCCCGCGGCGCATGCCGCAGGGCTTTTCCGTGAGCGTGGGTCGACCTAGACGGCGAACACCTTGGTGACGGCCGGGTCGACCGGGATGCCGGGACCGAAAGTCGTCGAGACGGTCGCCTTCTGGATGTAGCGTCCCTTCGAGGCCGACGGCTTGAGGCGGAGGATCTCCTCGAGCGCCGCAGCGTAGTTCTCGCCCAGCTGCTGCTCCTGGAAGGAGACCTTGCCGATGATGAAGTGGAGGTTCGAGTGCTTGTCCACGCGGAAGTCGATCTTTCCGCCCTTGATGTCGGTGACCGCCTTCGCGACGTCGGCCGTGACCGTGCCGGTCTTCGGGTTCGGCATCAGGTTGCGGGGGCCGAGGATCTTTCCGAGGCGTCCCACCTTGCCCATGAGGTCCGGGGTCGCAACGGCGGCGTCGAAGTCGGTCCAGCCGCCCGAGACCTTCTCGATCATGTCGTCGGAACCGACGAAGTCGGCGCCGGCAGCGATCGCGGCCTCTGCCTTCTCACCGGTGGCGAAGACCAGGACGCGGGCGGTCTTGCCCGTGCCGTGGGGAAGGTTCACCGTTCCGCGAACCATCTGGTCCGCCTTACGGGGGTCCACTCCGAGGCGGAGTGACACCTCGACCGTGGCGTCGAACGAGGAGGGGTTGGTCTCCTTCGCGAGGACGACCGCCTCGAGGGGGGCGTAGTGCTTGTCCGCCTCGATCTTCGCGGCGGCTCCTCGATATGCTTTGCTGCGCTGTGCCATCTGCTTGTTCTCCTTATGCAGTCGTGGTCGTCGGACCGCGCTGGGCCCTGCCACTCACGCCGTCGTACGCCGGAGCGTCGTCGTCGTGCCGTCTGGTGGTGGTGTGCCCTGGCCGGAGGGACCGGCCGGGGCGGATGTCGAGGTGCGTCAGCCCTCGACCGTGATGCCCATGGAGCGGGCGGTGCCGGCGATGATCTTGGCAGCTGCCTGGACGTCGTTGGCGTTGAGGTCGTCCATCTTCATGGTGGCGATCTCCTCGACCTGCGCGTTGGTCAGCTTGGCGACCTTCACCGTGTGGGGCGTGCCCGATCCCTTGGCGACTCCGGCTGCCTTCTTGATGAGCTCGGCTGCCGGCGGGGTCTTGGTGATGAAGGTGAACGAGCGGTCCTCGTACACCGTGATCTCCACGGGGATGACGTTGCCGCGCTGGGACTCCGTGGCGGCGTTGTACGCCTTGCAGAATTCCATGATGTTGACACCGTGCTGACCGAGCGCGGGACCAATGGGAGGAGCCGGGTTGGCGGCGCCTGCATTGATCTGCAGCTTGATGAGGCCGGTGACCTTTTTCTTGGGGGCCATGAAAGGGTCCTTCTCTTGCATTGCGATCCCGCGGGACAGGAGCGTCCGCGCGGGGTGGTGGCCGTCATGGCGTGACGGCCTGACGTCGCTCCCCGGCTAAGCGAGCCGGGAGGCGACGAAGCTTACTGGATCTTCGTGACCTGCGTGTACGAGAGCGTGACCGGGGTCTCGCGCTCGAAGATCGAGACCAGCACGACGAGCTGCTGCGACTCGTGCTTGATCTCGGAGATGGTGGCCTGGAGGGTCTCGAAGGGTCCCTCGTTGACGGTCACGGGCTCGCCGACCGTGAAGTTGACCGTCGCCGGGGTGAAAGCGGGCTGGACCGGCTTGCCCGACTCGGCGTCCATGTGGACGATCGTGTGCTCGAGCATCGAGAAGACCTCGGACAGGCTGAGCGGAACGGGGTTGTGAGCGTTGCCCACGAAGCCCGTGACGCCCGGCGTGTGGCGCACGGCGCCCCAGGACTCGTCCGTCAGTTCCATCCGCACGAGCACGTAGCCCGGGATGCGCACGCGGTTGACGATCTTCCGCTGCGTGTTCTTGATCTCGACGACCTCTTCCATCGGGACCTGGATCTCGTAGATGAAATCCTCCATGTCCAGCGTCTGGATACGGGTCTCGAGGTTGGCCTTCACGCGGTTCTCGTAGCCGGCGTAGGAGTGGATGACGTACCAGTCACCGTCCTGGCGACGGAGCTTGGCCTTGAACTCCGCGACGGGATCGACGACGGGAGCCTCCTCGGCGTCCGCGTCCTCCGAACCGTCGGCATCGGCGTCGGTCTCCTCGGAGTCGGCCCCGTCCTCGGTGTCGACTCCGTCCTCGGTGTCGACCCCGTCAGCTCCGGCCTCGTCGATGCCGAGCTCGTCGGATCCGGCGGCCGGGTCGGCCTCGACGTCGTCCGCGAGCAGGCCGTCCCCTGCAGCGACATCGGTCGCTGTGGGGTAGGCGTCGGAATCGTCAGCAGGTACGTCGGAGGCGGGGCCCTCGGCCTCCCCCTCCGTTCCGTACTCCTCGTTCTCCAGACCATCTTCGGGAGTGATCTGCCGTTCGAGTTCTTGCTCGGACACCTAGCCGCCTGCTTTCTGACATTCTTCGGGAGTTGTTCTGCTTGCGTACGCTCGGGCGCCGCCTCGGGTCCTACGGAGGACCGTCGACCGGGGTCGCGGCGTCAGTTGCCGCCGAACACCCAGATCGCCCCGCGCCCGAACAGGAGGTCCAGGCCGGTCACGAGGAGCATCATGATGACCACGAAGACGAGCACGGTGATGGTGAACCTGACCAGTTCCCGGCGGGTCGGGGTGACCACCTTGCCGAGTTCCGCGAAGACCTGACGGATGAACAGCATGATGCGTCCGAAGAACCCTCGCGTGGGAGCCTTCTTCTCGGAAGGGCTTCCCTGGGAGCTGCTCGCAGCCGTATCGGTCACCGTCAACCTCATCAATCTGTGTGGTCTCCCAGCCGGACCACCAGTGGCGCCCTCAGCTGATCATGTTTACCGCCGCGCGGGGCCTGTGCCTGCACCGGGGTTTCGTGATCTGTTTCTGCCGTACCCTCACCGAACATCTGCGAGGGCCACGCGCAGGGCAGACAGGACTCGAACCTGCAACCTGCGGTTTTGGAGACCGCTGCGCTACCAATTGCGCCACTACCCTTCGGGTCGTCACCATGATCGGGCCGCTCCCCGAGGGCACGAACCATCATGGTGTTTCAACACCGAGGGTCAAGTCTACGCATGGAGCGGCGGAACGTCGAACCCAGGGGTGGGGCGCACCGCTTCGCCTCCCCGCCCGCGGCATCGCGGCGCCCTGCTCCTTCGCGTCCGCTTCATGACGGCGCCCGGCACGCTGCCTTCGGCCGCCGTGGGCGCCCCGCCTAAGCTGGGAGCAGCCAACGACTCCTCCAACGCCACGGAAACGGGACCCGATGAACGCGATGACCCACGACTCCACCCGCGCAGCGCTTCCCCGGATCTCCCGGCGGATCGGGTCCATCGCGGAGTCCGCCACGCTCGCCGTCGACGGCAAGGCCAAGGCGCTGAAGGCGGCTGGACGCCCCGTGATCGGCTTCGGCGCGGGAGAACCGGACTTCCCCACACCGGACTACATCGTCGAGGCGGCCGTCGCCGCGGCCCGGCAGCCGAGATTTCACCGCTACTCCCCCGCGGGAGGCCTGCCCGAGCTCAAGCAGGCCATCGCCGAGAAGACCCTGCGGGACTCGGGCTACGCGGTGGACCCCGCGCAGGTGCTGGTGACCAACGGCGGCAAGCAGGCCGTCTACGAGGCGTTCGCGGCGCTGCTGGATCCCGGCGACGAGGTGCTGGTCCCCACGCCGTACTGGACCACCTACCCGGAGGCGATCAGGCTCGCGGGAGGCGTGCCCGTGGAGGTGTTCGCCGGCCCCGAGCAGGGATACCTCGTGACCGTCGACCAGTTCGAGGCGGCCCTGACCGAACGCACCAAGGTGCTGCTGTTCGTCTCGCCGTCCAACCCCACGGGCGCGGTGTACGGCGCCGACGCCGTCCGCGAGATCGGTGAGTGGGCCTCGGCGCGGGGCCTGTGGGTGGTGACGGACGAGATCTACGAGCACCTGACGTACGACGGCGTACCGTTCACCTCGATCGCGACGGCTGCGCCCGCGCTCGCGGACAAGGTGGTCATCCTCAACGGCGTGGCGAAGACCTATGCCATGACGGGCTGGCGCGTGGGATGGATGGTCGGCCCGACCGACCTGGTGAAGGCCGCGACGAACCTGCAGTCCCACGCGACCTCGAACGTCTCCAACGTGCCGCAGATGGCCGCCCTCGCCGCGGTGTCCGGGCCTCTGACCGCCGTCGAGGAGATGAAGGCGGCGTTCGACCGCCGTCGTCGCGCGATGGTCTCGGCGCTGGACGCGATCGACGGCGTGGACTGCCCCACCCCGCACGGTGCCTTCTACGCCTACGCCGACGTCCGCGCGCTCCTCGGCCGGAGCCTCGACGGCGTGAGGCCCGCGACCTCCGCGGAGCTGGCCGCGCTGATCCTCGAGAAGGTGGAGGTCGCGGTGGTCCCCGGCGAGGCGTTCGGGCCGAGCGGCTACCTGCGCCTCTCCTACGCACTCGGCGACGACGACCTCGCGACCGGCGTGGGCCGCCTGCAGGAGTTCCTGGGCTCCGCGACCTAGGACGCGGAGCTGCCCGCCCGGCCGCCCGGGCCACCGACGGTCCGCACACACCATCCGCACACGCCGTCCGCGGAGGTCACAGGAGCCTGCGCTCCGTGGCCCAGCGCGTGAGTTCGTGGCGGGACGAGAGCTGCAGCTTCCGGAGCACCGCGGAGACGTGCGTCTCGATCGTCTTGACCGAGATGAACAGCTCCTTCGCGGTCTCCTTGTAGCTGTAGCCCCGGGCGATCAGCCGCATGACCTCCAGTTCGCGCGCGGAGAGTCGGTCGAGCTCGTCGTCCACGGCCACGGAGGCCGTACCGAAGGCGTCGAGCACGAAGCCGGCGAGCCGGGGCGAGAACACGGCGTCCCCCGACGCGATCCGCTGGACGGCGTCGGTGATCTCGGGACCGGAGATCGTCTTGGTCACGTAACCGCGAGCGCCGGCACGGATGACCGCCACGACGTCCTCGGCCGAGTCCGAGACGCTCAACGCGAGGAACCGGGACGCCGCTCCGCGCCGGGTGCAACGGTGGATCACCTCGGCCCCGCCCCCGCCGCTCCCGCCGGGCAGGTGCACGTCGAGGAGCACGACGTCGGGCGCGGTAGCTGCGATGACCGCCTCCGCCTCCTCGACCGTCGCGGCCTCGCCGAGCACGGTGATGGCGGACCCCAGCGCGGCGCGCAGGCCCGAGCGGAAGATGCCGTGGTCGTCGACGATCACCACGGAGACCGTCGCCGGCCCTGATGACCTTGCTGCCAGGTCGCCGTCCGGCCTGCTCTCGTCCGTTCTGCTGTCCCCTGTCATGGTCCCGCCCACCTCCTCGTCCGGGTACTCCCGGACATCGTCCTCACGGTCGTTCCCGGGCGATCCTCGCATTCATCCATCCAGTCATCCACCCAATGATCCGCGCAGTTATCCGCGCGGTGATGGGTGTGTCGCCGTCCGGCCTGCTCGCGGGATCCGGTATCCCGACAGGAACAGCCCGTCATGCTCGGCCCGCGTCGACGGGCGCCGCACCGGGCTGGGAGGAGGGTGCCGCGGCCGGCGTCGTAGGAGGCATCGTCCGTGGCAGGCGCAGGCGCACCTCCGTGCCGTCGTCGTCGCTCCTGATCTCCGACGAGCCGCCGTGGCGCCGCATCCTGCTGTGGATGGATTCGCGGATACCCGCCCGGTCCGCGGGCACCGCGCCCGGATCGAACCCGGCGCCGCGATCCCGTACGAACACCTCGACGGCGCCGGGTGAGGCCTCGAGATACACCGAGACGGGCCCGCCCGCATGCCGTGCGGCATTGAGCATCGCCTCGCGGGCAGCCTGCGCCAGGGCATCCCCCGCCGGCCCCGGTTCCGCATCGCCCACGGCGACGACGGACACCGGATGCCCGTACAGGTCCTCGACCTCGCCCGCCGTGACCCTCAGACGTTCGGCGAGGCTGCCGGGATCCCGCGCCGGGTCCGCGAACAGCCACTGGCGCAGTTCACGCTCCTGGGCGCGCGCCAGACGCAGGACGTCGGTCTCGGAACCGGCCCTGTTCTGGATGAGCGCGAGGGTCTGCAGGACGGAGTCGTGCAGGTGCGCGGCGATCTCCGCCCGCTCCGTCTCACGGACGCGAGCCTCGCGCTCGGTCTCCAGATCCCGCCAGAAGGCGAGCCCCCACGGCGCCAGCACCAGCCCCACGCCCGCCAGGACGGCGAGGACGGCGACCACGGTCGCCACTGTCAGGGTCCATGAGCCGCTGCTGGACAGCGCCACGAGCACACCCGTGACGACCAGGACGATCCCGGCGAGAAGGCGCAGCGGACCGCCGGCCCGCTCGGCTCCCGCCCGGTCCATGACGCGCGCACGCCGGACGTCGTCCAGCTGTGACCACGCGAGGGCGGCGCCGGTGGCGACCACGGCGATGGGGACGAAGAACCCCCAGTCGACGCGCACTCCGAGCAGCTGCAGGATCACGACGGCCGCCGTGAGCAGGAGGGCCGTGCCGAACAGGATCTCCCGCCGGCCCGCGCCGAGCGTCCACTCCCGCCAGTGCTCGCTCGCCGACTGACCCGCGGCCCGGCCGGCCGGTGGGGTCTGAGCCCCGGACACCGCGCCGGCGTGCGACGGTGATGCGCCGCGGGCTCCTGCGGGTACGGCAGCGCCCGCCTGCGCGCCCGCGCCCGCGCCCGCGCCGATGACGTCATGCATGAAGGCGGCCGGACCTGTGCGGCGCTCCGCCTGCGCCGCGCGATCCGCTGCGGTGGGGACGAAGATCCAGAGCCAGGCGTAGAGCACGAGGCCCGCGCCGGAGGCGAGGGTCAGGACGGCCATGGCCACCCGGACCCAGGACCGCTTCACTCCGAGGTGCGTGGCCAGGCCGGCGCACACGCCGGCGATCACGCCGTCGGAGCTACGGAGCAGGGCTGGTCTCACGTCCTCATGAAAGCACGCCTCCCTGCCGTCATGGAGGTTCCCGGTCAGGAATCAGGGCGCTCTCAGGGTCGAGTCAGGGTAGGCCCCCATGGTCCGGGGACTTCCCCGGCGCGACGATGGAGTCATGACCTCAGCACCCACCCCAGGCGGGCCGTCCTGGCAGCACGAACCGGCCGCACCGACGGCGGAGCCTCCCGGCTCCTCCCCGTTCTTCCGCTGGATCCGCGGACTCGACATCACCAGGACCTCCGACCGCTGGATCGGCGGTGTCTCCGGGGCGATCGCGCGCCGCACCGGCCTCGATCTCGCACTCGTCCGGGGGATCATCGTGATCCTCTGCGTGTTCGGCGGTATCGGCGTGCTGCTGTACGGCCTCGCGTGGGCGCTGCTCCCCGAACCCGACGGCCGGATCCACGTGGAGCAGGCCGGCCGCGGTTCCTGGACCTCCGGGCTGACGGGTGCAGCAGCCTTCGTGGTGATCGGACTCGTCCAGCCCAACGTCCCGCTCCTCGGCGACGGCGGGGCGGGCGGACTGCTCTGGGCGCTCTTCTGGATCGGCGCCGTGGTCCTGTTCGTCTACTGGATCGTCAATCGTTCAGGCCGTACGGGCGGCGCCGACGGGTCCGGCTCAGGTGGACCCGGTTTCGGCGGCCCCGGTTCCGGGGGGCCCGGTTCGGGTGGACCCGGGTTCAGCGGGCCCGGTTCGGGTGGACCCGGGTTCAGCGGGCCCGGCACCGGTGCCGGACCTACCCGGCCGTACGGACCGGTACCCGGCGGTCCCGTTCCCACCGGACCCGTCGGCGGGCCGGACCCGGCAGATCCCACCTCGCCAAGTCCGACGTCGGGCACGTCCACACCGGCGACGCCCGTCCATCCCGCCTCCCCGGGTGCGGGCCCAGGTGCCGAGGGGGCGAACGATGCCGCGGCACCGCCCGATGCCTCTGACGACACCGTCTCCCTGCCCTACCGTCCCGATTCCCTGACCCGCCCCCTCCCGACGCCGTTCCCGTCACCCGGTGGGCCCGCCGGCACCGCCTGGTCGGCGGAGGCCTACGGCACGCCGTCCTCCGGCTACGGGTACTCCTCCCTCTACCCACGCGGACCGGACTCCGCGGCACGGGGCGTGCCGTCGGCGCGAGCCACGCGGGTCCGTCCTGTGCGGCCCTCGGGCTCGGCGACGGCGTTGCTGATCGGCGCCGCCGTCATCGTCGCCGCGGCGGTCCTGGCGGCCGATTACCTCGGCGCCCTCGGCGTCGGGAACCCTGCTCTCATCGCGTGTGCCGCGGCCGCCGTCGTCCTCGCACTGGGGGTGATCGTCCTCGGCGCACGGGGGCGCACGTCCGGTCTCGTCGGCGTCGCGGCCACCCTGGCCCTGATCGGCGGCCTCGTCGCCTCCTTCTCGTCGGCCGGCGGCGCGTGGGTCGTCGCCCGGGACAACCGGACGACGCCGGCCACCCTGCAGACCGCCGCCGAGGGCTACACCATCCTCGCCGCGGAGAGCACGATCGACCTCACCGAGGTGCAGCGACCCGACGAGGACGTCACGGTGCCGGTCAACACCCTCGTCAGCGACGTTACCGTGATCGTGCCCGAGGACGTCCCCGTCGAGGTGCGGACCCGCGTGGCACTCGGTTCCGCGGATGCCCGCGGCACGGCCGTGGACGGGGATGCCGCCCCCGCATTTCGGAGCGACGCCGGGGTCCTGGAGGTCGGCGACCGCGACCTCACGCCGGGCGCGTCCGGCCCCCGCATCCTCCTCGACGTGACAGGCGCCCTCAGCGAGGTCACCGTCCTGACTGCCTCGGCAGCCGACGGCACGTCCTCCGAGTTCGCACCGCCGACCCCCAGCCCGAGCACGAGCCCAACAGGAGAGACCCCATGAGTACCGCGATCACCACCCCACCGCGCCGGGCCCGGCTCGTCACCGTCGTCTGGGGGGTGACCCTGCTGATCGGCGCGGGGCTCCTCCTCCTCGGCCCGCTCATCGCCGTCTCGATCGATCCCGTGATCGTGGCCCTCGGGCTGCTGGTCGGCGTCGGACTCGCGCTCGTGGCCGGGGGCGTCCTGTCCCTGCGGAAAGGTGGCGCCACGACCGAGGACCCGACCGGCGTCGACGACCTCGACGACGACTGGCGCAGCACCTACCGGGGCGATCGCGACCCGACCGCGTACTGACCCTCATGGCGGTGCAGTAGCGTCGTCGTCCACCGTCACGCCCGTCACCCGCACGACCCCGCCCCACCCCCTCCACCAGGTACGATCCTCTCCCCGAAAGGCACATCATGCAGTCCTTCTACCGCGTCCTCCGCTCCTCCCCCCTCAAGCGCGCACCCGGCGGACTCCTGGGCGGGATCGCAGCCGGGATTGCGCGCCAGTACGGCTGGCGCGTGAGCTACGTCCGCATCGCGATGCTCCTGAGCTTCCTGCTGCCCTTCGTCGGCATACCGCTCTACCTGGTGCTGTGGCTCCTGCTGCCGACCACGGACGGCACCATCGCGCTCGAGAAGGTGCTCACCCGCTGACCCGCCCCGGCGCCGCGGGCGGCGGTGAGGAGGGCCCGAGGACGGTGCGCCGTCCTCCCGCCCGACCTGCAAAGATGGATGGCGTGTCGAAGCCCACCGCTGCCCGCAGCTTCCCCCGCCTGCTCGTCGCCGCCTGTGCGTTCCTCTTCGTGTCCGGCTACTTCGTGGTCCGGTTCCCCGACGTCGAGGGGGCGGAGTACGCCTCCTACGGCTTCAACCTCCTCATCGCGCTCCCGGCGTTCGTCGCGATCGTGCACCAGCTCGGTGCGGCACGCGGGGTCGCGACCCTGGCTGCGGTGTCGGTGTTCGGCTACCTGATCGAAGGCTTCGGGGTCGCCACGGGCGTACCCTACGGCGAGTTCTACTACGGCGAGGCCATGGGGCCGAGGATCCTCGACCTCGTTCCCTACCTGCTCCCGCTCTCCTACGTGCCGCTCGTGATCGGTGCCGTGGCGATGGTGTCCGGATCGGGCACCGCACTCCGCAGGATCGTGCTCGGCGGGCTGCTGCTGGTCGTGATCGACGGTGTCCTCGATCCGGGAGCGGTGGCCCTCGGCTTCTGGATCTGGCCCGGCGGCGGCCCCTATTACGGCATTCCGCTCTCCAACTACGTGGGCTGGTTGATCTCCGGTCTCATCGCCTCAGCCCTCGTGACCCTGATCGGCGGGCGGCGGCTCACAGCGCGACCGCTGCGCCCCGGCCTGCTCGACAGCCTGCTCGTCTCGATGTTCCTGTGGCTGGGCGTCTGCATCTTCTCGGGGCTGGTGTTCCCCGCCGTCCTCGCCGCGGCGCTGATCATCGCGCTGGTCCGACGGCGCCTGCAGCTCGCCCGCGCTCTGTCGACGACGTCGGAACCCTCCGAGGCCCTGGGAGCCCGGGCCCGCTGACGGGTCGAACCACCGGACCCCGGAACCACCCCGACCCGCGAGGGACGCTGGGGTCACGAGGGATCCAGGAGGGTTCCGGGTCCGCGAGCACCTCCGGTATCGCGCGTGTCGAGCCCCGTGACCGTTCGAAAAAATCTGTTGGTGCTACCAGCGGTTCAGACGGGCCCGAGCCGTGCCAGGAGCTTCTGCGTGGACATCATGGCGCCGCCGAGGACCGCCGGGAGCCCGCCGCCCGGATGGACCGACGCACCGACCCTCCACAGCCACGGCCGCAGCGGATCCGAGTAGGGCGGGACGTGGAACGGCCCGCTCATCCAGGCGGGATGCACCGCGCCGTACAGCGCTCCGCCGGCCGACCCGCGCTCGCCGAAGTAGCCGGGGTCGAGGATCTCGTGCCGTGCGATGTAGCTCTCGAGGGGCTCGGGCAGTCCGAGCACGCGCGTGGTCCTGTCGAGCTCGCGCTGCACGAAGGGGTCCGCCAGCGTGTAGGTCTTCCCGTTCGCGGGTGCGGTCAGCAGGAGGGCGAGCGTCGCGGCGCTGTTCGGGTAGACACCCTCCGCCGGGTAGTAGTTGGCAAAGGCCATGGTCTGGTCGGGCTCCTCGCCCGCTTCCAGGCTGCGGTACAGCGCGGCCGGACCGTCCGGCATCACCACGCCGTGCCGCGGCGTCCCCGCCGGGAGCGGGCGCTCGAGGACGGCGTAGATCCCGACCGCCGAGCAGGTGAGCTTCCGCGGCGTCCGTGGGGGCCGTCCGCCCAGCAGGCCTGCGAGGCGGTGGGCATCCAGACCGCTGACGACGGCGTCGGCCGGATAGGTCCCCACGGAGGTGACCACACGACGTCGTCCGATCCGGTGGGCGCCCTCCCCCGTCCGGATCTCCACGCCGGAGCCGAGCGCGATGCGCTCGAGGGACCGGACGAGTTCGTAGATGCCCCCTGAGGGGATCCAGACGCCGTCCTGCGCCATGATGGCCGGCATGCTCGCGTAGAGCGCGGGTGTGCGCGTGGGGCTGACGCCCGCGTTCAGCGTGTGGATCGCGATGACCTCGCGCAGGCCGTCGGGGAGCCACGGGAGGCTGTCGAGGTAGCTGCGGGTGGTCAGTCGCCTGCCGTACAGGCCGGCGAGGCGCGCGAGCGCGGGGTACGACGACCCCTCGAGCGGCCCGGTGGTCAGCAGGCGTGAGACGTCCTCCCCGAGGATGCCGTGCTCGGCGGCGAACCGCGTCCACGCGGCATGCCAGGGGTGGCCCTCGGGAACGGGCAGGGTGCAGGCCTCGCCCCGGTAGTAGTAGGTGCCGACGTCGGACAGCCGCTCGAGTGCGAGACCGGCGACTCCCTTGGCGGGCGCGGAATCGGCGGGGGCCACGGCGTCGAGCCGCGCGAGCAGTTCCTCCCAGACCGAGGGGAAGGTGAAGAGCGACGGGCCGGTGTCCATCCGCTGGCCGTCCACCTCTATGCGGCGGCTCTTGCCGCCCACGTGGTCAGCGGCCTCGAGCAGCGTGACGCTGTGGCCTGCCCGGCCCAGCAGCGCGGCCGCGGTCAGCCCGCCGATCCCTCCACCGACGACGACGACGCGGCTCATCGGTACATCCCGAGCGTGAGCGCGACGACGAGCTGGACGCCCGCGACGGTGCCGGCGACGTAGGGGAAGGCGATCGAGTAACGGTAGAGGCGGTGTCCGGTCTCGGGTCGCGGGTCACGCCAGAGACCCCACAGCAGCCAGCCCGCGATCAGCGCGTTCACGACGGCGACCGGGAGATTGACCAGCGCGAAACACACCGTGGACACGGCCCACCAGGCGCCGCTCCAGGCGACGACGCCGCGCGGACCGAGCCGCACCGCCGTCGTCGTGATGCCCACGCCACGGTCCTCGTCGATGTCCTGGACGGCGTCGTACGTGTGTTTCGCCGCGCTCCAGGCCATGAGGCCGAGCGCCGCGGGCCAGACCGGGGTGGCGCCGAGCGCGTAGGGCACGAACACCAGCGGGAAGGCGTAGGCCGCGTTGCTCAGGGAGTCCAGGTAGGGGCGCGCCTTGAAGCGCAGCGGCGGGGCGGAGTAGAACACGAAGACGAGCGCGTAGAGCGCGATCCACACGAGCGCCGGGACCGGCAGCGTGAGCGCGAACCACGCGAGGAACGGCACGTTGGTGAGGACCACGGCGATCCAGATGGCGCGGACCTCCGACGCCCTGATCCGTGCCCCTTCGAGCGAGCCCTTGCGTGGGTTCAGGGCGTCGGTGTCCTGGTCGAAGACGTCGTTGACGCCGTAGATCAGGAGGTTGAACGGCAGGGTGAGCCAGAGCAGCAGGGCCAGGGCCTGCCCGTCCCAGAAGGCCCCGGTGAGCCAGAGGCCCACCACCCCGGTGCCGATGGTGTTGATCCACAGCACGGGCCGGGAGATGTGGATCATGCGCAGCGCCGCTGGCGCGAAACCTGCCTGGGGCACTCCGGGTGTCCTCCTCGGACCTGTGGGGCGCACCTCCGGTGAAGCCCGGAGCATGCGCGCGTGGAGGTCCCAGCCTACGTGCTCGTACCCCCGCCGGAGGTCCTGTGCACTGCCTCGCACTCCGCCCCGCACCCTGCCGTGCAAGGGGTGCCCCGGCCGCGCGGGTGGTCGGTCCGGCCCGCCGTCGTGTGTCTAGAATCATAGGCGGGCCCGACGCCGTGCTCCTGCTGGATCACCCACTCCCTCGTCAAAGGAACCCACGCCCCATGAGAATCGGAATCCTCACCAGCGGTGGCGACTGCCCCGGCCTGAACGCCGTCATCCGCGGAGCCGTGCTCAAGGGCATCAAGACGCACGACCAGGAGTTCGTCGGGTTCCGGGACGGGTGGCGCGGCGTCGTCGAGGGTGACGTCATCGACCTCCCCCGCCATGCGGTGCGCGGCATCTCGAAGCAGGGCGGCACGATCCTCGGTACATCACGGACCAACCCCTTCGAGGGCAAGGGTGGAGCCGAAGCCATCAAGGAGAACCTCGAGCGCCTCGGTATCGACGCGATGATCGCGATCGGCGGGGAGGGCACGCTCGCCGCGGCGAAGCGCCTGACCGATCTGGGCCTCAAGATCGTGGGTGTCCCGAAGACCGTCGACAACGACCTCGACGCCACCGACTACACCTTCGGCTTCGACACCGCGGTGCAGATCGCCACCGAGGCGATCGACCGTCTGCGCACCACCGGCGAATCGCACAGCCGCTGCATGATCGCCGAGGTCATGGGACGGCACGTGGGCTGGATCGCCCTGCACGCCGGCATGGCCTCCGGTGCCCACGCCATCCTCATCCCCGAGCAGCAGACGAGCATCGAGCAGATCGCCGAATGGGTGTCCACGGCCAACGCCCGCGGACGTGCTCCCCTCGTGGTCGTCGCGGAGGGCTTCGTGCCCTCCCACATGGAGCAGGCGCACTCCGAACGGGGGCTCGACACCTTCGGCCGGCCCCGGCTCGGCGGCATCTCCGACCAGCTGGCCCCCGAGATCGAGGCCCGTACGGGCGTCGAGACGCGCGCCACCATCCTGGGGCACATCCAGCGCGGCGGTGTCCCGACGTCCTTCGACCGCGTGCTCGCGACCCGCCTGGGCATGGCTGCCGTGGACTCCGTGAAGGACGAGCTGTGGGGCACCATGGTCTCGCTCCACGGCACCGAGATAGCGCACGTGGGCTTCGAGGCCGCCCTCGGCAACCTCAAGCGCGTGCCGCAGCACCGGTACGACGAAGCTGCGATCCTCTTCGGCTGACCGCCGACGCGGCCGCGCCCGACCACTCACCCACCGACACCTTCCCACCGAGACCCACGGAACCGAGACGGACCCCATGGCACCCGGCACACCACCCGGAACGGAACTCGACGCAGGGACGATCGCCATCATCGAGCTCGCCTGGGCGCGACTGCTGGGGCTCGACGACGACGCCTTCGACGACGGCCGCGCGGACCGCCTCTACGGCGTGGACAACTCCGCCGACGTCCTCACCTTCGTCACACTGTTCGGCCGTGAGGTCCTCCGCGGCCCCTCGTGGGCGGTGGACGCCGCGCGCGACCTGCCGGGCATCGAGCTGCGGAGACACTCCACCCTGCTCACCCTGAGCAGGGACCACGGCGGCCGCGGACTCGGCGAGGCCCGGCTCTACTTCTGCGACGAGCTGCCGGTGCTCGACGGCCCTCCCGCCGTCGTCTCCAGCGACGCCACGACCGTGCGCGCGCTCGAGCGGCTCTGCCCGCCCGACGACGTCGCCGAGGCCGGTCTGGGCGAGGCGGAGCACCCGTTCGTGCTCGTGGACGCCCCGGACGGGCACGAGCACCAGCCGGACGCACCGACTCCGCTGGCCGGCGCGGGCTACGACGTGTGGGCCGGCATCCTCGCGCACATCTCGGTGCTCACCCCGCCCGACGAGCGGCGGAAGGGCTACGCCCAGCGCGTCACCGCCGTCGCCGTCGAGGAGGCGATGGCCGCCGGCCTGGTACCGCAGTGGCGGGCACGGACGGACAACACGGCGTCGCAGCGGACCGCCCGGCGCGCGGGCTTCGCGTTCGGTGGCACGCAGACCTCGGTGCTCCTCGACCCCGCCTGACCTCCTTGAGGCACGGGGTAGACCTGCCCGGCTCAAGAGGGTCCGGGGCGATCGACGGCCCTGATCAGGAGGCTTCCGGGGACTCCCGAGGCGTGTCCGGGGCGGGGTGAGTCCAGGCGACGCGTCAGCCGAACAGGTCCAGGAGCTCCGTGCGCTCGAACATCGAGGCAGCCGCACGGGCTGACGGCGTTCCCGCGTCGGGATCGGCCCCCGCACCGACGAGCAGCCGCGCCACCTCGGTGTGCCCCTTGAACACGGCGCCCGCCAGCGGTGTCTGGCCGCGGTCGTTGGCCTGATCGACGTCCGCCCCACGCGCCAGGAGGTCCCGCACCAGCGCCGGGTGTCCGTTGTAGGCCGCGAGCATGAGCAGGCTGTCGCCGGCGGTGTTGGTCAACGTGAAGGGCACGCCGGCGTCGAGGTACCGCGTCAGCACGGCGGCATCGCCCTGGCGTGCGGCGTCGAACAAGGCATGAGCCAGTGCGATGGCTGCGGCGGCGCCGTCGTCCGTGGGGGTGCTCACCGCGGAGCCTTCAGGAAGCCGCTCGCCCTGCCGACCACCTGGCCCGCGTCCGGCGCCACGATGACCTCCTGCCCGGCCGCGTACACCTCGTCGCCGTCCTGCACCAGCAGGTCCGTGGACGCGTCGACCGACCGCTTGAGCACGGCCAGAGCCACCGGTCCCATCTCGTAGTGGTGCGCCACGGAGGTCACGCGGCCCACGGTGCGGCCCTCGCTGACGACGGCGCTGCCCACGGCGGGGAGGGTGTGCTGGCTGCCGTCCAGCTGGAGGAACGTCAGCCTGCGCGGCGGGTGCCCGAGGTTGTGGACGCGGGCGATGGTCTCCTGGCCCTTGTAGCAGCCCTTCGCGAGGTGGACCGCCGTCCGCATGAGGTCGAGCTCGTGCGGGATGGTCTTCTCGTCGGTCTCCGCGCCGGCACGCGGCCGCCACGCGGCGACCCTCAGCGCCTCGGCGGCAAGGGAACCGGCGAGCGGCAGCCCGGCGGCGTCGACCACCTGTTCCAGCCGGTCACGGGGCACGAGGTACTCGAACCACGGCCGCTCGCGGCCGGGGTGATCGGCCTCCGGGACGGGAGCGTAGGAGAACCCTCCGATACCGACGGCGGGCCACGGATCCTCCCATACGACGACGTCGTCCCCGAGTTCGGGGAGCGCCCTCGTGGCGCCGAGCACGGCCCACGCGGAGGTGGCGTCCTCGACCTCGACGCGCAGCATGAAGCGCATGCGCTCCAGGAAGGCCGCGAGGGGTGCGGCCTCCGCGCCCTCGGTGACGAGCCACGTGGTGGCGCCGTCGTCCACGACGTGCGCGGCGAACTCTATGCGCCCCTGCACGGTGAGCAGGAGCGTCTCGGAGCTCTGGCCGGGCTCCAGGCCGAGAAGCAGCTGGGAGGACAGCGTGTTGAGCCAGCTCAGGCGATCGGGCCCGGACACGGTGACCACGCCGCGCTGGGAGAGGTCCACCACGGCCTCACCCGCGGCGAGGAGCCGCTGCTCGCGGAAGGGGTCACCGTAGTGGGAGGCGACGCCGGCGTCAGCGCCGCCGCCGTCGACGGCTCCGTGGCGGGTGAGGAGGGGGCTGGCTGGGATCATGACGGTATAACGCCTCTCGGACGGCAGTATTTCCTGGCCCTGTTCGAGGGCCAGGTACGAGGGTGTGCCCTCAGGCCCTCTTGAGGATGGCCGAGGCGTGCGCCTCGAGGGGCTCGCCATCGGAGGCGACGTCCCAGCGCCAGTACAGGTTGCCCTCCACGAGGCCGAACAGCCGCGTGGCCGCCGTGTACTCCTTGGAATGCTGCCCGCGCATCACGAGGTCGGTGCTGAGCTGGATCTGCGGCCCCTTGATGCTGCCGTAGTAGAGCTCGGCGATGCTGCCCGGGTGCACGATCGTGGCGGTGATGTCGAAGCCGCCGCTCTCGTTCCTGAACTGCTCCACCTCGTCGGCGGACTTCAGGGCCGGCACGATGTCCGCCGGGTTCAGTCCGGGCCCCACATCGGCGTCGTTCAGCTTGCGGTCGAGGGCCCAGAAGCCGGTCTCGACGGACAGCGGGCGGAGGCGGGCACCGTTCTCGTCGATGAGCCAGGATTCCGCCTCGTACTGGAGGTACGGCAGGCCGTGCTGCGAGAACACGACCCGCTGGAAGAACCTCTCGGACTCGGCCGTGCCCTCACCGAGCATCCCGGTACCCTCCCAGGTACCGAGGAGCCAGGACAGCGGGACGAGCTCAGGCGTCAGGTCTGTGGGCAGTTCGATCGACATGGGGTGCTCCGGGTCGACGTGCTACTTCTGGCCCTTGTACAGGCGCGTGATCACGAGGGCTGCGAACCCCGCCATGCCGAGACCGGCGACGACCAGCAGCGAGATGAAGAAGATTTCGAGAGCAAGAATGGACATGTTCTCATCCTAACGCGCGGCCCCACGGCGCAGGGACGCGGGACGGCGGGTCCGACGCCGACGATCCACCTGCGGAGGAACGCGCCGGAGCGGCAGGATCAGGCCAGTAGCAGCGTGTCGAGGAAGTACACGAAGGCGCCGATCGCGAGCACGGGCGTGATGCCCGCGGAGAGCGCGGCGAGGACGCCGAGGGGTGCCTCGCGGGCCAGCAGCAGCCGCCGGGACCCGGCGAGCACCACGCCGCACGCGAGCCCCACCGCGGCGGCGGGGAGGGCGGGGACGTCCGTGAACAGCAGCGCCCCGAGCGGCCCGGCGAGGGCGGCGAGGACGACGGCGGTGGGACCGGCGAGGCGGTCGGGGAAGGGCAGCAGGCACGCGAGGACGGCGACGAGCATGCTGATGCCGGTCACGAGCATCATCCCGGAGTCCGCGGCGTTGACGGCGAGCCTGTCCGCGGCCACCCAGCCGGACCCCATGGCCACGGCGAGCACGCCGGAGCTGGAGCCGAGGGTGGATTCGAGGCGAAAGCTCTGACCCGTGCCGCGGACGAGCTGGATCATGAAGACCGCGCCGACGCCGAGGGCTACCGCCGCGGGGAACCACGCGAGGACGGCCGGCCCCGCGACGGTGGCCGTCAGGACGACCGCGAGCAGGGCGCTGAGACCGATGGCGGCCGCCTGGCTCTTCCGGGCCGGTACGCCGAGGACGTGCGGCCACCCGATCGCGGCGAGCACGGAGGCGATGCCGACCGTCACCGCCACGGCGACGAGCGAGATGTAGGAGGACCCGACGACGGCCCCTGCGGCCACGGCCGCCGCCCCTGCGGCAGCTGCCACGCTCGTCCTCTTCACCCCAGCAATACTGCCCTACGCTGCGCGGCGGCGGGAAAGTGGCGCTGTGCCCGCCGGCCCGAGGCGCCCGACACCCGACCGACATAGGACCGACACCGCACCCGCATCCCGTCGTCACCGCACCCACATGACGCACTCACCGCGCCCGTACCGTGCCATCCGTCACATGCGAGCGGCTACAATGGTCGACAACTCGAAGACCCCCGACCGTCCGCCGTCCGCGGCTGCCGGGCTATTCCGCCCGATGATGCGCGTTCCCGACCCCGTGGAGGACATATGCCGCACATCCTGATGTTGACCAACACCACGGGCTCGTCCGTGGACATTCTCCCGGCGCTCGAGCTCCTGAACCACAAGGTGCACATCCTCGCCGCCGAACCCACCGCGCTGCTCGAGACCGAGCCCTGCGACGTCGTCCTCGTCGACGCACGCAAGGATCTCGTGGGCGCACGGTCGCTCACCCAGCTCCTGAAGGCCACCGGCCTCAGCGCTCCCCTGCTGCTCGTCCTGACCGAGGGCGGCATGGCAGCCGTCGCCGCGAACTGGCTGGCGGACGACGTCGTCCTCGACTCGGCGGGCCCTGCGGAGGTCGAGGCGCGGCTGCGCCTCGTGATCGCCCGCTCGGCAGCGGCGAGTCAGGAGCCGAGCACCGAGATCCACGCGTCCGGCGTCGTGATCGACGAGGCCAGCTACACCGCCAGGGTGCACGGGGAGCCGCTGAACCTGACGTACAAGGAGTTCGAGCTCCTCAAATACCTGGCGCAGCACCCAGGCCGCGTGTTCACGCGCGACCAACTGCTGCACGAGGTGTGGGGCTACGACTACTACGGAGGAACGCGCACCGTCGACGTCCATGTGCGGCGGCTGCGCGCGAAACTCGGGTCGGACCACGAGCAGCTCATCGGGACCGTCCGGAACGTCGGCTACCGGTTCACCCTGACCAGGGCCCCGGAGGATCGCACGTCGGTCAATCAGGACGCCTGACCCGGCCACACGCCCCGGCGATCACACGAAGAAGCCCCTCCACCGGGATCGGTGAAGGGGCTTCTTCGTTGCCGCGACTGCGGCCTGTGGTGGAGGACATACGGGTCGAACGTATCGCGGGCACCCCACTGGTGCATCCCCCTCGAGCAGTTCCCGACACTACCCGAGGTCCGCTCGAGACCGCAAACCACGGCAAGCCGTCCGGGATACCGGGGGGCGGACCGCCGCCCCGGCCCGTCGGGATGGCAGGACTAGGCTGGGCGCATGACCGACGCCCCCGCCTCCACCTGGTCCATCGAGCGCACCGTCGGTGCGCCGCCCGGGCCCGTCCTCGGCGAGGTGCTCCGCCTCGCCGCGGCGGCCACGGAGGCCGACGGCAACCCTCCGCTGTCCGAGCAGACCCTCGTGACGCTCCGGGCACCGGACGCCGGGGAACGGCTCACGGTCCTCACGGCCCGGAGCAGGGCGGAGCGCGACGCCGATCTGGCGGGCGTGGCCGTGCTGACCCGCGGAGCGGAGGACGGCACGGTGCTGGAGCTCGTCGTCGGGCCCGACTGCCGGGGCGAGGGCGCCGGGACGGCACTCATCGAGGCGGTCCTGGCCGAAGGCATCGACGACCTCCGCGGTTGGTCCCACGGCAATCACGCGGCGGCCGCGGACCTCGCCACCCGCTTCGGCTTCGAGCCCGTGCGTGAGCTGTGGCGCATGCGGCTGACGCGCGCTGCCGTCGAGGAGTCGGTGCCCGTGGCCGTCCTGCCCGCCGGCGTCGTCATCCGGTCCTTCGTCCGCGGCCGGGACGAAGAGGCGTGGCTCGCAGCGAATGCGGCGGCCTTCGCCCATCACGCGGAACAGGGCGGCATGACGCGCTCCGACCTCGAGGCGCGCCTGGACGAGGACTGGTTCGACGCCGAGGGCTTCCTGCTGGCCGTGCGCGAGGAGGACGACGCGCTGCTCGGCTTCCACTGGACGAAGGTGCACCCGGGGATCGGCGATCATCCGGCCATGGGCGAGGTGTACGTGGTCGGGGTGACCCCGGAGGCCCAGGGCTCGGGATTGGGCAAGGCCCTGACGATCGCAGGCATCGAGCACCTCCACGGCAAGGGCCTGCAGGCCATCATGCTGTACGTCGACGCGGACAACACCGCCGCCGTCGCGTTGTACCGGAAGCTCGGTTTCACCCGCTGGGACGTGGACGTCATGTACGCGGCAGCGGCCGCCTGACCACCTTGTAAGGTTATTTTCGAAGCCCTGCTCCGGCGTGATCGAGCGGGCTGTACGCCACGATGCCCGCTCACACCCGCCGACGCCCGCAGGAGACGTAATGGATTCAGAGACCAGGACCCGGGGGGCGTCCCTGTACGGTTCCTCGGAGACAGCACCGGCTCGGGCCACACAGGACCGCATCGACATCCCGGAGTTCGCGCCCAGCCTCCTGCCGGAGGGGGAGATCCGCCCCGACCGCTTCCTCGACCGCGAGATCAGCTGGCTCGACTTCAACGCGCGCGTGCTGGAGCTCGCGGAGGACCCGGAGCTGTTCCTGCTGGAGCGGGTCAACTTCCTCTCGATCTTCGCCTCGAACCTCGACGAGTTCTTCATGGTGCGCGTCGCCGGGCTGAAGCGGCGTATCGCGACCGGGCTCGCCGTGCCCTCCGCCGCGGGCCTCAGCCCCATCGAGCAGCTCGAGAAGATCATGCAGGACGGCTACGGCCTTCAGCAGCGCCACGCGGCAGTATTCGCCGAGCACATCCGGCCCGCGCTCGCCGCGGAGCAGATCCACCTCACCACGTGGGAGGAACTGGACGACACCGCGCGCGACTACCTGCACAAGGTCTTCGCGGAGAAGGTGTTCCCCATCCTCACGCCGCTCGCCGTGGACCCCGCGCACCCCTTCCCCTACATCTCGGGGCTCTCGCTCAACCTCGCCGTGGTGGTGCGGAACCCCGTCAGCGAGAAGGAACTGTTCGCCCGCTTGAAGGTGCCCGACCAGCTGCCCCGCCTGATGTCGGTGGACGGACCGCGCGCCGGGAACGTGGCAGGTCGCGTGGCGCGGTTCATCCCGCTCGAGGAAGTCATCGCGGTGCACCTCGACCAGCTGTTCCCCGGCATGGAGGTGCTCGAGCACCACCTCTTCCGGGTCACCCGCAACGAGGACCTCGAGGTGGAGGAGGACGACGCCGAGAACCTCCTGCAGGCCCTCGAGAAGGAGCTGCTGCGCCGCCGCTTCGGCCCGCCGGTGCGGCTCGAGGTCACCACGGACATCAACCCCAGCATCCGCGCGCTGCTCTCCCGTGAGCTCGGTGTGGAGGAGGACGAGGTGTTCAACCTCCCCGCTCCCCTGGACCTCCGCGGGCTCAGTGTGATCGCCGGGATCGACCGCGGTGACCTCCACTACCCCAAGCACGTCCCCCACACGAGCCGCTACCTCAACGAGAGCGAGACCTCGAAGGCCGCCAACGTGTTCGCTGCGATGCGCCGCCGGGACATCCTGCTGCACCACCCGTACGACTCCTTCTCCACCTCGGTGCAGGCCTTCCTCGAGCAGGCGGCCGCGGACCCGAAGGTGCAGGCGATCAAGCAGACGCTGTACCGCACCTCCGGCGACTCCCCCATCGTGGATGCCCTGATCGACGCCGCCGAGGCCGGCAAGCAGGTCCTGGCGCTCGTGGAGATCAAGGCGCGCTTCGACGAGCAGGCCAACATCTCCTGGGCCAGGAAGCTGGAGCAGGCCGGTGTGCACGTGGTGTACGGGATCGTGGGGCTGAAGACGCACTGCAAGCTCTCCCTCGTGGTGCGCCAGGAGATCGACGGCCTGCGCCGCTACTGCCACATCGGTACCGGCAACTACCACCCCCGCACGGCCAGGTACTACGAGGACCTCGGCCTGCTGACCGCCAACGAGCAGGTGGGCCAGGACCTGTCCAGGCTCTTCAATCAGCTCTCGGGATACGCCCCGAAGTCGACGTTCAAGCGCCTGCTCGTGGCTCCGCGGTCCGTGCGGTCCGGTCTGATCGACCGCATCGAACGGGAGATCGCCAACAAGCACGCCGGGCTCGCAGCGCGCGTGGTCATCAAGGTGAACTCGATGGTGGACGAGGCGATCATCGACTCGCTTTACCGTGCGTCGCAGGCAGGCGTGAAGGTCGACGTGATCGTCCGGGGTATCTGCTCCGTACGCCCCGGTGTGCCTGGCCTCAGCGAGAACGTGACCGTGCGTTCGGTGCTCGGCCGCTTCCTCGAGCACTCCCGCGTGTTCGCGTTCGCGAACGGCGGCGACCCGGCGGTGTTCATCGGTTCGGCCGACATGATGCACCGGAACCTGGACCGCCGCGTCGAGGCACTCGTGCAGCTGAGCGCGCCCGAGGACATCGCCTACCTGATGACGCTGATGGACCGCTACATGAACCCGTCCGTCTCCAGCTGGCACCTCGACGCATCCGGTGCCTGGTCACGGCACCACAAGGACGACGACGGCACCCCGCTCGAGGACATCCAGTCGTGGCTGCTCGCGTCGCGCGCCCGCCAGCGAGCGGTGTCGCGCCGCTGATGGTGACCCCGACGACGACCGCCACGGAGACCGTGGCGGCTGCTGATCCCGTGGCGGTGGTCGCCGCAGGGACCCTGTGCTGGCGCACGGAGAAGGGCCGGCTCGAGCTGCTGGCCATCCACCGTCCCCGCTACGACGACTGGTCCTGGCCGAAGGGGAAGCTCGATCCGGGTGAGACGACGCCCGAGTGCGCCGTGCGGGAGACCCTCGAGGAGGTGGGCCTGAGCGTCCGGCTCGGCATCCCGCTGCCCACCATCACCTACCCGGTGGCCGCGGGCCTGAAGACCGTGCAGTACTGGGCGGCGCAGGTGGAGCGGCTCGTCCCCGCCCCCGACGGCAAGGAGGTGGACTCCACGCGCTGGGTGACCCCGGAGGAGGCGCGGACCCTACTGACCAACCCGTCCGACGTCGAACCGCTCGACGCGCTCGTGAGCGCCCACCGGGCGAAGGATCTCGCCACCTGGCCGCTGATCGTGGTGCGGCACGCGAAGGCGAAGCCGAGGTCCTCGTGGAGCAGGGCGGAGGGCGACCGACCGCTCGCCGCGACGGGCCGCCGGCAGGCGACCGCGGTGAACCGGCTGCTTCAGGCATGGACACCGCAGCGCGTGGTGAGCAGTCCGTGGGTCCGGTGCGTGCAGACCATCTCCCCCTACGTCACCCAACGCAGCGCGAAGCTGAAGCTGGTGGACGCTCTCACCGAGCGCGACGCCGCACGCAGGCCACAACGTACGCGCGCCGCCGTGGAGCGCGTGATGGACAAGCGGAAGTCCGTGGCCGTGTGCACCCACCGGCCGGTCCTGCCATTGGTCTTCTCCGTCCTGGCCCGCCACATGAACCCTGCGCTCCGCGAGCAGCTCCCCGCCGAGGACCCGTACCTGGCCCCCGGTGAGGCCGTGATCTGCCAGGTGAGCACCAGCAACCACCGGCGCATCGTGTCCGTGGAGCAGTACCGCGCGTACGACGACTGACCCGGGGGGCTTGACCCCACCCACTTTGTATCAAACACTTGGTACAAAGAATATGGGGGACACATGGACTACCTGGGTAGCGCGCTCGTCGGCCTGGCCTTTCAGGCACTGGTGATCTACGGGGTGCTGCGGCTCGTGCACGGCAGCCCCCGGCCGGAGGCCGACCCGATGAGACAGGCCCGGAGGCACGCCTTCTGGGCCGCGGTGATCGCCCTCGTGGCCGGCGGGGTCCTCGGCCAGACGCCGTTCACCGACCTGCTGGACGCCGGGTCCCGGTCCGGGGATCACTGCCTGCTGGAGGATCTCGTCGCCACCGGCCTCCCCCTGCTCTCGGTCTGCGGCGTGTACGTGCTCGCGCAGTTCACCGGGCCCATCGGGGGCGGCGCCCTGCGTACCGCCGACCTCACCGTGCGGGACCTCCGCGGATACCTCCCCGTCGGGCTGACCATCCTTGCCGCCGTCATGGCCTTGCTCACCGGCGTGGCCATCGCCCTGACGGCCGCGTTGCCCGCGGTCGTGCCGGGCGGGCCCTCGATGGCGGACGGGCGTGTTCCCCTGGAACGGCCGCCCGGCACGTCCTTCGCGCTCGCGGCAGGCGGTGTGCACCTCCTGTTCGTCCTCGGCGTCCTGCTCGCCCTGACGGTGATCGTCAGGCGGCGGCGCGTACCCACCCTGACGCACGTCGAGGACAGCATCATCCGCCGGGTGTTCATCAACCGGCTGCTGCGGACGGCCACTCTCGTCTCGGTCTCAGGCCTGAGTGGTGCCCTCGAGTTCGCGTCCAACGGGAGCTTCGAGGAACCGTGGAACGACCTCCGGACCGTCCTCGCCGTGCTGTGGTTCTCCACCGTCCTCGCCATACTGGCCTTCCGTCCGCCGGTGCGGGCGGAGACCGTCGACGAACCGGTGCACGCCGAGCCGGCGGCGACGAGCGGATCGGCCTGGCACGCCGGACTGGTGGTGCTGAGCGGACGGCGTCTCGGCTACGGGGTGTTCGTCCTGTGTTTCGTCCCCTTCTTGCTGGTGCTCCAGGACCTCGGCTCGCGTGCGGGCCTCATCACCCTCGTGGCCGGGTACGTCGGGTTCGGTGGGACACAGCTCCTGGCGGAGGTCGCCCTGACGCGCAACCACGGCGCCGGACCTCGCCGGGGGTGGGCCGGAGTGCACAACCTCCCTGCCACCGTCACGGTCCTGGCGGGGGTCGCCGTCGTCCTCGTCCTCGCTCTCGCCGCCACGACCGCCGCCATCGGGGCGCGACCTGGCTCCGCACCGGCGCTCCCCCTCTGGACGGCGTCCTTCGTGCTCGTCGTGGCCGTGCTCGGCGCCGTGGCGACGATCGCGGCCAGGCGCCCGCCCCTGAGACGCGCGTCTCGGGCGGAGGACGACGCACTGCGGACGGGCACGGTGCGCCGGCTCCTGCTCATGATCTGTTCGGCGGTCCTCGCGCTCGCCGCGATCCTCCTGTGGCAGAACCGAGCGGTGGTCGTCGACGAGGCCCCTGGTACCGGTTCGGGCGGCTCCGGCGCACTCCTCGACGTCGGTCAGGTGGACACCCTCGTGGTGCTCCTGCTCATCATCGCCACCGTTCTCGCATTTTTCCCGCAGCCGCGGGAGATCCACGCCCCTACGCCGTCGACCGCTCCGGACGCCGTGCGGTGAGTGCCGATCTCCGGGTGGATCTCGCGTCCCCGGTGCCGCCGTTCGAGCAGATCCGCGCGGGCGTCACGGCGCTCGTCGCCGCCGGAGACCTCGCGCCCGGCGCCCGCCTGCCGACGGTCCGCAGCCTCGCGGCGGACCTCGGGGTGGCCGCCGGCACCGTCGCGAGGGCCTACCGGGAGCTCGAGGCGACCGGCGTGATCGAGAGCCACGGCCGGCGCGGCACGGCGGTGCGCGCGTCCGCCGTCGTCGGACGCCCCGCGGGCGCACAGCGCGCACCGGTCGTGCACGAACCACCGGACGCAGCACGCGTCGCGGACGACGGCGTTGCGCGCCTGCACGTGTCCGCGGGACTGGCGGACGCCGTCGAGCGGGTGGTCGCAGCGGCCCGGGCCGACGGTGTGCCGGCCGATGCAGTGGCGGCGCTGATCCGCCGGGCGTACCGCGGTTCCCCCTCCGACCCACTCCCCGACCCGACGACGTCCGGCAGCCGCCGGTGAGCGCTCGTCAGTTCATGACCGATGGTGCTGCCGTTCACCGCGCGTTCATTCCCTACGCATACTGTCGATCGTTCATGCAGCGGGCAGCCCGCGGACCACAGGACAGGATCACGACACATGGCCGATGTGAAGCATCTCGTACGGGCACTGGCACCGCACGAGATCGAGGAGATCGTGCGGCTCGGCCCGGCAGGTCCGCTCACGCCCAAGTTGCTCCACGCGATCGACCGAGCAGCCGGCGGACCCGGCGAGGGCCGCGGCTACTACATCTACGGGACGGCGGATGCGGACCGCCCGCGGCCCTTCGTGCTCCGCGGGGACGTCTGCGCAGAACTCTTCGGCGTCCGGCACTGATCCGCCCTCCCGCGCCGGGCCCCGGCCCGTGACGGAACCGGCCCTGCGCCTGCGGCGCCTCGACCGGAGCGAGGGCCTACTCCCGCTCGACGCCATGCCGGCCCTGCTCGACGACGTGGAACGCTCACGCGCCGCCCGGCACCGGCGATCGGCGGACGCGACCGGCTTCGTCGCCGGACGCTACCTCCTCCGACTGCTGGCCGCGGACCTGCTCGACGCCGATCCGCGTGCGCTGCGCACCGCCTTCTCGTGCCCTGTGTGCGGTGGGGCCGGCACGACCTCCGACCACGGCCGACCCGGGTACACGCTCGACGGCGCCCGGGTACCACTGGCGCTCAGTCTCTCCCGCACGGCCTCCGCCGTGCTGGTCGGCGCCCTCGACCTCCGGATCGACGGTCTGCCCGCTCCCGTGGACGGACACGCCGGGAGTCTCGGCGTCGACCTCGAGGCCGCTCGGAGCGTGGTGTTCGACGGCTTCGACGACGTGGCCCTGACCCCCGCCGAGAAGCGACGCCTGGCCACGCTGCCTCCCGAGGGACGGCACCCCGAACGGGCCCGCCTCTGGGTGCGCAAGGAAGCCCTCATGAAGGCCCGGGGTACGGGCTTCGCGCCGGAGGGGCCCGCCACGGTGGACGTCATCGCGGACGTCGACGCGACGTCGGGCGCCCGGATCGTGGATCTCGACCACTGCGACGGCGTACTCCTGCGGGACCTCGGGCTCGTTGCCGCCATCGCCGTCGTCCAGACCTGAATCTGACGTGACCTGACCTGACCTGACCTGACCCGACCTCGGTGTGTACTCGGCCCGAACCTGGACCGCGGAACCGCACCGGGTCCTGATCAGGGCCGGCTAGAGCGGTGGGAGCTCCGCTTCGAAGAGCCACGGCGTGAGCAGGGCCCCGACGTCGACCCCGGGCAGGAAGCGGCCGGCGTGCGCCAGGAAATCCGGCGTGGTCACGCAGCCGAAGCGGTGCTCCGCCGACCACGCGCGCAGCAGGGCGAAGAAGGCGTCATCCCCCGCCGCCATCCGCAGTGCGTGGAGGGTGAGGGCGCCCCGCTTGTAGACGCGGTCGTCGAACATGCCCGAACCACCCGGATCGCCGATGACGAGATCCTGCGGCTCCTGGGTGAGGCGCTGGTGGGCGGACCGCGCGAGGGAGGCCGCCGTCGTCGAACCGCCGGCCTCGGACCAGATCCATTCGGCGTAGCAGGCGAAACCCTCGTGCAGCCAGATGTCCTGCCACCGCGACGCCGTGACCGCGTTGCCGAACCACTGGTGCGCGAGCTCGTGCGCGATGAGTCGCTGCGCCTCCCAGCCCTGGTGCAGGTGGTTGCGCCCGATGATCGAGAGCGTCTGCGCCTCGAGCGGGATCTCCAGCTCGTCGTCGGTGACCACCACGAGGTACTGCGGGAACGGGTAGGGGCCGAAGCTGTGCTCGAAGGCCGCCATCATCTCGTGGTGCCGGGTGAGGGCTGCCTTCGCGGCCGGCGCGAGCGACGGCGGGACGGCGGCGTACTGCGGCACCGGCGTCGCGGGGTCGCGCGGGGCGAGGAGCGCGGCCTCCCGCGGCGCGGCGTGCGTCGGCAGGGCGACGGCGGGGCGTGAGGGATCGTTGAGGGTCACGAGGTCGTAGCGCCCCACCTGGAGCGTGGCGAGGTAGGTGGCCATGGGTTCGGCCTGCTCGTACACCCAGGTGATCCGGCTCGATTTCACGATCCTCGACACCAGGACGCCGTTGCACACCGCGCGATAGCCGGCGTCGGTGGTGACGGTGAAGCGGTAGGCCGCCTTCTGCGACGGGTGGTCGTTGCAGGGGAACCACGACGGCGCTCCCGTGGGCTGGCCGGCCACGAGGACGCCGTCGGTCAGTTCCTCCCACCCGACGTCGCCCCAGGTGCCGGCGATGGGCCCGGGAGTGCCCTCGTAGCGGATGTCCAGGCGGAACTCCGCGTCATCCGGGACGTCGTCGCGGAAGGTGATGACGAGCTTGCCGCCGCGCTCCTTGAAGGACTTGACCCGCACGGTGTCCGAGGTGACCTTCGTGGCGCGGAGGCCGCTGAGGTCCAGCTCGAGCTGCGACAGCGTGCGGTGCGCGCTCAGGGTCAGGACGGCCTTGCCGGCCAGCCGGTTGCTCGCGAGCTTGTAGTCCAGAGCGAGGTCGTAATGCAGTACGCGGTATGATGTGCTGCCGTTCAGGGGGGTGTACGCGTCAGGTGCAGCCAGTGGCAGGGTGCCGCTCACGCACCGTCCCCCGGACCGGACCACGAGGTCACGGGATTGCCCATCCAGTAGGTCCCCGCGGGGACGGTCTCGCCGCGCATCACCAGCGACGCCGGGCCCACCGTGGCGCCCGGGGCGATCTGCGCGGCGGGGAGGATCACGCTGTGCGGACCGAGTGTTGCTCCTGGGGCGAGCTCCACGGTGTCCATGCTCATGATCCTGTCATGGAAGAGATGGGTCTGCACCACGCATCCGCGATTGACGGTGGCGCCGTCGCCGAGGCTCACGAGGTCCGCCTCGGGCAGCCAGTAGCTCTCGCACCACACCCCGTGGCCGATCCTCGATCCGAGCGCGCGGAGCCACCACACGAGCGCCGGTGTACCGCTCGCGGCCCGGGCGAACCAGGGGGCGCTGACGCTCTCGATGAAGGTGTCCACGACCTCGTTGCGCCAGATGAAGGAACTCCACAGGGGGTGCTCCCCCGCCCGGATGCGGCCCACGAGGAGCCATTTCGCCGCGACGGCGCTACCCGCGGCCACCGCTCCGAGCACCATGAACACGACGCCGCTCAGCAGGGCCGCGACGGCGTACCCCGGACCGACGGCGAGGGCGTCGAAGATCACGAGCGCCGCCGCCGCGATCATCACCGTCAGGATGACGGGCACCACGCGGCACAGCTCCCAGAAGCCACGGGCCACCTTGAGCCGCCGGGGCGGCTGGAAGGTGCGGGCCTGGTCACCGGCGACGGCGAGCCTCCGCAGGCGCGACGGCGGGCTGCCGAGCCACGAGCTGCCCGCCTTCGCCTTCAACGGCGTGGCCGAGAGGACGGCCACGAGGGAGTTCTTCGGCACCCGCCTGCCCGCCGACGTCATGCCCGAGTTGCCGAGGAACGCGCGCCGGCCGATCTTCGCCGGCGCGATCCGGAGGTACCCGCCGCCGAGTTCGTAGGAGGCAACCATGGTGTCGTCGGCGAGGAACGCCCCCTCGCCGATGGTGGTCATCTTCGGGATCAGGAGCACGGTGGACGCTTCGACGTTGCGCCCCACCCGGGCCCCGAGGAGGCGGAGCCACACGGGCGTGAAGAGACTCGCGTAGAGCGGGAAGAGGAGATCGCGCGCCATGTCGAGGACCCGCTCGGTGGCCCAGATCTGCCACCCGATACGGCCGCGCGCGGGGAAGTGCCCCTCGCGGAGACCCACCCCGAGCAGCCGCACGGTCCCGAGCACGAGCACCGCCGTGACGAGGAACCAGAGCACCGCCGCGAGGACCACGGGGCCGATCAGCGCGGACCAGTCTGAGGAGAGCGACGCCGCCCCGTCCAGGGCCGCGACGACGGGCAGAGCTGCCACGGCCGCCGCCGCGAACGGGATCAGCGACAGCACGCCGGAGGCTGCGGCGTACACGAGGAAGGCGAGGCGTGACCGGGCAGGGGAGCGCGCGGGCGGCGGCTCGGGCCAGTGCTGCTTCGCCCTGCCCGCCCTCACTGCGGGCGAACCCGAGAACAGCTGCCCCTGCTTCACCGGACCGTGCACGGCGGAGCCCGGGGCCACCTCGGCTCCCGCACCGACCCGCGCACCCGGCATGAGGGTGCTCCGCGCACCGACCACGGCGCCCGCACCCACCACCACCTGCCCGATGTGCACGCGGTCGCCGTCGATCCACCAGCCCGAGAGATCCACCTCGGGTTCCACGGACGCGCCGGCCCCGAGCGTGAGGAAACCGGTGACGGGCGGCACCGAGTGCAGTGCGACGTCGGGCCCGATGGTGGCACCGAGCGCGCGGGCGTACACCGGCACCCAGGGGGCGCTGGCGAGGCCGACGGCCCCCACGCTGTCCGAGATCTGCTCGGCGAGCCACAGCCGCAGGTGCACCTTCCCGGAGCGCGGATAGACGCCCGGCTCCACGCCTCCGAGCAGGAACCGCGCTGCGGCGACGGCGAGCGCCATGCGCCCGAGGGGACTGACGAACACGAGCCAGGACAGGCCCACCCACCACCAGGACAGGGTGGGTGCATCGGTGAGGACTCCGATTCCTGCCAAGACGTTGGTCGCGATCAGGGCGTAGGTGAGCCAGCGCATGCCCGCGAGGAACTGCAGGGGGATGCCCATCAGCGTCTGGAAGACCTGCGATTTCCGCGCGGTGGGCCGCACGGTCCTGATGGGACCCGCCGGCTGCTCGCCGCCGTCGCCCGTTCCCGCCGCGAAAGCTGCGAGCGCGCCGAGGCGCGGGTGCGCGTAGATGTCCGCGACCGTGATGACGGGGTACCTCGTGCGGATCAGGGAGACGAGACGCGCCGCGGCCAGCGAGCCGCCGCCGTGCAGGAAGAAGTCGGCGTCCTCGTCCTCGGGCTCCGTGCCCAGCACGGACGCCCACTGGTCGGCGATCCAGCGGGTCCTCGGGTCGAGATCCCGCGCGGCGCGACCACCGGCCGCACCGGAGGCGCTGACCCCGGCAAGTGGCCACGGCAGCGCGGCGCGGTCCACCTTGCCGCTGGTCTTCGTGGGCAGGGCGTCCGTGACGGTGAGCAGCGGAACGAGTGCGGCGGGCAGGGAGGCGGCGAGGAGCGACCTCAGCTCCGCGAGGTCCGGAGTCCCGCCGGCGGGCACGAGGTAGCCGACGAGCAACTGGTTGCCCGAGGGCGTGCTCTGCACCGCCGCTGCAGCGCCGGAGATGCCGGGCAGCGCCTGCAGGGCGGCGTCCACCTCGCCGAGTTCGATGCGGCGGCCACCGAGCTTCACCTGGTCGTCGGCGCGGCCCGCGAACACGAGACCTGCCACCTCCGCAGTGACCAGGTCACCGGAGCGGTAGGCGCGGTGCCAGCCGAGGGTGGGCATCGGGGCGTACTTCTCGGCGTCCTTCGCCGGGTCCAGGTAGCGGGCGAGGCCCACACCGCCGATGATGAGTTCGCCGGTGGCGCCCTCGACCACCGGGATCCCGGCGTCGTCCACGACGGCGAGGTCCCAGCCGTCCAGCGGAAGGCCGATCCGCACGGGGCCGTCCCCGCCGAGGCGGGCCGCGCAGGCGACGACGGTGGCCTCCGTGGGCCCGTAGGTGTTCCACACCTCGCGGTCGTGCACGGCGAGCCGGCGCGCGAGTTCGGGCGGGCACGCCTCGCCGCCGAAGATGAGCAGCCGGACGTTCTCGAGGGAGTCGGCGGGCCACAGCGCGGCGAGCGTGGGGACGGTGGAGACCACGGTGATGCCGCGCGCGATGAGCCACGGTCCGAGGTCGACGCCGGTCCGCACCAGGGCGCGCGGCGCCGGGACCAGGCAGGCGCCGTTGCGCCACGCGAGCCACATCTCCTCGCACGAGGCGTCGAAGGCCACGGAGAGTCCGGCGAGCACGCGGTCGGCCGGGCCGATCGGCTCGCGCTCGAGGAACAGGCGCGCCTCGGCGTCCACGAAGGCCGCGGCGGAGCGGTGCGTCACGGCCACGCCCTTCGGCGTGCCGGTGGAGCCGGAGGTGAAGATGACCCAGGCGTCGTCGTCGTGCCCGGGCCCGCCCGTCCTGCCGCTCCCCCGGCCCGCGGCGGTGACCGTCAGCCCGCGCTCGACGACGGCGGCCGCGTGCGATTCCGTGAAGACCACGCGGGCGCGTTCGTCGGGATCGTCGGCGTCCACGGGCACGTATGCCGCCCCGGCGGTCAGCACGCCGAGGATCGCGATGTACAGCTCGTTGGTCCCGGAGGGGATGCGGACCCCGACCGTGTCCCCGCGGCCGATGCCACCCGCGGCAAGCACGGCAGCGAAGTCCTCCGCCCGGCCCACCAGGTCGGCATAGCTCAGCGCTTCCGTGCCGTCGTCGAGGGCGGAGGCGTCCGGGTGCTCCGCCGCCGTCGCGCGGAGGATGTCGAGGAGCGTGCGAGGGGCCGGCGCGAGCCCGGATGCCGGGAACTGCGCCGGATACACGCCGGGCGCTCGGTCCGGATCGACGTCTGGGGCCGACGCCCCGGGGGTCGCCGGGGCGGTCCTGGGCGAGGGTGTGGTCACGGAGGGAGTCTTCCGGTGGAAGGTGAACGGCAGGTGACCCGCACGGGGGCCGGCGAGTACCGGCGCAGTCTACCGGCGTCCTAGACTTGCACGCGTGAGCACCCCCCTCCCCGCCTCCGCGCCGATACCCACCCCGTACGAGGACCTCCTGAGGGACGTCATGGCGAATGGTGTGGCGAAGAGCGACAGGACCGGTACGGGCACGCGGAGCGTCTTCGGCCGGCAGCTGCGCTTCGACCTCGGCGAGTCCTTCCCCCTGATCACCACCAAGCGCGTGCACTTCAAGTCCGTGGCGCTCGAACTGCTCTGGTTCCTCCGCGGTGATTCGAATGTCCGCTGGCTGCAGGAGCGCGGCGTGTCCATCTGGAACGAGTGGGCGGACGACGACGGCGAGCTCGGCCCGGTCTACGGCGTCCAGTGGCGCTCGTGGCCCACGCCCGACGGCGGGCACATCGACCAGATCACGCAGGTGGTCGAGGCCCTGAGGAGCAACCCCGATTCCCGCCGGCACATCGTGTCCGCGTGGAACGTCTCCGAGCTGCACAGCATGGCACTGCCCCCCTGCCACGTCTTCTTCCAGTTCTACGTGACCCCCGGCGTGGACGGCGCCCCGGGCAGGCTCTCCTGCCAGCTGTACCAGCGGTCCGCGGACACCTTCCTCGGCGTCCCGTTCAACATCGCGTCCTACGCCCTGCTGACCCTCATGGTGGCGCAGCAGGCGGGTCTCGAGCCCGGCGAGTTCATCTGGACCGGCGGTGACGTCCATGTGTACGACAACCACGTGGAGCAGGTCGCCGAGCAACTCTCCCGCGACCCCTACCCGTACCCGCGCATCGAACTGACCCGGAAGCCAGCGAGCATCCTCGACTACACCCTGGAGGACTTCGCCGTGCTCGACTACCAGCACCACCCCACCATCAAGGCACCGGTGGCGGTATGAGCGCCCCCTCGCTGAGCATCGCCGACGCCGTCGGCCCCCACCCCGTGGTCGGGCTCATCTGGGCGCAGACCGAGGACGGCGTGATCGGTCAGGACGGCGGCATCCCCTGGCACGTGCCGGAGGACACCGCGCTGTTCAAGGCGACCACCACGGGCCACCCCGTCATCATGGGCCGCCGTACGTGGGACTCCTTCCCGGAACGGTTCCGCCCCCTGCCGGACCGCACCAACATCGTCATCTCCACCTCCGTGACCGAGCTGCCGGGCGCCGTCGTGGTCCCGTCCCTCGAGGCGGCATTCGACACGGCACAGGCGGCCCCCGGCGCGGAGGAGATCTGGGTCATCGGCGGCGGTCGCGTCTACACGGACGCCATGCCGAGGGCCAACGCCGCCCTGGTCACCGTCGTGGAGGCCTCCGTACCCGGCGACACGCTGGCGCCGACGCTCGGCACGGAATGGTCACTCGCCGCGCTGAGCCCGGAGACGGGGTGGCTCGAGTCCCGGACGGGTACGCGGTACCGAGTGAGCCTCTGGACGAAGCAGGGCTGACCGAACACGGTGACGCGGCTGCGTGATGGGAAGGTCTCCCCATCGCCACGTCATGGCACCAGCTCTAGGATCGGTCGGACAGCACGGTCCCGACCACGGGACACCCGAACCACTGAGGGCAGGCCGACATGAGCTACGACGCCGCGCGGCAGCGCCGGGACGACGTGACAACTGCGGAGCACGAGCGGCTCGTCCGCGAGACCGGACAGCAGCGCATCCTGTCTCGGGCCCAGAACGGTCAACTCGTCAGTTACCTGCCGGAGGAGTACGGCAACGGCCGCAAGAGTATCGGCCCGACCATCACGACGGCGAGGGGCTACATCGTCTTCGTGAGCATCCTCTCGGTCTTCCTCGTCATTCTCGTCGCCGTCCTGGGGGTCCAGAGGCTCGACCCGACACCCGAGTTCGAGCAACCCGCCTGGGTATGGCTCATGCCCCTGCTCTGGCTGGGAGTCGTCGCGCTCTTCGCGCGCTACATGGTCATCGAGATTCGCGCCGACCGGCTCCGGAAGGAACGCGGCCTGCCGGTGCCCTCGCTCTCGCCCTACTGATCCCGACGCCGACGTCCAGATCTCGACCCGACACGGAGGAGCATGGCATGGTGTACGACGCCGCACGACAGCGCCGGGACGCGGCGACGACCGCCGAGCATGAGCGGCTCGTCCGCGAGACGGGACAGGAGCGCATCCTGTCCCGCGGCCAGAACGGCGAGCTGGTGAGCTACCTGCCGGAGGAGTTCGGCAACGGCAGGAAGGGGATCGGCCCCAAGATCACGACGGCCGGGGGATACATCGCCTCCGTGGCGATCTGCGCTCTCGTGACCCTCGGGACGGTCGGGCTCATCGCGTCGTCCTACCTTCGCGACATCCCGGCACCGCCCCTGTTCATCTGGGTCATTCCGCTCATGTTCCTCGCCGTGACCGCCCTCTTCGCGCGGTACATGGTGATCGAGGTCCGTGCCGATCGGCTCCGGAAGCAGCGCGGCCTCCCGACGCCGTCGGAACTCCCCCGTCAGCCCGGACTGCGGGTCATGAAGCGGGACACCCGTGGCCGCCCCATAAACTCGACGACATGACTTCTCTTCCTTCCGTCGGCTTCGTGGGCTGGCGCGGCATGGTCGGCTCGGTCCTCATGCAGCGGCTCCAGGACGAAGGCGACTTCGCCCGTGTGAACCCCGTCTTCTTCTCCACGTCCGCAGCGGGCGGCGCGGCGCCGTCCTTCGCGGAGGGTGCGGGGACGCTTCAGGACGCGTACGACGTCGAGACGCTCGCGAAGTTGCCGATCATCGTGACCGCGCAGGGCGGCGACTACACCGCCGAGGTGTACCCGAAGCTCCGCGACGCCGGCTGGACCGGCCTGTGGCTCGACGCGGCGTCCACGCTGCGCATGGGCGACGACAGCGTGATCGTGCTCGACCCCGTGAACCGCCGCGTGATCGACGCCGCGCTCGCGAACGGCACGCGGGACTTCATCGGCGGCAACTGCACCGTCTCCTGCATGCTCATGGCCCTCGGCGGTCTCTTCCGCAACGGCCTCGTGGAGTGGGGCACCTCCATGACCTACCAGGCCGCGTCGGGCGGCGGCGCCCGCCACATGCGCGAGCTGCTCAACCAGTTCGGCGCGTTGCACGGCGTCGTGGCCACCAACCTGGACGACCCCGCATCCGCGATCCTCGACATCGACCGCGCCATCCTCGCCAAGCAGCGCCACCCGAGCCTCGAGGCCTCGCAGTTCGGCGTGCCCCTGGCGGGATCGGTGATCCCGTGGATCGACGCCGATCTCGGCAACGGCCAGTCCCGCGAGGAGTGGAAGGCGGGCGCGGAGACCAACAAGATCCTCGGACTCGGCACGCGCATCCCCTTCGACGGCCTCTGCGTGCGGGTAGGGGCCCTGCGCTCGCACTCGCAGGCGCTGACGCTCAAGCTCACCGAGGACGTCCCGGTCGCCGAGCTGGAGCGCATCATCGCGGCGGACAACGACTGGGTGCGGGTCATCCCCAACACGAAGGTGGACACCCTCGCCGGGCTCACCCCCGTGGCCGCCACCGGATCGCTGGAGGTACCCGTGGGGCGCATCCGTAAGCTCGAGATGGGCCCGGAGTACATCAGCGCGTTCACGGTGGGCGACCAGTTGCTGTGGGGCGCGGCCGAGCCGCTCCGCCGCATGCTGATGATCGCCACCGGCAACCTCTAGCGGCACACGCTCGCGTGCCGCCCGCCCAGCCCACCCCGGTCCGGCTCGCGCCGGTCGATACGGAGGTACTCGAACGGCTCGTCGCGGCCGCGACCGTAGGAGCCACCGCCGACGACGTGACCCCGCCGCTGACGGGCGGCGGCGCGTGGACGCCGGAGCGGACGGCCTGGCTACGGAGCTACCATCGGTGCTGTCGGCAGGGACTGTCCGGCCCCGCCGGGGAAGTCACGTGGGCCGTAACCGTGGGGGACGACGTCGTCGGGTCCGTCCGCCTGCAGGCCACCGATGAGGCGGGTGTCCTCGAGACGGGGATCTGGCTCACCCGGGACGCCCGCGGACGGGGACTCGGCAGGGCGGCTGTCGACGCCGTGCTGGAGGAGGCCGCACTCCTCGGTGCGGTGTCCGTATGCGCCGAGACCACGGTGGGGAACAGTGCCGCGCAGAACCTGCTGCGGAGTCTCGGTTTCGACCTGACCACCACCGCGGGCTCCGTCCGCGGCGCGATCAGGCTGGACATTCCCGGCGGTCGCTGAGCCCCGCTCCGCACCGACGACGTCGAGTCGACGCCGCATGTCCGGTCCCTCCAGGAGCTGAAACCGTCCACGCGACCGTCGAGGCGTCGTCAGGCGCGGCTGTCGACGATCGGAAGGGGTTCCAGGTCCGGCGTCGGGTCGGTGCGGAGCCTGGCATGGGTCTCGACGTCGAACCGCTCGTACCCGTAGCGCAGTTTCCGGCGTTCGATGCCCTCGGCGATGTAACCGGCGCGCACCGCGACCGCGCAGGAGGCCGGGTTGTTCAGGCGGTGCCCGAGCTCGAGGCGGAACAGCCCGTCCTCGAACGCCGCGCTCGAGACCGACGCCAGCGCACGGGATGCGAGACCGCGACCACGGACGGACGACGCCAACCAGTAGTACGCCCACGCCGTATCGTGACGCCACTCGATACCGGACAGCCCCACGTTCCCAACGGCAACGCCGTCCACGTCGACGGCCCAGATACGCGCCGACGCCGTACTGGAGAGGTGGGTGTGGATGTGCTCGCGTGCCTCCGACACCGTGAAGGACTCGACGCCCGGGAACTGGCTCAGAAGGTCGGCGTCGGCTCGGAGCGCCGCAGCAAGGGCCGGCGCGTCCTCCGGCCTCCAGGGGCGGAGAACGGCGGTCATGGCCCTCACCCTGCGCGGTGCGGGGCCGCGAGTCAAAAAGTCGGAGGCCACGGGCAGGATGAGCGCATGGAACTCCAGAACGCAGACAGCATCCTCCGGCGGTTCTTCGCGACGAGCGGCCACACGCGTCACCCGGAGAGCCTGCTGCGGTACGAGCGGGTCCATCGGCACCTGCGCGACTACCTCGAACACGACGCCGCCCTGCACCTCACCGAGGACGAACGTGCATTGCTCACCCTCGAACGTCAGTTCGGCACGGACGAGCCCTACGTCCGGGTGATGGGCGCCCGGGACCTGCTGCACGCGCTGCCCGCGTTCCTCTCCCCACCGACGCTGCTCCCCGACTTCCACGACCGGCTGGCGCAGATCAGCGTCGCCTCGCGGCTCGCCCAGTGGCTCTGCACCCGGCGTCTCGTGGCGCGGGAGGACAGCTGGCCGGACGTCGTCCTCACGCGCGCGGCGGCCGAGCAGGCCCGCCGGTCCCCCGCGCTCTAGTTGCCGTGGGCGCTCCGAGTGCGATCAGAGCGAGCAGTTGACGAGCAGCGGCTCGGGCTCGAGACGAATCCCGAAACGCTGCTCCACTCCGTCGCGCACCAGCCGCGCGACGGCGAGCAGGTCCGACGTCGTCGCCCCTCCCCGGTTGGTGAGCGCGAGCGTGTGCTTGGTGGAGAGCGAGGCGCGGCCACCGGCCGCCGCATGACCGGCGTCGTCGACGGACAGGCCGAAGCCCTTGCCGAAGCCTGCATGCTCGATCAACCACGCGGCACTGAGCTTCACCTGGCCGTCACCGCCCGCGGGGTACCGCGGCGCGGCGTCGGGCAGGGCGTCGGCGACCGGCGCTGCAACGATCGGGTTCGTGAAGAACGAGCCGGTGCTCCACGTGTCGGGGTCGGGCGCCTCCGGGGTGTCGAGCACCATGCCCTTGCCCGCGCGGAGTCTCAACACCTCGCGCCGCACGTCCGTCGCGTAGGTGCGGCCGCCCACCTCGATGCCGAGGGCGCGCGCCAGCTCGGCGTACCTGATCGGGGTGCTCATGCGTCCGAGCCCGAGCTGGAACTCGACGGTCAGGACCACGTAGCGCGGCGAGCCGTTCACGGTGGATCGCTTGAGCAGCGAGTCGCGGTACCCGAACTGCAGTTCGAAGTTCGTGAAGCTCTTGATGCTGTCCGTCTCGCGGTCGTGGGTCCGGACGGTCGCGATGGTCTGCGAGACGTCGGAGCCGTATGCCCCGACGTTCTGCACCGGCGTGGCCCCAGTGGAGCCGGGGATGCCGGAGAGCGCCTCCAGGCCGGAGAACGCGTGCATCACCGTGTAGCGGACGAGGTCCTCCCAGTCATGACCCGCCTGCACCTTCACCATCACGCCACCACACGTGGCGTCGTCGTCGTTCACCGTGAATCCGCTCGAGGTGATGTGGACGACGGTGCCGTCGAAGCCGGCGTCACCGATGATCAGGTTGGAGCCCCCGCTGATGATGAGGAGTGGCTCGCCGGCGGCGTCCGCAGTGCGTACCGCCTCCACGATCTCCTGCTCGGTCGAGGCCTCGACGATCGTGCGCGCAGGCCCTCCGACCCGCGCCGTCGTCAATCCGGCCAGCGGCGTACCGGTCATGGGGGCGCTCACGGGAGCCTCACCACGGCCTGTGCCTTCACGAGGACCTTCTGGCCCCCGTACGTGACGGTGAGGTCGATCCGCGCGGTCGACGCCTCGGTGTCGAGGGCTCCCACCACGCCGGTCACCTCGACCACGGCGCCGGGCACACCGGGCTGAGCGGTGGTGTCCTCGACGATCACCGGCTTGGTGAAGCGCGTCTGGTAATCGACGACGGCGGCCGGGTCGCCCACCCAGTCGGTGACGAGCTGGACGGCCGCGCCCATGGTGAACATGCCGTGCGCAATCACACCGGGAAGACCGACGCCCTCGGCGAAGGACTGGTTCCAGTGGATGGGGTTGAGGTCACCCGACGCCCCGGCGTAGCGCACGAGGTCCGTGCGCGTGATGTCGAGGGTCGCGGAGCCGATCTGCTGCCCCACCTCGAGTGAGTCGATGCCGATGGTCATGGCTACTGGTCCTCCCCGCGGACGAGCAGCGACGACGTGCTCGTGGCCGTCCGCTCGCCGTCGATGGTCGAGATCTCCGCACGCGTGGTGATCATGGCGCCCCCGCCCATGGCGCGGACCTGGTCCACGTGGAGCTCCGCCACCAGCTGGTCGCCGGCGACGATGGGGCGGTGGTGCGTGAAGCGCTGGTCGGCGTGGACCACGCGGGTGAAATCGATACCCGCGCTCGGATCGGTGATGAGCTGCGCGTCGGCACGCTGCGCCACGATGATCGCGAACGTGGGCGGGGCCACGAGATCCGCGTGCCCCAGAGCCCGCGCGGCGTCGACGTCGTAGTGCGCCGGATGCGTGGCCTTGACGGCGCGTGCGAAATCCCGGACGGCTTCGCGCCCGACGGCGTAGGGCTCCCCCGCCGGGTAGCTGCGGCCCTGCAGGCCGGGGTCGATCGTCATGGGGACTCCCTCGTGGGTGGTGCCGCGCCGTGGTGGCGCTGCGGGTGGGCGGGATGCCGGGCCGGCCGGTCGGCAGCCGGAGCAGTGGGGGTCGGAGCGGCGGGACTCAGCGCGGGCCCTTCAGCCGCCGGCGCATGTCGCGGGTGCGGATCACCATGCCGGCGAGGTGGCAGATCATCCCGAGCACGATCACCGCGACGCCGGTGTACACCAGGGCGCTCCGGCCGGTCGCCGCTCCGAGGATGGCGACGAGGATGCCGATCGCGGTGGTCACGAGACCGGACACCACGAGCTTGCGGTAGAGGTCCGAGCCGGTCTCCCAGGGCGTGTTCAGCATGGTCCGATTCTACTGCCGATGCACCGGCGCCGATCAGAACAGCGCTTCCTGCACCGTGGGCACCGGCGTGCTGAACCGCCCGAAGCGCAGCCGACGGCCCTTGAGCTGCGCGAGGTCTGCGACGAACAGGACGTCCGTCCCCTCGATCCCCACGAGCGCCGAGGGGCCGAGGACGTCCCGCACGAGGAAACCGTGGTGCCCCTCCCCGAGGAACCCGGGATACGGCTGGGGCCCGGTGAGCGAACGGAGGGAGGTCCAGGACGACGGCGGGTCGAACTCCTCGTGCACCACCTCGAAACCTTCGACGTCCACTCCGCTCCCGAGCAGCCCCCGCGCGGCGTGGGCGAAGCCGTCGTTGACGTCCTCGAGGCGGGTCTGCGCGAGCGGCGCGCACAGCGCGGCCGCCTTGGCGCTCGAACGGACCGCCTGCTGGAGTCCGACGCCGCGGGTCAGCTCGTCCTCGAGCAGGCGGACCACGCGTCCGTCGGCGGCGTGCGCCACGTACTGCGCGACGACGGCTCCCTGCTCCACGAGGCGGGCTCGCTTGCGCAGGTGCGAGGCCGTGCCCACCTTGGTGGAGCCGTCGGCGAAGGTGGCGACGTAGAGCCAGTGCGGCTGGTCGAGGTAGCGCTTGAGCCCCGGCGGGGCGATTCCGGAGCGGTGGATGTCGTGCATGAACCGGAAGTCGTCCTGGGCGAAGCACCTCCCGCACTGGTACCCCCGCTCCGCCTGCCGCTGCTCGGCGCACGCGGTCCAGGTCCTGTCATCGTGGCCGTACACGCGGTGGAACCCGAGGCAGTACTTTCCCGCCGCCGTGATCTCGTAGGCGAGCGTGGTTCCCGGCTCGAGCCGGAGGTCCGCAGCATCCCCACCGGAAGCCGCATCGGCGCCCGGCGTCGGCGGGTCGGTTGCATCTGCCTCGACCGCGTGGAGTGAGAGCACCGGGCCGTCGGTCGACCAGGTCACGCCGCTGCTGAGGTAGGTCGGGCCCAGCTGCTCACCGGCCGCGTGTGAGGGGCCGGCGCCACGGGGGCCGTCGGGGCCCGGACCGGATGCGGTGATCAGGCCAACACCCGGCTGAGGTCGTACGCGGCGGGGATGTCCAGCTGGTCGAAGGTGCAGGAGCGCGCCTCGCGATCAGGCCGCCACCGCTCGAACTGCACCGTGTGGCGGAAGCGGGCGCCCTCCATCTGGTCGTACCGGACCTCGACCACCCGGCGCGGGTGCAGCCTGATGTAGGAGACGTCCTTGGCCGAGGCGAAGCGGCTGCGTTCGGTGGCTCCGCGTTCGATCCCGCCGTCGTCGTCACGCATGACGTCCGGCGCGAGCTCGTCCACGAGCTCCAGGCGGCGCGCGTTGGAGAACGCGGAGACTCCGCCGACGTTCTGCAGCTCGCCGTCGTCGTCGTACAGGCCGAGGAGGAGGGACCCGACGCCCTGGCCGGAGGTGTGGACGCGGTACCCGAGCACCACGGTGTCCGCGCTGCGGTGGTGCTTGACCTTCAGCATGCGCCGCTTGTTCGGTTCGTAGACCGCGCTGAGCGGCTTGGCGACCACGCCGTCGAGCCCCGCGCCCTCGAACTCGACGAGCCACCGGCGGGCGAGATCGACGTCGTGGGTGACCTGGGAGAGGTGCACGGGTGACGCGAAGGTGCTTCCGACGCCCTCGAGGGCCTCGCGCCGAGCGGAGAACGGCAGGCCGGTGAGGTCGTGGTCGTCGAGGGCGAGGAGATCGAAGGCGACGAAGGACGCCGGTGTCTGCCCGGCGAGCAGCGTGATGCGGCTCTCCGCGGGGTGGATGCGCTGGGACAGTGCCTCCCAGTCCAACCGTTCGGCACCCGTTTCGCCCTGCCGCACCACGATCTCGCCGTCGACGACGCAGCGCTCGGGGAGGTTCTCGAGGAGCGCGGCGACGAGTTCCGGGAAGTACCGCGTGAGCATCTTGGAACCGCGGCTGCCGATCTCGCACGAGCCGTCGTCGATCCTGATCACCGCGCGGAAGCCGTCCCACTTCGGTTCGTACACGAGCCCGCCCGGCACGCTGGCGGGTTCGGGTACCTCGGCGACGGCCTTCGCGAGCATCGGCTGGACGGGGAACGGGAGGTCGGTCATCCCTCGATCCTGTCGCACGCGCCCCTCCTTGGCTATCCGAGGGGACAGCGCACCCTGAAGGGCATACGGAAAGGGCCCGCCGTTCGGCGAGCCCTTTCCCATGCGACGCGCGAGGTGCTGTATAGCTCCTGCGGTCAGACCGTCTGGCCCTCGTGCCGGCCCTCGGCGATCTCCTCGAGCAGCTTCGCGTTGAACGCCTCGAGGTCGTCCGGCGTCCGGCTCGTCACGAGCCCCTGGTCGACCACCACTTCCTCGTCACTCCACGTGGCTCCCGCGTTCCGCAGGTCCGTGGCGAGCGTGTGGTACGAGGTCACGGACCTGCCGCTGATCACTCCTGCGTCGATGAGGAGCCAGGGTCCGTGGCAGATGGAGGCGACGGGCTTGTGCTGCTCGAAGAAGCCACGGGCGAAGGCCTGGGCATCGGTGTCGACCCGCAGGAAGTCCGCGTTCACGACGCCGCCCGGCAGCACCAGCGCGTCGAAGTCCTCGGCCTTCGCTTCGGATACCGCGAGGTCCACCTCGAAGGTGTCGGCCTTGTCCATGCCGTCGAACCCCTGCAGCGTTCCGGTCTTCGGGGAGACGAGCGTGGGTGTGCCGCCGGCGTCCTCGACGGCCTTCCAGGGGCTGGTCAGTTCGATCTGCTCCACCCCGTCGGTCAGGAGGAAGGCGACCTTCTTGCCGGTGATCTCGTGTGCGGACATGCTGTTCTCCCTTGCGTAGAGCGTGGCTGTCGGTGCCTCTCCAGCCTAGGAAGCACAGAGTTCATAAGCAAGCTGAGTATCGGTGCGCTACAGGCCCTCCGCGACGGCGGCGGCAGCGGTCAGCCAGGCACGCTGCGTCGCTGGGCGGAGCGCGCCGTAGCGGATGCGGCCCTTGATCAGAGCGGCGTCGAACGGGATGGTGACGGCCCGCCGCGCGAGCTGCCCGAAGCCGTCGGCGATCGACTGGCTCTGCGCCCGCGTCCCGTTCTTGTCGGACTGGCTGACGATCACGACGGCGTTCGCGGACAGCTCCGCGTACCGGCCGCCCCTCGTCCTGAGCGCTTCGAGCAGCAACGCACCTGCCTCGGCATGCTCCTCCAGCGTTGTGGTCGCGATGACCAACTGGTCGGTGTGGTGGATCATGCGGAGCCATCGCTCGGCGGTCTCGTCGTTTCCCGAGTCCACGACGTTCAGGCGGAAGTACTTCGACGCCACCTCGTGCAGGGCGTCGAAGTCGTCCGCCGTCACCTTCTGCTGCGAAGCGAGGACATCGGGCTTCGAACGGAGGACGTCGAACTTGTCCTCGGTCTGGTGGTGCACGAAGCGCGCGAGCAACGCCGACTGCGCGGAGGGCGCCAGGAGCGTCGAGGTCTGCGGGAGCAGGTCCAGCACGGTCGCCTCGTGCGGGCCCTGCTCGGTCCGCCAGCCGAGGGTGCCCCGCGCATCGTTGTTGTCCCAGGCGAGCACCGGGCCGCCACCGTTGCGGGCGAACACGGCGGAGAGCATCACGGTGGTCGGCGTCTTGTTCGCGCCGCCCTTCCCGTTGACCACCGAGACGGTCCGCGGGCCCGGCCAGTGCCTGCTGACCGCGGCGACGTCCGCGCGGACGGCCAGCTCGGCCTGCGAGGGCGGGATCCTCAGGCCCAGCCGCGCGAGGAACCCGCGCAGCCCGCTCTCGGCGGGCACGACGGCGGTGTCCGGCGTCAGGAACGACGCCCTGGTGCCGCGGGGTCGGAGGGCGGTCGAGGCCGCATCGGAGGTCGGCGTGTCCTGGGCTCGAGGCGCGTCCTGTGGACGGGGCGACGGCGCCGGAGACGAAACGGCGCCCGGCACGTGGTCGATCGTGGTCGGGGAATCCGAAGCCGCCGGCCCGGGGTATTCAGCGGCCTCCGGCTGCGGCGATGCCGGAGGCTCCGCCTGCGGTACGGAGGTCACGAGAGGCCCGGCGGCCTGCGGGGCGAAGCCGTGCGATGGGTCGATGGGATCCGCCGGGACGCGGCGCACCGTCGCCTCGACGTCGTCGTCCGGGTGCCCTGCCGCTTGATCGATTTCCGCGAAGCCGGGTTCGCCGGCACCTCCGGGCAGACCCCGCGCAATCGGCTCCTCCGCACGCGGGAGGGTCCCCTCGGGCGCGAAGCGGTCGGCGAAACGCTGCGGCTCCTCGGAGACTGCCGCGCGGCGTCGACCTGCTCGGGTCGGGAAAGCGCTGTCGTCGTGTGCGTCCCCGAGGTGCTCGTTCGTCATCAGTGTCCCGTCCCCAGCGGCCTCCCAGCGAGGCCTCGGTCGTGTCGAAGCTCCGCTCATCCTATCGGCGCGCGCCATCACGATCGGAGGCGGGTCAGAGGTGGGTGAAGGGCAGGTCAGAGGGGTTCGAAGGAGGTCGGGGCCGGTCGAGCGCGGGGGCGACTACAGGTCAGGAGCGTCGTGGCCTCGCGCGGACGTGCATGCGTTCACCCTGCTGCCCGAAGAGGCTGATGAACTCCACCGGGCCGCCGTCGGCGCTCGCGAACCAGTGAGGGGTGTGGGTGTCGAACTCGGCGGCCTCCCCCGGCCGCAGCAGGAAGTCGTTCTCGCCGAGTACCAGCCGGAGCGTGCCGTTGAGGATGTACAGCCACTCGTAACCCTCGTGCACCTGCAGGTCCGGCTCGGTGCCCCGCGCGTCGCCTGCGAGCACCATCTTGAAGGCCTGCACGCCGCCGGGACGCCGTGTCAGGGGGATGGCGGTCATGCCGTGGTGCTCCACCGGAGTGAGGTGGATGCGCGGATCCCCCGTCGCGGGCGCGCCCACGAGGTCGTCGAGCGGTACGCCGTAGAGCTTCGCGATGGGTAGCAGCAGGTCGAGCGTGGCCCGTCGCTGCCCCGATTCCAGCCTGGAGAGGGTACTGACGGAGACGCCGGACGCCGCCGACACCTCACCCAGCGTGAGGTTGCGTTGCGCTCGCAGTGCTCGGAGTCGCGGACCGACGGCGTCGAGCACCGCGTCGAAGTCAGTAGCCATCCCCTTACTTTGCCATATCGGCAACAGATGTTGCACTTCCGAACGCAGCAGAAGGAGAGTGGAAGCTCCACCAGCACCAGGAGGTACGGACATGACATCCACATGGCAGCACCCGGACGGCGGCCGCGCGAGCGGCGACGGACTCGGGAGAGACAGGACGGACGACGTCGGACACGACGCCGCACCCGACGGGCGGTACGACGTCGTCGTCGTGGGTGGCGGTGCCGCCGGACTGAGCGCCGCCGTGACCCTGGCCCGCGCGCTGCGGTCCGTCCTGGTGATCGACGCCGGCGAGCCGCGCAACGCCCCGGCTGCCGGGGTGCACGGCTTCCTCACGCGGGAGGGCATGTCCCCTCTCCATCTGCTCGAGGCAGGGCGCGCCGAGGCCGAGGGCTACGGTGCCGCGGTGCGCCGGGGCGAGGTGGTCGGCGCCGAACGGACGGACGCCGGCTTCACCGTCACCCTGGCCGACGGTGGCCGCGCGATCGGCCGGCGGCTCCTCCTCGCGACCGGGCTCGAGGACGGCCTGCCGGACATCCCGGGCCTCCGCAACCACTGGGGTGCGGGCGTGGTGCACTGCCCGTACTGCCACGGCTACGAGATCCGCGGTCAGCGCATCGGCGTGCTCGGCACCGGTCCCCTGTCGGTGCACCAGACCCTCCTGTTCCGGCAGTGGTCCGAGGACATCACCCTCTTCCTCAACGACACCGTGACGCCGAGCGAGGACGACTGGGACCGCCTGTCGGCGCGAGGAATCCGCGTGGTCGACGGCGCGGTGCTGTCCGTCGACGACGCCGACGGTGTCCTCTCCGGGGTGACGGTGGAGTCGGGCAGGCGCTTCGACCTTGAGGCCCTCGCCGTGGGCACGCGGATGCAGGCACGCACCGATGTGGTGTCCTCCCTCGGACTCCTCGCCGAGGCGCATCCGTCCGGGATGGGCCACGCCCTGACCGGGGGCCCGATGGGCGTGACTGCCGTGCAGGGCGTCTACGTGGCCGGCAACGTCTCGAATCTCGCGGCCCAGGTGGTCGTCGCGGCGGCGGAGGGAACGATGGCGGGAGCGGCCATCAACGCGGACCTCGTCCAGGAGGAGACGGCGTGGGCGGTGGAGGGTAGGAAGGGCGTCTTCTCGGCGGCGTCGGAGGCGGCCGTGAACAACCGCGTGAACAGCGCTCGCCGCCACGGACTCGCGACCGGACTCGAGAGTGGGCTCGAAACCGGACTCGAGGCGGGGCTGGAACGAGGGCTGGAAAGAGGGCACGAGAATGGGCTCGACAGTGCCCTGCTCGGGCGTAGCGTCGGTACCAGGACCACCGAGGTGACGACCACCGAGGTCATGGAGGAAGAGGTTCGCCGTGCTGGTTGAGTACACGCAGGAATTCTGGGACGAGCGCTACGGCCAGCGCCCGCAGATCTGGAGCGGCAGGCCCAACCGGCAGCTCGTCTCGGTCGTGGAGCACCTGAGTCCGGGGCGCGCCCTGGACGTCGGTTGTGGCGAGGGGGCCGACGCCGCCTGGCTCGCCTCCCGCGGGTGGGACGTGCTCGGCATCGACGTCTCGGAGGTCGCGCTGTCCCGAGCGCGCGAGCACGCTCTCGATCTTGAGGACTCCGTCGCCCGACGTCTGACCTGGCAGCGCGTGGATCTCCTCGCCTCCCCGGAGCTCCCTCGGGACCTGGACCTCGTCACCGTGCAGTTCATGCACCTGCCGGAGCCCGAACGCTCGCAGGTGTTCGCCATGCTGGCTTCCCTCGTGGGATCGGCAGGAAGCCTCCTGATCGTCGCGCACGATCCCTCGGACCTCCACTCCGGTATCGGCCGGCCGCACCAAGCGGACCTGTTCCACACCCCTGAGCAGATCGCGGCGCTGCTCGACGAGACGTGGGACATCCGGATCTGCGAATCGCGCCCGCGCATGGAGTCGAAGGACGGCCGCGAGGTGCAGATCAGCGACGCCGTGCTGCACGCGGTCCGTATCGGCTGAGGCGCCGTTATGCGGGTGATCGCCCGCCCTGGACGGCGTAGGGGCGGCACCTGTCCATCATGAGGCTGAGCGATCGCGGCGGTCCGACGTCGAACGGGTGACAGCCGCCCGGTTGTCGGGCCGCGGTGAGCGAGCCCCGGTAACGGGGGCGGGCGTGGTTACGCTGACGCCATGAACGCCGTCAGCATCGCGAACGCCACGACGCCGCCCGCGCCGGGCGTCACAGATCCCACCGTGGGGGTGCGCAGTGGTGGGAGATCGTCGGTGCCCTCGCGCCCTTCGCCGTCCTCCTCGCCGCGGTGCTCGCCACCGTCATGGCCTTCGCCACGCTCCGTCAGCGCGCGACGGCGGACCGCGCCGCGCTCGAGCAGAAGAGACGCGCCGATGACCGCGCCGAGTGGTGGCGACGGACGCAGTGGGCCATCGACGCTGCGACCTCCCTCGATCCGATCCGTCAGGAGGCCGGTGTCGAGGCCTTGCTCCAGCTCTCCTACAGCGAGCTCGCCACGGAAGAGGACCGCCTGATCCTCGATGCCATCTGGGTCAGTAACCCCGTGGCCAACCCGGACGGCGCTGGACTGCCCGGCGACCCTGCCGGACAATAGGGCGTAGGACGAGGAGAAGGAGAGTGGCGATGACCGACACCGCGCGCACACGACAGACGCCGTCCACGCCGGCCGCCTACCGTCGGCCCGCGGACACCCAACGGGTCACGGCCGCGAAGGCCCGGCTCCGCGTGGCCCTCGACGAACAGTTGGGCCGCACCACACCGCAATCCGTGAAGGACATCGCGGCCCGCAAACGCTGACGTTCTGACAGACCCGCACCCGTACGGCACGAAGCCCGGCAGGGATACCTGCCGGGCTTCGTGCGTCCCACCCCTGGTCGACGCCGCACCGGGTACAGCGGGACCGGTAGGAAGGGTTCCAGGAACGACGAAGGCCCCGGAGCTGAGCTCCGGGGCCTTCGGGTTGTAGCGGTGCCGGGACTCGATCCCGGGACCTCACGATTATGAGTCGTGCGCTCTAACCAGCTGAGCTACACCGCCCCGAAATGAGGCCGCCCGCACCGATCGGATGATCGTCACGGGCCCCTCATTCCAGAGCCCCCCACCGGAATCGATCCGGTGACCTCGTTCTTACCAAGAACGCGCTCTACCACTGAGCTAGGGGGGCAACAGCAAGAAACATTACCAGTTTCCCTGGGCTCTGGCGAAATCACCGGAGCCCCCTCCGGACCTGCGTGGACCGCAGATCCGGAGGGTGACGATCAGCGGGTTCCTACCACTGCTCGGACTGCGCCGAGGAGCGTCCGGTGCCTGCTCCGGCACCCTTCGCGTGGCGCGGCTTGCGGTTGGCGTCGCCCGAGAAGCGGGTGTCGCCGTCGCGCTTCGGGAAGTCCTTCTTGAAGGGCTTCTTGAACTCGCCCGCGCCGCGGTTGCCCGCAGGCTTGCGGCCCTTGTCCAGCTCGAGGTGGATCAGCTCGCCGCCGATCCGCGTGCGGGAGAGAGCCCGCAGCTGATCGGTCGAGAGATCCGCCGGGAGTTCCACGAGGCTGTGGTCGGCCCGGATGTCGATGCCGCCGATCTGCGAGGACGAGATGCCGCCCTCGTTGGCGATCGCACCGACGATGGAGCCCGGCATCACGCGCTGGCGACGGCCCACCGCGATGCGGTAGGTGGCGTTGCCCTCGGTGAGGGTCCGCGTGGGTCCACGTGACCCGAAGGCGTCCTTCCGGCCCTCGGCCCGCTCGCGCTGACCGGCGGGTGCCACGGGGATGTCCTGGACGAGGATCGGCTGGCCGTTCTGCGCCATGACGGCGAGGGCGGCAGCGATCTCGGTCGCGGGCACGTCGTGCTCGCGCTCGTAGGTGGCGATGAGGTCGCGGAACAGGGCCACGTCCTTGCCGGCGAGCGTCTGCGTGATCTTGTCCGCGAACTTGCTGAGGCGCAGCTCGTTGATCTTGTCCGTGGAGGGCAGCTGCATCTGCTCGACCGGCTGGCGCGTGGCCTTCTCGATCGACCGCAGCAGGTACTTCTCACGCGGGGTGATGAAGAGGATCGCGTCACCCGAGCGCCCTGCACGGCCGGTGCGGCCGATGCGGTGGACGTAGGACTCGGTGTCGTTCGGGATGTCGTAGTTCACGACGAGCGAGATGCGCTCCACATCGAGGCCACGGGCGGCGACGTCCGTGGCGACGAGGATGTCGATCTTGCCGTCACGCAGGGCCTCGACCGTGCGCTCACGCTGCTGCTGCGGGATGTCCCCGTTGATGGCTGCTGCCGAGAAGCCCCGTGAACGCAACTTGTCCGCCAGGTCTTCGGTGGCCGCCTTGGTGCGGACGAAGGCGATGATGCCGTCGTAGTCCTCCACCTCGAGGATGCGGGTCATCGCGTCGAGCTTGTGCGGGCCCATGACCTGCAGGTAGCGCTGACGCGTGTTGGTGCCCGTGGTCGTCTTGCCCTTGACCGAGATCTCGGCCGGATCGTTCAGGTACTTCTTGGCGATGCGGCGGATGGCCGGGGGCATGGTCGCGGAGAACAGGGCAACCTGCTTCTCCTCGGGCGTGGAGGAGAGGATCTTCTCGACGTCCTCGGCGAAGCCCATGCGGAGCATCTCGTCCGCCTCGTCGAGCACCACGTACTCGAGGTTGGAGAGGTCGAGCGACCCCTTCTCGATGTGGTCGATGACGCGTCCGGGCGTTCCGACGACGACCTGCGCGCCACGGCGGAGGCCGTTCAGCTGCGGGCCGTAGGGGGATCCGCCGTACACGGGGAGGACGGTGAAGCCCTCCATGTGCTTGGCGTAGGACGTGAAGGCGTCGGCCACCTGGAGCGCGAGCTCGCGGGTCGGTGCGAGCACCAGGACCTGCGTGTTCTTGCTGGGGCCGCCGTTGACGTCGGCGAGCTCCGCCATCTTCGAGAGCGCCGGGACGGCGAACGCGGCGGTCTTGCCGGTGCCGGTCTGCGCCAGGCCCACGACGTCGCGGCCTTCGAGGAGTGCGGGAATGGTGGCCGCCTGGATGGGCGACGGCTTCTCGTAGCCGAGGTCGGTCAGGGCGGCGAGGATGCGGCCGTCGAGGTTGAGCTCGGTGAAGCGGATGGTCACGTCGTCGTCGCCCTGTGCGGCGGGAGCCGTGGTCGGCTCGGTGACGGGCATGATGTCGATGATCTGCTCGGGCAGGTTTTCAGGCACGGAAAAAATTCCTCCAGGTAGGTGCCGGACAGCCCTGACGGGCTGGAGCCCGCAGAGCCGAATGAACGTGGAATCCGTACCTGTTTCAATCCCGGGGCCGAACTCCTCGTCACACCGTGGTCGCCGCTGTCTCAGCGGTGGGTGTGACTCTTCTTCTAGCCGGCGCTCCCTGATGAATCTGCTCGTGAGTCTTAGCTCCGAGCCCCAACACAACCAACCGTCCGAAAGGGACGGAAACTACGGGGATACCGGTGTGGGGGATATCTCCAGTCTACGGCACGTCGCCACCGCGTCACCACGAAAGGAGGACGACGCCGGGGTGACCTTCGGCACGTCAGGCGGAAGCCGCCATGCGGAGCCCCGCCAGGGCGGCCTTGCGGACCTGCGGGGTGAGCGTCAACCGGCCCTCGGTGGCTGCGTCCAGGAGCACCTGCGCCTGGTCGCCGTCGAGGCCGGCGTACACCTGCGAGGCCGTGATGCCGTGCTCCGGGACGTCCGTCACGCGGACGGTGTCACCGGCGGCGATGCTGCCCTTGGTCACCACGCTCAGGTAGGTCCCCACACGGTTCGCCTCCGCGAAGCGCTTCACCCAGGACCGCTCCCCCAGGTAGCGCGCGAAGTTCACGCACGGCGTGCGGGGCATGGTCACCTCGAGCACCACCTCCGGGCCGACGGCCCACCGCTCTCCGATCACGGCGTTCGAGGCGTCGATGCCCGCGACCCGCAGGTTCTCACCGAACAATCCCGGCGTCACCTCGCGCCCGAGCTGCTCCGCCCAGAAATCGGCGTCCGCCTGGGAGTAGGCGTACACCGCCTTCGTGGGGCCGCCGTGGTGCTTGCGGCTCGCCTGGAGGTCCCCGGTCAGGCCGAGGGCATGGACGGCGACGGCGCCCTCGACCGGGCGCTTGTCGATCGCCGTCACACCGGTGGAATCCTTCGTGGGGTGCAGTGCGTGCACCCGGCAGACGGCGAGGAGGGAGCCTTGGATCATGGCGCCCATCCTAGGCGGTGCCCACCCGGCCTCCTTCCTAGGGGTCGAACCGGTAGCCCATGCCGCTCTCGGTCACGAAGTACCGGGGCACGCCCGGGTCCGGTTCGAGTTTCTTCCGCAGTTGCGCCATGTACACCCGGAGGTACTGGACGTCCTTGGCGTAGGCGGGGCCCCACACGTCCAGGAGCAGCTGCTGCTGGGACACCAGGCGCCCGGGCTGCGCGATCAGCCGGTCGAGGATCTTCCATTCGGTGGGCGTGAGCCGCACGTCCCGGCCGTCCTTCGTGACGCGCCGTGCACCGGCGTCGAGCATGAAGTCGACGGTCTCGATGACCGGCGCGTCGGCGGTGATGGCGGCCCGTCGGGTCGCGGCGCGGAGCCGTGCGAGCAGCTCGTCGAGCCCGAACGGCTTCGTCACGTAGTCGTCCGCGCCGGCATCGAGCGCCGCCACCTTGTCCTGCGAGCCGTGACGGGCCGAGAGCACGATGATATGGACCTGCGACCACCCGCGGATCCGCTCGAGGACCTGCACGCCGTCGATGTCCGGCAGACCGAGATCCAGCACCACCACGTCCGGGTGGTGCTCCGACGCCGCCGCGAGCGCGGTCTCGCCGTCCACCGCCGTGACGCACTGGTACCCGTAGGCGCGGAGATTGATCTCCAGGGCGCGGAGGAGCTGCGGCTCGTCGTCGACCACGAGGACACGCGTCACAGGTCCACCGCTCCGGTGGAGATGGGGAGGCGGATCACGAGGGTGAGCCCGCCGCCCGGCGTCTGCTCGGCGTCGAGCACGCCGCCCATCACCTCGGTGAAGCCCTTGGCGACGGCAAGTCCGAGCCCCACACCGCCGCCGGCTGGGGCGTCGTCGAGCCGCTGGAACGGGCGGAACATGGCGGCCACCTCGTCGCGGGAGACGCCCTGGCCGTGGTCGATGACCCGCAGCTCGCTCGCCGGGAAGCCATTGATGAGCGCTCGTCCGGTCCCGCCGACGGACGCCCTGATCTCGATGGGCGACTCCGGCGCGTACTTCACCGCGTTCTCGACGATGTTCGCGAGCACGCGCTCGAGCAGGCCGGGATCCGCCTCGATGGCCGGGAGGTTGGGCGGGAGGGAGACCTGCACGCGGTCCTCGGGCACGTTCGCGAGCGCGGGAGCGACGACGTCGCCCCACCGGAGGGGCCGCACGTGCGCGTTGACGGCGTCACCGGTGATGCGCGACATGTCGAGCAGGTTGTTCACGAGGTTGTCCAGCCGGTCGGAGTAGTCCTCGATGGTGCCGAGCAGCTCGTCCTCGTCCTCCGCGGAGAACGTCACCTCCGACTGCCGGAGGCTCGTGACGGCGAGCTTGATCCCCGCGAGCGGGGTGCGGAGGTCGTGGGAGACGGAGCGGAGGATCGCCGTGCGCATCACGTTCCCCTCCACGAGCCGCCGGTTGGTCCGCGTGCTGGCCAGCAGTTCCTGGCGCTGCAGCATCGAGCGGAGCTGCCCTACGAACGCGGTGAGCACACCGCGGTCACGCGCGGACAGGGAGCGGCCGAAGAGGGCCAGCGTGACGCCGTCGTCCACGGGGGCGACGGCGACCGCCGCCTCGAGCGCCCACAAGACCTCGCGGGGACGCCGCTCCGTGCCCTTGTCCGACACGCTCCTCCGGGCAGGGCCTCCTCCGCGCCGCCGCCCCGATGCGGTCGGCTCGGCGGGAGTCGGCCGTTCGGCCAGGGCCCTGAGCTCGGCCACCGGCGCTGCGGAGGGCGCGCCCGGAGCGTCCGCCACCGGAGTCGTGGCATCGCCCGTCGCGCCCCTCGCGCCGGCCTCCTCGGAGGTGCCTGCTGGGCCGTCCGCCGCTGGAGCGTCGTCGGAGGGGCCGAAGAGCGCCACGGCGTCGGCGTCGAACTGGGCCTGGACGTGCCGGAGGAAACCCTGCAGCGTGTCCTCCTCGGCGAGGACGCCGCGGGCCAGCTCGCCCAGCAGCGCCGCTTCCTGCTGCGCCAGCGCGGCTTCGCGGGAACGGCGGGCCGAGAGCCCGACCACGAGGGAGACGGCCACCGCCACCGTGATGAAGATCAGGACCGTCACCACGTTCCCGGTATCGGCGATCTCGAGGGACCCGAACGGCTCGGTGGAGGTGTAGTTCAGGATGATGCTGCTCCACAGGGCTGCCAGGAGCGCGGGCCACAGGCCCCCGATCAGTGCGACGGCGATGACGCCCGCGAGCTGGAACAGGACGTCGACGGCGAGCAGCGACCGCCCGACGGCGAGGACCGCGACCTCCAGCAGGGGCGGCAGGAGCAGGGCGACGACGCAGGCCACGACCACGCGGAGGCGGCTGACCGGCGCCGCGATGGTGCGCAGCGGTGCCGGCGGGACGCGCGCGGACGCCGCAGCCATCAGGTGTCCCGGGTCCCGGCGACGAGTTCGTCGGCCGGGTCCGAGAGACGCAGCGACTCCTCGAGGCGCGCGTCCGTCCGGAGCCGCCGCGAGAGCAGCACCCAGAACACGGTGATGCCGAGGGCGCAGAACACACCGGCACTCGAGGCCATCAGCCAGCCGGTGGTGAGTTGCGAGTTGAGGTCCTCCGCGCCGAACAGCAGGCCGATCGTCTTCGGCGAGTAGACGAAGACGGCGAGCGTGAGAACGAACAGGACGGCCGCCGTCCGCCGGTACGCCGGGAGGTCGCGCGGGAGGCCCGCGGCCTGACCGGCGAGCACCGCGAGCACGACGGCGATCCACACCCAGTGGTGCGACCACGAGATGGGCGAGATGAGGAGCATCAGCAGGGCGGTCATGGCGATGGGGGTGAAGCGGTCACCGCGCTGCCGGCCGGTATGGAGGACGAAGGAGGTCGCGGCGACCAGCAGCAGGGAGATCAGCAGCCAGGGAACGGTGGAGGGGAAGTCCGGACCCATGAAGTGGAGGACCGCCCCGCGGATCGAGAGGTTGTCCACGTATCCCTCGCCGCCGATCCGGCCGGTGTCCCGGAGCATCTGCAGCCAGTAGGTCGCCGATTCGGCGGGCAGGAGGAGAAAGCCGAGGGCGATGGTCCCCACGAACCCGGCCCCCATGGTGAACAGCTGCTTCCACTCCCCCCGCACCAGGAAGTAGAGCCCGAAGACGAGGGGCGTCAGCTTGATACCGGCCGCGATCCCGGTGAGCAGACCGGTCGGGACGCGGCGGTGCGGCCCGGAGAGGAGGTCCGCCGCGATCATCGCGAAGAGCAGGATGTTGACCTGCGAGAAGGCCATGGTCTCGCGCCACGGCCCCAGCAGGCAGACCAGGCCCGTGCCGGCGATCGCGAGCGGCAGCGCGGTGGGATGCCGGAGCGTGGCCCCGAGACTCCGGAAACCGCCTAGGTAGCGCGTGACGACCAGCGAGGTGAGCGCGGCGACGAGGATCGAGAGCCCCACGAAGATCGCCGCTCCCGTCTCCGCGCTCACGAGCGTGAGCACCGTGAAGGCGAGCGCGGCGAACGGCGGGTAGGTGAACAGGAGCGAGCCCGCGCCCTCCCCGAAGGACCGCGTGTAGAGGGAGCCGTCGGCGTCCACCACGGACTGTCCGCCCATGCGGTACACGCGGTAGTCGAGGCCGATCACGTCCGCCCAGGTGAACGCCCAGGTGAGCAGGGCGGCGGCGACGACGACCGAGGCCACGAGCCCCAGCACCCGGACGAACGGCGTCGCGGGGGCGGTGCGCTGGCTCATGGATCCCTTCCGAAGGAGGTGCGTGCGGAACCGGCTCGCGGGGGGTCCCCGGCACGGCTCATCCAGTGTAGGCACGGCCCCGGGCGTGCACCCGCGGACGGCTAGGGTGGAAAACAGTCCGGTACCTCTGCGAAAGGCCCACCTGCTCATGTCACAGCCCACGGCAACCACCTCCCCCATCACGGCGATCACGAACGCCCACGTGATCCCGATCGACGGCGAACCCTTCGACGGGACGGTGGTGGTGGAGGACGGCCGCATCACCGCGCTCGGGGCGTCGGTGGACGTCCCCGAGGGGGCCACGGTCATCGATGCGGGCGGCAAATGGTTGCTCCCCGGCTTCGTGGACGCGCACGTGCACCTCGGCACGCACGAGGAGGGCGAGGGCGCCGCGGGTGACGACACCAACGAGATGACGGACCCGAACACGGCGGGCGTCCGCGCGATCGACGCCATCAACCCCTTCGACCCCGGATTCGACGACGCCCTGGCGGGCGGCGTGACGACGGTGAACGTGAACCCCGGCTCCGGCAACCCGATCGGTGGTCTCGCCGTCGCCCTTCACACGCACGGCCGGTACCTCGAGGAGATGGTGCTCCGCTCCCCCAGCGGTCTGAAGTCCGCGCTCGGCGAGAACCCGAAGCGCGTGTACGGGGCCAAGGGCAAGACGCCCTCCACCCGCCTGGGCACGGCGCTGGTGATCCGCGAGGCGTTCATGGAGGCCCAGAACTACATGGGCAAGGCCGACGAGAACGCGCGTGATCCGCACATGGAGGCCCTCGCCATGGTGCTCCGCCGCGAGATCCCCTGGCGCCAGCACGCGCACCGCGCCGATGACATCGCCACCGCGATCCGCATCGCCGACGAGTTCGGGTACGACCTCGTGCTCGACCACGGCACCGAGGCCCACCTGCTCGGAGATGTCCTGGCCAAGCGGGGCACGCCCGTGCTGATCGGTCCGCTGTTCACCACCAAGTCCAAGGTGGAGCTGCGCGGGCGGTCCATCGCGAACCCGGGCAAGCTCGCCCGGGCGGGCGTCGAGATCTCGATCATCACCGACCACCCGGTCATCCCGATCAACTTCCTGGTGCACCAGGCCACCCTCTCCATCAAGGAGGGCCTGGACCGAGAGACCGCACTGCGCTCGATCACCATCAACCCCGCGAAGGTCCTCGGACTCGCGGACCGGCTCGGGTCCCTCGCCGTCGGGAAGGACGCCGACCTGGTGCTGTGGAGCGGCGACCCCCTCGACGTCATGCAGCGTGCACTGCAGGTGTGGATCGGCGGCGCCGAGGTCTACTCGTACGACGTCGAGTCCCACACCGCCACCGTTGCTCCCCGGGGCTAGGCAGCCGGTGGCGACTCCCCTGCCGCCGCGGCCCTTCACCCTGCGCGCGGCCCTGGTGCTGTGGCTCACAATCTCCGTACTGATGCTCATCGCCGCCGGCACGTTCATCACGTCGGCGGCGGTGCAGGATCTCGAGCGCGCAGGGTTCATCGGGCTGGGCGCGCTGTTCGGGGCACTCGCCGTGCTGCAGCTGATCCTGCTGATCCCCCTGCGGCGGGGCAGGCGGGGCGCGCGTGAACTGCTGACGACCATCGGGATCATCGCGGGCGTGCCCATCATCGTCCGCGGGACGCCGGGGCTCTCGCTGATCGCGGGCGCCATGCTCGTGGCGGTGCTCCTCATGTGGCTCCCGCAGAGCAGCGACTACTTCCAGCTCACGCAGCCGAAGGCGAAGAAGCGGTTGCGGTTGCCCTTCTCCCGCTGACCGGGTTCGGGTCCGCGCTGCCCTCGCTGTCAGTGTCGGGCTGCGGATCCCGTCCCCAGGGGCGGCTGCGGCTTGGTGCACGCGCTTGAAGCGCTGGACCGCGTGTCGGGTCGTGACGCGCCGCTGATTAGCAACCCTCACGCGTCAACGGCGCGCATGAAGCCGCAGCCCGCCGTGCGACGTGCAGCCGAAGCTGCGAATGCCGACACACGAAAGGCCCCTCCGAGGAGGGGCCTTTCCTGTATCTACCAGCTCAGGAAGATCAGCGCAGTGCCGCGATGGCCTGCTCGAGGTCGCCGATGAGGTCCTCGATGTCCTCGATGCCGACCGAGAGCCGGATGAGGTTCTCGGGGACGGCGAGCTCGGTGCCCTTGACGGACGCGTGCGTCATGTCGGACGGGTAGTTCATGAGCGACTCGATGCCCCCGAGGGACTCCGCGAGGATGAACACGTGGGTGTTCTCGGCCACCTTCTTCGCCGCCTCCGCACCGCCCGTGAACGTCACGGAGATCATGCCGCCGAAGTCCTTCATCTGCGCGGCGGCGAGCTCGTGCCCCGGGTGCTCGGTGAGGCCCGGGTAGTAGACGCGCTCCACCTCGTCCTGCTCCTGCAGCCAGCGGGCTATCGCCATCGCGTTCGAGGAGTGCCGGTCCATGCGGACGCCGAGCGTCTTCAGACCACGTGTGGTCAGCCAGGCCTCCATGGGCGCGGAAACGGCACCCACCGCGAACTGGATGAAGCCGACCTTCTCGGCCAGCTCGTCGTCGTTCACCACGACGGCGCCGCCGCTCGCGTCCGAATGGCCGCCGATGTACTTGGTGGTGGAGTGCACGACGACGTCGGCCCCGAAGGTCAGCGGCTGCTGCAGGTAGGGCGAGGCGAAGGTGTTGTCGACCACGAGCAGCGCCCCGGCGTCGTGGGCCAGCTGCGCCGTCGCCGCGATGTCGGTGATCTTCATCATCGGGTTCGACGGCGTCTCGACCCACACCATCTTGGTGTTGTGCGCGGCGATCGCGGCCTGCACGGCGGCAGTATCGGCCATGTCCACGGCGGTGTTGGTGATGCCCCACTGGGACAGCACGCGGTCGATCAGGCGATAGGTGCCGCCGTAGGCGTCGTTCCCGAGGACGATGTGATCGCCGGGCCGGAGGGCACCACGGATCAGCGCGTCCTCGGCGGCGAGGCCCGAGGAGAAGCTGAAGGCGTGCTTGCCACCCTCGAGGGCGGCGATCTGGACCTGCAGCGCGTCACGCGTCGGGTTGCCGCCGCGGCCGTACTCGTACCCGTTGCGCAGCTGACCTATGCCGTCCTGCGCGAAGGTGGTGGTCTGGTACAGGGGCGGGATCACCGCTCCCGTGAGGGGATCGGGGGTCTGCCCCGCGTGGACCGCTCGGGTGTTGAAACCCTGGGCGTCAGAGTGCGTCACGATGCTCCTGCGAATGGGGGTGGGGTGGTTACGTGCTCAGGTATGTCAGCAAGTCCTGACGCGTGAGAATTCCCACGGGCGCGCCGACGTTCGTCACCATCAGCGTGTCGCTGTGCTCCAGCGCCGTGCGCGCCGCGTCCACCGATTCCAGGGCGCCGATGAGGGGCAGCTTCGACTCCATGTGGTCGGCGACGGCGTCGGTCATGGATGCCTCGCCGCGGAAGATCTTCTCGGTCAGCGTGCGCTCGTGGACGGCCCCGAGCACTTCGCCGATCCTCACGGGCGGCTCGTGGGAGAGCACCGGCATGGAGGACACCCCGTGCTTCTGCATGAGCGCGACGACGTCGCGCACCGTCCCGCTGGGGCGGACGTGGACGAGGTCCGGCAGGGCCCCGCTCTTCGCGCCCAGCACGGCGGCGATGGTGGTGTCGCCGCCGTCGGACATGAAGCCGTAGTTCTTCATCCAGTCGTCGTTGAACACCTTGCCGAGGTACCCGCGGCCGCCGTCGGGCAGGAGGACCACCACGAGGTCGTCGGCCGTGAGGGTGCGGGCGACGCGGAGTGCCGCGACGACCGCCATGCCGCACGAACCGCCGACCAGCAGGCCCTCCTCGCGGGCGAGGCGGCGCGTCATCTCGAAGCTCTCGGCGTCGGTGACCGCAAGGATCTCGTCGGGGACGGCGGGGTCGTAGGAGTCGGGCCACATGTCCTCGCCCACGCCCTCGACGAAGTAGGGGCGCCCCGTGCCGCCGGAGTAGATGGAGCCGTCCGGGTCGGCGCCGATGATGCGCACCGGACCGCCCTCGCGGTCCGCGGAGATCTCCTTGAGATAGCGGCCGGTGCCGCTGATGGTGCCGCCGGTGCCGACGCCCGTGACGAAGTGCGTGAGCTTCCCGTCGGTGTCGGCCCAGATCTCGGGGCCGGTGGTCTCGTAGTGGCTCAGCGGGCCGTTCTGGTTGGAGAACTGGTCGGGCTTGTAGGCGCCCTTGATCTCGCGGACCAGGCGGTCGGATACGCCGTAGTAGGACTCGGGGCTGTCGGGGGCGACCGCCGTGGGCGTGACCACCACCTCCGCGCCGTACGCCTTCAGCACGTTGCGCTTGTCCTCGCCCACCTTGTCCGGCACCACGAAGACGCACTTGTAGCCGCGCTGCTGCGCCACGAGCGCGAGGCCGACGCCGGTGTTGCCGGAGGTCGGTTCCACGATGGTGCCGCCGGGCTTGATCTTGCCCTCGGCCTCGGCGGCGTCGATGATCTTCACCGCGATGCGGTCCTTCACCGAGCCACCCGGGTTCAGGTACTCGACCTTCGCGAGGACGGTGGCGGCGATGCCGTCGGTGACGGAGTTGAGCTTGACCAGCGGCGTGTTGCCGATGAGGTCCACGATCGAGTTGGCGTACTTCATGCCCTCAACGCTACCGGCTGGTACACACGGTCCCGAGCGGGTGTGACGCCGCAGGACACGAACCGCGCCCACCAGGGGCTGGGACAGCCGGGCGCCGGAGCCTAGGCTGGGCGGATACCCAGCCTGCTGACAAGGAGTGCCAGTCATGACGAACGTGTACAGGATCGCGGCCATCGCGGGGGACGGCATCGGCAAGGAGGTCATGCCGGAGGGCCTGCGCGCACTCGACGCCGCGGCCGAGGCCTACGGTTTCCGCGTGGAGGTGTCCGAGTTCGACTACGCCAGCGCCGACTACTACGTGGAGCACGGCAAGATGCTGCCGGACGGCTGGTTCGAGGAGCTCCGCGCCTTCGATGCCATCTTCTTCGGCGCGGTGGGCTGGCCCGACGTCGTGCCCGATCACGTCTCGCTGTGGGGCAGCCTCCTGCAGTTCCGCCGGCACTTCGACCAGTACGTGAATCTCCGCCCGGTGCGCCTGCTCCCCGGGATCACGAGCCCGCTCGCGGGCCGCGAACCGGGCGATGTCGACTTCTACGTGGTGCGCGAGAACACCGAGGGCGAGTACTCGAGCGTGGGCGGGCGCATGTTCGAGGGGACGGAGCGGGAGACCGTCATCCAGGACACCGTCATGACGCGGACGGGCGTGGACAGGATCCTCCGATACGCGTTCGAGCTGGCCCAGAAGCGGGAGAAGAAGCACCTCACCTCCGCGACCAAGAGCAACGGCATCTCGATCACCATGCCCTACTGGGACGAGCGCGTGGAGGCGATGGCGGCGCAGTACGAGGGCATCCGCACCGACAAGTTCCACATCGACATCCTCTGCGCGAACTTCGTGCTGCACCCCGACTGGTTCGACGTCGTGGTGGCCAGCAACCTCTTCGGCGACATCCTCTCCGATCTCGGGCCCGCCTGCACGGGGACCATCGGCGTGGCACCGAGCGGCAACATCAACCCGGACCGCACCTACCCGAGCCTCTTCGAGCCGGTCCACGGCTCCGCACCGGACATCGCGGGCCAAGGCATCGCCAATCCCGTGGGCCAGATCTGGAGCGCGTCCATGATGCTCGAGCACCTCGGCGAACCCGAGGCCGCCGCGGGCGTCCTCTCGGCCATCGAGTCCGTCCTCGCGGCCGGCGGCGACACACTCACGCGGGACCTCGGGGGCACGGGCACGACGTCGTCGCTCGGGGAGGCGATCACCGCCGCCATCCGCGCATGATCGCTCGGTCGTGGCGCCCCTGAACCGTCGCACCGCCGTGACACCATGAACGGATGAGCATCGCCCCCGCCGTCGCACTCCCGGGCGCGGAGACCGCGGAGTGGATCCCTGACGGCCCGTACGACCTCGCCAGGACCATCCGAACGCTGCAGTGCGGCGCCCATGATCCCTCCTTCATCGTCCAGGCGCCGATCCACTGGCTGGCCTTCCGCAGCGCCGACGGTCCTGTGACCCTGGCGCTGCGCCAGCACGGCACGCTCAACGAGAGCCGGGTCCGCGCGACCGCCTGGGGCCCGGGTGCGGGGAATGCCCTGGAATGCCTGCCGCGCCTCCTCGGCGCCGACGACGACTGGAGCGCGTTCGACGACGCCGCGTTCCGTGCGACCCTGCCCGACCTCGCACAGAAGGGCAGGTACCTGAACCCCGGGCTGCGCCTCCCCGCCTGCGGCCGCATGATGGACACCGTGGCGCGCGTCATCCTCGAGCAGAAGGTCACCGGCATCGAGGCGAAGCGGGCATGGCGCTACCTCCTCACGCGGTACGGCGACGCCGCTCCGGGTGCCGGCGACGTGGCACCCGCAGGGCTGCGCCTCCCTCCGACGGCCGAGCAGTGGCGCAGGGTCCCCTCCTGGGACTGGCACCGGGCCGGCGTCGATGCGAAGAGGTCGACGACGATCCTCAAGGCCGCGCTCGTGGCCACCGGGCTGGAACGCCTCGCGTCGAAGCCGGGCGGCGACGCCGTTGCCGCCGGCCTCCGGTCCGTCCCCGGCATAGGCGTCTGGACGGTCGCGGAAGTGGTTCAGCGCACGCACGGCTGCCCGGATTCCATCTCCGTGGGCGATTACCACCTCGCGGCGTACGTGGGCGCGGCGCTCACGGGACGGCGGACCGACGACGCCGGGATGATCGAACTGCTGAAGCCCTGGAAGGGGCAGCGCCAGCGCGTGGTCCGGTCCCTCTACTCCAGCGGTTTCCGCAAACCGACCTTCGGCCCGCGCCTCTCGCCAGAGGACCATCGCTCCCGCTGACCCCTTACCGAGCTCTGCGGACCCGTCCGGTCCCCGGCACTAGGGTGGAGGCATGAGCGAAAAAGTCGATGTCACCGCCGTGTTCACCCCGCTCGAGGGCGAGTTCTTCCGCGTGAAGCTCGCCCTGGAGATCGCGATCGAGCAGGTGGTGCAGGAGCCCGGATGCATCCAGTACGAGATCACGGACGCGCAGGAGGACCACATTGTCCTCACCGAGCAGTGGGAGAGCACCGAACTGCTCGAAACCCACCTCCGCGGGCCCGCGGTGCAGGACCTCGGCGAGTCACTGAGCGCGCTGCTCGCCAAGCCCGCCGAGATCGTCCGCTCGGACCAGCCGGCCTGATCCCGCCCTCCTCGGCAGACGAGTCCGGACTCGTCCGACCCTGCCGGAGCATGAAGAAACCCCGCACTCGAGGAGTGCGGGGTTTCTTTCTGCCCGGAACATCGGCAGCCGGCAGGGTTACTGCGCGGCGGGGCCGCTGCCCTCGGTCTGCTGCTGGGCGATCTGCTCGTGGACAGCCTTCATGTCGAGGCCCTTCACGGCGTCGACGAGTTCGCCGAACTGCGTGGCGTTCAGTGCACCCGGCTGGGAGAACACGAGCACCTTGTCCCGGAACGCCATGAGCGTGGGGATCGAGGTGATGCCCGCGGCGGCGGCGAGCGACTGCTCGGCCTCGGTGTCCACCTTCGCGAAGGTGACGTCGTCGTGCTGCTGCGAGACGGCGTCGTACACGGGAGCGAACTGCTTGCACGGTCCGCACCACTCGGCCCAGAAGTCAACGAACACGATGTCGTTGCCCTCGATGGTCTCGGGGAAGCTTGCCTCGGTGATATTGATAGTCGACATCGTTCAAGGCTAGCGACCGCGCCGAGCGCTGTCAGGCGTGTTCGCTACCGAAGAAGACCCCCCAGGCACGAGACCCGAGGAGACCCGGTGACCGATCCCCACGGCCTCGCCCGCTTCGTCGAGGCGCAGGACGCCCACGGCACCTATGCGGGCGCGCTCGCGGAACTGCGGCGTGGGAGGAAGACCGGCCACTGGATGTGGTTCGTCTTCCCGCAGATCGCCGGCCTCGGGAGCAGCCCGACGTCGATCCGGTACGCGATCGCGTCGCTCGAGGAGGCCCGCGCCTACCTGGCGCATCCGGTCCTCGGAGCGCGGCTCGAGGAGTGTGCCGCGGCCCTCCTCGACCTCGACGGGTCGGACGCCACGGCGGTGCTCGGCGGCATCGACGCCCGCAAACTGCACTCCTCGATGACCCTCTTCCACCGCGCGGATCCTTCCCGCGGCGTGTTCCGCGACGTCCTGGAGCGCTACTTCGCAGGCGCGGAGGACCCAGGGACGACGGCGATCCTCGCGGGGTGAGCGTCACCCCGGCAGGGTCCTAGCTGCTGTGGTTGAGCTTCTCGATGACCGGGAGTGCGGCGGCGAGTACAGCCGTCTCGTCGTCGTCGAGCTGCGCCAGGAGGGCCGCGACGCGCTCGTTACGACGGCGGCTCGCATCCTCCCAGGCACTGCGCCCCTTCGCAGTGAGGTGAACCAGGACGGCGCGTGAGTCCGTCGGGTCGGGCCGCCTCGTCACGAGGCCCGCCTGCTCGAGCTTGATGATCTGCTCGGTCGCGGAGGGTACGCGGACACCCAGGTTCGCTGCGACGCGGCTGACCCTGAGCGGCTGGTCCGCCGCCATGCCGAGCGTGCTCATCTGCATGGTGGTGATGTCGCCCGGCTCCTCCATGGACCGGCTGAGGTACACGGCGTGGCGCAGGGTGGTCCTGAAGGACTCCGCAAGGGCCAGCAAGTGCGGATCTGACGGCGAGGAGGTCATGATGACGCACCCTAACAGGCGGCATCCCGGTCAGGTGCGGAGGCGGCTAGGCCTGCCGCAGCCCCCGGAAGCGTGAGGCACGGTCGCGTGGCCTCCTCTTGAGCGCGGGGAGTTCGAACAGGAGGTTGACCGACGCGTGCCGGCGCGTCGAATACATCCATGCCAGACCGACGGGCGCGCCCACCCCCACGAGCACGAGGAGCGGCAGCATGAACCAGCCCTCCGAGAGGCCGGCGGAGTCGGCCAGGGCCAACGCGATCATGATGGGCCCGAGGTGCGCCACGTAGAACACGAGGGAGTAGCGACCCACGAACTCGAGGGCCGCCGTCGTCCTTCCCGTGGGCAGGCGGGGGAAGACCCAGCAGAGGACGCCGAGCGCGCCGAGCACGCCCCAGACGAATTCGCCGCGGTACAGCACGTCGCGTCCGGCGACACTGAGCACGCCCACCGTCACGGCCGAGGCGGCCGCGAGCGCCAGGACCCAGGGCCTGCTGATGGCCCGTTCCACGGCCCCGGCGTGCTTCGCGCACCACGCGCCGAAGAAGAAGAAGGCTGCGAGGAAGGCCATCGTCTCGGCCCTGCTCGCGTCGGGCAGGAGGAAGGAGACGCCCAAGCCCACGCCGGCGATCACCAGCGGTGGCACACGCCTGAGCGGGAACGCGAGCACGTAGAACACCAGGATGAACCACAGGTACCAGAGGTACGTCGGCGAGAAGTAGGCGATCTGCGCGAGCGACGTGACTGCGAGGTCCCCGCTGGCGGCGAGGATGATCACCGACCACAGGACATAGGGCCACGCGACCATCGACACCTTGCCGGCGAAGTACTCGCGGCCGGTCTTCGCGACGGACTGCGGCAGCAGGATGCCCGAGAGGAACATGAGCACCGGCATGCGGAACGGTTCGAGGAACAGGTTGACCTGATCGACTCCGGGCACGGGACCTGTGGCGATGCGGAGCGCTTCACCGGCATGGAGCAGGACGACGAGGAGGATGGCGACGCCGCGCAGGCTGTCGAGCCACCCGATCCGGGCGTTCGGTTCACTGGTGATGGTGGCCCTCCTGCCCCTCGTTCCTCACTGTAGGGGCGGCTCCTGACAGTTCTCGGGAGCGTGCGGCGGTATTGCGGGAGGCCGGAAAACCTGCTCCGAAGGAGCGGATGGACTCCCGCGGGTCGACCTGCACATCGTCGATCCCATGCGAAAGGCCGGCACCTCCGTTGTCTCCAACGGCTGTACCGGCCTCTCGGTCCTGTGGCAGATGAGGGATTCGAACCCCCGTAGGCGTTGCCAGCTGATTTACAGTCAGCCCCCTTTGGCCGCTCGGGTAATCTGCCGAACGTCTTCACTGGAAGACCGCCCGCGGCAAGCGCGGACAAAAGAACTTTACAGACAAACCCGCCCCGAGACGAATCGACCGTCGGCTAGAGACCGGCAGCCACACGCCGCTCGATCTGCGCGTAGAAGGCGTTCGCCTGCTCGGGCGTGACCAACCGGAGGAGGACCGCGCGGTCGAGGTCCGCGCGCACGCCGGCGAGCCGCTCGCCGTCCGACGTCGCGGGGTACGCGGTGGTGGCGAGATCCACCCCTCCCACGGTGAACGCCGTGTCCGCCCCGAGAACGACGTCGTCCAGGCCACGCCCGGCGTCGTCCGCGTAGGCGGAGCTCGCGCTCACCACCCTGGTCGGGGCCGCGAGGGCGGGCGCTGCACCGAAGCCGGTCAGCGAGGCCGCGGTGGCCGCGGTGGCCGCGGCGAACACGGAACCCGCGAGGGCCTTGCGGAGGCGGACGCGGTAGCGGCGGCGTGGCTGGTCGGGCATGATCTTTCTCGCTCCTTCGGTGCATCGTCTGGCCTCACCGTGTCACCGGAATCTGTACTCCCCTCCCGCTCCCGCTGGGTGCGGGCTGTGAAGGGCGCGGCGCCGTCGAGCGGGGTTGGCGATAAGCTGGAGGCCAGAAAACCCAACCATCTCCAGGAGGCATCGTGGCGAGTGAATCCACGTTCGACGTCGTGAGCAAAGTGGACAAGCAGGAGGTCGCCAACGCGCTGAACCAGGCGCAGAAGGAGATCGTCCAGCGGTACGACTTCAAGGGGGTCGGCGCGGAGGTGGACTTCAGCGGCGAGAAGATCCTCATGAAAGCCAACTCGGAGGAGCGCGTACTCGCGGTCCTCGACGTCCTGCAGTCCAAGATGATCAAGCGCGGCATCTCCCTGAAGTCGCTCGAGACCGGAGAGCCCTACGCCTCCGGCAAGGAGTTCCGGCTCGAGACCGAGATCAAGGAGGGCATCGCCCAGGATCTCGCGAAGAAGATCAACAAGCTCATCCGCGACGAGGGGCCCAAGGGCGTCAAGTCGCAGATCCAGGGCGACGAGCTCCGGGTCAGCTCGAAGTCGCGCGATGACCTCCAGGCCACCATGGCCCTGCTCAAGGGCTTCGACGAGGCCGATCTGCAGTTCGTGAACATGCGCTGACCCTGCAGGAGACGACACGACGACGGCGGCCCCACTTCTTCGCTGGAAGGTGGGGCCGCCGTCGTTCGTGATGCAGTGCGGAGGAGGGTGACGCCTAGCGCCGGGGAGCCCGGGCCATGCCCTCGAGGCGGGCGATCCGCTCGCCCATGGGCGGGTGCGTGGCGAACAGCCTGCTCATGCCGCCGCCGCGGAACGGGTTGGCGATCATGAGGTGCGAGGTGTTCACGAGCCGCTGGTCCTGCGGCAGGGGTGCCCGCTGCGTACCGCTCTCGAGCTTGCGCAGTGCCGAGGCGAGGGCCAGGGGGTCATCCGTGAGGGCGGCGCCGTCCTCGTCGGCGTCGAACTCGCGCGTGCGGCCGATGGCCGTCTGGATGAGGCCCGCGGCGAGCGGCGCGAGGATCGCGAGCAGCAGCGCCCCGATGGGGTTGCCGCCCTGCCCACGGTTCCCGCCCATCATGCCGGTGAAGGCGAACATCTGCGCCACGGACGTGATGACGCCTGCGACGGCCGCCGCGATGGATCCCGTGAGGATGTCCCGGTTGTAGACGTGCATGAGCTCGTGGCCGAGCACACCGCGGAGTTCGCGCTCGTCGAGGAGCTGCAGGATCCCCTGGGTGCAGCACACGGCCGCGTTCTCGGGGTTGCGGCCGGTGGCGAACGCGTTGGGCGCCATGGTGGGCGAGACGTAGAGCCGCGGCATGGGCTTCTGGGCGCGGGCGCTCAGCTCCCGCACGATCCGGTACATGGCGGGCGCCTGCTGCTCCGTGACCTCCACGGCGCGCATGCTGCGGATGGCGATCTTGTCGCTGTTCCAGTAGCTGTAGAAGATCGAGCCGACGCCGATCAGCGCGAACAGCCAGATGAACATGGAACTGCCGGTCGCGGCGGCGATCGCCGCGCCGAACACGAGGAAGACGCCCATGAGGGCGCCGAACAGCAGTGCCGTCTTGGCCCCGTTGAAGTGGTTGTGCACTGGTACTCCTTGTGACGAGAGGGCGGGTGGGCCCGTCAGGTGAAACGGCGCACCCTCGCTGCCCGTTCCTGTCATGGTACGAGTCCGGGCTGACGTACGCCGGCTCAGGGCTCTGGACGCCGCGAATCGTACTGTGCGAAGCGCGGCTGCCAACGCGCGACGGCGAGCACCAGGAGGGCGCACGCGATCCCGCCGACGACGGCGGTCCACCCCTCTCCCAGCCACGTGGCCTGACCGCCCGCCACCATGTCGCCCAGGCGTGGGCCACCGGCGACGACGACGATGAAGACGCCCTGCAGGCGCCCGCGCATGGCGTCCGGTGTGGCCGACTGCAGGATGGTGTTGCGGAAGACGCTGCTGATCGAATCGGCGATGCCTGCCAGCACGAGGCAGGCCGCGGCGGGCAGCACCCACACGGAGAGCTCGCCCTCGCCGGGCCGGGGCAGGGCGGAGGAGGTGGCCATCACGACCACGAGTCCGAAGCCGGCCACGGAGGCACCCCACCCCACGATGGACCAGATGACGGCGAGGCCCTGCCGGTGGATGTGCCCGAGGGGCCCGGAGAACAGCCCGGCGAGCACCGCCCCGAACGCGCCGGAGGCGAGCAGGATGCCGACCGTGAGTTCCCCTCCACCGATCAAGACCGCGCCGACGGCGGGCAGGAGCGCGCGCGGCTGGGCGAAGATCATCGCGATGAGGTCGAGGATGAAGGTCATGCGGATGTTGGGGCGGGTGCCGAGGAACCGGAAGCCCTCGAGCACCGTGGCGAGCCCGGCCCTGCGCGTCTGGCCCTCGGGCGGCAGCGGCGGGAGCTTGTAGAGCGCCCACAGCGCGAAGGTGAACGTGACGACGTCGACCGTGTACGTCCAGGCGTAGCCCACCTGCGCCACGAGCACGCCGGCGAGCAGCGGGCCGAGCGTGAACGCCAGTCCGAAGGTGATCATGCTGAGCGCGTTGGCGGCGGGCAGCAGCTCGGGACGGACGAGGCGCGGGATGATCGAGCTGCGGGTGGGCTGGTTGATACCGGCGGCACCGGATTGGACGGCGATGAGGAGGTAGAGCAGCCAGACGCTGTCGACGCCGATCCACGCCTGCGCGGCGATGGCCATGGTGGTGCCCCACAGCGCGAGCCCGGACCAGAGTGCAACCTTCCGGCGGTCCTGGGCGTCGGCGATCGCTCCGCCGTAGAGCCCGGCGACGACCAGGGGCACGAGCGCGAAGAAGCTGAGCAGGCCCACGCTGAACGTCGACTGCGTGAGGGAGTAGATCTGCAGGCTGACGGCCACGATGGTGAGCTGGGTGCCGATGGCGGACAGCGCGGTGCCGATGTAGAGCCTGCGGAAGGCCGGTGACTCCTTCAGCGGGGTGATGTCGGCGAGGAGGCGGGGCACGGCACGAGTCTAGTGGTGCAGTGGTTCGCACCGGCAACGATTCGCGCAGAGAGGGCTAGGCGAGCCTGCGGACGGGGTTCCCGCCCATCCACGCCGCGATGGCCTCGACCGCCTGGGTGTAGAAGACCCGGTAGGTGCCGTCCGTGACGTACCCGAGGTGCGGTGTGAGCACGGTGCGCGGGGTGCTGCGGAGCGGGTGGTCGGCGGGCAGCGGCTCCACGTCGAAGACGTCGAGGGCGGCTCCGCCGATACGTTCCTCGCGGAGGGCCTCCACCAGGGCATCGGTGTCGATCAACGGCCCGCGGGAGGTGTTCACGAGGAGGGCGGACGGACGCATCAGCGCGAGCTCGGCTGCCCCCACGAGGCCGCGGCTCCGATCACTGAGTTTGTAGTGGAGCGTGATGACGTCCGAGGTGCTCAGCAGCTCCTCCTTCGTGACCGCTCGGACGCCGAGCCCCGCCGCGTGCTCGGGGTCGAGGTTCTGGCTCCACGCGACCACGTCCATGCCGAACGCAAGGCCGATCCGCGCCACCCGTGCCCCCAGCCGTCCGAGCCCCACCACGCCGAGCCGCCGGCCCTCGAGATCGCCACCCACGGTCGTCTGCCAGCCGCCGTCGCGCATCCCGACGTGCTCCAGCGGGATGTTGCGGAGGGCGGCGATGATCAGGCCCCAGGTCAGCTCAGCGGTGGCGGACGGCGGCGAGTCCGTGCCGCACACCACGATCCCTAGGGCAGCGGCGGCGTCGAGGTCGATCGCCGCGTTCGCCCTGCCGGTGGTGACCAGCAGGCGCAGGCCGGGCATTCGCCGGAGCCGCGCAGCCGTGAAGGCGGTCCGCTCCCGCATCGCCACCACGACGTCGGCGCCCTCGAGCAGCGCCACGAGGTCGTCGTCGTCGGACACGGGACGGCGCACGAACTCCACGTCCGCTGCCACTGAGTCCCACGGCGCGTACCCGGCGGCAACCCCCTGGTAGTCGTCCAGAACCACGATCCGCATCTCGACCTCCTCCTCTCCGTGCGGGCCTCGGCCCGGGGCGGGAAGCGCCTCAATCAAGCTCGGTCACCCTCCCGTCCGTGGAGCGCACCCCTACGAGCTCCAGCTTCCCATCCGCGGCGACCCGGTAGGCGATGGTCTGGCCGTCCGTCAGGTAGGCGGCGGACTCGTCGGCCGAGATGTCCTGCGTCATCTCCCGGCCCTCGAGGACGTACGGCCACTCGATCGGCCCGCACACGGACACGGTGCCGTCCGGGTACGCGAGACCGACGGCGCTCAGGATGCCGCCCGGCCCGACGGCGACGAACGGCTCCTGCCCTTCGGGCAGCACGAGGTCACTCGCGACCTCCTGCGGGAATCGGCCGAGGCCGGCTTGCAGACTCTCGACGACGTCGCACGCCGTGAACGTACCCTCGCGACGGGGTGCGCAGGCTCCTGTGTCCGGGTCGCAGATGATCACGGACCCCGTGGTGCCCGTGAGCCCGTCGGGCAGGAAGCGGACACGGGCGTCCGTCGGCACGGGCGACGGACAGGCGTGCGGATTCACGGAACAGACGTCGAGGGGTACACCCGCCCGGGGCTGCACGGGCGTGGTCGCGGAGGGCGGTGCAGGAACGGCGGTCGCGGTGTAGGCCGCTCCCGCGAGGAGCAGGAGGCCGGCGACGGCGAGCGCGCGTCGTCGTCGTGCTCCGGCGTGCGGCGCGGGCGCCGGGTCCGCGGCGTCAGCTACCGGGGAGGGCGCACCGAGGTCCGTGATGCGCACGGAAGCATCATCGGAGGGGACGGCGTCCTTCGGCATGGACCCAGCCTGTCGCCGCAGTGCCGGGACCGCAAGCGTCAGGGGGTGCCGGGCTCCGCAGCCGCGAGGGCGCGGTCGATCTCGTGCAGCACGCGCTCGTCCTTGATGGGGCGGAAATGCCCCATGGTGTCGAGCTGGATGTTGCGCGCGCCCTCCACGTGGCTGCCGCCGGGGATGTGCGGGTCGAAGCGGCCGTAGATGGACGTGATGCGGGAGTTGAGGTCGAGCTTCGCGCGCAGCGTCCGGAGGGTGCGGTTGCGCGGCGAGAACGCGCGGATGCTGGGGAGGAGGAAGAACTCCGCGTAGATGGAGCCCGAGAACGGGGTGTTGACGGCGACCAGGCGGGTGATGCGCGCTCCGGCGTCGGGCAGGGTCATGAGGAACTTGCCGATCAGCCCGCCCTTGCTGTGGGCCACCACCACCACGTCCGTGAGGTCGAGCTCCTCGAGGTACGCGGCGGCCACGCGGGCCATGTGCTCCACCGTGCCCCGGTTGTAGCCGAGCTTCTGCACCACGTGCACGGGGTGGCCGGCGAGGTGGAGGTGCCGGGCTACGGGCCGCATGAACTGCCAGGTCTCGTAGATCCCGGGGATGAGGAGCACGGGCACCTTGCCGGGCGGGGCGTCGGGCGGAGGCGTGAGGTACTGCGCGGGGTCCACGCGGAAGAGGAAGCCGTGGGCCTGCCAGTAGCCCACGTAGGCGTAGTCGAGCGCCCAGGCCCAGCCGCGTTTCAGGAGATTCACCCTCCCCACGGTAGCGAGGACGGCGGAGCTGCGGGGCGCGGATACCGGCGCGGCTTATTATGACTAACTCAGATTAAGTGGTTGGATGGGGCCATGACGCAGACCGCAGCCACTCCCGAGGCCCGAGAGGTCCTCTGGGCGGCTGCCCTGCATGCGGGCGGGCGTCGCGTGACGCGCCAGCGCCTCGCCGTCCTCGCCGCTGTCGAGCAGGTCCCGCATTCCACGGCCGACGACGTCGCTGCCGCCATGGCCGCCGCACTACCCCAGATCACCGTGCAGTCCGTCTACGTGATCCTCGCGGACCTCACGGACCTCGGTTTGCTGCGTCGCATCGAGGCGCCCCACTCCCCTGCCCGCTACGAGACGCGCGTGGGCGACAACCACCACCACGCCGTCTGCACCGGCTGCGGGCGCATCGAGGACGTGGACTGCGCCGTGGGTCACGCACCCTGCCTCACCCCCGCATGGTCCGCCGGGGCCCGACGCATGACCATCCAGATCGCGGAGGTCATGTACCAGGGCCTCTGCGACGACTGCCGCGCCGGATCCGGCGCTCCCCCACACCACCCCTGACGATCCCTAGAAGAAGGAGCACCATGTCCGTGTTCAGTACCACGCAGTCCGGCGCCCCGGTCATCGATGACAGCAACTCGTCCGTCCTCGGCCGTGACGGCGCCATCCCCCTGACCGATCACTACCTCATCGAGAAGCTCGCCCAGTTCAACCGCGAGCGTGTCCCCGAGCGCGTGGTCCATGCCAAGGGCGGCGGAGCCTTCGGCGTGTTCGAGACCACCGAGGACGTCAGCATGTACACCCGTGCGGCGCTCTTCCAGAAGGGCGCGACGACGGAGACCCTCGCCCGGTTCTCCTCCGTGGCCGGCGAGCAGGGCTCACCCGACACCTGGCGCGACCCCCGCGGCTTCGCCCTGAAGTTCTACACCTCCGAGGGCAACTACGACCTCGTGGGCAACAACACCCCGGTGTTCTTCATCCGCGACGGCATCAAGTTCCCCGACTTCATCCACTCGCAGAAGCGCCTTCCCGGCACCAACCTGCGCGACGCCGACATGCAGTGGGACTTCTGGACGCTCAGCCCCGAATCCGCGCACCAGGTGACCTGGCTCATGGGTGACCGCGGCCTGCCGAACTCGTGGCGCACCATGAACGGCTACGGCTCGCACACCTACATGTGGATCAACGAGTCCAACGAGAAGTTCTGGGTCAAGTACCACTTCAAGTCCAACCAGGGCCACGAGGTCCTCACCGTCGACGAGGCGGAGTCGCTCGCCGGCTCGGACGCCGATCACCACCTGCGCGACCTCTCGGAGAACATCGCCAAGGGCAACCACCCGAGCTGGGACCTCAAGGTCCAGATCATGCCGTACGACGACGCCAAGAACTACCGTTTCAACCCGTTCGACCTCACGAAGGTGTGGCCGCAGGGCGACTACCCGCTGATCCCGGTGGGCACGCTCACGCTGAACCGCAACCCGGAGAACTACTTCGCGCAGATCGAGCAGGCCACGTTCGCGCCGTCGAACTTCGTGCCCGGCATCGCCGCGAGCCCGGACCGCATGCTGCAGGCGCGCATCTTCTCCTACGCGGACGCGCACCGCTACCGCGTGGGGACCAACCACGCGCAGCTGCCGGTGAACATGCCAAAGAACGAGGTCAACAACTACTCGAAGGACGGCGCCGCGCGCTACCACTTCAACTCGGCGTCCACTCCCGTGTACGCACCGAACTCGGTGGGCGGCCCCGCGGCCGATCCGTCGCAGTACGGCGCGCACGGCGGCTGGGAGAACGACGGCGACCTCGTCTACGCGGCTCACTCGCTGCACGCCGAGGACGACGACTTCGGCCAGGCCGGGACGCTGTACCGCGAGGTGTTCGACGACGCCCAGCGCGCCCGCTTCCTCGAGACCATCACCGGTGCCGTGGGTGGGGTGCAGAGCGATGACATCCGCGCCCGCGCCATCCAGTACTGGGCGAACGTGGACGCCGAGCTCGGAGCCAAGCTGGCCGCGAACCTCGGCCATGGCGTGACGCCGGCCACCGAGTCGGAGGCCGCGCTCTACTAGGCGCTTCGCAGGGAAAATTGGCAGTGAAGGAAGGGGCGGATCCGCATGGGTCCGCCCCTTCCTGCGTCTGGCTGCTCAGACGCCGTCCAGCAGCCCGATCGACACGTCCCACAGCCGCTCCGCGTTCACGGGGTCCAGCGCGTAGGGCCGCACGCCGTACAGGCCGTCGACGATCGCCGGGACCGTCTCCGCCTGCCGGCAGTCCTCCAGGTACAGCCCGCCCACGCCGTCGAGCAGGGGTGAGGTGGCCGCGAACACCGAGGTGGCCGCGCCCTGAGCGGGGGTCTTGCCGGTGAACCCAGCGGCGGCGGACTGCGCCTTCACCGCGGCGAGGACGTCGGGATCCCAGTGGCGCTGCAGATTGGTCCAGATGCCGCCGGGCATGAGGGCGTTGGCGGTGATGCCGTCCTCCGCCCACCGCCGGGTGGCCTCGACGGCGAACAGGACGTTCGCCGTCTTCGACTGCCCGTAGGCCTGACCGGCGTCGTACGGCCGGCGGTCGAAGAACAGGTCCCCGTACACGATGTCGGAGTTCCCGTGACCGCTGGAACTGACCGACACGATCCGCGCCCCGTTGGCAGCAACGAGCGCCCGGTGGAGGTGCAGCGCGAGCGCGAGGTGCCCGAGGTGGTTCGTCGCGAACTGCAGTTCCCAGCCCTGCGCCGTCCGGAGCTCCGGCGTCATCATGATGCCCGCATTGTTCACGAGCAGGTGCAGCGGGCCCGTCCACGCGTCGGCGAAGGTCCGCACGGACGCGGGGTCGGCGAGATCGAGCCTCCCCACCTGCACGACGGCGCCCGGCACGGTCGCGCGGATGTCGTCCGCCGTACGCGCCCCGGCGTCGAGGTCCCGGACGGCGAGGGTCACCTGCGCCCCGGCATGGGCGAGAGCGCGCGCGGTCTCGACGCCGATGCCGGACGCGGCGCCGGTCACCACCGCCGACCGGCCACCGAGGTCGACGTCAGCGACGACGTCGAGCGCCGTGCTCTCCGCCGTGAAGGGTGAGGTGAAGGCGCTCATCGTGTTCCTGTCCTGGTTCCCATGGGTCAGCCCAACCGCGTCGACGAGATACCGCCGTCGATCGCGAGAACGCTCCCCTGCATCATGCGGGACGCGTCGGAGACGAGGAAGAGCACGCCCTCGGCGATGTCCTCCGGCTGCACCACCACGCCGGCCGGTGTGGTGGCGGCCATCGCGTCGAGGACCATGGCGGCGGCTTCGTTACCCGGCGTCAGGGTGACTCCGGGCGAGACGGTGTTGACCCTGACCCCGCGCGGGCCGAACTCGGCGGCCCAGGAGCGGGTGAGCTGCTCCACGGCGGCCTTCGTGGCCGTGTACACGGCGGCGAACGGGTTGCCCACGGAGCCCATCCAGGAGCCGACGTTGACCACGGCTCCACCGCCGGCCGCGACCATGGCGGGGAGGAGCTCCGCCGCGAGGACGTGGGGTGCGCGGAGGTTGACGGCGAGCATGGCGTCGAGGTCCGCGTCGGCGAGGTCGGCGGTCGGTGTGGCCGGGTAGATGCCTGCGTTGTTGACCAGGATGTCGATGCGTCCGCCGAGCAGCGCGGTCGCATCCGCCGCGAAGCTCCGGAGGGCCGGGTAGTCCGCGCCGAGGTCGACGGCGAGGAAGCGGGCCTCTCCGCCGTCGTCCGTGATGCTCGCGACGACGCCCTGGCCGCGCGCGGCGTCGCGCCCGGTAACGAGGACGACGGCGCCTGCCGCTGCGAGGGTGCGGGCGATCGCGGCGCCGATGCCGCTGGTGGAGCCGGTCACGAGGGCGGTGCGGCCGGCGAGGGGGGTGGTGGCGAGCGGTGATGGTGTCATGCTCCAGTTCTAAACTCCTACGAGGGGCGCCACCAGATCAGGGCGGACCGGGGCATGGCAGGGCCACCCTGGACGCCGGGCGAACTCCTACAGTGGAGGCATGCCCGCCAACCGCCAGCAGCTCGGAGCGTTCCTCCGCTCGCGACGCGACGCCCTGACGCCGGCCGAGGCCGGGATTCAGGCCTTCCCCGGCCCGCGGCGCGTGCCGGGGCTGCGCAAGGAGGAGCTGGCCGTGCTCGCCGGCGTCAGCGCCGACTACTACAGCCGCCTCGAACAGGGGCGGCAGGCGAACATCTCGCGGAGCGTCCTCGACGCGCTGGCCCGGGCCCTCCGCCTCGACGACGTCGAGCGGACGCACCTGTACACGCTCGCGGACCCGTCGATCCGTGCGCGGCCCGCGGTCGCCGCGGAGCAGAAGGCGGACCCCGGCCTGCTGCGGCTCCTGACCGCGCTCGACGACGTCCCCGCCTTCGTCCTCGGGCGGCGCAGCGAGATACTCGCGACCAACGCACTCCTCACCGCGGTACTGCGGGACTTCCCGCCGTCGTCGTCCCTGGCCCGGTTCATGTTCTTCGACCCGATGGCGCGCGAGCGCATCGTCAACTGGGAACACTTCGCGGCCACCACCATGGCGGCTCTGCGCGGCGAGCTGGGCCGGCATCCCGAGGATGCAGCGCTGATCGCGCTGATCGACGACCTCACCGGCGCCGACCCCGACGCCGCGCGCTGGTGGGACGATCACGGGGTCCAGGACTACGCCTCCGCGGCGAAGCGCATCCTGCACCCGATCGTCGGCGAGCTCTCGTTCGACATCGAGACCGTCCTACCGCCCCGCGCCGTGGACCAGGTGATCGTGGTCTACACCGCGCAGCCCGACTCCGACACCGCACGGAAGCTCCCGTTCCTCGCCAGCTGGAGCCTGGAGCGTGCCGTCAGCTCGTGACGGTGGTCGGTTCGCGTGCACCCGGCCTGTCACTCGTCCGGGTCCACGTCCTGCGATCGTCCCGACGGCAGCGGACCATCGGAAGCCTTCCACTCGTCGGGCCGTTCGCCGGGATCGCCCTCCGGACGGTCGGCGGCGTCCTTGCGTGCACGGCGCGCCGCTGCCTCCCCGAGACCGATGTGGAACCAACGGGCTGATCCTTCGTCCTTCCCTGCTCACGATGCTCAGCTCCGGACAGGACGCCCGGAACGGCGGCCGCTGCGCGAGACAGCCCCCGGTGACGATGACTCGTTCCCGGGGATCAGGCTCAGGGCGCGGTGATGAAGCCGTTCTCCACCATGAACTCGAAGGCGACGTCCGCAGGTTCCTCGCCCTCGACGTCGACCCTGAGGTTCAGCTCGCGGAGCGCCTCATCGGTGAGGGTGGGCGCCACCTGCGCGAAAACGCCCTCGAGCTCCGGGTAGCGCTGCAGCGTCTCAGCGAAGAACACCGGGGCGGCGTTGTACGCGGGGAAGAAGCCGAGATCGTCCTCGAGGATGGTCAGCCCCAGCGCGTCGATCCGCCCGTCCGTCGCGAAGACCTCGCCGAAGTTGCAGGCGCCCGTGTCCGTGGCCCCGTAGATGGCGCCGGTCTCGTAGATGCCGATGTTCTCGTCCGGCACGCCCGTCGCCGCTCCGCGCTCCAGCCCGTAGTGCGCCAGCATGGGTGACATACCGTCGGCGCGCGAGTTGAACTCGGCCTCCACGCAGAAGGTGCGCTCCTCGGGCGGCAGCTCCGCGAGCTGCGACATCGCGGTGATGCCGCCGAGCTCCTCGACGGCCTCGCTGCGCACGGCCATGGCATAGGTGTTGTTCAGCGGCGCGGGCTCGCCCCAGATGAGGCCGTTGACGACATCGGCGTCGCGGACGGCCACGTACTGCTCCTCCTGATCGGGGATCCCGGCCGCCTGACCGAGGAAAGCGAGCCAGGCGGTACCCGTGTACTCCCACGTGACATCGGCCTCGCCGGCCACCATCAGATCGCGCACCGGCTGCGAACCCGGTGCGTTGGTGAGATCGGTGACCTCGAACCCCGCGGCCTGCGCCGCCAGCACGGAGATCTTCCCGAGGATCAGCTGCTCCGTGAAGTTCTTCGACGTGACCGTCAGTTCGGCGCCGGCAGCGCCCTCGATGGGGCGGATGGAGCCCGGCCCGGCGTCGGGCACGTAGGACGTGGCGGGCTGCAGCCCGCATGCGGACACGGCGGACAGAACGACGGCGGCTCCGGCGCACGCCGCGAGCCCGCGGACCCGGCGGCGGCGTCTCGCCACCGTGGTGCCCGGACGGTGATGGTTCCTGGTGCTCACGAGAGTCCCTTCGGTCGCGCGACGAGTTCGACGACGCGGCCCGCCCAGTCGACGAGCAGCGCCAGCAGCGCGACGAACACCGCCCCCGCGATGAGCACGCGGGAGAGGCTCAGGTTCACGCCCGTGGTGATGAGGATGCCGAGGCCGCCGCCGTTGATGAACGTGGAGAGCGCGGCCGTGCCGACGAGAAGCACCAACGCCGTGCGAATGCCCGCGAGCATGATGGGTACGGCCAAGGGAAGCTCCACCCTGAACAACACGGCCGCGGCACTCATGCCCATCCCGCGCCCGGCCTCGACGAGCCGTTCGTCCACCTGGTTGAGCCCCACCATGGTGTTCCGCAGCACCGGCAGGAGCCCGTACAGGACGAGCGCGACGACGGCGGCCCGGAAACCGAACCCCAGCCATGCCGCGAGCAGCACCACGAGGCCGATGGCGGGCGCCGCCTGCCCGATGTTGACGACGGCGAGGATGGGACCGGACACGCGTCGGAAGGGTCCGCGCGTGAGGAGTATCCCGAGGGGGATCGCGATCACAAGGACGATCAGCGCTGCGAGGAGGGTCAGTGCCAGATGCTCCCGGGCGTACCCGAGGATCGCGGCGGGGCTGAGCGTGGTCTGCTCGGTCGGCGTGAGCTCCGCCGTCAGCAACCACACGGCCAGCAGGCTGAGCGCGATGAGGATCGCCGTGAGCTGGAGGACGAGCGCGCGCCAAGATTGCCGGCGGACGCCGTCGATCGGTGGCTGTGGCGCACGCGGGACGTCCGCGGCGACCTGTGGGCCACCGCCGGTCGATGCCTCACTCATCGTCGGTGACCTTCCCGGCCGTCTGGAGGGATCCGGCGTCATCGGCGGAGAGGTCCACGGCGGCCATGCCGCTCGTGTTGATGCCCACCGGACGACCCTCCGCGTGGGAGGTCCTCGCCCGGGCGTGTGCCTGGCTCATGGCCACCATGACCGTCTCGACGTCGATCACGCCGAGGAAGCGGTCGCGGGAGCCGGTCACGAGCGAGGCACCCACCGAGGAGACCAGCATGATGTCGAGGGCGTCGTTCAGCGTGGCGCGCTCGCCGACCACGGGAAGCCGGTGATCGCGCGTCTCGGGGACGCGTTCCAGGCGGGCGAGCTGCCGCCGCGAGAGCCACTGGATCGGTCGATCGCGATCGTCGAGGATCACCGCGTGGTCGTGCCCCTCGGCGTCGAGCCGTGAGAGGACGTCCGTGGTCAGCGCCCCCGGTTTCGCGGTCACGGCAGCCTGCAGGTCCACCTCGTTGACGCGGGTCAGGGTGAGCTGCTTCAGCCCGGCGCCGGAGCCGATGAAATTCTCGACGAACTCGTTCGCGGGCTCCGCGAGGATCCGCTCGGGGGTGTCGTACTGCACGAGCTGCGCACCCTCGGTGAAGATCGCGATCCAGTCACCGAGCTTCACGGCCTCGTCGAAGTCGTGCGTGACGCAGACGATGGTCTTCTGGACCTCGCGCTGGATGCTGATGAGCTCGTCCTGCAGGCGTACCCGCGTGATGGGGTCCACGGCGCCGAAGGGTTCGTCCATCAGGAGCACCGGCGGGTCCGCGGCGAGGGCGCGGGCCACGCCGACGCGCTGCTGCTGGCCGCCGGAGAGCTCCCGCGGGAATCGGTCACGGTACTCGGCAGGCTCGAGCGAGACGAGCTCGAGGAGTTCGTCCACGCGGGCGGTGACCCTCTCCTTGCTCCAGCCGAGCATCTTCGGAACGATCGCGATGTTCGCGGCGACGGTCATGTGCGGGAACAGTCCGCCGGCCTGGACCACGTAGCCGATGCGACGCCGCAGGGTGTCCGCGTTGATGCCGGTGACGTCGTCGCCGTCGAGGACGATCCGACCCTCGGTGGGCTCGATGAGCCGGTTGATCATCTTCAAGGTGGTGGTCTTGCCGCATCCGGACGGACCGACGAGCATCACGATCTTCCCGGCGGGGATCTCGAGGGTCAGGCCGTCCACGGCGGCCTTCTCCTGGCCGGGGTAGCGCTTGGTCACCTTGTCGAGCAGGATGCTCGCTCCGGAGACCTGCGCTGCGGGGTCCTGCTGTGAAGGCTGGGTACGGGGGGAGTCAGACACGGATACCTCGCGGGATGGTGAGCCGGCTGAGGCCGACGAGAAGGAGATCGAGGACGAGAGCCAGGATGATTACGGCAACGGTGCCGGTGACCACGGACTCGAGGGAGTTGGCGCCGCCGAGGCGCGCCAGACCGGTGAAGATGAAGCCGCCGAGGCCGGGGCCGAGGACGTAGGCGGTGATGGCGGCGATGCCCATCACCATCTGGGCGGAGACGCGCACGCCCGCGAGGATGACGGGCCACGCCATGGGGAGCTCGACGCGCCACAGGGTCTGGAACCGGCTCAGCCCGACGCCGCGGGCGGACTCGAGCACGGAGCCGTCGATGCTCGTGAGCCCCACCACCGCGTTCCGAAGGATCGGCAGGGTGGCGAAGAAGACCACCACGATGACGGCCGGGAGCACACCGAAGCCGAACGGGGCGATCAGCAGACCCACCAGTGCGAACGCTGGGATGGTCAGCCCGATCGCGGAGACGCTGTTCGCCGCCGCGGTCAGCCCCGCACTGCGGTACACCAGGGCTGCAACCACCACCGCCAGCACCGTGGCGAGCACGAGGCACTGCGCCACGAGCGAGAAATGCTGCCAACTCGCGAACAGGATCTGACCGAACCTGTCGCGCACGAAATCGATCACGTCCCACCTCCTCCATACGTCCCCATGCCTCGGGGGTGCGGCCGTTCCGCCCTCTCGCGCGCCGAACGGGCCGGGGCAGGTCATCAACACTACGCCTACTGATGATCGTCCCCCGGGCCGCTCGACGTCGGCGCATACCGTCCGGCGCATCGACTCCGCGTGTCGGACCTGCGCGCATCGCGGTGGTGGCACGTGGTGCTGGACGGTGCGAGACTGCAGCAGACACCGCACGTACGCCTGGGGACCGAGGAGGGAGACGACATCGAGAACGACTTCACGGTCACGCAGGACGCCGGGATCGCAGAGGTCGTGTGGCGGCCGGGGTCCGTGATCGGGCCGGCCGAGCTCGACGTCCTGGCGAACACGATCACCCACGCACCGCGGTGGCAGTCGCGTCCCATGCTCGTCCACCTCGATCTCATCCGGCACATCACACCGGCGGCCCGCCAGATGCTCGTCGCGTACCGCCACGAGGGGCCGATCGCGCTCACGGGCAGCGACCCCGTGGACCGGGTACTGGCCGCGTTCATCGCCCAGTCCCGCAGCCGCACGCGCTACTTCGCCCGGACCGAGGAGGCCCGCGCGTGGCTGGCCTTCCTTGAGCAGGACCGCCGCGCCGCCGCGCCGAGAGCTCAGCTGCCCCTGGAACCCAGCGAGCGGTCAGACCTGGTGACTGCTTCACCTCAGCCCTGACGCCCGGTGGTCGATCACCGGGCGTCAGGGCTGAGGTGATCGCGGGAACCGGGTGCTTACCGGTTGCGAGCTCATGCCTTCGATGGGAGGCCCGCCGTGGGCCTGTCAGGTGCTGTCACTACACTTCGTGCAAGGGGACGGGGATGGTGATGGATACACCGGAGCGGCGCTTCACGATCGAGTGCGAGGACGGTACCCTCGTGCGTGTCCGCTGGTCGCCCTCGCTGGTCCTCCGCAGCTCGGACGGCCGCTCGCTCACGGAGGCCCTCGACCACGCACTTCCCGGTCGCCGCGCGCACCTGCTGATGTTCCTGAACGGTATGGCCTTGCTGAGTCAGGGCGCGCTGGCGTACTTCGCCCAGCGGGCGTCGCTGTCCGCCGTCGCCCTCCTGGGGCCGTCCGTGCTGGACCCGGCGCTGACCGAGTTGTACCTCGAGGTCTACGAGCCGCCGTTCCCGGTCGCCTACTTCGACGCCGAGACCGCCGCCCGCTCGTGGCTCACACAGCAGCCCTTGATCGGCCCGCCGCTCGACCCGCCGTTCCCGTCCCCGCGCGACCCGCAGTCCCCGCCGTCGGAGTCTCCAGGCTGACCTAGATTGGGGAGATGGACTCCGCACACGACGACGGCCGCCCGACACCGCGCATCAGGGTGGGTGTGTACCTGGTCCGCGGTGCGGGCGAGAACACCCAGGTGCTGGTCTTCGACCAGGTGGACCATCCGGAGGCCGGCACGCAGGTGCCCGGCGGCGGCGTGGACCCCGGGGAGTCCCTCGACGCCGCCGCCCGCCGCGAGGTGCTCGAGGAGACGGGCCTCGTGATCGACGGCCCGCTGCGCGCACTCGCGGCCGGCCACATGCTCATCGACTTCGCACCCGGTGAGCAGGTCAGCGTGTTCTTCGAGGCACGCACGGACGAGTCCCGGAACGGGTGGGACCACGTGGTCACGGGCGCGTCCGGGACGCCCGGGCCGGGTGACGACGTCGGGCTCCTGTTCCGCTGCTCCTTCGTGCCGCTCTCCCGGGCGATCGCGGCGGCGGACTCCTACCACTTCAGGTACACGCCCCTGATCGCCCGGGGCTGACCTGCAGGCGTAGTTTCGCCTCACCGGGGACTAGCGGGCTGCGAGCTCCCGTTCCTCCGCGACGGTGCGCCCGGCGGGTTCCTCCCGCTCCAGACGCGCACCCTCGACGTCGACGTCGGGCAGGGTCCTCTCCAGCCACCCGGGGATCCACCATGCATGCTTGCCCAGCAGGTACATGGCCGCGGGCACGAGGGTCATGCGCACCACGAAGGCGTCGAGCAGCACGCCGAACGCGAGCCCGAAACCGATGGGCCGCACCATGGCGAGGTGGGAGAAGACGAAGCCCGCGAAGACCGAGACCATGATGATGGCCGCGGCGGTCACCACGCGGGCGCCGTGGCTGAAGCCGATGCGCACGGCAGCCTTCGGGTCATCGCCGTGCACGTAGGCCTCACGCATGCCGGACACCAGGAACATCTGGTAGTCCATCGCGAGCCCGAAGAGCACCCCGATGAGGATGATCGGCAGGAAGCTCAGGATGGGCCCCGGGTTCGTCACACCGAAGATGTCACCGAGCCAGCCCCACTGGTAGATGGCCACGGTGGCCCCGAAGCTCGCGAGTAGTGAGAGCAGGAAGCCGGCGGTCGCGATGATGGGCACGAGGATGGAGCGGAAGACGAGCAGCAGCAGGATCAGCGAGAGCCCCACGACGATCCCGAGGTAGAGCGGCAGGGCCTCCATCAGCTTCGCCGAGACGTCGATGTTCGCGGCCGTCTGCCCGGTCACCGCGATGGGGACACCGGTCTGCTGCTCGATCTCGTCCGTGGCCTGGCGGAGGTCCCGGACCAGGTTCTCGGTCGTCTCGCTCGCCGGACCCTCCTCGGGGATCACCTGGAAGATGGCCGTGCGGCCGTTCTCACTGACTGCGGCGGGAACGGCCGCGGCGACGTCCGGTACCTCGCGGAGGAGGTCGTTGACGTCGAGCTGCAGGGCGGTGCGGGCGGCCTCGTCGCCCGTCTCCGGCAAGGAGGCGACGACGATCAGCGGACCGTTGGTTCCCTCCCCGAACTTCTCGCCGATGGTGCTGTAGGCCTGGAAGGCCGTGGAATCGGCCGGCTCCGTGCCGCCGTCGGGCAGCCCGACGCGCAGCTGCGCGGCGGGGACGGCGATCACGCCGAGCACGAGGACGCCGGCCAGCACCGTGAGCACGGGGAGTCGGGTGACGAACCCGCCCCACCCGGCACCCTTGGCTGCGCGGGCATCGGCGACGGAGGTCGCGGACGCACCGCCCACCGGCACCTCGGCGGAGTGCTTGCTCCCCGTGGCCCTGGCCCAGCGCCGCTTGGAGATGACGCGCCGGCCCATGACGGCGAGCAGCGCGGGGGTGAGGGTGAGCGCCACGATCACCGAGACGGCCACCGTACCGGCGGCCGAGAGGCCCATGACGGTGAGGAACGGCAGCCCGGGTACGGCGAGGGCCGCGAGCGCCACGACCACGGTGATACCGGCGAAGAGCACGGCGTTACCCGCCGTGCCGGTGGCCCGGGCGATCGACTCGCGCGTCTCCATGCCGCGGAGCATCTGCGTGCGGTGGCGGTTGACGATGAAGAGGGAGTAGTCGATCCCGACGGCGAGCCCGAGCATCAGGGCGAGCACCGGGGAGATGCTGTTCATCTCGATCACGCCGGAGAGCGCGAACGTGAGGCCCACGCCCACACCCACGCCGATGACCGCCATGAGCAGCGGCAGGCCCGCCGCGATCAGCGTGCCGAGCATCAGGATCAGCACGACGGCGGCAACGGCGAGGCCCACGGCCTCGGTGGCACCGACGATCCCGGAGACGTCCTCGACGATCTCCTTGCTGTAGTCCACGCCGACGCCCGCGGACTCCGCCTGCGCGGCCGCTTCCTGCACCGACTCCCGCAGCTCGGGTGACACGCCGTTGATCTGCTGCTCGAACTGCACGCTCGCAACGGCGGCCGTGCCGTCGTCGGACACCAGCTTCACGCCGGAGGAGGCGTCCAGCTGGCGCTGCGCCAGGTCGAGTTCCGTGCGCCCGGACTCGAGCTGCGCGCGTCCGTCCTCGAGCGTGGTCCTGGTGGCGTCCAGCTGCGCCTGCCCCTGGGCGAGCTGCTGCTCCGTCGCCGTCGCCTGCTCGGGTGGGAGCTGCGCGCGTGCCTGCTCGAACTGGCGGCGCTGTGCGTCGAGGTCCGTCTGTCCCTGGGCGAGCTGCTGCTCACCGGCGGTCAGCTCCGCCTCGCTCGCGTCGAGCTCGGCACGCCCCGCGACGAGCTCCTGCTCGCCGCCCGCCACCTGGTCCGCGACGGCGAACGGATCCACGACGCCGCGGACCCCGTCGAGGTCCGCGACCTCGGTCAGGGCGGACTGCACGGCGGCGCGCTGCTCCGGCGTGAATCCACCGTCGTCCTCCGCCGTGAACACGACGGTGCCCGTGCCTCCCACGGCGTCGGGCAGTTCCTCACGCAGCCGATCCGAGATGCGCTGCGATTCCGTGCCGGGGATCGTGAAGTTGTTGGTGAGGGTGCCCGAGAACGCGACGGCGGCACCGCCGACCGCCAGCATGATCGCCAGCCACGCGGAGATCACCCACCACCGTCGGCGATACGCGAACGAGCCGAGCCGATAGAGCAGGAAAGCCATGGGGGGTCCTAGCGCACGAAGGGAATGGGGCAGGTGGTGGGTCGGTGGTGGGAGCCTCGACGAGCGGTGTGGGCCGGTCGCCGGTCAGGCAGGGCGGTCGGGTCTCACGGGTCCGGCCGTGGGATCGGCGAAGCCGTCCCGCAGCATGGTGAGGGTCCCGAGGATGCGGTCCTCCAGGTCGGCGCCCGAGGCGTCGTCGGACGTGCTGGTGCCGGGCGCACCGGCGAAGGCGGTCGTCGAGGACGCCCAGTCGCGCATCGCAGCCTTGGTGCAGGCGAGCACACTCGCCACCAGTGCGCTCAGGTAGAGCTCCGAGGCCGAAGGGCCGAGGCGCAGGCGGAGTACCTCGACGATCCTCGCCTCCGCGCGCTCCCAGGCATGGAGCTGCGCACGCAGCAGATCGGGGTTCAGCTCGGCCATCCGGAACAGCTCACCGTGCTGGCCGAGCCCTTCCATGCGCGTGGTCTCCGCGAAGGAACGGATGATCGAGTCGAACAGGGGCTCATCGGTGACCTGGTCGAACACCGTGATGGCCGTGTCCATGAAACCGTCCATGCGTACCGTGAGGGCATCCTCGGCGCTGTGGAAGTAGTTGAAGAAGGTGCGGCGGGAGACGCCGGCCCGCTCCGCGATCTGGTCCACGGTGAAACTCCCTGGACCCACCGACCGCGCGAGGTCGAACGCCGCGTCGGCAATGGCTCGTCGCGTGTCGATCTTGTTCTGCTCACGCCGTCCGGGCGGTTCGGCGGTTTCGGTTGTCTGCACCGCTCAAGCGTACCGATCATTTTGCACGGTGTGCAACAAGAGCTCTTCGCCCAGCCATCGCCGAGGATGCGGTCGTAGTCTGGCACCGGTTCCGTTCCCGATCGAGAGGCGCACCCCCATGAAGACCCTGACCCTCGGCTCCGGCCTCGACGTCTCCCAGCTCGGCCTCGGCTGCATGGGCATGTCCGCGTTCTACACCGGCTCCGGCACGGACGACGCCGGAGCCCTCCGGACCCTGCAGCGCGCCGTGGACCTCGGGGTGACCTTCTTCGACACAGCCGAGATGTACGGCCCTTACACGAACGAACAGCTGCTGGGCCGCGCCTTCGCGGGCCGACGCGACGACGTCGTGATCGCCACGAAGTTCGGCACCATCTCACACATCGCGGGCGGCACCCCCGGACTCGACGGCAGCCCGGAGAACGTCCGCCTCGCCGTCGACGGCTCCCTGAAGCGCCTCGGCACCGACCACATCGATCTCTACTACCAGCACCGCATGGACCCCACCGTCCCGGTCGAGGACACCATGGGCGCACTCGCGGGCCTGGTCGAGGAGGGGAAGATCCGTCACATCGGCCTGTCCGAGGCGGCGCCCGCGACCATCCGGCGGGCGCACGCGGTGCATCCGGTCACCGCCCTGCAGACCGAGTACTCGCTGTGGAGCCGCGAACCCGAGGCGGAGATCCTGCCGCTCGTGCGCGAACTCGGCATCGGCTTCGTGCCCTACTCCCCGCTCGGCCGCGGCTTCCTCACGGGCACCATCCGCTCGGTGGAGCAGCTGGACGCGTCGGATTTCAGGCGCACCAATCCCCGCTTCGCCGGGGAGAACCTCCAGGCCAACATCCGGATCGTCGAGGCGGTGGACCACGTAGCGCGGCAGCTCGGCGCCACCCCCGGGCAGGTGGCGCTCGCGTGGCTCCTCGCGCAGGGCGAGGACATCGCACCGATCCCCGGGACCAAGCAGGTGGCGTACCTGGAGGAGAACGTCGCCGCGGCCGACCTCGCCCTCTCCGCCGGGCAACTCGCCTCGCTCACCGCCCTCCAGGCCCCGGTCGGGGACCGCTACGAGGACATGTCCACGATCGACCGCTGACCGGAGGCGATGAGCCGACAGAAGCCGCTCCCGTCGGTTCATGCTCCGCTGTACTATCGGGTCATGGGTCAGCATCACCACCACGGTTCGACGACGGCGCCGCGCGCGCCCCTGGCGGGTGCCCTCGCCATCACGCTCGGCGTCTTCGCGCTGCAGCTCGTCGGAGCCGTGTGGACCGGGAGCCTCGCGCTGCTCTTCGACTCGGTGCACGTCCTCACCGACGCCGCGGGGCTCGCCATGGCCCTCGGCGCGGCGACCCTCGCCGTCCGGCCGGCCACCGCCCGGCGCTCCTGGGGTTTCCGCCGGGCGGAGGTCATCGCCGCGCTCCTGCAGGCCGCGTTCCTGCTGGCGGTCGGCGCGTACGTGCTCGTCGAGGGAGTGCGGCGTCTCATCACGCCGGAGGTCGTCGCGGCGCCCGAGATGATCGTCTTCGGCGTGATCGGCCTGGCCGGCAACCTCGCGGCGCTCGGGCTCCTCGCCCGGCACCGGACCGCCACCTTCAATCTCCGCGCCGCCTTCCTCGAGGTGCTGAACGACGCCCTCGGGTCCGTGGCCGTGATCGTCGCCGCCGTCGTCATCACGCTGACGGGCTGGATGCGCGCCGACGCCGTGGTGGCACTGCTCATCGGGGCGCTGATCATCCCCCGCACCCTGAAGCTCCTCCGCGAGACCATCGACGTGCTGCTCGAGTCCACGCCCGCCGGCATCGATCTCGAGGAGGTGCGCGCGCACATCGCCCGCCTCCCGCAGGTCCGCGACGTGCACGATCTCCACATCACGCAGATCGCCACCGGCCTGCCCGTCCTCACGGCGCACATCGTGGTGGACGACGCCTGCTACCGCGACGGCTCGGCGCACGCCGTCCTCGACCAGTTGCAGGAGTGCGTGGGTCAGCACTTCGAGGTGGGGATCGACCACTGCACCTTCCAGATCGAGCCCCTGGGTCACGTGCCGCACGAGACGGAGCTGAGCCACTGATGCTGCAGACCGTGACGTCCACCTCGGTGCTGGGGCGTGTGGGCACCGCCCTCTCGGACCCCACCCGCGTACGGATCCTCGTGGCCCTGACGGAGGCTCCCGCCTACCCGAGCGAGCTGGCCGACGCCCTGGGCGTGAGCCGCCAGAGTCTCTCCAACCACCTGTCGTGCCTGCGGGGCTGCGGACTCGTGGTGTCCGTCCCGGAGGGTCGGCGCACGCGGTACGAGCTCGTGGACCCGCGGCTGGGGCACGCCCTGAACGACCTGCTGGGGATCGTCCTCGCCGTCGACCCCGGCCACCACACCCACTGAGCAGCTCCTGGGTCCCGCGCACCTGGACCCGCTGCGCGGCGCAGGCAGGAAGGGACCCGGCGATCGCCGGACCCCTTCCTGTTCACCTGTGCGCGGGTCAGCCCATGAGGCGTGAGCGGATGAGGAACCGCTTGCCCTCCGGTGCCTCGACCGAGAAGCCGCTGCCGCGTCCGAGTACCACGTCGACCGTCAGGTGCGTGTGGCTCCAGTACTCGAACTGCTCCCGGGACATCCAGAACTCGATGAGCCGCGGCTCGCCGTCGTCCTCCCCCGCGGGTGCGGCGACCCTGCCCTCCGCACCCGCCGAGACGTCCAGGACGCCGAGCAGCACGTCCGCCTCGGCCGTGATGAACTCCCCCGCCGGGTAGCACATGGGCGAGGACCCGTCGCAGCACCCGCCCGACTGGTGGAACATCAGCGGCCCGTGGATGAGCCAGAGCCTGTCCAGCAGTTCCACCGCGCTGTCCGTCAGCGCCACCCGCGAGAAGGTGTCACCCGGGATGGTCACCGAGGCTTCGACGGTCATCGCATCTCCTAGAAGAACCCGAGCTTGGATTCCGAGTAGCTGACCAGGAGGTTCTTGGTCTGCTGGTAGTGGTCGAGCATCATGGCGTGGTTCTCGCGGCCGATACCCGAGGACTTGTACCCGCCGAACGCAGCTCCTGCCGGGTAGGCGTGGTAGTTGTTCACCCACACGCGCCCCGCCTGGATCTCACGGCCTGCGCGGTAGGCCACGTTGCCGTTCCTCGACCACACACCGGCGCCGAGTCCGTACAGGGTGTCGTTCGCGATCTCCATGGCCTCGGCGTAGTCGTTGAAGCGGGTCACGGACACCACCGGCCCGAAGATCTCCTCCTGGAACACGCGCATGCTGTTGGTGCCCTCGAATACGGTCGGCTTCACGTAGTAGCCCTCGGCGAGGTCGCCTTCGAGCATGTTGCGCTCACCGCCGATCAGGATCTTCGCGCCCTCCTGCGTGCCGATGTCCATGTAGGAGAGGATCTTCTCGAGCTGATCGTTGGAGGCCTGCGCACCCACCTGCGTATCGGTGTCCAGCGGGTTGCCCTGGATCATCTTCTCCACGCGGGCGATGGCGTCGCTCATGAAGGAGTCGTAGATGGAGCCCTGCACGAGCGCGCGCGACGGGCAGGTGCAGACCTCGCCCTGGTTGAGGGCGAACAGCGCGAAGCCCTCGAGCGCCTTGTCGTAGAAGGAATCGTTGCTGTCGGCGACGTCGGAGAAGAAGATGTTGGGGCTCTTGCCACCGAGCTCGAGCGTCACCGGGATGAGGTTCTGGCTCGCGTACTGGCTGATCAACCGGCCCGTGGTCGTCTCGCCGGTGAAGGCGATCTTACGGATGCGCTTGCTCGAGGCCAGCGGCTTGCCGGCCTCGACACCGAACCCGTTCACCACGTTCACCACGCCCGCGGGCAGGATGTCGCCGATCAGCTCCATCAGGACCAGGATCGACGTCGGGGTCTGCTCGGCGGGCTTCAGCACCACGGCGTTACCCGCAGCGATGGCGGGCGCGAGCTTCCAGGTGGCCATGAGGATGGGGAAGTTCCACGGGATGATCTGCCCCACGACGCCGAGCGGCTCGTGGTAGTGGTAGGCCGTCATGTCCTCGTCGAGCTGGGACAGGTGCCCCTCCTGGGCGCGGATGGCGCTGGCGAAGTAGCGGAAGTGGTCGATGGCGAGCGGCATGTCCGCGGCGAGGGTCTCACGGACGGGCTTGCCGTTGTCCCAGGTCTCGGCGACCGCGAGCAGCTCGAGGTTCTCCTCCATGCGGTCCGCGATCCGGTTGAGCACGGATGCGCGCTCCGCCACGGAGGTCTTGCCCCACGCGGGAGCGGCCTTGTGTGCGGCGTCGAGGGCGAGCTCGATGTCCTCGGCCGTGCCGCGTGCCACCTCGCAGAAGGCCTTGCCCGTCACCGGTGAGATGTTCTCGAAGTACTGGCCCTTGATCGGTGGCGCCCACTCACCGCCGATCCAATTCTCGTACCTCGGCTTGAAACTGACCTTCGAACCGTCCTGGCCTGGCTGGGCGTAAACAGTCATTGTCCAACTCCTCGAATCCGCTGCGTACAGGACGTCGTCGTCCGTGTGCACAGCCTAGGAGGAAGGAAGTTGCACCGACGTTGCATCGTCACCGCTGCGCATCCCTCGCGGGGCGGGGTACGCGGCACGTAGGGCAAGCCGACGCCGGCCGGACACGGGATCAGGAGGGCGAGGACGTGCTCTCGGCCGATGGGACAGCAGACGGCGACGGCGTCCCGGTTGCCGGGATGCCAGGTGCCGGACTAGCAGGTGCCGGAGTGCCAGGTGCCGGAGTACCAGGTGCCGGGGTGGCGGGATCCGTCGGGTCCTCGGGATCGCCGCACGGTGGTGTCACGGGATCCGCCTCCTCGCCCGGCGCAGGCTCACCCTCGACGGGCGCCGGCGACGCAGGAGGAGCCTCAGGCCCCGGTGTCGGCGGAGGAGTCATCCCCGGCGTCGGCGCAGGAGCCGGCTCAGGTGTTGGCGACGCGGCCTGCAGGTCGGTCGGACCAGGGGTCGCCGGCGCGGCGGCACCCGGCTGCGCAGGTGCTTCCTCGCCGGGCACCTCTGGCGTCTGGTCGTCGTCGGTGTCGCACGAGGGATCCGGGTCGCTCGTGCCGGGCGGCGGAGGCGTCGGCGGTGCCGGAGGCGTCGGCGGTGCCGGAGGCGCGTGCGGTTCGAGAGGCGCAGGAGGTGCGGGCGGTCCGGGAGGCGTCGGCGGCCCCGGAGTCGCGGGAGGTCCCGGAGGCGCAGGCGTCGTGTCGGAGCCCTCGCCGTTCGGCGGAGTGATGCTGCCGCCGTCGGGACGGCTGTTGCCGCCCAGCGACGTCCCACCGTCCGCGAGCCCGTCGTTCTGGGCCCTACCGTCGGCGACGAGCGGTGACTCCTGCCGTCCCGCTCCGACGGCCAGTGCGTCGGAGACCGGAGGCTGCTGATCAGACCGCGTGGACGACTGCGCCCAGGCCGGGATGTCCGAGACATCGGCCTTCCCCGGCGTGTAGTCCTCGAGCGCACCCTTGCGCTCGCCGTGCGTGGTCGTCTCGAGCGTCCAGCGCGCGGGGTCGACGTGTTCGCCGTCGAGGATCGTCTCGAAATGCAGGTGGCAGCCCGTCGAGGAGCCTGTGGTGCCGAGCGTGGCGATGGGTTCGCCGCCGTCCACGGTGTCCCCCACGGAGACCGAGATGGCTTCGAGGTGGTTGTAACTGGTGATCAGACCGTTTCCGTGATCCACCTCGACCCTGTTGCCACCGCCCCACTGGTGCCAGCCGACGGCCCGGACCGTGCCGGCGTCCGCCGCGTACACCGGCGTCCCGCACGGAGCCGCGAAGTCCTGGCCCGTGTGGAACTCGCCCGCCTGACCGGTGATGGGGCTGGTGCGGAAGCCGAATGGCGAGGTGGGCACCAGGACGTCGAGGGGTGCGAAGAGTGCGCCCTCGGCGGGGCGGTTCGCCGGGACCGAGGTGGTGGAGATGTTGCTGGACCCTGCACCGGAACCCGCGCCGGCTGCGGCGTCCGTGATCCCGAGAGGCACGAGGAGGAAGGAGCCCACGGTTCCGGTGGGGATGAGGGCGTCGTCGACCAGGCCTGACAGCGTCACGGTCGGGGTGCGGTCGGGACCGACGGCGGATGCCGACTCCCAGGACTGCGGCACCACACCCTGGAAACCGACGAAGCAGACCACCATGGCGAGCGTCGCGTTCATCTTCGTGCGCGAGGCGCGGTTCCTCGCGGGCACCGTCGGTGTTACCTGGTGCTGTCCAACCTGCGTCACGAAATCCCCTTGTAGACCTGCTGTGTATGGCGGCCGCTGCACGCGGGATATGAGCCCACGTGACCATCTCAGCCACCATGGTCAACGGTAGTCTGCCGCCCGGCACCGCGAGACGGTTTTATTGCAATTCAGCAACAAAGTTTCGGGAAACATGAGGTGACGCAGAGGCAGCGAGCTCCGCCTCCACCTGCTCCAGGTGCGCGACGACGACGGCGCGCTTCGGTGACCGGGCCGGCAGCACCCGCAGCGCGAGGTGCCAGGCCTCGACGTCGTCCGCCGCTTCCGGTAGGGCGACGTAGTCGGACACCGTCTCCGGTGAGCCGTCGTTGAGGACGGCGTCGCGCAGGAGGGTGGACACCTCGCGGCGGAGGCGACCGATGGCCGGTGCCTGCGAGCGCGGCAGGACCGGCCCCCTGTAGATGCCCAGGGCCATGCGGTGCGCGCCACGGTGGAGGTAGTTGAGCACCTGCAGGGCGTCGACCACGAGGTCGGAGCGCAGCCGGTACGGGCGCGATTCGGGCACCACGGCATCGCCGTGCGCGGCGAGGACCCTGCGGAGCCGCAGCATCTCGGCCCTCGCCGTCGAGACGGAGGCACCCTCGGGGTAGGCCATGACGGTGAGCTCGTCCGCCGAGAGCCCTTCGGGATGCAGCGCCAGCAGCACGAGCAGCTCGGCGTGGCGGAGGCTCAGCTCGAGCGAGGCCACACCGGCGTGCAGGATCCCGTGATCCGTGCCGAGAACCTGCAGGCTGTCCCGGTAGAGCGCCGCCCGTGGCACCGACGCGCGCCTGGTCTTCGGCGTCGCCAGCCTGCGTTGCAAGCGGTGGATGCTCAGGTGTGCCTGCGCTGCCGCCACCGCCGCTTCCACGAGCGCCAGCGTGTGGGGGGCGACGGCCTCGCCGGCACCGGTGATGTCGATGACGCCGAGCACGGTGCCCGAGTCGGGATCGTGCAGCGGCACGGCGGTGCAGCTCCAGGGCCGGACATCCGGATTGAAGTGCTCCGCCCCTGCGATCTGCACGCTCCGCCCGAGGGCGAGGGCCGTTCCCGGGGCGCTCGTACCGACGGTCGCCTCGGACCAGTCGGTACCCGCCATGAACAGCATGCCCTCGGCACGGCGTCGCAGCTCACGGTCACCATCGACCCAGAGCAGACGCCCGTTCTCGTCGCCCACGGCCACGAGCATCCCCGCCTCGAGGCTCGGCTGGACGAGCAGGCGGTCGATGACGGGCATGACGGCGGCGAGCGGGTGGCCACGGCGGTAGGCCTCGAGCTCCTCCTCGGAGCAGAAGAGGGCGGCCTGCGCGGTGCCCGGCCGCGGGTGGAAGGTCAGCGACCTCATCCACGATTCCCGGACCACCCCGCGCAGCTTCCCCGCGACGTCGGCGCCGTGCTCGAGGGCCTCGTGTGCGGCGAGCGCCCCGCGTTGCAGCGCGTCGGACGAGAGATCCGCGACGGCGGCTCGGGACGGCGACATCGGCACTCCGCTTCATGACCTGTCCCACGATCGACGTGGGACAGGTCACAGCATAGCGGCGCTACTCCCCGCGGGAAATGGCGACCATGTCCTCGCGGGGAACGAGCTTCACGCGCTCCCGGATCACCTCGGCGTTGCCCGAGGTGTTCACGAAGTTGGCGCCGAGCTTCGCCTCGTGCGCGTCCAGCTTCAGCCAGCCGTCCCAGGTGGTGTAGCGGACGCCGCGCTCCTCGAGGAGGTCGATGATCGCGTCCTCGGAGGGGTTCTCGGCCGGCGGGAGGTTGAGCCTGTCCTCGAGGAGATAGCCGATGGTCTCCAGGGCGTCACCCTTCGTGTGCCCGATGAGGCCCACCGGACCGCGCTTGATCCAGCCGGTCGCGTAGATGCCGGGCACGTGGTTGCCCTCCTCGTCGATCACGCGGCCGCCCTCGTTGGGGATGACCCCGCGCTTCTCGTCGAAGCCGACCTCGGGCAGTTCGGACCCGAAGTAGCCGATGGCACGGTAGACGGCCTGCACCGGGTAGTCGATCATCTCGCCCGTGCCGCGCACGGATCCGTCACCCGTGAGCTCGGTGCGCTCGAACCTCATCCCGGCCACCTTGCCCGGCGTCTCCGGTGAGTCGTGGATCGCCACGGGAGAGTGCAGGAAGTGGAGGTGCAGCCGGCGGGAGGCGCCCGTGGGCTCGTCCTCGACCAGCCAGTTGGTGAGCGTCTTCACCATCGTCTTGGTCTGGTTGTTGGTGGCGATCTGCTCCTCGGACCCGGCATCGAAGTCGAAGTCCTCCGGGTAGAGGACGATGTCCACGTCGCGCGAGTGCGAGAGTTCGCGGAGCTCGAGGGGCGTGAACTTCACCTGCGCCGGTCCGCGGCGACCGAACACGTGCACGTCCGTCACGGGCGAGGCCTTCAGCCCCTGGTACACGTTGTCGGGGATCTCCGTGGACAGCAGGTCGTCCGCGTGCTTGGAGAGGATCCGCGCGACGTCGAGGGCCACGTTGCCGTTGCCGATCACCGCGATCTCCTTGGCCTCGAGCGGCCAGTCCCGGCTGACGTCGGGGTGGCCGTCGTACCAGGACACGAAGTCGGCGCCGCCGAAGGAACCCTCGAGCTCGACGCCGGGGACGCTGAGATCGGCGTCCTTGATGGCACCCGTCGCGAAGATCACGGCGTCGTAGAAGCGGCGGAAGTCGGAGAGGGTGAGGTCCCGGCCGTAGTTGATGTTGCCGAGGAACCGGATGTCACCGCGGTCCAGGACCTTGTGCAGGGCGTTGACGATGCCCTTGATGCGCGGGTGGTCAGGTGCAACCCCGTAGCGGATCAGCCCGTACGGCGCCGGGTACTGGTCGAAGAGGTCGATGCTCACGGCGAAGTCGCCGTCCTTGACCTCGTTCGACTTCGTGAGGATGTCGGCGGCGTACACGCCGGCCGGACCTGCGCCGATGATCGCGACCCGCAGCGGCCGGGCCGCAGCTGAGGTAGACACTGGATTGCCTTCTTTCGAGCGGAGATGATCCTGATCGACAGCTGTGCACGGAATAAGCGCACAGTTCCTTATTCTAAATGGCGCACGCCCCGCGGAGTTCAAGGAGTGGCGGAGGTCTCGTCCGGGGGTACACGGCGGGCGGCGGTGCCGCGCAGCGTGATCGAGGACCCGTGCAGGGTCGGGTGGCCGGGCGTCGGGGAATAAAAGCGCTGCGGCGGCCCGTTCCGCTGCTCGTGAGAACTACGGGTGTGCAGTCCGGCCGTCAGCCGAGGAGCGAGAACTCCGTCGGCATCCTCTTCGGCACCGCCGCCTATGGCCTGTGGGGCCTGCTCCCGCTCTTCTTCGTGATCCTCGCGCCCGCCGGGCCCATCGAGATCGTGGCGAACCGCGTTCTCTGGTCCCTCGTCTTCTGCGCCCTCCTGCTGACGGCCATGCGGTCATGGCGCCCGGTCGTCACGGCACTGCGCACCCCGAGCATCGTGGGCACGCTCGCCGTCGCCGCCCTGCTCATCGCCGTCAACTGGTTCGTCTACACCTACGGCGTCACCTCCGGTCAGGCCATCGAGGCCTCCCTCGGCTACTTCATCAACCCGATCGTCTCGGTGCTCATCGGCGTGGTGGTGCTGCGCGAGAAGCTGCGGCCCCTCCAGTGGACCGCCATCGGCATGGGGTTGCTCGCCGTCGTGGTGCTCGCCGTCGGCTACGGGTCGGTGCCGTGGATCGCCCTGACTCTCGCGTTCTCCTTCGGCATCTACGGCTTCGTCAAGAAGAAGGTCGGCTCCCGGGTGGACGCCGTCTCGAGCCTCAGCATCGAGACGGCGGTCCTCACGCCGATCGCCGCCGCCGTGATGCTCTGGCTCGGCTCCACCGGCTCCGCGACACTGATCACCGAGGGCACCGCGCACTTCTGGATCATGGCGTCCTCCGGCATCATCACGGCCGTGCCCCTGATCTTCTTCGGAGCGGCAGCCCGCCGCCTGCCCCTGACGACCATCGGCCTGCTGCAGTACCTCGCCCCGGTGATCCAGTTCCTCCTGGCCCTGCTCGTGTTCGGCGAGGAGATGCCGTTCGAGCGGTGGATCGGCTTCGGGCTCGTCTGGCTCGGCCTGGTCCTCCTCACCATCGACATGCTGCGCACGGTGCGGCGCCAGCCGCGGATCGCGCGCGCTGCGGAGCCCGCGGTCAGCGCCGCCTGACCGGACGGCGGGCGCGCCGCGTCTCCGCATGCGGGGGACGCGACGACGGCGGGTGGTCCCTTCGGTGGATCACGGCGGGGCACCATCTTCGTGCCATGACCAGAGCACAGGCAACGGACTTCCTCGTCGCGGCTGCCGTGCACCTCGCCCGGTTCGGCGTGATCATCGGCGGCCTCGCCCTCGCTCCCCTGCTCGGGATCGGCGGCTGGTATGCGGGCCTCTTCGTGAACGGCCTCTGCTGTGTCTTCGCCGCAGCCCTGGTGACGCGGTTCCGGTTGTGGCACCGCATCGGCATCACGCGCCTGTGGGCCGGTCGCAGCGCGGCTCTCTTCCTCCTCGTGCTCCTGGCCGAGGCCCTGTCATGGCTCCTGCCGTCAGGGCTCGACGTCGCACCGCCCGGCGTCGCCCTCTAGGTCCTGACGTTGCTCCTGGTCGGGTTCAACGAGGAACTCATCAGCAGGGGCGTGGCACCTACGACATCCTGACCAACGTGCTGCTCTCCGGCGTCGTGGGGTTCGCGATGGCGGCCTTCCAGTACCGCTTCCACTGGATCCTGCCGCTGGTGCTCGTCCACGCGCTCGCCGACTTCACGGCCGTCCATGCACGGGAGCCGCACGGGGACGTTTTCGCTGCCCTGACCGGCGTGATGTTCGTGGTGCTGGGCGCCGTGATGCTCCGCGGGCGGGTGTCCTCGACGTCGCGGGTGGCCGAAAGAACGACGGCGTGACCCCGCCCGCCGCGGTCCGAAGGGTCAGCGCTCGGCGCGGACCCACTCCCTCGGCACGACCACCATCGGCACCGGGAGTTCGCGCAGCATCTTGTTCGCCGTGGCCCCGAGGAACAGCTGACGGCGCTGCGCGAGGCGGCTCGATCCCACGATCACGAGCTCACCCGGATCCCACTCGATGTTGTCGATGGCCTGCTCGATGGTGCGGCCGTGCGCCACGATGATGGACGTCTCATGACCCTCGGGCAGCTGCTCCACGGCGCGCGCGAGGACGGAGTGCGCGTGCTGGTGCGCCCGGTTGATCGCCTCACCCGAATCCGAGTGCTCATGGACGTCGAGGGCAACGAGCGAGACGAGCCGGAGCGGCAGGCCACGGCGGGCGGCGGACTCGACCGCGACGTCCAGGGCTCCCTCCGCACCGGGGCGCGTGCCGACGGCGCAGGTCATGCGGGTGAAGGCGGCGCGGTGCCGGTAGCCGCGGGGCGCGAGGGCCACGGGGAGGGGTGAGCTGTGCAGCACGGCGTTGGCGACACTGCCCACCGTGAAGCGGCGGAGGAGCCCGTTGCCCGCGGCGCCGATGACGATCAGCCCGGCATCGACGTCGTGCGCGGTCTCGAGGAGTCCCTGCGCGAAGGAGTCCGCGAGCCGCACGTGCGTGGTGACCTCGATACCGTCGGGGACGTGCGCCTTCGCGCGGTCCAGCGCCTCCTGCGCCCGGCGTCCACCGGGAGCCACGCTGCCGTCCTGGGGCCAGTCGAGCACGGTCACGAGATCGATCCCGGCCGACTGCGTGAGAGCCAGGGAGGTCGCGAGTTCCACGGCCTCCTGTCCGCGATCGTTCTCGGTGTAGCCGACGACATAGCGCACTGGGCAACCCTTTCCCTGCGGTGGCGGCCTCCCTACGAGGACCTGGTGACGAGGCCGTGGTGACGACGTGACGGCGCGGCCCCGCCCGGAGACGGGCGCGGCGGCGTCGGATCACTCTAGCGCAGGGGTTCGGGGCCTGCCGGAGCCTGTCCGCGGGCCAGGACGTCCTGCCGGAAGAACGCAGGATTGATGCGCGACCACACGAGCATGAGCACCGCTCCGAGCAGGATCACGCCGATCCCGAGGATGAACACCATGCCCACGCCGAACAGCTCGGACCCGGACCCGTACTCGGGGTCCATGGAGTCGACGGCGGTCTTCACGAACATGACCATGAGGATCACGCCGCCCAGCAGCGGCGCGAGGAAGCGGAACAGGAACCCGCGCACGCTGGAGAACGCCTGCGCCCGGAAGTACCAGACGCACGCGAGGGCCGTGATGCCGTAGTAGAAGCAGATCATGAGCCCGAGGGCCGCGATGGTGTCCCACAGGGCGTTCTCGGACGTGAGGCGCGTGAACACGTAGAATCCGCCTGCGGCGAGCGCGGCGGCCACCGTGGCGAAGCTCGGTGATTTCCGCTGCGGACTGATGCGTCCGTAGCCCTTGGGCAACGCCTGGTAGTGCCCCATGGCGAGGAGGGTGCGCGCCGGCGAGACGAACGTGGACTGCAGCGACGCCGCCGAGGAGCTGAGCACGGCCATGGACATCAGGATGGCGAAGGGGCCCATCACGGGCCCGGCGAGCGCCGCGAAGATGCTCCCCTGGTTGTCCGGGTTACCGGCGCCGAACTCGCCGTCACCGACACCCGCGAAGGCGAGGGTCGCGAGCGCGACCGTCAGGTAGATGACCACGATGACGACGACGGTGAGCGCACCGGCGCGCCCCGGCGTCGTGCGCGGGTTGGTGGTCTCCTCGTTCATGGTGAGGGCCACGTCCCAGCCCCAGTAGATGAAGATCGAGAGGGAGACCCCGGCGGCGAACGCCGAGAAGGAGCCGACCGCGAAGGGGTTGAACCAGTCGGCGCTGATGGTGGTGGCGTCGAAGGCGGAGCCGTTCGCCACGTGGATGAACGCGGCGATGGCGAACCAGGCGAGCACCACCAGCTGGAACGTGACGAGCACGTACTGCACCGTCTTCGTGGCCTCCATGCCGCGGTACGAGACGTAACAGGCGAGGGCGATGAACACGAGCGTCGTCGCGATGTTCACCGGGAGGTCCAACGTGAGGTCGGCCAGCGCCGGGTCGTCGAAGAGCTGCGAGAGGAGAAGGTAGAAGAAGTCCACCGCCACGGCTGCAAGGTTGGAGAGGACGATCACGGTGGCGGCGATCAGCCCCCAGCCGCCCATCCACCCGACCCACGGACCGAACGCCCGCGTGGCCCACGTGAAGGAGGTCCCGGAATCGGGCATGGCGGCGTTGAGTTCGCGGTAGCCGAGAGCCACCAGCAGCATGGGGATGAACCCGACGAGGAAGATGGCCGGCAGGTTCACGCCCACTTCCGCGACGGTGGGGCCGAGCGCCGCCGTGAGCGTGTAGGCGGGGGCCACGCAGGACACCCCGATCACGACGGCGCCCAGCAGGCCCACCGTCCCGGAGTCCAGGCCCTTCCGGCTGAGGCCGGTTCCCCGTTCGGTCGTCTCGTCGATGCTCATGCGCGTGCCTCCGATGATGGGCCCGGCCCGACGGCGGGTGGGGCGTAGGTGCGCGGGACCACGACCATGGGGACGGTCAGCGTGCGCAGGATCTTGGCGGCCGTGGACCCGAGGAAGATGCGCGTGTGCTGCGCCAGGCGGCTCGATCCGACGAGCAGCACCTCCCCCTCGTCCCAGGCCAGGGCGTTGATCGCTTCCTCGATGGAGGTTCCCCGCGCCGTCTCGACGCTGACGCGACCTCCGGCCGCGAGCGGTGCCGCCGCCTCGGCCAGCAGCCGGTTCGCATCCTCCTCGGCACGCTCCGGGTCCGGCAGACCGGTGTCGAGCGGTACCAGCGAGACGAGCCGGAGGGGTAGGCCCCGGCGTTCGGCGGACGCGATCGCGACGGCGATGACGTCGTCGGCCCCGGCCCGCCGGCCCACGGCGCACGTGAGGCGCGTGACCGGATCGGTGCGGCGGTAGCCCTGCGGGGCGAGGGCCACGGGCACGGGGGCCGCGTGGAGGAGCGCCCGGGCCACGTTGCCCACGCTGTAGCGGCTGGCCAGACCGCGGGTGCTGGCACCGATCACGATCAGTGACGCCTCGGTGTCCTCCGCGGCGCGGATGAGCCCCTCCGCGTTGGACTCCGCCCGGATCACCACGCCGCGGGCGGTGACGTCCTCGGGCACCAGGGCGAGGCCCTCGTCCATCCACTCCTGCATCTGCTCGGTGAGGAGGGTGTCGAAGCCCTTGTCCGGCGGGTAGGTGCCCGCGTACAGCGAGTGCTCCGGTGTCACGAGCACCAGATCGAGGGTGGCGTCCTGGCGGCGCGCGAGGGCGACGGCGAGGCTGACGGCGTCATGCCCGCGTTCGTCCGCGGTGTACCCGACGATGTAGCGCATGGCTCAAGCCTCCTTGGTGGAACCGGTGGACTGCAGGCCCGCCGAGAGGGCGCGGTCCACGGCGACGGCGGTGCGGCGGCCCATCCGGATGGCGCCGTCCACGTGCTGGTAGCCCTCGGCAGCGATGTCCGAGCAGGACCAGTGGATGGGGCCCACCGGGGTCCGCTGGTCGCGCCCGTAGCGGTGCAGGCCGCCGAGGTCGTAGCTCGAGGCGTAGGCGCCGCGTGTCCATTCCTCGGAGGCCCAGTCGGATTCGTAGTACACCTCGGGTTCGAGGGCCTGCGGGCCGAGGAACCCGGCGATCGAGGAGAGGATGCGCTCCCGGCGCTCGTGCGGCGGCAGCTCGAACATGGCGTCCGCCCGCTCGTCGGACACGAAGCCCACCAGGGTGCCGCGGGGATCCTCGAGGTTCGAGTTGTCGTAGACCTCCTGCACGATCGAACCGGCGCTGAAGCCGGTGCCGGAGAGGCCCTCCTCCCGCCAGAACGGCGTGGCGTAGACGGCGTGCACCTTGATGACGAGGCCCAGTGACTGGTGCTGGTGCATCTGGAGCTGTCGGCGCGGCAGCGGAGGCTCGTAGCTGATGCGCGAGTACAGGTTGGGCGGCACGGCCACCACCGCGTAGCGCGCGTGCACGGTCGTGGTGTCCGAGACCACCGTGACGCCGTCCACGCCGTCGATCCCGCTCCAGCGGAGCGTCCGTACCGGGCTGGACAGCACCACGTCCTCGCCGAGGTCCGCCGCCATCCGCTCCGAGACCGACTGCATGCCGCCGATCACGCGCCGGTCGAGGATGAAGTTCTCGTCCACGAGGTTCGAGAAGGAGCCTGCACTCGCCGCCATGAGGACGGCCTGCAGCGCCGAGAAGGAGTGCGCGGGCTTCGTCAGCATGCCGCCTGCGATGAACAGGCCGATGTTGTCACAGGCCTCCTCGTCGTCCGAGTGCTGCCGCAGCCAGTGGTGGAAGGAGATCGTGTCGAGGGCCCGTGCGTCCGGGTGGTTCCAGGGTGCCTCGGGGCCCGCCTCCGCGACGATCTCGTCGAGGACGGCGATGAGCCGCTCCATCTCCTCCCGCGTGTAGTCGCCGACGGGGAACATGTCGCCGGAGTAGCGGATGGGTTCGCCGTCGGGGCCGATGTAGACGGAATCACCCTCCCGGTAGCGGGGGTAGGTGTCGAGGCCCAGCTCGCCGAGGAGTGCGATCAACGCGGTCTGGTCCGGCGACACCCACTGCCCGCCGAGTTCGAGCACCGCGCCGTCGACGACATCGGTGTGCGTGCGCCCGCCCACGCGGTCCCGCGCCTCGAGGACGGCGACGCTCCGCCCCGCCCGCCGGAGCTCCCGCGCAGCGGTCAGGCCCGAGGGCCCCGCTCCGATGATCACGACGTCGCGCTCGATGGTTCTCACGTGTTCCTTCCCGGCTCCATGACGCAGGCCACAAAATGAATGCCATTCATTATTGCGCCTACTATAGCTACGGGCATCCGTTCGGGGAAGGGCCGGCCGGCCCGGGATGCCGCGACAGGAGGACCACCGATGACGCCACCGCCGCCGCCCGCACCGGCGCCTCGACGGGCCGGGCGGCCACCCCGCAGCGTGCTCTCGAAGGAGCGCATCACGGAGGCGGCCCTGGAACTGATCACGCAGTCGGGGCACGAGGGCCTGACGATGTCCGCTCTCGCCCGACGCCTCAGGGTCGCCGCGTCCGCGCTCTACAACCACGCCGCCTCGAAGCAGGAGGTGCTCGGCTGGGTGCAGGACCACGTCATGACCATGGTGGACGTCGGCGCCTTCACCTCGGAGGCCTGGGACGAGGCCGTGCGGCGGTGGGCGTGGTCCTACCGCGAGGTCTTCGCGCGGCACGCCCCGCTCGTCCCGGTCATCGCCGTGATGCCCGTCGCCGACGCTGCCGGGACACTGCGGATGTACGAGGAGGTGGCCCGCGGCTTCCGCGACCGCGGCTGGCCCGAGGAGCGGATCGTCCCCGCGATCGTGGCACTCGAGTCCTTCATCTACGGCTCGGCGCTGGACGTCGTGGCTCCCGTCGACATCTTCGAGGCAGGAGGTGCCGCGGAACAGTTCCCGGTCTTCACGGCGGCGGTGAGGAGCGCCACGGCCTCGGCCGGCGAGGATCCCGCGGCGGATGCCGCCTTCCGGATCGGCCTGGAGAGCATGATCGCGGGCCTGCGGCTGCAGCTGGCCGCCTACTCGTCCTGACGCGCGGGGTGCACGAGCCGCCCCATCCGGTACGCCGTGGAGCGCAGCACGTCCACGAAGGCCGCACCCTCCGTATCCAGCCACTCGGTGAGGGCCAGCTCGAACACCGTGACGCCGTAGCGTGCCACCAGTCGGGCCTCGCGGGTCTCCACCCCGTGCCGTTCGAGCGCCGCACCGATCACGTCACCGAGCACCAGGTTCTTCAGCAGCTCCCGCTCGCGGAGGCCCTGGTCGGATTCGATGATGGCGCGCCGGGCCAGGATGTCCTCGCGCCAGCCCTCGAAGGGGCCCCTCGCCATCGCCTCGAACCCGTGCATCACGAGACCCAGCGGTGAGAGGAAGGCAGGCGCTTCGGCGACCAGCGCCTCGACGACGCCGGGGAGCTCCCGCTCCCGGAGGAACAGGACGTCCCGCTTGTCCGGGAAGTGGCGGAAGAACGTCCGCGTGGTGAGCCCGGCCCGAGCCGCGATCTGCGGGACGGAGGTCCGGCCGTACCCCTGCTCGGTGAAGAGCTCGACGGCGGCCCGCTCCAGCCGGAGGGCGGCGTCCGGAGCCCATCTGCTCATGATCCCACCGTAGCCGATGACACGGTATGTCATAGCGCGGCACCGTGATGGCAGACCAGGACATCGCAACCTCGATCAAGCGGCACCCATGCCGACCGATCGAGCGCCACTCCTCATCCCTGCCGGCACATCCCTCGAGCGAGGCACGGGGGCCTGACGCCTGATGAGCCTACTGATTGCTAGACCATCTAGCTTTACGGATCCTGAGTTAGCTGTTAGCGTTCGAGGACGGTCAAGCAACGGCCTACCGCATGTCGATTTACCGAGGTACACCATGTCTGTTGCACCCATCACTCTCGTAGCGCCCACCCCGTCCGGATCTCGTGACCATGGCGCCGCGGTTGTCCCCGAACGTTCCACCCTCGACTTCGCTGCTCCGGCCGAAGCTCCTGCGGGCCCCACGCTTCCCGATGTCCCGCACGACCTCTCGACCATCACCACTCGCGAGCTGCGCATCATGAGCAACCAGCTGTACCGCGTCCTCGACACCGACTTCCCGCCGTTCGGCGTGCAGGAGGACTACGAGGCCGTCGTCGAGGCGCTCGCCCAGCGCGAGGCCCGGGCGGCGGAGCAGACCGAGGCTGAGGAACTTCGTGAGAAGTTCCGCGACAACGCCGTCAGCTCGCGCTTCGAGCTCTTCCACGACGGCACGATGGTCGGATACGTGAAGTACGACATGCGAGCGGGCCGCGTACGGCTGCTCGAGACCGTGGTGGGTCCGGCCTACCACAGCGCGGGGCTCGAACCCGTCCTCATGCGGAACACACTGCTCAACATCCACCGCCGCCGCCTGGTGCCCCTGCCCTACTGCCCGCACGCGCAGGCCTTCCTGGCCGACAACCCCCAGTTCCGGGCACTGATCCCCACGAAGTAGCCCAACCGGGAGACCACGAGACCCCGCAGCGAGATCCTCGCTGCGGGGTCTTCTGCGTGCGGGCCTTCCTCCTCGTTCCGCTGTGCCCGGTGCGTCAGGCTGCGGCAGCCCGGATGGCGGCCTCGAGGACGTCCAGGCCGTCGGCCAGCAGATCGTCCGTGATCACGAGGGGCGGCAGCAGACGGATCACGTTGCCGTAGGTGCCGCAGGTCAGGATGATCACGCCCTCCCGCAGACAGTGCGCCGCGATCGCCTTCGTCGCGTCCGCATTCGGTGCCTTGCCGCCGCCCGGCATCACGAACTCGAGCGCCAGCATGGCACCCCGCCCGCGGAGCTCGCCCATGATGCTTCCCTCACCGAGCTCCTGCTGCAGGGCCGTGAACCGCTCCGTCACCATCTGCTCGATGTGGCGGGCCCGCCCGGCGAGGTCCTGCTCCTTCATGGTGCGGATGGCCCCGAGGGCTGCCGCGCACGCCACCGGATTCCCGCCGTAGGTACCGCCGAGCCCGCCGGCGTGGACGGCGTCGAGCAGGTCCGCCCGGCCGGTGATGGCCGAGAGCGGCATGCCGCCCGCGATCCCCTTGGCCATGGTGATGATGTCCGGCACCACGCCCTCGTGGTTCACCGCGAACCATTCACCCGTGCGGCAGAAGCCCGACTGCACCTCGTCGGCGATGAAGACCACGCCGTTGGCCGTGGCCCATGCGGCCAGCGCCGGCAGGAAGCCGTCGGCGGGGACGATGAATCCACCCTCACCCTGGACCGGCTCGATGATGATGGCGGCGACCGACTCGGCGCCGATCTGCTTCTCGATCATCGTGATGGCACGCTGCGCCGCCTCGGGACCCGTGATGGCCGGGTTCTCCTCGCGGAAGGGGTAGCTCATCGGTACGCGGTAGATCTCGGGCGCGAACGGCCCGAAGTTGGTCTTGTACGGCATGGACTTGGCCGTCAGCGCCATCGTGAGGTTGGTTCGGCCGTGGTACGCGTGGTCGAACGCGACGACGGCGTCCCGGCCGGTGGCGAGGCGCGCCACCTTGACGGCGTTCTCCACCGCCTCGGCCCCGGAGTTGAACAGGACGGTGCGCTTCTCGAAGTCGCCCGGGGTCAGCTCGGCGAGCTGCTCGGCGACGGCGATGTAGCCCTCGTAGGGGGTCACCATGAAGCACGTGTGCGTGAAGTGCTCCACCTGCTCCTTGACGGCATCGACGACGGCGGGGTCCGAGGCGCCCACGCTCGTCACCGCGATACCGGAGCCGAGGTCGATGAAGGCGTTGCCGTCGACGTCGTGGATGATCCCGCCGTCGGCGTCCGCCACGTACACGGGCACGCCCGAGGCGACGCCCTTGGCGACGACGGCGGCACGGCGCGCGGCCAGTTCGGTGGACCTGGGGCCGGGGAAGTCGCCGGTGATGCGCCGCTTCTGCTCGAGCCTGAAGCGCGGGACGGTGACGCCGGGAGTGGTTGCGAAGGTGGTCATCGTGTTCCTCGTCTTTCCTGGATCCGAGCCGTGCTCAGGCGTCCAGCACGCTCATGACGTGCTTGACGCGGGTGTAGTCCTCCACGCCGTACATGGAGAGGTCCTTGCCGTAGCCGGAGTTCTTGAAGCCGCCGTGCGGCATCTCGGCCGTGAGCATGATGTGCGTGTTGATCCACACGGCCCCGAAGTCGAGGTCGCGGGAGACACGCATCGCGGTGCCGTGGTCAGTGGTCCACACGCTTGATGCCAGGGCGTAGTCCACGCCGTTGGCCAGGCGGACGGCCTCCTCCTCGGTGGCGAACGTCTGGACCGTCAGCACGGGCCCGAACGTCTCCTGCTGCACCACGGCGTCGTCCTGCCGGGCGCCCGTGATGATGGTCGGCTCGAAGAAGTAGCCTTTCTCGCCCGCGCGCTTGCCACCGGTGGCGATGCTGCAGTGCTCGGGCAGCGCGTCGATCACTGCGTTCACGGCGTTGAAGTGGTTGATGTTGTTGAGCGGACCGAAGTAGTTCTCGGAATCGTCGTCGCTGCCGGTCCGCAGGGTGGCCGTGTGCTCGACCATCGCCGCCACGAGCTCGTCGTGCGCCTCCTCCTGGACGAGCACACGGGTGATCGCGGTGCAGTCCTGGCCCGCGTTGAAGAACGCGAACTCGGTGATCGCCTCCGCCGTCCTCCTCAGGTCCGCGTTCGCGAACACGACGGCGGGGGCCTTGCCGCCGAGTTCGAGGTGCGCCCGCTTCAGGCCCTTCGCCGCGCTCGAGGCGACGGCGATGCCCGCGCGCACGGACCCGGTGATGGAGACGAGCCCCGGCACGGGGTGCTCCGTCATGGCGGTGCCGGTCTCCGCGGTGCCGAGCACCACGTTGAGCACGCCGTCCGGCAGGATCCCCTGCGTGAGGCGCGCCAGCACGAGCGTGGACTCGGGCGTGGTGTCACTCGGCTTGAGCACCACCGTGTTACCCGCGGCGAGCGCCGGCCCGATCTTCCAGATGGCCATGAGGAAGGGGTAGTTCCAGGGCGCCACCTGCGCCACGACGCCGATAGGCTCGCGACGCACGTAGGAGGTGTGGCCCTCCAGGTACTCGCCGGCGGACTTGCCCTCGATGATGCGCGCGGCGCCGGCGAAGAAGCGCAGCTGGTCGGCCCCCACGGCGACCTCCTCGGCGGCGATCATCTCGCGCACCTGACCCGTGTTGCGGTGCTGCGCCTCCACGAGTTCGTCACTCGCGGCCTCGATGGCATCGGCGAGTTTCAACAGCATCAACTGTCGCTGGCTCGGCGTGGTCCGCTTCCACGTGGTGAAGGCGCGGGCGGCCGCCTGCATGGCGTCGTCGACGTCCGCGGGCGTGGAAATGGGCGACTGCGCCACGACCTCGCCGTTGGTCGGGTTCACGACGTCGAGGAACTCGACGCCGACGGGCGTCACGAAAACGCCGTCGATGAAGTTCCTGAGGGTCTCGGCCACGTGGCTCTTCCTTTCGGGGGGGGGTGGGGAGGCAACACGCCACCTGCGTTCGCACCGACCGTACCGCCGCCCGGGAGAGTCCCGCCACGTCCTGCTGCACAGAACCTCCGGGTACCCCCGGTGCAGGAGCACAAGGGCGCGCTACGCTGTGCGCATGGCCATCTCCCTCGACGACCTGCTGGCGGACCCCGCGCTGGGCCTCGTGCTCGAGGGCGCCGCACCGCCGCCCGCACAGGCCATCCAGTGGGTCGCCGTCACGGAACTCGAGGATCCGCGGCCTTTCCTCAACGCTGCCGAGGTGGTGCTCACCACGGGCATCCGCCTCACCACCCCAGCCGCGCAACGGGCTTTCGTGCAGCGCGCGCACGAGGCGGGCGTCCTCGCCATAGGGTTCGGCGTGGGGCTGACGTTCCCGGGCATCCCCGCGGACCTCCTCGCTGCGGCCGACGCCGTGGGCCTGCCCACGTTCCGCGTGCCCTACGAGGTTCCCTTCATCGCGATCGGCAAGCGGGTGGCGGACGCCCTGTCCGCCGATCATTATGCGGGGCTCGAGACACTCCTCGAGGGGCACGCGACCCTCGCCTCCACTCTGCTCGGACAGGGCGGGCTGGACGCGCTGCTCGCCGAGCTCGCCCGCATGCTCGGCTCCGACGTCGCCCTCTTCCAGTACGGCGCACGGATCGCAGGTGCCGCCGCCCCCGCCGCCCGCCAGGTCGCGCGTCCGGGGCGCGGAACCGGCGTCGTCGGCCGTGCCACGTCCCCGAGGACGGCGGACGGCGGACGGGAGGCTGGCGGCGCGGACGGGACCATGACGGCTCCCGGCAGATGGCACCGGCTGCCGATCGCGACGGGCCTCAAGGACCGCTGCACCCTCGCCATCGCCGAGCCCTGCGCACCCGCGGCCATCCTGACGTACGCCCAGACCCTCATCTCCGTGGAACTGACCAATCAGGCCCGGAACAGGACAGGGGCGCGCACCGCCGCGGGCCAGGTACTCGAGGACGTGGTGCGGGGCACGCTGGACGGTCCGGAGGCAGCGGTCCGGCTCGCGGGGCTCGGCGTGGACACCGCGGCGCGCCACCGCGTGGTGATGGTCGACGTCGCCTCCGGCCAGCGGCGCGCCCTTCGCACCCTCCCCCTGCCAGACGGGCTGGGCGCCGTCGTCGAGGCGCTCGTCGACGAACGTCTCGTCCTCGTGACCCCGACGTCGGGCACCGCGGAGGCGGAGGCGCTCGGCCGCTACCTGCACGGGGCGGGCCTCACCGCGCGGATCGGCGTGGGCGGTGCCTACGTGCAGCCGCAGGGGCTCCGGTGGAGCTACTTCGAAGCGGCGGACGCCCTGCAGCGGGGCCGGCCCGTCAACATCGCCGAACGTCTCACTCTCGCGTCACTGCTCATGGCGAGCGCCGACGTGCCACTCGCGGACTTCGCCGCCGGCACGCTCGCACCCCTGGAAGCGTTCGACGAAGCGCACCGCGCAGGCCTCGTCCTGACCCTGCGCCGCTACCTCGACCTCGACGGCTCGGTGGCCGCCGTCGCGGCGGACCTCGACCTGCACCGCAACACCATCCGCTACCGCCTGCAGCAGGTCAGAGCGCTCACCGGGTACGACGCCGCCGTCACGGCCGACCGCGTGCATCTCTACCTGGCGTTGCGCATCCGCTCGCTCAGCTGACAGCACGAACGGCGTGCGTACCCATCCGGACGGACGTCACGCACGAATAGCCGCCACCATCAATGCCGAGGACGCGTGCAATCATGAGTTCCAGATGTGCCGGTCTCAAGGTCCAGGGGTAACCATGTCACTGCTTCATGCCGACGAAACGGAACTGCAGGAATTCGCCCGTCAGGCGGTGCTCCAGGACTACGGCCTGCCGTCGGGCAGCACCGGCGAGGCGCGGCCGGGCGGCGCTGGCGCGGAGCTCGGTTACGACACTCCGCCGGAGCTCCTCGACCTCGTGAAACTCGCGGTGCGCATCAGCGGCATGGATGCGGGCGTCATCAACATCATCACGGCGGATGAGCAGCACCAGCTGGCCGCCGTGGGCGTGGACGCCGCCGTGTGCTCGCGGGACGACTCGATGTGCTCGAAGGTGTTCACCACGGGCGCCATCACCGCCCTGGCCGATGCCTCCGCCGACCCCCGCTTCGTCGACAATCCCTTCGTCAACGGGCGCATCGCGCAGGTCCGCTCCTACGCGTCGGTGCCCCTCGTGACCGAGACCGGCTACGCGCTCGGATCCCTGTGCGTCTTCTCCCCCGCCACGCGTTCCTTCGACGCCGAGCAGCGTGAGGGCCTCGAGATCCTCGCGCGCCAGGTGGTCGAGATCCTCGAGCTGCAGTTCAAGACACGCCAATTGGTGGCCGCCCTCGAGGTGGTGCGCCGCAGCAACGAGGATCTCGCGGGGTTCGCGGCGCGTGTGAGCCACGACCTCAAGAATCCCCTCACCGCGATCCTCGGCTACACCGAGCTCAGCGAACAGGACACGGACGTGCAGGCGAGCGGCCCTGCTGCCCGCTACTTCAGCATCATCCGCGGCAGTGCGAGCCGCATGCTCTCCACGGTGGAGGAGGTGCTCGAGTTCTCCCGTATCGGTGGCACCATCACGCGGCAGGCCGTGCGTCTGAGCACCATGATGAGCGCCGTACTCCAGGACGTGCTGCCGCTGACCAGCTCCTACGATGCGGTGGTCCTCGTTGAGGACACCGAACTGTTCGTGGACCGGGCCCAGGTCACGGCGCTCCTCCAGAACCTCGTCTCGAATGCCATCACGTACTCGGAGCCGGGAGTTCCCCCGCGCATCGAGGTGGTGGCCACGAGCGGTGAGTCCCAGGTGCTCCGCGTCATCGACCATGGCAAGGGAATCGACCCCGCGGACCGCACGCGCGTGCTGGAGCCGCTCGTCCGGTTGCACCGCGACGGCGATCCGGCGGGCAGCGGTATCGGCCTCGCCACGTGCGCGCGCATCGCGGCAGCCCACGGAGGCTCCATCACCATCGGCGGTACTCCTGGCGGTGGTACCACGGTCACGGTCGACCTCGGACCGGAAGCCTGACCCCTGGCCGTGAATGGCTGCCGGGGGTCCATGCGCCGCGGTGCTGGGCGCTGCGGCCGGAAGGACCGGCTCCGGCCTACTCCCGGGACCGGACCGGCATACCGAGACCGGCCTACCGGGACTGCAACTGCTGCGCAGGACGCGCGTGGGCCATCGGCACCCGAAAGGTGAAGGTGGAGCCCTCGCCCTCCACGCTGGTGCACGAGATGGTGCCGCCGTGGCGTTCGACGATGGCCTTCGACAGCGCGAGTCCGAGCCCGACGCCCGGGATGGCAGCGTTCCGGGCTGCCGACGTACGGAAGAACTTGGAGAAGACGCCGGACAGCTCGTCCGCGGACATCCCGCTCCCCTCGTCCGTCACGCTGCATTCGACCTGATCGTCCACCGCCGTCGCGCGGACGGTCACCCTGCCGCCGGCGGGAGAGTACTTGACCGCGTTGGAGAGCAGATTGTCGAGGACCTGCGCGATGCGCGGACCGTCACACACGGCCATGAGGCCGGGGTCGCTGAGGTCCTCGAAACGCACCAGTGGATTGGCGTTGCGCTCCGACGCCGTCCTGACGCGCTCGCGCACCAGCTCGGACACGTCGGTCGTGGTCGGGGAGATTTCGGGCGAGGCCTCGGCCGATGACAGGAGGTCGATCACGAGCTTGTGCAGACGCTCGGAGTTCCGTGACACCACGTCGAGGCCACTGGCCACCTCGGGATCCAGGTCCGGCATCCCGGTGAGCAGTTCGAGGTACCCACGAATGGCGGTCAGGGGGGTCCGTAACTCGTGGGACACCGTCGAGACGAACTCGTCCTTGGCGTTCAGCGCGGCCACCAGCTCCGTGACGTCGTTGAACGTGACCACGGACCCTTCGCGCGTACCGGTCTGCGTGGTCATGAGGCGCGACGACGTGGAGAGAACCCGCTGGTTCGGCTGCTGCCCCCACCACACCAGGTAGTCGGAGAAGATCTGGCCCTCGGCAGCCCGCTGGGTGGGTCGACGCGAGGCGGGCATGACCGTGCGCCCGTCCTGCAGGTACAGGTCGAGCTCGGCCTCGGCGGTCCCGGCGGCGCCTCCCGCGAGCTCGTGGAAGCGTTCGATCTTCCGGTTGGCCAGCACGGGCGTGCCTGCCTCGTCCACTGCGATCAGCCCGATGTCCACGCTGTTCATCACGGTGTCGAGGAGCCGCTCGCGCCGGGCGCTCTCCTGGAGCAGGCGATGCAACTCCGCGTCCTTCTCCTCCACCACGCGCTGCTGGGCCATCATGCTGGCGGTCATCACGCGCATGGTCATCCCGATGGCGAGCATGATGAAGGGGAGGAGGAAGGACTGCGTGAGGGACTGCGACGTGACGGGGATGTCGGTCACGAAGATGGGTACCCACACGATGGCGAGCGAGGCCAGGAAGCTGAGGGCGATCAGGGCGCGGGGAAACAGCCCGGAGGCCGCGAGCCAGATGACCGGGAACACCGTCAGCAGACCCACACCGGTGATGATGGTCCCCGAGCCGTGACGCATCAATCCGATCGGGATGAAGTCGAGCAGGGGGATGACGATGAAGGCCCCGTACGGCAGCCGATCCCAGGGGGTGACGATGCAGAGGATCAGGAGGACGGCCTGCAGGGCGACGCCGATCAGGAAGGGCGTGCTGGCGAAGAGATCGCGGTGGAAGAACGCTCCGCCGACGAGGACCAGGAGCACGGTGAGGCTGAGCGGAAGCTGGCTGAGAATCACGCGGGAGCGCATGGTCAGCTCGTGGAATTGTCGCGTGTTCAACGTGAGGTAGGAGAGTACCCTGTCCATACCGCCGCCCCCTCTCCATCCGCAGGTTCCACGCGCGCGCCGTGGCCCGGGCGCGCTGGCCCCGGTGCCAATCTAACGCGGCACTCCCGCGATTCGTCTCGCGGCAGCGGCGGGACTTCCTCAAGTTCTGTTCAGCTTCCGCGCAACAAACCGTCGACCATGGCGAGGGTCCCGCACCCGCCGGTCCGCCCGTAGCGTTTAATGAGCATCATGACTGACCCCCCGGAGATTCGTCGCGCACTGGTGATCGAGGACGACGCCGACATCAGGAGCTTGCTGGTGCAGATCCTTCTCCGTGAGGGCTTCGAGGTCAGCGAAGCGGGCACCGCCCGTGAAGGGCTCGAGAAGGCACGGGCCGGTGCCGATCTCATCACGCTGGACCTCAACCTGCCGGACGGCGACGGCGTGGAGATCTGCCGCGAGGTGCGAGGCTTCTCGGACGCCTACATCCTGATGATCACGGCGCGAACGGACGAGATCGAGCGGCTCACGGGCCTCGAGACCGGCGCTGACGACTACATCAGCAAACCCTTCAGCCCCCGCGAGCTGGTGGCGCGGATCAACTCGCTCTTCCGTCGCCGCAGCCGGCAGGCGGAGGCCGACGTCGCCAATGCCACCGAACGCACCCGGGCCGCCGAGGTGCAGCAGAACCTCCTGCCCCGTGACGACCTCCGGTTGCAGGACTACGAACTCGCCGGTAAGTTCCGCCCGTCGCGCAGCGTGGGCGGTGACTTCTACGACTGGTACGGGACCGACGGCGGGTTGCACCTCACGGTCGCCGACGCCATGGGCAAGGGGATGGGTGCCGCCCTGATCGCCGCGACCGTCCGGGCGATCATGCGCTCGGTCGCCGCGCAATCGGACATCGAGGGCGCCTTCGCGACGGCAGCCCGCGCCGTCGAGACGGACCTCGAGCAGACGAACTCGTTCGTGACGCTCTTCCATGGTCGCCTCAGAGCTGCCTCAGGTGTGGTGCAGTACGTCGACGCCGGGCACGGGCTGGCCCTGCACGTCGCCGCGGACGGGAGCGCCACCCGCCTCGCCTCCGCCGGACCGCCCGTCGGAGCATGGCCCGACCAGGTGTGGGCCGGCGCCAGCATGCAGCTCGAACCCGGGGACTCCCTGGCCATCGTCAGCGACGGCCTCCTCGACATCTACGAGACGGTGGACGAGTTCACCACGGCCGTTGCCGACGTCGTCTCCGGTGCAGACACCGCCGAGGCGGCCTGCGCGGTCCTGCTCCATATGGCCGACGTACCCGAGGTCGCGGACGACGTCACCGTCGTCGTCCTGCGGCGAGGACACACTGCCTGACGGGACGTCCTCGTGACATCCCACTGAACCATCGACGGAAGAGGAAGCACACATGGAGTTCACCACCGAGGACAAGGGTCGCTACACGGAGGTGGCGGCGACCGGTCGCCTGAACATGGTGGCCGCCCCGAAGCTGCGCGAGGTGGTGAACCGCGTGGTCGATGCCGGCGGGAAGCGCATCGTCGTGAATCTGGCCGGCACCAGCTTCATGGACTCCTCGGGGCTGGGAGCGCTGATCGGCTGCCTCAAGCTCGCCCGTCAGCACGGTGGTGACCTCCGGATCGCCGCCGCCCAGCCCCAGGTGACCATGGTGCTCGAGCTGACGAGCATGCACCGTGTCCTGACGCCGCACGCCACACCCGAGGAAGCCTTTCCGCATGACTGACGAGGTCCTGGCCCGACGGAGCCTCACGGAGCCGGCCGGCGACCAGGCCATCGAGAACCTCCATGCACTCCTCGACCAGCTCTGGCTGGACGCCGCTTTCGTGCCCGCGACGGACCAGATGGCGTTCACGACGGCGGTGATCGAGGCGGCGAGCAACGTGGTGCAGCACGGTGTCCCCGCCGAGGGGGCCACCCTCGCCCTCGGCGTCGACCTGACGGTGGAGACCACGCGACTGCGCGCCGTCATCAGCGAGATCGGCGCGGAGGCGCTCGACCCGGTTCCCGATCTCGAGGGCCCTCCACCCCCGATCCAGACGCCGACGGACGACGGCGCCCTCCTCGAGGACTTCGACGAGTCGGGACGGGGCCTGTCCATGATCCGGGCGCTCGTCACCACGGTCACGGTGGAGCGGCAGGGCGACACGAACGTGTGGGTACTCTCGCGCGACTCCGACGGGTCGCCGGACGCCACCACCTAGGGCAGCGCCGGCCGTCCCAGGAACTCCGCGACGTCCGCGTACACCGCGCGTGACTCTGGGAGACGCGGGAAGGCGGGGAACACGTGGAAGCCACCCGGATAGACCCTGAGCGTGACATCGGCCCCCGCGGCCACCGCCCTGTCGCGGAACATCACGGCGTCCGCCATGCAGACATCGCGCGTCCCCTGGTAGATCCGCGTGACGGGTACCTGCGCCAGCAGCTCCTCGGGGGCGCAGGCCGGGCTGACCAGCGGTGTGCGGGGATCGTCGCCTCCGGCCCACCACGAACCGGCGCGGACACCGCCGGCCACCGACAGCATGGGATCGACGGCGTCGTACTTCGGGATGTCCGGATTGGTGCCGGTGACGTCGAGCCACGGCGAGAAGACCGCGATCCGCCCCGGCGCGGGCAGCCCCGCGTCACGGAACGCCCACGGCTGGGCGACGGCCAGACCGCCACCGGCGGAGTCGCCCATGAGCGTGACGTCCTCCGGCTGCGCGGTCTCCAGCACCTGCCGGTACACCGACACCAGGTAGGGGAACGCGTCCTTGTAGGTGCTCTCCGGCGCCAGACGGTACAGCGGGATCGTGACCGCTGCGCCCGTCCGCTTGGTGAGCTCGGCGACGATCCACCAGTGCGGCCGGCCGAGCTCGTTGATGTAGATGCCGCCGTGCGTGTAAATGATGTGCGAGCGCGTGGCACCGAGCAGCGGCCGCACGGTGATGGTGCGGACCCCGTCCACCTTCCGCTCCTGGATGGTGTGGGTCTGCTTGAACGTCCACGGGATCGCGGCCATCGAGGGGTAGGTGCGGCTCGGGTACTTCGCGTCCACCCACTCGGTGCCCGCGAGATTGCGCTTGGTGGGGAGGAGACCGATCAGCCGGGAGGCAAGCCGCATGGCTCGCGACCCGTCGGCTGCACTCGGTTCGGGAAGTGCGGCGGACGTCGTCCGTCCGTCCGTGGTGCGTCCCGCCGTGGGCTGGGCGGCGCCCTCGGCCGCCTCGTCGCTCGTCATGGAGCCAGCCTAAGCCCGGCTCCGGCGTCGTCGCCTGCTCTGTCATGCTGGTCGGGGCCGCATGACGCGATGTACTCCCCCGCCCCCGGGCGGTCGTGGACTGGCCTTACCCCGCACCGACACCAGCAGTGAAAGGACGGACCGAGCCGTGCAGCTCGCCCTCGGCGCAGACCTCCTCGGCGTCTTCTTCTTCGCCGTCTCGGGGTCGCTGCTGGCCGCTCGCAAGGGGTTCGACCTCGTCGGCTCGCTGCTCCTGGCCTCTCTGGCATCACTGGGCGGCGGCGTGGTGCGCGACCTCATCATCGACATCCCGCCTGCCGCCTTCACGAATCCCGCCTACCTGCTGCCACCGCTGCTCGCGACGGTGGTGGTCTATTTCGTGTTCTCGGGCGTGGAGCGCGTCAAGAGGGTCCTGGTCCTGTTCGACGCCGCGGGCCTGGCCCTGTTCTGCATCACCGGGACCATCACCGCGCTCGAGGCGGGCCTGCACCCGGTGTCCGCCGTGTTGCTCGGCGTCACGACGGCGGTGGGCGGCGGCCTCCTGAGGGACGTCGTGGCGAACGAGATCCCCCAGCTCTTCGACCCACGCGACATCTACGCGCTGCCGGCGATGCTCGGCGCCACGGTCGTCGCGGTGCTGTATCTGACGGACACCTTCACGCTCGTGACCGGGATGCTGGCGGCGTCGCTCGTGTTCTCGCTGCGCGTGCTGGCGTGGCGCTACGGCTGGCACGCCCCGCTCGCCGCCCGGACATGGACCGCACGACGCCGGACCACCCGCTGACGCTGCTGCGCTCGGCCGGACGAAACTGGCGGCGGTCTCGCCGTCGCGCGCGCAGGGCAGCAGCCGGGCGGCGGTCTCGCCGTCGTGCCCGGCGGGGCAGCCGGGTAGCAGCCGGGCGGCGGTCTCGCCGTCGTGCCCCGTGTGCGAGACGTGGCCCAAGCGACGCCATGTGTCGGTGATGGGCGCCGTCGCCCAGCGACCGGCACCGCCCGGCGAGCGACAGCACCGACCGGTCCACGCGGATGCCGTCCGTGCAATGCCGGGGCGATCGTCCGCGGTGGACCCGCCCACGAGGTCGGCGGCTAGGATGGTCGAATTCCCACCCCCTCTCCTGGAGTACTTGTGACTGAGCTGTTCGCCGACAAATTCCGCGCCCTGGTGCCTCAGTATTTCGAGGACGAGTGGGTCGAGGAGGACGGCCTCTCCGAGGAGGAGCTGGCCGAACTCCTCCAGGGCAAGGACTTCGAGCTGCCGCTCGCCCTGCGTGAGTTCTACCGGGCCGTCGGCGCCACCGAGGACATCATGGAGGCGTTCCACTTCTTCTGGGACCCCGATGAGCTGGAGATCGAGGACGGCTTCCTCCTGTTCCTCGAGGACGAGGAGGAGCAGTACGCGTGGGGCATGCGCGTCGGCCAGCTGAACGTCCCGGACCCGATCGTGTGGCGGCGGAACAATGCCCGCGGTGAGTGGCAGAGCGAAGAGGGCACCTTCAGCGAGTACGTCCTCGACCTCTTCGAGTGGGTCTTCGAGGAGAACGACGAGGACGAGGAGAACTGATGGAGTTCGCCCACCACGCACCCGAGGGGTACCGCTGCCCGTTCTGCGACCTCGCGCGCGGTGACTTCAGCAATCCGCGGAACCTGTGCCGACCGGGCGACGTCATCTACTCCGACGACCTCGTGCTCGCGTTCATTGCGTCCCACGGCTTCGAGCCGAATCCCGGTCACGTGCTCATCACGCCACGGGAGCACATCGAGCTGCTGTACGAACTGCCCGACGACGTCGCCGGCCGCCTGATGACCGTGACGCGGGACATCGCGGTGGCGATCAAGCTGGCATGGGAGCCCGACGGCGTCTCCACCCGGCAGCACAACGAGCCGGCGGGCAGCCAGCACGTGTGGCACTACCACCAGCACGTCTTGCCGCGGTGGCACGACGACGGCTTCTACTTCACGCCGAAGCGCCCCATCGTGGACCCTGCCATCAGGGCGCGCAAGGCGGACGAGCTGAGGGCCCACCTCCCGGCGTCCTAGCGTCAACGGGGCGTCCTTTCAGGTGCTGCTGCGGGTTGGTGCTCGCGCTTCCGACCTCGAACCGCGTGTCGCGGAATGACATGCCGGTTGTTCGGGTCCTTCGGCACGGAAGAGCGTGCACGAAACAGCCGCCGCACCATCCGTCAATGTATGGGACGGCGCCCGAGCGCCGCGAGGACCATCGCCAGGAGGTTCTCCGGCGCGAACATTACGTCCTCGTAGCAAAAACGCAGTACCAGGTACCCGTTGATCATCGTCATATTGTTTCTCCTGCGGTCACGCCGTAGGGCCTGCCGGTCCGAATGGAATGCCGCTCCGTCGATCTCGACTATCAGGAAGCCCTCCACCAGGAAGTCGACCCGCCCCACTCCCGCTAGAGGGACCTGCGAACGGACGTCGAGGCCGGCACCGCGCAGGAGCAGCCGCACCACCACCTCGATCGCGGACTCTCCGGTGAGATCCACTGATGCGAGCGCAGCGCGGGCCCGGCCGTTGAACGGGCCCGTGAGCCTCGACTCGATGAAGGCGGCCGTCGTGGCACCGCGCCGCAAGGCGCACTCCACCATCGGCACCGACTCCCCGGCCGGCCTGCACTGCAGGACGTGCACGAGGACATCGGCGAGGCCGACCAGTGGCATGCGGGGGTGCGGAGGAACGGATTGTCCACGATGGTTGACGCACCCCTCGGCTGATCGCCCCGGCCGACTGACGTGCAGGTTCGACGACGGCCGGACGCACCATAGCCCGTAGTGTGCAGCAGCGGACAGGCAGGTCAGGCGTGCGCCGGCCGCCAGCGCACGAACGAGATCGGGCGGCGCCTCGGGAAGTGCAAGAATTCCCCGGCGTATGCGGAGAATCAGGCCGGCGTCGATCGCTCGCTTGATGGTTCGCTCCCCCACCCCGCGTTGGAGGAGCGCGGAGGTGCGGGCCACACCACCGGAGGATCGGAGAATCTGCTCAGGCGTCATGCACCCAGCCAAGGTGCTGACGCCCGGCGTCGCCAGTGGACCGGCGGCCATGTGGACCAGCGGATATGCAGACCGGCGGCAATGTGGACCGGGCGTGCCCGTGCACACGACGCATAGGCATGCGGCGTCGTGCACGCGCTTCAGCACGCGAAGCGCGTGTCGTGGGGCGCCACGCCGGACCTCGACGGCGACCGGCCGGGAAGCGCGCGCGCGAAGCCGCAGGGACGGCGCACCGGGTGAGCCGCCAGAAGCCGCAGGGACGGCGCACCGGCGTGAGCCGGCAGAAGCCGGAGGAGCGCTAGACGTCCCTGCTGACCACCGCGTACGCGAAGCTCGTCAGGGCCCGCTTCACCACGCTGTCCGGCAGCGGAGCGAGAACCTCCACGGCGTCCTCGGCCCACTGCTGCGCCACGGCCCAGGCGGCCTGCGTCTGCGGGTGCTCACGGACGGCGGTGACCGCAGCCGCGAGCGCCTCGTCCGAGGTGAGGTCGCTGTCCACCAGCGCGACGACGTCGGCCGCCGACACGTCGCCCGCCGCGGCAGCGCGCCGCAGCAGGAGGACGGGGAGCGTGGGAACGCCTTCGCGCAGGTCCGTGCCGGGCGCCTTGCCCGACTTCACCTTGAGCCCGGTCACGTCGATGACGTCGTCGGCGAGCTGGAAGGCGACGCCCACCTTCTCGCCGTAGGCCACCATGATGTCGACGACCTCGCGCGGCGTGTCAGCGAAGATCGCACCGAGCTGGCCGGACGCGGCGACGAGCGAGCCGGTCTTGTCCGCAATGACGGAGAGGTAGTGCTCGAGGTCGTCCTGCCCGTCGCGGGGTCCCACGGTCTCGTGGAGCTGGCCGAGGCAGAGCCGCTCGAAGGTGCGGGCCTGGATGCCGAGCGCTTCCCCGCCGAGTTCGGAAACGAGGATCGAGGCGCGCGCGAAGATGAGGTCGCCCGTGAGGATGGCCACGGAGTTGCCCCACACCTCGTGGGCCGTGGGTCCGCCGCGGCGGAACGGCGCCGAATCCATGACGTCGTCGTGGTACAGCGTCGCGAGGTGGGTCAGCTCGACGACGACGGCGGCCTGCACCACCTTGGTGCGCGTCGGGTTGCCGAGGTGCGAGGCGAGGATGGTCAGGAGGGGGCGGATACGCTTGCCCCCGGCCTCGACGAGGTGCCGGCTGGTGGCATCCGCGAGCGGATCCGAGTTGGCGATGGCCCCGCGGAGCTGCTTCTCCACCTCCATGAGGCACGAGGAGACAGACGGGCCGAGCTCCGGGTCCTCCGCGATGAGGTCGAAACCGGGAGGCAGACGGACCGCCTCGGCGTCGTCCGGAAGGTCCGTCATGTTCAGCGCGCTGCCCCGACCCACGCTGGTCCACCCGGAGTTGAAGGAATCTGTCACGGTCTAAGACTAACCACGTGCGGCGGCGCTGTGCGCATGCAGGCGGCCCGCCAGCGACGGCTGGTTGGAGGTCTTGGGCACCAGGGACTCGAGGAGGTGGATGACGCGGTCCTCGAAGCCCTTCCCGCCCGAATCGGTGAGGTTGCCGAGCATCCGCACCACGAAGCGCATGAGCAGCGGCACCGGCATGCCGGTGCGCAGGGCGAGTGTGAGGATGGCGGGCTTGCCGATGAGGTGCGCGAAGATGCGGCCCATGGTGAAGTGACTGCCCCACTGCTCGCGGACGTAGGGCGCGTACCCGGACATCACCTGGTCACGGCCGAGCACCGAACCGATACCCTCGGCCCGCACGATGAACTCGGCGGCGTAGCGCGCGGACTCCATGGCGTAGGAGATGCCCTCGCCGTTGAACGGGGACACCATGCCCCCGGCGTCGCCGAGCAGCAGCATGCCGGGGCTGTAGTGCGGGGTGCGGTTGAAGCCCATGGGGAGGGCGGCGCCGCGGATCTCGCCCACCTGGTTCTCCGATGAGAAGCCCCACTCCGAGGGCATCCCCGCGGTCCAGTCGCGGAGCACCTGCTTGTAGTCGAGCTTCCCGAACTCCGCGGAGGAGTTGAGGATGCCGAGACCCACGTTGGAGGTGCCGTCGCCCACCCCGAACACCCAGCCGTAGCCGGGAAGGGGCTTGCCGGTGGCGTCGGGCAGCTCGAGCCAGCCCTCCATCCATTCGTCGTCGGTGCGCGGGCTCGTGAAGTAGGTGCGGACGGCGACGCCGAGCGGGCGGTCGTCGCGCTTCTGCATCCCGAGGCTCACGGCGGTGCGTGTGGAGTTGCCGTCGGCCGCCAGGACGACGTCGGCCGCGAAGTCGCGGGTCTCGCCCGTCCTCCGGCCGTCGGCGTCCAGCAGGTTCACGGTGACGCCGGTGACGCGGCCGGTCTCGTCGCGCACGGCCGTGGTGACGGAGTGCCCCTCGAGGATGGTGGCGCCGGCGGTCCGCGCGTGCGACGCCAGAGCCTCGTCGAAGCCGAGGCGCGTACGGACCAGCCCGTAGTCGGGGAAGTCGCTCAGCTCGGGCCAGGGCACCTCGATGCTCCGCTTGCCGGCGATGAGGCGGAGGCCGCGGTTGCGCCGGAAGCCCTCACCCTCGCCGTGCGGCAGGCCGAGCAGCTGCAGTTCGCGGCTCGCGCGGGGCGTCAGCCCGTCCCCGCAGACCTTCTCGCGCGGGAAATAGGTCTTCTCGAGGACGGTCACCTCGACCCCGGCCTGCGCCAGGTAGTAGGCCGCCGTGGAGCCCGCGGGCCCGGCGCCGACGATCAGGACGCGCATCTAGCTCACGGCCGTCGTGCGGCGGCGCAGGCGGACCTGCCCCGGCAGCGGTGGTTCCTCGCCGGGGGCGGCAGGTGCCTTGACGGCCCGGTGGACCGCGACGATCCCGCCGTTGAGGTTCCGGTACCGGACGTCCTCCCAGCCGCTCTCGCCGATCCAGGCGGCGAGCTCGTCCTGGCCCGGCCAGGCGCGGATCGACTCGGCGAGGTACACGTAGGCGTCCGGGTTGGAACTGACCTTGCGGGCGATCGCCGGCAGGGCCCGCATCAGGTACTCGGTGTAGGTGGTGCGCCAGAGGGCCACGGTGGGCTGGGAGAACTCGGCGATCACGAGGCTACCGCCGGGGCGCGTGACCCTGAGCATCTCGGCGAGTGCCTTCTTCGGCTCGTTGACGTTGCGGAGGCCGAAGGAGATGGTCGAGGCGTCGAAGGAGTTGTCCGCGAACGGGAGGTTCGTGGCGTCGCCGGCCACGAAATCGATGTCCGGGCGCCGGCGCTTGCCGACCTTCAGCATGCCGAGTGAAAAGTCGCAGGCGACGACGTCGATGCCGGCGTCCGCGTACGGCTCGCTGGACGTGCCCGTGCCGGCCGCGAGGTCCAGGACCCGTTGGCCGGGTTCGGCCGCGACGGCGTCGACCACGATCCGGCGCCACCGACGGGTCTGGCCGAGGGACAGGACGTCGTTGACGACGTCGTACTTGGGCGCCACGTCGTCGAACATGGCTGCTACTTCGTCAGGCCGCTTCTCCAGCGATGCACGATTCACCCCGTCATTGTCTCAAACAAATGACGGCGCCCCTGACGCCCGGAGGGAGGCCCGGCAGGAGGCCGGGGGCGGCGTCGGCGCGGATTCCCGCGTGAAACCGCGGAGTAGGCTTGAAGCATCATGAGTACTTCGTCCCTCACCGCGCTGACGCCCGCGCCCGGACAGTCCCGCGGGCTCCGCAGCATCACGGTGGCCCGCGCGGACATGGACCCGCGGTCGGGCCTCCTCGAGTACGTGGTCCGCAACGACGTCCACACCTGGATCCGCCGCGGCGGCGGCCTCGTGGCCTACGGCGAAGCCGCGCGTTTCACGGTCACCGGCCCGGATCGCTTCACCCAGGCCCAGGCGTGGTGGCGCCGCGAACTGGCTGGTGCGCACGTGGTGGACGAGCTCGACGTCCCCGGCTCCGGCCTCATCGCCTTCGGCTCGTTCGCCTTCTCGAAGACCTCCCTCCACGAGTCCCGCCTCATAGTCCCCGAGGTGGTGGTGGGCTGCGACGCCGCGGGCAGGAGCTGGCTCACGTTCATCACGGACGACGCCGACGCCGAGCTGAGCGCGGAGGCCGCCGAGGCGGCCCTCGCCGCCTACCTGCTCGAGCCCGATACGGACCGCATGCCGAGCCCGGGCGACACCCTCGGACCCGGCGTCCTCAGCGAGGACCAGTACAAGACGGCGGTGGCGGAGGGCGTCACGCACGTCCAGGCCGGCGAGCTCAGCAAGCTCGTCCTGGCGCGCGACGTCGTCGCGCACCTCGACAGCCCCATCGCCACCGCGCAGGTGCTCCGTGAGCTCGCGGTGCGCTACGAGGACTGCTGGACCTACGCCGTGGACGGGCTGATCGGTTCCACCCCCGAGATGCTGATCAAGGTCGAGGAGAACACCGCCCGGGCCCGGGTGCTCGCCGGCACCCTGGACCGCGCGAACGCCCCCGCGGACGACCCCGACTACGCGACGCGCGTCCTCGCCGGCTCGGACAAGCAGCTGCACGAGCACCAGATCGCCATCGACTCGCTGACGGCAACACTGCAGCCCTTCACGAGCTCCATGACCTCGCACAGCGCACCGTTCGTGCTGCAGCTGCCCAACGTGTGGCACCTCGCCTCCGACGTCACGGCGCAGCTCGCGGCCGACGACGACGGCCAGGTACCGACGTCCCTGGCCCTGGTGCAGGCCCTGCACCCCACGGCGGCCGTGTGCGGCACCCCGACCACGGTGGCCGGCGCGCTGATCCGCGAACTCGAACACCTTCAGCGCGGACCGTATGCGGGGCCGGTGGGCTGGATCGACGCGAGCGGCAACGGCGAGTGGGGCATCGCCCTGCGGGGCGCCGTGGTGGAGACCCCCACCCGCGTGCGGCTCTACGCGGGCTGCGGCATCGTGGAGGGCTCGCAGCCCGAGGCCGAGCTCGCCGAGACCTGGAGCAAGTTCCGACCGATGATCGAGGCGCTGGGCCTCAAGCGCCGGGCGTAGCCACGTCGCTCCACCCACGTCTGGCTACAATCAGCAGGGCTTTTTCACCGTTCAGCGTCATCCATCCGCTCAAGTGAGGTAACCATGCTTTCCAACAAGACCGGCCTGCTGGCCGTGGCCGCAGCCGCCGTCCTGGCGCTCAGCGCGTGCGGAGGGGGCTCGGACGACGCGGGCTCCGCCGAGGAAGGTGGGCTCGATCTCGTGTCCGACGGCTCCCTGACCGTCTGCTCGGACATCCCCTACCCGCCCTTCGAGTACGAGGAGAACGGCGAGTACACCGGCTTCGACATGGACCTCATGAAGGAGATTGCCGCCGGGATGGACCTCGAGCTCGCAGTCCAGGACGTCGGCTTCGACGGGCTCCAGAGCGGGGCCGTGCTCGGCGCCGGGACCTGCGACATCGGTGCGAGCGCCGTGACCATCACCGCGGATCGCCAGGAGAACCTCGCCTTCTCGGACCCGTACTACGACTCCCTGCAGTCCATCCTCGTACCCGAGGACTCCGACGTCGCATCGATCGAGGACCTCGCCGGCAAGAAGGTCGGCGTCCAGCAGGGCACCACCGGTGCCATCTACGCAGAGGAGAATGCGCCGGAGGCCGAGCTCGTCCAGTACCCCTCGGACGCCGAGATGTACGCGGCGATCCAGGCGGGCAACGTCGACGCCCTTCTCCAGGACCTGCCGGTCAACCTCGGCCACACGGAGGACGGCGCCTTCACCATCGCCCAGGAGCTGCCCACCGACGAGCAGTACGGCTTCATCATGTCCAAAGAGGGCAGCGAGGAGCTGGTGACCGCGGTCAACGAGCAGCTGGCCACGCTGCGCGACGACGGCAGGTACCAGGAGATCTACGACACCTACTTCTCGGAGTAGGAACACCACGGTCCGTGCGGCGTCGGTGTCGATGACTCCGGCGCCGCACGGGCGCCACCTCCCGAAGGAAGGTCGTTCCCCCGCGTGAAACGCTCGACACGCAGACGCCTCACGCAGGGCGTCCTCTACGCGGTATTCATCGCCGTGATCCTCGTCGTCCTCCTGTCTGCGGACTGGGGGCGAATCCAGCCCTACTTCTTCAACCTCGACGTGGCACGGGAGGCATTCCCCGAAGTCCTCACGATCGCGGCGAGGAACACCATCGTCTACACGGCGATCGCCTTCGTGGGCGGCATGCTCTTCGGGCTGCTCCTTGCGCTCATGAAGCTCTCCCCCGTCCTGCCCTACCGCTGGCTCGCGACCGCCTACATCGAACTCTTCCGCGGGCTGCCGGCGCTTCTCGTGATCTTCGGTTTCGCGTTCGCGGTGCCCATCGCCTTCCAGTGGCAGGCTCCGGGCGGCAGCGTGGGCGCCGGGCTGATCGGCCTGATCGTGGTCTCGGCGGCCTACATCGCGGAGACCATCCGAGCGGGTATCGAGGCTGTGCCCAAGGGCCAGGTCGAGGCTGCCCGGTCCCTCGGCATGGGGTCCACGTGGACCCTGATCACCGTCGTGCTCCCGCAGGCGTTCCGCATCATCACCCCTCCCCTGACGAACGAACTCGTGATCCTCATCAAGGACACCTCGCTGCTCTTCATCGCGGGCATGGCGATCGGTGACCGTGAACTCACGACCTTCGCCCGCGACTCCCTGACCAACTCGGCGAACGCGACCCCGCTGGTGCTCGCGGCCCTGCTCTACCTCGTCATCACGTTGCCGCTGACCCAGCTCGTCGCGAAGCTCGAACGACACAACAAGAGAGGCCGTTGATCCGCATGGCACGCACAGCATCGGGAACCGCGGCGGTCCCGGCGATCGAGGTCCGCGCACTCTGCAAGAACTTCGGCAGCAACGAGGTGCTCAAGGGCATCGACTTCCACGTGGACCAGGGCGAGGTGGTCTGCGTCATCGGCCCTTCGGGCTCCGGGAAGTCCACCCTCCTGCGCTGCGTGAACCGCCTGGAGGAGCCGACCTCCGGCACGGTCATGGTGGAGGGCATCGACATCACGGACAGCGAGACCGACCTCGACGACGTCCGCACGCGCATCGGCATGGTCTTCCAGCAGTTCAATCTCTTCCCGCACCTCAGCGTGCTGAAGAACCTCACCCTCGCCCAGCAGCGCGCCAAGAAGCGGGGCAAGGCCGAGGCCATCGAGGTGGCGCGGCGCAACCTCGCCAAGGTAGGGCTCTCGGAGAAGGCCGACGCGTTCCCCTCCCAGCTCTCGGGTGGGCAGCAGCAGCGCGTCGCCATCGCGCGGGCCCTGTCGATGGACCCGGACATGATGCTCTTCGACGAGCCGACCAGTGCCCTGGACCCCGAACTCGTCGGCGACGTCCTGGAGGTCATGAAGCAGCTCGCCCGCGAGGGCATGACCATGATGGTCGTGACGCACGAGATGGGTTTTGCCCGCGAGGTGGGCGACCGCGTGGTGTTCATGGACGGCGGCGTGGTGGTGGAGCAGGGCAAGCCCGAGGACGTGCTCGGCGATCCGCAACACGAGAGGACGCAGCTCTTCCTCTCGAAGGTGCTCTAGCTAGGAGACCGTCACGTCCGCGACGGTGCGGCGGATGCGCGCGTGGAGGTCGCGGAGCGAGCCCCGGTCGGCGCGCACCTCGACGACGGACCGTCCCACGATGGGCCCCGCGAGGGCGGCGTCGAGATCCTCCGGCGTCGTCGCCCGTGCGTACCGCACCCCGTACGCGGCGGCGAGGGCCGCGACGTCCACGCTGTGCGGCGTACCGAACAACCGCTCGACGGCGGCACCGTAGCGCGCCGTGGTGGTCGCCGCCCCGTGCTCGAGCAGGCCGAAGATGCCGCCTCCGGCGTCGTTGAGCACCACGATCTGCAGGTCGGGCTGCGGCTCCCCGCTGCCCAGCAGAAGCCCGCCGACGTCGTGCAGGAACGTGAGGTCCCCCATCAGTGCCCGCGTTGGGATCCCCGCGGCGAGGGCCACGCCGGTGGCGGTGGAGATGGTGCCGTCGATCCCGGCCAGGCCGCGGTTGGCGTACACCTCGAGGGGGTGCCAGTCGGTGGCGGCCACGAGGTCCACGTCGCGGATGGGGTTGGAGGACCCGAGCACGAGGTTCCCGTCGGTGTGCTCCCAGACGGCGTCGGCGACGTGGAGTCCCGTCAGCCGGCCCTCCTTCTCGAGCAGCATGCGGATGGCGGCATCGGCTGCGGCTCCTGCCTCGCGCCAGCACCTCAGCCACCCAGGCGCCCCGCGCCCGGCGAACGCGAGCAGCTCGGGCAGGGAGTCGATGATGCGCTCCGGGCGCTTGCCCTCCTCGAACCAGGCCACCGGCTCGGGCAGGTAGAGCGCGTGCTCGACGTCGGCGCGGGCGAGCAGCGCGGTCACCGGCCGGGAGAGGGTGGGCCGCCCGAACGTCACGACGCGCGTGATCGCCGACCCGATGTGCTCGAGCAGCAGGCGGTACGGCGCGATGGCGCTACTGCCGAAGCGTGCGTTCGACGACGGCTCGGCGAGGAGGGGAAGGTCGAGGTGCGCGGCGAACACGGCGGCGAGCTCCCCGGCCCCATGGCCCGCGACGACGACGGTGGTGGCGTCGGCGCCCCCGTCTGATGCGGCGCGGGGCGTCGCGGAGGTCGCCGCATGGCTCGTGTCGGCGGGCTGAGCGGCGGTCGGATGTTCGCCGATGGCAGCGGTCGCAGCGGGTATGACCGCGGCGGCGGGTGACGCGGTCATACCAGCCATGGAGGTCGGCGCGGGCGACGCGGGCGTAGCGACCGTCGTGGGCGACTCCTCCACAGCGGGCGACGGCGTTGTCGCGGCGGACGATGCCGGCACTGCAGCAGCGGTCCCGGCGGCGGACGTGGAGTCGGCTGTTCCCGCCGGGACGAGCGGGTCGCGGAAGGCGAGGTTGAGATGTGCGGGCCCCGGGGGCGCCGTCGTCCTGCCGCCGGCCGGTGATCCGACGGCGGCGTACAGCGCGGCGCCGATGCGGGCCGTGGGGTCATCCCCCGCCGGGACGTCGATGCCGGCGCGCACGTGCACGCCGAAGAGGTCCGGTTGCACGGTGGTCTGGTTCGCGCCGGTACCGCGCAGTTCCTCGGGCCGGTCCGCCGTGATGACCACGAGCGGCACAGCGGCGTGGTTCGCCTCCATCACCGCCGGCAGGAGCTCCCCCACCGCGGTACCCGACGTCGTGACGATCGCCGCGGGACGGTGCCCGCCGAGGGCGAGCCCCAACGCGGTGAAGGCACCGGAACGTTCGTCGATCCGGACGTGCAGCCGTACGGTACCCGCCGCTTCCGCCTCGGCGAGCGCGTACGCGAGGGGCGCGCTCCGCGACCCGGGAGCGATCACGACGTCCGTCACCCCTGCGGAGACCAGCGCGCGGATGGCGAGCGCGGCCGCGGTGGCGGAGTCGAGGGATTCGAGGGAGCCAGGAGGAGTTTCGGTCACGCCTCCATCCTCACACCACAACCGGCCCGCGGGGTTCTCCCTCGGGAGTGGACCGCGCCGAGGAACCTCCCGTCGGTGCGTCGGGAGGAATCCGGCCGATACCCGCGGAAACGACGACGCACCCCCTCCGGCCGGAGGGGGTGCGTCGTCGTGCGCCAGGTGCTACTTGCCGTCGCCGCTCTCGCGGGCCTCGGCGACCGAGGACTTCGGGCGCGGCTTGCCCGGCTGACGCTTCCCGCGGCCCTTGTGGTCCTCCTTGGGACCCTGTGCGCCGTTGTAGATCTGCACCACGGACGGACGCGGCAGGGCGGCCTCACCCGCACGGGGGATGCCGCCGAGGGGCACGTAGTCCGGGAAGAGCGAGGACTGTGCGGCCCACGAGCCGTCCTCACCCGGGTGCTGGACGGCGACGAAGACGCTTCCGTCCTGGTCGCGGATGACCGGCCCGCACGTCTCCGCCTCGCGGGGCACCGCGAGGAACTGCTGCACGCGGCCGCGCTCGGCGCCCACGAGACCCACCTTGAAGAGGCCGTCGTTGAAGCCGATGGTGCCCGGCTGACCGTCGGTCGAGATCCAGAGGTTGCCCTCGGAGTCGAACGCCACGTTGTCGGGGCAGGAGATCGGCGAGACCTGGTTGGTGGGGTAGCCGGAGAAGTACGTGGCCGGGTTCTTCGCCGGGTCACCGCAGACGAGCAGCAGGTTCCAGGTGAAGCGGGTGCCGGTCGCGTTGCCGCCGGCCTCCGTGAGCTCCACGACGTGTCCGTCGCGGTTCGCCGTGCGGGGGTTGGCCTCGTCCGCCACGGCGTTGGTACCCACGCCGCGGTTGGTGTTGTTCGTGCAGGCCACGTAGACCTTGCCCGAGACGGGGTTCGGCTCCACGTCCTCGCAGCGGTCCATCTTGGTGGCGCCCAGCTTGTCCGCGGCGATGCGCGTGTACACGGCCACCTCGGCGGCGGTCATGCCTGCGACCACGGACTGGTTGTCGATGAGCAGGGGCAGCCACTCGCCCACGCCGTCGAATGCGCCGTCGGTGGGAACCGCGCCGCTGCCGTTGATCTCGGCCACGGAGTTGCCCTGGAACCGAGCCACGTAGAGCGAGCCCTCGCTCAGGAGCGTCATGTTCGCGCTACGGGCGGCGGGGCTGTTGCCCGGCTGCACCTTCTTCGTGGACACGAACTTGTAGAGGTAGTCGAAGCGCTCGTCGTCGCCCATGTACGCGACCACGCGGCCGTCGGAGGCGACCGTCACGTTGGCGCCCTCGTGCTTGAAGCGGCCCAGTGCGGAGTGCTTCTTCGGCGTGGACGTCGGATCGAAGGGGTCCACCTCGACGATGTACCCGAAGCGGTTCGTCTCGTTCTCGTAGCCCGCGTTCCGCGTGTCCCAGCGCGGCTCGTCGATCTCCCAGCCGCGCGAGGTGGGGCGGTTGGTGATGCCGTAGCGGCGGTCGCCCGCACTGGTACCGGGTGCCACGAAGTAGCCGTTGAAGTTCTCCTCGCCGGAGAGGATGGTGCCCCACGGCGTGGTTCCGCCGGCGCAGTTGCCGAGCGTGCCGAGGATGGAGCGGCCCGTGGGGTCGTCCTTGGTCTTCAGCAGGTCGGAGCCCGCGGCGGGGCCCGTGACCTCGTAGGGCGTGGTGGTGAGGTAGCGGCGGTTGAGCGGTGCGCCCTGAACGTAGGACCACGGCTTGCCCGGGCCCTTGCGCTCGAGCTCGACGACGGAGAGTCCGTGGGCGGCCTTGCCGATGCCGCGGACCTCGGCGGCGGGCAGGGTGGGCGGCACCATGATGTTCTCGTTGGTGTACTCGTGGTTCGCGAACAGCACCGCGCGGCGGCCCTTGCTGCCCTCGATCTCGATGACGTCGGTGTAGTCGCAGTTGTAGCCGAACTGCAGGGTCTGCGCGGCGGCCGTCTGGTTGTTCGGGTCGAACGCGGGCGCGCCGGCGAACAGCGGGTCACCCCAGCGGATCACCGGCTTCCAGCCGTAGCCCTGCGGAACGGTCATGTCGTCCACGAGGGCGTCGACCGGCGGGATGGCGTTGAACGCGAGCGGACCGGAAGGCACGCCGGGCTTCTTGCCGGGCGCGGCCTGGGCCGGCGATGCGCCTGTCTGGGACGCGACGAGCAGCGTCAGTGCGCCCGCGGCCCCCACGCCGAGTGCGCTGCGACGCGAGTACTCGCTCGAGACGATGTCGCGGAAGTAGTTGTTGCTGCTGGTGTTGCAGACGGCCTCGGAGCACGCATTGTCACACTTGAGCGCGCAGGTGACAGCGCTGCGCTTGCCCTTCGTGTGGCCGAGCATGGGGAGCAGGCGGCGCGTGGTTTCAGTCATGGGGGTGTACCTCTCACGGAGATGAACGGCGTTCGCGGTCAACAGTGCCGAGATGACCTGAACAGCCGATGGGCGCGTCGGTGAACACGAGGTGAACGGCGCCCGAACAGGATCTGCTCCGTCACCCGGCCGGGAGCACCGCCTCCTGCAGCACGTCCTCGAGGGACACGGCCCGGGACCGGGCGAGCTGCCGCTCCCGGGCGGCCTGCACGAAGGGGTCGAACAGCGCGGTCTCGGTGGGGCTCTGCTCCGGGTGCCACTGCACGCCGATGCAGAAGCGGTTGTGCGGCAACTCGACGGCCTCGACGACGCCCTCCGCGCTCCACGCCGAGGGCTGGAGGCCGAGCCCCAGGCGGTTCACCGCCTGGTGGTGGGACACCGGTGCGCCCTCGAGCCGTTGCCTGCCGAGGATGGGCGCCACCTGGGATCCGGGCCTCAGATCGACGGGGATCGGGGTGAAGCGGTGGTCGCCGAGCTGGTAGGTGCTGCCGCGGACGACCTCGGGGAGGTGTTGGTGCAGTGACCCGCCGAGTGCGACGTTGAGCATCTGCTCGCCGCGGCAGATACCGAGCAGGGGCAGGTCCATCCGGACGGCCTCCCGCGTGACGGCGTGGTCCCAGGCGTCCCTCAGCCGGTGGGGCTCGTCCGTCTCCGGGTGCCGCGCCTCGCCGTAGAGGGCCGAGTCGACGTCCCAGCCGCCCACGACGATCACGCCGTCGAGCCACGAGAGCAGCTGCCCGACCACCCCGCCGCCCGTTCCCTGCGGGGGCAGCAGCACGGGGATGGCGCCGGCGGCGAGCACGGGCTCGAGGTAGTTCCGGGGCAGGAACGCGGCGTCGAGGGTCCCGCAGCCCTCCGTTACCGCGGGATCGAGGTAGAACGTCAGGCCGACGACCGGCAGAGGCTGCGCTTCTGAACCTGTCAAGGGTGTGTTCCTTCCACGAAGACCATGGACGATTCACCCTGGACCGCTCGCGTTGACCGCGTATTTCCTGCGTGTGATCATCCCGTGTCGCCCGCGGCGGCCCCCCGCTCCCGCGCTGCGAGGATCGCGTACGTCCGGGCCAGCCGCGCCAGCCACCAGCGCCTGGTCCCCTCCGGCGCCGCGAACGCGCCGAGCCTCTCCTCGGACACCTCGACCTCGCGGACGGGCAGGGTGCCGTCCACGGGCACGAGGGAGGCCTCGGTCACGTCACCCGCCATGAGCGAGACGGTCGCGAGCCCGCAGGCGTAGGGCAGGGTGGGCAGCGCGGCGGCCAGGGCCACACCGGCCCGGATGCCCACCGAGGAGTCGAGTGCGGAACTGACGACGGCGGGGAGCCCGGCCTGCCCGATGATCCGCAGGGCCCGCCGCACTCCCCCGAGCGGCGGCGCCTTGATGACCAGGAGGTCGGCGGCGTCCTCGCGGGCCACGAGCAGGGGGTCCTCCTGACGGCGCACGCTCTCGTCGGCGGCCACGAGGACGGGAAGGCCGCGGCGCTGCAGCTCGAGGCGGACGGCCCGCAGTCCGGGTATGTCCGCCGCCGGCTGCTCGGCGTACTGCAGGTCGAAGGGCGCGAGCGCCTCGAGGGCGCGCAGCGCCTCGTCGACGCCCCACCCGCCGTTGGCGTCGATCTTGATCCCGGCGTGCGGCAGGAGGCGGCGCACCTCGGCCACGCGTGCGACGTCGTCGTGGAGTGCCTGACCGCGCTCGGCGACCTTGACCTTGACCGCGTGGACCGCGCCGAAGCGCTCCAGCACGGCCTCGACGGCGCCGGGCCCGACGGCGGGAACGGTCGCGTTCACCGGCACCGCGTCGCGCCGCGGTGCGGGGAACCCGAGCCACGCGGCCTCCACGGCCCCGGCGAGCCAGGCGGCCGACTCGGCGTCGTCGTACTCGGTGAAGGGGCAGAACTCGCCCCACCCCGCGGGCCCGCGGACCAGGAGCAGCTCCCGCTGGAGCACGCCCCGGAAGCGCACGCGCATGGGCAGGGACACCACGCGAGCCGACGCGACAAGCTCCTCGAGCGGAGGCAGGACGGCTTCGGCGCCGGGGTCGGGGGTCCCCTCGGGGGCGGGCGGCGTCTGGGGTGTCACAGGCTCAGGCTAGCGGCGCGGGTGTGGAACCATGGAGGCGATGACGTCGCAGCGAACATCCCGGGGACCAACACGTGCAGCGCGCTCGCCGCTGCTGTTCGTGCTCGCCGCGCTCGCATGCGCCGTGGTACTCGGCTGGACCTACTGGGCGTTCGTGCGGACCACCACGGGGCAGTTCGCCGACGAGTCCGCGTGGCGGGAGGCGGGCGTGGCGGCGCCGGACACCCAGCTGCCGTTCCTGAGCTTCCTTGACACGCTGCCCGCCGTCTCGATCGTCGTGGCGGCGGCGGCGATCCTCTTCGTCGCCGTCATCAGGAAGCGCTACCCGGCCGCCCTGATCGCGGTCGGCGTGATCGGCGCCTCGAACCTGACCACGCAGATCCTCAAGAACCTCGTCTTCGACCGCCCGGACCGAGGCGTGGCCACACTCGCGTTCAACTCGCTGCCGTCCGGCCACACCACGCTCGCGGCATCGGCGGCCGCGGCGGTGTTCATCATCGTGACGCCCCGCTGGCGCCCGTTCGCCGCAGCCGCGGGCGGGGCGTACTCGGTGCTCGCCGGCGCCGCGACGTTCCTCAACCTGTGGCACCGCCCCGCCGACGTCGTCGCCGCGCTCCTGGTGGTGGGTTTCTGGACGCTCATCGGGGGCCTGGCCGTGATGCGCACCGGGGACCACTGGAACTCCTGGCGCGGGTTCAACTCGTCCTGGCCGGCGGCACGCCTGTGGCTGGCACTGTGCTGGGTGCTCGGGCTCGGCGGACTGGCGGTCTGCGCAGCGCTGTATCTCGCCGTGCCGGCACTCGGGCCTGCCGCCGAGCCGGGCACCGCGAGCGTTCCCCTTTTCTTCTGGTCAGGGCTCGCGTGGATCATCGGCACGGGCTTCACGCTCGCCGCCGCGGCGGGCTGGCTGTTCGCCGCTCAGGCGCGGACGACGCCGCGCGTCACCTCCCCGTAGCACTCGCACGTCATCTCCCCGTAGCACCCGGGCGCCGCCGCCGCACGCGGTGATCGAACCCCGTCCGGCCATTGAGCCGGGGCCCGCACGCTGCCACGCTGACTGGACCGGTCGGTCGAGGGAAGAGGCGTTGGATGAGAGCCATGGTGTACCGCGGGCCCTACAAGATCAGGGTCGAGGAGAAGCCGATGCCCGTCATCGAGCACCCGAACGACGCGATCCTCCGCGTCACGACCGCCGCCATCTGCGGCTCCGACCTGCACCTGTACCACGGGCTCATGCCGGACACGCGGATCGGCCACACGTTCGGCCACGAGTTCATCGGCGTGGTCGAGGAGGTGGGCCCCTCGGTGCAGAACCTGAAGCGCGGCGACCGCGTCATGGTGCCCTTCAACGTCTACTGCGGCTCCTGCTACTACTGTGCGCGCGGCCTCTACTCGAACTGCCACAACGTCAACCCGAACGCGACGGCGGTGGGCGGCATCTACGGCTACTCGCACACCACGGGCGGGTACGACGGCGGTCAGGCCGAGTTCGTGCGCGTGCCCTTCGCGGACGTGGGCCCCCAGCTCATCCCCGAGTGGATGGACAGCGAGGATGCCGTGCTGCTCACCGACGCCCTGGCCACCGGCTACTTCGGCGCGCAGCTCGGGGATATCGTGCAGGGTGACACGGTGGTGGTCTTCGGGGCCGGCCCCGTGGGGCTCTACGCCGCGAAGTCCGCGTGGCTCATGGGCGCGGGCCGCGTGATCGTGGTCGACCACCTCGAATACCGGCTCGAAAAGGCCCGCGTGTTCGCGCAGGCAGAGACCTTCAACTTCGCGGAGTACGACGACATCGTGGTCGAGATGAAGAAGACCACCGACTGGCTCGGAGCGGACGTCGTCATCGATGCCGTGGGTGCGGAGGCGGACGGCAACTTCCTCCAGCAGGTCACCGGCACCAAGCTCAAGCTGCAGGGCGGCTCGCCCATCGCGCTGAACTGGGCCATCGACTCCGTCCGTAAGGGCGGCACGGTCTCCGTCGTCGGCGCCTACGGGCCCATCTTCAGCGCCGTGAAGTTCGGCGACGCACTCAACAAGGGGCTGACGCTGCGCATGAATCAGACGCCCGTGAAACGCCAGTGGCCGCGCCTGTTCGAGCACATCCAGAACGGGTACCTGAAGCCGAACGACATCGTCACGCACCGCATCCCGCTCGAGCACATCGCCGAGGGGTATCACATGTTCTCGGCGAAGCTCGACAACTGCATCAAGACCCTCGTCATCGCGAACCCGAGCTAGGAGGCTCCCCGTGTCAGTGCCCCAGCAGAGGTCGTCCAGCGATCCGACCGAGCCCACCGGACCGCCCACGCCCTCGCCGTCGTCGTCCTCCCGGTCCACCCCCTACGTGGCCAACAAACCCAAGGACGTGCCGTCCCCCGAGGCGCTGCGCGCGCGCATCCCGGGGTGGGGCGTGGACCTCGACCCCAAGGACAGGCCGTCCTACCCGCGGGAGGTCTACGACCCGGGGAGCACGGGGGCCCACTGGGATTACCCGGACGAGCAGCCGGGCCGGGAGGGGCGCGAGCGCTCGATCGAGCACGGACAGTTGACGCCGGTGTTCGGCACCAGCGCTCCCCTGCACGGCGTCTCCGGCGGGATCCGCCGGTACGCCTACCGGTACAGCGAGGGGCGTGCGGCGCACTGGCTGCTGCTGTTGCTCGGGGACCGGGTGGACGCCTGGGGTGCGCATGCGTCGTCGTTCGTGCGCCTGCGCCCCGACAACCCGATCACGGAGACGGGCGTGCTGTCCGAGGGGCGTCGCCACGGAATCGCCTCCCGGTTCGGGAAGAACCGCGCCGACGTCAACCACCAGTGGATCGACCCGATCGTGGTCGGCGGCCCGTGGGTCGCGGGAGCGGCGGGCGCTTTCGTCGTCGTGCGGGCCCTCGCCCGGCGCGTCCGCGCGTAGCCGGCCTACTCTCGAGGGGGCTTCCTCCCACTCCACGGTGGCATCGACTGGGAATGAAGCAGCATTCCCACGTGTGCGTCCTCTGAAGTGGGAGGAGCCGCCCGACGTCGGCCGCCCAGCGACCGCGCGACGGGGCGACTGAGCGACTGAGCGACTGAGCGACGGGGCGACTGAGCGACGGGGCGACGGGTCTACTGCGCGACGGGTCTACTGCGTGACGTCCGTCTGCAGAACCGCGCAGGACGGCGCCGCGCAAACCCTGCGGGCGCGCGTCAGTGGTGCGGGCCCGCCGATCCGGGCGAGCCCTTCGGGATGAAGTACCAGAGCACGCCCGCGCCGAGGAATCCGAGCGCGGCGGTCGCCCAGATGCCCGCTGACAACGTGGCCAGCGCCGTGACGAGGGCCAGCAGCGCCGGGCCGCCCATGTTCCCGAGATCGGTCAGGAGGCGCCAGATCCCGAGGAACTGCGGGCGCCCGGGCGAGGGCGAGAGGTCCGCGCCGAGCGTCATCACGATCCCCGAGCCGATCCCGTTGCCGAACCCGATCAGGAGTGCCACGAGCAGCAGCCCCACGGACTCCGAGGTCAGCGGCAGGAGGGTGAGGGCGGTGCCCATGATGAGCATGCACGGCACGGCGATCCACCGGCGCCCCTTGAGATCCATGATCTTGCCCGAGGGGTAGAAGATCAGCATGTCGATCGCGCCCGAGAGCCCGTAGATGAGTGCCGTTGCCGAGGCGTCGAGGCCGATGTTCTCGGCCCACAGGGGCAGCACGGCCTGCCGTGTGGAGCGGACCGCGGCGATGAGGAGCACCCCGATGCCCAGGGTCAGGAAGACGCGCGTGTGGCTGCGCATGATCGAGCGCACCGTCGGCGGGGGCGGGAAGGCGGAGGAGGACGACGACGGCCCCCCACGGCCGGCCGCCACGAGCTCGGGGACACGCCAGCTGAGGGCAGCGGCGGCGAGGCTCGCGATGCCGCCCACCCAGTAGGCGCCGTCGAGCCCGAGGACGCTCATGGCGGCCGCGGCCGCGAACGGGCCGATGAACACGCCGATGCGGGTGACCCCGCCCAGGGTGGAGAGGGCCCTCGCCCGGTAATGGACCGGCACCGCTTCCGTGAGATAGCTCTGCCGGGCCAGTCCGAAGACGGCGCCGGACATCCCCACCATGAAGACGGCGGCCGCGAACACGGCCAGCGTGGGTGCGGACAACGCGAGGAACATCGCCACCGCGCACCAGAGGGCGGCACCGACGAGGGCCTTGCGCTCACCGAAGCGGGTGGCAATGAGGGTCGCCGGGACGTTCGTGACCAGGGAGCCGATGCCCGAGAGCGTGATCACGAGCGCCGCCGTCGCGACGTCCGCCCCGAGGTCGCGGGCGGTGAGTGCGATGACCGGGAGGATCGCTCCGGTCGCCAGGCCGTAGAGCAGCGACGGACCATAGGCTCCCACCGCGATGGAGCGGAGATCGAAGTCCTTGGGCACCGTCCAACCCTAGTCCGCGGCCGTGCGGGTGCCGGTGCGCTTCCGATGGGGCGTGGTCGGCGAGATCCCGGTCAGCGCCTCATCGAATCAGCACGCAGGGTCAGCACGCCGGGTTGCTACTGACTACGTGGCGCTATTCGCCGCCGTCGGCCCCGAGCCCGCCGGCGTCGAAGGTGGCTCCACCGATGCCCGGCCAGTCGGTGAGGCCGCCGTCGTCGCTCGCGTTCGTGACGGTGGGCGTGGTGTCCCCCGCCCGCAGGTTCGCGATCCTCGTGTAGTCCGGTGCGTCGTCGTCGTCCGGCAGCTGCCACGCCGCCGGGTCCACCGTGTCGAGCGGGACACCCGGGGGCACCTCGCCGGGGATCTGCACCGCGGCATCGGGCCCGAGGGCGCTGACGACGCTCACCTGCAGGGGCACACCCTCGTCATCGTGGTTCGTCATCGATCCTCCGCTTCCTCGTCGGTTCCTCGCCGGTCGGTCGTCAGGGCGCTACTGCTCCTGCTCCGATGATCCCGTGTTCCGCCCGTCCGTCAAGGGGCCCAGTTCCTCGAACAGGGTGAGCTGCAGCCCGGCCGGTGCGCGCAGCCTCGCGTTGAGGGACCGCCAGGGCGTCTCGACGGGCGGTGCGGTGACCTCGGCGCCGCCGTCGCGCGCCCGCACGGTCGCGGCAGCGGCGTCGTCCACCTCGAAGGCCACCCTGATGCGATCGCTCGGCGCACCACCGGCCTCGACGTCGTCGATCATCCGCTTCTGCGCCGGGTTCGCGAGCTCGAGCGTGGCGCGGCCGGCGTCGAGGATGATCACCCGGGCCTCACCCTCACCCTGGAACGCCGCCTCCTCGCGCAGGCCGAGGACGTCCCGGTAGAAGGTGACGGCGGCCTCGTGGTCCTCGACCTCCAGGACGAGGCGCAGCTGCCGGACACCGCGGGTGGAATGGGTTGCATCAGCCATGACGGCAGCCTAGGTGAGCAGGATCGGCACCGACAGGCCCAGCCCGGCCGCGGCGAGGCCGAGCAGCGCAGTACCGGCGCCCGAGAGGATGGCGGCCCGGGCCTCCCCAGCCTGCAGCAGGCGGACGGTCTCGAGGCTCGCGGTGCTGAAGGTCGTGTACCCGCCGAGGAATCCCGTGCCCGCGATCATCACCCACGACGACGGCAGCGCGCCCGTGAGTACGAGCCCCGTGAGCAGCCCGAGGAGCAGCGAACCGCTGATGTTGATGATCATGGTGCCGAGCGGGAGACGGGATCTCGTGCGGGCGCGGATCACGCCGTCGAGCACGAAGCGCGCAACCGCGCCCAGCCCGCCCGCCGCACCGATCGCGAGGACCTCGAGCGGGTTCACGCAATGCCCCCGGGGTCTCGGGGGGAAGAACGACGGCGGGACGGACGACGGCGGGACGGACGACGGCGGGACCGGCCCGCCGCCACGATGCCGAGGACCGCCGCGCCGAGCCCGGTCAGGACCGACACGGCGAGGTAGGCGGCGCCGGCGAGGCCGCGGCCCTCCCCGATGAGCAGCGCGGAGTCGACGGCGAGCGCGCTGTAGGTCGTGAACCCGCCGAGGAAACCCGTTCCGAGAAGGAGCCGCGCCGCCCGCCGCCCGCCGACGTCGGGCCCGCGTACCGCGAGGGCCTCGAGGAGCAGCCCCAGGGCGAAGGCCCCCGAGACGTTGATCAGGAGGATGCCGAGCGGGAGTCCGGCGGGTGTCGGAACCACCGCGGTCAGGCCGAACCGGGCGAGCGTCCCGGCGGTTCCGCCGAGGAACACCAGGGCCAGCGACGCCGGCCGGGCGTGAAGGGGCGTGCCGCCGTCGTGCGCCGCGGCGCTGCCCGCTGACGAGCCGCCGCCGGGCAGCGGGCCGTGCTCAGACAACGTGCCGGGCGAGGAAGTCCAGGGTCCGTACCCAGGCATCCTCGGCGGGTCCGCGACGGTACGCGAAGCGGTTCGAGTCGTTGAAGAACGCGTGGCCGGCGTCGGGGTAGACCATAGCCTCGAAGTCCACGCCGGCACCGGACATGGCGGCGCGGAGCTCCGGCAGGGCGGCGACGAGGCCGTCGTCCTCCTGCCCGTAGAACGCGAGGACCGGCGCCTCGATGCGCCGGAGTTCCTCGTCCGTGAAGTCGGCGTGCCCGTAGAAGGGAACGGCGGCGAGCAGCCGTGGCTCGTGCACGGCGAGCGAGAAGCTGTACGAGCCGCCGAAACAGAACCCGATCACTGCGACCCGCCCGGCGACGTCCTCGTCGGCGTGCAGATGGTCGAAGCAGGCTTTCACGCGCTCGATCGTGACGGCGGCGAACGCCGGGTCGCGAAGCGGGGCGAGCAACGCACGGAGCGTGGGCTGCGCGGCGTTCCGGGCCTCCGGGTCGGGGTTGACGATCGCCTCACCGAGCCCCGCGGTGTTCTCCTCGGTGACGCCCTGATCAGCCAGGAGGTCAGGGGCGACGACGACGTACCCCTCGCGTGCGAAGCGGTCGGCGACGTCGCGGGTGTGGCTCACGAGGCCCCAGATCTCGTGGATGAGCACGAGCCCTCCGCGCACCGTGCCCTCGGGCCGCGCGACATAGGTGGTCAGGGGTCCCGACGGGGTGTCGATCTGCTGCAGGGTGCTCATCCGCCCACACTTGCACGCTTGCCGGGGGGCACGCCAGCCGCTGGAAAGGTCATTGCGGCGCCCCAGGCGGTCGGGCGGTCAGGCGGTCAGGCGGTCAGGCGGTCAGGCGGGCCACCATGCGAAGTTCGTGCAACGGCGGGTCGAAGCGGTCGTCCTTCGTGACGCCGTCCTTCGACCAGCCGTGCCGCTCGTAGAAGGCGATCCCCCGATCGTTACCGTTCGCCACCCACAGGTAGCCCTCCGCATAGCCCATTCCGGCGAGCTCGGCGACCGATCGTGTGAACAGCACCGAGCCGATGCCGCGGGACCACCACGAGGGGGTGAGATTGAGTGCCTGTAGTTCGCCCACACCGGCGTCGACGGCGTCCCGCGGCTTCCCGAAGCCCGACCAGCCCGCCACCCGACCATCAACGACGACAACCAGGTGCCGGACGTCCGAACCACCCACCGAGAGCCGGCGCTCCCATCCCGCCGTGAGTCGATCGAGATCCATGGCGGCGAGGTACGCGGCGGGCAGGATGTCGACGTAGGCCGCACGCCAGGCATCGATCTGTGAACGCGCGACACCCCGCGCGTCGGATGCGAGGGCTTCCCGGATCATGACGTTCGGCTGCATACTCCCCCTCGATCAGGGTGACCGTGGCTGTGGCCACCTAGGGTAACGGTATGTCCCTCCCCAGCCTGCCGGGTGGAGCTCTCCTCCGGGCCCTGTCCCTCGGTGATGCTCGCGCCCTCGCTGCGGCCTACATCGCGAACACCTCGCCCCGTGGGAGCCGTCGCGGCAGGCATCCTTCTTCACCGAGCAGGGTCAGGCAGCGCTGATCGCCACCCACCTGGGAGCGGAGGCGTCCGGAGCTGCGAGGGGGTGGGTGATCGGGCTGGAGGACGCCGTCATCGGCACCATCACGCTGAGCGGGATCGTCCGCGGCCCCTTCCTGAACGCGCATCTCGGCTACTGGCTGGATTCCCGGTTCCAGGGCCTCGGCATATGCTCCGCTGCCGTCACGGAGGTTCTCCGGCGTGCTCGCGACGAGCTGGGACTGCATCGCGTCCAGGCGTCGGTCATGCCTCGGAACACGCCCTCGCGCCGCGTGCTCGAGCGCGCGCACTTCACCTTTATCGGCACTGCGCCGTCCTACCTGCTGATCGCAGGTACGTGGGAGGAACACCTCCTCTACCAGCGGATCCTGTGCTGACGCCGGGGCAGGGACGGCGGGACGCCGGTCCGTCCGAGCGCGCCTCCGCGGGGGAAGCGAAGGAGTGATGCCCTCGACGGCCGTTGAGGCTCTCCTCTGTGACTGTTAGTTTTGTGACCCAACACACAGCGACGTGCGGAGGCGACATCATGAGTCATCAGTCCGAGGGAGCAACGACCAGCGCGGGGGCCGCCCGCCGCGAGGACGAGACGGAGGAACCGTCGCAGTCCGTGGGCCGCGTGTGGCTCCTCAGGGGCGTCGGAATCGTGGTCGCCATCGCGATCTACCTCCTGCTCGGCGGCGCGGACCTCTCGAACGACGCCCGGATCGTCGCGGCCATTGCCGGCCTCATGGCGGTCTGGTGGATGACCGAGGCCCTGCCGCTCTCCGTGACCTCGCTCCTGCCGATCGTTCTGATCCCGATGCTCACGGAGTCAACGGTCGCGGAATCCACGGCACCGTACGCCAATCCCATCGTGTTCCTCTTCCTCGGCGGGTTCCTGATCGCGATCGCCATGCAGAAGTGGAACCTCCACCGTCGCATCGCGCTGCTGACGCTCCGGCGCGTCGGCACGCATCCCAGGCGCATCATCCTCGGCATCATGATCTCCACGGCGTTCCTCTCCATGTGGGTCTCGAACACCGCCACCGCGCTCATGATGCTGCCGATCGCCCTCAGCGTCCTCACCCTCGTGGTCGAGAACAGCCGCGGCAGCACGGCCACCGAGGGCAGCACGAAGAAGGACCTCGCCGCCGGGAAATCGGTCAGCGACGTGGTGGAGGACAAGGAGGTCAGGGTCTTCGGCGTCGCGCTGATCCTCTCCGTCGCGTGGGCGGCGACCATCGGCGGCCTGGGGACCCTCCTCGGGAGCCCGCCGAACGCCATCGTCGCCGGGTACATCCAGACGGAGCTCGGCGAGGATGTCGGGTTCGTCCAGTGGATGATGCTCGGCGTGCCGATCGTCATCACCTTCATCGCCCTCGCCTGGCTGCTCATCACCCGCGTGATCTTCAGGTTCACGCTCGAGGAGATCCCGGGCGGGAAGGAGCTCATCGAGAACGAGATCTCCAAGCTCGGCAGGATGAGCCAGGGCGAGCGGGTGGTCCTCGCGGTCTTCGCAGGCGCGGCCTTCCTGTGGATCGTCCCCGGGCTGGTCTCGAACATCGGCGCCGTCGCCACGGCCGCGCCCTGGCTAGGGAGCTTCGACGACACCGTGATCGCCATCGCGGCGGGCATCGCCCTCTTCCTGATCCCCGCGGACAAGAAGGGGAACATGACCCTCGTGTGGAAGGACGCCGAGAACGGCCTCCCCTGGGGCGTGCTGCTGCTCTTCGGCGGGGGCCTGTCGCTGGCCGGGGCCGTGGCGAGCACCGGACTCGACGCATGGTTCGGCGAGCGCGTGAGTGGCCTCGGCGCGCTACCCGTGATCCTCGTGCTGGCCGCCGTGGTCACCATCGTGCTGCTCCTGACCGAGATCACGAGCAACACCGCGACGGCCGCGACGTTCATCCCGATCCTCGGCGGAGTGGCCGTGGGTATCGGTATCGACCCGCAGACGCTGCTGATCCCCGCCGCGTTGGCGGCGACCTGCGCCTTCATGCTGCCCGTCGGCACGCCGCCGAACGCGATCGTGTACGCGACCGGGAACGTGAAGATCTCCGAGATGGTGCGCGGCGGGATCGTCCTGAACCTGGTCGGCGTCATCCTCATCACCATGTTCACCGTGATCATCGGGCCGTACGCCCTGGGACTGGTGCTCTGACAGGGCATTCGAGCTGCGGGATCCTCTTTTCTCCGAGCGGACGATCAGGTTACTTTGGGAGCCTAACCATCGGGTGCCACCCAGGGCGCCCCGCGACCAAGGATTCCCATGCCCCTTCCAGTACGTTCCCGCAGCTCGGCGTCATTCATCAACCTCTCCCTCGGCGCCCTCGTCCTCGCCGCGGCGCTCGCCGGATGCTCGGCTCCGGAGGAGCCGGTGGCGGTCGAGGCTCCCTCCACCGCTGCGTCGCCCTCCGCTGCCCCGTCCGCATCCGCCGCCGCCCCTTCCGCATCCGCCGCGGAGTCGCCGTCGTCCGCCACCCCACCGCACTGGGCCTACGTCGGCGAGGCGGGCCCCGACCACTGGGGTGAACTCGCCTCGGAGTTCTCCACGTGCGCCACGGGGACGTCGCAATCGCCCATCGACCTGCCGTCGGACGCGGCCGCCGAGGCGGACGATCTGGTGCTGACCTACAGCCCCGTCGGCGAGGAGGCGACGGACACCGGCCACACCCTCCAACTCAACGCCCAGCCAGGGGCGGGCCTCATCTACAACGGCGTCGAGTACACCCTGCAACAGATGCACTACCACGACCCCTCGGAGCACACCGTGGACGGATCGGCAGCACCCGTGGAGTTCCACTTCGTGAACAAGGACGCCGAGGGCAACCTGCTGGTCATCGGCGTGCTCGGCGTCGCGGGTGCGGAGAACCCGGCCTTCGACCCGCTGATCGACGCCGCTCGCGCAGGAGGCAGCCCCGAACCGGCGACCATCGACGTGCAGAGCATGATGCCCTCCTCCCTCCAGCACTTCGCCTACACCGGCAGCCTGACCACGCCGCCCTGCTCGGAGGGCGTCCAGTGGCTGGTCATGCAGACCCCCGTGGAATTGAGCCAGGAGCAGATCGACACGCTCACCGGCCTGTACGAGGGGAACAACCGGCCGGCGCAGCCCCTCAATGAGCGGGCGGTGCACGTCGGCGGCCAGTGACGCGCGGCGTCCCTACCGAGCCGGGCCGCGGTGCTGTTGAGTGGGGTCATGAGACGCATCCTGATCCTCGGCGGCACCGCCTGGCTCGGCCGGGAGATCGCCCGGCACTTGATCGACGACGGCGACGACGTCACCTGCCTCGCCCGGGGGGCCTCCGGCCCGCCACCGGAGGGCGCCACCTTCGTGCACGCCGACCGTTCCTCACCGGGCGCCTACGACGCCGTCCGGGACACGGAGTGGGACGAGATCGTCGAGATCTCGTGGAACGTGCAGCACGCCCGGGAGGCGCTCGACGCTCTCGCGGGGCGCGCCGCGCACTGGACGCTGATCTCGTCCTGCTCCGTGTACGCGGCGCACGACGAGCCCGGAGCGGACGAATCGGCCGCCCTCGCCACCCCGGCGGACCCACCCGACCACGACGACTACGCGACGGCCAAGGTGCTGTGCGAGCAGGCATCGGTGGAGGCGCTCGGCGAGCGCCTCCTGATCGTGCGCGCAGGGCTGATCGTCGGGGCCGGGGACGGCAGCGACCGCTTCGGGTACTGGGTGGCCCGGTTCGCCCTGGCGGGCACGGAGGACGTCCTCGCACCGGATCTCGCCGGGCGCTCCGTCCAGGTCATCGACGTGCGGGATCTCGCGGCCTGGACCGTCGCGGCAGGCAGGGCCGGCGTGAGCGGCGCCTACAACGCCGTCGGCGATGCCCAGCCGTTCGCCGACGTCCTCGCCGAGGCCCGAGCCGTCGCGGGACACTCGGGCGGCGTGATCGAGGCACCCGCGGACTGGCTCGTTGACCAGGGCGTGACCTACTGGGCCGGCCCGCGGTCCCTGCCGCTCTGGCTCCCCGATTCCTTCTCCGGCTTCAACCGCCGCAGCAATGCGGCCTTCCATGCGGTGTCCCGCGCCCTCTCGCAGGGAGCGGCCGGCGCGCTGCGGAGTCTCCGGGAGACGCTCGAGTCCACGCTCGACGACGAACGCTCGCGCGGTCTCGACCGCGAGCGCAGGTCGGGGCTCACGCGGGAGGAGGAGCAGGAACTCCTCGACCGGCGCCGGCTCGTCGCGGCGCCCTAGCTCCTCGACCTCGGCAGGTACCCCTCGACCTGGCTGATGGGCCGGGCCGCTGCGGTGTCCGGGTCCGCCCCGAACTCCTTCTTGGCCCGCCGCTGCCGCAGGAGATCCCAGCACTGGTCGAGGTTCTCCTCGAGCCTGCGCAGGCGCTGGGCGTTCTCGAGTCCCTGCACGCTGTCCCCCTCGTGCTCACGTAACGCGTGTTCCTCGTCCACCAGGGATCGGATGGTGGTCAGGATGTTCTGGTCGTCCATGCAGGGCCTCCTCGCCGGGTCTGCACGTACCGTACCCGCGGACGGCCCACGTGACCAGACCCGGCGGGCACAACGGTCCGGCGCCGGTGCGCCGGTCCGGGGAACAGGGTCCGTCCGCCTCCCGTTGAACTGCATGACCCCTCTCGGAAGGCATCACCCTGCGCATCCTCCTCATCGGCATCGACGGCTCCGGCAAGAGCACGGCCGCCGTCGACCTCGCGCGGGCACTCACGGCCCGGGGGGACCACGCCGCCGTGTTCAGGACCCCCGCTGGCCGCAGGACCATGGCCCGCTGGTGGTCAGCCCTGCGCTGGACGCCGGGTCCCCGGATCCTCGACCTGCTCGAGACCCCGGCGCGCGTGACCAACGCACTCGTCGACGAGGTGCGGCTGCGCAGGTTCGACGGCGTCGCGGTGATCGACCGGGGGCTCCACTGCCAGCTCGCTCTCCGCGCGGCTCGCGGCCTGCCGCGGGGGCGGTTCGTGCCGCGGCTCCTGGGTGTGCTGCCCCGCCCCGACGTCGTCGCCCTCTTCGACGTCCCGGTCGAGGTGGCACTCGGGAGGGTCATCACCCGCGGCACGGACGTCGAGGACCCCGAGCACCTCGCCGCGCTGGCCTCCGCCTACCGGGAGCTGCCGGATGTCGGCTCGTTCGCCGTGGTCGACGCCTCACAGCCGCCGACCGCCGTCCTGCACGACCTGCTCGCGCTCGTCGACGCGCACGGTCACGCGCTGCCGTCGGAGCGCGTGCTGGCCGCCTGACGTCCCCGCGCACTGATTCAGCGACGTCGGCCGATCGGTCGCGGTGGACCGGCTCGGGTCAGAGCGCCGTGATGGTCCAGCCGGTGCGGTGTGACTCCCCCGGTTCGAGGACCACGAGGTCCTCGCCGGTGGAGAAGGCCTCGGGAGGGCACGTCATGGGCTCCACGGCCAGGCCCAGTCGCGTGCTCTCCGGCTTCTGCGGTAGGTCGGCCGTGTGGATCTGCACCCAGGGGCAGGTGGCATCCCAGGTCATCGCCGTACCCGTGCCCGCCCCCGGATCCGTCACCCGGACCGTGGCCAGTCCGCTGCCGTCGCGGATGATCCCGGTGAAGGCGTGGTCGATCTGGACGTCACCGACGGGCCGGGCGGTGCGGAAGTCGAAGGCCGTGCCGGCCACCGGCTTCTTCGCGATGGGCAGCAGCCGGTCCGGGCTGACCGTGAGGACGGTCGTGGCGGGGAGCTCGAACACCCAGTGGTCCAGCGGAGACGGGCCCGCCAGGAGGTAAGGGTGCGGGCAGACCCCGTACGGTGCCCTGCGCGTACCGGTGTTGGTGGCCCGCACGTCGGTGCGGAAGCCCAGCGAGTCGACGGAGAACCGCGCCTCGAGGGCCAGTTCGAAGGGATAGCCGTCGGAGGGATGGACCACGCACGCGAGTGTCACCGACGAGGCCGAGTGGTCCAGGAGGGTCCACGATGCCGCGTACACGAGCCCGTGCAGCGCAGTGCCCCGCTCGGGTTCGTTGATCGGCAGCTCGTACTCGACGCCGTCGAACGTGTACCGCCCGTCGCCGATCCGGTTGGGCCAGGGCGCCACGAAGGCGCCGCGGAAGTTCGGCATCTCCTCGTCGGCACCGAAGCCGACGGTCAGAGGCCGCCCCTGGTGGGTGAGCTCGCGGACGGTGGCCCCGAGGCCGAGGACGACGGCCGTGTAGCCGTCGCCCTCGATCGTGTACTCAGGACCATGTGCATCGAGCGGACTCATGCCAGGGAGAGCGCCGTCCAGGAGACGGGCGGCAGGGTGACGGTGACGGTCCCGCCGTCGATCACCGCGGAGGTGTTGGTCTTCATGCTCACGCGCTCCGGCTCCTCGAGGGTGTTCTTCGCATACACGTCGTCGTCGAACAGGGACTGCGCGTCGACGGTGCTGAACCCGTTCAGGGCAGCGATGTCGATCGTAACGGTGATCTCCTCCTCCAGTGATCGGTTGACGAGGAACACGGCCGTGTTGCCCGTCGCGTCGTCGTGCGTGGCGACGGCGTCGACGAGCGGCACCTCACCGTAGGTCCTCGTCCCGTAGGTGCCGGCGTCGAGCTTGAGTTCGAGCACCGAGCCCTGCGCCAGCTTCGAGGTGAGCGCAAAGGGGAAGAAGGTGGTCTGGCGCCAGGCCGGGCCACCAGGCTCGGTCATGATGGGCGCGATCACGTTGACGAGCTGCGCGAGCGACGCCGACGTCACGCGGTCCGCGTGCTTCAGGAGCGAGATCATGAGGTTGCCGAACACCACGGCGTCTGCCACCGAGTAGCAGTCCTCGAGCAGGCGCGGGGCCACGGGCCAGTTGTCGAGGCCCTTGATCTTGTCCACGTTCTCGAAGCGGCTGATGTACCAGACGTTCCACTCGTCGAAGGAGATGTTGATCGTCTTGGAGCTCTGGCGCACGGCCTTCACGTGGTCCGCGGTGGCCACCACGGAGTCGATGAAGTGATCCATGTCCACGGCCGAGGCCAGGAACGAGCCGAGATCGCCGTCCTTCTCCTCGTAGTAGGCGTGGCAGGAGATGTAGTCGACGTCATCGTACGTGTGCGAGAGCACCACGCGCTCCCATTCGCCGAAGGTCGGCATGTGGGCGCTCGACGAGCCGCAGGCCACCAGTTCGATGGACGGGTCCAGTTGGCGCATGGCCTTCGCCGTGCGTGAGGCGATCTTACCGTAGTCCTCGGCGGAGCGGTGCCCGAGCTGCCAGGGGCCGTCCATCTCGTTGCCGAGGCACCAGATCTTGACCTCGAACGGGTCGGGGCGGCCGTGGGCCATGCGCTGGTCGGCGAGCGAGGTGCCCTTGGGCAGGTTCGCGTACTCGAGCAGTTCCAGCGCCTCGAGCGTGCCCCGGGTTCCGAGGTTCACGGCCAGCATGAGGTCGCTGTCCACCTTCCGGAGCCAGGAGGCGAACTCGTGCATGCCCACCTGGTTGGTCTCGGTGGAGTGCCAGGCGAGGTCCAGGCGGGTGGGGCGCTCCTCGCGGGGGCCCACGCTGTCCTCCCAGCGGAAACCGGAGACGAAGTTGCCGCCCGGGTAGCGGATGGTGGAGACCCCCATCTCCTTCACGAGGTCGATCACGTCCTGGCGGAAGCCCTCGTCGTCGGCCGTGGTGTGGCCGGGCTCGTAGATGCCGTCGTACACGTGGCGCCCGAGGTGCTCGACGAAGCCGCCGAAGATGTTGCGGTTGATCCGCCCGACCGTGAAATGGGGGTCGAGCGTGAGACGTGCGTTCTGCATGGGACTACTTTCGTTGCGCGTGCGGCTGTGAGCGGCGGGAGGGATCTCGAGGGGACGGTGGGCAGCCCGGGGGCTACTTGAGCGATCCGAGTGAGAGCCCGCCCTGCCAGTACTTCTGGAGGGAGAGGAAGGCGATGATCAGCGGGATGATCGAGATGAACGCGCCCGTGGTGATGAGGTTCCACAGCGCCTCACCGCCGCTGCCCGCGTTGGAGAGGGCGGTCCACCCGTTGAGGCCCACCGTCACGGGGAGCAGCAGCGGGTCGCTGAGGACCGCCAGCGGCAGGAAGAAGTTGTTCCACGTCCCGACCACCGAGAGCAGCAGGACCGTCACGATCCCCGGGCGGAGCAGGGGCAGGGCGATGGTGAAGAACGTGCGGATCTCACCGGCGCCGTCGATCCGCGCGGCGTCGAGGAGGTCGTCGGAGATGGCCTCCTGGGCGAACACGCGCATGAGATACACCCCGAACGGGCTGAGCAGCGAGGGCAGGATGACGGCCCAGATGGTGTTCACGAGGCCCGCTTCGCTCAGGAGCACGAAGGTGGGGATCACGAGGGCGGTCAGCGGCACCATCACGGCACCGAGGAGGATCCCGAAGAAGGCGCCACGGCCGCGGAACTTGTACTTCGCGAAACCGTAGCCGGCGAGCACCGCGAGGACGGTGGCCCCCACACCGCCTGAGATCGCGTAGAGGAACGAGTTGCCGAGCCAGCGCCAGTAGATGCCGTTCTGGCGGTCGAAGAGGCCCTGGACGTTGTCCACGAAGTGGAACTCGTCGTCGAACCACAGCGGCCCCCCGGAGCCGCCGAACAGGCCCGCGGTGTCCTTGGTGCTCGCGACCGTCAGCCACCAGATGGGGGTGATGAAGTAGATGACGAGGATGAGCAGGAAGATGTGGGAGCCGATGCGGGGGCCGCCGTTGCGGGCCCGGCTGCGTGACGCCGCACTGCGGTTCCCGCGGCCTCCGTCCTGCTGCTTGATCGTGTCTGTGACGAGGGCCATGGCTTATTTCAGTCCGCTCTGCTTGCGGGTCAGGAAGAGGAAGAAGAACGAGAACACGAACACCACGATGCCGAGGGCGAAGGAGATGGCCGAGGCGTAGTTGAACTGGCTGTAGGAGAACGCCAGCGAGAAGGCGTACATGTTCGGCGTGTAGTCCGTCGGTATGGCTCCCTGAGCGACACCCCGCAGCACCTGCGGTTCGGTGAAGAACTGGAGCGTCCCGATCAGCGCGAAGATGACCACCATCACGAGTGAGGAGGAGATCATGGGGATCTTGATCCTCGTGGCGATCTGCCGGTCGGACGCGCCGTCGAGCACGGCGGCCTCGTAGATGCCGGGATCGATCCCGCGGAGTGCCGCGTAGATGATGATCATGTAGTAGCCGGCCCACTGCCAGGTCACGATGTTCACGAGACTGCCGAAGATGGCGTCCTGGGCCAGGAAGTTCGGTGCCTCGGCCCCGAACAGGGCGAAGACGGTGCTCGCCGGGCCGAACCGCGGGCTGTAGAGGAAGCCCCACATGAGGGCTCCGATGACCACCGGTACCGCGTACGGGATGAAGATCATGAGGCGGGAGAACTTGGACGCCCAGGTGGCGAGGTTGTCGAGCACGAGCGCCGCGACCAGCGCCACCAGCATCTGCGCCGGGATCATGATGAACGCGAACTTCGCGACCGTCACGAGGCCCTCAAGGAACAGCGGGTCCCCGAACGCCTTCACGTAGTTGTCACCGCCCACGAAGCGGTTGCCCGTGGCCAGGGTGCTGCTGAACAGGCTCATCCGGAACGCGAACACCAGCGGCAGGATGAGGAAGACCACGAAGACGACCGCGAACGGCGCCACGAAGAGCCACCCCCAGCGCTGTCGGCGCCGGAAGCTGCGATCGGGCCGGTGCTTCACCTGCTGCGGGGTTCCGGGTGGTTCGGCGCGGTGGGACGACGTCGGCGCGGTGGTCGTTGCCATGGTGGTCTTTCCTCAGGCTGTGGGGCGGATGACGCGGTGGACGGGGTCCACGAATGCCGGAGGGAGGGTGCGCGCACGGAGCACGCACCCTCCCCCAGGTGCTACTTCAGGGTGAAGCCCTGCTCGGTCGCGTACTGCTCGAGGGACGCCTGGAGGTCGTCGAGCGCCTGGCTCGCGTCCTTCTCGTCCTGGACCATCGCGAAGATCTGCACGGTCAGCTGGTCGTAGGCGTAGCTCTGGAAGGGGCTGTACGTCGCACCCTCGTAGCCGGCCGCGGCCTCGAGGAACACGTCCTTGTTGATCTGCTGGCCACCGAAGAAGGGGTACTCCTTGTCGGCGAACTCCTGCGAGTCGAGAACCGGCGCGTAGGACGGGAAGAGCGCCCCGACCTCGATGCCCAGGTTCATCTGCTCCTCCGAGCCGAAGATCTCCTTGGCGACGCGAGCCGACAGTTCCTTGTCGCCGGCCTGCTCGGTGACCGCGAAGGTGGAGCCACCCCAGTTCACCTGAACGGGGTTGGCGGCGTCCCACTGGGGAAGCGGCGCTGCTCGCCACTGCGCATCAGGATCGGCGTCGGAGAGGCCCTGCAGGTAGCCGGGGCCCCACGCCGCTGCCAGGTACACCGCGTACGTGCCGTCGACGAGCTTGGTGTTGTAGTCGGGCGTGAAGGCGTCATCCGTGGCGACGAGGCCGTCCTTGATCAGCCCGTCCCAGTACTCGAGGACCATCTTGGCGCCGTCGTCGTTCACGTTGATGCCGATCTCCTGCGAATTCGCGGAGTCGTAGTCGAACGGCTCGGAACCCGCCTGGGCGAACAGCGCCTGGTTGAAGGCACGTCCGTTGGTCGGGAAATCGGTGAGGACGCCGGGGGCACCGGAGGCTTTCAGCTGCTCGGCCGCGGCGCGAAACTCCTCCCACGTGGTGGGCACGGCGATACCTGCGGCATCGAAGATGTCCTGTCGGTAGACCATGCCCATGGGTCCGCCGTCCACGGGGATCGCGTACACCGCGTCACCGCTCGAGGCATCCTCCCAGGCACCCTCCGCGTAGTTGGCCTCGACGTCCGCCGCGCCGTACTCGGTCAGGTCCACGAGGGCGTCCCGGATGGTGAAGGAGGGCAGCACCTCGGACTCGAGCTGGATGACGTCCGGCGCGCCGGAGCCCGATTCGATGGAGGTGGAGAAACGGGTGTACTCGTCGTTGCCCTGCCCGGCGTTGGTCCAGCAGATCTGGACGTCGTCGTTGGCGTTGTTGTAGGCGTCCACGACCTCGTTGAAGCCCGGGTACCAGGCCCATACGGTGACCTGGGGCGCATCGGCGTTGACGATCGTGTTGGTGCAGGAGGCCGCCTCCTCGCTGCCGCCGCCTTCGCCACTGCCACCGGAGCAGGCGGTCAGTGCAATAGCAGAGGCGGCGACGATGCCGGCCGTTGCCAGGAACTTGGCTTTCATATCTTGTGCTTCCTCTCGCGGTGGGGGTCCACCGTGGTCCGCCTCGGGGGCGGCCTGTCCAGGTGCTGCAGGGAGGAGGATCAGCCGGGACGCCAGGTGAGAGCGCCCACTCGAATCTTCCTTGATCCGGGTCCGTCCTCCTGCGTGGGCACCTCGCGGGGCGAGGGTGTCGGCAAGCGTCGGTTCCGATGTTTACATCGTTGTAGGTAAACGATGTAGAAGAAGCATGCAGAGTGAGGCCCGTCACTGTCAAGCGCCATGGACAGGGAAAGCGCATCGACGCCCGAACCGTGATCGCCGGAGGCGATCAGGCAAGGGTGGGCGCCCTCCGCCGCGCGGGCGCGCAGGGGTCCCCGGCTCACTGCGCCGGCAGTTCCGGCCGGAGTCACGCTAGAACGGACGGGTGAGCCGTCTACCCGGCAAGCGCTGAGGATTCCCGTTCGATGACCCGGTAGCGCGCCTCGAACTCGCGCGGCCTCATGTCCTTGTCGCGTCCGGCGATCCGCTCCTGCAGCACGCGGACCGCGGTGTCGGCGATCTCCACACGGCCGGGATCGATCGTGGAGAGCGTGGGCAGGGAGTACTGGCCCTCGTCGAGGTCGTCGAAGCCGATCACCGCGACGTCGTCCGGGATCCGGCGGCCGGCCTCCTGCAGCACGCGCATCGCGCCGAGCGCCAGGGTGTCGTTCATGCCGAACATGGCGTCGAACCCCACGCCCGATTCGAGGAGCTCGCGCATCGAGGTGGCGCCGTTGGCCCGGTGCCAGAAGGTGGTGTACCCCACCAGGGCCGGATCGAAGGGGATCCCTGCCTCCTCGAGCGCCTGCTGGTACCCGCGCAGCCGGAGGCCGGCCGAGCCGATGACCTCGCCACGGTGACCACCGACGACGGCGATGCGACGTCGGCCCTTGGAGATCAGGTGCGCCGTGGCGGCGCGTGCCGATTCGACGTTGCTCATGGTCACGTGGTCGGTGGGTCCGTTGAAGATGCGCTCACCGAGCAGCACCAGGGGGAAGTTCACGTTGAGGTGATGGGCGTCCTCGTTGGACATGCCGAGCGGGCTGAACAGCAGGCCGTCGGTCATCTGCAGGCGCGGGCTCCGGAGGATCTCCAGTTCGCGTGCGCGGTCCCCGCCGCCGGTCTGCTCAATCAGGACCTTCAGGCCGCGCCGCTCGGCGGCCGTGATGACGGCGTCGGCCAGTTCGGCGAAGTAACTGAGAGAGAGCTCGGGCACGGCGAGGCCGATCACGCCCGTCTTCCCCGACCGCAGGCTGCGGGCCGAGAGGTTCGGGCTGTACCCGAGCTCGTTGATGGCCTCCATGACGCGCTGCTTCGTGTCGGCGCGGATGTGCTGGTAGTCGTTGATGACATTGGAGACGGTCTTGATCGAGACCCCGGCCGCGAGCGCAACGTCTTTCAATGTCGCCGCCATGCCGCTCCTCGAATGCCGTGGTGATGCGTGGTACGCCACGCGTTGTGCGAGTCTACAACGTTGTAGGATGAGCGGACATTCTCCCGGGGCTGTCGCCGCGCCATCATTCGTGCATGGTCCCGGCGCACACCCTTCCCGAGGACACCGACCGGACAAGGACCACCATGCTCCAGCAACAGGTACGCGACAGGTTGAACTGGGCCGGGAACTACGAGTACCGCGCCCGGTCGCTCGAGCATCCCACCTCCCTGTCCGAACTGCAGCGCGCCGTGGCCGGCGCCACGCGGGTCAGCGCCCTCGGCTCCCGGCACTCCTTCAACGACACCGCGGACACTCCAGGGACGCTCATCGCCCTGGACGTGATGGATCCCGACGTGGTCATCGACGAGACCGCGATGACCGTCACCATCGGCGCGGGCGCACGGTACGGAGTGCTCGCCGAGCTCCTCCAGCGCCGCGGCTTCGCCCTCCACAACCTCGCCTCGCTCCCCCACATCTCGGTGGGTGGCGCCATCGCCACGGCCACGCACGGATCGGGGGACGGCAACGGTAACCTCGCCACGGCCGTGGTGGGGCTCGAGCTCGTGACGGCCTCGGGCGACGTGCTGGTCGTCCGGCAGGGCGATCCCGACTTCGACGGCATGGTGGTGGGACTCGGCGCGCTCGGCGTGGTGCACCGCGTGACGCTCCGGATCGAGCCGACGTTCAACGTGCGCCAGGACGTCTTCACGGAGGTCCCGTGGGAGGCGGTCCTCGGGAACTACGACGCCGCCACCTCCGCGGCCTACAGCGTGAGCCTCTTCACCGACTGGACCAGCGACACCATCACGCAGGCGTGGCTGAAGAGCAGGATCGACGCCGGATCGGCGCCCACGGAGTTCTTCGGCGGCACGCCCGCCGACCGCGCCCAGCATCCGGTACCCGGCGTCCCCGCGGACCACTGCACGGAGCAGCTCGGCGAGCCGGGCCCGTGGTCGGACCGTCTGGCGCACTTCAAACTCGCCTTCACCCCGAGCAACGGCGAGGAGCTCCAGACGGAGTACCTGGTGGGCCGCGAACATGCCGTGGATGCCATCCGGGCCATGCGGGCGCTCGGTCCACGGATGGCACCCCTGCTCCAGGTGTCCGAACTCCGCTCCATGGCGGCGGATTCCCTCTGGCTCAGCAACAACCACGGCCGCGCCGGCATCGGGCTCCACTTCACGTGGAAGCGCCTGCAGCCCGAGGTCGAGGCGCTCCTGCCGGAGCTCGAGGCGGCGCTGGCGCCCTTCGGAGCCAGGCCCCACTGGGGCAAGCTGTTCACCGCCACCGCAGCCGACCTCGCTCCCCTCTACCCGCGGTTCGACGACTTCCGGGCACTCGCCCGTCGCCTGGACCCCGAGGGGACGTTCCGGAACGCCTTCCTCGACCGCACGGTGTTCGGCTCCTAGCCCCGTCCTCCTGACCCCGTTCGTAGTCAGTGCTTGCGGGTCAGCCAGGTCCAATGGGCCAGGGTGCGGAGGCGGATCAACAGTGCCCTCGATTGCTCCGGCCCGTAGGGCAGGATCGGGATGGCCTTGGTCATGTCGACGGACGCCTCGTCCATGGCCATGCGGGTCACCCTGATGGCACTGCGCATCTTGTTCATCTGCGTGGTCACCTCGGCCATCCCCACGGGCGCGCCGTGCCCGGGCACCACGACGTCGTACAGGTCCTCGAGCGCGATCATCTTGCCGAGCGTCCGCACCCAGTCCACGGGGAACGAGTCCTCGAAGGCCGGGTCCGCCCCCTCCTCCACGAGATCCCCGGCGAAGAGCACGTTGCCCGCCCCCACGAGGAGATCGTGGTCGGTGTGCCCGCGTCCGAGGTGGAAGAGCGTGGCGTGCACGTCGCCGAGATCGAGGTCCACGGGTGCGCCGTCCACGAGCCTGTTCGCAGGCAGGACGGCGGTGCCCGCGCCGTCGTTCCCGGCCATGCCCGGCTCCACGCCCGCGACGAGCGCGCGCTGCTCCTCGCCCGTCTCGCCCTGGGCCGCACTGCACCGCGAGGTGGCCCAGATGTCCTCGACGCCCTGGGAGCGGAAGTGGTCGTTGCCGAAGAAGTGGTCCGCGTGCGCGTGGGTATTGACGACCACCAGCGGGAGGTCCGTGATGTCACGGACGTGCGCGTACACCTCGGCGGCCGATCGCGGCCCCTCGCCGGTGTCCACCACGAGGGCCTTCAGAGTCCCGACCACGAGCCCCACGTTCATCCGGAAGCCGGCGGTGGACAGCACGTAGATGCCCGGCGCGAGTTCGTTCCAGGGGCTGGGGGTCTCGGCGCTGGGGGCGTCGGCGGTCATGGGTACCTCTCGGGGTCGGCGGCAACTCCCCCAGTCTAGGTGCCGGTCGCCACGGCATCAGGGGCGCTGCGGGGGCGTTCGGGAACGCGGAGGTACGGGAGGAAGACGTTGATCAGCGGCCCGATCAACAGCGCGAAGGCCACGGTCCCGAGGCCCACCGAGCCCCCGAGCAGCCAGCCGAGTGCCAGGACCGTCCCCTCGATGGCCGTGCGGACCACCCAGATCGGGACGCCGCAACGGGCGTGCAGGCCCGTCATCAGCCCGTCGCGCGGACCCGGACCCAGCCGGGCACCCAGGTAGAGGCCGGTCGCGACGGCGAGCAGCACGAGGCCTCCGACGAACAGCAGCACACGCGCCCACAGGGCGTCGGGTGCGCCGAGGACCGCCAGCCCCACCTCCGCGCTCGGGCCCACGAGCAGCGCGTTGAGCACCGTGCCCACGCCGGGCCGCTGACGCAGGGGGATCCAGAGCAGGAGCACGATCAGCCCGATGATGTTGGTCATGAACCCGAACGGGATGCCGGTCTGCAGCGAGCCGCCCTGCGCCAGGACGTCCCACGGGGAGACACCGAGGGTGGCGCGGATCATCATGGCGAGCGCGAGGCCGTAGAGGAACAGGCCCACGAACAATTGCAGCCAGCGCCGTACGCCGAGGAAGGTCATTGATCCAGTAGAGCCGGGAATTGGACTTACATCAAGATGCCAATCGTGGCATGGTGGCCCCATGATGGTTCTGAGCGCCCCGCGCCTCGCGGCCGAACTCGGTGCGTGGCGGACGGCCGGGCCCGGCTACGCCGCCCTCGCGGACCGCATCCGGCTGCTCGCCCTCGACGGCCGGCTGGGCCTCGGCACACGGTTGCCCGCCGAACGTGAGCTCGCCGGCCGGCTCGGGGTCAGCCGCACGCTCGTGGCGGCGGCCTACGCCCAGCTACGCGCCGCCGGGTACCTCGAGAGCACGCGCGGTTCGGGCAGCGTCGTCGCCATGCCCGGGCGGGGACCGGGTAGCGAGGACGACGACGGCGCGGCCGGCGTCGTCCTCGACTTCAGCAAGGCCGCGCTCCCCGCGGCACCCCAGGTGGGTGAGGCCGCCGGCGCGGCGGCCCGTGCGCTCCCGGCCTACCTCAACGGCGACGGGTACGACCTCTCGGGTCTCCCGAGACTGCGGCAGGCCCTCGCCGACCGGTACACGGCGCGCGGCGTACCGACCACCCCCGCCCAGATCATGGTGACGCTCGGGGCGCAGCACGCCATCTCGCTGCTCGCGCGGACCCTGCTGACGCGCGCGGACACCGCGCTGATCGAGGCACCGAGCTACCCGCACGCCTACGCGGCCCTGCGGTCCGCGAGCAGGCGGCTCGTGCCCGTGACCGTCGATGCGCGGCGCGGGTGGGACGACGACGGCCTCGCACAGGTGTTCCGGCGCGCCCGGCCCACGCTGGCGTACGTCATGCCGGACTTCCACAACCCCACCGGCGCCGTGATGCCCCCCGCGCAGCGCGAGCGCCTCATGGCCGCGGCTGGAGCGGAGGCCACCCTGGTGGTCGCGGACGAGACCATGGCGGAGTTGAGGATCGACGGCGCGCCCGAGCTGCCGCTGGCCGCCTACGGCCCCGCCGTGCTCATCGGTTCCATGGGCAAGACGGTGTGGGGCGGCCTGCGCATCGGGTGGATCAGGGCGGAGGAAGCGCTCATCCAGAGGCTCGTCCACTCGCGGTACGCGCACGATCTCGGGACGCCCATCCTCGAGCAGCTGATCGCCCTCGAGCTGCTCGGCACCTACGACCAGCTGCTCCGGCTCCGTGCCGCACAGCTGGGATCGGGGCGGGCACTGCTCGAGACCCTCCTCGGCGCGGCGCTGCCGTCGTGGGACGTCCCGCGGGTGGACGGCGGCCTGTGCACCTGGGTGCACCTCGGGAGTCCGGTCAGTTCGCAGCTCGCGCTCGCGGCACGGGACAGGGGCCTGCTGCTCGGCGCAGGCCCCCGCTTCGGCCCCGGCGGGGTGTTCGAGCGGTTCCTCCGCGTGCCGTTCAGCTACCCGGAGGAGGACACCCGGCGGGCGGTCGGCGTCCTCGCCGAGGCCTGGGCCTCGGTGGAACCGTCGGCCCGCGTGCAGGAGGAGTTCACGCCGGCGCTGGTCTGAGCGGGGTGGGGGCGCAGCGTGCTTCGCCGTTCGGGCTCCTCGAGGGCACACTGTCCGCATGGCCTTCGAGCGCTTCCCGATCCGACGGGTGACCGAGCACCCCGAGCATCCCCTCGCCCGTCGCAGCTGGCCGGCGACCCTCGCGCCGGTCGCCTCGATCCTCGACCACGGCCTCGACCTCGGACCCGCCACCGTCCTCGTGGGTGAGAACGGCTCGGGCAAGTCCACCATCATCGAGGCCATCGCCCTGGCGTACGGGCTGTCCCCCGAGGGCGGGTCGACGGGCGCGCAGCACACCACCCGTGCCTCCGAGTCGGTCCTCGCCGATCACCTCCAGCTGGTGCGGAATGCCGGCACCACCCGCCGCGGGTACTTCCTGCGGGCCGAGACCATGCACGGCTTCTTCAGCTACCTCGAATCGAACCCCAGCATGAGCCGACCGGACGCCGCCTTCCACGAGATGTCCCACGGCGAATCGTTCCTCGAACTCGTGGTCGACAGGTTCCGCGGGCCCGGGCTGTGGGTCCTCGACGAACCGGAGTCGGCGCTGTCCTTCTCCGGATGCCTCGCGTTGCTCGGGGTCCTCAAGGAACTCGTGGCGTCCGGGACGTCCCAGGTGATCCTGTCCACACACTCGCCCCTCCTCGCGGCGTTGCCACAGGCGAGGATCCTCGAGGTGGGCAGCTGGGGGCTGCGACCGCGACGGTGGGAGGACCTCGACCTCGTCACCGCCTGGCAGGCCTTCCTCACCTCACCCGAGCGGTACCTCAGGCACCTGTAGCGCATCGGGCGGATGGCGGACCGTCGCGCAGGGAGAGCTAGCGCACCATCCGGGCGTCGGTGATGGACGAAGCCGTGGTGCTCCGCCAGCACGTACAGGGTGAACAGCTGCCGCTCCCAGGGAGGCTGATGACCCTCCGCGGCGGGGCTCGGTGCCGACATCGCGAACCCGACGAGGCCGCCGTCGTGCTCCGCGACCCGCAGGGACCACTCCTCCCGCGGCGCCCCGAGCATGCGCGTCCACATGTCGACGCGCCCCTGCAGGTGCGCCTCGTCGAAGTAGTCCGTCGGCAGCAGGTGCCCGTAAGCCTCCCGCCACGTGGACACGTGCACCTCGGCGATCCGCGTGGCGTCCGCGGGGACGGGTGTCCGGAGCACGATGGGCGTGCCCTGGCGTCGGCTCAGCTCATGGTGGGACCGCATGGGCCCGGCTAGCGCGCGGCTCCCGCGAGGGACCCCACCAGCGGTGCTTCGTCCTCCGTGTGCACCATGCAGAGGATCTGCCGGTCGCCCATCGACGACCACCCCTCCTCGGTGGGTGACAGAGCCGTGAAGTACAGCTCTGATTCGTCGTAGGACAACCCGACGAAGGCCTCGAACTCGGTCGCGCAGAACGCATCGGCCGCGTCGGCGACCGAGGCATCGCCGGGGAAGTCGCCGTCAGGCAGCGTCGACTCTGCGTAGGCTTCGAAGACGTGGTCCTCCTGACAGGGGACGGCGGTCACCTCGCTGACGCCGACCCGTTCGCCGGACGCGGCGGCCTCAGCCTGATCGGGAGGCGCTAGCGTCGACGTGCAGTCCCCTACCTCGAGGGACAGGACGTTGGTCTCCGCTTCGGTGACGATCTCACCGGCCTGGTTGCGATCGGGCGCCGGGAGGTCGCGACTGAGCAACGAACACCCTGAGGTGCCGAGAAGGAGCACTCCCGTCACCACGCCGATACCGAGCCGGACACCTGCAGTCTTCTTGATCACCCTTGCGCTCCCCCACCGTCACGGCGCTGCTGATGCGATGCCGACTGAGGAGATCATAGGGGTGGCGTGAGCACATCGGCGTGATGACGCTCGAGAACCCTACGGCTTCATGCTCACGGTGCCGCATCGACGACGGAGGTTCACGGGATGGCCCCACCCTAACGAGCACGCCGATCGGGCGCCGCCGCCACGCGCCGTGACAGAGTGACGCATGACCGCTCTGCGCCGCACCCTGCCGGGCATCTTCTCCTTCGTGGTGTCCTTCCTCGCCGGAGTGGCTTTCGTCGCCGGCTCCGCAGTCCCCTCGACGTACATCGCCGCCCACGCGACCTCGGCGCTCCTCGGGCTCGCCGCTCCGGTCGGGTTCCTCCTCATCGGCAGGGCTGTGGGTCATCGGTTCGACGTCGTGAAGATCGGCGCGGTGATCCTCGCTCTGGGGAGCCTTCCGATCCTGATCGCCAACGGCCTGTACCTCTCATGGGGATCATCCGACGCGAGCGCCGGGGACATCGGCGGGTTCGCCCTCCTGCTCCTCGGGTGGATCGCGCTCCTCGTCACGTCCGTGGCCGGTGCCGTCGGACTCCCTGCCGCGCGCCCGGAGCTCGATACCTGAGGAAGTGACTCACCTGCAGGCCGACCAGTCGGTCGGTTCTCCTGATACTCTTCCCTCATGTCCCATCGCGAACGCATCCTCGACACCGCGCGGACGCTCACCCTGAGCGCCGGCACCATCCCCTCCCTCGATGCCATCGCCGCTGCGGCCGGCGTCTCGAAGGGCGGTCTCATGCACCACTTCCGGAGCCGGGCCGCGCTCGTCGAAGGTCTCGCCGAGCAGATGATCACGATGATGGACGGCGCCCTGGCGGCAGCCGTCGAGGACCACCGCGTCGTCGAGACCTGGCTCCGCCTGTCGATGTCGCGGGAGGAGGCGGATCTGTACCGGGCCCTCCTGCTGGCGTTCACCGACCTGGGTTCCTCGACGGGCGATCTCCTCGGCGAGGCGGCCGCTGCATCCGCGCGGTGGGAGCGACTCCTCGAGGCCGAGCTCGGCGATCCGGTGGCGGCGTCGGCGGTGCGCCTGCTCGGGGACGGGCTCGTCATGAACGCGGTGACCGGTGAGACGGTGCCGTCCGTCGAGGCCCTCCTCGTCTGGATCGGCACGAAGGGCGGTGCGGCATGACCGCCGGGCTGCTCGCCGTGATCGCGGGCCTGGCCCTGGCCGACTCGTTCAACCCGGCCACCATCGTGGCCATCACCCTGATCCTGCTGACGGTACCCACCCGCCCGGTACCCGCCGCGCTCGCCTTCGTCGTGGGCGCCATGAGCACCGTCTTCATCCTCGGCGCCGTCATCTTCCTCGCCGCGGGAGCAGCGGCCGACGCCGTGGGGGACGGTCTGGTGTGGCTGCGCCGGATCGTGTTCGTCATCGCGGCGGTGACACTCTTCATCGCCGGGTTCCGCCGCCTCAGGGAGCGCGAGCGCAAGGGCATCACCCTGCCCTCGTGGTTCGGCGTGGGCACGGCACTGCCGCTCGGCGTCATCATGACGGGCGCGGACCTCCCCAACGCCTTCCCCTACTTCATCGCGATCGAGCGGATGGTCGACGCCGACACCTCGACGGGCACGGGGCTGCTCGTCCTCGCCGGGTACGCCGTGGTGTACTGCGTGCCCTGCCTGATCCTGCTCGCGCTCGGCATGGCGCACGGCGACACAGTGCGAGCCCGGCTGCAGAAGGTCTACGAGCGCTTCTCGACGGGCACGGTGAAACGCTCCGTACCCGCCGCGCTGGGCCTGTTCCTGCTCGCACTGGGTGTCCTCAGCATCGCCCTCCTGCCCTGATCGACGCAGCCCGTCGGTCCGGGACGAGTTCTCTCCCGCGCTGGATCAGGCCTCGAGCACGGCCCCCTGCCGGCGCCCGGTGAGATGTGCTGCGAGGTACGGCGCCGTGACGCTCGTCCCCTGATCGAGCCGTGCGACGTCCTCCGGGGTGCCCGTCGCGACGATGGACCCTCCCGCCGAACCACCGCCCGGTCCGAGGTCGATCACCCAGTCCGCTCCCGCCACCACGGACATGGTGTGCTCCACGACCACGACGGTGTTGCCCGCCTCCACGAGCGTGCGCAGCTGCGCCAGGAGCAGCACGACGTCGGCCGGGTGCAGACCCGTGGTCGGCTCGTCGAGCAGGTACAGCGTGTGGCCACGCCGCGCGCGCTGCAGTTCGGTGGCCAGCTTGATGCGCTGGGCCTCCCCGCCGGACAGCTCCGTGGCCGGTTGGCCGAGCCGGAGGTAACCCAGCCCCACCTCGCGGAGCGTGTGAAGGGAGCGTGCCGCCGCGGGCACGTCGGCGAGGAACCCGGCGGCGTTGTCGACCGTCATGGCGAGCACGTCGGCGATGCTCCTCCCCTCCAGCGTGACCGCCAGCGTCTCCTCGTTGTAGCGCGCCCCGTGGCAGGTGGGGCACGGACCATAGCTGCCGGGGAGGAAGAGTAGTTCGACGGACACGAATCCCTCGCCCTGGCACGTCTCGCATCGCCCGCCCTGCACGTTGAAGGAGAAGCGCCCGGCACCGAATCCCCTGGTCCTCGCCTCGTCCGTCGCAGCGAAGGCCTTCCGGACGGCGTCGAAGAGCCCGGTGTACGTCGCGAGGTTCGAGCGGGGCGTCCGCCCGATCGGCTTCTGGTTGACGCTGACCAGCCGGTCCACGGCCTCGAGCCCGCTGATCCCGGCGACCGGTGGCCCGACCACGCCGTCCCGCTCGCCGTCGTCGTCGATTTCCTCCGGGGTGTCGTTGCGCACGTGGGCGCCCACGGCCTCGGCCAGGACGGTACTGACGAGGGTCGACTTCCCCGACCCGGACACCCCGGTGACCGCCGTCAGCACGCCCACCGGGATCTCGGCGTCGAGCCCGGCGAGATTGTGGCGGTGGATGCCGGTCAGGCGCAGCCACCCGGCGGGCGGGCGGGGTGGGGGCGTCCTGCCACCACCGGGTCCGCTGCCGGCCGGTCCTGCCCCCTCGAGGAAAGGTGCGGTCTTCGAGGCGGGAACATCGGCGAGGCCTTCGACCGGCCCGCTGTAGAGGACCGTGCCGCCGCCCTCGCCCGCACCTGGTCCCACGTCCACGATCCAGTCGGCATGACGCACCACGTCCATGTTGTGCTCGACGACGAAGACCGAGTTCCCGGCATCCTTCAGTTCTTCGAGCACGGCCAGGAGCGGCTCGACGTCGGCCGGGTGCAACCCCGCGGACGGCTCGTCGAGCACGTAGACCACGCCGAACAGGCCCGAGCGCAGCTGGGTGGCGATCCGCAGCCGCTGCATCTCGCCGGGCGACAGCGTGGGGGTGGCACGGCCGAGACTCAGGTACCCCAGGCCGAGGTCCACCAGCGTGCCGAGCCGCTGCACGAGGTCCCCGCTGATGGTCACCGAGACCTCGGTCCCCTCGCCCGAGGTCCAGGACCGGTGGGCGGTGGACGGGTGCTCCAGCGTCGCCGCCGGTTCGAGGTGCGTTGCGAGCTCCGCCAGCGGGAGCGCGTTGGCGGCGGCGATCGAGAGGCCGGCGAAGGTCACCGCGAGTGCTTCGGGCCGCAGGCCGCTCCCACCGCAGACACCACACGGCCCGGATTCCATGAAGGGCAGCACGCGATCGCGCATCTGAGGGCTCTTGGAATCGTGGAGGGTGTGCAGGACGTAGCTCTTCGCACTCCAGAAACGTCCCTTGTAGGGCTTGGCCACGCGGTCACGCTGCGGGGTCACCTCGACCACCGGCTGCTCCTCGGTGAACAGGAGCCAGGTCCGGGATTCCTCGGGCAACTCGCGCCACGGGACGTCGATGTCATGACCGAGTTCGCTGACGACGTCGCGCAGGTTCTTCCCCTGCCAGGCGCCCGGCCAGGCGGCGATGGCGCCCTCGCGGATACTGAGCGACGGGTCCGGCACGAGGGACTGCTCCGTGACGTCGCGCGCGATCCCGAGGCCGTGGCAGCGCGGGCAGGCGCCGGCCGCCGTGTTCGGCGAGAAGGCATCCGACTCCAGCCGGCCGGCGGCGTCGGCCGGGTAGGTGCCGGCTCGGGAGTAGAGCATGCGGAGGGAGTTGGAGAGGGTGGTCAGCGTGCCGACGGTCGAGCGGGCGCTCGGAGTGCCGCGCCGCTGCTGGAGGGCGACGGCGGGCGGCAGTCCCGTGATCGAGGCGACGTGCGGCGTGTGGCCCTGCTGGATCAGCCGCCGCGCGTACGGCGCCACGGACTCGAGATAGCGGCGCTGGGCCTCGGCGTAGATGGTGCCGAAGGCGAGGGAGGACTTGCCCGAGCCGGAGACTCCCGTGAAGGCGACCACGGCGTCCCGCGGGCAGTCGACGTCCACCCCGCGCAGATTGTTCTCGGTGGCGCCGATGACCCGGACGAAGCCGGGTCGGGTGGTCGGGGTGCCGGAGGGGACTGTTTCGGAGGACTCGATCACCGATACAACCCTAGGGTCCGCGGGGCGCCGGTGTCGCCACGGCATCGAGCACCCCCTCCCCGGCGCCTCCCGATGGGCTGGCGGGTCACGGCGCCGCGGCGGTCGGTGGAGGGCACCTCACCCGAGTCCGATCCGTCGCCCCTCCCTGGACACCTGCCCCTGCTCCTGCCCCTGCATGATCGAGGCCGCGACGCGGCCCGTGGCTGCAGCGACGGAGGCGTCGAGGGCGCTCCTGTCGGCGGACTCGGACTCGTGGACGAAAGCTGTGGTCCCGTGGCGCATGCCGCAGAAGCCGATGATGCCCTGCTCCACCTGCGTGGTGAACGACGTCGCGTACCCGTGCCGTGTGAACGACTCCTCGGCCGTTCCCGTCAAGGGGATCAGATGCATGGTCAGATGCTGGAGCCGCGGCTGCACCCTGCCGCCGTCGTCGTCGAACGCCCATCCGGCGATGAAGATCCGGTCGATCCATCCCTTGAGGAGCGCCGGCATGGACCACCAGTACACCGGGAAGACGAGCACCACGTCCGTGACGGCGTCGAGCCGTTCCTGCTCGCGCAGGACGGAAGGATGGCGCTGCCCCACCCCGCGGTACAGGTCCCGGTCCTCGGCTGTGAAGCGGGGGTCGAAGTGCTCCTGGGCCAGGTGCGCGAACCGAGGGTGCTGCCCTTCGAAGAACGCACCGAGACGGGCTGCGACATGGTGCGTCAGGGATTCCGGATCGGGGTGGGCCGTGACGATCAGGACGGTCACGGAGTCTCCCCATCCGCCGACCGGGCGGGCAGCAGGCGCGTCATGCGATGACCGCCGTGACTTCGGCCTCGATCAGGATCCCCGGCTCGAAGAGGATGTCGACCCCGATGAGTGCAGCGGGAACCGTCGGCATGCCGAACTCCTCCCGAGCCCTGTCCATGCCCTCGGTGAAGGCGTCGTACATCTCCGGCTTCCACCCCGCGGCGTACCACGTCACGCGGACCACGTCGTCGAAGGTTGCTCCCGCAGCGGCGAGGGACTTCGCCACGTTGCGGTGCACCTGGACGATCTGACCTGCAAGGTCACGCGGCGCAACCAGGTTGCCCTCCTCGTCCCACGCCACCTGCCCGGCGATGTGGACCTGTCGCGAGCCGGTCGCCACGGACACGTGATGGTACAGAGGGACCGAGATGTGATTCTCCGGATTGATCAGGGTGACGGGCATGATGTGTCCTTCGGTGGGATGGCGATCGAACAATAAGTTCAAGCGTGAAGTCATCGTAGCAGAATCACTTCACGCGTGAAGTGAAAGCCGTCGATACGATGACTCCATGGCTTCCTCCCCGAGCGTCCACCCCCGCGGCAGTGCGCCGGGACCCGTCGCCTGGCTGTCCCCCGACGAGAAGGAGGCCTGGACCGGGCTGGTGTCGCTGGTGCTCCTCATGCCGGGGCGCCTCGAGGCGCCGCTGCAGCAGGACGCCGGGCTGACCCTCTTCGACTACCTGACCCTCAGCCACATCTCCGAGACACCGCATCACGAGATCCGCATGAGTGAGCTCGCGTACCTCGCGAACGGGTCCCTGTCCCGTCTGTCCAACGTGGTCAAGCGCTTCGAACAGCGGGGATGGGCAACCCGGTCGTCCGACCCGTCGGATGGGCGGTACACCCTCGTGGCCCTCACCGAGGCGGGGTTCGATGTCGTGGTGGCGGCAGCGCCGACACACGTCCGGGCCGTCAGGGAGACCGTCCTCGACCCCCTCGACGAGGACGACCAGCGCGCGCTCGCCGTGATCGCCCGGAAGCTACGTACCCGCCCGGAGGACCTGGCGTGATCGGCGGATCATAGATCGCGCCGTCCTCGAGCGGAACCACCGGCCGGCACCAGCCACGTCGTCGCGACCGTTCCTACGCGTTCCTACGCAGGAGTGATGGCCGACATCAACGGAGAGTTCCCGACACTGGACGATCCCACTCCCGACAACGACGCCCTGCCGCGGCCGTCGCCACGGACGTACGGCACGTTCGACGACCACGTGGACGACGACGCCCTGGCGCTCGCGACCGAGCGCGAGGAAGTGGCCCTGGGCCTGAAGGACTACGTCCCGGACGACGTCCCCGACGCCACGGATCCGCTGCCCCCGGAAGCGGCCCCGGAAGCCGACCTCGCCCAGCGCGGGCTCCTCGGCATTCCGGACGAGTCCTGAGAGACGCCTGACAGCGGCCGGCGACCTGCGGAGCGCCGGGCGCCGGGCGCACTGCCGACGGACCGTGCCGGCGGCCGACCGTATGGTTACAGGTCGGCGACGAGGGCTCCCGGGTTCTCGATCGCGTCCGCGACGAAGCGCAGGAAGCCGCCCGCCGTGCCGCCGTCGCACACCCGGTGGTCGAAGGCGAGCGTGAGCTCGGTGACCTTGCGCACCGCGAGCTGTCCGTCCACCACCCACGGCCGATCGATGATGCGCCCCACGCCGAGGATCGCCGACTCCGGGTAGTTGATGATCGCCGCGCTGCCGTCCACGCCGAACACGCCGTAGTTGTTCAGCGTGAACGTCCCGGAGGAGAGCTCCGACGGCGTGGCGCGCCCCTCGCGCGCCAGCACCGCGAGGCGGCGGATCTCGGCGTCGAGCTGCCTCGCACTCATCGTGTCCGCCCGGCGGACGCTCGGGACCACGAGGCCGCGGTCGGTCTGCGCCGCGATGCCGAGGTTCACGCCGTCCACCCGCACCTGCTCCTGCGTGCCGTCCTCGCGCGTCACGATCCGGCTGTTCAGCTCGGGATACCGGGCAAGGCCGGCGACGACGAAGCGCGCCACGAAGGCCAGGAGGCTCGGCGTGGCGTCCGGCGCGGCACGCTTGAGGCTCGCGCGGAGGTCTACGAGGGCGGTGGCGTCGACGTCGACCCACACCGTCGCTTCCGGGATCTCCCGGCGGCTCCGCGTCATGGCGTCGGCGATGGTCCGGCGGACCCCGCGGAGCGGCGTTCGCTCCGTGATGGCGAGCCCGGAGCGTGCATCCGTCCCGGCGTCCGACGTCGTCGGCACAGGCGCGGCGTCCACCATGCTCACGGCTGCTGCCGGGGGCGCGGTCGCCGGTTCCTCAGCACCCGCCTGGACCTGCCGGGACGCGAGCGCCTGTTCGACGTCGCGCCGGAGGATGAGCCCTTTCTCCCCCGTGCCCGCGATGTCCGTGAGCCGTACGCCGTTGTCGCGCGCGAGCTTCCGGACGAGCGGGGACACGCAGATCGGCGCCACGGCGTCCTTCGACACCACGGCGACGGAGGCGACCGGCACTCCGCCGGAACGGGCCGATGCCTTGCGTGCGCGTGTCCGGCCACCCGTCAGCCCACCGGGCGTCCCGTACCCGATGAGCACGTTGCCGGAACCGGTGTCGGAAGCCGCAGCGGCCGCCGTGTCCCCGGACGTCGCCGCGGTCGGGACTCCGGCGTCCTCGCGCAGCTCGGCGGCGGCGACGGCCAGCGTGGCGACCTCCCCGGGTACAGTCGAGGCGTCAGGCACCTCTGAGTCGGCCCCTTCGGGCCGCACGGAGAGGAACGGCGCTCCGACATCGAGCACCTCGCCCGGCTTACCGTGCAGCACGGCCACCACCCCGGCGAAGGGCGACGGCACTTCGACGATCGACTTCGCGGTCTCGACCTCCGCGATGGGCTGGTCGACCACCACGACGTCCCCCTCGGCCACGAGCCAGGAGACGAGCTCGGCCTCCGTGAGGCCCTCCCCCAGATCCGGGAGCGCGAACACCTGCAACTGCGGCGAGACGGCGGGTGCGCTCACGGCTGGTCCTCCCACTGGAGGTCGTCCACGGCGTCGAGGATCCGGTCCACGCTCGGCAGGTAGAAGTGCTCGAGCTTCGGCGACGGGTACGGGATGTCGAACCCGGTGACGCGCAGCACCGGCGCGGCCAGCGAGTGGAAGCAGCGTTCCTGCACGCGCGCCACGATCTCCGAGGCCACGGAGGCGAAGCCCGGCGCCTCGGCGACGACGACGGCCCTGCCGGTCCGCCGCACGCTCTCGCACACGGTCTCGTCGTCGAACGGGACGATGGACCGGAGGTCGATGACCTCGAGGGACCGGCCCTCCTCGGCGGCGGCGGCCGCGGCGGCGAGCGCCGTCGGGACGGACGGACCGTAGGTGATCAGCGTGGCGTCGGTCCCGGCGCGGGCGACGACGGCGCGGCCGATCCGCTTGGGCGCCTGGCCGTCGTCGTACGTGCGCCGGAGTTCCTCGAGGTCCACCTCCTCCTTGGACCAGTACAGCTTCTTGGGCTCGAGGAAGACCACGGGGTCCGGTGACGCGATGGCCTCGCGCAGCATGAAGTAGGCGTCGCGGACCGTGGCCGGAGCGAGGACCGTGAGGCCGGGGGTGTGCGCGTAGTAGGCCTCGGAGGAATCGCAGTGGTGCTCCACCCCACCGATCCCGCCGGCGTAGGGGATCCGGATGACCATCGGCAGGCGCACCTTGCCTTTCGTCCGGTTCGCCATCTTCGCGACATGGCTGACCACCTGCTCGAAGGCGGGGTAGGCGAAGGCGTCGAACTGCATCTCGACCACCGGCGTCATGCCGTTCATGGCCATACCCACGGCCATGCCCATGATGCCGGCCTCGGCGAGCGGAGTGTCGAAGCAGCGTTCCTCGCCGAAGCGGGCGGTGAGACCGTCGGTGATGCGGAAGACCCCGCCGAGCGGCCCCACGTCCTCACCGAACATGAGAACGGTGGCGTCGGCCTCCATGGCGTCGGCGAGCGCGGCGTTGAGCGCCTTGGCGAAGGTGGCGGTGGCCCGCTTCACGGGCGCCGCCTGCTGGCCTTCGGGGGCCGCGACGGGTGCGTCGGTGATCTGGGTCATCGCTGGTCCTCCCCGGCGGCTTCGTTCCCGGTGGAGCCGTCGCCGGGATGCGACGCGAGGCCGTCCCGGCTCAGTTCCTCGCGCAGCTGCTCGGCCTGCTCACGCAACTGGGTGGTCTTCTCGTTGAAGACGTACTCGAAGAGTTCTGCCGGATTCACGTGGACCTCCGTGTTGAGACCCGCGCGGATGGTCGCCGCCACGGCGTCCGCTGCGTCGGCGAGCTGCTGCTCGCCGTCGTCGGTCAGTAGGTCGAGGCTACGCAGGTAGGTGCGCATGCGCGTGATCGGGTCCTTCGGCACCCACCGCTCCACGTCGTCGGCCGTGCGGTAGCGCGTGGCGTCGTCCGCGTTCGTGTGTGCCTGCATGCGGTACGTGTGCGCCTCGATGAGCGAGGGGCCGCCGCCGTCGCGCGCGCGGTCCACGGCGGCTCCGAGCACGGCGAGCAGCGCGGCGAGATCGTTGCCGTCCACGCGCTCCCCCGGCATGCCGTAGCCGATCGCCTTGTGCGCGAGGCTGGGCGCCACGCTCTGGTGCTTGAGCGGCACGGAGATGGCGAACTCGTTGTTCTGGATGAAGAACACCACGGGCACGTGGAACACTGCGGCGAAGTTGAGCGCCTCGTGGAAGTCGCCCTCGCTGGTGGCGCCGTCGCCGCACATCGCGAGGACCACCGTGGGCTCTCCGCGCAGCTTCGCGGCATGCGCGACGCCGACGGCGTGGAGCAGCTGGGTGGCCAGCGGTGTCGCCTGAGTGGCCACGCGGTGCTCGTAGGGGTCGTACCCGCCGTGCCAGTCACCGCGCAGGAGGGTGAGGACTTCCAGCGGGTCGACGCCGCGCGTGATCACCGCGACCGTGTCGCGGTACGTGGGGAACAGCCAATCCTCGTCGTCGAGGACGACGGCGGCTGCCACCTGGCACGCCTCCTGACCGTGGGACGAGGGGTACACGGCCATGCGCCCCTGGCGGACGAGCGCGTTGGCCTGGTCGTTCACGCGGCGGCCGGTGACGAGCCGGGCGTACGCGCTGAGCAGGAGGTCGCCGTCGGGCAGGGAGTAGTGCTCGTCCGGGACGTGGGTGCCCTCCGGGGACACCAGCTGGACGGGTTCCGCGGACGGCAGGAGTGCGCCGGCGGATGATGCATCCCGGCCTCTCGATCCGCCCATCAGGCTCCCGCGGCCTTCGTTGGTTGCCGTGCTCATCCTGCCTCCGTCGTCCACCGCTGAAGCGGCACTCTCAAGGCGCCGGGGTCGAATCCGACGCTGGATGCTGTGTTGCTCCAGTATGGGCAACTGAGCCGTTCGTATCCACGGATCGGCCCTAGTGTGGATGTTCGTGCGCGAAGCGCCGTATTCTGTGGACAAAAGCTCGATGTGACGCGCATTACGTGAGGAAGTGTTCCGATGACCGAGGGGCCGCTCGACGACGTCGACCGACGCATCCTGGCCGAGCTCACCAGGGACGGCCGGCAGTCCGTGACGTCGGTCGCCGAGAACGTCCACATCAGCCGCGCGCACGCCTACTCGCGCATCGCCCGGCTCACCGAGACGGGTGTGCTCACGCGCTTCACCGCCATCATCGATCCGACCAAGGCGGGGCTCCGCTCCTCCGCCTACGTGACGCTCAAGGTCCGCCAGCACTCGTGGCGCGAACTGCGCGAGGTCCTCCGGGCCATACCGGAGGTGCATCACATCGCGCTCGTCGGCGGGGACTTCGACGTGATCCTCCTGGTACGTGCCCGCGACAACGTGGACCTTCGGCGCGTCATCTTCGACCAGCTGCAGTCCATGCCCGGCGTCCTCGACACGCAGACCTTCCTCGTCTTCGAGGACCTCGACACCCGCTGATACCGACCCGCTCCGGCGGTCCCCATTATGCAGCGGAGCGGCGGGCTGCATAATGCAGAGGGCGGAGGCTCAGCTCCGCCGTAGCGCGAGAGTTCTCGATGGGGGAACCATGACGAACGACGCATCACCGGGCGGCACCGACAGTACCGAGCACGACGACTCCCGCCGCGGAGTCCCGCCGATCCCGCCCGGGCCCCTCAGCGGTCAGCAGCACTCCGATGGGTCCCCGGAGCGGACCGGCCCCGTCCCGGCTTTCGCTGCGCCGGACCCGCATGCGCCGCCGACCGGTCCGCGGTCGTCGCCGTCGATGCCACCGCCCGCCGGTCCCGGCTCCTTCGCGTCGGCGCCCGGGCAGCAGGGCTCCTACCCCACCGGCCCCGGGCAGCCGGGCTCCTACCCGATGGGAGCCGGCCAGCAGGGCTCCTACCCGATGGGAGCCGGCCAGCAGGGGCCGTACCCGATGGGACCCCCGCCGCGGAAGGGCGGCCTGCCGGTCTGGGGCTGGGTCCTGATCAGTGTGGGCGTGGTCGTCGTCGGCTTCATCGGGCTGATCGTCACGCTGTTCTTCATAGGCCTGGCAGCGAGCAGTACGCCGTCCTCCTCCGGCTCCGATCCCGTTCCCGCTCCCACCGAGATCGCCATCCCCGAATTCACCGACGACGCCGGTGCCGGGACGGCGATCGACGTCCCCGAGGTGCAACCGCTGGACGTCGCGACGACCTTCACCAAGGCGCCCTCGTGGGGGCTTCCGCCGGACCCGTGGACGATCGACGAATCACCCGTGGAGGGCATCTTCTACTTCAGTAACGACAATGGATGCAGCATGGAGCTCGAGCAGTCCATCATCGAGCCCGTGGAGGGCTTCGACGACCTGACGAGCGACGCCACGGCGAGCCAGAGCTACCTGACCCTCCTGCTCGAATACTTCGCGGAACTCGAGGGCGGCACCGCCGAGGGGACGCCCGGCTCGGTGCCCGTGAGCATCAATTTCGCGGGCGGACCGACCATGGATCTCGCGACCAGCACGCTGCCGGGGCTGACGCTCGACGGCCAGACCGGCGTGCGACTGATCGCCACCCGCGCCATGCCCGTCAACGGCGGCGTCGTGAGCACGATCATCACGTGCCCGCAGTCCGTCCTCGACGCCGAACCTGCCTACTTCGAGCAGGCCGTCGCCCAGCTGTACATCCTGCCGACGCCGTAGGTCACACCTGACGTCCGATCAGTCACGAGCGTGTGAGCTGCCCTCGGCCGCCACGGCGGAGGGCGCCTCGATCCGTGCGCGCGAAAGTGCGGCAACTATGCTCGGGCGATGGGTACCGTCTTCGATTCCATCGACAGCCGTCTGAGGTCCTGATCGAGGAACAGCCCGTGTGGTTCGTTGCCACCGCACCTTCGGGCACGGATGAGCACGTCAACGTGTCGCCCCGGGGCCACGATTCGTTCTCCGTCCTCGGGCCCGGCCGCGTGGGCTGGGTCGACTACACGGGCAGCGGCATCGAGACGATCGCGCACATCCGGGAGAACGGACGGGTCTGCATCATGTTCACCTCCTTCGACAAGCGACCCCGCATCGTCAGGCTCCACGGGCGAGGAACCGTGTTCCTTCCCGGGACAGCTGGGTTCGACGACGTCGTAGCGCTGCATCCGGAGCATCCGAGTACGCGGGCGGTGATCACGGTCGATATCAGCCGGATCAGCGACACCTGTGGATGGGGAGTGCCTGTCATGAAGGTCGAGGGTGAACGCGACCTCTTGCGTCTGCAGGCAGAGAAGCTGGGTTCCGACGGCCTTGCCGACTACCGCCAGCGGCGGAATGCGGAGAGCATCGACGGCCTGCCCGGCTTCCCGGTCGTCCCCTAGCCGGGAATGGACGTGGAAGCAGGCACTCCTCTTCGCCGTCGTGACCGGTCATGGGGCCCGAGAAGGGCTGCCGTCGGCCTGAGTCAGCGGCCGAAACGCGGCGCCCGCTTCTCCCTGAATGCCTCGAGGCCTTCGCGGTAGTCCTCGGACGCCCCGAGCACGCCCTGGACGTCGTTCTCGCCCCTGATCGCCTCCCACAGGCCGAGGCGTTCGTCGCGGATCCGGCCCACGAGCTGCTTCGACGCGACGAGGGACAGCAGCGGTCCGCTCGCGGCCCGTGCGGCCTTCGTACGCGTGAACCCGAGCAGGTCGGCGGCGGGGACGGCCCGGCTGAACAGACCGCCTGCCACCGCCTCCGCACCGGTCATGAGGTCCCCGGTGTACATGAGGTCGAGCGCGCGGTGCGAGCCGAGCCGGTCGGTGAACAGCGAGTGTCCACCGGAATCCAGCACCAGCCCGAGGTTCGCGAACGGCGAGCCGATCTTCGCATCCTCGGCGACGTAGACGACGTCGGTGGCGATGAGCAGGCCGAGGCCCACACCAAGGCAGGCACCCTGCGCCGCCGCGAAGGTCGGCGCGGGGAATTCGGCCATCTTCCTCAGCAGCGGCGTCAGAGTCACGTCGAGGAACGCGTAGGCGTCGTCGTCCTCGAAGGTGATGGCACCGAGGTTGCGGCCCGCGCAGAACGCGCGCCCCTCGCCGCGCAGCACCAGGGCGCGGACGGTGCCCTCGCGCACGCCCGCTGCGGCGTCGTCGTACGCGGCGGCGAGATCATCGAGCGCCTGGACGTCCACGGCGTTGAGCCGGTACGGAGCGTCCAACACCACCTCGGCGATGCCGTCGGCGATGGTCAGACGCACCATCGAGGGAGCCGGATCGGCGGGCGCGACCGACGGCGGGGTTTCTGCGGGCACGGGTACTCCTAGGCGTCGTAGTCGACGGCGACGGCGTCGCTCGTCGGGTGGGCCTGGCACGTGAGCACGTAGCCGTTCGCCACCTCGTCGGGCTCGAGGGCGTAGTTCTCCACCATGTCCACCGTGCCCTCGACCACCTTGGCACGGCAGGTGCCGCACACTCCCCCTGCGCATGCGAAGGGCACGTCGGGCCGTACGCGGAGCGCGGCGTTCAGGATGGATTCGCGCGCATGGGTGGGGCTCTGGACGGAACCTCGGAGACCGTCGAGGTTGAAGGAGATGGTGTAGTTCTCACCGGCCTCGGCCTGCGCGACCGGACGCCCCACGCTCCCCTCGGGACGCGTGGGCTCACCGGTGGTGAACAGCTCGAAGCGGATCTTCTCGGCCGGGACGCCGCGTTCGGCGAGCGAGTCCCGGCACAGCTGCACCAAGTCGAAGGGCCCGCAGAGGAACCACTCGTCCACGTCCTCCGTGGAGATGACCGTGCCGAGCAGCATCTCCAGCTTCTCGGCGTCGATCCGCCCGGTGAGCAGGGGCGAGATGCGCTGCTCACGGGACAGCACGTGGTGCAGGGCGAAGCGGGCGGGGAAGCGGTCCTTGAGGTCGGCGAGTTCCTCGAGGAACATCACGTCCATGGCTGCTCGGTTCGCGTAGACGAGGTCGAAGCGCACGTTCGGCCCGCTCGCGAGCATCGACCGGGCGATCGAGATGACGGGGGTGATGCCGGACCCGGCGGCCACCGCGACGAGCGAGACGGCCTGTTGCCCCGCCGTCGTGCGCGGCGTGAACTGGCCGAGCGGGCTCATCACGTCGAGGGTGTCCCCGGCCTTCAGCGATTCGTTGGCCCAGGTGGAGAAGACGCCCCCGAGGTCACGCTTGACGGCCACCCGCAGCTCGCCGGGACGCGGGTCGGCGCAGATCGAGTAGCTGCGCCGCACCTCCTTCGGCTCGCCGTCGACATCGAGCGTGGTCCGGAGCGCCACGTACTGGCCGGGCAGGTAGTCGTACTTCTCCTGGAGCTCGGCGGGGACGTCGAGCGTGACCTCGACGGCGTCCTCGGTCAGGCGGCGCACCTCGCGCACCGTGAGGCGGTTGAACGCGCTCCTCCGCTGAGTGGAGGGGGCGAGGACGACGGCCATCAGTGCACCTTGAAGTAGTCGAAGGGTTCCCGGCAGTCGTTGCAGACGTACAGGGCCTTGCAGGAGGTGGAGCCGAAGCGCGTCATCTCGCGGGTGTTCAGGGACGCGCACTGCGGGCACTTGACGCTGAGCCCGATGCGCACGGGACCGGCCGTGGTGAGGCCCGAGGGCGGCGCGATGCCGTACTCGGCGAGCTTCGCCTTGCCGTCCTCGCTCATCCAGTCCGTGGTCCAAGCAGGTGAGAGGACGAGGCGGACGGCGACCTCGCAGTAGCCGGCGCCCGTGAGCGCCGCGGTGACGTCGTCGCGGATGGCGTCCATGGCGGGGCAGCCGGAATACGTCGGAGTGATGGTCACGAGGACCTGTCCGTCCTCGGACACGTGGGCGTCACGCAGGATGCCGAGGTCCTCGATGGTGAGCACGGGGATCTCCGGATCGCAGACCGTCGCGGCGATGTCCCAGGCCGCGGCGTCCACGGCGGAGGACGGCCGGAGGTCCATGACGGTCACCATGACGCCCCGGGATGCTCGCGGGCGAGGACCTGGAGCTCGGCCAGGATGTAGCCGAGATGCTCGCTGTGACGGCCGAACCGCCCGCCGCCCACGGCACCGGGCACCTGCGGGACGTCCAGCTCGGCCTCGGCCAGCACGGCCTGCACCGCGGCGTCGAAGGGCTCACGGAGGCTGCTCGGGCGCACCGCGGCGTCGCCGAGCTTATCGAGCAGCGGGTGGTCGGTGAAGAGCTCCTCGACGTACGGCCAGGTGAGCCTGAGCCCGGCGATCATCCTGCGGCGCGACTCCTCGGTGCCCTGGCCGAGGCGGAGGATCCACTGGATGCTGTGGTCCCGGTGGTAGTCCACCTCCTTGACCGCCTTGGCGGCGATCGCGGCGAGCGTCGGATCGCTCGAGCGCACCAGGCGCGAGTAGAGCTCCCACTGGTAGAGCGCGACGACGAACTGGCGCGCGATGGTGCGGGCGAAGTCCCCGTTGGGCTGCTCCACGAGATGCACCGAGCGGAACTCCGGCTCCCGGCGGAAGTAGGCGAGATCGTCCTCGGTCTTGTCCCAGGCCTGGCCGGCGTAGGTCAGGAAGGACCTCGCGTGCCCGATCTGGTCGAGCGCGATGTTCGCGAGCGCCACATCCTCCTCGAGCTCGGGGGCACGGGAGATCCACCAGCCGAGGCGCTGGGCGAGGATCAGGGCGTCGTCCCCGAGCCACAGTGCGTACTGCGCGACGGCGTCGGTCGGCTTCGCCTCGAGCAGTGCGATGTCCTCGGGACGGAGCGCGTTGCCCGGGGTGATGCGGGTGGCGCTGGCGTTGGCCTCGCTCACAGGTGCTTCACCCCCTCGCTCTTGGTGTAGTACGTGGCGTGACGGTAGTCCTTGCCCTGCGGGGACTCGAAGAACTGGTCCTTGGAGTCGGGGTCGCTCGTGATGATCGCGGTCGCCGGCACCACCCACAGGCTGATGCCCTCGTTGCGGCGGGTGTACAGGTCACGGGCGTTCCGCAGGGCCATCTGCGCATCCGGTGCGTGGAGCGACCCGGCGTGCACGTGCGAGAGTCCGCGCGAGGACCGCACGAAGACCTCCCACAGGGGCCAGGCCGCGCGCGGCGCGCGGGGGCCCGACGACGGTGCTGTGGCGCCGTCGTCGCCCGTGGTCGATCCGCCGGTCACCTACGCCGCCTGCGCGTGCTTGAGAGCCTGCTTCTCGGCGTAGGCCGCGGCGGCCTCACGCACCCAGGCACCGTCCTCGTGCGCTTCGCGACGCCGTTCGAGGCGCTGCGCGTTGCAGGGTCCGCGGCCGGCGAGGACCTCCTTGAACTCGTTCCAGTCCAGGGGTCCGTGCTCCCAGCGGCCGGTCTCGTCGTTGAAGCGGACGTCCTTGTCCGGCAGTTCGAGCCCGAGCACGGCGATCTGCTCCACCATCATGCCGACGAAGCGTGCGCGCAGCTCGTCATTGGAGTGGCGCTTGATCTTCCACTCCATGGACTTCTGCGAGTTGGGTGAGTCCTCGTCCGGCGGGCCGAACATCATGAGCGACGGCGCGTACCAGCGGTTGACGGCGTCCTGTGCCATGGCCCGCTGTTCGGGGGTGCCGTTGGCCAGTTCGAGCAGGATCTCGAAGCCCTGCCGCTGGTGGAAGGACTCCTCCTTGCAGATGCGCACCATCGCCCGGCCGTAGGGTCCGTAGGACGCACGGCACAGCGGCACCTGGTTGCAGATGGCGGCGCCGTCGACGAGCCAGCCGATGGCACCGATGTCCGCCCACGTCAGGACCGGGTAGTTGAAGATGCTGGAGTAGCGAGCCTTGCCGGCGATGAGGTCCTCGGTCATCTGGTCACGTGAGGTGCCGAGCGTCTCCGCCGCCGAGTAGAGGTAGAGACCGTGGCCTGCTTCGTCCTGCACCTTGGCCATGAGGACGGCCTTGCGCTTCAGGGACGGCGCCCGGGTGATCCAGTTGGCCTCGGGCTGCATGCCGATGATCTCGGAGTGCGCGTGCTGGGAGATCTGCCGCGTCAGGGATTTCCGGTAGTCCGCGGGCATCCAGTCGCGCGGCTCGATCCGGGAGTCCTGCGCGATCAGTTCCGTGAAGAGACGCTCGCCGTCGGCGTCGTGGTCCGCGCGGGTTCCCGCGTCGATCGCTGTCGTCGTCATGGTGCTACCTCGCTGATCTCGACGGCGCGGCTATTTACCGACCGTTCGTTCAGTATAGGGAGGGGCGGGAGTGGCAGTCAACGGTCCGGCGGCCCTGACGGGGGCATACTGACCGAACGGTCGTGCAAAAATGACGGCATGACCGCCGCCGGAGGATCCCCGCTCACGACCGCCCGCAGGGGCCGACCGGGCTACGACCAGCAGTCGGTCCTGACCGCCGCCGTGGCCGCCTTCAACCGGCACGGCTACGAGGCCACCTCCATGGGGATGCTGGCCGAGGACCTCGGCATCAGCAAGTCCGCCATCTACCACCACGTCCCGTCGAAGGGCGACCTGCTGCGGCTCGCCCTCGACCAGGCGCTCGGCGGTCTCGAGGCCGTGGTGCAGGACGATCGCGCGAGCACCGGCGCCGCGGATGCCCGCCTCGAGTTCGTGCTGCGCGGCACCATCGCCGTGCTCATCGACCGTCTGCCCTTCGTGACCCTGCTCCTGCGGCTGCGGGGGAACACCGAGGTGGAGCGGGAGGCGCTGGAGCGACGACGCACCTTCGACCGGCGCGTGGCGGACCTCGTGGACGCCGCCCGCCGGGAAGGCTCCCTCCGCAGCGACATCGATCCGAGGACCACCACCCGGCTCATCTTCGGGACGATCAACTCGATCGTCGAGTGGTACCGCCCCGGTGGACCGCTGACCCCGGACACCCTGGCCGACGACATCATCGTCATGGTGTTCGACGGCCTGCACCGGCGCTGACCCGCCGCGTCAACGCTCTCGCGAGCCGCGCCGTCGTCCGCGGAGCCCCGCCTCCCGCCGTCGGGCGCGACGTTGACCCGCCGTCGTTCGCGGCGCTACTCGGCGCCGTCGTCGGGTACGGGCTGAGCCGTGCCGTACAGCCGCCGCACCAACTGCTCGATGTCCGGCTCCTGCAGCGAGAGGTCGGCCACCTCCGCGGTGGTCGAGATCGCGGCCAGCAGCGCGGCCGCGCTGACGCGGCGTGGATCGAAGGCGATGCTGTGGCGCACGCCCTGGGCCTCGACACCGACGTGGCGGGCGCCGTCGGGCAGAAGGAGCAGCCGCGCGTCGACCACGGGTTCGGCGAGGTCCACCATCATGGTGCGGGTGCCGCCGTCGAGCCCCGCGAGCTCCGTGAGGGCGCCGTCGAACACGAGTGCGCCGTCGTCGACCACCAACACGCGGCGGCAGAGGCGCTGGATGTCGCTCATGTCGTGCGTGGTGAGCAGCAGCGTGGTGCCGTGCTCGCGGCGCTCCACGTCGAGGAAGTGGCGGAGGCTCTCCTTGCTGATCATGTCGAGTCCGATGGTGGGCTCGTCGAGGATCACGAGTTCCGGCCGGTGGAGCAGGGCCGCGACCACCTCGCCGCGCATGCGCTGCCCCAGCGAGAGCTGACGTACCGGGGTAGTGAGGAAGCCGCCGAGGTCCATGCGTTCCACGAGCTCGTCGAACCGCGGGGACCAGTCCGTCCTCGGTAGCCGGTGCATGGCGGCGAGGATCGGGTAGGAGTCCTGCAGCGGCAGGTCCCACCAGAGCTGGGAGCGCTGGCCGAACACCACGCCGATGCGCCGGGCGAGGGCGCGGCGATCGGGCACGGGGTCGAGCCCGCACACGCGGACCGTGCCCGAGCTGGGCACGAGGATGCCCGTGAGCATCTTGATCGTCGTCGACTTGCCCGCGCCGTTCGCCCCGATGTACCCGACGGCCTCGCCCGGCTCGACCGTCACGGTGATGTCGCGCACGGCGTGCACCACGCGCCGTCGGCGCCGGAACCGGCCCGCGGACTCCATCACGTCGAAACTGCGGCTCAGCTGCTCCGCCTCGATGATCGCCATGTCAGCCCCCTGCTCCGGTGTACTTGCGGATCGCTGCGCGCCACAGCAGCAGCATGGCGCCCGAGAGCAGGATCGCGGCAGGCACGTTCAGCCATCCCGTCCAGGCGGGGATGGCGGCCGAACCCTCGACGCCGAGGATCACGAGGCTCGGGGCGTAGGCCACGAGCGTCGCCGGGATGACGAACGTGAAGAGGATCTGCATGGGCAGGAACAGCGCCGCCCCGGGCATCGTGGAGACGTACCGGCCGCCGTAGGTGAACGCGTTGGCGAACTGCCGTCCGTCCAGCAACCAGAACTGCATGGCCCCGGCGCCCAGGAAGAGCGCGCAGAAGATCACGGCGCCGGCCACCGGCGTGACGACCATCAGCAGCACGGTGGCCGGGCTCCAGTCGATGTCCGTGAGCACCAGGGCGACGACGAGGGCGGCCACCGCGAACAGGGCCCGCCCCACGCGCCGCAACTGCAGGTCCATGGTCATGAGCTGCAGCAGCACGGGCACCGGGCGGACGAGCAGCACCTCGAGCTTGCCCGTCCTGATGGCCTCGGCCATCGAGTCCGTCTCCCCCATGACGAGGTCCGCGATGGCGAAGGAGAGCGACGCGAGGCCGAACACGAGCAGCGTCTGCGCGAAGGTCATTCCCCCGAACGCCGGGACGTTGCTCACGATCACGTACAGCTCCACGAATTCGGTGAGCCCGAGCACCACCTGCCCCACGAGGTCCGTCACGAAGCTGCCGCGGTAGGCGAGCTGCGAGCGCAACCGCGAGCCCACGAGCATCCGCACGAGAACCGCCGTGCTGACGGGCCGGCTGTCGGCGTCGAGCACCTCACCCACCCTGCACCACCAACTTGGACGCGCCACGGCGCACCATGACGTGCGCAAGGGCCACGAGCGCGCCGAGCCACAGGACCTGCACGACGACGAGGCCCACGCTCTCCGCGCCGACGGTCCGGCCCGCAAGGATGTCCGCCGGAGTCTGCAGCATGGACGGGAACGGGGTGGCACGCGCCAGGTCGGCCAGCCAGGCGGGGAACCACGAGATCGGGACGAGGAACCCGCTGAGGAGGTTCATCAGCACCATGTACAGCATCCAGAACCCGCGGATCTCGACGAGCCAGAACGCGAGCAGGTTCACGATGAAGAAGCCCATGAACGTCAGCGAGAACGCCGCGAGGATCGAGACGGCGGCGAGGAGGTACGGGCCCGCCGTCGTCGGCAGTGACAGTCCGGTCACCAGCGCCCCGACGACCAGGGGCGGGATGCCGCGCGGCAGCAGGTCGAAGGCGGCGCGACCCAGGTCCTGCGACCAGTACGAGCCCACGAGGCTCACCGACCGCGTGAGGTCGATCGCGATGTCGCCGGTCCTGACCCGCCGCGAGAGCTCGGTGTTGCCGAAGAGCCCGAGGGGGCCGAGCAGCGCCTGCCCGATCCACACGTAGGTCGCGGCCTCGACCGCCGAGTAGCCCCCGATGCTCCCGCCCGCCGTCGCGATGGCGCTGAGGAGGAGGGAGGCCCGGATCAGGCCGAAGATGGAGTTGGTGAAGGCTCCTGCGAAGGCCGCGAGGCGGTAGGTGGAATAGCGCCGGAAGGACGATGCCGTCAACTCCCAGTACGCGCGCACCGGCCCGAGTCTAGTACCAGGCGCGGGGGCGCCGTCGTCGTGCGATTGGGCCCGCCGTCGTGCCGTCCGCCCCGGCCGACGTCGGATCCTCCCAGTTCACGTGCCGCTGAAGTGGGAATGCTCACGCATTCCCTTTCGACGACGCCTTGCTGTGGGAGGAAGCCTTGTCCACATAGCTCGCCCTCCCGCGAAGACCCTGGTTTCGGCACACGAAGCTCCTACCCATGGATGTGAAGCAGTACCTCGATCAACACGGCGGCATCGGTCGAGCCCGTGACATGGCAGCCGCGGGTGTATCGGAAGCCGCACGTGCACGCGCGGTCAGGAAAGGCGTCGCCACTCGGCCGGCGCGCGGGATCTACGCGCTGCCGGGTCACGACGGGCTTGCTCTTCGCGCCCTGTCACTCGGCGCGGACCTCGCATGCATCAGCGCGGCACAAGCCCGCGGTCTCCGGGTCATGCGGCAGCCGAGGAAACTGCACCTCGCCGTGGACCACGGACGAGGCATTCCCGGCGACGATCTGCTCATACATCGCGCGGTCCGACCGGTCTCGGACCTCAGCGTCTGCCTGCAAGCCGCTCGTTGCCTCCCCGAACTCGACGCGCTCTGCATCCTCGAGAGTGCAGTTGTCGCACGACGCGTAGCGATCGCTGATCTACGAGAACGCGCCACGTTCAAGAATTCCGGAGCCCTGCGCAGGCTGCTTGCTCTGATCGATCCCCACTCGGAGTCCATCCTCGAGACCGTTGCGCGATATCACCTCCTCCGCGCAGGACATCACGTTGCGTCCCAGGTGCACCTCCCCGGCGTGGGGCGGCTGGACCTCGTTGTCGACGGTGTGCTCGGGGTAGAGGCCGACGGGCGGCAACATCACACGGACCGCCGTGAGTTCGAGGAGGATCGGCGCCGCTGGAACCTCTTGACCACCCGCGGCTACCCGGTCCTTCGCGTGACCTACGCCCTGCTCGTCAACGAGCCTGACCGGTTCATCCTGCTGGTGGAGTCCGCCCTCGCCACACTTTCTCGCTCCCGCTGAGCTGCAGTTCACCCGCGTTGTGCCGGCGCGACGACTATGCGTGGGCGCTTCCTCCCACTTCATCAGGTCATCAACCGGGAATGCTCGAGCATGCCCACTTCGAGGGCTGATGAAGTGGGAGGAGCACGTGGCCTCAGGGGAGTTCCGAGCCGGGCCGCATGTTCCGCCCGACCTGGCGCCGCCTGAGGCACCCAAGCAAACGGTTGGACCGGCAGCAGGCTCCGCCAGTCCCCAGGCCGCACGCTCTGGCGCAGGCGCCGAGGCAGCCGAGCCCCGGCATCCCGCTCTGGCGCAGGCGCCGCGTGCAGCCGAGCCAGCCGAGCACCGGCATCCCGCTCTGGCGCCGCCCGGCGCCGCGCGCTCCGGCCCCGGCGCCGCCCGAAGGCGCTACTTCTGCACGAGGGTCAGGACGTCGTAGGTCGCCACGATCTCGTCGTCCTGGTTGTGCAGGACGGCGTCCCAGGCCACCTCGCCGTACTCGTCCGTCTCCCGCGGCGTGATCCGCTTCGCCGTCAGTGTCACGCGGATCGAATCACCGGCCGCGACCGGCGTGATGAAGCGCAGATTCTCCAGGCCGTAGTTGGCGAGGACGGGCCCCGGCTCGGGGTCGACGAACAGGCCCGCACCCCAGGAGAGCAGTAGGTAGCCGTGCGCCACGATCCCTGGGAAGAACGGGTTCGCGGCGGCGGCTTCCTCGTCGGTGTGCGCGTAGAACGTGTCCCCCGTGGTCTCGGCGAACGCGCTGATGTCCTCGAGCGTCACCTGGCGCAGCTCCGAGCGGACGGCGTCCCCGATGCGGAGCGTCGCGAGGTCCTTGCGGAACGGGTGCACGTCGTCGAACCGGCGGTCCGCGCCCGCGTGCCACTCGCCGGTGATGCTGGTGAGCATGTTCGGGGAACCCTGCACGGCGGTGCGCTGCATGTGGTGCAGCACGGAGCGCATGCCGCCGAGCTCCTCGCCGCCGCCCGCGCGGCCCGGTCCGCCGTGGACGAGGTGTGGCACGGGCGAGCCATGGCCGGTCGACGAGCGGGCGTCCTCGCGGTTGAGGATCAGCACCCGGCCGTGGTGCGCGGCGATACCGAGGACCAGTTCCTGCGCGACGACGGGATCGTTGGTGCAGACCGTCGCGACGAGGGATCCGGCCCCGAGGGCGGCGAGCCGGATGGCGTGCTGGACGTCGTCGTACCCGATGACGGACGCGACGGGACCGAAGGCCTCGACCGAGTGCAGCGCCCCGGCCTCGACGTCCTTCCAGGTCAGCAGGACCGGTTCCATGAACGCCCCGCCCGGCGCCTTGCCGGACGTGTTGTCGCCGAGGACGACGTCGGGCGCGTCCAGCGACCCGAACGCGACGGACGCGCCACCGGCGATCAGCTCGCGTACCGACTCCTGCACGCCCTCGAGCTGCGCGAGGGAGGCCAGCGCCCCCATCGTGACACCCTCGGCCCGAGGGTCACCGAGCGTCACGCGCGTGCGGATGCGCTCCCCCGCAGCCGCGACGACGTCGTCGACCAGTGCCTCGGGAACGATCGACCGGCGGATGCTCGTGCACTTCTGGCCCGCCTTGACCGTCATCTCGGTGACGAGGGACTTCACGAAGGCGTCGAACTCGGGGGTGCCGGGCACGGCGTCGGGGCCGAGGATCGCGGCGTTGAGGGAGTCGGTCTCGCAGGTGAAGCGGACGCCGCCGCGGGCGATGGACTCGTGTGCCTTCAGGTGGTTGGCGGTCGAGGCCGAGCCGGTGAAGGACACGAGGTCGCGGTAGTCGAGGTGGTCGAGGATGTCCCGGGCGGGGCCGGAGATGAGCTGCAGGGCACCCTCGGGGAGGATCGCCGAGCCGACGATGAGCTTCACGACGGCGGCGGTCAGGAAGCCGGTGGGCGTGGCGGGCTTCACGATGGTCGGGACGCCGGCCAGGAACGCGGGTGCGAGCTTCTCGAGCATGCCCCAGACGGGGAAGTTGAACGCGTTGATCTGCACGGCGACGCCGGGGATCCGCGTGTGGATGTGCGTGCCGAGGAACGAGCCGTCCTTGGACAGCACCTCGGGCGGCCCGTCGACGATCACGTGCGAGTTCGGCAGCTCGCGGCGCCCCTTCGACCCGAAGGTGAAGAGCACACCGATGCCGCCGTCGATGTCCACCATCGAGTCGATCCGCGTGGCGCCGGTCGTGGCCGACAGCTCGTACAGAGGGTCGCGGTGTGCGTTCAGGTACTGCGCGAGCTCCTTGAGCTTGAGCGCGCGCTCGTGGAAGGTGAAGCGTCCCAGCGCGGCCTGTCCCGTGGTGCGCGCGAACGCGACGGCCGCCGCGGTGTCCATGCCCGCGGTGCTCACGATCGCGAGTTCCTCCCCCGTGCTGGCGTCGCGGACAATGGTGCCGTCCGCGTCCGCGGCTGCGCGCTCGGGTGTCCACCAGGCGTCCTCGAGGAAGCTGGGGACGACGTCGATCTGTACTCGTTCCGGGGCGGTTGTCATGTCCGCTCGCCTTTCACTGGTGCTGCAGGATGCGTGGTGGGGCCGGGGCCGGGGCCGGTCGCGGGCGCGGAGGGTTCCGCCCAGTCGAAGAAGCCTCGCCCGGACTTCCGGCCGAGCTCTCCCCGGGCCACCTTCTCGCGGAGCACGGCCGGCGGCTCGAAGCGCTCCCCGAGAGTGGATGCGAGGTAGTCGGCGATGCCGAGGCGGACGTCCAGGCCCACGAGGTCCGTGGTGCGCAGGGGCCCCACCGGGTGCTTGTAGCCGAGGACCATGGCGGCGTCGATGTCCTCGGCGCTCGCCACGCCCTCCTCGAGCATGCGCATCGCCTCGAGCGCGATCGCGACGCCGAGCCGGGAGCTCGCGAACCCGGGCGAGTCACGCACGACGACGGGCGTCTTGCCGAGCGCGGCCACCCACGACCGCGCGGCCGCGTGGAGCTCGTCCGACGTCCGCGACCCGAGGACCACCTCGATGAGCGTGGACGCCGGCACCGGGTTGAAGAAGTGCAGGCCGCAGAACCGCTCGGGGCGCTGAAGCACGTCCGCGAGCGCGTCGACGGAGAGGGAGGAGGTGTTGGTGGTGAGCCAAGCGTCGGCGTCGAGCACGTCCTCCACCGCGCGCAGTGCCCGGCCCTTGAGGGCGGCGTCCTCGGGCACGGCCTCCACCACCAGGCCGCAGGGCGCGAAGGCCGCGTAGTCGGTCGAAGCCCGCACGCGGGCCGCGAGATCGTCGGCCGGAACCGCCGTCGTCCCCCGCTCGACGCTCCGGGTGAGCGCCTGGCGGACGCGCGCGAGCCCGGCGTCGGCCGCAGCGTCGTCCCGCTCGACGACGACGACGTCGACGCCCGCGAGCACGAAGGCGTGCGCGATCCCGGCGCCCATGCGGCCGCCGCCGAGGACGCCGACCGTCTGAGGAACGGCGAGGGACGTGGTCATGAGCCCTTCTTCCGGTCCAGGAAGCGCTGCATGCGCTCGAACTTGGCGTCGGACTCGAACAGGATGGCCTGCGCGAGCTGGTCGATCATGGGATGCGACTCGCGCGGGGCGTGGAACACGCTCTTCGTGATGCGCGTGGCCAGGGGATCCTGCCGCCCGATGCGGTCGGCGAGATCGTGCGCGGCCTGCAGGAGGTCTGCGGGCTCGTGGAGAGCGGTGACGAGCCTCGCCTCCAGCGCCTCCTCGGCGGTGAGGATGCGCCCGGCGAGCAGGATCTCCTTCGCGAGGGGCTCCCCCACGAGTTCCTTGAGCCGCCACGTGGCGCCGGCGGCCGGGAGGATACCGAGACCGGTCTCCGGGTTGCCGATCCTCAGGCGAGGCGTCCCGATCCGGAAGTCCGCCGCGAACGCGAGCTCCGCGCCGCCGCCGAGGGCGTAGCCGTCGAGCGCGGCGATCACCGGCAGCGGCAGGGCGGCGATGCACGCGAAGAGGGTCGAGTTGATCCCGGCGAGCGCGTCGTCGCGGCGGCGCTCGCGCAGCTCGGCGATGTCGGCCCCCGATGCGAAGACGCCCTCGGACCCGATGAGGATCAGCGTGCGCGGCGACTGTTCGAGGTCGGCGCACACCGCGTGCAGCTCGTCCACCATCTGCCGGTCGATGGCGTTGCGCGCCTCGGGGCGGTGAAGTTCGACGACGAGCCTGTCGGGCCCCTCGGTCAGCAGCAGGGCCGCGGGCATCAGAGGGCCTCGAGGAGCATCGCGGTGCCCTGCCCCACGCCCACGCACATGGTGGCCAGGCCCAGCCGACGCGCGGGTCCGCCGAGTTCGCGTTCCATGCGTCCGAGCAGCGTGACGGCGATGCGCGCGCCCGAGGAGCCGAGGGGATGACCGAGGGCGATCGCCCCGCCGTCGCGGTTCACGACGCCCTCGTCGAGGCCGAGCCTCCTGATACACGCGAGTGCCTGGGTGGCGAAGGCCTCGTTGAGTTCGACGGCGCCGAGGTCACCGATGCCGAGGCCCGTCCGGTCGAGGATCTTCTGCGTGGCGGGGACCGGGCCGATGCCCATGATCTCCGGCGGCACCCCGGCGGAGGCGCCGTCGACGATGCGTGCCCGCGGTGTCAGCCCGTACCGCTCCAGGGCCGCCTCGGAGGCGACGATCACCGCGGAGGCGCCGTCGTTGAGGGAACTGGAGTTGCCGGCGGTGACGACGCCGTCGGGCCGCACCACCGGCCGGAGCCTCCCGAGCACCTCGAGCGTGGTGTCGGCGCGCGGGCCCTCGTCGGTGTCGACCGAGAAGGAGGTCTTCCCGCGGCTCACCTGCACCGGCACGATCTCGTCGTCGAACCGTCCGTCCCGGATGGCGGCGAGCGCCCGCTCGTGGGACCGCAGCGCGAAGGCGTCGGCGTCGTCGCGCGTGATGCCGTCCAGCGAGGCGAGCTCCTCGGCCGTCTCGGGCATCGAGTACGTGGTCTTGTCCCGCGCCGCGAGGGCCGGGTTGGTGAAGCGCCAGCCGATCGAGGTGTCGAACACGGCGCCCGGCTTGGCGAACGCCTTGTCCGGCTTCTCCATGACCCAGGGTGCGCGGCTCATGGACTCCACACCGCCGGCGATCACGACGTCCGCCGCTCCGGCCTTGACCATGTGGGAGGCCATGATGATGGCCGAGAGCCCGGAGGCGCAGAGGCGGTTGACGGTGATGCCCGGCACGGTGTCCGGGAAGCCCGCGAGCAGGGACGCCAGGCGCGCGACGTTGCGGTTCTCCTCGCCCGCTCCGTTCGCGTTGCCGAGGATCACCTCGTCGACGACGGCGGGATCGAGGCCCGCGCGCCCGGTCACGGCGGTGAGGACGAGCGCCGCGAGGTCGTCCGGTCGCACGCTCGAGATCGCTCCGCCGTAGCGACCGACCGGTGTGCGGACGCCGCCCACCAGGAATGCCTCGGCCATGGTCGTCCCCTCGTCGAAAGTGGTGCAGCCTCGCCCAGTGGGCACGAATTACCGAACGCTCGTTCTGTAAAGACCGCCTCCAGAATTGCACGCCCCTCCTACGCGGTCAACCGCGCCCGATCCCTGATTCCCGCGTGCTGACGGCCGTCCGGTGGGTCGGGGATCCCGGTGGCAAGATGGGAACCATGACCGCTCACGACGCGCCCGACGCCGCTCGCCTACCCGTTCCCCCGCCCGCGAAGAAGGTGCCCTTCGAGCGGACCCACCACGGCGACACGTTCGTGGACGAGTACGAGTGGATGCGTGAGAAGGAGAGCCCCGAGCTCGTCGCCCACCTCGAGCGCGAGAACGCCTACACCGATGCCGTCACCCGCCACCAGGAACCGCTGCGCGAGGCGATCTTCACCGAGATCAAGGACCGCACGCAGGAGACCGACCTGTCCGTCCCCGCCCGCAAGAGGGGCTGGTGGTACTACTCGCGGACGGAGGAGGGCAAGCAGTACGGGATCCAGTGCCGCGTCGCCGCGACCGACACCGGGAACCTGGATCGCGACTGGACACCGCCCGAGGTGGTGCCCGGGCAGCCCGTGGAGGGTGAGCAGATCATGCTCGACGGCAACGTCCTCGCCGAGGGCAAGCCCTTCTTCTCCCTGGGCGGCCTGTCCGTCACGGAGGACGGCACGCTGCTCGCGTACTGCGAGGACAACGCCGGCGACGAGCGCTTCACGCTCCGCATCAAGGACCTCACCACCGGCGACCTGCTCCCCGACGAAGTGCCCGACGTCTTCTACGGGCTCGCCTTCTCCCCCGATGGCACGCGCGTCTACTACACGGTCGTCGACGACTCGTGGCGGCCCTACCAGGTCCGCGTCCACACGCTCGGCACCCCCGTGGCGGACGACGACGTCGTGTACCAGGAGGACGACGTCGCCATGTGGACGGGCTTCGAGATCTCCGCGGACCGCACGCAGCTCCTCGTCAGCATCGGCTGCTCGGAGTACAGCGAGACCCGCGTCCTCGACCTCGCCTCGCCCGCGGACGGTCTGACGACGCTCATCTCCCGCGACGAGCGCATCCTGTACGACGCCGAGCCGGTCACGATCGACGGCATGCGCCACTACCTCCTCACCCACGACCGCGACGCGAAGAACTCGATGGTGAGCCTCGTGGCGGCCGCCGAGTTCGCGCGGCCCCTCGCCGAGCAGCAGTGGACCACCGTGATCCCGCACGACGACGCCGTCCGCGTCAACGGCATCGCCATCACGCGCACGCACCTGATCCTCTCGGTCCGCAAGGACACCATCGAGCGCGTGCAGGTGCTCCCGCTCGCCGGTCTCGGGACGCCGGACCAGGCACTGCCCTCCGAGCCCGACTTCGACGAGGAGCTCTTCACGAGCAACCTCTCCAACGCGGAGTTCGACTCCCCGATCATCCGGCTCTCCTACGCCTCCTACCTGACGCCCCCGCGCGTGTACGACTACGTGCTCGGGGACGGCTCGCTCGAACTGCGCAAGGAGACGGAGGTTCGTGGCGGCTACGACCCGGCCGCGTACGTCGCCGAGCGGCAGTGGGCTCCGGCGGCCGACGGCACGCTGGTCCCGTTGTCCGTGGTCCGGCGCGCCGACCTCCGCCAGGACGGCGCCAACCCTGCCGTGGTCTACGCCTACGGCAGCTACGAGGTGAGCATGGACCCGGCGTTCTCGATCGCGCGGCTCTCCCTGCTGGACCGCGGCATCGTGTTCGTCACGGCCCACATCCGCGGCGGCGGCGAGATGGGACGGAGCTGGTACGACCAGGGCAAGAAGCTGGCGAAGAAGAACACGTTCACGGACTTCGTCGACGCCACCGACCACCTCGTCGCGTCGGGCTGGGTGGACGCGGGGCGGGTCGCCGCCATGGGTGGGTCCGCAGGAGGGCTCCTCATGGGGGCGGTGGCCAACCTCGCTCCGGAGAAGTACCGCGCGATCGTGGCGCAGGTGCCCTTCGTGGACGCCCTCACCACCATCCTCGACCCGGAGCTCCCGCTGTCGGCGCTCGAGTGGGAGGAGTGGGGCAACCCGATCACGGACCCCGAGGTGTACCGCTACATGAAGGAGTACACCCCCTACGAGAACGTCCGCGCCGTCGCGTACCCGCGGATCGCCGCCGTCACGAGCTACAACGACACCCGGGTGCTCTACGTGGAACCGGCGAAGTGGGTCGCGAAGCTGCGGGAGACGACCACGGGCACGGAGCCGATCGTCCTGAAGACCGAGATGGACGGCGGCCACGGCGGGGCCAGCGGCCGGTACTCCCGCTGGCGGGACGTCGCGTGGGACTACGCGTTCGCGGCCGACGCCGTGGGCGCCACGGAGGTGCTCGCCCGCTCCACCAGCTCGGTCGAGTAGATCACGGGCTCCGGGTGCGAGCCCGGGGCCTCGATCTCCTCGAGGAGCATGGAGCCGGCCTTCACGGCCATCTCGACCATGGGCTGCGTGATGGTGGTCAGCGGCGTCGCGGCGGTGGCGCCGACGGCGTGGTTGTCGTACCCGATCACCGCGACGTCCCCGGGCACGCTGCGCCCGGACGCCTTCACGGCCTCGATGACGCCGAGCGCCATGAGGTCCGACGCCGCGAAGATGCCGTCGATCCCCGGGTGCTCGGCGAGGAGGTTCCGCGCTGCTACCGCGGCTCCCTCCGTGGTGAAGTCCGCGTGGACCACGGGACCGTCGCGGATCCCGGCCTCGGCCAGACCTGCCCGCCAGCCCGCCAGGCGGTCGACGGCCGCGGTCATGTCCGCCGGACCGGCGACCGTCGCGAGGCGCCGCCGGCCGATCTGGGCGAGGTGCCGTGCCGCGAGCCGGCCGCCGCCTTCGTTGTCGGTGTCCACATAGGTGACCTGCGAGGTCGTGTCCCACGGGCGCCCGATGAAGATGGTGGGGAGCCCGGTCTGCGCGAGAGACCTCGTCCAGGAATCGGCCTCGTGGTGCGAGACCACGATCGCCCCGTCCACGTGCCCGCCGCGCAGGTAGCGCAGGGTCCGCGCGGAGTCGTCGTCGGCCCTCGACATCAGCAGCACCAGCTGCACGTCGGTGTCCCTGAGCGCCTCCGTGATGCCGGTGATCACCACCGCGAAGAAGGGATCCATCATGACGCGGACGTCCGGCTCGGGGATCACCAGGGCGATCGAGGACGTCCGCCGCGTCACGAGGCTGCGCGCCGCCCGGTTCGGGATGTACCCGAGTTCGAGGACGGCGCGGTCCACCGCCGCCTGCGCCTCCGGGCTGACGCGGTCCCCCCCGTTGATCGCGCGCGACGCCGTGGAGCGCGACACCCCGGCCGCGAGCGCGAGATCCTCGAGCGTCGGGCTCGGCCGGGCCGCGACGTGCCGCAGCGACCGGGGCGGAGAAGCGCTCATCACACCGACAATACGACACCCGCCCTTCCGGCATCCGTGGGCGCGGTGCCGTCGGAGGTGCCGGTCGCGGCGAGGTCGACGGGCGCACCGGTCACCGTGTTGGTGGCCGCGAGCTGTGCGTACCAGAGGGCGCTCGCCTTCGGCGTGCGCTGCTGTGTCGCGTAGTCCACCCGTACCAGGCCGAAGCGCTGGTGGTAGCCCCAGGCCCACTCGAAATTGTCCATGAGGGACCACGCCAGGTAGCCGCGCAGGTCCACGCCGTCGTCGAGCGCGTCCTTCATGGCCCGCACGTGGGCGTCGAAGAAGCCCAGGCGGTCCTGGTCGTCCACGAAGCCGTCGTCGTCGGCCCGGTCGTTGTAGGCGGCACCGTTCTCGGTGACGTAGATCGGGATGCCCGCGGGACCGGTGTACTCGTCCTGCAGCCGGTTGAGCAGGCGGCGGAGTCCGTCCGGCTGCACCTCCCAGTCCATGGCGGTGACGGGCAGGCCGCGGGGCACGGAGCGGACGCCGTGCGCTGCGACGTACGGCGAGGACACCGGACGCTCGAGTGGCGCGTGCCCCTCCTGCGGTGCGGCCTCGTCCGAGGGCGTCGTGGTGACGGCCTCGCCGTGGTAGTAGTTCACGCCGAGCACGTCGAGCGGCGTGGCGATGATCTCGAGGTCGCCCGGCAGGATGTGATCCTCGAGGCCGAGGTGGGCGACGTCCGCGAGGACGTCCGCGGGGTAGGCCCCGCGCAGCACCGGATCGAGGAAGATCCGGTTGAACTGGCCGTCGATGCGACGCGCGGCGTCGCGGTCCGCCTCACTCGTGGGATCGAGGGGATCCGGCACGGTCAGGTTGAGGGTGATGCCCAGCGTGGCGTCGGCGTCCCGGCGGCGCAGTTCCTGCGTCGCGAGACCGTGCCCGAGCAGCAGGTGGTGCGCCGCCGCGAGTGCCGCCGTCGGCTCCTGGCGCCCGGGAGCGTGCACGCCGGCTGCGTAGCCGAGGAAGGCCGCGCACCAGGGCTCGTTCAGCGTGGTCCAGATGCGCACGCGGTCCCCGAGGGCCTCGTGCATCACGGCCGCGTAGTCCGCGAACCGGTACGCGGTGTCGCGGTTGGTCCAGCCGCCCTTGTCCTCCAGGGCCTGCGGGAGGTCCCAGTGGTAGAGGGTCAGCCACGGCGTGATCCCGGCCTCGAGGAGCTTGTCCACGAGTCGCGAGTAGAACCGGATGCCCTCGACGTTCGGGGTCACCCCGTCCGGCATGCAGCGTGACCACGAGGTGGAGAAGCGGTACGCCTGGAGGTTGAGGCTCTTCATGAGCTCGACGTCCTCGCCGAACCGGTGGTAGTGGTCGCATGCCACGTCGCCGTTGTGGGCGTCCGCCACGGCGCCCGGCACGCGGGAGAAGGTGTCCCAGATGGACGGCCCCCTGCCGCCCTCGCGGGCCGCGCCCTCGATCTGGTAGGCGGCCGTGGCCGCTCCCCAGAGGAAGCCCTCGGGGAAGGTGATGTCGGTGGTACTCATCCTTTGACTGCTCCTTGCATGATGCCTGCCACGAGTTGGCGGCCCGCAACGGCGAAGAGGAGCAGCAGCGGGATGGTGGACAGCACGGCCCCGGCGAGCACGATCGAGTAATCGACGAAGTGCGCCGCCTGGAGCAGCTGAAGTGCCACCGGCAGGGTGGGGTTGGACGGATCCAGCACGATGAACGGCCAGAAGAAGTTGGTCCACGTCGCGACGAACGTGAACAGGGCGAGCATAGCGGCGGCCGGCCGCGCGGCGGGAAGCCCCACGTACCAGAAGGCCTGAATCATCGACGCGCCGTCGATCCGCACGGCCTCGATCAGTTCGTCGGGCAGGGCATCGCGCAGGTACTGGGTCATCCAGAAGACCCCGAAGGCCGTGACGACGCCGGGGATGATCACGGCCCATAGCGACCCGGTCCAGCCGAGCTTCGCCATCACGATGAACAGGGGGACCACGCCGAGCTGCGTGGGCACCGCCATCGTGGCGATGACGAAGACCAGCAGGGCCTTGCTGCCGCGGAAGCGGAGCTTGGCGAAGGCGAACCCGGCCAGGGTGGAGAAGAGGACCACCGAGGCGGCCGTGACCGTCGAGACGATGATGCTGTTGGAGAGTGCCTTCCAGAAAGGGATGCTGTCCAGCACCGTGGCGGCGTTGGCGAAGAAGTTGCCACCGGGCGTCAGCGGGACCCCCTGGCTGATCACCGAGCTGTCGTGGCTGCCGACGAGGAAGGACCACCAGAGCGGGAACGCGGAGCCGAGGATCACAGCACCGAGGAAACCGTAGGTGAGGAACCCGGGCCGGCGCATGGTGCCACCGGGGGCCCCGCGGCGCCGGGTACCCACCCCGCGCTGGGCTGCGCGGGCGGCCCCCTTACCCGCGGTCTGCTCGATCATGGGGATGGAGCTCACTTGCGACCTCCCTGGGTGGCGATGCGGCGGGTGATGAGGAAGTTGGCCATCGCGATGAGGACGATGATCAGGAACAGCAGCCAGGCCACGGCCGAAGCCCTACCGAAGTTGCGCTGGCCCCAGCCGAGCTCCCAGATGTACATGGTGAGTGTCTGCCACTGACGGTCGGCTCCACCGAGACCGGCCTGGTCGAACACGCGTGCCTCGTCGAAGACCTGGAGGCCACCGATCGTCGCGGTGATCACCACGAAGATGATGGTGGGGCGGAGCATCGGGACGGTTACCGAGAAGAACTGGCGGAGGCGTCCGGCGCCGTCGATGGTCGCAGCCTCGTAGACGTCCCTGGGGATGGCCTGCATGGCTGCGAGGAAGATCAGCGCGTTGTAGCCCGTCCAGCGGAAGTTCACCATGGTGGCGATCGCCGTGTGACTCGCGAACGAGTCGGCGTGCCAGCGGACCGGGTCCAGCCCTATTCCCGACAACAGCTCGTTGACCAGGCCTGCCTGATCAGCGAACAGGTTGTTGAAGATCAACCCGACGGCCACGGGGGCCACCACGAACGGTACGAGGACGCCCATCCGCCAGAAAGTCCTGGCCCGGAGGTTCGCATCCAGCACCGCCGCGATGGCGATGGCGAGGACGACCTGCGGGACGGACGAGAGGAGGAAGATGCTGAACGTATTGCCTACCGCGTTCCAGAAGAACGGCTGCGCGAGCACGAACTCGTAGTTCTCCAGTCCGGTGAACTCGCCCTGGCCACCGATGAGGTTCCAGGAGTGGAGCGAGACCCACGCCGTGTAGATCAGCGGGAAGAGCCCGGTGACGGCGAAGAGGACGAAGAACGGCGAGATGTAGAGATACGGAGACAGCTTGACGTCCCACGTGGACACCTTCTGGGAGAAGGCGACCCGCTTCACGCTCTTCTCGTGCGATGAGCGCTGCTTCGTGGGGGGTGGGGTATGGACCCGGTCCGTGACGGCCATCGGCTACAGAGCGCCTACTGCGGTGACGAACTTCTCCCAGGAGGAGTCGGGATCATCGGTCTGGTCGACGTCGACACGGGTCAGGGCCTGCTGCATCGCGTCATTGATCGCGAAGTACTTGGGGCCCTTGAACGGGGTGACCTCGATGGCGTTGGCCCGGTTGGCGAGGATCTCACCGGTCGGCGCGTCGTTGAAGAACGCGTTCGTCTGACCCTGCAGTACGTCGCTGTCCAGCGCCTCGACCTGGCTCGGGAAGGTGCCCTTGGACTCGAAGGCCTTGATCTGCTGCTCGGGGGCCGTGAGCCACTCGGCCAGCTTCTTGGCCTCGGCCTGGTTCTCACCCTGAGTAGGAACGGTCAGGTAGGACCCGCCCCAGTTGCCGCCGCCGCCGGGGAAGACATCAGCGATGTCCCAGCCCTCGACGCCTTCGGCGTTGCCCTCGATGACGCCGAGCATCCAGCCCGGGCAGAGCTTCGTCGCGAACGCGTCGGACTGGAAGCTCGCTACCCAGTCGTCCTCCCACTGCGTGAGGTGTGCGGAGAGTCCGTCCTCGACGGAGGCCTGCAGGACCTGCTCGTAGATGTCCTTGACCTCGGGGTTGTCCGTCGCCATGACGGTGCCGTCGTCCTCCTCATAGGCGTTCTGGACCTGGTTGATCATGCCCTGGTACGTGGCTCCCGCGGAGTCGAACCAGGCCACTCCGTCGCTGGCAGCGACGAATTCCTTGCCCTGGTCGAAGTAGTTCTGCCAATCGCCCTCGAGCATGTCCGCGACGGCTTCGCGGTCGCTGGGAAGCCCTGCCTTCTCGAAGAGGTCCGCCCGGTAGCAGACGCCCTGGGGCCCCGCGTCGGTGCCGTAACCGATGAGGGAGCCGTCCTCGGTGGTGGCGGCGGCGGTCTTGAAATCCAGCCACCGGCCCTCGACGGCGGGGTCGGTCAGGTCGGCGAACTGATCAGGGTACTCGAGCAGCTCGGGCAGCCAGTCGACCTCGATGCCCTCGATGTCCGACAGGCCGGAGCCGGCAGCGAGCCTCGTGGTGAGGTTGTCGCGGGCCTCGTTGGAAGTCGCGGCCTTCTTGTGCTCGATGGTGACGTTGGGGTTGAGCTCCTCGTATTCGGTGAAGAGGTCCTCGTAGCCGAACTCGTTGAACGTTCCGACGGACAGGGTGACGTCCGCGGTGCCGGTCTCGCCTTCGACGCCGGCATTGTCCGATCCGCCGGATCCGCAGGCGGAGAGGGTCAGCGCCAGGCAGGCGGCCGCGGCGGAAAGTGCTGTGATACGTGCTGATTTCTGCACGATGACTCCTTTGTCAGCTGGGTGCCCGCCACCGTGTGGGGCGGGTGAAGGTTCCGGAGCCACCGCAGAGGGTGACCATCGCCGGACGAACGGGTGTGGAACCGGGAAAATGAGGGCGGCACGGACGCCGGAGGGCGCGGCGGGCCACCGCTGAACGGGATACGGACGAGAGCAGACCCTTCGAATGATCTGTTCGGTGGGAGCGCTCTCACGCCGTCGAACCAGAGTCACTGTGACGCGCGCCACTGTCAAGTGGGAGCGCTTCCACGCCATCGCCAGGGAGACCTCATCTCTGCATCGCCCCATGTCAGGGGCTCGTAGCCCTCGACCGCCGTGATCGAATCGTTATCTTCCACGCCGTCGTCGGAGGGGTGGACGCCGCCGCTAGAGTGACCTGGATACGCCCGAGAACCACCTTCCGGCCCGAACCCAGGGACCCACGCACCCCAGCGGTGCGACGATACGAGGAGCAAGCGCCATGACCGCCGACCAGCCGATCCCCTGGACCATCACCCTCGGCGAGCTCGACGAGAAGATGGGCGTGAAAATCCTCGAGCAGTCCGTCGAGCGGGTCGTCGCCACCATGCCGGTGGAGGGCAACCGGCAGTCGTTCGGGCTGCTCCACGGCGGCGCCTCCCTCGCCGTCGGGGAAGCCGTGGGGTCCTGGGCCGCGGTGATCCATGCGTCCACTCTCGGCAGGACCGCCGTGGGGGTCGACGTCTCGGCGACCCATCACAGGAGCGCGCGGGACGGGGTCATCACCATCACGGCGACACCGCTGCATCTCGGCCGGACGCTCACCACGCACGAGGTGCTCATCACCTCCGAGGACGGCCGTCGGCTGTGCACGCTCCGCATCACCAATCTCCTGCTGGACAAGCCGGCGCCCACGAGTACGGTTGGCCCATGAATCCGTCGAAGCGTTCCCCCGCCCTCCGCCTCGCCGTCGTCACCGCGGCGGCAGCGGCGGCACTGCTCGGCGGAGCGGCAGCACCCGCCGTGGCTGCTCCCAACGCCCCCCTCTCCTACGTGGCGCTCGGTGACTCCTACGCCTCCGGGTTCGGGGCGGGCCAGTACGTGAACGCCTGCGGCCAGTCACCCCTCGGCCTGCCCGGCATCCTCGACTCGAAGAAGCAGGTGCAGCTCGTCGCGGACGTCACCTGCGCGGGTGCGAAGGTCGCCACGGAGGAGAAGGGCGCCATCGACCTCCCCGAGCAGGTGGCGCAGGCCAGCGCCGTCGGCGCCCTGTCGGCACGGACCGACCTCGTGACCATCTCGGCGGGAGGGAACGACGCCGGTTTCGGCCTGATCGCCGGAGCATGTATCGAGCGGTCCACCGCCGTGTGCGAGCAGGTCATCGCCGGGCAGAAGGCCACTGCGCTCCCCGTCCTCGGGCAGAATCTCGACGCCCTCTACGATTCGATCGCCGCGGCCGCACCCCGGGCGGAGGTCGTGGTCACCGGGTACCCGCACCTCTTCTCCCCCGAATTCGGCACACCGTTCATCCCCGTGGCCTCGCAGACGGCCTTCAACGCCGGCATCGACGCGGTGAACGCCGTGATCCGACACCAGGCCGAGGCGAACGGTTTCACCTATGTGGACCTCGTGCGGAAGTTCGACGGTCACGGGCTCGGTTCCCCCGACCCGTGGATCACCTTCACGCTGGGAGCGGAGGACAACCTGCACCCGACCGCCGAGGGCTACCGGTCCGGCTACTTCCCCGCCGTCCGCAGCGCCGTGAACCTGGCCCAGCTCCAGCGCTAGGGCGACGCCCAGCTCCAGCGCTAGGGCGTCGTCCACCCCGGTTCGGTCAGGCGCGCTGTCAGCGCGTCAAGCTCCGCCTGCGTGAGCCCGGCGTCCAGCAGGAACTGCCGGGCGTCGAGGGTGCGGAGCAACTCCTCGAGGTGACCCTGGGCGTCGAGGAGCGTCGCAGCGAGTTCCTCGTCCGTCTTCGGCGGTTCGTGCGGCGTCTCCTGCGAGCGGTAGCGCGCGTTGATCGCCGTCACGGCCTGGGCGTAGTCCGCGGAGATCGCGGCGTCCGGGATGCCGGCCGCGCTGAGCAGCAGGGCCATGACCATGCCCGTGCGGTCCCGGCCGGCCGCACAGTGCACCACCACGCCACCCGCGGGCGCGCCGGCCACCGCGCGGGCGATGCCCGCGAAGCGCTCGGGCCAGCGTTCGAGGTTCGTCCGGTAGTACTTCGGTGTGCTGAGGTAGGGGCCGCAGAGGGCCATGAACTCCTCGTCCGACTGGTCCTCGGTGGGCAGGTTGACGTGGCTGAAACGGTCCAGCACCGCCTGCGGCACCGGGGGGTCCTCGGGCCTGCGACCGAGCTCGAAGCCGTTCCGGAGGTCGATGACGGTTCGCACGCCGTCGTCCCACGCCTGCTGCCAGCCGGCGGCCGTGACCCACTCGTGCCGGCCCATGCGGTACAGCCGCCCCGGCTGGACGCGGCCTTCGTCGTCGCCCGTCCCGCCGAGGTCACGGGCGTTCACGGCCCCGTCCCAGTCGACGGGGGCTGCGGTCGCGGCGGCGGGGCCGGGGGAAGCACTCATGGCGGCAGCGTAGCAATCGTCGCCCGACCCGCCGGCCCTCTCCGCTCCGGCGTGCGCGGCTACACTCGACGGGTGACTTCCGAGCTCCCGGCCCAGGTATCCGACCTCTTCGATCCCACCCGCTGGCGCGTGGTGACGGGCTTCGAGGACTTCACGGACCTGACCTACCACCGCGAGGTGGAGCGCGACCCCGACGGCGCCGTCCTCCGCGATCTGCCGACCGTGCGGATCGCCTTCGACCGCCCGGAGGTGCGCAACGCCTTCCGGCCCCGCACCGTGGACGAGCTGTACCGGGCCATGGATCACGCCCGGATGACCCCCGACGTCGCCACCGTGCTGCTGACCGGCAACGGCCCCAGCCCGCGCGACGGCGGACACGCCTTCTGCTCGGGAGGGGACCAGCGCATCCGGGGCCGTGACGGCTACCGGTACGCCGAGGGCGAGACCCGGGAGTCGATCGACCCCGCCCGTGCCGGGCGCCTGCACATCCTCGAGGTGCAGCGGCTGATGCGCACCATGCCGAAGGTCGTCATCGCCGTCGTCAACGGGTGGGCGGCCGGGGGTGGCCACAGCCTCCACGTGGTGGCCGACCTGACCATCGCCTCGGCGCAGCACGGGCGCTTCAAGCAGACGGACGCGACCGTGGGCAGCTTCGACGCCGGCTACGGATCGGCGCTCCTCGCGCGCCAGATCGGCCAGAAGAAGGCGCGGGAGATCTTCTTCCTCGCGCGGGAGTACTCCGCCCGGGAGATGGTGGAGATGGGCGCCGTGAACGAGGCGGTGGACCACGCCGAGCTCGAGACCACGGCCCTCGCCTATGCCGCGGACATCGCACGTCAGAGCCCCCAGGCCCTCCGCATGCTGAAATTCGCCTTCAACCTGGCCGACGACGGCCTGGCGGGCCAGCAGGTGTTCGCCGGTGAGGCCACCCGCATGGCCTACATGACGGACGAGGCGGTGGAGGGCAAGGAGGCGTTCCTGGAGAAACGCGCTCCCGACTGGTCCTCGTTCCCCTACTACTTCTAGGAGCGGCGTGGAACTGCTGCCCGTCCACACCCCCGAAGGCTTCGACCCCCTCGGACTGCTGAAGCCCCTCGCCGCCGCGCTGGCCGGTGAGGGCCCAGCCGTCGCGCCCCACGCCGATGCCGCCGCGACCTTCGCCGAGACCCTCCCCAATGACGAGATCGCGGCGGTGATCAGCACGTCGGGTTCCACGGGCACGCCGAAGCGCACCATGCTGAGCGTGGACGCCCTCGCCGCCTCGGCCATGGGCACCGCGTTCGCGCTCAAGGCCGAGGGTCAGTGGCTCCTCACCCTGCCGGTCCACTACGTCGCCGGTTTCCAGGTGCTCGTGCGCTCCCTCTTCGCGGGCACGCAGCCCTGGGTGATGGACACCTCCGCAGGCTTCACGCCCGCTGCGTTCACCGACGCCGCGGCCGAACTGACCGATCGGGTCCGCTTCACGTCCCTCGTCCCCACGCAGCTGCACCGCCTGCTCGTGGACCCCTCGCCCGAGACGCTGCGCCTCCTTCGCCGCTTCGACGCGATCCTCCTCGGTGGCGCTCCCGCAGGGGCGCCGCTCCGCGCCCTGGCACGCAGCCACGACCTGAAGATCGTCGAGACGTACGGCATGAGCGAGACCTGCGGCGGGTGCGTGTACGACGGCGTTCCGCTCGACGGCGTGGATCTCCGCTCCGAGGACGGGCGGCTGTCCATCGGCGGTTCCGTCCTCGCGGACGGGTACCTGGGGGCGCCGGAGCTGACGCGTGAGAAGTTCGTGTTCACGTCGGGGCAGCGCTGGTTCACCACCGACGACGCCGGGGAGGTCGGCGACGACGGCACGGTCACCGTGCACGGGAGGCTGGACGACGTCATCATCACCGGGGCGCTCAAGGTCTCCGCCGCCACGGTGACCGCCGTGATCGAGCAGCTCGCCGGCGTCGAGCAGGCGATGGTGCTGGGGATCAGCAGCGACGAGTGGGGCACCGCCGTGGCGGCCGCCGTCGTGGGTGACGTCGAGGCCGAGGTCATCCGCCAGGCCGTGCACGTCGAACTGGGAGCGCACGCCGTGCCCAAGGCGATCGTGACGCTCGACGCGTTCCCGCTGCTGCCCGGCGGCAAACCGGACCGCCGCACCATCCTCTCGCTCCTCGAACGCGCCTGACCGCGTCCGCTCCACCCGACCAGAAGGAACATCCGTGGCGACTGCCGCTCAGTGGCTCGAAGGAGCCCGCCCCCGCACGCTTCCCATGGCCTTCGCGCCCGTGATCATCGGAAGTGCAGCTGCCTTCGGGCTCGGATCGTTCAAGCCGCTCAACGCCGTTCTCGCGGCGCTCGTCTCCGTGCTGCTGCAGGTCGGCGTGAACTACGCGAACGACTACTCGGACGGCATCCGCGGCACGGACGACGAGCGCGTGGGCCCCCTGCGGCTCACCGGCTCGGGGGCCGCGAAACCCGGTCAGGTCAAGGCAGCCGCGTTCGCGTGCTTCGGCCTCGCGATGCTCGCGGGTCTGGCCCTCGTGATCCTCGCGCAGTCCCTGGTGCTGATCCTCGTGGGCGTGGGCTGCATCGCCGCAGCCTGGGGGTACACCGGCGGCAAGAACCCCTACGGGTACCGCGGCCTCGGCGACGTCTTCGTGTTCGTGTTCTTCGGACTCATCGCGACCCTCGGCACCACCTTCACGCAGGCCAACGCGGTGAGTGCCGCCGCCTGGGTGGGAGCCATCTCCACGGGCCTCATCGCGACGGCCCTGCTCATGGCCAACAACGTGCGCGACATCCCGACGGACCGCGCGGTGGGCAAGAGGACGCTCGCGGTGCGCCTCGGCGACCCCGCCGCCCGCGTCACGTACGTCATGATGCTCGCGGCGGCCGTGCTGCTGCCGCTCTTCCTGAGCAACGAGTACCCGTGGGTGCTGGTGGTGCTGCTGCTCATCCCCGCCTGCCTCATGCCGAGCTGGCTGATGCTGAAGGGCAAGAAGCGCAAGAGCCTGATCCCGGTGCTGAAGCAGACCGGTCTGATCAACCTGGCGTTCAGCGTGCTGTTCGCGGCGGGCATCGTCATCAGCAGGCAGATCGCCTGACGCCTTGCGCCGACGTCGTAGGACGGCCCGTCAGGCGGACGGGTCGCGGGGCTTGCGGTCCGCGTTGACCGGCATGTTCGGGTCGAGGGCGTCCTCGGCGGCGGCGTCGTCGAGCTCCACGGCCGACCGGACGGGAGGTGCGCCGGGGGTGAAGCGACGCTGCAGGGTGGCCGCGGCGTCGTCGCGCAGCGTGCGGGCGAAGAGGTACGTGATGCACCAGGCGAGGATCGCGGCGAGCACCGCGGACACGAAGAGCCCGATCCCCAGCAGCACGCACGCCACGTAGAACACGACGATCAACAGCAGGCGCAGTGCAGTGAATTTGAGGAAGGCCACGCTTCAAGTTTACTCGCCTACACTTGGCGCATGCCCCGCCTCCTGCTCTTCGCCGCGATCCTGGGGGTCGCCGTCATCATCTACGCACTCATCGATTGCGTCATGAGCAGGAAACACGATGTGCGGAGTATCTCGAAGACCGCATGGTTCGTGACCATCCTGGTTCTGCCCCTCATCGGCGCGGGAATGTGGTTCCTGCTCGGCCGTCCGCGCAACGAGGGCCCGTCCGGACCGCGGCGCCCCGCTCCCCGCAAACCGACCGCGCCCGACGACGACCCCGCCTTCCTCCAGAACCTCGAGACCCAGCGCCGCCAGCAGGCGCGCGAGAAGGAACGGCGCCTCCGCGAGCAGCAGGAGAAAGCCCGCGAAGGCAAGACCGGAGACGCCGGCAAGGACTCCCCCACCGACGACGGCAAGCACGACGGCGAGGGCAACGACGACGCCGGCTCCGGCCCGGCGGGGGCGCACCGCCCCTGAGCGCAGTCCCACCGACGCACCGCCTCTGACCTCCGCACCTCGTTCGTCTCCGCGGGGTATCGCCCTGGCCTCCGCTCCCGTGGATCCACATGCCACCCCCGCCGAATTCCCGGCCTCCGGATCAGTCACCCGAGTGCCTGCCGGGCTGATTCTGCACGCACCTGACTCCCCGATCGACTGCCTGCCGTCCTGTGCGCGTCGGCGGCGCCGGGTGACCGACGGCCGCACCGTCCGCCCGTCCGCGCATCAGTTCACACTCAGTCCGGTCCGACGGTGCGGACCATGGCACGAGGCCTGCTTCGTCGCTCTGGTCGAGGAGGGCTTCCCCAAGGCATGCAACGACACGGTCGTCATGTCGATCCGAGGCCAGCTCGGCTCACGCGGTTCGTCAACTTCTGGTGACGTGGCGTTCGGTTCTCGGCGATCGGCTGGAGCCTGAGGAGGGCTGTCTTCCACTGCAGGACGAGTCATCCGCCTGTGGCTGGGCATGGCCCGAGATACGAGTGCAGAGGCGTCCATCTGCGGGCGAGCCACTAAGCCCGATGACGTTGATCCGCGCGTCGAGCCCCGAGTCCATCGGTCCACAGTTGACTGTTAACACCGCACCTCAGTAGTGTGCTTCTGGTCACGTCCGTCAGTGTGAGGTCAATGATGATGTTCCACCCCCGACTTGTGTGCTCGTCCATCAGTTTTCGACACCTGAGCCTTCCGGTTGCCCTCAGCACCATGAGGAGGCTTGGTTTCTCCACGCTGGATCTGGGTGCTCTCCCAGGCGTTTGCGATCACGTGCCCTTCGTTCTGAACGCCGAGGCGGTGGAGGGTGTCAGCTCCACCATTCGGTCCGCTGGGATGGATGTCTCGTCGATCAACGCGGACATCGGCGATCTCACAATGGTCCTCGACCCCGGAGCCGCCACACGACGCGAGGAACATCTCGACCTGCTGCTGGGGCTGGCCGTGAACGTCGATGCGCCTGCCCTGGTCCTTCCCTGCGGAGCCCAGTCTCGAGAACCGGTTGACACCCTCAGGAGAGACATGGTGCGTATGGCAGACGCGCTCGAGGAGGCTTCACGACGTGCTGCAGCTGTCGGAGTAGAGATATGGGTGGAAGCACCGCACTTCTACCGCCTGTGCTGGGACCTGGATCGGACCGTCGATCTTCTGGCGCACCTACCCGGGACCGTGGGTCTTGTCATGGATTTCAGTCACCTCGAGGCCTCGGGTGCAGATGCCGTCGAGTACGTCGAGATCTTCCGGCAGAGGATCCGTCACGTACACCTCCGGGATGCCGTCGCCGGTGATATCAATCGCAGCATCGGCAGGGGGACCGTCGACTTCGAGGCCGGCCTCAGAGCGTTGGAGGTATCCGGATACGACGGTCGCTTCTCCCTCGAACTCGAGACCCGGGACGTCATCGATGATGAGCGTCCACAGGCGACGGCGGCGGCCGCAACCTATATCTCCCAATTCCTCGGCTCCCCCGCGGCATGACTCCCGTGCCCGTTCGGGCACTTCCCCTGATCCAGCACCTGAACCCGTTCCACGACAAGCACCAGCAAGAGCACCATGACCAGTACAGGAGCATCATGCCCAGCGCCCAACGAACCGCCGTCATCACCGGAGCGACCTCTCCCCGCGGAATCGGCATCACCACCGCCCGCCGCTACGCGCAGGACGGGTGGGCCATCGTCGTCCTGGACCTCAATGGCGAAACGTCCGCGAAGGTCGCCACGGAGATCAGCAAGGAATTCGGTGTACCCGGATTCGGCTACGCAGTCGACGTCACCAGCGAGCCCTCCGTCACTGCAGCCCGAGCTGCCGTCGCAGCCCACATCTCAGCCGGCAACCTGCCTCCCGTCGGCGCCGTGGCGAACATCGCAGGCATCACCTCACCCGTCCCCTTCCTCGAGACCACCCTCGACTTGTGGAACAAGGTCATGGCCGTCAACGCCACCGGCACGTACCTGGTGACAAAGGCCTTCCTGCCTGCCATGCTCGAGAACGGGTGGGGCCGCATCGTGAACATGTCCTCCGTCTCCGCGCAGCGCGGCGGCGGTGTCTTCGGCAAGGTCCCCTACTCCGCAGCCAAGGCCGCGATCCTCGGCTTCACCAAAGCACTGGCCCGGGAACTGGCCGATAGCGGCGTCACCGTCAACGCCGTCACCCCAGGGGCCGTCGACACCAACATCCGGGTCGGCAGCACCCCAGAACAGGAAGCGGCCCTCGCCCGGGACATCCCCCTGGGTCGCACCGCGACGACGGACGAAATCGCCGGAGTCATCGCCTTCCTATCCTCTGATGACTCCTCCTACCTCACCGGCACCACGATCGACATCAACGGCGGAAGCCACATTCATTAGGTCCGGCTCTCTTCCCCTCCGTGGCATGCGGTCGATGGGTAGTTGGTACGCGGCCTGATGGACACATCGCGGTGGCCCCTTCGCCGACCCAGCCGCCCGGAGAACCTCCAACGAACGCGCCGTTTGTCAACTGTTGACAAGTAATGTGCCGCGGGTCACACTTGTGTGAACGCAGTGTTAACAGTCGACAAGCCCTTCTGAGTAAAGGATAACGATGAGCAACGAAGCTCTCCAGATGCGAGGCCACGTTCACGGAACGAAGGATGCCCGCAAAGTCGCCGTCGGATCAGGCGTCGGCGCCGTCATCGAAACCTACGACTTCATCGGCTTCGGAACCGCCGCAGCCCTCTACTTCGGACCGGCGTTCTTCCCCGGCGCCGATCCGGTCACAGCCACCCTGGCCTCGTTCGCCACCCTGGGCGTCGGCTTCGCTGCCCGCCCGCTTGGAGGCATCATTGGTGGCCACCTCGGGGACAAGGTAGGCCGCAAGCCCGTCCTCGTGGCCTCCCTGATCATCATGGGTCTGGCGACCTTCGCCATCGGGCTCCTGCCCACGTACGAGACCGTGGGCATCCTCGCCCCGATCCTTCTGGTCATTGTCCGCATCATCCAGGGCCTGGCGTTCGGTGCCGAATGGGGGGGCGCAATCCTCATGAGCTACGAACACGCCCCCTGGAAGTCCAAGGGCAAGTACACCGGCATCGTCCAGGCAGGCTTCCCCGTCGGACTCCTCCTGGCGAACCTCGTCTTCCTCGCCAGCGCCAACCTCATCGGGGACTGGGCCTGGCGCATACCGTTCCTTGCCAGCATCGTGCTCGTTGCCGTCGGCCTGATTATCCGGTCCAAGGTGCCTGAGTCCCCCGTTTTCGAGGACGTCAAGGAACAGGGCGACATCGTTCGGAACCCCATCGTCCAGGTCGTTCGCCAGGACTGGCGCAGCATCGTGCGTGGCATCTGCCTCCGCGTCGCCGAAACAGCCGGCTACGCCGTCGCCGTGACCTACATGATCTCCTACCTGAACACGACGGAGCTGGCGACACGGACCGAAACCCTGACGTCCCTCTGCGTGGCCTCGTTCATCGGCATCTTCGCCACCATGGCATGGGCGCGCCTCACCGACCGCATCGGACGCCGACCCCTCTACGTGTGGTCCTGCGCATTCGCCGCCCTCTTCGGCATCCCCATGTTCCTGCTCGCCAACACCGGCCTGTTCATCTGCGTGATGATCACCATCGTCATCTCCTACGCCGTCTGCCAGAACTCACTGGCCGGCGCTCAGGGAGCATGGTTCCCCGAACTCTTCCAGGCCAAGACCCGGGCATCCGGAGCTTCGCTCGCCTACCAGATCTCGGCCATGGTGTCCGGCTTCACGCCCTTCATCACCACCCTGCTCTACATCCAGCTCGGCTGGCTCGGCCCGGCACTGCTCTTCTCCACCTACGCCCTCATCGGCCTCGTCGCAGCGCTGATGACCCGAGAGACCTGGGGACCGAAGGAACGACAGCTCGCCGAGGAAGCCGGTAAGAACGTCCCCCTCCCCCAGCACGTCTGACAACCCCTCTGCCTGATACTTCTGACCGATACCGCTTCCGGGAACCAGAAAGAGCACCCATGACTCTGACATCCAGCCCCGCCACCAGCGCCCGACCCACAAACGGCCCCAGCACTACCGCCGCGGACACCACTGTGAGCGGCGCCGACCACCCCGATTTCAGCGCCCGCGTCGCCGCCGTCGAGGCGGCCGCCTACCGGGCCCGCCACTACGCACTCAACATGGGCGAAGTGCAGGGCCAGGGCTACGTCGGTCAGGCGCTGGGTTCCGCGGACATGTTCGCTGCCGTCTACGCCGACCAGCTGCGCTTCCGCCCCGCAGACCCGCACTGGACCGGCCGCGACCGGTTCCTGCTCTCCACCGGCCACTACGCCATCGGGCACTACGCCGCGCTGGCCGAAGCCGGCATCATCCCCCTCCATGAGCTCGAGACCTACGGGTCCGATGATTCCCGGCTGCCCATGTCCGGCATGGCCTCCTACACCCCCGGCATGGAGATCTCCGGCGGGTCCCTCGGGCACGGACTCGGCGTCGCCGTCGGCCTGGCACTGGGACTGCGGCTGCAGGGCTCCGAGTCGAGGATCTTCAACTTCCTCTCGGACGGCGAACTCGACGAGGGATCAACCTGGGAAGCGGCCATGGGAGCCCACCACCACCAGCTCGGCAACCTCACCGCTTTGGTCGACATGAATGCGCTGCAGGCCGACGGCGCCACCAAGACCGTGCTCAGCATCGAACCTGCCGCTGACAAGTGGGCGGCCTTCGGCTGGCACACCCAACGCGTGAACGGCAACGACGCCACGGCTCTCCTGGAAGCGCTCGACAACATTGCCCGCGAAGCCGCCCCCACCGGACGTCCCTCCGTCATCCTCTGCGACACGAAGGTCGGCAAAGGCGTGCCTCTGCTCGAGGAGCGGGAGAAAGCCCACTTCATGCGCATCGAAGAACACGAATGGCAGATCTGCCGTGAGCAGCTCACCGCCGGAGACGAAGGAAAGGCCGCGCAATGAGCACCACCACCAGCACCAGCACCACCACCGAGGCCCCCGACACCACGGCCGCCGTGAAGCCGAAGCTCAAGACCTCCGCCATGATCGCCTCCTTCGCCGATCCCGGACAGAAGACCGCCCCGGCACCATTCGGGCACGCACTGGTCAAGGCAGCGGAGCACAACCCCAAGATCGTCGGTCTGACCGCGGACCTCGGCAAATACACGGACATGCACATCCTCGCGAGGGCCTACCCTGACCGGTTCTTCCAGATGGGCATGGCCGAGCAGCTCCTCTTCGGAGCCGCCGCAGGGATGGCAGAAGCAGGACTCGTTCCCTTCGCTTCGACCTACGCGGTGTTCGCCGCCCGACGTGCCTATGACTTCCTGTGCCTGGACATCGCAGAACCGAATCTCAACGTCAACATCGTCGGCGGGCTTCCCGGGCTGACTACCGGATACGGGCCGAGCCACCAGGCAACAGAAGACATCGCCATTTTCCGCGGCATGCCGAACCTCACCATCGTGGACCCCTGCGATTCCCTCGACATCGAGCAGGCCGTTCCCCAGCTCGCCGCCTCCGACGGACCGACGTACCTTCGCCTGCTCCGAGGTAACGTCCCGACCGTGCTCGACGAGTACAATTACACGTTCGAGCTCGGCAAAGCCAAGGAACTCCGCCCCGGAAGAGACGTCCTGTTCATCTCCAGCGGCCTCATGACGATGCGGGCGCTGCAGGCCGCCCAGGACCTTGCCTCCCACAACGTCGACGTCGCAGTGCTCCACTCCCCCACCATCAAGCCGTTCGACGACGAGACCGTGCTTCGTGAGCTCGGCAAGGACCGCCTGGTGGTGACACTGGAGAACCACACCGAGATCGGCGGCCTGTTCGAGACCGTTGCCGGCGTCGCCGTCCGCAACGGTGCCTGCAGCAAAATCGTGCCGATCGCGCTGCCTGACCTGTTCCTCGACGCCGGCGCCCTCCCAACCCTGCACGAACGGTACGGTCTGTCCCGCGACCGCATCGTTCAGAAAGTCCTCAGCGAACTGGCGTAGCCCAGCCCGAATCCTTCCTGAAAGATGTCGGAAGCCGCCACTGTGAAAGACCGGTCGATCCGTAAGATCAATGTCAACTAATAAATGTCGACATTCACCACCGGCGAAGGACCCATCATGACGGCAGCACCACCATCACTCCTTGGAGGACTGGAAAAGAACAATCTCCGCCAACTGGCGCTGACTGCGTTGCGGCGTGCCATCACGACCGGAGAGCTGGCTCCGGGAACGCATCTGGTCGAGACGGAACTGTCGGAAAAGCTTCAGATCAGCCGGGGCACGTTGCGCGAAGCCATGCGGCAGCTGCAACAAGAAGGGCTCATCTCCGCTGGAGCGCGGGGACGGTTGTCCGTCCGTCACCTCGGCAGCTCCGATGTCCGCGATATCTTCCAGGTACGAGCGGCCCTGGAGGGACTGGCTGCCCGGATGCTGTCCGAGCAGAGCGATCGGGGTGCGATCGTGCGCGAGCTGGAGGACGGTATTGAGCGCATGGAGGAGTCGGCGGACGGTGCCCTGGACGACCGCATCGAAGCTGACCTGCACTTCCACCAGACGCTCTGCACCCTCACCGGCAACCAGACCCTGTTGCACTCCTGGAAGTCACTCGAGGGCTCGATCCGCATGAGCGTCATGTATGCCGGGGTGCACCAGGCCCTGAGCAATATGAGTCCACACCGGCACGCAGGCATCGTGATGGCGATCAAGATCGGCGACGCACCCGGAGCAGCCCGCGCAGTCGAGGAACACATGTACGAAACAGCACAGGTCCTCACCGGCAACGGCCGCTGAGTTAACGCACCGGTAGGACCTGGCGTGCCGAGCTACGCTGTCCTGCCTACCGAGCAGGACCCCGTCAGTCGACCGCCGCCGTAGGGCGCCGATTGAGCATCCGCCGGTGGTTCTTGTCGGGTAGGCAGTTGCTTCGAGCAGGAAGTGCGCGGCGTCATCGAGGGCTTTGCGTGCTTCGGGGAGTTGGTCCTGACGCATCGGCCAGATGCGGACCAGTCCGGGCCATGCGTCCAGGCTGACTCGTACACGGTTCTCGGACCGGAGGTCAAGGACTGGTCCGCTGTTCAGGAGGTCAAGACCCTCCTTGTTCCTCAGGCCCATCACATGCGAAAGGCCCCGCAGCGATGATTGCTGCGGGGCCTCGTGGCCGTTCACGTGGTGCTCAGCCCGCGTAGCTGTGCAGTCCCGCGAAGTAGATGTTGACGATCGTGAAGTTGAAGACGATGCAGAGGTAGCCGACGATCGACAGCCAGGCCGCCCTCGTACCGGTCCAGCCGCGCGTCGCACGGGCGTGGAGGTAGCCCGCGTAGACGGTCCAGATCACGAACGTCCAGACCTCCTTGGTGTCCCAGCCCCAGTAGCGTCCCCAGGCCTGCTCGGCCCAGATGGCACCTGCCATGAGCGTGAAGGTCCAGCCCACGAAGGCCACGGCATTCAGGCGGTAGGAGAGGTTCTCGAGGCTGAGAGCGGAGGGTACGAGCCGGAGGAATTTGGCGCCGTCCGCCTTGCCCGCGAGCAGCTTCGCCTCGCGGTTGGTCTGCAGGAGCTGCAGCACGGACATCGCGAAGGTGATCGTGAACAGTGCCGATGACGCCACGGCGATCGAGACGTGCACCACGAGCCAGTAGCTCTGCAGGGCCGGGATCAGGCGCGCCACGGGCGTGGGGAAGCCGACGGTGGCGGCACACAGCATGATGACCACGAGGCCGATCACGAAGGACCCGATGAAGCGGAGGTCCTTCCGCGTGAGGGCGACGAGGAAGATGACGGCGACGAAGAAGGCGCCGGTGGTGCAGAACTCGTACATGTTGCCCCACGGCACGCGGTGCGCGGCGAGGCCGCGGGTCACCACTGCGGCACCATGGATGACGGCGGCGAGCACCGTCAGCGAGACGGCGACGCGCGCGATCCCGCGACGTTCGCCGGACCCGTAGTCCATGGAGTCGTCGGCCGTGACGGGGGCTGCGGGCGCAGTGACGGACGCTCCGGCATTGCCGCGTGCTCCCACTCCTGCGAGGACGGGCGCCGCCTTCTCGCTCGCCAGGCGGCTCTCGAGCGAACCGATGGTCGAGCTGGACCGCACGAGATCGAGCACGAAGAAGATCAGGGCCACCACGTAGGCGATGGACGCCAGGAGCATGAAGAGCTCACTGACTTGTCCGAGCTCTTCGTTGACTGGTACTGGCATCAGTTGTCCTTCGAGTTGAGATGTGTCTGCCGCGTGCCGGAGGCAGGTCCTGCGCCGACGTCCTGCTTACCATCGTCCTCCGCTGCGGCGCCCTGCACCAACCAGCGGTCCGCGAGCAGCTTGCGCACCGCGGCACCCTCGGCGGGTAACCTGTGGTCCTCGCCGCGCGCCAGGAGCCCGTACTCCACCATGAGGCGGCCGTCGGGGTGCTCGCCTGTCCGCACCCAGAGCCTGCGGCGTCCGATGAAGAGCGACGCCGTGAGTCCCAGCAGGGCGAGGGTCGAGAAGACCAGCGCGCCGATCTCCCCGGGATCGTGGTGGATGTCGAGGGCCACGTAGCGCCGCAGGCCGTCGAACGTGATGGAACCCTTCCCCTCGGGGAGGTCGTAGGTCTGGCCGACGCCGAGCACGATCCCGCCGTCGTCGTTGTTCCTGCTGTTGAGCTCGGTCAGGTTCTCCGTGTCGAGGACGTACACGTTCTCGGGGGTGCCGTCGTCGAGCCCGAGGTCGCCGTAGTAGGAGTTCAGGTTGAGCTGCGGGTTGAAGGGGTCCGGGTCCCGCGAGAAGGAGACGCCCTCCTCGTCCACGAAGGCCGTGGGCAGGAAGAACCCCACGAATCCGAGCTGGTCCGGCTGGGCATCGGGCGCCTTGACGACCATCAGCGACGTGTACATGCCGTCCGAGGGGACGGACACCACGGGACCTTCCGAGGCGATGTTGCCCTCGCCGTCGCGCACCGTCACCACGGGCGCGTACCCGTTGCCGACGAGGTACACGTTGGTGCCGCCGATGGTCAGGGGCGCGTTGACCTTCAGCACCTCCGAGGTTTCGGGCTCCCCCGGCCCGTCCTGGGTGGTGAGGTTCGCGGTGAAGTCGAGCGGCTGCCCGTAGCTGCTCTGCTGCTCGCGGTCGAAGCGGACGTCGAAGGAGTCGAGCCTGATCGAGTAGGGCTCGAGCTGGTCGTCCGAGAAGTTGGAGCCCGGGCTGAAGCTGTCGTAGCCGATCAGCGTGTTCACGAAGCTGTCGCCCTCGACGATCACCTTCTGCCCGTTGTACCCGAACAGGCCGCCGACGGCGACGGAGATGAGCACGCCGATCAGCGACGTGTGGAACACGAGGTTGCCGAGTTCCTTCGACAGGCCGCGCTCCGCACCGATGGACGGGCGGTCGGTGGCGGCGTCGCGCACGTCCACGCGGTAGCCGCGCTTGCGCAGCATCACCGCGGCCTCCTGGGCGGCGGACGACGGCGTGAGCCCGGCTGCGCGCACCTGGTGCGCCGGCACCTCGAGCGTGCCGTAGACCGGCAGCCGGGAGAGCCGCTTGGGCGTGCGCGGCGGCGTCGACCGGACGGCCTTCGAGTGCGCGATCGCCCGCGGGATCACGCAGCCGATGAGCGAGACGAAGAGCAGAAGGTAGATGGAGGAGAACCAGACGGAGGAGTAGACGTCGAAGAGCTGGAACGCATCGAGGACGGGGCCGGTGTCAGGGTTGTCCTGGAGGTACTGGGTGACCACCGCGGGGTTCGCGGGACGCTGCGGGAACAGCGAACCCGGCACCGCGGCGACGGCGAGGAGCAGCAGCAGGAACAGCGCCGTCCGCATGCTCGTCAACTGCGTCCACGCCCACCGCAGGGTACCCACGAAGCCGAGTGTGGGCAGCACGACGTCGGACCCGGGGCGTCCTGCACCGTCGGTCCGTCGGTCCTGCGTGAGGTCCTGCTTCACCGTTCCTCTTCCGTCACTGTCATCGTTCGTCGTCGTTCGTCGTCGTTCGCGGCCCTGCGGGGGCGTCATCCTCTCAACGCCCGAGCCGCCGTTCGCGGTCCCGTTCACTGCTGCCCGTCAGATCGGCAGCACCACGTTCCCGATCACCAGGTCCTGCAGCCGGGTCACCCAGAGGTTCCAGACACCGGTGACCATCAGGACGCCGACCAGCACCAGGAGGCCGCCGCCCGCGCGCTGCAGCAGCAGCCGGTGCCGCCGGAAGAATGCCATGGCCCCCATGCCCCGCCGCACACCGAGGGCCACGAGGAGGAACGGCAGGCCGAGGCCCAGGCAGTACACGAACGTCAGCACCGCGCCTTTCAGCGCCGTGGCGTCGTCGCCGGAGATCGCGAGGAGCTGCACCGCTCCGAGGGTGGGGCCGATGCACGGTGCCCACCCGAGGCCGAACGTCACCCCGAGCAGCGGCGCCCCGAGGAGCCCCGCGGGTACACGGGCGTGGACGCGGCTCTCACGCTGGAACCAGGAGAGGCCACCCATGAAGACCACGCCGAGGAGGATCACCACCACACCGAAGACCTGGATCAGCCAGCCCTGCGAGACCGTCAGGAAGGCTCCCAACTGACCGAACAACGTGCCGTAGGCCATGAAGACCACGGAAAACCCGAGCACGAAGAGCCCGATACCGGCGACCATCCGCCCGCGCCTCTGCTTCTCGAGATCCACCCCGGTGAGCCCCGTGACGTACCCGAGGTACCCCGGCACGAGCGGGAGTACGCACGGGGAGGCGAAGGAGACCAGTCCGGCGAGCAGTGCGACGGGCAGCGCGAGCAGCATGGACCCGTTCAGCACGGTGTCGGCGAAGGCGTTCCCGGCCACGAGGGGAACCGACGCGCTGAGGGAGCCCGTCATGGTCGGCGCCGCAGCGGCGCGTCAGCTCTCGAGCGCATCGCTGATCAGAGCGTCCAGCGTGCTGCGGTCCGCGAGCCCGAGGATGCGCGCCGAGACGCGGCCCTCGCGGTCGAGCACGATCGTGGTGGGAACAGCCGTGGGAGGCACGTACTGGGTCATGTCCAGCAGCACCCCGCCGTTCTTGTCGGCGAAGCTCTTGTACGGGATGGCGAAGCTGCGCTCGAAGGCCTCGGCGGTGGCCTGCTCGTCGCGGATGTTGACGCCGTAGAAGGCGGCACCCTGCGGTGCGTACTCCTCGTGCAGGGAGACGAGGTCCGGTGCCTCCTCGCGGCAGGGCGCGCAGGACGCGTACCAGAAGTTGAGCACGGTCACCTGGCCGTCCCAGTCGGCGCTGGAGACCTCGGTGCCGTCGAAGAGTGCCCCCTCGATCGCCACGGGCTCCCCGCGCTCGCTCGCGGCGTACTCCGTCACCGAGCCGTCACCGGCGATGTAGTTCTTGCCGTCACCCGCTGCTGCCTGCTGCGCCAGCGGATCATCGGCCGTGCAGGCGGTGAGCGCGAGTGACACCGGAACGACGACGCCGAGGAGCACCCGGAGCACTCCTGTACGGCGGTTGCCCTGGCGGCGGGAGATGGTGGTCACAGCTTCTTCCGTTCATTTCTACGACGTGTAGTAATTCTATTACGCCCCGGGGACATTCGCGGCACCGGGCAGCAGATCGGCGCACGGCTCGGCGTAGCGGACACGCCGGACGACGTCGCCGTCGAAATCGAGCGACGTGACCGACGTCAGGGTGCACTCACGCTGGCGCGGGTCGTGCCAGAGGCGCCGCTGCTCCGCCGCGAGCCTCGTGACCCAGATGGGCAGCTGATGGCTCACCATGATGGCCTCGGGCGGGCGCTCGGCGTCGCTCCCCGCCAGCGCAAGGGCGCGCAGCCGTGCGTCGTGCACGCCGGCCAGGACGCGATCGGCCTGGAGGGTGTACGGCTCGCCCCACGACGGACGGAAGGGGTTGACGAGCAGTGGCCAGTAGCGCGGCTGCCGCAACCTGCTCTTGATCCGCGACATGCCCTCGAAGCGGTTCTCCGCCTCGATGATGCGATCGTCCGTCTCGATCTCGAGGCCCAGGGCATCGGCGACGGGCTGCGCGGTCTCCTGGGCCCGCGTCAGTGGCGAGGCGACGAGGTGCACGATCGCCGCGCCGTCGGCCTGCTGTCGGGCGAAGTGCTCCGCGACCTGTGACGCCATCCGGCGGCCGAGGTCCGAGAGGTGGAACTCCGGGAGCCGTCCGTAGAGGACTCCGTCCGGGTTGTGGACCTCTCCATGGCGCACCAGGTGCACGGTTGATCGCTGCATGGGTCCAGTTTCCCGCATCCGCACGCACCTCGGCCAATCGCGGATGGGTGGGCAGCCCGGCCTCCTCCGTGAAGGAGTGTGTCGCGGCGCGCTGGACGCCGAGCGCCCCCTCGGAATAAAACATGCATACGCATGCTTTTGTAGTGCGTACCTACCCACACACTTCCCAGGAGATCACCATGACCGTTCCCTCAGGCCTCACTTCCGGCACCTGGTCCTTCGACCCCGCACACAGCGAGGTCGGTTTCAGCGTCCGTCACGCCGGTATCAGCAAGGTGCGCGGCTCCTTCAAGGACGTCGATGCGTCGCTGACCGTCGGCTCCTCGCTCGAGGACTCGACCATCAGGGCCACCATCAAGACCGCCTCCTTCACCTCCGGTGACGAGAACCGCGACGGACACGTCAAGGGCGCCGACTTCTTCGACGTCGAGCAGTTCCCCGACATGACCTTCGTCTCCACCTCGCACGCCGGCTCGGGCGAGACCTACACCATCACCGGTGACCTGACCATCCGCGGCATCACGAAGTCCGTGGTGCTCGACGCCGAGTTCAACGGCGTGGCCGTGGATCCCTTCGGTGCAACCCGCGCCGGTGTCTCCGCGTCGACGACCATCTCCCGCAAGGACTTCGGCCTGACCTGGAACGCCGCCCTCGAAGCCGGTGGCGTGCTCGTCGGCGACAAGGTGACCATCACCATCGAGGCCGCCTTCGTGGCTCCGGCTCCCGCCACCGTCTGATCCCTCCGTCCGACCTGAGCGTCGGACACGCCCCGCGCATCCGCTTCCCGGACAGCGAGGCATCCGCCGCCGGCCGGCGTCGTCCCCACGGACGACGCCGGCCGTCGTCGTTCCTGGCGCTTCACCATGTGAGCCCCTCCCTCACCGATCGCCGCTGCCGAGGGTGGGCGCCGCTCTGGTGCGGCTCGAAGGCGACGAACTAGGGTGATGGTGATCGATCACCAGTGCACCGCGCAGGGAACGTCCGATGGGGGCACCGGCGGCGGGCAGCAGCAGACATCACGACGGAGGACGCCGCAATGAGCACGCCACAGGACAACCCGAACGGACCGGGCTGGAGCGCGCCCGGAGGCAAGGACAGCGGGGCCGGGCAGCCGAACCAGGGGAACCACGGCTACCAGGCGGCCCAGCCCTCGGGCTACGCCTACCCCACCCAGGGTGGGGGAACCCACGCGGGTGCTCCGGCCGACAAGGGGCCGGCACCCAAGGAGGTCATGCGGGCCTACTACCTGATCCTCGCCGCCGGTGCCCTCTACCTGATCGCCACGACGTTCTCGACGCTCATCGCGTCATCAACCATCGAGGTCGGCGGGTCTGCTTTCGCCGGCCTGACCATCGCCTTCGCCGTCATCGTGACCGCCATCTACGTTGTACTCGCCGTCTTCATCCGGAAGGGTCACAACTGGGCGCGCATCACGGCAACCGTCCTCGCCGGCTTGAACCTCGCCGGTACCCTGCTTTCGCTCGTCAGCCTGCCCTTCCTCAACGACATGGCAGCGGCAAGCGGCACGCAGTCCACGTCCGGGCTGTCCGTCGCCCTGAGCACGATCACGACGCTCCTCGGGGTTGCCGGCGTCGTCATGACCTACCTGAAGCCGGCCCGCCCGTACTTCGCGCCACGGCAGCTCGGGTACTGATCCCCGAACCTGAAACGGCTGGGACGCGCTACTGGGCGCGGGAGATCGGATCGAGATCCGTCTCCTGCGCCCTCTGTGCGTGATAGGCCAGGATCTGCAGCTCGGTGGACATGTCCACCTTCCGCACCTGGACATGTGGCGGCACCTGCAGCACCACGGGAGCGAAGCTGAGGATGCTGGAGATACCGGCAGCGACGAGGCGATCGCAGAGCTCCTGCGCCACCGCCCCGGGGACGGACAGCACCGCCATGTTGGCGCGCGTGCGCCCGAGGATCCCCTCGAGGTCGTCCACCGCGCCGACCCTGAGGAACCCGACCTCGGACCCGATGACCATCTGGTCGGCGTCGAGGAGCGCAACGATCTCGAAGCCGCGGGACACGAAACCCGAGTAGCCCGCGAGGGCGCGACCGAGGTTGCCGGCCCCGATGATCGCCACCCGCCAGTCGAGGGTCAGGCCGAGGGCCGTGGACACCTGGCGGCTGAGGTACTGCACGTCATACCCCACGCCACGCGTGCCGTAGGAGCCGAGGTAGGAGAGGTCCTTCCGCAGCATCGGGGAGTTCACGCCGGCGGCATCGGCCAACTCCTCGGAGGAGACCCTCTCGATCCCGTCCGCCAGCAGCGTGGTGAGGGCCCGGAGGTAGATGGTGAGTCGGGCCACCGACGCCGGAGGGATCTGGCGCGCCGCGTCCGGGACGGGGTGCAGGCCTGGCATGTCCGGCAGTGTCACAGTCATCGGCTCCGTTGGTAGCACCGCCGCACCTGGCGGTGTGCGCGTGTCCGGTCCCGCGGCGTCGGGGGCGGAAGTAACCCCACTGTATGCGGGCACCACGGGGCCCTCCAAGCCAGGCGGTCACGGAGCGTTCGAGGGGCTGGTGACCGACGGGCATCGTCGGGAGAGGCGGGCGCCGAGCGTCACCCTGACGACGTGCCGGCGTCAGCGGGGAGGCGCGAGCAGGCGGCGGAGTCTCGCCTCGTCGATGGACCAGAAGTCGCGCTGCACGCCATCGATGAACAGCACCGGCAGCTCCTCCGCGAACCGCGCCCCGAGCTCCGGCTCCTCCGCCACGGTCACCTCACGCCAGTCATGGCCGAGGTCGGCGGTGACGCGGGCGACGACGTCCCGCGCGGCGTCGCACAGGTGGCACTGGGCGCGGGTCAGGAGGACCACGCCGGCGCCGACCGATCCGGGTTCGCGCTCGACGGGGTCCGTGGGCTCGGTGGGGTCCAGGGGATCCATGGGGTCCATGGGGTCCACCGTACTGCGGAGCGCCTGGCCGCACGCGGGCGGTGCGAACAGCATCGCTAGACTCGGAGCATGCCGGATGCCAGCCGGGGTCTCGGACCCTCCACAGAGCGTCCGCAGCCGTCCTCGACCGGGGAGGCCGCGTTCTTCGACGTCGACAACACGCTCATGCGCGGTGCGAGCCTGTTCCACGTGGCCCGGAAGATGTACCAGCGCAAGGCGTTCACCCTGCGATTCGCGGCGGGGCTCGCCTGGAAGCAGCTGCGCTTCATCATGCGCGGCGAGACGATGACGGACGTGAACTCGGTGCGGGACGCGGCGCTGGCCTTCGCGATCGGGATCGCCCACGAGGACATCCTCGCGCTGGGCGAGGAGGTCTACGACGAGATGATCGCCTCCAAGATCTGGCCCGGCGCGCGGGCCCTCGCCGAGCAGCACCTCTCCTCGAACCGGCAGGTGTGGCTCGTGACCGGCACGCCCGTGGAGGTGGCCGCGGTGATCTCGAGCCGTTTGGGGCTCACGGGCGCGCTCGGGACGGTCGGGGAGGTCGCGGACGGCCTGTACACGGGACAGCTGGTCGGTGACTTCCTGCACGGACCCGCGAAAGCGGCCGCGGTGCTGGCCCTGGCCGAGAAGGAGCACCTCGACCTCGCACGCTCCTGGGGCTACAGCGATTCCTACAACGACATCCCCCTGCTCAGCGTGGTGGGCCACCCGGTGGCGATCAACCCCGACAGCCGCCTCCGGCGTCATGCCCGCGCCAACAACTGGCCCGTCTACGACTTCCGCAGCGGCCGGCGCGCGGCCACGCTCGGCCTGCGGGTCGCGACCGTGGCAGGGTCCGTGTACGGCCTGTGGCGGGGGTTCTCGAGGTTCAGGGCGCACTGACCGTCCCTCGCCTGGCGGCTCCGGTGGAACGACGACGGCCCGGCATCCTCGCCATGAAGCGGGAGTCCGGGCCGTGCGGGTCACTGCGGCAGTGAGCCGGGCGCTGCTACTTCTTGTTGCGGCGCTGGTGACGGGTCTTGCGAAGCAGCTTGCGGTGCTTCTTCTTCGCCATGCGCTTGCGGCGCTTCTTGATTACTGAACCCATAGAGTCCTCACAAACTGTTGTGGTGCCAGGCCTTCCCGCGGCCGTGGCCTCGGAGCAGCACTGGTGACGGAGGCGTATGCCTGCTGGCATCTACCCGGATGACGTACACAGAAGAGCGGGCAGTGGCCCGCCCAAAAGCTCCTTAATAGGGTACATCCGTTTGGTGAACGGCCCGGACGGCCCGGCGATCATGCGCTCTCGGACTGCCCGTCCACTTGCGCCTGCTGCAGGAATTCCTCGACCGCCGACTCGGGGACGCGGTAGGACCTGCCGAACTGCACAGCCGGGAGATCGCCCGAGTGGACGAGACGGTACACGGTCATCTTCGACACCCGCATGAGGTCCGCGACCTCCGCGACCGTCAAGAACTGCACATCCGAGAAGTTAATCCCGTCTGCCATCTCACCACTATTCCTTTGCATGAAGGCCTGAATCCACTTCGGGAACGGTTCGAAGGGGCATCCGAGGGCGACTGATCGGCGTGTCGCCTTGAATGATCAGGATTATCCGCCTAGGCGTTCACTGTAGTGGCTGATGTGACCAAAGTGAAAGGCCACGACTACCGCCCGCGAGGGTGCCCGGCGCGCTAGCGGTCGGCGGACGGATCCCGCCGCCGCCTGAGCTGCGAGATCAGGTCCCCGGCACGTTCCGCCGCACGGCCCATGGTCCGTCCGATCGGACGCCGGGCGTCGACGCCGGATGTCGGCCCGTGCCCGGCGAGCACCGCTGCCGCGAGCACGTCGGGTATCGGCTCCAGCTCCGCGTCGGGCACCGGAAGGACGACGGACCCCGGCACCGGGGCCTCCCCGACCTCCGCCGGCGCGGACGCGGATGGTGAACCGGCGGTCCCGTCCACGCTCCCGGGAACCGCAGTCGTCGTGGGATCGGGGCGCTCCTCGAACTCGGAGAGCCAGGCCCGGACGTGGTCGAGCGGTGCGGTCTCGAGGGAGTAGAAGCGCTTCTGGCCCTGGGCGCGCATCGACACGAGACCGGCCTCGCGAAGGACCTTCAGGTGCTTGGACACCGTCGGCTGGCTGACCTGCAGCTCGATGACGAGCTCCCCCACCGCCCTGTCACCCTCGCGCAGCGTCTCGAGGATCTGCCTCCGCGTGCCCTCGGCGATGACGGCGAAGACATCATCGATTCCCATCCGCCCACCCTAGCGATATATACGCCGTGAGGCATCCTGCGCGCGCTTCCCCGCCCGGTGTTCTGCGGCGGACGCGGCTCAGTCGAACCAGGGATCGAGCCCGTGCAGGGGGAACACGGATTTCCGGGTGGCCATCACCGTACGGTCGAGGTCGTCGCTCGGGTCGTAGCCGATGTCCCACGACCGCCACCAGGTGTCCGCGCCGTCGCCCATGAGCCGCGGGGTGTCCAGGCCGTGCCGTTCCAGCACGTAGTCCCGCCACGCTGCGGGCACGGGGGTCGCGGGCCCGATGGCGGAGTTCGCGGCCACGGCGACGAGCAGCGCCCAGGACCTCGGGACCACGCTGGCGAGGGCGTACCCACCGCCGCCCGTCGAGATCCACCGCCCGTCGCAGAGCGCGTCCGCGAGATCCCGTACGCCGACCATCAGGGCATGCTGCGCGTCCACGCTCACGCGGAGGTTGGTGAGCGGGTCCTCGCGGTGCGAGTCGCAGCCGTGCTGGCTGACGATCACGTCGGGGACGAAGGCGGCGGCGAGCTGCGGCACGACGGCATGGAACGCCCGGAGGAGGGCCGCGTCGCCCGCGGTGGTGGGAAGAGCGACGTTGACGGCGTACCCCTCGGCGCCCGGCCCGCCCGTCTCCGCGGCGAAGCCTGTGCCCGGGAACAGGCTCATCCCGGTCTCGTGCAGCGAGATGGTCATGACACGGCGGTCGTCCCAGAAGATGCTCTCGGTGCCGTCGCCGTGGTGTGCATCGACGTCGATGTAGAGGACACGCTCGGCACCGCGGTCGAGGAGCCGCTGAATGGACGCGGCGGCGTCGTTGTAGATGCAGAAGCCACTGGCCCGCGCTCGGGACGCGTGGTGCATACCGCCGCCGAAGTTGACGGCACGCACGGCGGTGCCGTCCATGAGGGCCTCCGCCGCGCCTAGGGAGCCACCCGCGAGGCGGGCACTGGCCTCGTGCATGCCGGCGAACACCGGGTTGTCCTCGGTGCCGAGGCCGAAGGCGGCGTCCGGGCGGTCGGGGTTGCCGCTGGCGTCGCGGACCGCCGCGATGTACGCGGTGTCGTGCACGGAGGCCAGCTCGTCGTCGGACGCGACCTCGGGCGAGGCGACGGTGACGCCGTCGAGGTCCAAGAGCCCGCAGTCGCGGGCGAGACGCGCCGTGAGGTGAAGGCGCTCGGGGTTCATGGGGTGCTGACCGCCGAAGTCGTAGGCCAGCATGGAGCTGTTCCAGACGACCTGGAGAGGTGGAGCCGACCCGGCGCGCGTTGACATCAAGGCAAGGGTACGCGATGCCGGATCGTCCGACGACGGGCATCGGTGGGATGCTTTACTACTGCAGGAACACTGCGCACATGGAACCGGCACTCGGGGCAGAGCGGACGTCAATGGTTAGTCAACAGCCACGCTGGCTGAAGGACGATCGGAACAGGTACTTCGGGTTACTGGCCTCGGTCCGCGACTTCGTCGACTCCTTCGCCAACAGCTCCCCCGCCCGGCTGGCCCTGTTCATCTTCACCGCGGTGATCCTTCTCTTCACGGCCCTGCTCAGCCTCCCGATGTCCTCGAGCACGGGTGAGGTGACGGCCCTGCACGACGCCTTCTTCACGGCGGTCTCGGCCGTGTGCGTCACGGGCCTCACGGTGGTGTCCACCGCCACCCACTGGTCCTTCTTCGGGCAGGTGGTGATCCTCCTCGGCATCTTCATCGGCGGCCTCGGTACGCTGACGCTCGCCTCCCTCCTCGCGCTGATCGTGAGCAAGCGGCTCGGTGTACGCGGCAAGCTGCTGGCGCAGGAGGCCCTGAACAACGCGAGCCGCCTCGGCGAGATCGGCACGCTCCTGCGGATCGTCATCACCACGTCCGTGGTCATCGAGGTGGTCCTCGCGCTCGTGCTCATCCCCCGCTTCATCATCCTCGGGGAGCCGATCTGGCAGGCGGTGTGGCACGGCGTCTTCTACTCCATCTCCGCCTTCAACAACGCAGGCTTCACACCCCACACCGACGGCCTGGTGCCGTACGAGACCGATCTCTGGATCCTCACGCCGCTCATGGTCGGCGTCTTCCTCGGCAGCCTCGGGTTCCCCGTGATCATGGTGCTCGTGCAGGTGCGCCACCGCTTCTCGAAGTGGACCCTGCACGCGAAACTCACGGTCTTCGTCTCGCTCATCCTCCTGGTCGCGGGCACGTTCGCGTGGGGATTCCTCGAGTGGGAGAACGACCGCACCGTCGGGAACCTCGGAGTCGTGGACAAGACCATCCACGCCCTCTTCGCCTCGGTCATGACGCGTTCCGGCGGCTTCAACCTCGTGGATCAGAACGCCATGAACACCACCACCATGCTCCTGACGGACGCCCTGATGTTCGCCGGGGGTGGCTCGGCCTCCACGGCGGGTGGTATCAAGGTCACCACCATAGCCGTCATGTTCCTCGCCATCGTGGCCGAGGCGCGCGGTGACAACGACGTCCGGGCCTGGGGGCGCACCATCCCTTCCGGCGCCATGCGCGTGGCCATCTCCGTGATCTTCATGGGCGCCACGCTCGTGCTGATCGGCAGCGCGCTGATCCTCAGCATGACCGACGAACCCCTCGACAAGGTGGTCTTCGAGGTCATCTCCGCCTTCGCGACGTGCGGCCTCAGCACCAACCTGAGCGCGGAACTGCCGCCCGCCGGCAAGTACGTCCTGTCCGCCCTGATGTTCGCAGGGCGCATGGGTACCATCACCCTCGCCTCGGCACTCGCGCTGAGGCAGCGCAGCACGCTCTACCGCTACCCCGACGAGAGGCCGATCATTGGCTGAGAGACCCGCCCACAACGCCCCCGTCCTCGTGATCGGCCTCGGCCGGTTCGGGGCCGCGACCGCCGAACAGCTCGTCAAGCAGGGCCGTGAGGTCCTCGCGATCGAACGTGACCCCCAGCTCGTGCAGAAGTTCGCGAGCATCCTCACGCACGTCGTGGAGGCGGACGCCACCAACATCGACTCGCTCCGCCAGCTCGGCGCGCAGGAGTTCTCCGCCGCCGTCGTGGGGGTGGGTACCTCGATCGAGTCGAGCGTGCTGATCGCCGCGAACCTCGTGGATCTCGGTATCGACCACCTCTGGGTCAAGGCCATCACGCCCTCGCACGGCAAGATCCTCAAGCGCATCGGTGCGAACCACGTGATCTACCCCGAGGCGGACGCGGGGCAGCGGGCCGCCCATCTGGTCGGTGGCCGCATGCTGGACTTCATCGAGTTCGACGACGGCTTCGCGATCGTCAAGATGTACCCGCCGAAGGAGACGCAGGGTTTCACCCTCGCGGAGTCCTCCGTCCGCTCGAAGTACGGCGTCACGGTGGTCGGCGTGAAGTCGCCGGGCGAGGACTTCACGTACGCCCGCGCGGACACCAAGGTCTCGGGGCGCGACATGCTGATCGTGTCCGGGCACGTGGACCTGCTCGAGCGCTTCGCCGGCCGGCCCTAGATGCTCCGACGCGTCGGCGGGCGTGCTGCCGTCCTGATCGGCGGCGCCCTCGTGCTCGCCGTCGTCGTGCTCGCTGCCCAGATCCACGGACTCGACCTCCGCGTGTACCGGGAGGGCGCGCTCGCGCTGCTCGGCCGCGCCGGGGACACACAGCTGTACGACGACGCCCTGATCACCACGGACACGCGCGGCCTGCCGTTCACGTACCCGCCGTTCGCGGCGCTCCTCCTCGTCCCCCTCGCGCTGGTGCCGGAGGCCGCAGCCCTGGTGGTCGTTACAGCACTCACCTGCCTCTGCCTCCTCGGGGTGGCCGCCGTCGTGGTGCGGTACGTCGGCGCCGCGACCCGTGGAGCCCGCCCCGACTGGTTCACGCCGGCTGCACTCCTGGCCGCGATGCTGCTCATCGGGATCAGCGGCCCCTGGCGGGAGGGGCTGGGGTTCGGGCAGATCAACGCGCTCCTGATGGTGCTGGTGCTCGCGGACGTCCTGCGATCCACCCGCCTGCCCTCCGGGGTACTGATCGGCCTGGCCGCAGGGATCAAGCTCACGCCGCTCGCGTTCGGGCTCGTGTTCCTGGCCCGGCGTGACTGGCGGTCCCTGGCGTGGATGGCGGCATCCTTCGCGGGCACCGTGGCCGTCGGGTGGCTGCTGGCGCCCCGGGAGTCCGCGATCTTCTGGCTGAAGGCGCTCTTCGACTCGTCGCGCGTGGGAGCCACGGCGGACCTCTACAACGTGTCGCTCAATTCCATCGCCACGCAGTCCGGTCTGCCCGAGGCACTGCAGCGCCCCGCCTGGCTCGTCGCATGCCTCCTCGTGATCGCGGTCGGCTACGTCGCGGTCAGGCGGGCGGACGACGACGGCGACCCCCTCCGCGCGGTGACCGCGAACGCCGTGGTGATGCTCGCCATCTCCCCGATCTCGTGGTTCCACCACTGGGTGTGGGTGGCGCTGCTGATCCCCGTGGGCCTGGTGGCTGCGGGCCGCACCGCCGGTGCACGCCGGACCGCGGGGCGTGTGATCGTGGCCGCCATGGTGCCGGTGATGATGTTCTCCTCCATCACGATCACCCTCACGTTCACCGGCACCGTGTCCGGCGAGGGTCCCCTCGCGCTCCGGATCTTCACCTCGCTCGGCGTCCTGCTCCCGGTGGCACTGCTGGCCCTCTGGGCGCGGACACCCGTCAGGGCGACGCCGGGCCCGAGAGTTCCCGTGTGATCTCCGCAGCACGGGCCGTGGCGGCGCGCGCGCCGTCGGTGACGGTCCGCGCGAGCCCGAGCCGCTCGAACGTCTCGATGGCGCTCTGCGTGGTGCCGTTGGGGCTCGTGACGGCGCGTCGCAGTGCCGCGGCGTCCGCCCCGTCCTCGGCCAGCATGAAGCCCGCGCCGGCCACGGTCTCGCGCGCGATCAGCGCGGACAGGTCCGCGTCGAGACCGAGCTCCACCCCCGCGGCCGCCATCGCCTCGGCGAGGTAGAACGCGTAGGCGGGTCCCGATCCGCTCACGGCCGAGAGCGCGTCCACCTGGTCCTCCGGGATCTCGACGACCGTGCCGGCGGAGCCCAGCAGGTCGCGTGCGAGCTGCACCTGGTCGGGACCTGCCGAGGTTCCCGGCGAGACGGAGAGCACTCCACGGCCCACCCGCGAGGGTGTGTTCGGCATCGAGCGGATGACGGCCTGGCCGTCGGGGAGGGCTCGCTCGAGCATCTCGATGGTTACGGCCGCAGCCACGGAGAGCACCACGGCCGAGGTCTCGAGGGATCCGGCGATCTCGCGGGCGAGCGGTACGGTGCCGACAGGCTTCACCCCCAGCACGACGACGTCCGCGCCGCGCACCGCCGCGCGGTTCGCGCCGTCGTCCTCCGCGGTGGCGAGGGCGGTCACGCCGTGGCGCTCACGGAGCTCCGCCGCCCGCTCGCTCCGGCGAACCGTGGCCACCACGCGTCGGGGATCGAGCCCGGCCGCGAGGAGCCCGGCGAGGATGGCTTCGTTCATGGATCCGCAGCCCAGGAAGGCGATGCGCGGCGTCGCGTCGGTCATGCTGATATCCTGCCACGAGGGTCTCACAGACTACTCCCAGCATCCTCGCCGTTGCCGCCCAACGTGGCGTCCTAGTGTTGGTACTACCTCAACGAGGTGCGAGTGATGAGGACCGGAATTCCTGATCCGGTCCGGCGTCGGTGGCAGCAGATGATCCCCCCAACATCTGCACAGGCCACCGGCGCCATCCTTCGTTAACGGCACTTCACGAGGACGCCGGGTACGCCCGGGTCCTCGCTACAGCTGACCGAGGTTGGACCTGGCGAAGCGCAGCGTCTCCGCCAGCCACTCCTCGCGCTCCCCCGCACCGCGCGCACGGCGTGTGCTCACCTCGACCGCGACGACGCCCTTCCACTGCGAGTCCGCGAGGTGTGCGAGCGCCTCTGCGCACCGCTGCGTACCCTGACCGGGCAGCAGGTGCTCGTCCTTGCCGTTCGGCGTGCCGTCGGTCAGGTGCACGTGCGCCAGCCTGCTGCCGAGCGCCTTGATCTCCTCGTAGGAGTCCATGCCGGCGATCGCCGCGTGGGAGAAGTCCCAGGTGATGCGCTCGTAGGGCTCGGGGACGGGATTCCAGTGCGGCAGGTACGCCTTCGCCTCGCGGCCCCGGACCTTCCACGGGTACATGTTCTCGACGGCGATCTCCACGCCGTACTCGGCAGCGATCCGTGCGATCCCCTCGGGGAACACCTCCGCATACCCGGTCTGCCAGCGGAACGGGGGGTGCGTCACCACCGTGGACGCCCCCACCTCGGCGGCCATCGCGGCGGACATCTCGATCTTCGTCCAGGCCCGCCCCCACACCTGCTGGGTGAGCAGGAGCGTCGGCGCGTGGATGGCGAGGATGGGGAGCTCGAACCGCTCCGCGAGGACGTTCAGTTGCGAGGGGTCCTGGCTCACCGAGTTGTTGGTGACCATCACCTCCACGCCGTCGTACCCGAGGTCCTGCGCCAGCGAGAAGGCGTCCACCACGGAGAGCGGGTAGACGGACGCGCTGGAGAGGGCCACGGGAATTGCGGGAACGGCGGGCATGGGAGCGGCCACGTCAGACGCCGCCGATCACGGGCGTCCGGCGTGTCGCATCGAGCTGTGCGTGCCCCACACCGGCACCCGGGAGCGGTTCGTCGGCGTCGAACATCTTCGCGTCGAAACGGCGCAGGAGCAGCCCTTCGCGCAGTGCCCACGGGCAGATGTCCATGCCGGGCACGTCGAAGAGCTCCAGCGCGCACTCCGCCACGAGGGCACCCGCGAGCACCTGCGGGGCGCGCGTTTCGGAGACGCCGTCGAGGCTCGTGCGGTCGTCGATGCTCATCGCACTGAGGCGCTTGGTCCAGAGGCGCAGGTCCTCGAGGCGCAGCTCGCGCCGGACGAACGGCCCAGCGGCCGAGGGTGCCGCTCCGGCGATCCGCGCGAGCGAACGGAACGTCTTGGAGGTCCCGGCGACGAGGTGCGGCCTGCCCAGCGGGGCGAAGCGCGGCACGGCCTCCTCCAGCGTCTCGCGGATGTAGCGCCGGAGGGCCTTCACGCTCTTGGCCGACGGCGGATCGCCCTGCAGCCAGTCGCGCGTGAGCCGGCCGGCACCCAGCGGTACGGACAGCGCCACCTCGGGGAGCTCGTCGGTTCCCATGGCCATCTCGAAGGAACCGCCGCCGATGTCGAGGTTGAGGATGGAATGGGCGCCCCACCCGTACCAGCGGCGCACGGCCTGGAAGGTCACCGCCGCCTCCTGGTCGCCGGAGAGCTCCTGGAGGTCCACGCCGGTCTCGGCGCGCACACGAGCGAGGACCTCGCGGCCGTTCCGTGCCTCGCGGATCGCCGAGGTGCAGAAGGCGAGGAAGTCCTCGGCGTCGTGGCCCGCGGCGAACGCACGCGCCTCACGCACGAAGCCCACCAGCTCGTCCTGGCCCTTACGCGAGATGCTGCCGTCCTCGTCCAGGTACGCGACGAGTTGCAGGGGCTTCTTGTGCGAGGCAAACGGCACCGGCCGTCCGCCCGGGTGAGCGTCCACCAGAAGCAGGTGCACGGTGTTCGAACCGATGTCGAGCACACCTAACCGCATCTACCCACCACCTTCCGGACCGCGCCCGTCGAGACCTTGTTCGTCATGCTGCCCGCTCCTCGCGTGCGTGGGGGGGCTACTTGCCCGCCGCGACCTTGCGCTTCGCCGGCGCCCGGCGCGTGGTCTTCTTCGGCGCCGGCCCCTTCGCGCGCTTCTCGGCGAGCATGTCGATCGCCTGCTCCAGAGTCAGCTCCTCGATCGCCATGGAGCCGGGCACCGTGATGTTCGTTATGCCGTCGGTGACGTAGGGGCCGAAGCGGCCGTCCTTCACCACGATCGGCTTCTCGCTCACGGGGTCGTCGCCGAGCTCGGCCAGCGGCGGCGTGACGGTCCTACCACCGCGCTGCTTGGGCTGCTTGTACATCTCGAGGGCCTGCTCGAGGGTGATCGTGAAGATCTCCTCCTCGGAGCCGATGGACCGCGAATCGCTGCCCTTCTTCAGGTACGGGCCGAAGCGGCCGTTCTGGACCGTGATCTCCTTACCCTCCTCGTCCGTCCCGAGGACGCGCGGCAGGTTCATGAGCTTGAGGGCTTCCTCGAGCGTCACGGTGTCCACGGACATGGACGCGAACAGGGAACCCGTGCGGGGCTTGACCTTCGCGGGCTTCTTGGGCGGCTTCGGCTTGCCGTTCTTGTAGTACTCGACCGGCTGGTTCGCGAGGTCCTCCGCCGTCACCTCGGGGATCAATTCGATCACGTAGGGGCCGTACCGGCCGTCGCGGGCCACGATGGTGCGTCCCGTCTCCGGGTCCTGACCGAGCTCGCGCTCCTGCGACGTCGGTGCGTTCATGAGCTCGATGGCCTTCTCGGCCGTCAGCTCGTCCGGCGCGAGATCATCGGGGACGTTCGCGCGCTGCGGCTCGGTGCCCTCCGGTGCGTCGGCGGGCAGCGGCTTCTCGAGGTACGGGCCGAACTTGCCCACCCGCAGGGTGATGCCTTCGGCGATCTCCACCGAGTTGATGCGGCGGGCGTCGATCTCGCCGAGATCGTTCACGATCGTGTGGAGCCCGGTGCCCTTGCGGTCGCCGTAGTAGAAGCTGTTCAACCACTCGACGCGGCCGGTCTCGCCTCGCGAGATGCGGTCGAGGTCCTCCTCGAGCTCCGCCGTGAAGTCGTAGTCCACGTAGTCGTTGAAGTGCTCCTCCAGAAGGCGCACCACCGAGAAGGCGATCCAGCTCGGCACGAGGGCCTGACCCCGTGACGTGACATAGCCGCGGTCCATGATGGTGGACATCGTCGCGGCGTACGTGGACGGGCGGCCGATACCGCGCTCGTCGAGCACCTTGACCAGCGATGCCTCCGTATAGCGCGGCGGCGGCGAGGTCTCGTGCCCCACGGCCTCGATGGCCTTCGCACCCAGCGCGTCACCCTTTGCGACGTTGGGCAGGCGCGTGCCCTGAGCGTCGTCGTCGGTGCCGTCCTCGTTCCGATCGGCGTCGCGGCCCTCCTCGTAGGCGGCCATGAAGCCGCGGAAGGTGATGACGGTGCCCGACGCCGAGAACTCCGCATCCCTGCCGTCCGCGCTTCTCGCGCCCAGGCGCAACGACGCCGTCGAACCCTTGGCATCGGCCATCTGCGAGGCGACGGTGCGCTTCCAGATCAACTCGTACAGGCGGAACTCGTCACCCCGGAGTCCCTGTGCCACCTGGGCGGGCGTGCGGAAGGAGTCGCCGGCGGGGCGAATGGCCTCGTGGGCCTCCTGCGCATTCTTGGCCTTGCCCTTGTACACGCGCCGTGACTCCGGGACGTACTCCGGCCCGTAGAGCTCCGACGCCTGCCGACGTGCTGCGTTGATCGCCTGGTCCGAGAGCGACGAGGAATCGGTACGCATGTAGGTGATGTACCCGTTCTCGTACAGGCGCTGGGCCACCTGCATGGTGACCTTCGAGCTGAAGCGCAGCTTGCGGGCCGCCTCCTGCTGGAGGGTCGACGTCGTGAACGGCGCGGCCGGACGACGCGTGTAGGGCTTCGTCTCGAGCGAGCGGACGGTGAACTGCGCGCTCTTCAGCCCCGTGGCGAGCGAGCGTGCGCTCTCCTCGTCGAGGCGAACGGCGTTGGCAGCCTTCAGCTCACCGCGGTCGGAGAAGTCCTTGCCGGTCGCGATCCGGCTGCCGTCCACGGCCACGAGCTTCGCGGGGAACGCGCTGCCCTTGCTGCTGTCCTCGGGCGTGAAGGTGCCCGTCAGGTCCCAGTAGGACGCCGTGCGGAACGCCATGCGCTCCCGCTCGCGTTCGACGACGAGACGCGTGGCGACGGACTGGACCCGCCCTGCGGACAGACCTCGCGCCACCTTCCGCCACAGGACGGGCGAGATTTCGTAGCCGTAGAGGCGGTCGAGGATGCGGCGGGTCTCCTGGGCGTCGACCATGGGGATATCGACGTCGCGCAGTTCACCCATGGCGCGCGTGACGGCTTCCTTGGTGATCTCGCCGAAGGTGAGGCGGTAGACCGGGACCTTCGGCTTCAGGACCTGCAGGAGGTGCCAGGCGATGGCCTCGCCCTCGCGGTCCGCATCGGTGGCGAGGTAGAGCTCGTCGGCGTCCTTGAGCGCCGCCTTCAGTTCGGCGACGGTCTTCCGCTTCTCGGGCGAGACGACGTAGTACGGCTCGAAGTCCTTGTCGAGGTCCACGGCGAACTTGCCGACGGAGGTCTTCTTGAGCTCTGCGGGGAGGTCCGAGGGCTGCGGGAGGTCCCGGATATGGCCCATGGACGCTGCGACCTGGAAACCCTCGCCGAGGTAGCCCGAGATGCTCTTGATCTTGCTGGGAGATTCGACGATGACGAGTTTCTTGCCGTGCTTCTTGTCCGTGGCCTTGGTCGGCACTTCTCTCCTATATATGCGAGTGCGATGCAGGCGGCGCATCAGGACCGTCCGTTCGGAAAGCCGGTGGCCGCGTTCCCCAGTATGCGCCACCCCTGCCTGCACAAGGGTAACCGCTGGTTTCAGGCCGCCGGAATCAGGAAACCCTCCCGCACGAGGTGCTCGACGTCGAGCAGCAACTCGGCGGTGAACGCCGGATCGGGCCGTTCCAGGAGCATCGCGAGGGCCCTCGCGATCTGCCCCGCGGTGAGGTCGCCGTCGCACGCCGAGGCGAACCCGGCGAGTTCCGTGCTCAGGAGCGAGGTGCGCCGGAGACCTGCCCCCTGCCGTAGGAGGATGACCCCCGGGTGCTCGGCGCCGGGCCGCTGATGGCGTTCCTCGGTGACGTCCTCGGCCACCAGCAGGAACGCGTCGGCGATGCCCACGCCCGAGGCCGCCTGCTCCGTCCGCGCCGCGAGCCAGTCCCCGCGCTCGACGGCGGCGGCGAGGTGAGGGCCCACCGGCTGCTCGATCTCGTGCGTGATCTCCTCGAGCGTCACGCGCACGAGGTCGCTCGGCGTACGGGGCCGCCGTAGCCACACCGAGCCGAAGCCGATGCCCTCGACGTTTCGCGACGCGAAATCGCGGAGGTAGGCGGCGAAGCTCCTGACGTGGGCCTCGCGGTCGCGGGTCTCCGCGGCGTCGCGCAGCCAGGTCTCGGCGTACTGCACCGGCGTGAGCTGCTCCCGCTGGATGATCCACGCATCGACGCCCGCCGGGACGAAGGCGCCCACGCGCCGGTCCCAGGGTGTCCCCTCCGTGATCTCCCAGTTGCCGAGCAGCTGGGCCGAACCGCCCGGCACGAGCACGCGCGTGACCTCGCCGATGAGCGAGGCGACGATCGCATCCCCTGCGAGCCCGCCGTCGCGGTAGGTGTAGATGTCGCCGCCCTCACGCGGCGTGATGACGAAGGGCGGGTTGGACACCACGAGGTCGAACAGCTCGCCCTCGACCGGGTCCAGCATGTTGCCGAGGCGCAGGCTCACGCGATCCCCCGGACGCTGGGGGTCGATCCCGAGCGCCGGCGCGTTCAGGAGGAGGTTGAAGCGGGCGAACGCGAGAGCCCGCTCGGAGAGATCGGTGGCCGTCACGTGCCGCGCATGCTGCAGGAGATGGAAGGCCTGGATGCCGCACCCCGTCCCGAGATCCAGTGCGCGGTCCACGGGCTTCCGGATGACGGTCTGGGCCAGCGTCAGGGACGCCCCGCCGATGCCGAGCACGTGGTCGTGACGCAGCGGACCAGGGCGTTGCTCGGCCCCGAGGTCGCTCGCCACCCAGAGGTCACCGCCCACGTCGGACGCGGTGGGACGGAGTTCCACCGCGGCGCGCCATACGGCGTCGTCCGTGGTGTCCTCGTCGGTGCCGGGTTCGTGGGCGCCGGGTTCGTGGGCGCCGGGTTCGTGCTCGCCGGGTTCGTGCTCGCCGGGTTCGATGAGCCTGAGTCGCCGGAGGCCGACGACGCCGGTGCCGGGGAACGCGGCGGCGAGGAGCTCCTCGGTCACGGTCTCCCCGAGCAGCCACAGCAGGACGGGGACAGCCCGCGCACGCTCCTCGACCGGGCCGCCCTGCGACCCGTCACCGAGGAGGCGTCGGCACTCCAGCAGGGCCGGGACCAGCTGACCGCGGCCGAGTGCCGCATAGGCGGGAGCGCCGAGCAGCGAACCGGCGCCGTCGACCGTGTAATCGAGCGCAACCAGGTCAGCAGCGAGCGCTTCGACGAGTGCGAGGTCGCGGCTCGACGGCGCCGAGGGGACGTCGTCGTCGAACTCGGTGTGACGCGGGATGTCGGGGATCATCATCAGGCGGCGCCCACGGCGAGGTCGCCGTCCGTGGTGGTCGCGTTGCATCCACCGGGACACCGCAGCGTCCGAGGATCGGCGGCGCAGTCGTCGCAGAAGAGGGTGAGTGAGCGGCACGCGGGGTCGGAGCAGTTCTCGTACCGGCTGGTGGGCGCCGCGCAACGGGCGCAGGACCCGAGCGTGACGGCGTCCTCGCTGAACTCGAGGTGCATGCGCTTGTCGAAGACGTAGAGCGAGCCCTCCCAGAGGCCCTCGTCGCGGAAGGTCTCGCCGTAGCGGACGATCCCGCCGTCGAGCTGGTAGACCTCCTGGAAGCCGCGGGCGACCATCAGGCTCGAGAGCACCTCGCAGCGGACCCCGCCCGTGCAGTAGGTGACGATCGGCTTGTCCTTCAGGCCGTCGTACGCGCCGGAATCGAGCTCGCGCACGAAGTCGCGCGTGGTGCGGACATCGGGCACCACGGCTCCCCTGAAGCGGCCGATCTCCGCCTCGAAGGCGTTGCGGCCGTCGAAGAAGACGACGTCCTCCCCCGCTCCGCGCTTCGCGTCCACGAGGGCATGCAGGTCCTCCGGGGACAGGTGCGTGCCGCCGCCCACCACACCGTCGTCGTCGACCCGTAGCTCGCCCGGCGCACCGAAGGAGACGATCTCGTCCCTCACCCGGACGCTCAGCCGCGGGAAGTCCTCGGCTCCGCCGTCCGACCATTTGACGTCCAGCCCAGCGAAACCGGGATACTCACGGGTCCGCTTCACGTACTGCTTCACGGCACCGACCTCGCCGCCCACCGTGCCGTTGATGCCGTCCTTCGAGATCAGGATCCTGCCGCGCAGGTTCCATTGCTCGCAGAGAGCGCGCTGCCACAGTCGGACGGCGTCGGGATCAGGGAGCGGTGTGAAGGCGTAATAGAGGGCTATGCGGTTCGTGGACACGGATTCAAGCGTACGTCGCGTCTCGAATCGATCACTCTGGGGCCGGCCTATGTCATTGGTCGCGTCCGAGAACTATGGTTCAGCACATGGGCGCACATGCTGATCACGACCTGTTCCGGACCTGGCTCTCGGGGTGGTTTGCGTGCCGCGGTTACGAGGTGAAGGACGACGGTCGCAGTGCATCGGTGCTCCTCACCGACCAGCAGAACCAGACCGAGCACCTCCTCTTCGATCCGACCGTCGAGCTGTTCCTCGAGCTCGCGCGGGAGACGAAGCAGGACCCGCTGCGCGTGCTGTCCGTCGTCTCCAACCGCACCCAGGAGCTCATCGACGCAGCGGCCCCCCTGGGGATGCGCGTCACCGACCGGCAGCAATCCCTCATGAGCGTGGACATGCACGGGCAGGACGTTGAGGACCCGCGCGCTCCCGGCGACGAATTCACTCTCGAGCGGAGCTCGGAGGGCGCGTGCCGACGTGTGATCGTCCGGGCGAACGGTCAGGAGGCCGCGCGGGGTTCGGTCTCCGTGGTCGGCGAACACGCCGTGTACGACCGCATCGTGACCGAGGAGGCGTTCCGTCGCAGGGGCCTGGGCAGTTACGTCATGCGCGCGCTGACGGCTGACGTCCTCGAGGACGACGTCAGCACCGGGCTGCTCATGGCGTCCGCCGACGGCCGCGCCCTGTACGAGTTCCTCGGCTGGCAGCATCTCGCCGACGTGTTCGTCATCAGAGGATAAAGCGCTCGGACGCCACGGTGTCCGGCCCGCCGATGGGAGGATGGCCGTGTGGCCGCGCACGACTCCCTCATCTCCCTCCTCGGGGGCGGTACCGACCCCGAGCAGTTGATGCATGTGCGGGAGATCCCTGCCCGCGCGGCGGAGCATGCCGCCTGGCCTTCCTGGGCTCACGACGACGTGGTCCATGCGTTCGCGCGACGCGGCGTCCACCAGCCGTGGCGGCACCAGGTCGAGGGTGCATCGTCGGCACATTCCGGTACGCACACGATCATCGCGACCGGAACGGCGTCGGGTAAGTCCCTGTGCTACCTGCTGCCGGTCCTCGACGAGATCCACCGCAGCGAACTGCAGGACCGCACCACGCTGGCACCCACGGGCTCGGTGGCGCTCTACCTCGCGCCGACGAAGGCCCTGGCCGCCGATCAGCACTCCGCTGTCACCGCGCTCGGCCTTCCCACCGTGCGCGCCGAGACCTACGACGGTGACACCGAGTCCGGGGCGCGCCGCTGGATCCGGGATCACGCGAACCTCGTCCTGGCGAACCCCGACATGCTGCACTTCGGGATCCTGCCGAACCACACCTGGTGGGCGCGCTTCTTCCGCCGTCTCAAATACGTCGTGATCGACGAGGCCCACAGCTACCGGGGTGTCTTCGGATCCCACGTCGCGAACCTTCTGCGGCGGCTCCGGCGTATCTGCGCGAGCTACGGTGCGCATCCGGTCTTCATCGGCGCGTCCGCCACGTCGGCTGACCCGGCGGCGTCCTTCGGGAAGCTGATCGGCGCTCCCGCTACGGCGGTCGACGAGGACACCTCGCCTCACGGGTCCACGACCGTGGCGTTCTGGGAACCGCAGCTCACGGGCACACGGGGCGAGAACGGCGCGGCGACCCGCAGGACGGTGATCGCCGAGACGTCCGACCTGCTCGCCAACCTCGTGTCCGCCCACGTTCGCACCATCGCCTTCATCAAGTCGCGGCGCGGCGCCGAGAGCATCGCCCAGACCTCCCGCCGCATGCTCGAGGACGTGCATCCCGACCTGCCGCACCGGATCGCCGCGTACCGCTCCGGGTATCTCCCGGAGGAACGGCGGCTCCTCGAGACCGCGCTGCGCAGCGGTGAGCTCCTCGGGGTCGCCAGCACGTCCGCCCTGGAACTGGGCATCGACATCTCCGGGCTGGATGCCGTCCTCGTGGCCGGCTGGCCGGGCACCAGGGCCTCGCTCATGCAGCAGATCGGCCGCGCGGGGCGGTCCGGGCAGGACTCCCTCGCGGCCTTCGTGGCGAGCGACGACCCGCTCGACACCTACCTGGTCCACCACCCCGAGGCGGTCTTCGACCTCGCGGTCGAGGCCACCGTGTTCGATCCCTCGAACCCCTACGTGCTCGGGCCCCACCTGTGTGCCGCCGCTGCGGAGCTTCCCCTCACGGACGCGGACCTCGACCTGTTCGGGCCGACGTTCGAGGACCTGCTCGGGACGCTCTGCGAGCAGGGCTTCCTGCGACGACGGCCGGCCGGCTGGTTCTGGACGCACCCGCAGAGCGCCGCGTCGATGGTGAACCTGCGGGCGGACGGCGGCGGTCCCATCACGATCGTCGACGCCGACTCCGGGGCACTGCTCGGCACGATGGGATCGGCGCAGAGCCATTACCAGGCGCACGCCGGTGCGGTGTACGTGCACCAGGGACGCACCTACGTGGTGGAGGACCTCGACGAGGAGAACCACTGTGCCACGGTGTCCCGTGCGCAGCCCGACTTCTACACCCAGGCGAGGGACGTCACACAGATCGAGGTCATCGACCGCGACATCAGCCGCCTGTGGGGAGGCGTGCTCGCGAACTTCGGTGACGTCAAGGTGACCACCCAGGTGGTGTCCTTCCAGCGCAAGGCGTTCTCCTCCAACGAGGTGCTCGGCGAGGAGCCGCTCGACCTCGCGGCGCGTGACCTCTTCACGAAGAGCGTGTGGTTCGAGATCAGCCCACAGCTGCTCGAGGCCGAGGGGATCTCGGCGGAGGAGCTGCCCGGCGCCCTGCACGCGGCCGAGCACGCCGCGATCGGGCTGCTCCCGCTGGTCGCGTCGAGCGACCGCTGGGACATCGGCGGTGTGTCGACGGCGCTGCACGCGGATACCGGGCAGCCGACCATCTTCGTGTACGACGGGCACCCGGGCGGCGCCGGCTTCGCCGAACGTGGTTTCGAAGCCGCGCGGGTCTGGCTGGCGGCCACCCGCGACGCCATCGCGGCATGCGAGTGCGAGACGGGCTGCCCCTCCTGCGTGCAGTCCCCCAAGTGCGGCAACCGCAACAACCCGCTGAGCAAGGGCGGCGCCGTCGCGGTGCTGTCCCTGATCCTCCAGCAGGCCGGCACCGACGACGTCCCGGCCGGAGCCGCCCGGGACGCTCACGATCCGCTTCCCCCGGTCCGGTCCTGACTTCCTCCTGATCGTCCGTTGCGAGTCGATCCGGACCGACCCCGGCCCGTCACGACGGGGGGCCGGCACGAGCCGCTCCCTTCGCATCCGGCAGCGGTCCGTGCGTGGGGACGACAACCCGCACGACCACCGTCGACATCCCTGGACCGCCCACCTCGCACGCGGTCAGCTCCGCCCCGTGCTGCTCCGCCGTGAGCCGAGCCTCAGAGCATGGGTCACCCGGTCTGAGGCCTCGAGCCGCGTCAGCTGCGGCGAGCGCCGCGAGGTCTGCTGCTGTCGCGGCCTTCGAGCCGGCGGTGGTCGCGTGCATCATGAGCGCGCCGACGGCGACGAGCATCAGGGCGAGCAACGCCAGGCCGGACATCAGCAGCGTCCCTGCGCCGCGCTCGCCGTCGCGACCCTCGTTCTCGCCGGTGGGCGTCACCGTGTCAGTCATCCTGCTCCGTCCTCCCCGTGGCCGATGCGCTCAGGTCGAGGTCCAGCAGACCTGTCAACGGACCGTCGACCGTCGTCCGCACCTCCACGACGGTCCACCCCTCACGGATGGAGACGGTCGCTACGGCGTCCTGACCCGCCAGCCGCTCGGCAGTCCGCTGGACGGCGTCCGGTGATTCGCCCCGCATCACCTCCCGCGCTCCGGCACGCGCGGCTTCCTCGAGCCGGAGTTGCTGAGTGCCGACATGCGCCGTGCCCAGCAGCAGGGCGAGGAGGACCACCAGGGCGGGCAGGGCGACAGCCACCTCTGCGGTGACGGCCCCACGATCGGCAGCGCAGGCGTCGCTCCTGGAGCGGGCCATGCGCTGTATCGAGTGGACCGGCGTGCGCGTGCGACGGACACCCGAGCCGTTCGGGGTCACCCCTGCACGTCGGTCCGCAGCGCCGCCCCGGTGGCTCCTCATCAGCCGAAGTTCAGCGCAGTCGTGATGAGTGACGTCAGCAGGCCCTTGATCTGGCTGCTCGACAACACCGCGACGAGCAGCGCAGCGAAGCCGACGGCCGCGAGCGTGGCGATCGCGTATTCCGCAGTCGCCATACCGGCTTCGCGATCCTGGAGATCCTCACCCGGTGCCGCCCTCCGGCGCCGCATCACTCCGCGCCGTTCCGCCCGGTTGAGCGTCGCGTCGTCGGGATCGGATCCGACGAGGTGGAGACCGGATGCAACACGCCCCTCACCGGGACGAACCATGGCCCGGCCCGGTGAGGGAGTGACATCGAGCCCGCCGGGTCGAACAGTTCCGGCATGGACGGGCTGGGACGCGCAGGTGCCACCCACCGTCGTCGGTCTGACGAAGGGGGAGCCCTCCGTGCGCTGCAGCTGTGTCTTCATGGTCATGTCATGTCCTTCCGGTGGTCGCGGTAGACCCGCGTCGGGTGCGACGGTCGTCGCTGAACAAACTCTTTCCCGGGCCGGCTGCCGCAGCTCCGTGAACGGCGCCTAAGTGGATAACCTCCGGCCGCTTACCCGAGGACGACTGCCCGGCGACATGTGCGCGCCGGCCTGTCCTGCACATCCCCGCGACCTCCTGCCACGTCAGAGCTCGGGCAGGAGCCCCAGGACAACGGGAACGACACCGAGGCAGATGAACGCCGGCAGGGAGCACAGCCCGAGCGGCAGCACCAGTTGCACTCCGAGGGCCGCCGCACGCCTGTCCACCTCCCGGTTGTGGCGGCGCCGCAACTGACCTGCATGCGCGTGCAGCAGCGCGGCGGACGGTGCTCCCGTCGACGTGGCGAATCGGAGCCCCTCCCTGAGCTCCGCGAAGGCAGCGGCCCGCGCCGGGGCCGGCCGCGCCGCTGCGGACGGCCCGTCGTCGACACGACGGTCGATCCCCGCCTCCCATGCGGCGTCCCAGGAGGCGCCGAGCAGACGCGCCGCATGGACGCGCGCGAGGGCGGTGGACAGGTTCTGCTCGCACGAATCGGACACGGTCGACAACGCCCGCTCGACCGATGAGCCCGCCGTCAGGAGCGCGCCGAGCAGATCGAGGATGAGGGCGGGGTCCTCCAACCCGGGACGTGCCGCGACCCTCGCCGCGGACGCCGTCCGTCCGGGTCCCCTGCGCCCTGAAGGAAGCACCAGGAGCACCGCCGTCGACGCCAGCAGAAGAGCCACGAGGAGGCCGGTCATCGGGTCTCCCCGCCGGCTCGCCGGACCAGTCGTCTCGACCAGGTCCGGGCCGCGATCGTGAGCAGGACACCTGCCAGCAGGGCGAACTGCCCGGAAAGGGAGGTCGTCAGCAACACCAGAGGATTGATGCCCAGCCCGAATCCCAAGCCGAGACCGACCACGGGCAGCCAGGCCAGCAGGACGACCGTCGCCCGGGGCCCGGCCAACGCCGTCTCCCTGGACGCCGCACCGTCGAGCTGGGCGTCGAGTTGCGTGGCGTACTGCTCGAGGATCCCTGCGAGCGGCGCACCACTCCGCTCCGCGACCTCGAGGCACGCCGCGAGATCCACCCACATGCGGTCGAGCACGCGTTCCCGCCCCGACCGGCGCCCCTCCTCGGGGGGCGCGCCACGAAGGGCTTGCGGGACACTCAGACCGAGCACCGCCGCGCGCCCTGCCGCCTCGAGCGTCGGAACCGCGGCGGCCGAGAACGCGGAGGTGGCTGCCGCATGAAGTCGAAGCATGTCCGACCACAGGGCGTGCGGTGGTCGACCCGCCCGCAGCAGACCGGCCAGCTGATGGATGAACAGGGGGAGCTCGTGCAGTTCCAGCTCCCGCGACCTCCGTCCCAGCCGCACGCTCCGCGCAGTCGGCGCCGGTGACGGGCGGCGCCGACCGTCCACCCGGTTCTCCGGACCTCGCTGCTGCCGTGCATCCGGAGGCCACCGCCCACCTCGAGCGCGCACGGTGAGCACCAAGCATCCGGCGGCGAGCAGGAGCGCGACGGCGACGCCCGTCATGGCGCGGGGGCCGGCGCGGTCCAGCCCACGGAGGCCGCGAAGTCCGGCCAGCCCTCCTCCGCCCTGCAGCTCACTCCGTCGTCGACGAGGACGGGGCGGATACGGAGGCCTCGGGCGGAATCCAGCACCACCAGTCCGATGCTCTCCACGCGTCGTCCCGCCGGACCGCGCGTGACATGCACGACGACATCGAGCGCGCTCGCTGCCTGCTGTGCGACGGCGTCCGCCGACATGCCCGAGAGCGAGGCGAGGGCAGCCAGCCGCGCGGGGACGGCGGCTGCGCTGTTGGCGTGGATGGTTCCGCCACCGCCGTCATGGCCGGTGTTCATCGCCGTCAGCATCTCCCGGACCTCGGCGCCCCTGCATTCTCCGACGACCAGACGGTCCGGGCGCATCCGGAGGGCCTGCCGCACGAGGTCGGTGAGATCCGTGACTCCCGCCCCCTCGAGATTGCCGTGCCTCGTCTGCAGGCTGACCGTGTGCGGGTGCTCCGGAGCGAGTTCCGCGGCGTCCTCGACGGTGACCACGCGCTCGTGGTGTGCCGCCAGACCCAGCAGAGCGGACAGGAGGGTCGTCTTGCCTGTACCCGTGGCACCACTGATGAGGAAGTTCATCCGCCTCCTGATCATCAGGGTGAGGGCCTCCGCCGTCACGGGCGCCAGGGTCCCGGAGGCTTGGAGCTCCCGCACGGAGAACACCCGGGACCGCCTGATCCTGATCGACAGCAGCGTGCCCGTGGTCGAGATCGGCGGCAGCACCGCATGGACGCGCAGCCCGTCGAGTCGCACGTCGACCGCGGGGCAGCCGTCGTCGAGCCGGCGTCCACCGGCCGCGACGAGGCGGACGGCGAGGGAGCGCACCTCGTCCTCGTGGGAGAAGATCCGGCCGACCCTCCGGAGGCCCTCGGCCCCGTCGACCCAGACCTCGTCGGGCCCGTTGACGAGGATGTCGGTGACGCCGGGGTCGGCGAGCAGCGGTTCGAGCGCACCGAGGCCTTCGAGTTCCGCGCGCACGCGGTCGAGCGCGGACAGCGTTCCCTCCGACCCGAGCAGTCTGCCGCTCGAGCCGACTGCCCCTGCGAACGCCGCGGCCGTGACCTGGACCTCGCCGGTCAGCACGGCCCTGCGGACCGCATCCACCATCGACGCACCTGCACCGTCGCCGTGCAACGCAGGCGGGACTCCATCCCGTGCCCGGACATCGGCGTCCGCGGCCGGCCGCTCAGCCGCACGCAGAGCTCGTCGGGTCGGTCGGTGGTCCGCGACTCCTCCATTCACGACGACGGGGCCCAGGTGCGCCCGACGGCCTCGACGGCCGCTCGCGCGCGTCGGGGTACGGCGAGGCCGGCGGTTCGCCCGGCGGCCTCCGCGCCCGCCGCACCGCGCACGAACGGAAGGAAGGGCAGAGGCCCCGGGCGCCCGACGACGTCCGCCACCAACCATGGATCGAGACCGTCCACCACGGGACCGCGGACCACGACCGTCACCGGGACCGACCCGTGCATCGCGAGGATGCGCGGCACCGCGGCGACGGTCCGCGGCCGCGACGGAACCACCAGGACGAGGTGATCACAGGCGGCGACCAGCGTCCTGTCGCCTCCGGCGACGCTACCGAGGTCGATGACCGTGACGTCGAAGGCGCCGCGCGCGGCGTCGAGGACGGCCTCCGACGTGCGCATCGGCTCTCCCGACGCGCTCAGGTATGCGTCGCCGGCGTCGTGTGAGAGTACCGCCACTCCCCTGTCCGTGGGCAGCGCTGCCGCGAACTGCTCGGCGTTGAGGGTGCCACGGATGTCGGTGAGGTCGCGCCAGCGGACACCATGGCTCGACTCGAGTCCGAGCGCCAGATCGACGCCCCCGGCGAGCGGCGCACCGTCGATGAGCAGCGTTCCCCTGCCGCCCTCTGCCGCCCACCGCGCGCACCAGTAGGCGAAGGTACTCGCTCCGCATCCACCCGCGGCGCCCATGATGCCCGTCACCGCCCCGGTAGCGGCCGGATTGAGTCGGCGCCCGATCGTCTCGGCGAGCCAGCCCGCGCCCTGCGGCAGGATCACGACCCGCGAGGACGCGAGATGGGCGGCTGCTCCCCACACCCGCGGTTCGTCCTCGCTGGTGCCCACGACGACGACCTCGCGCTGCCCCGACAGGGAGATCGCCTGGCCCTCACTCACGATCAGCACGACAGGATCGAGGGCCAACGCGTCGGTCGCCAGGTTCTCGAAATGGGGCGTCACGCCGGCGGCGGCACAGGCGCGAGCGACCTGGTCGCGGACGAACTGGGAGCCTCCGGCGAGAACCACCGGGGGGCGGCGGGGCGGCGGGATCGACTGCGTCATGGACCAAGGATGGTCCGAGCCGGACGGCGCCCCCGAGCGGGGTTGCGCTATGTGGACAACCAGCACGGCGCACCCGACGACGGGACGCCGCGAGCGCGACAGCCACCGATTGCCAGAATGACACCGCGGCAGCCGAGAATGTCCTCATGTTCATCGCCGTGGCCGCAGCACCTGCGGCGTCCGATCTCCGGGGCGGCGTGCTGGTGCAGGAACTCGACGATGCAGGCGTCCCGATCGCCGAGCCGCGTGCCGTCCCGACGACGGAACTCCCGGACGTGGTCCGCGCTGCGGAACAGCGGCGGCCTCGGTGGGTGTGGGGTTCCACGCGCCTCTGGTACCCGGACCTGCTGGCCGCGGGCGTCGACGTCGAGCGCTGCTGGGACCTCGCGCTGACGCGCGCCGTGCTCGCGAACTCACCCTTCTGCCGGCCCTCCCCCTACCTCGACTCCGTGCGCACGTCATCGGCGCCGTCGGACACCCCGGTCCCGTCCCGGATGCTGCCGCCGGCGCGGATGTCCCCGGACCAGCACTCGCTCTTCGACGATCCGCGCCCCGCCGCCGCCGCCGGGCCCGTGCTCGACGACGTCGTGGCCGAGACTCGCGCACAGACGGCCGCCGTCGCGGGTGCCCATCGGTCCGCGCGCCTCGCCCTGCTCGTGGCGGCAGAGTCCGCCGGGGCGCTCATCGCGACCGAGATGGAGCACTGGGGCCTCCCCTGGCGGCGCGACGTCCACGAGGCGCTCCTCGAGACGGCCCTCGGACAGCGTCCGCCCGAGGGCGCGCGCCCGGCGACGCTCGAACGTCTCGCCGGGGAGCTGCGCGACGCCCTCGACAATCGGAGCCTCAACCCCGACTCCCCGCAGGACATGTTGCGTGCGCTGCACCGAGCGGGAATCGATGTGAGGACGACCCGCTCGTGGGAGCTCGAGCAACACGGGCATCCTGTCATCGGTCCGCTCCTCGAGTACAAGAAGCTGGCGCGGCTCCTCACCGCGAACGGCTGGGGCTGGCTCGACGCCTGGGTGCACGAGGGCCGCTTCCGTCCCGAGTACGTGGTGGGCGGCAGTGTGTCCGGTCGGTGGGCGTCGCGCGGGGGCGGTGCCCTGCAGATCCCCCGGCAGGTCCGCGACGCGGTGCGACCCGACGACGGGCATGTGTTCGTCGTCGCCGATGCCGCCCAGCTCGAACCGCGTGTCCTCGCGGCGCTCGGGCGGGACTCGGCGCTCGCGGACGCGGCCCGGGGCAAGGACCTGTACCAGGGCATCGCGGACCAGGGGTTCGGCGGTGACCGCGCCCAGGCGAAGCTCGCCATGCTCGGTGCCATGTACGGAGCCACGAGCGGCGAGTCCGGGCGTCTGATGCCCCAGCTCACGCGCGCCTACCCGCAGGCCATCGGCGTCGTGGAGGAGGCCGCCCGCACGGGTGAGTCGGGCGGCGGAGTCGCGAGTCACCTGGGCCGCGGCTGCCCTCCCGCAACCGAGGACTGGTCCGCGCGTCAGCGCACGACGACGGCCGAGGAGCAGCGGCGCGCCGACACGGCGGCGCGGGCGCGAGGACGATTCACGCGCAACTTCGTGGTGCAGGCGACGGCGGCGGAGTGGGCGCTGTGCTGGCTCGCCGAGATCCGACGGCGGCTGGCTGGAAGCGGGATCCCCTCCCCCAGGAGCCGTATCGCGTTCTTCCTGCACGACGAGGTGATGCTGCACGTGCCGCTGGGGTCGGCGGAGGAGGCCACGGACATCGTCCGGGACGCGGCGCGGGCGGCCACCCGGCTCGTCTTCGGGGTCATCCCCGTCGAGTTCCCCGTCACGACGGTCACGGTGTCCTCCTACGCCGACGCCAAGTGATCCGCTGACCGTCCTGCCGGTTATCCACAGATCGGCGCAGCGGCCAGCGCCCGCCCCCGCCTCGCCTCTACGGTGACAGGACACAAGGGGGGAAGGGCTGGGTGCATGAGCGTTCTGACGATCGACACGGACAGGTACACGGAGGCGGCGGAACTCGCCGCGGCGGCCGGCCGGGGGCTCGCGGACGCCGTCGCCTCGGCGGATGCCGTGCTCATGGGAACGGGCGGCATGGCGGGGTGGGACGCCCTGGGCACCGATTGGGCTGGGTCCTACGATCCCGCGGCCAGGGACGTCCTCGAGGCGGCCCGGGCCCTCGCGCTCGCATCGGCGGACTCAGCGCGGGCGTTGACGTTCTCGGCAGGCAACTACATCGCCGCCGAGCACGTGGCGTCCATGGGCCTCACGGCGCTCATCGAACCGCTCCTGCCGTCGTCGATGCCCGAGGCGACGTCGTCCTGCCTCCCCTCGGCCTGTGAAGCGCACGTGGCGCTGCCGCCGGAGTACTGGGACATCGTCGCGGGGGTGGCCGGCATCATGTGGCCCACGGGGGATCCGGCGCTCCTCAGGAGCGCAGCGGCTGCGTGGACCACACTCGCCTCCGACGTCGAGCACAGGATCGGCGGCGGCACGCAGCTCGCGGAGGACGCGGTGGTCGGGTTGCTGGCGGAGGACCTCGCCCTCTTCCGCACCCGGAGTGCCATGGTGCGCGAGGCAGGCACTGCGATCGCGCTGTCCTCGCGGGACATCGCCGCGGGGTGCGAGGCCCTGGCAGGGGCGATCGAGACGGCGCACCAGGAACTGATCGACGAGACGCGCGCTTTCGCCGAGGACTGCCTTGAGATGCTGGCCGTCGGCGTGGCCTTGAGCTTCCTGACCTTGGGAGGGTCCGCAGCGATCACCTCCCTCATCGGGGTGGCGCGAACAGCACAGATGGTGATGAAGGTCCGTCAGACCATCGAACGTCTCACCGCGCTGGGCAGAGCCGCGGTCGTCGTCGCGAGCAGGCTTCCCGGAGCCGCGCGCCTCACCACCGGACTGCAGAGCCTGGCCCGCGGACCCTCGGCCCTGCGCATCACTGGCGGGACGGCAGGACGCGCGCTGCCGTCCTGGGCACCACCAACGTCCGCGGCCCTGTCGACACTCGCACCCGCGGTGCGGATCATCCGTCCGGTCGGAGCAGCGGGAGCACGCCTGCTGGACTCCAAGGCGGTGTCCGTCGCCCTGTCCAGCCCGGCTGCGCTCGTACGCGAGCAGCTCTCGCACCATGTGGGTCGGCGGGTCCTCGGTACCGCCGCCGGGCCCGGCGACGCGACGGAGCAGGTGCTCACGATGGCGGGCCGATCCGCGTCCCCGATGATCGTGCGCGCCGCCGCAGCAACGCAGATCGGAATCACGAGCAAGGAGCGATGGGACAACGCCACCGCTCTCGTGACCCTCCCCGCCTCACTCAAGGAGCGCTACGCGCCCGCCGCCCCCGGCACGCTCGCCCCCGCCGCCGGTGGTCCCGGCCGCCTCACAGCGGTGCGGCGATCTCCTGCGACCGGTCCCACGGCTGTGTCCAGCCGAGGCCCTCGAACATCGCATCCAGCAGCATCGCAGTGAATCCCCAGATGATCGCGTGCGGAGTGACGAAGGCAGGGGTGCGGCTCACGAACCCGTTGCGTCGGAGCACAGCGGTCCGGCGGTTCCCCGGTGCCAGAAGCGTGCTCACGGGGCATCGGAATACCGATTCGGACTCGGCGGCGTCGACCGCGTGGACGGCGGTCTGCTCACGCCACCACCCCAGCACCGGCGTGACCATGAAGTTGCTGACGGGAAGATCCACCTCGGGAAGGGACCCGAGGACGTCGACGCCCCTCGGGTCCAGGCCCGTCTCCTCCCGCGCCTCGCGAAGGGCCGCGCCCGCTTCGTCGGCGTCACCCGCGTCGATGCCGCCGCCGGGGAACGCCACCTGACCGGGATGGTTCGACAGCGTGGACGCGCGCATGACGAACAGGAGATCGAGATCCGTAGGACCGGGCCGCGAAACGAATGGCCCGGTTTCGTCGTCCTGACGCGGCGTGTCGACCGGCCCGGTGAACGGCGCGCCGAGCGGGGTGTCGAGCGGGGTGTCGAGCGGTGCGTCGTCCGGCGCGGGATACGCACGGTCACCCGACGGATCCTCCTCCGCCGCCCGTTCTCCGAACAGCACGAGCACGGCAGCACGGCGGCTCAGCTCCGGATCGAGCACGGCGAACTGCCAGCCGTCGGGGGCGAGGAGCGTCGCGTCAGGGCGGTCCATCGACCGGACCCACGACGTCAGCTCGTCACGGGCACTCACGGCCCGGGCTGCTTCATCGTCCCGAAGAACGTCGGAAGATCCATCCGGTCCGCCCCTGCCCGGATCAGGCACGCCTCAGGCACCGAGCCCGTGACCGGCCTCCCGGAGCTCCGCCCGGGTCCGCCCGTTCCTCATGAGCTCGAGGAGGTCCTCGCGCCCGGGCGCGAGCTCGTACTTGAGCAGTTTCGCAGCCTTCATCGGGTCGGTCTCGCCCTCCCCGAAGGCGGGGCACAGTGCCGCGACCGGACAGACGCCGCACGCGGGCTTCTTCGCATGGCAGATCCTCCGGCCGTGGAAGATGACCCGGTGGGAGAGCAGTGTCCAGTCCTTGCGCTCGAACAGCGGCCCCACCTCCAGTTCCACCTTCACCGGGTCGTCCGACGTCGTCCAGCGGAAGCGCCGCGACAATCGCCCGAAGTGCGTGTCCACCGAGATGCCGGGGGCGCCGAAAGCGTTGCCCAGCACCACGTTCGCTGTCTTCCGACCCACACCCGGGAGGGTCACGAGCTCCTCGAGTGTGGCTGGTACGTGGCCGTCGAACTCGTCGACGAGTCGGCGGGACAGCGCGAGCAGGCTGTTCGCCTTGGCGCGGTAGAAGCCGGTGGGCCGGATGATCTCCTGGAGCTCGAGCTCATCCGCCTCGGACAGCGAGCGCGCGTCGGGGTACCGCTCGAACAGGGCCGGAGTGGTGAGGTTCACCCGGACATCGGTCGTCTGGGCGGACAGCACGGTCGCCACGAGCAGCTCGAAGGCGTTGCGGAAGTCCAGCTCCGCGACGGCGTACGGATAGGTCTCGCCCAGGATCCTGTTGATCTTCCTGGCCCGGCGCTTCAGCGCGACCGGCGATTCGTCCTGCGGTTTCGGCTTCACTGCACCCACTCGATCCCGTCCGTTCGGTCCTTCTACCGGCTCACCCGACTATCGATCTGTCCGCGTCACGACCCACCCGCCTCGCGACCCGTCCCGACAGGGCGCATCGCCCCATTGGCGGATTAGTCCCGCGGCGCCCGTTCGATGTTGCGCAGATCCCGCAGGATGCCGATCGCGCCGGTGCGCTTGTCCTGCACCAGGAACTCACGGCCGCGATCCTCGATGCCCACTTCCCAGTCCCCGGGCTGCAGGACGAAGATCTCGCGCCCGTTCTGCTCGTCGAACACGGGCCGCGGGGACCCGACGGCGAACCAGAACGCCTCGACGACGTCCTCCTCCTCGGCCGATCGCGTGGCCGTGATGGGCTCCTGCCGTGCACGGCCCTGCGTGGCGTCCTCCGTCGGCGTCTCATCGCGGATCGCCTCGTGGACTCTCGTCCGGTCCGTCACCGACCGGGAGTCGTCGACGTCGTGACCGCTGCCGAGGTCGGGTCCGTCGACGGCCGAGGCCTGATCTGCCTGGTTGCCGACGACGTCGTGGTGCTCGATGGGCTCGTCGCGGTCCTGGATAGGCCGGTAGCTCGCCGTCGCATCGTCCATCGCATCGCCGGAACCACGGGAATCACGGGCACCGACGGCGCTGGCGCCGTGGCCTGCATCGTGGTCCGTCCGGTCGGCGGTTGCGCCCGGTATTGGGTCCGCCTGTGTCGGTGCTCCGGTTGATCGACCGAGGCCGAACAGTCCGGCGCCCGTCGTACCGCGATCGCCTCCGGGTGCCTGACCGGTGAGTGCCTCACCCGACGGGGATCCGACTGCGGTCTCCTTCGACGGTGACGCAGTCTTCACGGGCTTCGCGGGCTTCGGCGGCCGCGGCCTCGCCGCGGTGATGGGACGGGCCAGCGGGTGGGCGGCGGACTCCGGCCGCTCCAGGAAGTCGTCCCGCACGACGGGCAGGTGCGGCCCGACGACGGTGGCTGCCACGAGCGCCAGGGATCCGAGCAGCGCGATGAAAGGGCCGATCTGGAACGCGGTGACGGTCTGCAGGAAGAAGAAGGTGGCTGCGAGCACTGCGGTGACCGAGGCGAACTGGTCCACCGAGAGGGACCCGACGCGCAGGCCCGAGCTGCCGAGGCGCCGGCCGGCCAGGAGCGCCAACGCGATCACAGGCAACAGCATGCCGACGCCGACGAAGAAGAGCGATGCGCTGCTCCAGAACGTCGTGTAGAGCACACGGCCGCCGACGAAGGGCAGGAGCGTGCCGATGAACATCAGCAGGACGCCCCCACCGAACACGAGTTCCCGCGTGGTGAAGGGCCCGAGGACCGCCTCGGACGGGCCCACCTGACTCGGCTCGGAGGCGGTGGTGTCGGCTGCGGCGCCCTGAGTATCGGAGATGCCGGGAGACGGGGCGGTTCCGGTGGTGCCGGACGGAGCTGCAACCACCGTCGATGCCCCTGACGTGGTCGCGTCCGCGGCGGGCTGACCCACCGTCTGCCGGCCCTCGAGTGGTTCACTCATGTGGTACTCCCGTTCCTCGCGGCGGTCACCGGCGGTGCCGCCCGGCGTCGTTCAACTGATCCCACCCTAGCCACCGGCCCCGGCCTTCTCCACCAGGCGTCGTGGCGGTGGCGCCCATCCGCTCACCGCACAATCGGCGCAACTCGGCTAGGTGATGTGACGCCAGCCACAGGAGTGTCGGGTGGACTCGATAGTCTTCCGTCAGGCACGAGGTGGTGCGGGCGGCCCGCACGGCCCGTGCGCTCGAGCACTGCCGACCTTCATCATCACCGTCTTCGACACGCCACCAAAGGGGTAAGACCATGAACGCCGAGCGACAAGGCGACGCCTTCGAGAACCTGCTGCACGAGGAACGCCGCTTCCCGCCCAGCGCCGACTTCGCCGCGAACGCCGTCGCCCAGCCGTCCCTCTACGACGAGGCGCGCGCGCAGGGTGCGGAATTCTGGGCCGCGCAGGCCCGCGCGCTCCTGACGTGGGACACCGATTTCACCCAGACCCTGGACTGGTCGGACGCTCCCTTCGCGAAATGGTTCGTCGGAGGGACGATCAACGCCGCGTACAACGCGCTCGACCGCCACGTCGAGGCCGGGCTCGGTGACCGCGTGGCCATCCACTTCGAGGGTGAGCCCGGCGACACCCGCACCATCACCTATGCGGAGCTGACGCAGGAGGTCAAGAAGGCCGCGAACGCCTTCGAATCGCTCGGCGTGCAGAAGGGCGACCGCGTCGCGGTGTACCTGCCCATGATCCCCGAGGCCGTCGTCACCATGCTCGCGTGCGCGCGCATCGGGGCAGTGCACTCGGTGGTGTTCGGCGGGTTCTCCGCGGACGCCCTCCGCAGCCGCATCGACGACGCCGAGGCGAAGCTCGTCGTCACGTCCGACGGCACCTACCGGCGCGGCAAGCCCAGCGCCCTGAAGCCCGCGGTGGACGGCGCCCTCGAGAAGGACGGTCACACCGTCACGAATGTGGTCGTGGTGCGGCGCAACAACGAGCCCGTCGAGTGGACGGAGGGCCGGGACGTCTGGTGGCACGACGTCGTCGAGGGCGCCTCGGACGAGCACACCGCCGTCGCGCACGATGCCGAGCACCCCCTCTTCATCCTCTACACGTCCGGTACCACCGGGAAGCCCAAGGGGATCCTGCACACCACCGGCGGCTACCTCGCGCAGACCGCGTTCACGCACAGGAACACCTTCGACCTCCGGCCGGAGACGGACGTATTCTGGTGCACCGCGGACATCGGCTGGGTGACGGGCCACAGCTATGTCACCTACGCGCCGCTGGTGAACGGCGCCACGCAGCTCATGTACGAGGGGACGCCGGACACCCCGCACCAGGGCCGGTGGTGGGAGCTGATCGAGAAGTACAAGGTCAGCATCCTGTACACGGCCCCGACGGCCATCCGCACGTTCATGAAGTGGGGCCGCGACATCCCGAAGAAGTGCGACCTCACCTCGATCCGCGTGCTCGGCTCCGTCGGGGAGCCCATCAACCCCGAGGCCTGGATGTGGTACCGCGAGGTCATCGGCGGCGGCAACGCGCCGATCGTCGACACGTGGTGGCAGACCGAGACGGGCGCGCACATGATCGCCCCCATGCCCGGGGTCACCGCGACCAAGCCCGGCTCGGCGCAGGTGGCGGTCCCCGGCATCGCGATCGACGTCGTCGACGAGATGGGCGAATCGGTGCCGAACGGCTCCGGCGGCTATCTCGTGATCCGCGAACCGTGGCCGTCGATGCTGCGCGGCATCTGGGGCGACCCGCAGCGGTTCAAGGACACCTACTGGTCGCGGTTCGACGCCATGTACTTCGCGGGCGACGGCGCCAAGAAGGACAGCGACGGCGACATCTGGCTCCTGGGCAGGGTGGACGACGTCATGAACATCTCGGGCCATCGCCTCTCGACCACCGAGATCGAGTCGGCGCTCGTGAGCCACCCGTCGGTGGCGGAGGCCGCCGTCGTCGGGGCGAGTGACGAGACGACCGGTGAGGCGGTGGTCGCGTTCGTGATCCTCCGCGGATCCGCGAAGGACGACGACGACATCGTCACGACGCTGCGGAACCACGTGGCGAAGGAGATCGGCCCCATCGCGAAGCCGCGGAACATCCTGGTGGTCCCGGAACTGCCGAAGACCCGCAGCGGGAAGATCATGCGCCGCCTGCTCAAGGACGTCGCGGAGGGCCGGGAGGTCGGCGACGCCACGACGCTGTCCGATCCGACGATCATGCAGCAGATCGCAGTCTCCCTGCGGAAGTAGCCGAACTGCGGAAGTAGGCGAACACGCGAAAGGCCCCCGCGCAGGCGGGGGCCTTTCGCGTGTCAGGTCCGGATCAGCCGATGGTGGCGTCGACCGTGACCTCGATGTTGCCGCGCGTGGCATTCGAGTAGGGGCACACCTGGTGGGCCTGCTCCACGAGGGAGTCCGCCATATCCTGGTCCACGCCGCCGATCTCCGCGTGCAGGGCCACGGCGAGCTGGAAACCTCCGCCGTCGACCGGGTTGATGCTGACCTCGGCGGTGACCGCGGTGTCGCTGATCTTCGCCTTGCTGCGGCCCGCGACGAGCTTCAGGGCGCTGTGGAAGCAGGCGGCGTAGCCGACGGCGAAGAGCTGCTCGGGGTTGGTGGCGCCGCCTGCCCCGCCCATCTCCTTGGGGACGGCGAGGTCGACGACGAGCTGGCCGTCGTCGGTACGCGCTTCTCCGTTGCGTCCATCTCCTGTTGCAGTGGCCACTGCGGTGTAGAGAGCACTCATGGTGTCGATCCTTTCGTCCCGGCGGCTCCGGTGGCCGCTCCCTAGTAGACTAACCAGTAACTCTACTCAGGTGAAATCTGATGCGGGGTTGCGAGCAATCGATGGGAAGGATCAGTCATGCCGCTTCAGGTACCCGTGCGGGAGCGCATCCTCGCGTCCGCCACGCGACTCTTCGACACCACCAGCATCCGGGCCGTCAGTGCGGACAAGGTGATTGCCGACGCCGCCACCACGAAGGTCACGTTCTACCGGCACTACCCCTCGAAGGACCACCTGGTGGTCGCCTATCTCGAGCAACAGCTCGGGCTGCTCCAGAACGCCGTGGAGCAGCAGGTGAGGGCGGGCCGCGATGCCTGTAGCCTGCTCGAGTGGCTGGCCGAGGCCAACGGGAAGGCCGCCTGCCGGCCCGGGTTCCGCGGGTGCGTCTTCATCAACGCCGCGGCGGAGTACCCGGCCGAGGGCGGTGCGGTGCGCGACGCCGTCGGGCGGTACAGGGCGTGGCTCCACGCGGTGGTGACGGAACAGCTGACCACGCTAGGGGTGGAGGCACCCGAGGCTGTGGCGCATCAACTGATCATGCTGCGCGACGGCGCCATGGTGCACGGTTTCATGAGCGATCCGACGGCCGTGACCGCATCCCTCCTGACGGCCGGCCGCGCTCTCGTCGGCGCTCACAGGTCTGCGTGTCCACCCCTGTGACCTTCGTCCTGAAACGTGGCCCCGGCGCGCCGGCGAGAGGAAGATATCAGCGTGTCCACAACCCTTCAGCAGCCTCCCGTCACCAACCCCCGCATGGCCCGCCGCGTCGCCGGAGCCTCCTTCGTGGGGACAGCCCTCGAGTCCTACGACTTCTACGTGTTCGGCACCGCCGCCGCGCTCGTGTTCAACGTCGTCTTCTTCAGCGAGCAGGATCCCCTGGCAGGAACCCTCTCGGCCTTCCTCGTGTTCGCCATGGGGTTCGTCGCCCGCCCGCTCGGCGCCATCCTCTTCGGGCACCTCGGGGACCGGATCGGCCGCAAGCGCACCCTGATCTGGACCATCACCCTCATGGGCCTCGCGACGGGCACCGTGGGCCTGCTGCCCGACTACACCACCATCGGCATCTGGGCGCCCATCATCCTCACCGCGCTGCGCTTCCTGCAGGGACTCTCCCTGGGCGGTGAGTGGGGCGGCTCCATCCTGATCGCCACCGAGCACGCCGAACCCCGCAAGCGGGCGCTGTACGCGTCGATCCCCCAGCTCGGCTCGCCCGTGGGCACCATGCTGATCTCGGCCATCTTCCTGGTGCTGACGGTCGTGGCCCCGGACATCATGACCACCTGGGGCTGGCGCATCCCGTTCCTGCTCGCGTTCCCGTTCCTCGCCGTCGCCCTCTACCTGCGCCTGGCCATCGACGAGACACCCGTGTTCAAGCAGGCGAGCGAGGGGCACCAACTGCCCCGCATCCCCTTCCTCGAGGTCCTGAGGTCGCAGCCGGCCGCGATCGTCGTCGCCATCGCCGCAGCGGTCCTCGGCATCGGCTCCTACTTCCTCATGGTCACCTACACCCAGGCCTACGGAACCGAGACGCTCGGCCTCTCCCAGGCCACGGTGCTCAACGCCGCCCTCATCGGGTCGATCCTCCAGCTCGGCACCATCCCGGCGTTCGGCTACCTCGCGATGCGCATCGGCTCCGCGAAGGTCGTCGCCGGCGGGGCCCTCGGGACGGCCGTGATCGCCTTCCCGCTGTACTGGATCATCAGCATCGCGACCGAGCCGATGTACATCGCCGCGATCATCCTCGGAGGCATCCTGCCGACGGCGAGCTGGGCCGCCCTCGGCGGCCTCATGGCGGACATCTTCGAGCCGACGACGGCGTACACCGCCCTCTCCTTCGCCTACAGCATCGCCGCGATCATCGCCGGATTCGCGCCGTCCATCACGCAGCAGTTCGGCATCGCCACCGACGGCGCGTGGTGGCACCCCGGCGTCGTCCTCGCGGTGATGAGCCTCGTGACCGTGGCAGGGGCGCTCGGCGCCGTGCGCCTGCGCGCCCGCCTCGTCGCGGATGCCGGCGCCTGAGCCCACGCGCCGGCGCAGCACGGGTGCGGCATAGTTGAGGCATGACGCCGCCCGCACCCTCCATCCTCGTGGTCAACGGACCGAACCTGAACCTGCTGGGCACCAGGGAACCGGACGTCTACGGGACGGCGACCCTGGACGACGTGCTGCGTGTGGCCGAGGAGGCAGCCCGTGCGAGGGGGTGCACCACGACGGCCGTGCAGTCCAACCACGAGGGCGTGCTGATCGATGCCATCCACGCCGCGCGGTCGACGTCCGCGGGCATCGTCATCAACGCGGGCGCCTTCACGCACACCTCGATCGCCATCAGGGACGCCCTGGCCGGCGTCGGCCTGCCCGTGGTCGAGGTGCACATCAGCAACGTGCACCGGCGTGAGGACTTCCGTCATCACTCCTACATCTCGGGCGTGGCCGACGCCGTGATCGTCGGTGCGGGCGTGGACGGGTACCGCCTCGCCGTCGATCACCTCGCCTCGACACTGGTGCCGGCGGGCGGCGCCGGCAGCGCATCGTTCCCGGAACGTTAGACCCGGACGGGCGACGCCGCGCGGGGGCGACGGCGGTGATAGGGCACGATGGTCCTATGACGGACATCACCCCTGAGGACGGCGCGACCGGCCTGCCCCTGAATCCCGACGCTCCCCTGCTCGAGGTGCGCAACCTCGCCGTGAGCTTCCGGACCACGCACGGCGAGGTCCATGCCGTCGAGGACGCCAGTTTCACGCTGCAGCGCGGCAGCGCGCTCGCGATCGTCGGGGAGTCGGGATCCGGCAAGTCCACCACGGCCATGGCCTGCATCGGCCTGCTCCCGGGCAACGGCCGGGTCACGTCCGGCAGCATCCTCTTCGAGGGCCAGGACCTCGTGGGTCTGGCCGAGTCGAAGATGCGCTCCATCCGCGGCCGCGCGATCGGACTCGTGCCACAGGACCCGATGTCCAACCTCAACCCGGTCACGAAGATCGGCACGCAGGTCGCCGAGACGCTCCTCGTCCACGGCATGGCGACGAAGAAGAACGTCAAGCAGCGGGTTCTCGACGTGCTGACCGCGGCGGGACTGCCCGACGCCGGTGAGCGCGCCAAGCAGTACCCGCACGAGTTCTCGGGCGGCATGCGCCAGCGGGCGCTCATCGCGATCGGCCTCGCGTGCCAGCCGCGCCTGCTGATCGCGGACGAGCCGACGTCGGCCCTCGACGTGACGGTGCAGCGCACCATCCTGGACCAGATCGACTCGATGACCGAGCAGCTCGGTACGTCCGTGCTGCTCATCACGCACGACCTCGGTCTCGCCGCCGAGCGCGCCTCCCAGCTCGTGGTGATGCACCGCGGCCGCGTGGTCGAGGTGGGTCCGGCGCAGCAGCTGCTGAACGATCCGCAGCACCCGTACACCCAGTCCCTGGTCAAGGCGGCACCGAGCGTGGCGGCCGTCCGCCTGCGCCCCGGCGCCTTCACGGCCGACGCACCGTCCCGCCTCAAGCTCGCCGAGGCCGTCTACGCGGAGCACGAAGCAGATCGCGACGGCGCCGCGACCACCGATCGGACTGCGAGTACTGACGTGTCCTCGGATGCAGCTGCGCCCGCAGAGCGGACCGGTTCCGGCGCCCATGCGGCGACGACGACGTCCGACCGCCCGACCGGCGCGCCCGCCGCTGCCGCTCACACCCCTCCCGCGAACATCGTGGAGCTCCGCGACCTGACGAAGATCTACAAGCGGCGCGGCAGCAAGGAGGACTTCTACGCGGCGAAAAACGTGACGCTCGATGTCCCGCGCGGGCAGACCGTCGCGATCGTGGGCGAATCGGGCTCGGGCAAGACGACGACGGCGCGCATGCTGCTCAAGCTCATCGAGCCGACGTCGGGGACCATGACCTTCGACGGCATGGACGTCGCCACCCTGGACAAGGCGCAGCTCAACGACTTCCGGCAGCGCGTCCAGCCGATCTTCCAGGACCCGTACTCCTCGCTGAACCCGATGTTCACCATCGAGCGCATCGTCGAGGAGCCCCTCAACGCGTACAAGCGCGGCTCGAAGAAGGAGCGCTCGGCCAGGGTCCGGGAACTGATGGACCAGGTCTCCCTCCCCCAGAACGCGCTGCGGCGCTACCCGGCGGAGCTCTCCGGCGGGCAGCGGCAGCGTGTGGCGATCGCCCGGGCCCTCGCGCTGCAGCCGGAACTGATCGTGTGCGACGAGCCCGTCTCCGCGCTCGACGTCCTGGTGCAGGCGCAGATCCTCACGCTGCTGGGTGACCTGCAGTCCGAACTCGGTCTCAGCTACCTGTTCATCTCCCACGACCTCGCCGTGGTGCGCCTCATCTCCGACTACGTCTGCGTGATGAAGGACGGCGAACTGGTGGAGGCCGCGAGTTCCGAGGAGGTCTTCCAGAACGCGCGCCACCCGTACACGCGGAAGCTCCTCGCGTCGATCCCGGGGAACGAGCTCAACATCGAGCAGGACATCGCCTCGTAGCGTCCCCCGCCAGGCCCCGAACCGCCGAGAATCGGGTGGCCCGGATCGATCACCAGTCGATCCGGGCGAAGGCCTCCCGCAGCCCCTGCCCGCGCGCGGGGTTGAGATGGCACACCCAGGCGATCCTGCCCGCGACGTGCTCGCGGAACGCCGGGTGGCCGCGTCGTTGGGACTCCACCCCATGCACGCGGCAGTTGTGCAGGATCGCCCTCAGGCGGTCGTACTCCGCGCGCGTCACGTTGGGGTGCGCATTGACGACGACGCCGGTCACCGACTGCCGGACGGACGCCCCGCGGATGCGCGTCTTGGTCCGGTTCACCGCATACCCCTCGTCCGCGACGATGCGCTCCACGCCGCGGACGAAGGCGTCGGCCCGCCGGCGCAGACCCGCGGGGCCGCTGAAGGCGAGATCGTCCGCATACCGCGTATAGACGCCGCCGGCGCGCTCGGCCCAGCCGGTCAGCCGTGCGTCGAGCCGTCGCACGGCGAGATTCGCGAGGGCGGGCGACGACGGCGCACCCTGCGGCAGGTGGGGTGCGCGCAACGCCTGCAGCAGTGCGAAGCGGTCGGCGGGCGTACCGCCGTCCGGCATGGCCCGCAGCACGGCCTCGGGCACGGAGTGCGTGCAGAGGCCCGTGAGCGTGTGCGCCGTCGCCTCCGGGTACCCGGCCCGGCGCAGCGCACCGAAGACGCGCCCCGGGGTGACGTGCGCGAAGAACGCGGTGAGGTCCAGGGAGATCACCACCTCGGCGCCCGCGTGCGGCGCGGCGTTGCTCCGGGCGCTGCGACCGGGAACGAACCCGTGGGCAGCCGGGTGCAGGGGCAAGGGCGTGAGGATGCGGTCGAGCACCCGGCGCTGCACCGTCCGGAGCCGGAGGCCCGGCACTTCGAGGAGCCGCGGCACGCGACCCGGCCGGACACGCCACACGCAGCGGTAGTGCCTCAGTGCGTCGTCGCCCGCCCGACGGTTCCAGAGGCGGGTGTCCGCGAACCAGTCCAGCTCCCCCGGCGTCAGGCGCAGCTCGCGGGCCAGCCAGGCCAGGTCCGCGGCATCGGTACCGCCGGGTCCCGGCCCGACGTAGTGGACTGCGTCCGAGGCCGAAACCGTTCCCGAGGCCGGAACCGAGTCCGAGGCCGGAACCGAGTCCGAGGCCGGTGCCGACGACGGCTCTCCCGACGGCTCGAGAAGGAACCGCTCGGGGCGGATCGGCTCACCGCGCCGCGCCGCCTTCGCCACCGCGGTGGTGAACACCGGCTGCGCGAGGATCCAGCTGGCCAGCTCGCGGCGGGCGCCCGAGGGGTGCCGCGGGTAGCCCGAGAGCACCGCACGCACCAGCGGGCCGAGCCAGCGCCGCCGCGCCCCGAGGATCAGGGCACCCGCGGCGACGAGATGCTCCCGCTCCCACTCGGCAACCTCGAGGAAGGCCGTCGCGAGGAGATGGGCGAGGCCGTCGGCTCCCGGTGACGGCTGGCGGGCGAGGACCTGCGACGCGGGCGTGACGCTCCCGCTTCCCCGCGGAAAAGGCGGGCGGGTGCCACCGGCCGCCGTCGATGCCCTCGATACGGTGCTGTCCGTGGCTCCCCCTCGGTCCTCGCGATCGTGCGACGGGCCCCGGCCGACCTGCCTCCTGTTCGGGCGCTGAGCTGCGCGGAGCGCAGTCGGGCGCCTGAGGTGCTCCGGTTCTGGTCGGTCTGCGTGCCCCGGGGTAACCCCGGAGAGGACCACGCACAGCATGCGCGATCCGCCTCGGCCGGGGCCCGTCGGGCTCACCCTAGCAACGGGGTCCCCCGGCGAGCTGTACCAGCACCCCGTGGGCACATAGATTGGCGTCAGCACTGAACAGACGAGCGAACGGCGGGACGTCCATGAAGACCGGAACAGCACAGGGAACGACGACGCCGGAGGCGTGGCCCGCGCTGCGCGTCGCGGACTGGGCGGACACCCGGGCGACCCTCCACATGTGGCTGCAGGTGGTGGGCAAGGTCCGCATGCTGCACGCCCCTCTCGTCAACCACTGGTGGCAGGTGCCCCTCTACGTGACGCCGCGCGGTCTCGGGACGTCCTCCATCCCCTACCGCGGCGGGCTGTTCGACCTCGAGTTCGACGTCGTCGCGCACCAGCTCGTGGTGCGCAGCAGCTCGGGCGGGCACCGTACGGTCCCCCTCGAGCCGCAGTCCGTGGCCCGCTTCCACGAGCGCGTCATGGCGGCACTCGCGGAGCTCGACATCGATGCGCCGATCCGGCCCGTGCCCACCGAGGTGGACCCCGCGGTGCCGTTCGCCGAGGACCACCACAACGACTCCTACGACGGCGACGCGGTCGCGGCGTTCTGGCGGCAGCTCATGCAGGCGGACCGCGTGATGACCCTCTTCCGCGCCGAGTTCCTCGGCAAGGTCAGCCCGGTGCACTTCTTCTGGGGCGCCATGGACCTCGCCTGCACGCGCTTCTCCGGCAGGCCCGCCCCGACGCACCCGGGTGGAGCCCCGAACTGCGGGGACTGGGTCATGGTGGAGGGCTACTCCCACGAACTCTCGAGCTGCGGGTTCTGGCCCGGCGGAGGGGAGGAGGGCGCGTTCTACTCGTACGCGTACCCGGAGCCGGAGGGCTACAAGGACACCCCCATCGACGTCGAGGGCGCCTTCTACAGCGAGGAGTTCCGCCAGTTCCTGCTGCCCTACGAGGCCGTGCGGACGTCCGCGGACCCCGACGCCACCGCCCTCGCGTTCTTCCGCGCCACCTACCGCGCGGCCGGGACCACGGGTTCGTGGGACGAGGGCCTCGTCATCGACCCCCACCGGCTCGACCAGCACGCCCGCCCCTAGGACCGCTCGACCCCACGACGGCGCGGTGCTTCGCTCGTGGGCCGCGCGGACCCCGGACACACCGACGGCCACCACCTCTGCAGGTGATGGCCGTCTGTGTGTCGTGCTGTGTGCGGTGGTCTACTTCCTCCGGGTCTTCGGGTCGAGCGCCTCACGCAGTGACTCCCCGAGCAGGGTGAAGCCGAGCGCGGTGATGGCGATGCAGGCGCCAGGGAGGAAGGCCAGCTGGGGGGCGACGGCGAGCTCTGCCTGCGCGTAGGTGAGCATGCGGCCCCACTCCGCGGCCTGGGGAAGCCCGCCACCGAGCCCGAGGAAGGACAGCGCCGCGGCGTCGATGACGGCGGTGGCGAGCGTCAGGGTGGCCTGCACGATCACGGGCCCCATGCTGTTCGGCAGCAGGTGGCTCATGGTGATGGTGCGGCGGCTGAGCCCGAGGGTCTGCGCCGCGAGGATGTAGTCCGCGCCGCGCTGCGAGAGCATCGACGAGCGCAGGAGCCTCGCGAAGATGGGGATCTGCGAGACGCCGATGGCGATCATGATCGCGTACGCGCCCTGACCGAGTACCGCGGCGATGCTGACGGCGAGGAGCAGGTTCGGCACGGAGAGCAGGATGTCCACGAAGCGCATGATCACGTTGTCCACCCAGCCGCCGAGGCCACCGGCGAGGACGCCGAGCAGCATGCCGCCCGCGAGCCCGAGCGCCGTGGAGACCACGCCGATCAGGAGCGAGGCCTGCGCGCCCCAGATGAGCTTCGAGAGGACGTCACCGCCGAACCGGTCGAGGCCGAGCGGGAAGCCGTCGATCTCCCCGGGCCCGGGGATGGTGGTGGGCGTGATCGAGGTGCGGCCCGGGAGGTCGTTGCCGCCGTAGGGGGCCAGCAGGGGCGCGAGGAGGGCCACCAGCAGGAACAGCCCGATGATGACGGCGCCCACGATGGCCTGCGGGTTCTTCCGGAGTCGGAGGAAGGCGTCCTTCCAGAGACCGGTGCCGCGGCCGGTGTCGATGGCCGGGTCGTTGGGGGCGGCTGAACCGCCGGCGGCGGGAGGCAGGATGGTACTCATTGCACACGCACCCTCGGGTCGATGACGGAGTAGGACAGGTCGACGATCAGGTTGATCAGGGCGTAGAGGATCGCGATGAAGATGATGAAGCCCTGCAGCACGGGGTAGTCCAGGCCGAAGATCGCGTCCCGCAGGAACCGGCCGATGCCGTTGAACGCGAAGACGGTCTCGGTGAGCACGGCTCCCGAGATGAGCAGGCCGAGCTGGAGCCCGATGGTCGTGACCACGGGCAGCAACGCGTTGCGGAGGATGAAGCTGCCGCGGATGGTCTTCTCCATGAGTCCCTTCGCGCGGGCGGTGCGGACGTAGTCCGCGTTCTGCACCTCGAGCACCGAGGCGCGCGTGATGCGGACGATGATCGCCAGCGGGATGGTGCCGAGGGCGAGCCCCGGGAGGATGAGGTGGAGCACCGCGTCCCACGCGGCGTCGTACTCACCCGTGAGGAGGCCGTCCAGCACGTAGAACTGCGTGTAGTGCGTCGCGTCGATCCGGGCGTCCTGCCGGCCGTCGGGCGGCAGCAGGGACCACTGGATGGCGAAGAGGTACTTGAGGATGAACGCGAGGAAGAACACCGGCACCGTGATGCCGATCAGGCTGAGGACCACCGAGCTGTGGTCGAGGATCCGCCCGTAGTTCCGTGCCGCCAGGTACCCGAGCGGAATGCCCACGCCGATCGCGAAGATCAGGGCGACGACGGTGAGCTCGATGGTCGCGGGGAACCGCGTGGCGAACTCCTCGAGGACCGGGCGGCCGGTGTTGATGGACACCCCGAAATCACCCTGCAGCAGTTTGCCGATGTAGGTGAGGTACTGCACGATGAGCGGCTGGTCGAAACCGTACAACTCGTTGACCCGGGCCACGGCCTCGGGTGTGGCCCGCTCCCCGAGCAGGGCCGTCGCGGGGCCCCCGGGCAGGCTGCGCACCCAGAGGAACAGGAGGACGGACAGTCCGAACAACGTGGGGATGAGCAGGGCTATCCGCTTGCCGATGACGCGTAACACGGGAGGTTCCTTCCGGTTGTCCGGCCGAGGCCGGGCAGGGGTGGTACAGCGCGGATGGAGCCGGCCCCCTGACAGGGACCGGCTCCATCCGGGTACTGCTACTACTCGCTCAGCTCGATGTCCGTGAAGACCTCGTCGTTGACCGGGCTGGCCGGGTAGGACGTCACACGGGGTGCGAACGCCAGGGAGGGGGCTGGGTGTGCGAGCGGCACGGCCGGGTTGTACTCGGCGATCTGCTCGTTGATGTCCCGGTACAGCTCCGTCTGCTGCTCGCGGTCACTGATGCCGCGGGCCTCGTCGAGGGCCGCGAACAGCTCGGGGTTGTTGAACCCGAACTCGAGCTTCTCCTGACCGAAGAACACACCGATGAAGTTGTCGGTGTCGTTGTAGTCGCCGGTCCAGCCGAGGAGGTGCAGACCGTGGTCCGGGGTGCCCTGCACCTGGTTCAGGTAGTCGGGCGACCAGGCGGCGGGTGCCGGGTTGACGGTGATCCCGACGTCGCTGAGCTGGGCCTGCAGGTTGGTGAAGACCTGCTCGGGCGTCGGCATGTAGGGGCGCGAGACGTTCGTCGGGTAGTTGAACGTGACGTCGAAGCCGTCCGGGTAGCCGGCCTCGGCGAGCAGTTCACGCGCACGCTCGGGGTCGTACTCGTAGGTGGTGACGTCCTCGTTGTAGCCGTCCACGACCTCCGGGATGAACTGCGTGGCGACGTCGGTGCCCTCGGGGAGCGTCTGGTCGACGAGCGCCTGCTTGTCGATCGCGTGGTGGATCGCCTGGCGGACCAGGGGGTCGGCGAGCTCGGGGACGGCCTGGTTCATCCCGAGGTACAGGATGGTGAACGGGTCGCGCGGCGTGATGTTGAAGCCGGCGTCCGCGAGGGACTGCGTGTCGGCGGGAGCCACGAGGTCGTAGCCGTCGATGTCACCGGCCTCGAGCGCCTGGCGGCGCGCCTGCGGGTCGTCGATGATGCGGAAGATCGTGTTCGTGATCTGCCCCTTGTCGCCCCAGTAGTCCTCGTAGATCGAGATCTCGAGCTGCTGACCCACGTTCCAGGAGTCGAACTTGAACGGGCCGGTGCCCACCGGGTGGCCGAGCGCGTACTCGCTCAGTGAGGGGGTCTCGGCCGTGCCGCCGATGTCGTCGGCCGCGTACTCCTCGAGCGCCGTGGGGCTCTGCATGGCGAAGGCGGGCAGGGAGAGCGCGGCGATGAAGCCCGCGAACGGCTTCGCGAGGTTAATGGTGACCTCGTTGTCACCATTCGCCTCGCAGGACTCGTAGACCGCGTTCTCGGGGCTGTCGGCGAAGCCACGGAACAGCGACCCGTAGTAGTAGGCCACCGTCTCGGACTGCTGGATGCCGGTCCAGTTGTACCAGCGGTCGAAGTTGAAGCACACCGCTTCGGCGTTGAAGGGTGTGCCGTCGTGGAAGGTGACGCCTTCCTTGAGCTGGAAGACCGTGGAGAGGCCGTCCTCGGCCGTCTCCCAGGACTCGGCGAGCAGCGGGGCCGGGTCGGCGGTGCCGGGTTCCACGCCCACGAGTCCCTCGAAGATCTGGCGGCTCACGCGGAAGGACTCGCCGTCGCTGGCGAATGCGGGGTCGAGCGACTTCGGGTCGGCGGAGGCCGCGAAGACGAAGGTGCCGTCGACGGCGGATTCGCCCTCGGCACCGGTGTTCTCCTCGCGCTGGCTCTGCACGCAGCCGGTCAGGAGGAGTGCTGCGATGGAGATCCCTGCGGTGAGCGCAGCGCGTTTTCTCGCGACTGCACCGCGCACGGATGTGCCTCGGTTGGTCATGTGATGCTCCCTGTGACGAGTGGTTCGAACCGGATAATCGTGTATCCGCGAAAGATCGCAGCGCCGGGCGCGCGGATCCGTGTGACGAGCCTAACTTCCGGCAGAGCGGCGGACGTCATTTGGGCGGGGTGCATGGTTACGATTTGGCATCACGGGCCACTCGGCGCCGCGCTGCAATCAGCCCGGCATCGGCCGGCCACGCGGCGGACACACGATCGACACAGGAGCACCATGACGGGTACCCGGACGACGACGGCGGAACGCTACCGGCGCTTCGCGGAGGTGGAGGCCCGCGGCTACTCCCCGCTCTACGACGCCTGGTGCAGCGGCGTGGCCGGGGACGCCGAGGTGCTCGGGCTGATCGACCGACTCCCGGAGACCCGCCGGCAGCCGAACCTCCTCCTCGGCGCCGCGCGCTTCCAGGGAGTACCGCTCGACGACGCCGCCTACGGCCCGTTCCGCTCCTTCGTGCTGGCGCACTGGGACGGCATCCGCTCGGTCATGGAGTCTCGCACCACCCAGACCAACGAGGCCGGGCGCTGCGCCGTCCTGCTGCCCTACCTCGCGGCCATCAGCGCGAGCGAGGACCGGCCGCTCGCCCTCGTGGAGGTGGGCGCGTCCGCCGGCGCCTGCCTGTACCCCGACCGCTACGCCTACTCCTACTCCTACTCCTACTCCCCCTCCGCGTCGCTGGTCACCGGGACGGAGCTCCGGCCGGGCGGCGGGTCACCCGTGCCGCCGCTGGAGTGCGAGGTCTCCGGCGAGGTCGCGCTGCCGGACCGTCTTCCCGAGGTGGTGTGGCGGGCGGGCATCGACCTGAATCCCCTCGACGCGTCCGACGACGTCGATCGACGCTGGCTGGAAGCCCTCGTGTGGCCGGAGCACACCTTCCGCGCCGAACGCCTCCGGGCCGCCCTCGACGTGGTGCGCGCCGACCCGCCGTTGCTCGTCCGGGGCGATCTCGTCACCGGCACCGCCGACCTGGTGGCGCGCGCTCCGGCGGGCGCCGTCGTCGTCGTGTTCCACAGCGCCGTGCTCGCGTACGTGGACGCCGCAGGGCGGAGCCGGTTCCGCGACTCGATGATGCGGCTCGTCGGCGACCGCACGCGCCCCGTGCACTGGCTCTCGCACGAGGGCCACGGCACGCTGGCCGGCGTGCCGGGTGCGCTGGAGCGTGCGCCGGGCGAGCTGGACGGCCGGTTCGTGCTGCAGCACAACGGCCGCACGGTCGCCCGGACGGGACCGCACGGCCAATCGATCGAGGGACTGACCGAGGACTGATCGAGGGGCTGGACGGTGAGGTGGGTCAGCCCCGGGTGCACTGACCCGCGGACACGGCGTCCTGCAGGTCCGGGGCGCTCTCGGCGATGGGCCGCAGCTCCTCGAGGGACAGGGCGTACCCCACCGGGGCGTCCGCCGTGGACTTCGCGAAGACGACGCCGGCAACACGGCCCTGCAGGTCGAGGAGCGGCCCGCCGGAGTTCCCCTGCTGCACGTTCGCGGCGAGGCTGTAGACCTGCAGCGGCTGCGGGTCCGCACCGTAGATGTTGTTGACGAGCACGGGCGAGAGGTTCTGGATGCTGGCGGGCTGGATGCGGTACGGGCCGCCTGCGGGGTAGCCGGCGAAGGCCGCCGTCGTGCCGTCGTCCAGTTCGTCGCCGAGAACCAGCGGCGCGGCCTCGAGGCCGTCGACGGCGATCACCGCGATGTCGCGCGCGGTGTCCAGCTGCACCACCCGTCCCGGCAGCGCACCGTTGCCCGGCACCTCCACCACCGGCTCGTTGACGCCGGCCACCACGTGGGCGTTGGTGATCACCCGGCCGGGCGCGATGACGAACCCGGAGCCCGTCTGGTTCTGGCCGCACTGGAAGGCGGTGCCGGTGATGCGCACCACCGAGGCCGCGGCGGCCGCGAGCTCGGGGGTGTCCACGGAGGCGTCCGGCACCGCCGCGGGGGTCGCGGGCCCCACGCTCTCGAGGATGGTGGGGATGCCGTCGTCCACCACGACGGTGCGCAGCTGCGCGAGCCAGGACTGCACCGGCCCCGGCGTCACCGAGTCGATCCCGCGGATCACCTGGGACGCCGCGAGCTGCTGCGACACGAGCGGAACGCCGAGCGTGCCCACGCTGAAGGCCAGCATGGACAGGACGAGCGCCGCGACCGCCACGTTCACCACTCCACCGAGGAGCCGGTCGATCACCCTGAGTGGCGGGAAGTCCGACCAGCGGCGGATGGACGCGCCGAGCGCGGACCCGACGGCCTGGCCCGTGACGATCAGGACCACGACGGTGGCGATGACGGCGACGAGGCGCCAGGGGTTGTCGGGCACCCAGGCGCTCACGAGCGGGATGGCGAAGAACGCCGCCACCGCACCCGCGGCGAAACCGGCGATCCCGCCGAGCGTGACGAGGAAGCCGTTCCGGAGTCCCGTGACCAGGTAGCCGAGGAGCACCACCACCAGGATGACGTCGAGGAGCGTGAACTCACCGACACTGAATTCCTGCACGTGATCTCCCTGGCTGAGGTGGGACGGGACACGGCGGCGCTCCCGACACTGACCGCGATTCTAGCCGCGCAGCCTGACAGGACGGTCTCAGGACGAGCGCTGCCCGGCGCCGGAGCGTGTATCAGTCGTCACATCTGCTCCTGTACGGCAAGATGGTCAGGAGACACGAGCGGAACCGCCGACCGACGACGCAACAGGAGTTTTCATGGACATCGAAGTACTGCGCCGGGCGCCCCTCTTCGCTTCGCTGGGCGACGACGTGTTCGCCGCGCTGACCGACGAGCTCATCGAGGTGGACCTCCCGCGCGGTTCGTCCGTGTTCCGCGAGGGCGACCAGGGCGACCAGCTGTACTTCATCGTCTCCGGCAAGATCAAGCTCGGCCGCACGGCCCAGGACGGACGCGAGAACCTCCTCGCGATCCTCGGCCCCGGTGAGCTGTTCGGCGAGATGGCCCTGTTCGATCCGAGCCCCCGCACCGCGACGGCGACCGCCGTCTCGGAGACCCGCCTCGCAGGCCTCCGCAACGAGAACCTCCACACGCTGCTCGAGACCCGCCCAGAGGTGTCGGCCCAACTGCTGCAGGCCCTTGCGCGCCGTCTCCGCCGCACCAACGAATCCCTCGCGGACCTGGTGTTCTCCGACGTCCCGGGCCGCGTCGCGAAGGCCCTGCTCGATCTCGCGGACCGCTTCGGCCGTCCGGCCACCGACGGCGTCCTCGTGGCGCACGAGCTCACGCAGGAGGAGTTGGCCCAACTCGTCGGCGCCTCCCGCGAGACCGTCAACAAGGCCCTCGCCGAGTTCGTGCAGCGTGGCTGGCTCCGCCTCGAGGCGCGCGCCGTCGTCATCCTGGACATCCAGAGGCTCCGTCAGCGCAGCCGCTGAGACGCGGGCGACGCCTCCCCGGCGTCCCGCCGCGGTGCCCGTCGAACCTGGCCGGTGAACCTGGTCTGCGAACCTGGTCGCCGGACCTAGAGGCCGCGCTGCACCGATCCGCCCTCGGTGAGCTTCGGGCACTCGACCTCGAGCACGAGGGAGCCGTCCTGCTCGGAGAGCTGCGGGTGGTAGACCTTCACCGGCCGCTTGTGCGAGAGGTAGGCGATGCAGCCGCGCGAGGACCCGATCTTCTCGAGGATCACCTCGACGGCGGGCACCGAGAGTTCACTCAGCGTCCGACCCACGGAGTTCGGCTGGCCCACCTCGTCACCGAGACGCGTGGTGTCGCGGTCGGCGATCTCCTGCGCGGCCCAGCGCCATTCGCCCCACACACCCTTGCTGGCGAGGATGCTCGGCTCCTGGTTGACGGGCTGCGCGGCCGCGAAGTAGTGCGTGTCGAAGCGACGGTGGGCGAAGTCGGGGCTCAGCCAGTGCGAGAGCGGCTTGATCAGGTCCGTGCGGACACCGAGACCGCGGCGCCTCAGGATGTCCGCGAAGCTGCACTCACCCTCGTTGATGGCCTCGCGTGCCTTCATCCACTCCCGCGCATGGGTGCCCTCGACCAGCGAGGAGGCGTCCGCGCCCGCGAGCAGCACCCCGCTCTCCTCGAACAGTTCGCGGATGGCGCAGAGCACGTGGCGGCGGGCCACCCTGTGGTCCTCGACGCCCAGCGTCTTCGCCCACACCGTGGGCGCGGGACCGAACCAGGGGATGTCGTCGTCGTCGGACTCCTCGATGCTCCCGCCCGGGAACCCGATGACCCCGAGCGGTGACTGCCCGCGCCGGTAGGTGAGGTACGTCTCCGTACCCACAGCGGTGTCGCGGATGAGGACCACGGACGACGCCGGGCGGGCCTTCAGCGGCGTCCGCTCGCCGTGTTCCACCCAGCTCTGGGCGGCGGTGAGCTGATCGGCGTTCACGGGGAAGTGCCGTGTGCAGAGACGGTCCACGGCCTAGACGAACTCCGCGATGACTTCGACCTCGACGGGCGAGTCGAGGGGAAGGACGGCCACACCCACGGCGGACCGGGCATGGACACCGGCCTCGCCGAACACCGACCCGAGGAGGTCGGAGGCCCCGTTGATCACGGCTGGCTGCCCGGTGAAGGAGGGATCGGACGCGACGAAGCCGACCACCTTGACGATGCGCGTGACGCGGTCGAGGTTCCCGATCCGGCTCTTGATCGCCGCGAGGGCGTTGACGGCGCAGGTCGCGGCCAGCTGCGCGGCCGTCTCGGCGTCGACGCCGTCGAGCGCTCCCACCTTCCCCGAAGCTGTGAGTTTCCCGTCAATGAAGGGCAGCTGGCCGGAGGTGTACACGAGAGAGCCGGTGATCACGGCGGGTACGTAGGACGCCACCGGCGGGGCGACGTCGGGAAGTGAGAGTCCGAGCTCCGCCAGCCGCGCCTCGACCGCGGAAACAGCGGGAAGTTCCGCCTGCACCCCTAGCTCTTCTCCCGCTTCAGGTAGGCCACGAGACCGTTGCCGTCGGGCCCCGGAACCACCTGCACGAGCTCCCAGCCGTCCTCGCCCCACTGGTCCAGGATCTGCTTCGTCGCGTGGATGATGAGCGGAATCGTGGAGTACTCCCATTTCTTCATGGGGGAAGCCTATCGCTTGCCCGTAAACTGGAATAATGGCTGCGCGCAAATCTCCCCTCTTCGACACGGCAACCACCCTCGGCAAGATCGTCGCGTTCCTCGGGATCAGCGGACTCGCGGGCGTACTCGCCGCGGGCCTGCTCGTCCCCGTGGCCGCGGCAGCCGGCACGGGTGCGTCCGCCTCCATCCAGTTCTTCGAGGAACTCCCGGCGGAGCTCGAGCGAGAGGCGCTCGCTCAGCCCACCACCATCCTCGCCGCTGACGGATCGCTGATCGCGACGCTCTACGAGGAGAACCGCCAGCCCATCACGCTCGACCAGGTGTCCCCGTACATGAAGGATGCACTCATCGCGATCGAGGACTACCGGTTCTACGATCACGGCGGCGTGGACATGGAGGGCATCTTCGGCGCGATCGCGAGCAACCTCACGAGCGACACCACCCGCGGTGCCTCCACCCTCACGCAGCAGTTCGTCACGAACGTCCTCAACGACACCGCGCGGCAGAACGACGGCGTCGCAGTTTTCAACGGGAGCAAGTCCGTGGGTGACAAGCTCCGCGAGATGAAGCTCGCCATCGCGGTGGAGAAGGAACTGACGAAGGACGAGATCCTCGAGGGTTACCTCAACATCGTGCAGTTCAGCGGCACCAGCTACGGGGTGCAGGCGGCGTCGAAGTACTTCTTCAACGTGGACGCCAAGGATCTCAACATCCAGCAGAGCGCACTTCTGGCCGGCGTGGTCAACGGGCCCACCGTCTACAGCCCCGAACTGAATCCGCAGGGGGCACTCGAGCGCCGGAACATCGTGCTCGGCGCCATGCTCACGCGCGGCAAGATCACCCAGGCGGAGCACGATGCCGCCGTCGCGACGGACCTCGGCCTCGCCATCACCCCGACGCTCAGCGGCTGCGTGGGAGCGGCTCAGGCGCCGTACTTCTGCGACTATGTCACGCACCTCATCCTGAACGATCCCGCCTACGGCGAGATCACCGAGGACCGGAGGAAAGTGCTGTACCGCTCCGGGCTGTCAATCAAAACAACACTCGACTCCCGTGTTCAGGCGGCTGCGCAGACCGCCGTGAACGAGACGGCGAATCCCGACACCACCGACGGCGCCGTGGGGCACGCGATGACGAGCCTCGAGCCCAAGACCGGCAACATCCTGTCGATGGCACAGAACACTCGTTACCTCCCAGGTGATGCTCCCGGTGACTCCGTCCTGAACTTCAGCGTCGACCAGTACCAGGGCGGCGATCCATCGAAGAACCTGGGCGGCGTCGGAGGATTCCAGCCCGGGTCTACCTTCAAGCCGTTCACGGTCGCGGCCTGGGTGGACAGCGGCCGGTCCCTGAATACGACCATCGACGGACGGAAGCGCACCTACCCCGAGAACGACAAATGGCCGGCCAGTTGCCTTCCTGGCGGTTCTTACACCGTGCTGAGCGAAGATGGCAAGGGCTACACCCCACAGAACTACGGTGACACCAACTACGGGCCGTCCACGGTGCTACGCGGCCTGGCACAGTCGTACAACACGATCACCATGGAGACCGCCCGTCAGCTGGACATGTGCAAGATCTTCGACATGGCCTACGACATGGGCGTCCACAACGGCAAGAGCGCCAGTGGTGCGGAAGAGAAGCTCGATGTACTTGCTCCGGGGCTCATCGGCGGCGTACAGGACGTCGCCCCGCTCTCCATGGCCACCGCCTACGGCGGCTTTGCCAATGAAGGCAGTGTCTGCAAGCCCCGGGCGATCACTGAAGTGACCGCAGCCGATGGAACGAGCTACCCCGTGCCTCCGGTCGAGTGCAACCAGGCGATTTCGAAAGAAACGGCACGCGGCGTCAACTTCGCAACCCAGGAAGTCATGAGAGCAGGCTCGGGGCAGCTGCTGGAGTACGGGGAAATCCCAATGGCGGGCAAAACCGGCACCAATGACCAGCGATCACAGACGTGGTTCATGGGGTACAACTCCGGGATGGTGACGGCCAGCTGGATCGGCAACTGGAAGGCCGGCAATACGTCGCTCAGCGGCCTGCAGATCGGCGGCCGGGTCTACCCCGAGATCGACGGCTCCCTGATCGCGGCGCCCTCATGGGCCCGCTTCATGCAGCAGATCCCCGGCCTCTACGTGGGAACGCCGTTCGCCAACCCGCCGGCCAGCATGATCAACGGATCCCAGCGTGGCACCACGCAGCCCGCCACCGGAGGCACTCCTCGCCCGACGGTGCCCGCGACGCCGGGCACCGGGACCACCGGCGCAGGCACGGGCACCGGCGCGGGAAACACCGGGAACACCGGGGCGACTGGCACCGGCGGTTCCACGGGTGGTACGACTGGAGGCGCAGCGGACACCGGGACATCGGGTGACGGCGGCGACACCGACGGCGGCACTGGAGGAAACGGCTAGCGTGACATCGACTCAGACATCCCGGAGCGGGGCACCGCTCGGCTGGGCGGCAGGGCTCACCCTGACCGCGGCAGCCGCAACTCTCTCCTACGCCTCGGCCGTCGAGCGCACGCTCTACCAGGTGCGGGAGGAAACCCTGGCCATCCTCCCGGCCGGGTCACCTCCCCTGAAGGTCCTGCACCTGGCGGACATCCACATGGTGCCGGGCCAGAAGTCCAAGGCGGACTGGCTGCACGGTCTGGCGCGGCTCAAGCCGGACCTCGTGGTGAACACGGGGGACAACCTCAGTCACCGCAAGGCCCTTGCACCGCTCCTCGAGGCGCTGGAACCGCTGTTGAAGGTGCCCGGCGTCTTCGTGCCCGGCTCCAACGACTACTTCGCGCCCGTGTTCAAGAACCCGCTCCGCTACTTCGCCGGCCCGTCGATCGCCCCGAAGGAGTCCACCCCCCAGGACCTCCCCTGGGCGGACATGTTCAGCGCCTTCGGAGCGGCCGGCTGGGTGGACCTGACCAACAGGTCGCAGTCCGTCGGGTTCGGGAACCTGCGTATCGACTTCACCGGGGTCGACGACCCGCACCTCGGCCGCGACAGCTACGTCCCCTATCCGGCGGGCAGCAGCACCTCGGCCGAGGCTCCCCACATCAGGATGGCCCTCACGCACGCGCCCTACCAGCGGGTCCTCGACACCTTCACCGACGGCGGCGCTGATCTCATCCTCGCCGGTCATACGCACGGCGGGCAGGTCTGCGTGCCGGGGTACGGCGCCCTCGTCAGCAACTGTGACCTGCCGACGTGGCGCGCACGCGGACTCACCCAGTGGGAGACCAACGGCCGCTCGGTGCCGCTCAACGTCTCGGCAGGGATCGGGACATCGCGCTTCGCGCCCATCAGGTTCGCCTGCAGGCCCGAGGCCGTTCTGATCACCCTGACTCCGCGGAGCACGCGCTAGCCCTCGAGGGACAGAGGCGGAACTGCCGGTTCCCTCCCGCGGGCGCTGGCCTAGGATGGTTGCTGAGGGCCACCAACAACCATCTAGCATCGAGCATCGAAGAGTCGGCATGACGGACAAGACAAACACGCTGTGGGAATCGCTCGGACGGCTCTATCCGCACGTCCGGCCGGTCATCCCGCGCCTCGTCCTCGGTCTCCTCTGCGCCCTCGGCGCGAGCGTAATGGCGCTCTCCATCCCGCAGGTTCTCCGTGTCCTCATCAACGACGCCCTGGCCGAGGGTGGAACGGCACGCACCGTCTGGATCGCGTCCGGCGTCGTCCTCCTCCTCGGCGTCCTGGAGGCCACGTTCGTGGCCCTGCGCCGCCAGTTCGTCATCACCCCGGCGACGACGGTGGAGACGAACATGCGCACCTCCTTCTATCGCCACCTGCAGAACCTGACGGTCGAGTTCCACGACCGATGGGGCAGCGGCCAGCTGCTCTCGCGGGCCATGAGCGATCTGAACCTCATGCGGCGGTGGATGGCCTTCGGCCTGATCATGCTGGTCGTCACGTCGCTGACGGTGGTCATGGGCGTGATCATCATGTTCTTCATGAGCTGGGTGCTCGCCCTCATCTTCGTCGCGGCGGCCGTGCCGCTGATGATCTACGGCTACCGCTTCCGCACCTCCTACAGCCGTGTCTCGCGCAGGAGCCAGGACCAGGCCGGTGACCTCGCCACCACGGTCGAGGAATCCGTGCGCGGCATCCGCGTACTCAAGGCGTTCGGCCGCAGCCGCGAGGCGCTCGAGGACTTCGAGGACCAGGCGGAGGAACTCCGGCAGACCGAGATCGTGAAGGCGAAGTCCCTCGCCACGTTCTCGATGATCGTGACGCTCCTGCCCGAGCTCGCGCTGGGGACCTCGCTGATCGTGGGCGTGACCCTCGCGGCGAGCGGGGACGTCTCGATCGGCTCCCTCGTGGCGTTCTTCGCCACGGCGGCCGCCGTGGCCGGGCCCGTCGAGTTCATCGGCCCCCTGCTCGCCATGACCTTCACCGCCAAGACGGCGATCGATCGCCACTACGAGGTCATGGAGTCGGAGAACACCATCACCGATGCGGCCGAGCCCCAGGACCTGCCGACGCCGCGCGGGGAGATCGTCTTCCACGACGTCCACTTCCGCTATCCGGACGCACAGGAGGACGCCGGTGACGTGATCGCGGGCGTGGACCTGACGCTCCGCGCCGGCGAGACCATGGCCCTCGTGGGCGTGACCGGCAGCGGCAAGAGCACGCTGCTCCAGCTCGTCCCGCGGCTCTACGACGTGACGAGCGGCAGCATCACGATCGACGACGTGGACCTGCGGCAGCTCACCCTGGAGCGGCTGCGAACGCTCGTGGCCGTCGCGTTCGAGGACACGACGCTCTTCTCCACCTCGGTCCGTGACAACGTGCTGATGGGGTCGGATGCGGAGGGCCCGGAGGCGGACCGCGTGCTCGCCGAGGCGCTCGAGGTCGCGCAGGCCCATTTCGCGTACGACCTCCCGCTCGGGTCCGACACCCTGATCGGCGAGGAGGGCCTCAGTCTCTCCGGCGGCCAGCGCCAGCGGATCGCCCTCGCCCGGGCCATCGCCGCCCAGCCCACGGTCCTGGTGCTCGACGATCCCCTGTCCGCGCTCGACGTCGCCACGGAGGAGCGCGTGGAGGAGGGCCTCCGGGCCGTACTGCACGCCACCACGACGCTGATCGTCGCGCACCGCCCCTCCACCGTTGCGCTGGCGGACCGCGTGGCCCTCCTGCAGGACGGCCGGATCGCCGACGTGGGCACCCACTCGGAGCTGCTCGCCCGGAGCGACCACTACCGCTATGTGATCGCAAGCCTCGACGACGAGGAGATCGCGCAGCTCGGTCGCGAGGCCCAACCCCGGCACGACGACGAGGATGCGCTCGCATGAGCCGCACCACCGCTGCGCCCGGGCAGGCGCCCAGGGACGACGACGACCCGAAGGGGACGTCCGCCGGCGTACTCAACGAGGACGACGTCCTCCTGAACCGCGCTCAGAGCAAGTCCGTCCGCGCCCGCTCGTTCCGCCTGCTCGGCTCGCTCATCCGGCCCAACCGGCGCCAGTTCGTCTGGACCGTGCTGCTCGTGGTGATCTCGCAGGCGGCCCGGGTGGCGGGGCCCGCCATCATAGCCTTCGGCATCGACCGCGCCCTGCCCACGCTGATGGCCGGCGATCCGAGCATGCTGTGGATCGCCGGGGGCACCTACCTGCTCGCGGCCGTCCTGGGCGCCGTGCTCACCGCCGGGTACGTGCGGGCGACGGCGCAGCTCAGCCAGGCCATGCTGCTGGACCTCCGCGTCCGCGTGTTCCGGCACACGCAGCGCCTCAGCCTCGAGTTTCACGAGAAGTACACGTCCGGCCGCATCATCTCCCGCCAGACCTCCGACCTCGAGGCCCTGCGGGAGCTGCTCGACTCCGGCGTGAGCTCCCTCGCCTCGGGCGCCATCTTCATGATCCTGACGGCGGCCACGATCTTCGCGCTCGACTGGCGCACGGGGTTCCTGATCCTCGCGGCCGCGGTGCCGATGTTCCTCCTCGCACGCTGGTACCAGAAGCACTCGCAGATCGCCTACCGCGAGTCCCGCGTGGTCTCGGCCCGGCTGATCGTGCACTTCATCGAGACCATGACCGGCATCCGCGCCGTGAAGGCGTTCCGCCGCGAGCGGGAGAACGCCGAGCGCTACGACGAGCTGGCCGAGGACTACCGCACCGTCACTGTCCGCTCCATCAACCTCAACGGGGTGTTCCAGCCGGGCCTCGTCCTCATCGGCAACGTGACGGTCGCCCTCGTGCTGGTCTTCGGCGGGTTCCGCGTGCTGGGTGGCACGCTCGAGGTCGGTGCACTCCTGGCGCTGCTGCTCTACAGCAAGAGGTTCTTCCAGCCCGTGGAGCAGATGGCCATGTTCTACAACGCGTTCCAGTCGGCTGCGGCCGCGCTGGAGAAGGTCTCCGGGCTCCTCGAGGAGGTCCCCACCGTCCGTCCGCCGAAGAACCCCGTGGCGCTGCGTGAGCCCCGCGGTGACGTCCGGTTCCACGATGTCGAGTTCCGGTACGGCGACGGCCCCGTGGTGCTGCCCGCTCTCAACCTGTCCATCCACGCAGGCCAGACCGTGGCCCTGGTCGGGCAGACGGGGGCGGGGAAGTCCACCCTCGCCAAGCTCATCGCCCGGTTCTACGACGTCTCCGAGGGGCGTCTCACGCTCGACGGCGTGGACCTGCGGGAGCTCGCGCCGGAGGACCTGCGCCGCGCCGTCGTCATGGTCACGCAGGAGGCCTTCCTGTTCAGTGGCTCCGTCGCGGACAACATCGCGCTCGGCAGGCCGGATGCCACGAGGGCCGAGATCGAGCAGGCGGCCCGGGCCGTGGGTGCCGAGCAGTTCATCCTCGAGCTGCCGGACGGCTTCGACACCGACGTCAACAAGCGCGGAGGCCGTGTGTCCTCGGGCCAGCGCCAGCTCATCAGTTTCGCCCGAGCGTTCCTCGCCGACCCCGCCGTCCTCATCCTGGACGAGGCGACGTCGTCCCTGGACATCCCGAGCGAACGCCTGGTGCAGGAGGGGTTGCAGAAACTCCTCGGCAACCGGACGGCGCTCATCATCGCGCACCGTCTGTCCACGGTGGCCATCGCGGACCGCGTGCTCGTGGTGCACGACGGCCGCGTGGTGGAGGACGGTACGCCCGCCGAGCTGATCGGCGGGACCGGACGGTTCGCGACGCTGCACGCGGCGTGGAAGGACTCGCTGGTCTGAGCCGACCGACGGCAACCTGCGCGGTTTTCGTCGCCGCGCATCCTCGGCTATCCTTGGACAGTTGCCGTTCGGGAGCTTCTTCCGGCCCGGCGACACCGGGGTGTGGCGCAGCTTGGTAGCGCGCGTCGTTCGGGACGACGAGGCCGCAGGTTCAAATCCTGTCACCCCGACCCAGTTCACACGAAAGGCCCGTCGGCACCAGCCGACGGGCCTTTCGCATGGGTGCAGGTACTCAGCGCTGCGGGACGGTGACGACCTCGTAGCCGTTCGGGTTGACCGCCCCGAACTTGGCGTTCGCGAACCCGAGCGTGTTGCCGAACAGGGCAACGGTCGTCGGGACGTTGAACAGCGGGCTCGTGATGACGTCCTCCACCTCGCCGGTGGTGAGGTCCTTCGACAGGTCGATCACGCTGACCTGGTTGATGCGGTTCTGCACCGCATACAGTGTGTCGCCCTTGGCGAGGATGCCGTCGACGTTCGGCAGCGCGCCGGTCGCGATCGGCGCGCTGACCCCCGTGGTGGGATCGACGGTGTACACGGCCTGGTTCGCCGAGTGCGCCACGATCAGGGTCCTGCCGCCGTCCACCGAGGTGATGCCGTTCAGGTTGAAGCCGGGAGTCACGAGCGCGGCCGGGCCGGTGAGCGCGATGGTCCGCACCTCGCCGATCTCGCCCTGCGGACCGATCGGGAGGAAGTACAGGTCGGAGCTGCGTGAGTTCGCGAAGTACGCGCCGTCCTTCGTGAGGGTGACGTCGTTGATGAAGGCGTCGCCGGTCGCGAGCTGAACGTCCGTCACCGGCTCCCCCGTCCGGGTGTCGTACACGTAGGCCTGTCCCGTGGCCCCTCCGGCGACGAAGAGGAGGTCGTTCCGGACGTCGGCCTTCAGGCCCACGGCCACCCTTCCGGCGGGCGCGTCGATGAATTCCACCGCGGTGCCCTTCCGCACATCGCCGCGGTAGATGTCGCCGTCGGCGAGGTCCCCGGCGTAGAACGTGCCACCCTTGCCGGCGGCGATGCCCTCGGCACCGGATGCACCGGGGAGGGGGATCAGGGTGTCCTGCTGCGCCGATGCGGTAGGGGACGACGGCGGCGCCGCGACGGCGGGCGTCGCGGACAGCAGGAGGCCACTCGCCGCGGCGACGGCGACGGCGGCGCAGGTCATCGCGAGGCGGCGGCCTGCCGCCGGGCGCGTGGTCTCGGGCGTGGTCTGGGAAGTGATGCTCATCGTGCTCCTCGATGTTCTGGACGACGACGGCGCTCCGAGCGGACCGCCGTGCTGCGCGTATCGGGTTGACATGATGCGGATCGACGTCGGTACGCCGGCCCGCGTGCACTGCTGCGACTGGGAGGCCGCACGGCGAATCCTGAGCATCCGCCTTCTGGGTAACGCTCCGGTCACGGCCTTTGTCCCCCACCCCGGCCGTCATCGGCGTGACCTCGTCGGCATCGGGTCCTCTCAGCGCGTCCGGACCGGTCGGACAACGCCGTCGTGCGGTGGTCGCCTGGCTTCGTTGTCACCTTCTCGAGGCGCAAGGGTGTGTCGGCCCACGACACGCCGCTGGCACGCGTCCCATCCCCGTGAAGGCGACACCGAAGCGCGGACGCGACAGCGGGTCGACCTGCGAACACCGGAGGACGACGACTGCGGGTCAGGCGAAGGTGCGCCCCGTCAGCCGCTCGTAGGCCTCGACGTAGCGGGCGCGCGTGCGTTCGACGACGTCGTCGGGCAGGGCCGGCGGTTCGGACGCGCGGTCCCAGCCGGAGGCGTCCGAGGTGAGCCAGTTCCGCACGAACTGCTTGTCGAAGGAGGGCTGCGCCTGACCGGGGGCGTACAGCGCGGCGTCCCAGAAGCGCGAGGAGTCAGGCGTCAGCACCTCGTCGCCGAGCGTGATCGCACCGGTGGCCGGATCGAGCCCGAACTCCACCTTCGTGTCCGCGAGGATGATGCCCCGCTCGCGCGCGATCGCCTCGGCCCGCGTGTAGATGTCCAGGGTCAGGGCGCGTAGCTCTGCCGCGGCATCGTCACCGACGGTCATGACGACGGCGTCGTACGTGATGTTCTCGTCGTGCTCCCCCACCTCGGCCTTGGCGGACGGGGTGAAGAGGGCCGGCTCGAGCCGCGAGCCGTCCACGAGCCCGCCGGGCAGCGGGAGCGAGCACACGGTGCCGGAGGCACGGTACTCGAGCAGACCGCTGCCGGTCAGGTAGCCGCGGGCGATGCACTCGATCGGGTACATGATCAGCTTCCGGCAGATCATGGCCCTGCCCTCGACGGCGGCCGGCACGCCCCCCGCGGCATCGGACGCGAGCACGTGGTTGGGGATGCCCCCGAGACGCTCGAACCACCACAGGCTCAGCTGGGTGAGCACGCGCCCCTTGTCGGGGATCTCGGTGGCGAGCACGTGGTCGAAGGCGCTGATGCGGTCGCTCGCGACCACGAGGACGACGCCGTCCGGCCCGTCCTCCGGCTCGTAGAGGTCGCGGACCTTGCCCGAGTAGACGTGCCGCCAGCCCGGCAGCTCCAGGTGCGCCGGGGCGAAGACGCTCATGCGTGCGCTGCCGGCACGACGGCCGCACCGCCGGCTGGACCACCCGGCGCCGGAGCGCCGGACGCCGTCAGGGCGATGTCCGTGCGGAACTGCCCGCCCTGCAGCTCGATCTCCGCGAGGCCCTCGTACGCCGTGGCCCGCGCGGCGGCGAGCGAGTCGCCGAGGCCGACGACGGCGAGCACCCGCCCGCCGGAACTCACCACCTTGCCGTCGCGGAGGGCCGTACCGGCGTGGAGCACGCGGGCTCCCGTCACCTTGGCGGCGCGCTTCAGTCCCCGCACCCGACGACCCGTGACGGGGGCGTCGGGGTAGTTCTCGGAGGCCAGCACCACGGCGACGGCGGTCTTCGGCGACCAGGTGAGCGGGCCGATCCGGTCGAGGGCGCCCTTCGCCGCGGCGAGCAGCACGCCGCCGAGGGGTGTGGTGAGGCGCGCGAGCACGGCCTGCGTCTCCGGATCCCCGAAGCGGGCGTTGAACTCGATGACGCGCAGCCCCCGGGAGGTGAGCGCGAGGCCCACGTAGAGCACACCCGCGAAGGGCGTTCCCCGATGCGCCATCTCGGCGATGACGGGCTGGGCCACCCGCTCGATCACGTCCTGGACGAGGCCGTCCGGGACCCACTCGAGCGGCGAGTAGGCCCCCATACCGCCGGTGTTGGGCCCCTGGTCGCCGTCGTGGATGCGCTTGAAGTCCTGGGCGGGGGCGAGCGGCACCACGGTGCGCCCGTCCGAGAGGACGAAGAGGGAGACCTCGGGGCCGTCGAGGTACTCCTCGATGACCACGCTGCCACCCGCGGCGAAGCAGGCCGACGCGTGGGCGCGCGCTTCGTCGAGATCGTCCGTGACCACGACCCCCTTGCCCGCCGCCAGGCCGTCGTCCTTCACGACGAACGGGGCGCCGAAGGTGCAGAGGGCCTCGTTCGCCTGCTCGTCGTCGGTCGCGACGCGCGCCATGGCCGTGGGGACGCCCGCAGCGGCCATGACCTGCTTCGCGAACGCCTTCGACGCCTCGAGCTGCGCGGCGGCGCGGGTGGGTCCGAAGACGGGGATGCCGGCGTCGATCAGGGCGTCCGCGACCCCTGCGGCGAGGGGTGCCTCCGGGCCGATCACCACGAGGTCGGCCGCGAGGCGGCGCGCGAGCTCCGTCACGACCGCGGGATCGTTCGCGTCGACGTCGTGCACCGTGACGTCCTCGGCGATGCCCGCGTTGCCCGGCGCGGCGTGCACCTCGCGGACGAAGGGGTCGGCCAGCAGGGCCAGGACGATGGCGTGTTCGCGGCCGCCGGGGCCGAGGACTAGAACCTTCACAGTAGGACAGCCTACGGGAGCGCCGCAGAGCACGGAGGAAGCGCGGAGGATGCACGGAGGGGGGTACGGAGCCGCAGGGAGGAGCGGCGCCGTCGGGTGGCCGGGTCGCTGCGTATGCGGCGGGCACCTCGCCTACCCATACCCGCTCTGGGCCTCTCCGAATACCTGACATGAGCAAAGCCACCAGTCCCCGCCGCGGCCAGACCCTTCTCGCCGCCCTCGCCGGCATCCTCGCCGCAGGCGTGGTGCTGGGTGTCGCCGAACTCGTCGGCGCCTTCTTCCGCGCCAGCGCCACCCCGGTCATCGCGATGGGCTCCACGTTCATCGATTTCACCCCGCCGTGGATGAAGGACTTCGCGATCGCGACGTTCGGCACCAATGACAAGCTGGCCCTCCTGGTCGGCATGGGTGTCACCATCACACTCCTCGCGGCCGTCCTCGGCATCGTCGCCCTCCGGCGCTGGGCTCTCGGCGTCGCCGGGGTGCTCCTCATGGGGGCCATCATCGTGGCCTGCGTGCTGACCCGCGCCGGGGCGGCCCTGCCCGATGCCGTGCCCACCGTGGTCGGTACCGCCGCGGGCCTGCTGGCACTCCGCTGGCTGACGGCGCGGCTCCGGCACGCCGCCGTGGCTCCCTCCCCCGAGCCCGTGCTCGTCGGGGCAGGCGCACCGGCGTCGGGATCAGCAGGGTCCGACGGCGTCACCATCACCGAGCGCCCCGCAGGCACGGTGCACGACGACGCCCTCCTTCGCGCCGGAGCCTCCTCGAGGCGCCCCGCCGGCACCACCTCCCGCCGCGGCTTCTTCGCAGCGGCCGGCATCACCGCCGTCGTGGCTGCAGCGGCCGCCGGTGGCGGGCGCCTGCTCGCCGGGGCCCGCAACAACGTGGCAGCGGTCCGGGACAGCCTCGCCTTCCCCGCCCCCGCGAGCCCCGCACCGGCCCTCCCGGCAGGTGTCCAGTCGCCGACCCCGGGCGTGACGCCGTTCATCACCCCCAACGCCGACTTCTACCGCATCGACACGGCGTTGAGCGTGCCGCAGCTCGCCACCGACACCTGGGAGCTCCGCGTGCACGGCATGGTCGAGGAGGAGTTCACCCTGACCTTCCAGGACCTTCTCGACGCCGACCTGATCGAGCGGCACGTCACCCTCACCTGCGTCTCCAACCCTGTGGGTGGCAACCTCGTGGGCAACGCGAAGTGGCTCGGCTACCCGCTCCGCGAGGTGCTGGCACGCGCAAAGCCCCTGGACGGCGCGGACATGGTGCTCTCCACCAGCTCGGACGGCTTCAGCGCCTCCACTCCCCTGCCCATCCTGCAGGACGACCGCGATGCCATCCTCGCGATCGCCATGAACGACGAGCCCCTCCCCCTGGAGCACGGCTTCCCGGTACGCATGGTGGTGCCGGGCCTCTACGGCTACGTCTCCGCGACGAAGTGGGTGGTGGACCTCGAGGTCACGCGTTTCGCGGACAAGACCGCCTACTGGACCGACCGCGGGTGGTCCGACATGGGGCCCATCAAGACGATGTCGCGCATCGAGGTACCGGCCTCCTTCGCGAAGGTCGGTGCCGGCAGCGTCATGCTCGGCGGTGTCGCCTGGTCCCAGCACCGGGGCATCACCGAGGTGGAGGTCTCCGTGGACAACGGCGAGTGGCAGCCCGTGACCCTCGCGGCCGAGGCCTCGGTGGACACCTGGCGCCAGTGGTCGCACGAGGTGACCCTCGAGTCCGGTCTGCACACCATCCGCACCCGGGCCACCGACGCCGAGGACGGCGTCCAGACCGAGGAGCGCGCGGACACCGTGCCCAACGGGGCGTCCGGCTGGCAGTCGGTCCAGTTCACGGTCACCTGATCCCCGGCCAGGTGTCCTCGCCGGCCCACAGGGCTGCAGTCCCCGTGCCACACAGGCCTGCGCCTACCGGATGTCCGTTCCCTCCGGTGGGCGCAGCCGCCGTGGGGAACGGAAAAGACGTAGGGAATACTGGGACCATGCCCTCCACCTTCACCTCGGCGTCCGCCGTGGACCTCGCCGTCCTGGAACGCAGCGGCTTCATCGAGTCGCGCCACGTCGGTGCCGCCGTCGTCCTCGCCGCGGACGGCTCGGTGGTGACCGAGCTCGGCGACATCACGAGCCCGATCTTCCCCCGCTCCACGCTCAAGCCCTTCCAGGCCCTTGCGAGCATGAAAGCCGGGGTGCCGCTGCGCGGTCCGCAGGTGGCGCTCGCCACGGCCAGCCACGTGGGGAGCAACCGGCACATGGACGTGGTGCGGACCATGCTCGACGCCGCGGGCGTCACCGAGGAGCACCTGCAGTGCCCCGCCGACTGGCCGCAGGACGAAGCCGCCCGCAACGAGCTGGTACTCAGCGGCAAGGGTAGGCAGCGCATCGCCTTCAACTGCTCGGGCAAGCACGCGGCGTTCCTCTGGGCCTGCACCGAGAACGGCTGGGACACCGACACCTACCTCGAGGCGTCGCACCCGCTCCAGCAGTCCATCGCGTCCGTGATCGAGGAGTACACCGGTGAGACCGTGGCGGCGTGGGGCGTGGACGGCTGCGGCGCACCCGTCGGCGCCGTGTCCCTGACGGGCCTCGCGCGCGGTATCGGCAGGATCGCGAAGGCCCCGGCGGACAAGCACGCCGATGCCCGGGCTGCCACGATCGCGACGGCGATGCTCGACTACCCCTGGGCCGTGCACGGCGAGGGCAGGGAGAACTCGGTGGTCATGGAGGACCTCGGGATCATCGCCAAGAGCGGCGCCGAGGGCGTGCTCGTCCTGTCGGCCCGCACCGGGGCCACCCTCGCCCTCAAGGTGCTCGACGGCAACTCCCGCGCCGCCACCCTGGTGGGGCTGACACTCTTCGCCGCGACCGGCGCCATCGACGCCGAGCGCGTGGGCCCGGTCCTCGAGAAGGTGGTGTCACCGATCCTCGGAGGTGGGCGCTCCGTCGGCAGCCTGCGGCTCGCCGCCCCCGTCATGGCGCTGCTGGACTAGGAACGGACCGCGACGGGCATGGCACGACGACGCATCTCGCCCGAGGACGGGCACCGCGCGCTGCAGGACGTGGCGGCCGGCACCGCCCCGCGGCCCGTCCTCGCGACCGCCGTGCGGTTCACCCTCGAGGAGCTGGCAGAGGTCTGCCCCGGCAACAGCGTGGAGGTCCGCGTGCCACCGTTCGGCGTGACGCAGTGCGTCGAGGGACCGCGCCACACCCGCGGGACCCCGCCGAACGTCGTCGAGACCGACGCCACCACCTGGCTGGGCCTCGTCACCGGCTCGCTCACCTGGGCGGACGCGGTTGCGGCGGGCAGGGTGGCGGCCTCCGGCTCGCGCGCAGACCTCGGCGCCCTGCTTCCCCTGTTCGGCCGGCACACATGAGCGAGGGCCTCACGCTGCTGAGGAACCGCACCTCGTCCGCGGTCCGCAACGAGTCACCCTGGGCGTGGTCCACGGGACTCGCGGCGTTCGTCCTCTTCACCGTCTTCTCCGTGACGCAGTGGATCCGGCTGGAATCCCCCTCGTGGGACCTCGGCATCTTCACGCAGCTCGCCAAGGCCTACGTGGAGCCGGGCGCCCCGATCGTGCCCATCAAGGGTGAGGGCTTCAACCTGCTGGGCGATCACTTCCACCCGCTCCTCGTGCTGCTGGCACCTGCCTACGCGGTGGCGCCGTCGGGCCTCACGCTCCTGATCGTGCAGAACCTGCTGTTCGCCTTCTCCGTGGTGGTGGTGGCGCGCACCGGCATCCGGATGATCGGCACGCTCGCAGGGACCGCGGTGGGTGGCGCGTACGCCCTCTCGTGGGGGCTGCAGTCGGCCGTCGCCGCCCAGTTCCACGAGATCGCGTTCGCGGTGCCCCTGCTCGCCCTCGCCCTCGAGGCGGTGCTCCGCCGGCGTGTGGGCCAGGCGGTCGTCTGGGGCGGGCTGCTCGTGTTCGTCAAGGAGGATCTCGGGCTCACGGTGATGGCCCTCGGCGTCGTGCTCGCCTGGCGGCTGCGGACGGTCGCGGGCCTGTGGCTCGCGGCGTGGGGCGCCCTCTGGCTGATCCTCTCCGTCCGGGTCATCCTGCCCGCGCTCAATTCGGGCGGGGAGTACGACTACTCGGACCGCATCGACGTCGGCGCGATGCTCGCGGACCCCGCGGGCGCCGTCGTCGACCTCGTCTCCGGGGCCGCCAAGCACGAGACCCTCCTGCTCCTGCTGCTCGCGGGAGGCGTGCTGTTCCTCCGCTCGTCCCTCGCACTGGTCCTCGTGCCCACACTGCTGTGGCGCTTCGCTTCGGGTCAGGAGGGGTACTGGGGGCCCGAGTGGCACTACAGCGCCGTGCTCATGCCCGTGCTGTTCCTCGGGCTCGTGGACGGGGTGCACCGCCTGCGGCGGAGCCGCCGGGAGTGGGTCAGGGCCGCGGCGCTCCTCGGTGTGCCCACCGCCGTCGTGGCGTGCCTGGTCCTGCTGCCCGCGCAGAAGTTCGCCGTGCTCGCCGAGCCGGAGACGTACCGGGTGTCCGAGCGCTGGGATGCCGCGCACCGCATGATGGACCTCGTACCCGAGGACGCCTCGGTGGAGAGCGGCGTGGTGCTCATGGCCTACCTCGTGCCGGACACCCGGGTGTACTGGCTCGGCAACGCGAACCCGGCACCGGACTACCTCGTGGTGGACGCCGAGGACTGGAGCTGGGGTGCGGTGCGCCCGAGCGACGCCGAGCGGCACGCCGAGGAGCGCTATCCCGGCACCGGTTACGCCCTGGTGTTCGACGAGGCGGGCTACCAGCTGGTGCAGCGGCAGCGATGAAGCCCGGTAGCCTTAAAGCATGACCCCCGACCAGCCTGCGCAGAACGAGACGCCCCTGCCCGCCGATGCGGACGGTCGCCTCGACCCGCGGGGCGCGGTCCCAGCGGACGGCCGACCGGCCCCGGCGGACCGCGAGGACGTCCCGGGCGAGGCCGAGGACCTCCGCTCGGACCGCGAGGCAAGCGCCGCGGATCCGAGCGCGCACGTGCAGCCGGTGGCCCGAGCAGCCGGCACCGAGCCCGGCGTGGGTGATGACGCCGAACCCCGGCGGGAGGACGCTCCGGCGTACCGCGACGTCACCGTGCGGCGTGCTCCGAAGTTCGTGCCCTTCATGATGATCGGCGCGATCCTCGGCTTCACCGCCGCCCTCGTGGTCGCCTACACCGGCCCCGAGGACCCCACGCTGACGCGCGAGTCGGTCCTCGGGTTCTTCACGGTGGCACTTGCCATCCCCGGTCTGCTGCTCGCGGCCCTGCTGGTGCTGATCTTCGATCGCAGGAGCCTCAAGCGCGCCGAGCGGGCACGCGCCGAGCGCACGTTCGACGACGACTGACGGGCACCGGCCCCGATCCCGGCCATTGCGCCGCGTGAGAGAATGGGCCCATGGTGCGCGGCGACGGACAACTTTCCCATGATCTTCTCCCCGGCGAAAAAGGCCCTCAGGACGCATGCGGCGTCTTCGGGGTGTGGGCGCCCGGCGAGGAGGTCGCCAAACTCACGTACTACGGCCTCTACGCCCTGCAGCACCGGGGGCAGGAATCCGCGGGCATCGCGACGAGTGACGGCCGCAGGATCAACGTCTACAAGGACATGGGGCTCGTCTCGCAGGTCTTCGACGAGTCGACCCTCAACACGCTGACGGGGCACATCGCCGTCGGGCACTGCCGCTACTCCACCACCGGCTCCTCGCACTGGGCCAATGCGCAGCCCACCCTCGGTGCCACCGCCGCGGGCACCGTGGCCCTGGCGCACAACGGCAACCTCACCAACTCGGCCGAGCTCCACCGCATGGTGCTCGATCGCGGGAAGCCCCGCGCCGGTGAGCTCGCGCAGGGCAACACCACGGACACCGCGCTCGTGACGGCCCTGCTGGCGGGCGACGACGACCGCTCCCTCGAGCAGACCGCCATGGAACTGCTGCCGAGCATCCGCGGTGCCTTCTGCTTCGTCTTCATGGACGAGGGCACGCTGTACGCCGCGCGCGACGCCTACGGCGTCCGCCCCCTCGTGCTCGGGCGCCTCGAGCGCGGCTGGGTGGTCGCCTCCGAGCAGGCCGCCCTCGCCACGGTGGGCGCGAGCTTCATCCGCGAGATCGAGCCCGGCGAGTTCATCGCCATCGACGAGGACGGCGTGCGCAGCAGCCGCTTCGCCACCCCGACGGCGGCGGGCTGCGTCTTCGAGTACGTGTACCTGGCTCGGCCGGACGCCTCGATCGCCGGCCGCTCGGTGTACGAGTCCCGTGTGGAGATGGGCCGGCAGCTGGCGCGGGAGAACTCGGCCCCGGGTGACATCGTGATCCCCGTGCCGGAATCCGGGACCCCCGCGGCCGTCGGGTTCGCGGAGGAGTCCGGCATCCCCTTCGCCCACGGGTTCGTGAAGAACGCCTACGTGGGGCGCACGTTCATCCAGCCCAGCCAGACCCTCCGCCAGCTCGGGATCAGGCTCAAGCTCAACGCGCTCGAGTCCGTGATCCGCGGCAAGCGCATCATCGTCGTCGACGACTCGATCGTCCGCGGAAACACGCAGCGCGCCGTCGTGCGGATGCTGCGGGAGGCGGGCGCCGCCGAGGTGCACGTGAAGATCTCCTCACCGCCCGTGCGCTGGCCGTGTTTCTACGGCATCGATTTCGCCTCGCGCGCCGAGCTCATCGCCAACGGCGCGGCCGTGCAGGAGATCGCCCAGTCCATCGGCGCGGACAGCCTCGCGTACATCTCCGAGGACGGCATGATCGACGCCACGCTGCAGCCCCGCGAGAGCCTGTGCACCGCGTGCTTCACCGGCACGTACCCCATCGAGCTCCCCGAGGCCGACCGCCTGGGCAAGAACCTGCTGGAGCGTCTGGACCCGGCCGACAAGGTCGGTGCCACCGGCTGCGACCCGGGCCCCGACGCCGAGTTCGAGGCCGTGCTGACCGACGAGGACAAGAAAGAGCGGGTATGAGCGTGTCCGGACCCATCACGTACGCGAGCGCCGGGGTCGATGTGGAGGCGGGAGACCGCGCCGTCGAACTCATGAAGGACGCCGTCCGCGCGACCCACGGTGATCAGGTCATCGGCGGGGTGGGCGGCTTCGCCGGCCTCTTCGACGTGTCCCGGCTCCTGACCTACACGCGGCCGTTGCTGGCCACCTCGACCGACGGCGTCGGCACGAAGGTCGCGATCGCGCAGGCCATGGACATCCACGACACCATCGGGTTCGACCTCGTAGGGATGGTGGTGGACGACATCGTGGTGGTCGGCGCCGAACCGCTGTTCATGACGGATTACATCGCCTGCGGGAAGGTGGTCCCGGAGCGCATCGCGGACATCGTCCGCGGCATCGCGGCCGGGTGCCGCGTGGCGGGCACCGCGCTCGTGGGCGGCGAGACCGCGGAGCACCCAGGCCTGCTGGGTGAGCACGAGTACGACGTCGCGGGCGCCGCGACCGGCGTGGTCGAGGCGGACCGGGTGCTCGGCCCGGAGCGCGTGCGGGCGGGCGACGTCGTCATCGGCATGGCGTCCTCCGGGCTCCACTCCAACGGGTACTCGTTGGTGCGCCGCGTGATCAACCAGGCGGGGTGGGCGCTGGACCGCCAGGTCTCGGAGCTCGGCCGCACGCTGGGTGAGGAGCTCCTCGAACCCACGCGGGTCTACGCCGCCGACTGCCTGGCACTCGCGCGCGACGACGCCGCCCAGGTGCACGCGTTCAGTCACGTCACCGGCGGCGGGCTCGCCGCGAACCTGGCGCGCGTGCTGCCGCGCGGCCTCGAAGCCACCGTGGACCGCTCCACCTGGGGCCTCCCGCCCATCTTCACGCTGGTCTCGCAGCTCGGCGACGTGCCGCTGCCGGACCTCGAGCGCACGCTCAACCTCGGTGTCGGCATGGTCGCCGTCGTCGGGGCCGCGGGTGCCGACGCCGCTCTCGCGCGACTGAACGACGCAGGCGTGCCGTCCTGGGTCATGGGCTCCGTGGCCGCCGCGGGGACGGGCAGCACCGACGGGCCGGACTACGTGCAGGGCGCCAAGGGAGTGGACGGCGGGTCCGTGCGGTTGCTGGGCGCCTACGCCTCCTGACCCGCGCGACTCCCCCGGACGACGAAGCCCCTGACCTCTCGAGGAGGTCAGGGGCTTCGTCGTGGAAGGGCCGGCCGGTCAGCGCTTACCGGTTTGCTTGCGGGTGACCACGACGTCGAACGAGCTGGTCCTCTCGTTCCCGGCCTTGTCCGTCGTGGTGCAAGTGACGGTGGTGGTACCGATGACGAAGCGCGAGCCCGACGCCGGAGCGCAGTTCAGCGGTACAGCGCCGTCGAGGGTGTCGATCGCCGAGGGCAGGTCATAGGCGACCTTCACTCCGCTCGCGCCGTTCGACACCGCCTGGATGTCCGACGTGTCGGCGATCCGCGGCGGCAGCACGTCGGCCGGCCGGGCAGGAAGCCTGGACGGATCGACGATGCCCCAGTACGCGGGGGTGACCTGCAGCTCGTCGTCGAAGGGGAGCGGCTGCTCCCAGGGACGTGCCATCGGCCAGGTACGGAGCCAGGTGCGGGCGTTGCTGATGCCCCAGATGGTCACCGAGTCCACGGACTCGTTGTTCTCACGGAGCATCGAGAACAGGTCCCGGTAGTAGTAGCCCACTTCGGCTGCTGCGTCGGCGTCGTTCTCGAAGGCCGGGCTGTACGGGTCCACGGGTGCACCGCTGACGTCGGCACCCTGGTTCTCGGTCGAGGCGTTGACATCCAGCTCGGTGATGGCCTGGAGCAGCTGCGGGTTGAGCCGCTCCACCGCCACGATGGAATCCTCGAGCCACTCGACCGGCCGGGCGACGTCCACGTGGGCCTGGTGGCCCACGCCGTCGATCGGCACGTCCCGTCCCTCGAGCGCGCTGATGAGCGAGAGGTAGTCCGCCCGCTTCTCCGGCATCTCCGTGTTGTAGTCGTTGATGAACAGGGCGGCGTCGGGGAAGTAGCGGTCCGCCAGACGGAACGCCTCGTCCACGAAACCCTCGCCGAGCACCTGGAACCAACGGCTGTCACGCATGTCGTGCGGGTTGGCGGTGTCGCCGTCCGCGACGACCTCGTTGACCACGTCCCAGGCCCAGATGGGGCTGTCGCCGTCCGGGTAGCGGGCGTCGATGTGGTCCGCGATGCCCTTGATGTGCGCGTCCATGCGGGCTTTCAGCAGGGCCTGGTCCGCGGGACTGTTCGTGAGGTCACGGGCGCCGTCCTTGAAAAACCACGCCGGGGTCTGCGAGTGCCATGCCAGCACGTGCCCGTACACCTCGATGCCGTTCGCATCGGCGAAGTCCAGGAGCTGGTCCAGCTGGGTGAAGGTGAACTGTCCCTCGACCGGCTGCACGCTCTCGGGCTTGCCCGCGTTCTCCGGGGTGATGGCGTTGTAGTGCTTGCGGATGAGCTCCGCCGCCTCTCCCACGGTCTCGCGGGAGTCGATGGCCACGCCGACGTGCTCGATCCCGTCCGCCCCGAGGACGTCCTTGAGCCCCGGCACGTCCGCCTGGATGGGCGTCTCGACGTCCGCCGCCAGGCTGAAGTCGTCCAGGAGGAAGTCCACGCCCACCGGTCCCTCGACGTAGACCTGCACCTTGTCGGCTGCTGCTCCGAGCGTGTAGGTGCCCTTGAGTTCGGTCCAGCCGTCGGCGGAGACGCTCGCGCTCGCGCCGGCCACGCTGTCGTACCCGCTGCCGCCGCCGTTGTCACGCTGCACGGAGGCCTTGAGGGATGCGGGCTGCTGGCCCGGTGCGAGCTTCGCCCACACCGAGATCTCCACGGGCTGCCCCACGGGGAGGCCTGCGGTGACGTCCAGCGCTGCACCGTGCCAGGGCTGCGTGCGGTTGGTCACCAGCAGGCTCCCGGTACCGGTCCGGGCGTCACCGGAGCCCGCGACCTGCACGCCGTCGCCCCGGGCGGTCCAGCCGTCCGTGCCGGCCTCGAAATCACTGGAGACACCGGGGGCCACCGGCGTGGTCGCCCCACCGGTCGCGCCGCCGCTCGGCAGCGCGAACGTCCAGCCCTCGGCGATCTTCTCGTCGAGCACCGTGCGCACCGCGGCGACCGTGTTCGACCGGTCGCCGCCGCCGTCGTGGGCGAGGACCACCGCGCCGGGCGTGAAGGCCCGGCGGAGGTTCGCGGTGAGCGTCCCCTCGCTGAGGTCGTTGCCGTCCCAGTCCGAGATCACGTTCCCGAGACCGAGCGGCTGCATGCCGAGCGCCGCGGCGACCTCGCCGGTGGAACCCCAGCTGCCGTTCGGTGCGCGGAAGTAGGGGACCTGGAGCGTGGGGTCTCCGGCGGCGGCGCGGATGATCCGGAGGTTCTCTTTCAGATCGGTCTCCACCTGCGCCTGGGTCCACGAGCCCATGTCGGCGTAGGACGTGCCGTGGTTGCACAGTGTGTGGCCCTCGGCGACGATGCGCCGCAGGAGCTCGGCGCCGCCGTCGGCCTGGATGTTCTGTCCGATGACGCAGAACGTCGCGGTGACGCCCCGCTCCTTCAGGAGGTCGAGGACCGCGCCGGTCTCGCCCGGATTGGGGCCGTCGTCGAACGTCAGCGCCACGACGTTGCCGGTGCCCCGTGCGGCGGCCTGCGGCGTCGCGGTCGGGTTGACGGCTCCGCCCGGCACGAAGCCGGCGTCCGGGGTGGGCTGCCAGGCGCCGCCGTCGCCTGCTGCGGCGGTGCCCGTGATCACGACGTCGTCCACGAGGTAGTCGTAGGGCGCACCGAGATCTGCCGTGCCGAGATAGGCGCGCAACGCGGCAGGGTCTGCGCCGGTCGGCGCGTCGAACGTGCCGCTGATGGTGGTCCACACGTCGGCGGACACCGTGGTGTTGCCCACCCAGGTGTAGGACGGTTCGACGACGAAGCGCGCCGACGTCGTCGTTCCCGCCGGGGCGGAGAGCTTGACCTGGGCGGAGAACGAGTAGGTCCCTCCCGCCTGCAGGAGGTTGGCCGGCGTCTTGACGCCGTCGTAGTCGTTGGCCCTTCCGGTGACCAGCAGCGCCTTGTCACCGTCGGCGTCCACGACGGAGAGCGTCGAGTTGCCGTTGGCGACCAGCGGCCCGAAGGCGCTGTCCTCGAAGTCCTCGCTGAGGAGTACTGCCGGATCCACGGCGTGCGCGGCGGGCAGCGCCAGCGCGCCGGCGCCGGCCACCAGCCCGAAGGCCGTGGCACCTGCGATCAGACACCGTCGTCGTTGCATGGTTCGTCCTGTCCTGTCGGTTGTTCGCTCGTGAGCTCTCTCCGAGGTCACGGTCTAGCGGTTCCCGCGTCCGGGAGCTGCCTGCTCGAGGGTGTCCTGGAGTGCGTAGTAGGAGGGCTTGCGCGAGAAGTCGTTCCGCATGACGGTGGCTTCGCCCTCGCCGCTGAAGAACACCGGGACCCACGAGTACTTGTCGGTGAAGCCCCAGATGGTGAAGGAGTTGCACTCGTCCACCGCGACGCACGCCTCGAGGGCGCGGTCGTAGTAGCTCGACTGCGTGGCGAGCTGCGCAGCCGTGGGGGCGGTACCCGCCGCGACGTCCATCCGGACGTCGATCTCGGTGATGGCGGTCTCCAGTCCGAGGTCGTCGAAGCGCTGCAGGTTGGTCTGGAGGTCCCCGGGGAAGCCGTAGCGGGTGCTGAGATGGCCCTGGATGGCGAAGCCGTCCACCGGGACGCCCTGGGCCTGGAGCCTGGGGATCAGTTCGAGGTAGGCGTTGCTCTTCGCGTTGACGCTCTCCACGCCGTAGTCGTTGAAGAACAGCTTCGCCTTCGGGTCCGCCTCGTGCGTCCACCGGAAGGCGTCGGCGATGATCTCGGGGCCGAGTTCGCGGATCCAGATGTTGTCCGTGGTGCGGAGCGAGCCGTCGTCGTTGAAGATCTCATTGGCGACGTCCCACTGCTGGATCTTGCCGGCGTACCGTCCCACGACCGTCTGGATGTGGTCCTTGAGGATGGCCCGCAGCTCGTCCTTGGTGAAATCGCCCTCCTCGAGCCACGCGGGGTTCTGGCTGTGCCAGAACAGGGTGTGTCCGCGGACCACCTGCTTGTTCTCCTGGGCGAACTGGACGATCGCGTCCATCTCGGCGAAGCGGTAGGTGCCCTGCTCCGGGTGGACGAATTCCCACTTCAGCTGGTTCTCGGGTGACACGGAGTTGAATTCCGCCGCGAGCAGGGAGCGGTACTCCTGGTCGAAGGTGAACGGGTCGGGGTAGGGCTGGTCCTCGTGGTGACCGCCGCCGGCGACGGCCGTGCCGATCCTGAGGTCCTTCGGGGCCACCCAGCGGAGGGTGTCCTTCTTGTCGATGCCCTTGGTGACCCCGGGCTTCCGGGTCGGCTGTTCGGGTGCGGCGTGGGCCGTGACGGCGACGGGCAGAAGCATGGCCGACGCGAGGACCGCAGCGGCGATGGATGAACGAACCTGCATGAGCTCTCCTTTGAGGTACCTGAGGCGTGGAGTTCCGAGACTCCGACCGATAACTTCCGGAAGTTTCCGGAAATACCGTTGCTGTAGGTTAGGGACACGGCACCCGGAACGTCAAGGGTGCTGATCTTTCGACCCGGGGGTGCAGGACTGCAGCGCCCGTGTCCCGAGGAGGACCGCATGCAGGACAAGGCCCAGGCACCGCCCCAGCCGGCCGTGACCATCTCGGCCATCGCCGCGGCGGCGGGCGTCTCCATCCCGACGGTGTCGAGGGTCCTCAATGGCAGGTCCGACGTCGCACCCGCAACGCGCGAGCGCGTCGAGACCCTGCTCCGCGACTCCGGCTATCGCCGTCGAGGAGCGGTGGCACCGACTCCGTCGGGCCTCGTGGATCTCGTCTTCAACGACCTCGACAGTCCCTGGGCGGTCGAGATCATCCGGGGCGTCGAGGAGTCGCTCAACGCCGAGGGGCTCTCGGTGGTGGTCTCGGCCATCCACCGGAGGGGCGGTGCGGACTCCACGCGGAAATGGCTGGACATCCTTGCGGACCGGGCGAGCGACGGCGCCATCCTCGTCACCACCGATCTCGACTCCTTCCTGCACGCGGAGCTGCAGCGGCTGCACCTCCCCGTGATCGTGATCGACCCCGCGGGCGTGCCCGATCTCGACGTGCCCACCATCGGCGCCACCAACTGGACGGGGGCCGTGACCGCGACGGAGCACCTGCTGCAGCAGAGCCATCGGCGGATCGGCTTCGTCGCCGGACGGCCAGGCCTCTGGTGCAGCCGCGCACGGCTGGACGGGTACAGGGCCGGGCTCGATGCCGCCGGTATCGCCTTCGTCCCGGAGCTCGTGGCCGACGGCGACTTCGACTACGCATCCGGTTTCGCGGCCGGCATCGAACTGCTCGCGCTCGACGACCGCCCCACGGCCATCTTCGCGGCGAGCGATCAGATGGCCCTCGGTGTGTACGAAGCCGCCCGGCAGCGGGGCCTCCGTATCCCGGACGACCTCAGCGTGGTCGGCTTCGACGACCTCCCGGAGGCGTCATGGGCCTCGCCTCCCCTGACGACCGTGCGGCAGCCGCTCTCGGAGATGGGGATGCTCGCCGCCCGCACTCTCGTGCGCCTCATGCGCGGTGACGCCGTGGAGAGCCCGCGGATCGAACTCTCCACGAAGCTGGTGGTGCGGGCGAGCGTCCGTGCCCTGGGGTCCTAGGCCGCGTCCGGTCGCAGCGCAACACCGGATGTCACTCTTGACTCTCCTCTGAAAACGAATATGTTTGAGACGGCAACATATTACTTCTCAACACTCCTGGAGCACTCAATGACGATCGAGCCCACCCGCGATGACAAATTCTCCTTCGGACTCTGGACGGTGGGCTGGGAGGCCCAGGACCAGTTCGGTTCCGCCACCCGCGCGCCCCTCGACGTCGTGGAGGCCGTCAACCGCCTGAGCGACCTCGGCGCCTACGGCCTCACCTTCCACGACAACGACCTCTTCCCCTTCCACGCCACCGCCTCCGAGCGGCAGACCGAGATCGACCGCCTGAAGGGCGCCCTCGAGTCGACCGGCCTGACCGTCCCGATGGTCACCACCAACCTGTTCAGCCACCCCGTCTTCAAGGACGGCGGCTTCACCAGCAACGACCGCAATGTGCGCCGCTTCGCCATTCGCAAGGTGCTGGAGAACATCGACCTCGCCGCCGAGCTCGGTGCCAAGACCTTCGTGATGTGGGGCGGGCGTGAAGGCAGCGAGTACGACGCCGCCAAGGACATCCGCGGCGCCCTCGAGCGCTACCGCGAGGCCGTCAACCTGCTCGGCGACTACGTCACCGACAAGGGCTACGACATCCGCTTCGCGATCGAGCCCAAGCCCAACGAACCCCGCGGCGACATCCTGCTCCCCACGCTCGGCCACGCCATGGCGTTCATCGAGACCCTCGAGCGCCCGGAGCTGGTGGGCATCAACCCCGAGACCGGGCACGAGCAGATGGCCGGGTTGAACTTCACCCACGGGATCGCGCAGGCCCTCTACCAGGGCAAGCTCTTCCACATCGACCTGAACGGCCAGCGCAGCATCAAGTTCGACCAGGACCTCGTGTTCGGTCACGGTGACCTGCAGAACGCCTTCTCGCTCGTGGACCTCCTGGAGAACGGTGGCCCCGACGGCGGACCCGCCTACGACGGCCCCCGTCACTTCGACTACAAGCCGAGCCGCACCGAGGACATGGACGGCGTGTGGGAGTCCGCCTCGGCGAACATGCAGACCTACCTCCTGCTCAAGGAGCGCGCAGCGGCGTTCCGTGCGGACCCCGAGGTGCAGGCAGCCCTCGAGGCATCGCGGGTCTCCGAAATCAACCAGCCCACGCTCAACGAGGGCGAGGGCTACGAGGCACTCCGCGCCGACCGCTCCTCCTACGAGGACTTCGACGCCGATGCCTACTTCAACGGCAAGGGTTTCGGCTTCGTGAAGCTGCAGCAGCTCTTCATCGAGCACCTGCTCGGAGCCCGCTGACCCATGCGCGGCTCCGGGCTGGTGACCGGCGTCGACTCGTCGACGCAGAGCTGCAAGGTCGTCGTGCTCGACAGCCGGACGGGTGCGGAGGCGCGGGCGGCCCGCGCCTCCCACCCGGAGGGCACCGAGGTGGACCCGACGGCGTGGTGGGAGGCGCTGCTCACGGCACTCTCCTCCGCGGACGGCCTGGGGGACGACGTCGATGCCCTCGCGATCGCGGGTCAGCAGCACGGCATGGTGCTGCTGGGCCGTGACGGCCGAGTGCTCCGGGACGCCCTGCTCTGGAACGACACCCGTTCCTCGGGCGCCGCACGCGACCTCATCTCCGAACTCGGGGTCGACGAGCTCGTGGCGCGGACCGGCTCCTCGCCGGTGGCCTCCTTCACCGGCACGAAGGTGCGGTGGGTACGGGATGCCGAACCGGAGATCGTGCCGCGGATCGCGGCCGTGGCACTGCCGCACGACTGGCTGACGTGGCGCCTGCGCGGATTCGGCCCCGAGGGCGACGCGCCCCTCGGGCCCGTCCTCGAGGAACTGGTCACGGACCGCTCGGATGCGAGCGGGACCTCCTACTGGAACCCCGCCACGGGGTCCTACGACCTCGACCTGTTCGAGCGCATGCTCGGACGTCCCGCCCGAGAGGCAAGGGGGACGAACGGGCCGGGACAGGAGGCGGACCCCGCGTCGGTCATCCTCCCCCGCGTCCTCGCGGCGGACGCCGTGGCCGGCACGGTGCACACGTCCTTCCTCGCCTCGGACCGCAGGATCGTCCTCGGCGCAGGTATGGGCGACAACGCCGGCGCAGCCCTCGGGCTCGGCACCGAGGAGGGCGACGTCGTCGTGTCCCTCGGTACCAGCGGGACGGTCTTCGCCGTCGCGGCGGACGCCGTGGCCGACGCGTCCGGGACGGTGGCGGGCTTCGCCGATGCCAGCGGCCTCTTCCTGCCCCTCGTCGCGACACTCAATGCGGCGAGGGTGCTCTCCTCCGTGGCGGGGATGCTCGGCGTGGACCACGACGGCTTCGCCGCCCTGGCGCGCGACGCCGAGCCGGGATCCGGCGGCGTGGTGCTCGTGCCCTACTTCGAGGGGGAACGCACACCGAACCTGCCGACCGCGAAGGCCAGCATCCACAACCTGAGCATCGCCTCCGGCACGCGGGAGAACCTCGCCCGCGCGGCGATCGAGGGCATGCTCTGCGGCCTGGCCGACGCGCTCGACGCCGTCCGTGCCGCGGGCGTGGCACCGCGGCACCTGCTGCTGATCGGTGGTGCGGCACAGAACACTGCGGTGCAGGATGTCGCGGCACAGGTGTTCGACCTGCCCGTGCGCATCCCGGCTCCGGGCGAGTACGTGGCACGGGGCGGAGCCGTCCAGGCTGCGTGGGCCCTGTCCGGGGCGAGGCCGCGGTGGAGCGTCGAGACCCTGGAGGGCCGCGCCGTCGATCACCGGCCGGTCATCCGTGAGCAGTACCGGGCGGCGGTCGGCTCAGTCCGCTTCTGAGCCCCGCCTCCGACCTCCGTCCCCGGACCACGGACGTACAGGAAAGGCACCGCCCCTCGGGAGCGGTGCCTTTCCTGTTCCGGCTGAGTTCCGGCTGCGTTCCGGCCGGCGCGCCGGTCAGGTGCCGATCAGGTGCCGATCAGATGCCGGACTGGTGATTGATGCCCACCTGGTCCACCTTGCGGTGGAAGCTCATACCGGCCTTGCCGCCGAGGATCGCCGCGATCAGCGGGATCAGGACGGCGATGGCGAGGGCGATCAGGCCGCTCGCGGTGAGGGCGCTGCCGTCCACGGGGATGCTCGGCGCACCGTTGAGGCGCGAGAGGACGTTGAACTGGTCACCGGCCACGGCCGCGAGGATCGCGAGGACGATGGCGATGATGATGCCCCAGAGCCAGACGGCCAGGCCCTGCTTGGCGCCGTCGAACCGGGCCATGCGGCCCGCGACGTACCCGCCGCAGTAGTAGGCCAGGAAGAGGATCACGGCCAGGACGATCCCGCTCACGATCCCGATGGTCTGCGCGTTCTGCTGCGCCTGGTCGGCGGCCTCGGTCGCGCTGCTCGAGTTCGCGGCCCCGACCCCCACGCCGATGGCCGTGGCCAGCGCACTGAGGATGACGGTCAGCCCGATCGCCGTCAGCCAGCCGAAGAAAGCCGACCCGAACTTGATGCCGCCGAACTGCTCCTTCTCCGCGGCGACGACGTCATTGCGCCGGCTCTTCGGGGTGCTCGCGCCCGATGTGTTCTCTGTTGCCATGATGCTCGTGCTCCTTGATGAGTAGGGAAGATCGAACCCCTCGCGATGCCGGATCGGAGGAGATGATCAGTCTGCTTACTACCGTGACGGATCACGCATGCCGAGCGCAAGCGACTTATGTTGCCCCCCGTGCAACGTTTTTTCTGTCCCGCGCTGTCGTGTCAAGGGAGGAGGAGGGGCGCGAGGCGGGCTCACCCTCAGGGAATGAGCGGGGATCGTTCGCACAGCCGGGGGCGTCACGGCTCATGACACGGCCGGTTCCACCACCGACGACGCGGATGATCCGTCAGTCCTTCTCCGGCGTCTCCTCCGCGGCGTCGCGGGCACTCTCACCGGTGACGTCGACGGCGGAGGGATCAGCCAGCCCGGCGCCGCCGAGCGGCTCGGGGTGCCACCGTTCCAGGCGCCACCCAGCGGCGCGCGAGCCGTCGAGGAAGGCCGCGCCCGTGTTCCTGATGTCGAGCCGGGCGGCCCGGTCGCCGTCCATCCCGGTCCACACGGCAGTCACGACGCGGATCGCCGCCCCGTGGGAGACGACGACGACGATCTCGTCCTCGCCGTGGGATCCGGCGATGCGCCCCACCGCTGCGTCGAAGCGGTCGAGGAAGCTCCGCCCGTCAGCACCGCCCGGCAGCGTCCGCCGGAGATCGCCGTGCATCCAGCCGATCAGGCAGGCCGCGTAGTCCTGCCGCGCGGTCTCGTCGGCACGCATCTCCAACTCCCCCGCCGAGATCTCCTCGAGCCCGGGAAGCACCTGTACCGGCAGGGCCCGTGCGAGACCGAGGGGCGCTGCGGTAAGCCGGGCACGGGTCAGGGCCGAGGCGTAGATGCCGGCAATCGGCTCACCTGCCAGGGCCGCGGGAAGAGCTGCGGCCTGCGCTTCGCCGAGGGCGGTGAGCGGCGCTCCGGGAGCCGCCGTGTCGAGGGCACCTGCCACGTTGCTCGGGGTCTGTCCATGACGGACGAGGATCAGGCGCACGGGCCCAGCTGGAGTGCCGGTTCGTCGTTCTCAGCCAGTGCCTGCTCGGGCACGTTGACGTCCTGACGCAGATGGGCGTCGTCGGGCACGTGCGTGGTGTCGTCGTGGGAGGTCACGCCCCCAGACAACCACGCAGCCCTGACCGCGCGCCACCACGGCCGCGAGGATTCGCCGGCTGTTCACCGGCGCCGTCGGCCACCGGGTCGGGCCCGGAGCCGTCGAAAGGTTCCACCTGCGCGCCGAAGGCCGGGTATAGGCTGTGGGGATGTCTTTGCCGGCGGGGGAACCGCGCGTCACCCTCGCCCAGTTGTCAACAGCGGCCGGTATCTCCCTCTCCACGATCTCCAAGGTGTTGAACGGCCGCTCCGACGTGTCGGCGACAACCCGTTCGAAAGTCGAGGAGCTCCTGGAGGAGCACGGCTACCAGCGCCGCACCATGTCCGCAATGCGCTCCTACCTCGTGGAACTCGTGTTCCACGAGCTGGAGAGCGCCTGGGCCCTCGAGATCATCCGGGGTGTCGAGAACGTGGCGCGTGAGCACGGCATGAGCGTCGTACTGACGGAGTCGGGCACGCGCCACGCGCCCGGGCCGGAGTGGATCGAAGGTGTCATGGCCCGCCGGCCGGCCGGCGTGGTCCTGGTGTTCTCGGACCTTCCGGAGCACTACCGGAGAAAGCTGGCATCACGCTCCATCCCGTTCGTCATCATCGATCCCGCCGGTGACCCGTCACCGGACGTGCCGTCGGTAGGGTCCGCCAACTGGTCCGGCGGCATGATGGCCACGCGCCACCTCATCGACCTCGGCCACACGCGGATCGCCGCGATCAGCGGCCCCGAGGACATCATGTGCTCCCTCGCGAGGATCGACGGCTACAGGTCGGCCATGAATATGGCCGCCCTGGCGATCGAGCCCGGGTTCGTCCGCTACGGCAACTTCCACGTGGACGGCGGCCGCGACCACGCGTTCTCGCTGCTCCGCGGGAAGAACCCGCCCACGGCGATCTTCGCGGGCAGCGACCTCCAGGCGCTGGGCGTGCTCGACGCCGCCCGCCAGATCGGCCTGCGGGTCCCGGAGGAACTGTCGATCGTCGGGTACGACGACCTGCAATTCGCCCAGTGGTCCAGCCCTGCGCTGACCACGGTGCACCAGCCGCTGCTGCAGATGGCGGAGGAGGCAACCCGCATGGTCCTGCGGCTGCGCAGCGGTGAGCGCCCCAACAACCTCCGGCTGGACCTCGCCACGAGCCTCGTGGTCAGGCAGAGCACCGCGGCGCCCGCCGGCGCCCTCGCGCCCGACGGCGTGATCGGCCAGCGAGCCTGAGGAACACCCACCCTCACTAGGATGGGATGTGCCAGGTGCCCACCGCGCTCCTGCAGGACGAAGGAGGCGCCGACCCGTGCAGCCAGCCGCCCGCGCCCTGAACGGGCCCGAAGGACTCCGCGCGCAGAGCCTGTCGCAGATCCTGACGCTGGTGCACCGGAGCGGCCCCCTCTCGCGGGCAGAACTGACCCGACGCAGCGGCTTCAACCGGTCCACCGTCGGGTCCCTCGTGCAGGCCCTCACCGAGAAGAACCTGGTGCAGGAGGTGGAACCCGCCATCGACGGGCGGGTGGGCCGCCCCAGCCCGATCGTCCGCGTCAACCCAGGCATCGCGGTCGTCGCCGTCAACCCCGACATCGACGCGCTGACCGTAGGGCTCGTCGGCCTTGGCGGCCACGTGCACCGGCGGATCCGCCGCGAGACACCGGGCATCCCCACGGTCGCCGAGGTCGTGGAGCTCGCGCGCGAGCTCCTGCAGGAACTCGAACCCGACCTGTCACGCCTGGACCGCGTCATCGGTGTCGGGATCGCCGTCCCCGGCCTGGTGACCGCCCGGACCGGCCGCGTGCTGCTGGCCCCTCACCTCGGCTGGCAGGACGCCGATCTCACCACCCCGTTCAGCGAAGCCCTGGGTCTGCCGGTCGTGGTGGCGAACGACGCCTTCCTCGGATTGCTCGCCGAGAGCATCTTCGGTGCGGCCCTCGGGGTGGACGACGCCCTCTACCTCAACGGCAGCGCGAGCGGTATCGGCGGCGGGGTCATCACGGGCGGCGCGCATCTCGTGGGGAGCCGCGGCTACGGCGGCGAACTCGGCCACACGTCCGTGCGGCCCGGTGGTGCCCCGTGCCACTGCGGCCGGTCGGGGTGTCTCGACGCCGAGGTACGGCTGGAACGGCTGCTCGGAGCAGCGGGGATCGACGCCGGCGGGATCGAGGCGCTGGAGCAGGTCCTCGCCGGCACTCCGGATCCTGCGGTGGACGCGGAGGTGGACCGCCAGCTCGAGCTCCTGACCGCGGCCCTCGTCGACGTCACCAACATCTTCGACCCGCGGCTGATCGTGCTCGGTGGATTCCTCGGGGTTCTCGCGAGCTCACGCGAACACCAGCTGAGCGACGCCGTGAACGCCGGTGCGCTCGCCGGTGACGTGGAGGTCCGCCGTGCAGCGCTCGGGTCGGAACTGCTCCTCGTCGGAGCCGCGGAGCTGGCTTTCCAGTCCCTCCTGGCCTCACCCGCTTGAGACATCCGGTACCTGCCCGCCCGTCTCGCAAAAGCAAGAACCCACCAGCGCTCACTGGTGGGTTCTCGTATGACGCTGTGGCAGCTCAGCCGGTGCGGCGCGAATCGCTCTCGCCGTCGTCGTCCAGCTCGTCGCCGTACTTGTCCGCGTACTCGGAGTAGTCCGGTTCGACCGGCTCCGGTATCTCGGTGCGTCGATTCGACGCTCGACCATCCGGTCCTGTGAGCTCTCGCTGCAGGGCGGTGTAATCGGTGGCTGGGCTGAAGTACTTCATGTCCCTGGCCTGCTTGGTAGCTTTTGCCTTTTGACGGCCGCGCCCCATGGCGTGACCCCCTTTGTGCGTCGATCCGAGGGTGGTCACTGGGGCACGAGGCCCAAGGCTGCAGCGAGGCCCCGGAGTATTTGGTTAATTCGTCGTAAGTATAGGTTACATGCTCGGAGCGGCATCCGAGCGTCGGCGCCCAAGGCCGTCGGACAGCCGATCCGGTGGAGTGGGTGAACCGGAGGCGTCGGTCCGCCCCCGCACGGCCCACACCCGTGCTCCGGCCCGAATGTGGATAGAGTCGAGGGCACATCGCGGGCGGCCGGCGCGCGGCATCGGGAACCACGAGCAACGAGGAGACAGCGGCTCACCATGAAGCACGAGGAGCACGTTCCCACGGGACCCGAGCCCGACATCGCGCCCGAACCGGCTTCGTCACCCGAGCACGGGTCACACCCCGTCACCATGGCCGAGGACGGCGTCGCCGATGACCGCGCCCCGATCTCCGGGAGCGCGCACGACGACGAAGCAGACACCGCCGAGACCCCCGACGTCGCGGCGGACACCACTGGCGCGCACGACGACGACACCGGCCCCGCCGGCGAGGTCGCCGACAGCACGGACGCCGAACCCGTGGGCGGCCCCTACGCATTCGAGCCCGAGGGAGGGGAGCCCGGGGTCGGCGATCCGGGCCCGTACCCGGGCCTGAGCCCGAGCGTCGACCCCGGCCATGTGGGCGGCCCGGATCCGGTCGAGGGAGGTCAGCCGGATCGTGATGCCCTCGACGACACCGATCACCTCGGTGCGGAGGGTGGCGGCCCGACGAGCACCGATGGCGCCGCCGGCACCGCAGGAGCCGCAGCCGGCGTGACGAGCCTCGCGACCGCTACCGACGGGTCGCGTCCAGGCTGGACTCCTACAGCGCCCGGCGCCGACGCGCAGTACAGGCGCGACCGCACGCAACGGAAGCGGACCCGCCCGCTGCTGCTCGCGCTCGCGGCCGTCGTCGTCGTGCTGGCACTGCTCACCTGGCTCCTGGTCTCGCTCTTCGGCAGCTCGGAGGACGAGGACCTCGTGGACCCGTCCTCGCTCGCGACCGGCGAGTGCCTCGCGGGCTTCACCGTCATCACCGAGGACGCCCGGCTCGTCGACTGCTCCGAACCGCACAACGCCCAGCTCCTCGCCAGCGAGAGCTACGGCGAGGACGACGCGTTCCCGGGCCGCGAGCAACTCGCCGCCCGGGCCGAGGAAGAGTGCTCCGAGGCCTCGGAGTCGATCGACCCCGACGTCGTCACGGAGGACCTCGAGGTGACACTCCTCCGCGCCACACCGACCGAGGGCACGTGGGCCGACGGCGATCGGCGCGTCGACTGCTTCGCCGTCCTCGAGAACGGCGCGACACTGGATCGGAGCATGCTGCTCCCCTGACCCGTCAGGGGGGTCCGGGGTGTCCACGGTTCTGAAGGGGACGCAGAAGGGGGAGGGACCGATGGCCCCTCCCCCTTCTCCGTGCGGCTAGCGTGCGGCGTGTACCGAGAGCCCGCCCTCGCCGGCTCCCGGGACGCCGATCGCATCGGCCGCCGGCTCCTGCCGGTCGACCACCACGGTGTCGCCGTCCACGATGTCACCGGCGAGGATCCCCCGTGCCAGGCGATCCCCGATCTCGCGCTGCACGAGCCGGCGCAGCGGCCGGGCGCCGTACGCCGGATCGAAGCCGGTGAGCGCCAGCCACTCGCTGGCAGCGGCACTGACGTCGAGTTCCAGGCGGCGGTCCTGCAGTCGGTCGCCGAGGGCCTTGACCTGCAGGTCGACGATGCGCGAGAGCTCGTCGAGGCCCAGCGGGTCGAAGATGACGACGTCGTCGAGCCGGTTGAGGAACTCCGGCCGGAAGTTCGCGTTGACCGCGGACATCACGGCGGAGCGTTTGGCGGCGTCGTCGAGGGACGGGTCCACGAGGAACTGCGAGCCGAGGTTGGAGGTGAGCACGAGGATCACGTTCCGGAAGTCCACGGTGCGGCCCTGCCCGTCCGTGAGCCGGCCGTCGTCGAGCACCTGCAGCAGGAGGTCGAACACCTCGGGGTGCGCCTTCTCCACCTCGTCGAGCAGCACCACGCTGTAGGGCCGGCGCCGCACCGCCTCGGTGAGCTGGCCGCCCTCCTCGTAGCCCACGTAGCCCGGAGGAGCACCTACCAGGCGCGCCACCGAGTGCTTCTCGGAGTACTCGGACATGTCGATGCGGATCATGGCGCGCTCGTCGTCGAACAGGAAGTCCGCGAGCGCCTTGGCGAGTTCCGTCTTACCCACACCGGTGGGGCCGAGGAACAGGAAGGAGCCGGTGGGCCTGTTCGGGTCGGACACACCCGCCCGCGCGCGACGAACCGCGTCGGACACGGCGGTGACCGCCTTCTTCTGCCCGATCAGGCGCGCCCCGATGACGTCCTCCATGGCGAGGAGCTTCTCGCTCTCCCCCTGCAGCATGCGGCCGGCCGGGATGCCGGTCCACGCGGAGATGACCTCGGCGATGTCGTTCGCCGTGACCTCCTCCGCGACCATGAGCTCGGGCGCGTTGACACTCTGCTCCTCGGCGGCCTGCGCCTCGCGGAGCTCGCGCTCCACCTGCGGGATCTCGCCGTAGAGGATGCGCGACGCCGTCTCGAGATCACCCTCGCGCTGCGCGCGGTCGGCGTGGGAGCGCAGGTCGTCGAGCGAGGCCTTGAGGTCACCCACGCGGTTCAGGCCCGCCTTCTCGGCCTCCCACCGTGCGTTGAGTCCGTCGAGGTCCTCCTGGCGGTCGGCCATCTCGGCGCGCAACGCCTGGAGCCGTTCGAGGGACGCCTCGTCCTTCTCGCGGGACAGCGCCATCTCCTCCATGTGCATGCGTTCCAGGGACCGGCGCAGTTCGTCGATCTCCACGGGAGCGGAGTCGATCTCCATGCGAAGGCGCGAGGCTGCCTCGTCCACGAGGTCGATCGCCTTGTCAGGGAGCTGCCGGCCCGGGATGTACCGGTTGGACAGGGTGGCCGCCGCGACGAGCGCGGAATCGGCGATCGAGACCTTGTGGTGCGCCTCGTACCGCTGCTTCAGCCCGCGCAGGATCCCGATGGTGTCGGGCACGGTCGGCTCCCCCACATAGACCTGCTGGAAGCGGCGCTCCAGCGCCGGATCCTTCTCCACCCGCTCGCGGTACTCGTCCAGCGTGGTCGCGCCGATGAGCCGGAGCTCGCCGCGGGCGAGCATGGGCTTGAGCATGTTGCCGGCGTCCATGGACCCCTCGGAGGCACCGGCGCCGACCACGGTGTGGAGTTCGTCGATGAACGTGACCACCTGGCCGTTGGACCCCTTGATCTCCTCGAGGACGGCCTTCAGCCGCTCCTCGAACTCGCCGCGGTACTTCGCGCCGGCGATCATCGAACCGAGGTCCAGGCTGATGAGCGTCTTGCCACGCAGGGACTCCGGGACGTCCCCGGCCACCATGCGCTGGGCGAGCCCCTCGACGACGGCGGTCTTGCCGACACCTGGCTCGCCGATGAGCACCGGGTTGTTACTGGTGCGTCGGCTGAGCACCTGCACGACCCGGCGGATCTCGGCGTCGCGCCCGATCACGGGATCCAGCTTGCCGCTGCGGGCCACCTCGGTGAGGTCCACGCCGAACTTCTCGAGGGCCTGGAAGGTGTTCTCGGGGTCGGGGGTGGTCACGCGGCGGTCGCCGCGCACCCCGGGCAGCGCCGAGGCGAGCGCCTCCCGCGTGAGCCCCACACCACGGAGGATGGAGCCCGCGGTCCCGCCGTCCGCGGCGAGGGCGAGGAGCAGGTGCTCGGTCGAGACGAACTGGTCGCCGAGCGTCTCCGCCTCCTGCTGGGCTGCGCTGACGACCTGCAGCGCGCCGCGGGAGAACTGCGGCTGGGCGACGGACGAGCCCGACGACGACGGCAGGGCCTTGATGGCGGAACTCGCCTGGACGCTGATCGAGTCCGGATCGGCGCCGGCGGCCTTCAGGAGGGCGACGGCGATGCCCTCGCGCTGATCCATGAGGGCCTTGAGGAAGTGCGGTGCGTCGATCTGGGCGTTGCCCGCCGTGGAGGCGTTCATGGCCGCGGCCGACAGCACCTCACGGCTCTTGGTGGTGAAGTTGGTATCCACGCGCGGTTCCTTTCCGAGTGTGCAGGGGGCGTGACGATCACATTGAGTGTACTCGACTCAACTTTTCACGGGCAGCGGATATTCCCCTTGCATCGCCGCGGACGGACGCTCCGCGGGCCCGGCTCAGGGCGCGGGTACCAGCAGGTCGGCGAGCAGCTCGTCGATCTGCTGGTGCGCGAAGGCCGAGGCGTCCTCGCCGAAGACCCACCGGAGGTGACCGGCCACCTCCACGGAGACCACCCCCAGCATGCGGTGCCACCCGACGATGAAGGGCTGAACCTCCCCCGCCCGCATGGGCAGCCCGAGCCGTGACGCCGTCGCCACGAGCGACGCCCGGACTCCCGGCGCGAGGCTCTCGTCGTCGACCGCACGAAGCCGTCCGGCGGCCCGCGCCTCGACGAAGAGCGATCCGAACAGGGCACCGAAGCGCTGACCCGCCTCCACGGTCGGTCCACCTGCGGGAGCCGCATAACCGATCAGCGGCGTCCCGTACACGAGACCGAACTCGGGCCGGTGCTCGAGAGCCCAGGCGCGGAACGCCAGGGTGGCGGCCAGGATGCGGCCCTCGACGTCGTCGGGCCGGCAGGCGCGCAACGCGTCCTCGCACGCGGCGGTCACCTCATGGGTGCAGGCCGTGATGAGCAGGGTGAGCAGATCGTCCCGCCCTCGTACGTACCGGTACAGGGCGCCGGCCGTGACCCCGAGACGCCGGGCCACCTCGCGGACCACCACCGCATCCGGACCTCCCTCGACCAGGAGGGAACGGCTCGTCGCGACGATCGCGTCGATGGTCAGGGGCGTCGTGACCACGGGATGTGCCTCCGAATCTCGGGTCTTGTGCTGTGAACACTGTTCACCCTACTATCGGTGAACAGTGTTCACCCTTGCGAGGAGTTCTCCGATGCGCGTGCTCTATCTGCTCCTGGCCGTCGTCGGCGGCGTCGGCACCTGGACCTTCAACCTTCGATCCATGGCCGCGCAGGAGGACTATCTCGCCGGCTGGTTCGCGAGTGCCGCGTCGACCTCCGCCGCCGTGGATGTGATCGTGGTCGCCTTCGTCGCCTGCATGTTCATGATCCTCGAGGGCAGGCGCCTCGGCATGTCCCGGGCGGTCTGGCTCCTCGTCCCCCTCAGCTTCGTCATCGCCATCGCGTTCACCTTCCCGCTGTTCCTGGCCTGGCGGGAACACCACCTGATGCGGACCGTCGACGGCGGCGCCCCCGCGCGCGCCGAGCGGGTGCCGTCGTGACCACCGCGGCGGTCCTGCGCGCCGGGTGGCGGGTGAGCCCGGCGCTCATGCTCCTACTCGCGTGCGCCGTCGTCGTCCTCCCGATCTCGGCCGTCCTCGCCGTGGCCGACCCCACGCAGGTCGCGGGGGCTCCCGTCTGGAACAAACCGCTCAAGTTCGCCCTGTCCTTCGTCGCGTTCGCACCCGTGATGCTGTGGATCTACGGGCGGATCGAGCGCGGCCGGTTCACCCGGGCGGTGCTCGAGGTGCTCGGCTGGGCACTGATCGTGGAACTCGGCGTCCTCGTCCTCCAGGCCGCACGCGGCAGAGCCTCGCACTTCAACACCGCGACGCCGCTCGATACGACCCTCTGGGCCGTGATGGGTGCGGGCATCGGAGTCTTCTCGCTGTGCGTGATCATCGTCGGCGTTGTGCTCGCGCGGAGACGGCTGGACGGCGGCCTCGGGCTGGCGGTGCAGCTGGCCGTGCCCCTCATGACCGTCGGAGCGCTCAGCGGCTACGTCATGACCGGTCCCCGGCCCGGCCAGACGGGAATGGGCCCGGTGACCGGCGGCCACACGGTCGGCTCCTCCGACGGCGGTCCCGGCCTGCCCCTGCTCGGGTGGTCCACCGACTTCGGGGACAGCCGGGTGGCCCACTTCGTCGGGCTCCACGCCCTGCAGGCCCTGCCGCTCGTCGCGCTCGCCCTCACCTGGCTGGTCGGCCGCGGCGTGCTGAACCTCTCGGAGCACCGCATCCGTCGGATCGTCGCGGTGGCCGCGGTCGCCTATCTCGGCCTCATGCTCACCCTGTTCGTGCAGGCGCAGCGCGGCCTGTCCGTCGTCGCGCCGGACGCCCTGACCCTCGGGATGGGTGCCATGCTCGTCCTCCTGCCGGCGGTGATCGCCCTCGGTCTCGCGCTGCGGGGTGACCGCACGCCCGGCGCTCCAGCCCCGCCGTCGGTGGGGGCCCTTGTGCGCTGAGCCACGCGTGACGCACCGCGGGTCCGCTCCCGGGCGTTCGGGCTCAGCCATAATGGCCCCATGGGGAACCTCCACCGTGCCACGACCGTCCTGACCATCGCCGCCCTGGCCCTCGGCCTCACGGCCTGCACCGACGACCGCCCGACCGCGGAGGATGCCGCCAGGACACTCGCTGAAGGCCTCGCGCAGCTCGATGTGGGGCAGTCCGCCTTCGCGGGGACCGATCCGGCCGCCGTGACCGCCGACCTCGCCACGATCACGGACGGTTTCGGCCCGGAAGCGCCGGCCGTCACCGTGCGCGGCGTGGAGGAGACGGGTGAGGACAGCGCGACGGCGACCCTGGACTACGTGTGGGACCTCGACGACACGGACCAGGACTGGACCTACAGCACGACGGCGGACCTCACGCGCGTCGAGGACAACTGGCAGGCGGCGTGGGAGCCGGACGTCTTCGTCCCGAACCTCCTGCCGGACGAGAAGCTGACCCTCGCGAGCGTGCCCGGAGACCGGGGTGACATCACCGGCGCGAACGGCGAGGTGATCGTCACGCAGCGCCCGGTGATCCGTGTGGGCATCGACAAGACCCTCGTCCCCGAGGCGCAGTGGGCGGCGTCGGCACGCGCTCTCGCAACACTCCTCGAGCTCGACCCGGCCGGCTACGAGGAACAGGTGACGGCCGCGGGTGCCGAGGCGTTCGTCGTCGCCCTCGTGCTGCGCGACGACGCCGGCCGCACCGTGACGGACGCGCAGATCGACGCCGTCCCCGGTGCCCTCCGCCAGGCGGACACGCTGGAACTCGCGCCCACCCGCACGTTCGCGCGGGAGCTGCTCGGGAGCGTCGGCGAAGCCACGGAGGAGCTCGTGGAGCAGTCCGGCGGGGCCATCCGGGCCGGGGACGTGACGGGGCTCGGCGGGCTCCAGCTGCAGCACAACGCCCAGCTCACCGGCACCCCCGGGCTCGAGGTCAACGCCGTCGCGGTGGATGATCCCGCCACCCCCACGCAGCGCCTGTTCGGCAAGCCCGCCGTGGACGGCACGGATCTCGCCACCACCCTCGATCCCCGCCTCCAGTCCCTCGGTGAGGACGTACTCGCGGACGAGCCCTCGGCGTCGTCGATCGTCGCCATCCGGCCGAGCACCGGCGAGATCCTCGCCGCCGCCAACGGACCGGGCAGCGAGGGGCTGCAGACGGCCCTCCTCGGCCAGTACCCGCCCGGTTCCACCTTCAAGGTCGCCACGAGCCTCGCGCTCCTGCGCAAGGGCTTCACGCCCGAGACGCCGACCGAGTGCACGGAGGAGGTGACCGTGGACGGCCGCACGTTCAACAACGCCAGCACCTACCCCGCGCAGTTCCTCGGCACCATCCCGCTCCTCGAGACCTTCGCGCAGTCCTGCAACACGGGCTTCATCAGCACGCGCGGCGACATCACGCAGGCCGAGCTGGCGAGCGCGGCCGCTGACCTGGGGATCGGCGTCGAGGCGGCCATCGGCACCCCCGCGTTCTTCGGAGCCGTGCCCACGGAGGCAGAGGGTACGGCGCAGGCCGCCGCGATGATCGGCCAGGGCGAGGTCCTCGTCTCGCCCCTCTCGCTCGCCACCATGGCGGCTAGCGTCGGGGCCGGGGCGCGGGTGACCCCCACGCTGCTCGCCGCCGGGGAGTCGACGGACCTCGATCCCGGCTCGGAGAGTGCCGCGGAGACGGCGGCTCCCACGGACGATGCCACCTCACCGGACGATGCCGCCTCACCGGGCGACGCCGCCGAGGATCCGGCCACCGACGCCCCGCCGAGCGCGTTCTCCGCCGCCGAGGCCGCGACCCTCCGCACCCTGATGTCCGCCGTCGTCAGCCAGGGCGGCGCCCAGCTCCTGCAGGACGTGCCCGGGGAGCCCGTCCTCGCGAAGACCGGTACCGCCGAGTTCGGCAGCGAGACGCCGCCGCGGACCCACGCGTGGGTCGTGGCGATCCAGGGCGACCTCGCGGTGGCCGTGTTCGTCGAGGAGGGCGAGCTCGGGTCCACCTCGGGCGGCCCGCTCATGCAGGCGTTCCTGGCAGGTGCGGCGTCCTGACCGAGGGCGCATAACGGTTTGTCCACTTTCACGACATGGGGGTCAGAGAAGCGCAATGCATCGCATAGGTTGATGTCCGAGCGGGCCGCACGGCCCACTGACCTAATTCCGCAGTTCACCGTGAAAGGGTCTCAGTGACCACTGCAGCAATCACCATAGGCGTCATCGTCGTCGTCGTCATCCTCCTGATCGTCCTGGCGATCCTCGCCAAGATGGCACTCCACATCGCCAGTCCGGACCAGGCGCTCATCATCTCGTCGAAGGACAACAAGGGGCAGCCCGACGTCGACAGCCAGCGCGTCGTCTTCGGCCGCGTCTTCATCAACCCGTTCTCCCAGCGGGCGTACCCGCTCTCCCTGGCGTCGCGCCAGGTGTCCCTGCGCATCGAGGGCATCTCGCTGAACGGCATCAAGCTGCACCTCACGGGCGTGGCCCAGGTCAAGGTGGGTGGCGACGCCGATTCGGTGCGCAAGGCCGCGCAGCGCTTCCTCAACCAGCAGGACGCCATCGACCACTACACGCAGGAGACGCTCTCGGGCTCGCTGCGCTCCATCGTGGGCACCCTGACCGTCGAGTCGATCATCCGTGACCGCGCCACCTTCGCGAAGAGCGTGAAGGAGGAGGCCGAGCACTCCATGCACAACCAGGGCCTGGAGATCGACACCTTCCAGATCCAGTCCGTGGATGACGACTCCGGCTACCTGAAGAACCTGGGCCGCCCCGAGGCGGCGTCCGCCGAGCGCAATGCGAAGATCGCCGAGGCCCGCTCGGTCCAGGAGTCCGAGCAGGCGCGCGCCATCTCCGACGAGCAGGTGGCACTCGCACAGCAGCAGCTGATCATCCGCCGGGCCGAGCTGAAGGAAGCAGCCGACGCCCGCCAGGCGCGTGCGGACGCCGCCGGGCCGCTGGCGCAGGCCGAGCAGAACGAGCAGGTGATCATCCGCGAACAGCAGGTGGCCCTCCGCCGGGCGGAACTGCGCGAGCGCGAGCTCGACACCGAGGTCCGCAAGCCGGCCGACGCCGAGAAGTACCGGCTCATCCAGCAGGCCGACGCGAAACTCGAGGAGCGTCGCCGCGCCTCGGAGGCCACGGAGATCGAGGCCCGCGTGGACCTCGCGAAGCGGAAGCTGAGCGCGGAGGGTGACAGGGTGTCGGCCGAGGCCGACGCCGCCGCGAACACCGCCCGCGGTAACGCCGAGGCAGCCATCAACGAGGCCAAAGGCCGTGCGGAGGCAGCTGTCATCGCGTCACGAGGTGATGCGGAGGCGCAATCCACCGAAGCACGCGGCAAGGCGGAGGCCGCCGGTATCGCCGCGCAGGCCGAGGCCTACAAGCAGTTCAACCAGGCCGCCATCCTGTCGAAGGTCCTCGAGGTCCTGCCGTCCATGGCGCGGGAGATCGCGGCACCGATGTCCGCCATCGACACCATGACGGTGGTCTCCACGGACGGTGCGAGCCAGCTGAGCAGGAACGTGACGAACGGTGTGCAGCAGACCACGCAGTTGGTCAAGGACACCACGGGTCTCGACATCATCGGGCTGCTCGGTGACCTGCTGAAGAACGCCGACAAGCCGGGCACGGGCTCCAGTGCGGGGTCCAGCGGAGGCTCAACCGTGGTGGGTGGACCCGAGTAGACTCCCGGCACGCGCGAGCTCACGCCGCGCAGCACAGCACGGGTGGTGGAGGAGCCGCGACGGACGCCGTCGCGGCTCCTCCTTGCTGTGCGGGGCGCCGCCGGGCAGGTGGCGCGCAGAAACGCACAGCGGCGAAGTGCTATACAGGGTTCTACACGACGGCAGTTGACGGTCTCGAGCGGTCGTGGAGGGTTCCGGAGGTCTCACGGAGCCCTGCACCACAATCGGGCGGCGCGCCTCGGGCGCCCGCTCCACGGGGAGGTACTCATGCACCACGCGCAAGGGCCCACGCGCTTCACACCCCATCACGTCGAGCCCGACATCGTGGTGGTCCAGTGGCAGCCTTCCATCCGCTTCACCGAGCAGGACGCCGCGGACATCATCGGGTACATGCGGACCCTCGGCACGGACGGTCCGCGGCCCCTGCTGGTCCGACCGGCGGGTATGACCTCGATCTGCCGCGCCGCACTGAAGTCCTTCGCCCAGCCGGGCTGGGTCTCACGGATGGCCGTGACGGGCCGGTCGCTGATCGACGGACTGCTCCTCGACCTCTACAACGAGCTGTACGCCCCGCCCTTCGAGGTGCGTCACTTCGACGACGAGCACGCGGCCCTGCGCTGGTTGCGATCGCCCGACGAATCCCGGCCTCAGCGCACGCCGACTCCGTCCGCCCTCGCCGAGCGAGCTTCCGCCGGAGGGTTCCGCCGACGGACGGACAGGTTCAGCGGTAGGTAGGCAGATAGGTGGTCGAGGGCACGATCACCTTGCCCAGCGGTGCCAGCGAGACGGGGATGAGCTTGAGGTTCGCGATGCCGAGGGGGATCCCGATGATGCTCACGAACATCGGGATGGCCGTGAGCACGTGGCCGATGGCGATCCAGATCCCGGCCACGAGGAGCCAGATGACGTTGCCGATGGCGGGCAGCGCTCCGGTGGTCCCCCCGCGGTGCACGACCATCTGCCCGAAGGGCCAGAGGGCGTAGACGCCGATCCGGAACGAGGCGATGCCGAACGGGATGGTCACGATCAGCAGGCAGCAGATGATGCCCGCCGCGAAGTAGCCGAGGGCGAGCCAGATGCCTCCGAAGAGGAGCCAGATGACGTTCAGGAGTGCGTTCATGCATCCATTGTCCCGCACCCTCGGTAGGAACACCGAGGCATGTTCTCCGGGCTGTCCCTCAGGTCACCGGATCGGGATGACCTGCGGACATGACAGGACCCCCGGGCGCGGTGCGCTCGGGGGTCCTGTCATGGTCCTGCGTGACTAGCGGGTGCGGCGATCGTTCGACGCGGGAGCGCCGGCCCGGCGGGAGCCACCGGCACGGCGGGCGCCCTCGGTGCGGGGCGCCGACGGGGCGTGGTTCCGCTGGCCTCCCGCGGCAGGGGCCGACGGGCTGCGCTGACCGCCCGCGGCGGGCGCGGACGTGCTGGACCAGCGGACGGCGTCGCCCACGCGCTGCCCGGAGGCGGGACGCCTGCTGCGCGTCGACGTCTCCGATGCCGTGCGCGGCTCCTCCGAACGACGGCGGGTGCCCGACGCCGCGGACCCTCCGCCGTCGGACCCGAAACGCGGTGCCTGCGGCTGGTCCTTGCGGCGCTCGGCGCGGTTGCCCTGAGCCTGCGGCTCGGCGCTCACGCGGCCACGACCGCCTCGACCGCCGGCCGACGGAGCGGCGGTGCCACGACGGGCGCGCTTGCGCTCGGCGTTCGCACCCGTCGAGGTCCCGTCACCCCGGGGGGTCTCGCGGGAGGACTCACGCGCAGCGAGCAGAGCAGCACGGGTACGCGGGTCGATCCTGTCCGCGACATCGCCGATGAGCGACTGCACGAGGGGCGAGGTGGCCTTCACGTTCTCGAACGCGACGTCGACGCCGGCCGCCTTCATGAGCTTCTGGACCTCGGACTTCTGCTCGGGCAGGGTGATCGTGACCACCGTTCCCGAGGAACCGGCGCGCGCCGTGCGGCCCGAGCGGTGCAGGTAGGCCTTGTGCTCCGTGGGCGGGTCCACGTGCACCACGAGCTCGACGTCGTCCACGTGCACGCCGCGGGCTGCGACGTCGGTGGCCACGAGGACGCGGACGTCGCCCGAGGAGAACTCGGCCAGGTTGCGGTCGCGGGCGTTCTGCGACAGGTTTCCGTGGAGGTCGACGGCGGGGATGCCGGCGTCCGTCAGGGTCTTCGCGAGCTTCCGCGCATGGTGCTTGGTGCGCATGAAGAGCAGGCGGCGGCCGGTGCCGGAGGCCAGCTGGACGATCAGCTGCTTCTTCTGGGTCTGGTCGCCGATGAGGAGCACGTGGTGCTCCATGGTGGTGACGGCGGCCTGGGGGTCGTCGACGGAGTGGGTCACCGGGTTGGACATGTAGCGGTTTACCACCTTGTCCACACCGTTATCCAGAGTGGCCGAGAAGAGCAGCCGCTGGCCCTCCTTGGGTGTGGTGTCGAGGAGCTTCTTGACCACGGGCAGGAAGCCGAGGTCCGCCATGTGGTCCGCCTCGTCGAGGATGGTGATCTCCACGGACTCGAGGCTGATGAGCCTCTGGCGCATCAGGTCCTCGAGGCGGCCCGGGCAGGCGATGACGATGTCCACGCCGGCCCGGAGCGCCTTCTCCTGGCGCTGCTGGGACACACCGCCGTAGATCACGGTGGTGTTCAGGCCGAGCTGCTGCGCGAGCGGCTCGACGGTGGCGTTGATCTGGGTGGCGAGCTCGCGGGTCGGCGCGAGGACGAGGGCCAGCGGACGCCCGGGCTTGCGGCGGTACGCCGCTTCCTGCTCGGCGAGGCGGGCCACCATCGGCAGCGCGAAGGCGAGGGTCTTGCCCGAGCCGGTGCGGCCGCGGCCGAGGACGTCGCGCCCGGCCAGGGAGTCCGGGAGGGACTTGACCTGGATGGGGAACGGTTCGGTGATGCCCTGCACGGCGAGGTTCTCGACCAGCGCCTTGGGCACACCGAGGGCAGCAAAAGTAGTCATGTGAAGTACACGAGCTTTCTTCTCATCTTCCCCGGCGCCGGTTGGAGCAGGGGTTCGCCGAAGAAAAATCAGACAGTGTCCACCGCGCTCACGATCCTGGGAGCTTCATGCGGGACAAAAGAATGCGTTCTATCGACGCAGGCTGCGCGTGTGTCACGCGGAGGGTCTCCGCCGTGCGCAGGCAAGTTCTTTTACTTTACCAGCAGGTTGCACCGTTCCCGGCATCAGGGCGGGCCGATGTGTGCCGCGGCACGTCCGGGCCCTTCTGTTCGGTCAAGCGGATCCAGGACCAGCCGTCGCACGGCCCGCACGTGCTGGGCGCGGCCCGGACGACGACGTCGCACCCGGTGCGGTGCCACCGGTCGGGGACCTCGCCACGGCAGGTCGGATCTGCGAGGGTGGAGGGACGCCCGCACCCGCCTGCCAGGAGGAATTCTGTGACGCTCTCCCCCGCTGCACTGCTCGCCGACGCCCGCGACCTCGCGGGTGACATCACGGACCTCCGCCACCGCCTGCACCGCCACCCGGAGATCGGCCTCGATCTCCCCCGCACGCAGGAGAAGGTCCTCGCGGCACTCGACGGCCTGCCGTACGAGATCACCCTCGGCACGGACACCACCTCGGTCACGGCGGTCCTCCGCGGCTCGGGTGTGCCCTCCCCCGGGACGCCGCACGGCGGCGCGAAGACCGGCAACGCTGCCCCGCCCCTCGTCCTGCTCCGGGGTGACATGGACGCCCTGCCGGTCCAGGAGACCACCGGGGTGCCCTATACCTCGGAGGTCGACGGCGCCATGCACGCCTGCGGCCACGACCTCCACACCGCCATGCTCGCGGGCGCCGCGAGGCTCCTCGCCGACCGCCGCGCCGACCTACCGGGCGACGTCGTGCTGATGTTCCAGCCGGGCGAGGAGGGGTACGACGGCGCCGGCGTCATGATCCGCGAAGGCGTGCTCGACGCCGCGGGGCGGCGACCCGACGCCGCCTACGGGCTGCACGTGGTCTCCTCCCTCATCCCCACGGGCGTCGTCGCCAGCCGTGGCGGACCGCTGATGTCGGCGTCGGACGGGCTCATGATCACCGTGCGCGGGATGGGCGGGCACGGCTCGTCACCGCACTCGGCGAAGGATCCCGTGACGGTCGCCGCGGAGATCGTCACGCAACTGCAGGTCATGGTCACGCGGCAGTTCAACATGTTCGATCCCGTGGTGCTGTCCGTCGGTGTGCTGAAGGCCGGAACCAAGCGGAACATCATCCCGGAGACCGCGCGCATCGAGGCGACCGTCCGGACGTTCAGCGCGGCCAACCGGGAGCGGATGGCGGAGTCGGCACCCCGCCTCGCGCAGCACATCGCCCGGGCACACGGTCTCGAGGCCGAGGTGGAGTACGTCCACGAGTACCCGCTGACCATCACGGACCACGACGAGACGGCGCACGTGGAGGCGCAGGTCGCCGAGTTGCTCGGCCCGGACCGGTACGTGACCATGCCGAACCCGATGAGCGGCTCCGAGGACTTCTCGCGCATCCTCGAGGCCGTGCCCGGCAGCTTCGCGTTCCTCTCGGCCGTGACACCCGGCGTCGATCTCGCCGCGTCGCCCTACAACCACTCGCCCTACGCGGTGTTCGACGACAGCGTCCTCGCCGACGGCGCGGCCCTGTACGCGCAGCTCGCCATCTCGCGCCTCCAGCTGGGAGCCGCCCGGAGCTAGCGGCTGGGAGCACCGCTCCTCGACCCGGGTGCCGGTACCCTTGGGGGCGATGGAATCCGACGCCCCCAGCTCCGAGCAGCAGCACCGAACCCAGCCCCTCTCCTTCGTGCGGCGCGGCTCGCGATTGCAGGGCCGACGACGCGAAGCATGGGACGAGCTGGCAGCGGCCTTCCTGATCGACGTCCCCCGGGTGGAGAGCGCGGACACGTCCGTGGCCCCCGGCTTCGTCCTCGACCTTCCGGCGACCTTCGGGAGGACGGCGCCCCTCGTCGTCGAGGTGGGCTCCGGCCTGGGCGAGGCCATCACCCACGCCGCCGAGCAGCGACCCGACCGCGACCACCTGGCCCTCGAGGTCTACCGGCCCGGGCTGGCGCAGACCATGCTGAGGATCAGCCAGAAGGACCTCACGAACGTCAGGACGGCGCAGGTGGATGCCGCGGCGGCCTTCGCCGGGATGATCCCCGCGGCGTCGGTGGGCGAACTGTGGACGTTCTTCCCCGACCCCTGGCACAAGGCGCGGCACCACAAGCGCCGCCTCGTCAAGCAGGACTACGTGGAGCTCGCGGCCCGCGTCCTCGAGCCCGGCGGCGTCTTCCGGCTCGCCACCGACTGGTCCAGCTACGCCGTCCAGATGCGAGCGGTCCTCGACGCCAGCCCGGACTTCGAGAACCTGCACGACGGCGAGCGCCGCGGCGCCGACAGTCCGCTCACCCAGGTGTGGGAGAGCGGCGTGGAGTCGGTGGTGGGTGGCGCGCCGGTCCGTGAGGGCCGCGACCCCGTCAGCACCGGGAACACGGGAGCCAACGAGGGCGTGGACGACGTCGGCGGGTGGGCGCCCCGCTTCGAGGGGCGGCCGCTGACGAGTTTCGAGAACAAGGCGATTACCGCCGGTCGGATGGTCTTCGACCTCGCGTACCGGCGCCGTTGACGCACCGAGCTGACCGTGGGGAGGGCCATCGGGAGAGTAGTTCGGAGCCTGCTGGGGAGCGCGGTCAGGAGGGCCGGGAGCCCGCTGGGAAGCGCGATCCGGAGGGCCGGGCGCTCACCGGGGGCTGCCGGTCGGGAGCGCGACCCGGGGAGTCGGCGGAACCCGTGACGGCGCACGCACGGGCGCGTGCCCGGACGGCGCGACGATGAGCGACGGCACCTGGCAGGGACACCCGAAGGACTCCCGCGCGTACCGGCGGATCCTCCTGGCCCTGCTCTTCGCGGGCCTCGCGACCTTCGCTCAGCTCTACTCCCTGCAGGGTGTGCTCACGGGCGTGGCGGCGGATCTGCAGGTCTCGCCGGCGGACGCCGCCCTCTCGGTCTCCGCGGCCACGCTGGGCCTCGCCGTCGCGGTCATCCCCTGGTCGGCGGTGGCGGACCGCGCCGGACGACGCAGGACCATGACGTGGGCGATCACCGTGGCCGTGGTGCTGGGGTTCCTCGCGGCGGCGGCTCCCTCCTTCGAGGTGCTGCTCGCCGTCCGGTTCCTCGAGGGCGTGGCCCTCGGCGGTGTCCCGGCGACCGCGCTCGTGTACCTGTACGAGGAGGTGCAGAAGCTTCACGCCGCCGTCGCCGCCGGGACCTACATCGCGGGGACCACCCTCGGCGGGCTCGCCGGCCGCCTGGTGGCCGGTCCCGTGGGAGAGCTGTTCGGCTGGCGCGCCGGTGTCCTCGCCGTCAGCATCATGGCCGCCGGTGCCGCCGTCGCGTTCATGGTCCTCGCGCCCGCCGCACGCGGCTTCCGGCCCACCCGGCGCGGCTCCGGGCCGGGGCTGGCCGCGCGCGTCGGCGTGAACCTCCGCTCGCCCCGCCTGCTGGCGGTCTACGCGCAGGGGTTCCTCCTCATGGGCGGCTTCGTGGCGGTCTACAACTACCTGGGCTTCCACCTCGAGGGGCCTCCGTTCCTCCTCCCCGCCTCGCTCGTGAGTCTGCTCTTCCTCGCCTACCTCTCCGGCACCGTCACCTCACGCCTGGCGGGCGGACTGAGTGTCCGCTTCGGACGCCTCGCGGTCCTGGTCGCCGCGATCCCCGTCATGCTCGTCGGTCTGCTGGTCACGCTATCGCCGTCCGTCCCGCTCGCGGTGCTCGGGCTCGTGGTGTTCATCGGCGGGTTCTTCGCGGCGCACTCGGTCTCCTCGGGGTGGGCCCCGGCGCTCTCCTCGGAGGGCCGGGCGCAGGCCTCCGGCCTGTACAACGTGGCCTACTACGCGGGCTCCAGCCTGCTCGGCTGGGTCGGTGGCCTGTTCTTCGGCCATCTGGGCTGGTCGGGCGTGGTGCTCTTCACCGGTGCACTGGCGGTGACCGCGGGGCTCATCGCCGTCGTCGTCCTCCGTGGTGCGCCCGGCAGCGCGGCGACGCAGCGCTCCTGAGAGCGCGGCGACACGTCCGTTCCACTGGGCGGCGCCCCGCCGCGGCCCCGGCGGACACCTCCCGCCGGGGCCATCCCGCAGGGTAGATTCACTCAGGTCGGAGCGACCGGAGGATCCCGGGCGCACACACCGAGGGAACGCGAGCACCATGGGCATTGTGAACCGCCGGGCCGGTGTTCGGCGCGGCCGGAAGGATCCCATCGAGGCCTTCTGGCAGTGGTGGGCGGCGGACGGCGAGGAACTGCTCACCACCGCCACCCGCGCGGGTGACTTCGACGCCTACGTGGACGTCATGACGCAGCGCGTGCACGCGATCGCCCGCGGCCTCGAATGGGAGACGCGGAACGGGCAGGAGTCCGAGCACACGCTGTGCATCTCCAGCGGCGGCGACGCATCCCTCCGGCCGGTGGCCGAGCGCTGGTACCGGGCGTCCCCGCCCGCGGGCCGCCGGTGGGAGTTCATCCCCGCGCGGAGCGCCAAGCCGGACATGCTCGATTCGACCATCACCTACCGCGGCCGCACGTTCGATCTCCGCCGCACCACGGTGCATGCGAGGGTCACCCGCGCGGGCGACGGCTTGATCGTCTCCGTGCACAACCCCGGCTTCACCGGCCAGTGGGACGACGAGCACGGCCTGTGCGTCCTGCTGCTCGAATGGCTGCTGGGTGAGGACGACGTGGAGCGCTGGGTCCGGCGCGTCGACTGCATCGTGCACGACGTCGTGGACAGCTTCCCCGCGCGAGAGCTCCCCGGGCGCGTGGCCGAGCTGGCGAGGACCCTCCCGGAGCCCGGCTGGATCGTCATGCAGGGCAAACACGGTTCCGGTGAGCCGGTCTTCGTCCGGGTGCTGCGACCACTGCGGTGGATCGACCATCCGCAGTTCGACCTGCACACCGCTCTGCGCCTGCGCTACGACGCCGACGACGCCGGGCTCCCGGTCGCCGCGGCCCTCCCCGGCCTCGACGACATCGAGGACCGCACCGTCCGCGCTCTGGGAATGCGCGGCATGCTCGTGGCCGTCGAGACCTCCAAGGGCGTGCGGACGCTCCACTTCTACTCCGATTCCGAGGACCAGAACGGGCGGGACGTCCTCGACCGCGCCGCGCAGGGCCTGCGGACGATCACCGCCAGACACACTCCCGACCCCGGCTGGAAGAAAGTGCAGGACTTCGCATGACCCCTGATGCCCCTGGAACCATCCGCGTCCCCACCTTCGTCGGCCACGTGATCGGCGGCTCGTTCGGCATGGTGTTCGTCCTCGTGAACTCCTCCACGCTTCCTCCGGCGCTCGCGGTGGTGCTGCGGGTGCTCGCGGTGGCCGCGTTCGCCGTCGTCCTCGTGGCGTTCTTCCGCACGGCCCGCGAGATCCATGGGTCCGGCGGACCCCGGCCCGTCGGCTTCACCCGGTTCTACTGGGCGGTGGTCGCCGTGGAGGCGATCGCACTCTTCGGCGGCCTCGCGCTCCTCAGGACGATCGAACCCGCCGCGGCCCTGGGCTGGATCGCCCTCGTGGTCGGCGTGCACTTCTTCCCGCTCGCGCGCCTCTGGCCCGAGGGTCGAGCACAGCTGACGAGCATCGCCACCCTCATGACCGTCCTCGGGGTGGTGGGACTGGTCCTCGCGTTCACGACCCACAGCGCCGGGCTGGTCGCCGTCGTCTCCGGCGTCGGGTCCGGCGTCGTCCTGCTCGGCTGGTCGCTGCGGCAGGCGATCGATACGCTCCGCGGACGTTCCGTCGCCGCTACGCGCGCCTAGTCCCTCCCGGCGGCAGGAGGGCCTGGAGCGTGAGGGACGCGATCGCCCGGCCCTCGGCCACGGCGGTCTCCTCGTCCGCGCCCCGCAGGATCATCCCGAGCACGCCCGTGTAGACCAGCACTGTGCGGTCCGCCGCAGAGCGAGCCCGGTCCGCGCCCACCAGCGGTACCGCGAGCTCGACGAGCCGCTCGGTCAGGAGGCGGGTGTCACCGGCCAGCACGTCGTCGAGAGCACTCCCCCGCTGCGGCGTCTCCGCGGCGACCCCCAGGAACATGCACCACCGCGACGGCGTGAGCGCGCCGCGGAGGCGGAGCAGGGCGTCGAAGACCGCGAGCAGGCGGTCCTCGGGGGACGCCGCCTCGTCGATGCACTCCTGCCAGAGATCCGCCCACCGCTGCAGCCGCCGCTCGAGGGCCTGCGCCATCAGCCCCTCCTTGGTGCCGAAGTGCGCGTACAGCGTCGCCGGCGAGACACCCGCGCGGGCGAGGATCACGTCCACCGGGGTGCTCGTGACGCCGTGCGAGGCCGCGAGATCCTCGGCGGCATCGAGCAGACGGTCACGAGCTGATGATTGCGCTGGCATGGACACACCCTATAACGTTCGTTTCAATGAAACGCTCGTTACAGTCTGCCCGCGCTCGGTCGGGCCCGATTCTCCTCGTCTCCGGCGTCGCCCTCATCGCCACGACCTACGGCCTGGCGAGGCTCGGCTTCGGGTTGTTCCTGCCGGTCTTCGCCTCGTCCTTCGCGCTGACGCCGGCTACCAGTGGCATGCTCTCGTCGGGATCGTCCCTCCTGTACTGCGTCGCGTCGGGCCTCGGGCTCCTCTGGGCAGGCTCCCGCCCCCGGACGGTCGCGGTACTCGCGGGTCTCACAGCCACCATCGGGAGCCTCGGCATCGCAGCAGCGCACTCGACCGCCGTGTTCGCCGTCGCCGTCCTCCTGGCGGGTATGGGAGCCGGCTTCGCCACACCCGCGCTGGTCGAGCTCGTGCGGCGCAACGTGCAGCCGTCCCGTGAGCGGCGCGCGCAGTCCACGGTCAACTCCGGCACCGGTTTCGGGGTCGTGCTGGCCGGGATGCTGTCCCTCGTGCTCGGCGACGCGTGGCGTGTGGCGTGGATCCTCGTCGCGGTGATCGCCGTGGTGTCGACCGTCGGCGTGCTGTGCGGTGACGGCGATCCGCGGAGGTCGGTGCAGGAGCGGGCGGCGGGACGGAAGCAGGAACGGGCGGCGGGACGGATGCAGGAACGGGCGGCGGTCCGGGCAGCGGCGCAGGGACGTGTGCAGACGCGTGAACAAGTGAAGCTGCGCGACGGGGCGACGCTCGGGAGCGGTGTCCGCACCCTCGGGGGAAGTCTCCGCGACCTCGTGAGGCCGCTCGCGGGAGCGGTGCTGCTGGGCGTCGGCAGTGCGGCGGTCTGGGTCTACGGCCGCACCGTCCTCGAGGACGTCGGAGGGATGAGTCCGGCGGCATCCGCCGGAGCGTGGATCGCGCTGGGCGTGGGCGGCGGCGCCGCGGTGCTGCTGTCCCGGTGGCTCGCGTCCCGGCCGATCGCCCTGACCTGGCCCCTGACCTGCCTCGGAACCGCCGGCGCCACGGCGCTCGTGGGTGTCCTCCCGACGGTGACCGTGGCGGCGATCGCCGGGGCTCTGCTCTTCGGCCTCACCTACACGGCGGCGACGTCAGTGCTGATCCTGTGGGCCACGACGACGCCCGGGAACGGTGCCGCGGGAACGTCCGCCCTCTTCATCGCGCTCGTCCTCGGTCAGGCGGGCGGGGCGTTCCTCACGGGGATCCTGCTCGGGATCATCGCTCCCGGTGCCGCGTTCGCCCTCGCGGCAGCAATGTGCGGAGCGGCAGCGGCGGCCGCCCTCGGCGTCAGAACGCCGACGACGGGAGGTCCCGCTCGCCCTCCCGCACGGCCGTGATGATGCGCTCGGCGACGGCCTTCGGGTCCTTGCCCTGGGGGAGCTTCGGCGCCTCACCGGCGATGGGCCGCGTGGCGAGGCCGGTCTCGGTGTGCGGCGGCCGCACGTCGAGCACCCTCACGCCCTGCTTGCGCAGCTCGAGGGTCAGCGCCTTGCCGTAGGCACTGAGGCCCGCCTTCGTGGCGGAATACGCGGCCATGCCGGCGGTGGGGCTCTCGGCGACCACGGCACTGATCTGCGCGATGAAGGAATCCTTCGCGAGCTTCGGCGCGACCTCCCGCATGAGCCGCATGTAGCCGAGCAGGTTCACGAGCATGAGTTCATCGAGGGTGTCGTCGTCCACCTCGACGGCCGGGCCGAAGGCCACCACACCCGAGGCGAAGACGACGCCGTTCAGTTCCCGCCCGTACACGGCGGCCGCGATGTCAGCAGGGCCGGTGGGCTTGCCGAGATCGGCGGCGACCTGAGCGGTGACGGCGTCCCCGAGCTCCGAGGCGAGCGCGGTGAGCTTCTCCTCGGACCTGCCGGAGAGCGTGAGCTGCGCGCCCTGGGCGGCGAGTTGGCGGGAGAGCTCCGCTCCGAGCACTCCGGTTGCGCCGACGACCAGGACATGGGACCCGCTGAGCTCAGTCATGGGCCGAGTCTAACAACGGCGACCGACGCCCCACGGGCCACTGGCGACAACCGAGGACGCTACGGGCGGCCGCCGCCGTGCCGCCGCTTGAGCTCCTCGAGCTCCTGCTGCGCGGCGACCTCCGCCTCCAGTTCCTCGAAGGCCTGTTCCAGCCGGGGCGAGGAGGGGTCGGACCAGGAGAGTTCCTCGCGACCCCGGGCCTGGGCCTCGAAGCGGCGCACCTCGAGTTCGGCGTTGCGACGGGCCGCATCGATGGCCGCCGACTCCCGCGAGGACGCGCCGAGCGCCTCGTGGACGCCTCTCGTCGCCTCCGCCGCGGCCCGCCGGGCCAGGAGGGCGTCGTACTCCATCGCGTTGCGCTGCAGGCGCTCCTCGAGCCGCCGGACGTCGTCCTGCACCCTCCGCGACTGGTGCTCGGCCTCGGCCAGCTGGGAGGTGAGGGCCTCCAGCCGCTTCCGTGCGGAGATCGACTCCCGGATGGCAGCGCGCGCAGCGTCGTCGTCGCCGCGCTGCACGGCCGCCTCGGCCGCCCGCTCGACCCGGTGGAGGTAGAGGGCGGCCTCGTTGGCCGAGAGGCCGATGCGGTGATGGTGGGCGGCGAGGTCGGCGGCGCCGCGGCGGGCCTGGTCGAGGAGCGCGTGCTGGGACCGCTGGGCCTCCTCGGCCTGCACGCGCGGGTTCTTCTTCGCGTCCGCGGCGGCCGTGCGGTTCGCCGTGACGATGCGCTGGATGCGACGCCTGATGGTCACGCTCTACCCCCGAAGCCGTTGGATCACTGGTACCGAGACCAACAGTTCACCAGGCCTGGCGGTTCCCGTAGGTGTCACGCCAGGTGCTCATCGCCGAGATCTCGGTGCGCAGCCGCGCGGTGGCCTGCTCGAGCTGCAGCGTGTCCATCGAGCGGGAGGTCGCCAGGAGGGAGCGCCGGAGATCGGCGGAGAGTTCGTCGAGTGCCCGCGCCTGCGCCGAGAGGTCCCGGGTCCACTCCTGCTTGAGCGCGCGGTTGGGCTCGCGGTCCGCCGCCTTCAGAAGGGTCTCGAGGGACGCTGCGGCGCGGTCGATCTCCGCGGCCGCGCGCGGGAGGTCACCCACGGGGCGGTGCTGTGCCGCAGCTTCCTCGAGGGCGAGATGCGTGGCTCGGGAGGATCGCGTGAGGTTGCTGATCAGGCGGGCGGGTTCCCGCGTCAGGGGATCGGGCGCGTAGGCGCGCGCGGCGAGCATCCCGCGGTCCCGCGTGCGCTCGATGATCCGGGAGCGCTTGACCTTCCGGACCACGAGCCAGCCGGCCACGCCCGTTCCGGCGCCCAGCGTCGCGAGGATCCCGGCGCCGACCGCCAACGCCGCGATGATCGGCTCAAGCATCAGGACCTCCCGGTTCGACGTGCATGGTTCCAGTCTCCTCGCCCGCCCCGACGATTACCACCCGGCGACCACCCGACTACCACCCGACGGCGTCGGAGGACGACCGCGCGCGCTCCGGATCGGGCCGCCAGACCACGAGAGCCTGACTGCGCGGGCGCGGCCGCTGACCGCGTGCCAGCGTGACGACGTCGCCCGCGAGGCCCGCGGCGAAGATCCTGCTCGATTCCGACCGACCACGCTGCGCGGAGAGTTCGGAGGACAGCTCCGACACGCGCGCCTGCAGGGCGGCCACCTTGTTCTCGAGCTCGAGGATGCGTCGGATCCCCTCGAGGGAGACGCCCTCCTGGGACAGCCGCTGGATCTCCCGTAGCGTGCCGACGTCCTTCTGCGAGTAGCGCCTCGCCCTGCCGGGCGCCCGGCTAGGGATGACGAGCCCCAGGCGGTCGTACTGACGCAGGGTCTGGGGGTGCATGTCGGCGAGCTCCGCGGCCACGGAGATGACGTAGACGGGCATCGTGTAGTCCATCGGTGGCGTCCTTCCGTGCCGGTCCTCCCGGCGTTCGGTCGAATGTACTGTTACAGCCGCGCCTTCGCGGCAAGGCCGGCGCGGGGGTCGGCGTCCTTCGTGGCGTCCCTGAAGGCCTCGACGGCGGCCTCGGCCTCCTTGGACAGGTTCTGCGGCACCACCACCTCGACCGTGACCAGTAGATCCCCCGTGGCCTTGGAGGTCTTGACGCCCCTGCCCTTGAGGCGGAGCGTCCGGCCCGACGGCGTCCCCGCGGGAATGCGCATCCTCACCAGCTCGCCGGAGAGTGTCGGCACCTCGATCTCCGCACCGAGGGCGGCTTCCGGGAAGGTGACCGGGACGGTGATGCGGATGGTGTCGCCGTCGCGCTTGAAGAGCGGGTGATCCTTCACGGACACCGCGACCATGAGGTCTCCCGGGCCCGCCTGCCCGGGCTGACCCTTGCCCTTCACGCGGACCTTCTGCCCGTCGCGGATGCCCGCGGGGATGCGCACGTCGATCTGCTCGCCCGAGGGCTCACGCAGGCCGATGGTGGTGCCGTTGATGGCGCCCGCGAAGGAGATGGACGTGGTGGCCGTGCGGTCGGCGCCCTTCTGCGGACGTGGCTGCTGGAAGCCGCCGGGGAAGGTGCTGCCGCCCATGCCGCCGCCGCCGAAGAGGTCCGCGAACTCCGGCGGGAGGTTGCTGTTGGAGAAGCCGGTCCGCTGGCGCGGCCCCGCACCCTGGCCGAAGAGGTTCCCGAAGATGTCCTCGAAGCCCGCGCCGCCGCCGGCGCCAGCGCCCGGGCCCCCGGCGGAGAAGCGCGCGCCGCCGCCCATCGCACGGATGGCGTCGTACTGCTGGCGCTGCTCGGCATCGGACAGCACCGAGTACGCCTCCGACACGTCCTTGAACATCCGCTCGGACCCGGCATCCCCCTGGTTCTGATCAGGGTGATGCTGGCGTGCGAGCTTGCGGTACGCCTTCTTGATGTCGGCGTCGGACGCATCCTTGGAGACACCCAGGATCTTGTAGAAATCCTTGTCGACCCAATCCTGACTAGCCAATCGGAGTCTCCTTTCCTAGGAAGAACAATGAAGTACGGCGGGTCAAAAGCCATTTGAGGGCCCCTTAACCCGGGAGAGCCGGGCGGAGCACCGAGGAAGGCGGCTTTAATATTTCCCAGCGAGCTCTGCGAGTCGGGAAATTTCGTTGCCGCCGTTCGGTGTCCGCCCGGCGATGCAATCTACTCGGGTACTGCGACGATCACCTGCGCGGCCCGGAGGACGCGCTCCCCCTTGCGGTAGCCCGCCCGGAGAATCTGGCTGACACTGTCCGTCTGCACCTCGGCGCTCGGCTGCTGGATGAGGGCCTCATGGATGTTCGGGTCGAACTCCACCCCCACCTCGTCGATCCGCGTCAACTCGTACGTCCTGAGCACGTTCTCGAGCTTCCCCGCGATCGCCGCGAACGGGCCCTCGGCGAGATCGCCGTGCTGACGCGCGGCATCGATGTCGTCGAGGACGGGCATCAGCGTGGTGATGACCCCGATGACCGCCTGGTCCCGTGCGACGTCGCGGTCACGCTCGACGCGGCGCCGGTAGTTCACGTACTCGGCCTGCAGCCGGAGCAGATCGTTGCGGAGTTCCGCGACCACGTCCACCGCCGGGTTGCTCTCGCCGCCGGCCTCGTTGAGGATCGCCTCGGCCTGGGCCAGGGCGTCCCCCTCCGACGCGTCGGCCGCGGGAGCGGCCGGGCCGCCGGCCGCGGGATCCCCCGCAGCCGGCTCACCGGCGTCGTCCTGCTGCCCACGGACCTCACCGGTCTCGGGATCGATCTTCCGGTTGTCGCGGAAGTTCACCGGTTCCGCCTGGTGCTCTTCGTCGTTTCCGTGGTGCGGCATGGCTACTTCTTCTCGTTGGTGTCGTCGTCGACCACCTCGGCGTCGACGATGTCCTCGTCGGCGCTCGCGGAGGCGGACTGGTCATCAGCGGGGGCGCCACCGGCCTGCGAGGCGTCCTGCTGCGCGGAGGCGTAGATGGCCTCGCCGAGCTTGGACTGGGATGCCTGCAGCTTGTCGAACGCGGTCTTCACCTCGTCGTCGTTGTCCTGGCCCTCGAGCGCCTTCTTGAGGGCGTCGACGTCGGCCTGGACCTCCGTGCGGACCTCCTCGGGCAGCTTGTCCGAGTTGTCGGCGATGAGCTTGTCCACCGAGTAGGCGAGCTGCTCGGCACCGTTGCGGGTGTCGGCAGCCTCGCGGCGCTTCTTGTCCTCGGCGGCGTGCTCCTCGGCCTCGCGCACCATGCGGTCGATGTCCTCCTTGGAGAGGGACGAACCACCGGTGATGGTCATCGACTGCTCGGTGCCGGTGCCCTTGTCCTTCGCGGACACGTGCACGATCCCGTTGGCATCGATGTCGAAGGTGACCTCGACCTGCGGCACGCCGCGGGGGGCCGGGGCGATGCCGGTCAGCTCGAACGTACCCAGCGGCTTGTTGTCGCGGGTGAAGTCGCGCTCGCCCTGGAAGACCTGGATGGCCACGGACGGCTGGTTGTCATCCGCCGTGGTGAAGGTCTCGCTGCGCTTGGTCGGGATGGCCGTGTTGCGCTCGATGAGCTTGGTCATCATGCCGCCCTTGGTCTCGATGCCGAGGGAGAGGGGCGTGACGTCGATCAGGAGCACGTCCTTGCGCTCGCCCTTCAGCACACCGGCCTGCAGTGCGGCGCCGACGGCCACGACCTCGTCCGGGTTGACGCCCTTGTTGGGCTCCTTGCCGCCCGCGAGCTCACGGACGAGCTCGACGACGGCGGGCATACGCGTGGATCCGCCCACGAGGACGATGTGGTCGATGTCAGCGACCTTGATGCCGGCCTCGGAGATGACGTCGTTGAACGGCTTCTTGGTGCGGTCCAGCAGGTCCTTCGTCAGGTCCTGGAACTTGGCACGCGAGAGGTGCTCGTCGAGGTGCACGGGCCCGTCCGCCGTGACGGAGAGGTACTGGAGCGAGATGTTCGTGGAGGTGGCCGAGGAGAGTTCCTTCTTGGCCTGCTCGGCAGCTTCCTTGAGGCGCTGCAGGGCGATCTTGTCCTTCGACAGGTCCGCACCCTTGGCCTTGGCCTGCGAGAGCAGGTAGTCGACCACGCGCTGGTCCCAGTCGTCGCCGCCGAGGCGGTTGTCGCCAGCGGTGGACCGCACCTGGATGGTCGAGAACGCGTCCTCGTCCTTGCCGACCTCGAGGAGCGAGACGTCGAACGTTCCGCCGCCGAGGTCGAACACGAGGATCAGCTCGTCCTCCTTGCCCTTGTCGAGGCCGTAGGCGAGGGCGGCCGCGGTGGGCTCGTTGACGATGCGCAGCACCTTGAGGCCCGCGATCTCACCGGCCTCCTTGGTGGCCTGGCGCTCGGCGTCGTTGAAGTACGCCGGAACGGTGATGACGGCGTCGGTGACCTTCTCGCCGAGGTAGCTCTCCGCGTCGGTCTTCAGCTTCTGGAGCGTCCGCGCGGAGATCTCCTGCGCGGTGTACTTCTTGCCGTCGATGTCGACGTTCCAGGCGGTGCCCATGTGGCGCTTGACGGAGGCGATGGTGCGGTCGATGTTGTTGACGGCCTGACGCTTGGCGATCTCGCCGACCAGGACCTCGCCGGACTTGGAGAAGGCGACGATCGACGGCGTGGTGCGGGCGCCCTCGGCGTTCGCGATGACGGTGGGCTCGCCACCTTCGAGGACCGAGACGACCGAGTTGGTGGTTCCGAGGTCAATACCTACTGCACGTGACATGCAAGTTCCTTTCGACTGCCCGGGATTTGCGAGGCGCTCATCCGCCGGGCGCGTGGATTGAGCGTTCTGCACTCAACTGTAGTCCCGCGGGTCGGTAGGACCAAACCGGGTTGAGTCGAACCGACTCAGGTTGACAGCTCAGGCAGCAGGCACGGCGGTGATCAGCCCTTCCCGGAAGGCGTCGACGAAGAGGGCGTGATCCTCCCGCACCCGCTCCGCGTAGGACTCACCGAAGGTGACGATGTCCTCGATGAACGCCTCGGTCGCCGAGCCGACGGCGGCGAGGATGGCCGTCTCGGTACGGAAGGGCACGAGGTCGTGGTCGCTGTCCTCGTCGGTGGAGCAGTGGATCTTCGCCGTCGCCTGCCCCAGCGCCTCGAGCACCGGGGCCATCTGGTCCGGTTCGGTGAGGTCGTCCCAGGAGAGGTCGCGCTTGTAGGGCGAGAGTTCGGACACCACGAAGGAGACCCCGCGGAGGGTGGTGTGGCCGAGGAAGGGATCGGTGTGCGGCTGCAGTGATCGCTGACTGATCACGGCCCGGTGCCCGTCGTCCTCGAAGAAACCCCGGACGCGCTCGTCGTCGACGATCCGGCTGGGCGCCGCGATGGCCGACTGCTTGAGGGTCACGATGATGTCGTTCTCCTGTGCCTCGTCGAAGCCCTCGATCAGCACGTTGTAGGCGGGCAGCCCGGCACTGCCGATGCCGAACCCCTTCTTCCCCACGATGCCCTTCACGCGGTAGTACACGCGCCGTCGGGACCTGTCACCGTCGGGGATCGTCTCCAGGTAGCGCGCGAAGGCCTCGGCCACCTCCGCGTACTCGGCGTCGTCCAGCATCCGGATGGAGCCGTCGTCACGGAACTGCCGCTCGTCGTCCACGATCAGCGTGAGTGCGTCGAGCAGGCGTGTCCGCCGCGCCGAGCGGGCCTGCTGCAGGACGCGGTGGATGGTGCCCTCGGTGTTCTCGAGCCCGAAGGCGAAAGCCGACTGCTCGTCCTCGACGTAGTCCGCCACGCGACCGAGGTAGGCCTCGAGATAGGTACGCGCGAGAGCGCGGACGGACTGCGACGGCAGCGCCTTCTGCCAGCACAGCAGCGTCAGGGACGCGACGAGGCGGCGGAGGTCCCAGGAGAAGTGGCCCACGTAGGCCTCGTCGAAATCGTTCACGTCGAAGATGAGCCGACCCTCGTTGCTCATGTAGGTGCCGAAGTTCTCCGCGTGCAGATCGCCGTGGATCCAGACCCGGGCGGTCCGCTCGTCCGCCCAGGCGTCGTCGAGCTCCGCCATGTCCGTGTAGAAGAGGGCGGCGCTGCCGCGGTAGAACGCGTACGGATCAGCGGCCATCTTGCGGAACCGGGCGCGGAAGGCGAGTGGATCCGCCACCATCAGGTCCTGGTGGGCCTCGACGAGCGTGCTGACGATGAGCTGCTGACGTACGGTGCTGGCGTCCATGCGCCCACGGTACGCGCGCAACCTGTGCGGCCGGCGGCGGTGATGCGATACTTCCCGGATGGACCTGGACCAGTGGTGGATGCTCGTGATGCCGCAGACGCGTGACTGGCTGATCGCGCACAACGGCGAGCCGCTCTCGCCAGAGGTGGTGGCCGACATCAGCCGGGCGGGCGGCCTGATCGCCTCCGAGACCTGGTGGATGGGCGAGCGTGGACCGGACGGCGTCCACCTGTCCGACGCCGCCACGGACTGGATCGAGGAACGCGCCAACCTCGAGCGGTGAACGGGGAGGGAGCGGTCACCCGAGGACGAGCATCACGGCGAGCGCCAGCATGACGACGGCGATCAGGGCGTCGAGCACGCGCCACGCCGACGGTCGCCGGAAGAGCGGGGCGAGGTAGCGGGCGCCCACCCCGAGACCGGTGAACCACAGCACGGAGCCCAGCCCGGCGCCGGCGGCGAACCACCACCTGCCGTCGGTGCCGTGCGTGCTCGCGAGGGAGCCGAGCAGCAGCACGGTGTCGAGGTACACGTGCGGGTTGAGCCAGGTCAGGGCCAGGGACGTCCCGAGTGCGGCCTGCCACGACGTGGCCCGCGTGCCGCCCTCGGCGTCGAGCGCCTCCCCCTGCACCGCGCGCCGTGCCGCGAGGACCGCGTACCCCGTGAGGAAGAGGGCCCCGGCCCACCGCACGACGTCGATCAGCACCGGCGCGCGCTCGATGATCACCCCGAGTCCGCCGACGCCGAGGCCGATCAGCAGCAGGTCCGAGACGGCGCAGACGGTGACGACGAGGGCCACGTGCGAGCGCCGTAGGCCCTGCCTCAGCACGAAGGCATTCTGCGAGCCGATCGCGATGATGAGGGTGAGGCCTGCGGCGAGCCCGGTGGCGACGGTGGTGATCATGCCTCGAACGTAGGGCGTGACGCCCGGTGTAGACCAGCTAATCCTTCTTCAGCATGGTAAGAAGTGCTCATGAAGGACGTCGACGCCGCTCAGGCGCGTGCTCTCGCTGCCATCGTGACCTGCGGCAGCTTCGAGGCCGCGGCCGAGGCGCTCGCCATCACGCCGTCGGCCGTGAGCCAGCGCATCCGGGCTCTCGAGCTGTCCGTCGGGCGCCCGGTCGTATCGCGCACACGACCTCTCCGGCCCACGGAGGCCGGGCTCGCCGTCGTGCGCTTCGCCCGCCAGTTGGATCTTCTCGCGGCAGATCTCGCCCTGGAGCTCGCGGCGACCGGCGAGCAGGAGCGGCAGCACATCACCATCGTGGTGAACGGCGACTCCCTCCACACCTGGGTGCTGCCCGCCCTCGCCCCCGTGGCGGGGAACCTGCAGATCGAGGTGCTGCGCGAGGACCAGGAGTACTCCCTCGAGCTCCTGCGCAGCGGCGCGGCATCGGCCGCGATCACCTCGGTGGCCACTGCGGTCCAGGGGTGCAGCGCACATCCGCTGGGTGTCATGCGGTACGTACCGGTGTGCACGCGCGAGTTCCGGCGGATCTAGTTCAGCGCCGGCGCCACGCCGGACGAGCTCGCCGCCGCGCCGGTGATCGTGTTCGACCGCAAGGACGACCTCCAGGACCGCTACCTCCGCAGCCGCTCCCCCGGCGTCCTGGCGCCACCGCGTCACTACGTGCCGGCCGCCCAGGAGTTCGCGGAGGCGATCAGGCTCGGCATGGGCTGGGGGCTCATGGCGGAACTGGAACTGAGGGAGGGCGCGGCCGGTCTCGTCACCTTCGACCCCGGCGCTCACGTGGACGTCCTGCTCCACTGGCAGCAGTGGAGGCGTGGATCCCGGGCGCTCGGCGCGGTCAGCGACGCGGTGCGCCGGGCTGCGGGTGTTCTTCGACGGCAGGAGACCCCGTCATGACCTCGCCCCGGACCCGGGCGACCTCTCGGAAGTGTCGGTCGGCGTTGCTACCATGGTTGAGCGGGCGCACGCCCGTCGACAAAGGCAAACCTGGTGCGAGGCAGGGACGCAAAGCCACGGGACCCTCGGGGTCAGCCGGGCCGCCGAAGAGAACAGGGTCACGAAGCATGTTCCGGAGACGACATTCCGATGCATCCCGACCGGTAGCCGATGGCCTCGGCCGTTGCCCGGCACACGTGGTGACCGCGAAGGCCTCACCGCGCACTCCACGAACATCGGCCCAGTATGAATAGCGCCCCGGTCAGCGACCGCCGCGCGGCCGTGGTGATCGAGGACGATCTCGATATCCGCAATCTTGTGTGCGCCATCCTCGAGCAGGGCGGCTTCCAGGTGTCCGGGGCCACCACCGGGCGTGAGGGCGTGGACGCCGTCCGCGCCGAACAACCCACGGTCGTGACGCTGGACATAGGCCTCCCGGACATCGACGGCTACGAGGTGCTGCGCCGCATCCGCGCGACGACCGACTGCTACGTGGTGGTGCTGACGGCGCGCGACGAGGAGACGGACATCCTCACTGCCCTGCAGGCCGGGGCCGACGACTACGTGCTCAAGCCCTTCCGACCCCGCGAATTGCGGGCGCGGATCGACGCCCTGCTGCGCCGGCCTCGTGTCAGCGACGTGGCACTTCGTCTCGAGCCGCCCTCACCGGACGCCGTCGTCATCCCGCCGTCCGGAACCGGCGGCGGCGCACCCGCGGACGTCCTGCGCCATGGGAACCTGGTGGTGGACGGCGGTACCCGCACGGTGGAGTGCGCAGGCAAGGAACTGCCCCTCACGAAGACCGAGTTCAACCTGCTGCACGAGCTGCTGAACAGCAAGGGCGCCGTGCGGACCAAGGAGGATCTGGTCCGGGTGTCCCGCGGCAAGGAGTACCGCGGCTACAACTTCGTGAGCCGGACGGACGAGCGAGCCATCGAGGTGCACATCGCGAACCTCCGCCAGAAGCTCTCGCGCAGCGAGGGTGACCCGGACCTGATCACCACGGTCCGCGGCGTCGGCTTCAGGATCATGCCGAGTCGCTCGGCCTGAGCCGGAGCCGTCAGACCGATCCGGGATAGGTCAGCTCGAGCTGCCGCAGGGTGTCCGCGGCGCAGGCGCGGAGCACCTCCATCACGTCGGAGCCGGCAGACGCGTCCGCGGCGAGTGTGGTGCGCGCGGCCCGTGCGGCATCACCCAGCCGGCCCGCCCCGATCATGTCGGCCGAGATGCTGAGACTGATGACGGCATCCCTCGCGCCGGTCGTGTCACCATCGCGCAGTCGCAGGTCCAGGCGGTCGAGCTTGTCGCCGAGGCTCGTGGAGAAATCTCTCGCGAAGCGGGATACCACAGCTGTGTCCGAGAAGTCCTGCCGCATCTCCCGCAGTACCCGCGGATCCAGGACCATCGAGGGCGCGTCCGCTCCTGGAACGGCGTCGTCGGGGGAGGCCGCGCCGTCGTCCTGCTGGAAGCCGCGAGGCTGCGGAGTGGGATGCGTGGACACCCCCTCAGGGTAGCCACGGCTGAGTGCCCAGTACCGGTATCCACAGGTTCTTGCGCAAAGCCTGAGGATGATGCCCTCGACCTCACCGCGCCTCCCCCATCTCCTGCGGATCGGAAGAGGTCCAGCTCTCACTCCCCGGGAGTGATCGTGTATTCGAGGACCTGACGGGGATCCCCGTCCTGCCAGTTGACGCTGATCTGGACGCCGGAACCGAGCTTCGTCCCGACCGGCAAAGCCTTGTCGTGCGAGGCGTACAGGCCGGATTCGACGTCGGACACCCACTGGTCCACCGCCTCCGCCTGCACCCCGTAGGTGTCCACGGAGGCCACCACCTCGGCGACCAGCTCGTCGGGCTCATCGAAGACCCGGAACAGGGTGATGGTGTCCACGGCCGCACCACCCGAGGCGTCGAAGAGCTTCAGCGTGGGCGTCTCGAGCACCACCTCGCCCTCCGGCATCCTCACCGTGACCTCGAGCGGAGTGATTTCGTCCACCGTCACCATGGGAATGAAGGCGTCATCGGCGAGACCGATGTCGGACTTCGTCAGGGCGCCCGATGCGAGGTTCAACGTGGCGGACCGCGCATCCTTGATCGCCTCGACACCTCCCTCGTCGAATCGCGAGGATCCCGCCCTTGTCAGTTCCATGGCCTGTGCTCCTTCGTTGCTGCCTGATGACGAACACGCGGTGAGCGCCAACGCCGCGCACATCACGATGCCAGCGACGGTCCGCCGGAGGGTCGCACGCGTCACTGGTTCACCTCCACACCGAAGCCATCGATGATCCTCTGCGTGAGGTCGGGGATGGTGTTGGAGGGCCGGTTGGCCTCGAGCCGGTCGCCGAAGTCGGAAGCGATGATGCGCCGCGCCTCCTCCGGGTCGTTCTGCAGCAGCTCCTGGTAGCCCGGCAACGTGTCCTCCACGATCAACTTCCACCTGTCCTCCTGGTTGGCGATGTTCCCGTCGGGAAGTCCTGTGGTCCAGTCCACGCTGCCCTGCAGTGGGTTGTCCCGGCCGAAGACCGTCTCGGGTCCCGGTGCCCCCTCGGAGCCGCTCAGCGGATAGACCTCGGGGTAGCTCGTGGCACCGGCAATGCTCGGCTCCCCCACCAGGGTCATCCCCCACGTGACGACATCCCCCGTGCCCGAGCCGGAGGTGCCCATGAAGACCGCGAGCTGCTCCAGCTGCTCCAGATTCGCGCCGATCATGCCTGTGGCGGTCATGCGTCCCCCACTCCTCTGCTCGTGGCCTGGCTCATTGCCCTGCCCTCGACACCGGCGAGGATCTCACCACAGGCTATGGCGGGCGCCGGGTGGTGTCCGTGGAGAGAGGTGCCCATGTCCACCTCCGGGCAAGGACACCGGAGGGAAGGCCGATGTCACCGTGGTGACGGTACCCGTCCGAGCGCCGACGGCCACCAGATCGTCGGACCGAGGTCGTAGGCGAGGGCCGGGATGAGCAGGGAACGCACCAGCACCGTGTCCAGCAGCACGCCGAACGCGACCACGAAGGCGATCTGCGCGAGGAACAGGATGGGGATGACCCCGAGGGCAGCGAAGGTGGCGGCGAGGACGACGCCCGCCGACGTGATGACACCTCCTGTCACGCCGAGCCCACGCAGGACCCCCGGCCGGGTGCCGATGCGCAGCGACTCCTCGCGGACGCGGGTCATGAGGAAGATGTTGTAGTCCACGCCGAGCGCCACGAGGAAGACGAACGCGAACAGCGGGACCGAGGCGTCGGCGCCCTCGAAGCCGAAGATGCCGTTGAACACCAGCGCCGAGACGCCGAGCGCCGTCGCGTTGGACAGCGCGACGCTCGCCACGAGCAGCACCGGGGCGAGGACGGAGCGCAGCAGCACGATCAGGACCAGCAGGATCACGAGCAGCACGATCGGGATGATCTTCACGAGGTCCGCGAGCGCGGTGTCGTTCGTGTCGATCGCCACCGCCGTGACGCCTCCCACGAGCGCGTCCGTCCCGGCGTCGTCGAGCGCTGTCCGCAGCTCGCGCACCACGTCCTCGGCGCGGTCCGAATCGGCCTGGTACTCGAGCGTGCCGCTGATGAGCACGCGGCCGTCCTCGACGACGGCGGCACCGGTGGGATCCGCCGTGACCATGGCGTCGGAGATGCCCGCCTGCCCCGCGACGACGTCGAGCGCGGCCTCCTGCTCCACCTCGGGTGCCACGACGTACACCGGGCTGCCCGAGCCGGCGTCGAAGTGACGGGCCAGGGCGTCCTGACCGTCCACGGCGTTCGAGGGCGTGAGGATCAGGGCCGACTGCGGCACCCCGTTGGCCTGCAACTGGGTGAGCCCGAGTGCCCCCGCCACCAGGATGAGCAGCGAGGCCACCCACACCGCGCGCGGACGTCGCGCCACCAGCAGGGCCACGCGCCGCCACACACCCTTCAGCCTCTCCAGGCCCGTCTCGGCACTGACCGCCGCGGGGTCGTCGAGGGCAACGTGCCTGCCGTGGTGGGGTGCCGTCACGGTGGCCCGCTCTGCATTGAAGCGCGGGCGGAGCGGCCAGAACGCCGCCCTGCCGAAGAGCACCAGGAAGGCCGGGAGCAGCGTGAGAGCAGCGGCGAGCGAGAAGACGATGCCGATCGCGGCGATGGGCCCGAGGCTCTTGTTCGAGTTGAGGTCGGAGAAGAGCAGGCAGAGCAGGCCGAGGATCACCGTGGCGCCGGAGGCGAGGATGGGCTCGAACGAGCCGCGGTAGGCCACCCGGATGGCCTCCCACCTGGTGCGGTGCTCGGTCAGCGCCTCGCGGAAGCGCGCCACGAGCAGGAGCGAGTAGTCGGTGGCGGCGCCGATCACGAGGATGGACAGGATGCCCTGGCTCTGCCCGCTGAGCTGGATCCACCCGAGCTTCGCGAATCCGAAGACGAGCAGGATCGAGGTGGCCAGCGCGAACACGGAGGTCAGCAGCACGAGGAAGGGCAGCACGAGGGAGCGGTAGACCGCGAGGAGGATGAGGAACACGGCGCCGAGGGCGACGGCGAGCAGGATCCCGTCGATGCCGCCGAAGGCGGCCACGAGGTCGTTCGTGAAGCCCGCCGGCCCCGTGACGTAGCCGGTGACGCCGTCGGGCAGGTCGTCCTCGAGCGTGGTCCGGAGCTCCGCGACCACCTCCTCCAGTTCGGCGTCGGAGGAGACGAACGCGATGTACTGGACCGCGAGGCCGTCCTCCGACGGCACGGGCCCGACGACGGCGGGAGCACCCTCGGCGGGCGCCTCGAGGCCCTCGACCGAGCCGAGCGTGGCTCCGAGCTCCTCGTAGCCGGCGAGGTCGGCGGGTGCGATCGCCGTCGAGGACTCGGCGACGATCACCGCCGGGATGGCGTCCGACTCGCTGAACTGCTGCTGGAGCTCACCGGCCTCCGTGGACTCGGCGCTCGCCGGCAGGAAGGAGGCCTGGTCGTTGCTCGAGACCTCCTCCAGACGGCCGAACGTGGGCCCGCCCACCGCGGCTCCCGCCAGCCAGATGAGGACGACGACGACGGGCAGCACGACCCTGAGCCAGCGGTTCTTCATGTCTCTCCAGACCTCGGAATCAATCTCTATCGCAGAGTATATCTATGATGGAGATATATCGAACTCGCTCTAAGCTGAGCACGGAGGTGGTACATGACGACGCGCCAGGAGCTGATGGCTCTTCTGCGGCAGTTCACGATCGAGACGGACCGTTACGTCGGGGCCGCGAGCGACCGCGACAGCCTGTACCGGACGGACCTCCACGCGCTGAGCATCATGATGGGCGCCGCCGGGGCAGGCCTGACCGTCACCCCCGGCATGCTCCGCGAGGAGCTGAACCTCAGCTCTCCCGCGACCACGGCCCTCGTGGACCGCCTCGACTCCGCCGGCCACGTGACGCGGAAGCGCAGCGAGGTGGACCGCCGGCAGGTTCACCTCGAGCTGACGGACAAGGCCCGCACCACCGGCGCGGCACTGTTCGCGCCGCTGGCCCGGCGGATCGACGGCGTCTTCGACGGGTACTCCGACGAGCAGCTGGCCCTGCTCCGCACCATGATGCAGAGCGTCACGGAGGCCACCGTCGAGGCCACGAAGGACGCGCAGGGCGGCTGACCCGCGCTAGTCTCCACCCATGAACGAGGAGACCTACTCGCACGGCCATCACCCGAGCGTGCTCGCGGCGCATGCGGCACGCACGGTAGCGACCTCCGCGGCGTACCTCGAGCCGCTCCTGGAGGCCGGGATGGACGTGCTCGACGTCGGCTGCGGCCCCGGAAGCATCACCGCGGAGTTCGCCGGCATCGTGGCGCCCGGCTCCGTGCTCGGCATCGACAGCTCCCCCGACGTCGTGGCCCAAGCCGTGGAGCTGTACGAGGACATCCTCAACCTCGAGTTCCGCACGGGCAACGTCTACGACCTCGACGCCGCCGACGAGTCCTTCGACGTGGTGCACGCCCACCAGCTGCTGCAGCACCTGGCCGATCCGGTGGCCGCCCTCCGCGAGATGCGCCGCGTCCTGCGGCCCGACGGTGTGGTGGCCGTGCGCGAGGCCGACTACGGTGCCATGACCTGGTACCCGGAGGTCACGGAGCTCGGCGAGTGGCAGGAGCTCTACCGCAGCCTCGCGCGGAGCAACGGCGGCGAGCCCGACGCCGGGCGGCGCCTGGCGTCCTGGGTGTCCGAGGCGGGCTTCACCGGCGTCGAGGTGACGTCGTCGACCTGGGTCCACGCGGCTCCTGAGGACCGCGCGGCCCACGCGGCGTCGTGGGCGGACCGGGTGCTCCACTCGGCGTTCGCCGAGCAGACACTCGAGCGGCGCCTGGCGGACCAGCGGACCCTCGAGCGCCTCGCCGACGGATGGCGGCGCTGGGCACGGCTCGACGGCGGCGTGTTCCTGACGCCGAGCGTGGAGATCCTCGCGCGTGGCTGAGACCGGACACTCGCATGATGACATCCGCCGGACACCGCCGGGCCGCTGGGAGAAGATCGGGATCATTGTCACGCTCGCCCCGGTGGCACCGATCTTCCCGATCTCCGCCGCTCTCGAGGCCCTGGGGTTCTCCTTCTGGGAGCGCATCGCCGTGAGCCTCCTGGTCTTCAGCGTCGCCGCGTACTTCCTGTTCCGGCGCGTGCGGCGCGAGAGGGTGCAGCGCCAGGCCGCGGATCTGGGCCGTGGCGTCTTCGAGTGCGGCATCCGCTTCCCGCGCGCACGCCCGGGCTCGCTCTCCGACGTCTGGGAGTTCGGCACCGCGCGCCTGCGCGACGGGACACTGCAGGTCCAGGGCCAGGTGGGTGATCTCGACGCAACGCCCGTCGGGCGGCTGAAGACCTTCGCGAACGCCACGCTCATCGGGGAACCCGAGGGCAATCGTCCTCCGAAGCTCGTGGCCGGGTACCGGCGGTGGCCGGCCACCTTCCTGCAGACCGACGGCGGCCTCCTGCAGGTCATAGCGCCGCCCACCGCGACCGCCGTCTTGAAGAAGGAGCTGACGGCGTGACCGGATGGGCAGCTCTATCCATCGCGGCATGACGAACCGTGGCCTAGGCTGACGGCAAAGGTCTCGACCAAGGGGAACGGGCATGTCGAACGGCATCATCGGGCCTGACTCTGCAGCAGCGCGGGAGCTCTCGACCATCACACTCCTGGACCCGCACGTCCTCAGGTTCCTCGTATGAGCGCGCCCCTCTGGCGGCCCCGACAGTGGGATTCCCATGTGCCGCCGAGGCTCAAGGAGCCGTACCCATGGGCGCACCCCAACTACCGGGAAAGTGTCCACCCCTTCAGTAATCCCCGGAACACGGTCCTGTTCGGTGTGGGACTCGTCCTCGCCGGACTTCTCATGGCGGGAACATCCACCGACAGCTATCGAGACGAGGGCGACCCCGCGGCCCTATGGACAGGAGCGCTTCTTCTCGTGATGTTCGCTGCCGTCGGAGCGTGGGGCGTCCATCTTGGCGCGACCCGCCTCCGCTGGATCCGGCGATTCCGCGACGAGTACGGCTTCTCGCCCTTCGACCGACAGCCCGACGGAGCCGCGCCACTTCGGAGCTGGAACCAGGGCTAGGCTTCTCGGATGTACCGCATCATCACCGTCTGCACGGGGAACATCTGCCGCTCCCCCATGGCGGAACTCATGCTGACGCAGGCCTTCGCGGAGGCGGGCATGGCCGACGACGTCGCCGTCGACTCCGCAGGCACCACGGACTGGGAGGCGGGGCGGCCCATCGACGAGCGGGCGGCCACGAAGCTGGCCGAGCTCGGCATCGAGAGCCACCTCCACCGCGCCCGCCGCTTCGAGCCGACCTGGTACCGCGAGCGCGACCTCATCCTCGCCCTGGACCTCGACCACTACGGCGCTCTGCGGACCAACGCGCCCGACGACGACGCCCGCGATCGCATCCACCTGCTCCGCGAGTTCGACCCGGCCACCACGGACTCGGACCTCGACCAGCTCGGCATCTACGACCCCTGGTACGGCGACGCCAGCGACTTCGACGCGACGTGGCGCCTGGTCGAGGGCTCGGTGGACGGGATCGTCCGCTACGTCGCCCACGAACTCGAGGCCGGCTCCTCCGCCGACACCGAGACCGACGACTGACGCGCGGGCCGTGCCACTCACAGCTCCCCTCCTGATCGCGATCGACGGTCGCTCAGGCGCCGGCAAGACGACGCTCGCCGTGGAACTCGCCGCACTGCTCCGCGAACACCACACCGTCAGCGTCTTCCATCTCGAGGACGTCTATCCGGGCTGGGACGGGCTGCAGGGCGGCATCGACCGCTATGTCGAGCACGTCCTCGGGCCTCTTCGTGCCGGGCAGTCCGCCCGCTGGAACGCATGGGACTGGGTGCACGGGCGGGACGGCGCGGAACATACCACCGCGGCGGCGGACATCGTGGTGCTGGAGGGCGTGGGCGCCGCCGCAGCAGCAGCCCGGCAGCACCTCGATGCGATCATCTGGGTGGAGGCCGATGCCGACACCCGCCACCGCTCGGCCATGGCACGCGACGGCGATGCCTACCGGCCCTTCTGGGAGCGCTGGGCCGCGCAGGAGGACGCCTGGCTCCTGCGTGACAGCCCCGCCGTCGCCGCGGACGTCGTCGTGCGGGGTCACCACGGCCCGCCGTCACCCTCCGCCGTGCGCCTGGCCCTCACCTCGCTGCCCGCGTGCGCCGTGCTGCTGGCACCCGAGCGGGCGGAGCGGCGCGGGCTGACACTGGAATGCGCCACGCTCGACGCCGACCCCGACTGCGCCGCCCTTTTCTCCAGGCTCTACGGCGAGGCACCGGCAGCAGTGTGGCTGGACAGTTCCGACGCCGCGGGCTCCCCCGGCCCCCGCAGCAGGTTCAGCATCATGGCCGACGACGGCGGTGCGTTCGGGCAGCAGGCGCACCACCGGTCCGGCGTCACGGAGGTCACGGCGGGAGCGGTGACCGCACGCGTCCGCGCCCCCTTCTTCCGCTGGCTCGAGGACGTGTGGGGCCGCCGCGCCGTGCGCGCACCCGACGGCTACGCGTGTGGATTCGCGCTCGGCTGGATCGGCTACCTCGGCTACGAGCTCAAGCGGGAGACCGGCGGCTCGGACCACCCCGGGAACGACGGCGCCCTGCCGGACGCGGCACTGCTCTTCGCCGGACGTGCCGTCGTGGTGGATCACGCCAAGAGGACCGTGCACCTGCTGACGCTCGACGACGGGCGGCCGGACCGCGAGCGGGACGACTGGCTCGACCGCGCGGGGCAGGCCGTCCTCGAGGCGGCGTCGCCCCTTCCCCCGCCGTCTTCTGCACCTGCGCCATCGCCTCTGCCACCCCTGCCCGTCCCCGTGTTCCTCGGGAGGGATTCCCGTGACGAGTACCTCGCGAAGGTGAGGCGCGCGCAGGCGGAGATCACCGAGGGCACCACGTACGAGGTGTGCCTGACCACGGCGCTGACCGCGCGCGTCGGGACGATGGACCTCCTCGCGGCATACCTGCGCCTCCGGGCGGTGAGCCCCGCACCGTTCGGTCATCTGCTCCGCTTCCCCGGGTTCGCCGTGGCCAGCACCTCTCCCGAGCGGTTCCTCGCGTTGACCGCGGGCGGTGACCTGCGCGCCGAGCCGATCAAGGGCACACGCGGCCGGTCCGCGGACCCCGCCGTGGACCGCGCACTCCTCGAGGACCTCAGGACGTCGGAGAAGGACCGCGCGGAGAACATCATGATCGTCGACCTGCTCCGCAACGATCTCTCGCACCACGCGGTGCCCGGGTCCGTCCAGGTGACCCGGCTCTGCGCCATCGAGACCTACGCCACCGTGCACCAGATGGTGAGCACCATCGACGCACGCCTCCGGCCGGGCAGCGCGCGGGCCGGCGTCGTGGCCTCCGCCTTCCCCGCGGGGTCCATGACGGGCGCGCCGAAGATCAGCACCATGCGGATCCTCGACGGTCTCGAGCAGGCACCGCGCGGCCCCTATTCGGGGGCCGCTGGTTACTTCAGCCTCACCGGTGCGGCCGATCTCGCCGTCGTCATCCGGACACTCGTGCTGCAGGAGGAAACCGGCGCGGCGGGCACCACGCTGTCACTCGGTGTCGGTGGTGCGGTCACGGCCGATTCCGATCCCGGCGAGGAGTGGGACGAGGTGCGGACGAAGGCGCACGGCGTGCTGTCGGCCCTGGGTGCGAAGTTCCCGGACTGATTTCCCGGTCTGACTTCCGGTTGCCGAGCGCTGAAGAACTAGCATGGGCGGACCACGGGCGGTGATCCGAGCGGCGAGCGTGCAAGGGGGCGTCATGGGGAGTACGAGGGCCGGCGTCGTCGTCGCGGGTTTCCTCGCGTGTGCGGCGTACAGCGTCGTCGGGTCCCTCCAGATCCTCGTGTGGAGTCCGCTGGCGGTCGTTCCGGGGCGCGAGCTCGAGGAGATCTACCGCCTGATGGCCGACGCACGCGAGCCCATGGCGGTGACGTCCGTGCTCATCTGGGGCACTCTCGGCCTCCTCCTCGGAGCGTCCGTCGCCATCGCGAGCACCGTCCGCCGGTACTGGACCGCCCAGCAGGTGCTGGTCCTCTACCTCGGGGTGCTGGTCCTCGGCGGGCCGTCCTTCTTCGCGGCGTCCTTCAACCCCGGCATGAGCATGGCCGACGCCTTCGTGACCCACGGTGGCGACAGGACACCGTGGGGCCTCGTGCTGTGCAGCATCAGTGCGGCGGCGCTGCTCACCCTCGTCGGGCTGGGCTGCCGTGGAGTGCTGCAGGAGCGGGCGCGCACCCGATCGGCGACGCCGTGACACCCCTGTACGTCCGCTTCCAGGCGCCGACCCCGAACCGTCGGGGCATCCGTCCCGGCGTCTTCGCGCTCACGAACGCACTCGGTCGGCGGGGCCTCCTGACCCCCGAGGACCACCAGTGGTGGCTCACGACGAACGCCTGGTGTGACAACGCGTACGCGCACCCGGACGTGTACGACGACGCCGTGAACCCGGGCGCGCACGCGTGGTTCAGGTCCTCGGCCACGCACCTGATCGACGTCGCGGAGGAGTACCGCGCGCTGCTCGCCCGCTACGGCGTGGCCTGTGAACGGGTCGAAGCGGACACCCCGGGCCGGATCATCTACGTGGACGACGTGCAGGTCGTCGTCGTGCAGGATGAGCCCATGACACTCGACGACGAGCTCGACCTGATCCTCGCGCGGCGTGACCGCGCGGACATGCAGCCCACGCTCGACGCCCTCCTGCCGATCCTCGCAGCGCATCCGCAGAATGCCCGCGTGCTCTACGAGGTGGCCGGCGCATACGACACCGCGGGGCAGGAGGAGCAAGCTCGCCCCCTCTACGAGGACGCCCTCGCAGCCGGGCTCGACGGCGACCTCCTCATGCGGTGCTCCGTGCAGTACGGCTCCACCCTGCGCAACCTCGGCGAGCTGGAAGCATCACGGGAGGTGTTCGCCCGAGCGCGGGCGGCCTTCCCGGACTCCCCGTCGCTCGGAGTGTTCGAGGCCATCACGCTGCACGCCCAGGGCAGGCCGCACGAGGCCGTCGCATCCCTGCTCGAGCTGCTGGCGGAGACCGCGCACACGCCCGACATCGAGCGCTACGCCGCGGCGATCCGGGCGAACGCGGCGTTCATCCGCACACTCGACGGCCATCCGACGACGGCGTAGCCCCTGCGACCTGAGCGAGCGGACATCCGCCGACTCGATTCAGGATCGCAGCAGCGCCTGGACCACGCGGAGTCCCCAGCTCGCAGTCGCGCGCGTCACGAGGCGTGCTCGCCGTCGTCGGCCCCTGACGCCGCGAGCCGCGAGCGCAGCGCGGCGTTCTCCGCCTCCAGGGCATCCAGCCGGCGCCGTATCGGGGCGGCGATCTCCTCGACCTGGCGGCGCGTGTACTTCGGCTCGATGTGCTGCGGGCAGTTCCAGTCGAACGCCTCGACGGTGACGATCACGGCCCGCTCGACGACGGCGTCGTAGCCGTCGACGGCAAGGGACGCCACGAGCTCCGGCTCCTCGTCGGCGAAGACCACCCTCGCGGTGCCGAACAGCTTCAGTCGCCTGCGCCCTGCGTAGTCCATCGCGATCAGGGACACCCGGCCGGAGCCGCTCAGGTTCCCCATGGAGACGTACTGGAGGTTCCCACGGAAGTCGGCCCAGGCCAGTGTCCGCTCGTCGAGCACCCGCAAGAAGCCGGGCGGGCCGCCGCGGAACTGGACGTAGGGCCAGCCCGTCTCACCCATGGTCGCGAGATAGAAGCCGTCCCGTTCCTGGAGGAAGTGCGTCACCGTCCGCGTCAGGGTGTCAGCATCCGCCCGCCGCCGTGCCTCGGTTGCGCGCCGGCCGAAGAACGCAGCGCTCCCGTAGCGCTCCTGTACCTCCTGAACTGCGGGAGTGAAGGCGATCCCGGCAAACTGTCCGCTCATGAGGGGCCTCTCGGTGGCTGGTTCGATGTATAGTATCCTAATAGTTAGTGCACGAACAATATTCCCGACAGGACTCCCCCATGACTCCTCAGAACGACGACGACCTCCTCCTCGAGCGGCAATTGTGCTTCGCGCTCTCCGTCGCCTCCCGCAGCGTGATCGGTGCCTACCGGCCGGTCCTCGAGGACCTGAACCTCACCCACCCGCAGTACCTGGTGATGCTCGCCCTGTGGGAGGAGAGCCCGCGGACGGTCCGATCCATCGGCGACGCCCTCGCCATGGAATCGGCGACGCTCTCACCCATGCTCAAGCGGCTCGAGGCCCTCGGCCTGCTGACGCGCACCCGCGTTCCCGGCAACGAGCGTGCCCTCGCGGTGGATCTCACCGCGGCGGGGACTGCCCTCCGCGAGCGTGCCGTCACCGTCCCGACCACCATGATGCAGCGCCTCGGCCTGAGCCGTGCCCAGGTCGACGCCCTGAACGACGCGATGCACGGCATCATCAGCGCCACAGGGACCACGTTGCCCGGTCGCCCGGCGCGCACCCCGTGACGCCTCCGATCCCCCGGCACCACCCGACAGGAAGGACACGACGATGAGCGAGAAGGAACCCTTCTCGGCCCGCTTCATGGCGGCGACCGGCAAGCTGAGGATGTTCTTCGGGCCGGCGCAAGGCGGCTCGACGGCGGGGCCGATCGTCTACCAGGACGACGAGGCGCACCACCGCCGCCAGGCCGAGCTCGAGCAGTGGACGGTGGTCAGGAACCCGGACGGCTCCACCTACCTGACCCCCCGCAAGCCCACGGAGGACTAGCGACGCCCTGCCCTTGCAGCGGGCGCCGAACGGCTGTGACGCCGCACCGGCCTCCGCTGATCGGCGGGAAGCTGCGGATACGCTGTCCGTCATGACAGTCCTCGTGTTCCTCGACCCGGCACATCGCGACGGCAGGGTCGTCGACGCGACGCAACCACAGCTCATGGCCACCGATCTCGGAGCCACGCGCGGCGACGGCATCTTCGAGTCGATGCTCGCCGTGGACGGGGCACCGCGTAAGGAGCAGGCACACCTGGACCGGCTGGCGTCGTCGGCCGCGGCCCTCGACCTGACCGTGCCCGACGCCGACGCCTGGGGCCGTGCCATCCGCACCGGGCTGCGCGAATTCGCTGCTGCCGAACCCGAGCGGACCACCGCCGTCGTCAAGCTGATGGCCACGCGCGGCGTCGAGGGCTCGGGGCGCGCGACGGCGTGGGTCCAGGTGGCGCCGGTGCCCGCCGCGACCGCCCGGCAGCGCGAGGCCGGCCTGAAGGTCCTGTTCCTCGAACGCGGGTACGACAGCACCGTCGCGCAGCGCGCGCCGTGGCTACTGATGGGCGCCAAGACGCTCTCGTACGCCGTCAACATGGCGGCGGTCCGCTACGCCAAGGCGCAGGGCGCCGACGACGTCATCTTCACCTCGTCCGACGGCAAGGTGCTCGAGGGCCCGACGTCGACCGTTCTCCTCGCCTATGACCGCGACGGCGTGAAGACCCTGCTCACCCCGCAGCTCGAGAGCGGCATCCTCGCCGGGACATCGCAGAGCGCGCTCTTCGCCGCGGCGAAGAGGGAAGGCTGGGAGCTCGGGTACGGCCCGCTCGAGCCGCACCACCTCCTCGACGCCGACGCCGTGTGGCTCATCTCGAGCATCCGGCTGCTCGCTCCCGTCCTGTCGCTCGATGGGCAGGAGCTGCGCACCTCAGCGGCGCTGACGGCGGAACTGAGCGATCTCGTGGACCGCTTCGTCTGACCCACTCGGGAGCGGGCTCTGCAGTGCTGTTCGGCGATCTACATGTTTGGTTGATTCGACCGACCAGAGTTCAGAGGCGCCGATCGGTGGTTCGTCGGGATCTGGGTCGCACGAGTGACACCTGCGACATCGAAAGGCCGTTGGTGTCAGGCTGCGCCAGGAACGATGAAATCTGCTCGCTCTCGCGTGTTGTCCCGTTCGAAGTCGTCTTCCTCGATCAGCCAGCGATGCTGAAGATCGCGGTGAGTATCTCCGTCGCGTTCCGATCCCCTGCGCCGTCGCTCGAATTCATCACCGGCTCAATCGCGCTGTTGGTAGGCGGCGTCGTGCCCTCAGTAGGCGGTGCGACACCTGATCCTCGAATCGATCCCACCAGCCGGAGACCGGAGGTCCTCCACACCTCCATTGTGGCAACTGCTTCAACATCTGGTCCTGACGCTCGGCCGTCAGCCCTTGGTCACGCATCGCTGAGGGTGCGCTGGCGGCCCGTGCTCGATGTGGCGCTGCATGACGCTCCTTCCCCCGGCCTTTTTGACCCGCCGCACTCCGATGTCCTAGCGTCGTCCTAGCAATCATGAGTTCCAGCCACAGGCCCTGGCCGGTTGGACAGCAACCCTCTCCCGTAGTGGGGTGCTCCAGGTGAAGATTGGGCCGCCGGGTCAAGTCCCCCGGTTGGCAAGTACGGCGTCGTGCGGTCCTCCGAGGGGTCTTGTCCCTGGAGGGACCGCCCAACGCTCAGCCCAGAACAGCGAGCGTGTCACCTCAAAGTCATTCCCATCCCGTCGCTGCCCCGTCGGCAGCGCGCCCTCCCTCGTCACGCCCCCCTGCAGTTCCGCGGTACCTCCGCGCCATCTCGAAGGACACACCCATGATCACCTCACGCAGGCTGCTCGCCGCCGCCGCCGTCCCCCTCCTCGCCCTGACCACCGCCTGCGGCCTCTCCGGCGGGGACTCCGCCGGTGGCTCCGAGACCGTCCGCATCGGCGTCGTCGGCGCCAGTGACCCCGAATGGGCCACCTTCACGCAGGCCGCCGAAGACGAAGGCATCTCGGTGGAGATCGTCGACTTCGCCGAGTACACCCAGCCCAACCCCACGCTCTCCGAGGGCGAGCTGGACCTCAACCAGTTCCAGCACCTGGTGTACCTCGCGCGCTACAACGTCTCGAGCGACTCCGACCTCGTGCCCGTGGGCTCCACCGCCATCTACCCGCTGGGCCTCTACTCAACGCAGTACGAGTCCGTCGAGGACATCCCCGACGGCGCCACCATCGCCATCCCGAATGACGAGTCGAACCTCGCGCGTGGCCTCCTCGTGGCGCAGTCGGCCGGTCTGCTGACCCTGCGCGACGGCGGCAGCGCTTTCTCCACGATCGACGACGTCATCGCCGAGGAATCCCGCGTCACCGTCACCACGCTGGATGCCGCGCTCACCCCGACGTCGCTCCCCGACGTCGCGGCGGCCATCATCAACAACGACTTCGTGCAGGACGCCGGCCTGAGCTTCGACGACGCCATCGCGCAGGACGACCCGAGCGATCCCGCGTCGGCCGCTTACGTCAACGTCTTCGCATCCCAGAACGAGGAGAAGGACAACGAGACCTACCAGCGCCTCGTCAGCATCTACCAGGACACACAGGCCGTGCTCGACGACGTCCAGGAGACCTCCGGCGGGACCGCCGAGTTCGTGAAGGTTCCCGCCGAGGAACTGCAGTCCACCCTCGAGCGCGTCGAGGAAGACACCCGCGCCCAGGGCTGACCGCCCCCCCACCCGCCGACGGCCGGCCGCACCCCGGCCGGCCGTCGGCATGTCAGAAAGGCGACCATGCCGCTCATCGAACTGCGGAACGTCACCAAGAGCTTTCCCGCGGCCCGCCGGGGCGATCCCCCGATCACCGCGATCGACGACGTCAGCCTGGACATCGAGGCCGGCGAGATCTTCGGCATCATCGGCTACTCGGGAGCGGGCAAGAGCACACTCGTCCGCCTCATCAACGCCCTGGAGAGCACCACGTCGGGCGAGATCGTCGTCGACGGCCAGCAGGTCACCGGCGTCCCCGACCGCAGGCTGCGGAAGCTGCGCCTCGACATCGGCATGATCTTCCAGCAGTTCAACCTCTTCAGCGCGAAGACCGTGTTCAACAACGTGGCGTACCCGCTGCGCGTGGCCGGCAGGAGCCGGGACGAGATCCAGGCCCGGGTCACCGAGCTGCTCGCCTTCGTGGGCCTCGCCGACAAGGCCTCCGCCTACCCGGAGCAGCTCTCCGGCGGGCAGAAGCAGCGGGTGGGGATCGCCCGGGCACTGGCCACCTCGCCGAAGATCCTGCTCGCGGACGAGGCGACCTCCGCACTCGACCCCGAGACCACGCACGAGGTGCTCCGGCTCCTCCGCCGCGTCAACGAGGACCTCGGCATCACGATCGTGGTCATCACGCACGAGATGGATGTCATCCAGACGCTGGCCACCAAGGTGGCCGTCATGGACCGGGGGCGCATCGTGGAGCAGGGCAACGTGTTCGACGTCTTCTCCGATCCGCAGGAGGCTTCATCCCAGCGGTTCGTCGCCACCGTGGTGCGAGGCATCCCGGCGCCGGACGAACTCGCGGCGCTCCGCGAGCGCCACGCCGGGCGCATCGTGACATTCTCCTTCCGCGACGGCGACGCCTCCCAGGCCTCCGTCTTCCTGGAGCTCGCCTCCGCCGGCGTCGAGTTCGAACTGATCTACGGCGGCATCAACGACATCCGCGGCCGCGCCTTCGGACACCTCACGCTCGCCCTCACCGGACCCGACGCCCAGGTGGACGCCGCGCTGGCCGGCCTCGCCGCTCGCACCACCGTGAAGGAGCTCTCCTGATGGACGACCTCATCCCCCTCACCCCGCAGCTGTGGGAGGCCACGTACGAGACGCTCTACATCGTGGGCCTCAGCCTGCTGTTCGGCGGGCTCGGCGGCCTGCTGCTGGGGCTCGGCCTCTACACCACGCGGGCCGGCAGCATCCTCGGGAACCGGCCCGTGTTCGGTGTGCTGAACCTCGTGGTCAACATCTTCCGGCCCATCCCGTTCATCATCTTCCTCGCGGCGGCGCAACCCCTGGCGCGCCTGGTGACGGGCACGGGCATCGGGAACAGCGCCATCATCTTCACGCTCTCCCTCGCGGCGGCCTTCGGGATCAGCCGCATCGTGGAGCAGAACCTCCTGACGGTCCAGCCCGGCGTCATCGAGGCGGCGCGATCGGTGGGTGCCGGCCGCCTGCGGATCATCCTCACCATCCTCATCCCCGAGGCCCTCGGTCCGCTGATCCTCGGGTACACGTTCATCGTGGTGGCACTCGTGGACATGTCCGCGGTCGCGGGCGTGGTGGGCGGCGGAGGGCTCGGCAACTTCGCCATCCAGTACGGCTACCGGCAGTTCAACCCCGTGGTGACCTGGGCGGCCGTGATCGTGATCATCATCCTCGTACAGGCCGTGCAGTTCCTCGGCAACGGACTGGCTCGGAGAGCGTTCCGGCGCTGACGGGCCAGGCGGCTCGCGACAGCCGTTCCGGAGTGATTGCGGATGCAGGTCGTGGTGCCGCGAACCTCACCGACCGACTCCGGAGAGTAGTGGCTAGTTCTCCTCCGGTTCGGCCGTGGGCGTGCCGAGGCTCCACGGCTCCTCGGGCTCCAGGGACTCCGCAGCCTGGACCGTGTCCACTTCCCACTGCTCGGAGGCCTCCGTCAGTGGATGGCGGACCGGATTCCGCTCGCCCGCATCGTTGAATTCCGGGTAGGGCAGCGGATCGTTCTCGGTGCTGGTCATTTCCCGATCCTACTCACCACCCCGTGACCTCCCCGTGGGGCGCCAGTCTGGTCCGCTCCGAGGTCCTGTGCTATCCGCGCGACAGGCCCGCGTGTGATCCTGGGTCGATGCGACCTCTGCGCTATTCGATCAACGTCTCGCTCGACGGCTGTGTCGACCACACGGCCGGCACCGTGGACGAAGAGACCCATCACCACGCCGCGCAGACCATCGCCCGTGCGGACGCCATCATCCTCGGCCGCACCACCTACGAGCTGATGGAGTTCTGGCGGACGGCTGAGGACCTTCCGCCCTGGATGCAGCCCTTCAAGGAGTCCATCAGCGCGGCCAGGAAGTACCTGGTGTCGAGCACCCGCGAACCGGACGGCTGGAACACCGAGTCGCTCACCGGCGACCCTGTCGAGGCGGTCCGGAAGCTGAAGGAGCAACCGGGTGACGGGCTGTACGTCGGCGGTGTCACGTTGCCTCTCGCCCTCGCCGACGCGGGACTCATCGACGAGTACGAGTTCGTCGTGTCCCCGACGCTCGTCGGCCACGGACCACGGCTCTTCGAGGGACTCGCGAAGCCGCTCGACCTGCGGCTCGTGGGGATCACCGACTTCGCCTCGGGGGTGCGGGCAGAACGCTACGTCCCGGCTGGCAGCTCGTCGTCGCCCGGCGGGCAGTAGCGGCCGCTTGAGTCGGTCATTGTCGGCTTGCACTGGCTACCCTTCGGTGTGGGCACACGCAACTTTCTCATCGAGGGCGGATCCGGGACCGGGAAGACGGCCGTCTGCGAGGAGTTGGCGAGACGCGGCTACCACTCGATCCACGGTGACCGGGAGCTCGCCTACCAGGGCGACCCGCTGACAGGCGCACCGACCACCGGGATCACGGGCACCGCCGCGCATGACCATCACCTGTGGGACATGGCGAAGGTCAGAGCGCTCGCGGCTGATCAGCAGGCGGACGTGACCTTCTTCTGTGGCGGATCACGGAACGTCCACTCCTTCCTCGATGTCTTCGACGGCGTGTTCGTTCTGCGGGTCGACGCCGAGACCCTCGCGCACCGGTTGGATCAACGGCCCGACGACGAGTGGGCAGGGTTCAAACGTCACGCGGAGCGCGCGCTGATCATGCGCCTGAATGCCGACCGAGAAAACGTCTCCGGGTCGGATGTCGTGATCGACGCGACCGCACCACTCGACGTCGTCGTGGACACCATCCTCACCCTGAGTGGGCTGCACGAGTCCCGTGACAACTGCGGGCGCTCCTGATCTCCCGCGGGAAGCAGTAGTACCGGAGCAGGGAATACCGGAGAGCGGGCCGGGGCCCGTGCGGCGGCTCAGGACAGGATGAAGTTCCACGTCCCGGCCAGCACGGCCGCCGTCGCCGCGCCCCCGGCGATCACGAGCCCCACGGCGGCCACGACGGCGTCGAGCCGGGAGTAGGTGCTCTCCCGCGCCCAGGTGCGCGTTGCTCCGCCGAACCCTCGCGCCTCCATCGCCGTCGCGAGGCGTGTGGCGCGTCGGATGGCCTGCACGATCAGGCCGAACGACTGCCCCATCAGGTTCCGCGCCCGCGCCACGACCGAACCGCCCGACCCGACGCCGCGTGCGTGCCGAGCGAGTCCGAGTGTCTCCCACTGCTCCACCAGCAGGCCGACGAGCCGCAGCGACGCCAGCCCGCCGAGGACGAAACGGTGCGGCAGGTGCAGCTTCTGGGCGAGGGCGTCGGCGAGGTCCGTGGGATCGGTGGTGAGCAGGATGAAGATGCCCGGCAGCGCGAGCGCGAGCCCGCGCAACCCCACCGCGATCCCGGCCGCGACGGAGCCCTCGGTGAACAGGAACGGGCCGACGTCGAGCAGCACCCCGCCCGTCTTCTCCGCCAGCAGCGCGGTGCCGTACGCACCGAGCGCGGCGGCGATCAGGAGCGGCCAGATGCGCCGCGCGAGCCCCACCACGCTGATACCGAGCAGGGGCATGAGCAGCACTTCGGCGGTGAGGACGACGGCGGCGCTCACCCAGTCGATGCTCGCCAGGAGCACCAGCGTGATGACGGTCGCCGCGAACAGTTTCGACACCGGGTTGGCGCGCACGAGGGTGCGCCCGGTCAGGACGGGTGTCAGGGCGTCCGCACTCATGCGGCACGTCCCGGGGCGACGGCGCTCACCGCGCCACCAGCGTTCCGGTACCGGCCGCGATGTGCAGGGTGGCTCCGCCGAGCTCCGCCACGAACTCGGCGTCGTGCGTCACGGAGACCACGGCCACGCCGTCGTCGATCAGTTCACGCAGGAGCGTGACGAGTTCCGCCCAGGTGAGGGCGTCCTGGCCGAAGGTCGGTTCGTCGAGGATCAGCACGCGGGGCGCCGTGGCGAGCATCGTCGCGACGGAAAGGCGCCGCTTCTCACCGCCCGAGAGCGTGAACGGGTTGGCCTGCAGCAGATGCGTCAGGCGCAGCCGCTCGGCCAGACGATCGACCCTGCCCGACACGTGCGCTCCGCCCACGCGCTCCGGCCCGAACGCCAGTTCCTCCCCCACCGTCGGTGTCAGGAACTGGTGTTCGGGCTCCTGGAACACCGTGCCGATGCGTTCCACCAGCTGGGTGGATCGCCATCGGAACGGATCCTCTCCGGCGTCGCCGGCGAGTGCCGGGCCCGCTGTCACCGCTCCCCCGCGCGGCTGGAGCAGGCCGCCGAGGGTGAGTGCCGCCGTCGATTTCCCGGCACCGTTCGGCCCCGTGATGCCGAGGGCAGCCCCGGCGCTCACGGTGACGTCGAGCTCCGTCACCGCCGCCGGTCCCCGCTTGGTGCGGGCGACGGACAGGGAACGCGCCGTCAGCAGCGGCTCATCGACCGGAGCTTCGCCTCGCGGCTGCGGCCCGCCCACCACCGGCCGGTGCCCGGGCACCCAGACGCCGGCCGCGACGAGCCGCGCGCGCGTTGTCCGTTCGGCGAGCACGACGCCGGGAGGACCGTCCGCGAGCACGCCGCCGTCGGCGTCGAGCACGATCACGCGATCCACCACGTCCGCCCACACCGCCACGCGGTGCTCGACGACCACGAGCGTGGCACCCGTGCGGTCGAGGACACGGACCACGGCGTCGCGGACCTCGAGGACTCCCTCGGGATCGAGGTTCGCGGTCGGCTCGTCGAGCAGGAGCAGCCCGGGCTCCATGGCGAGCACCGAGGCGAGGGCGAGTCGCTGCTTCTGGCCGCCGGACAACGCCGTGGTCGGGTGATCGAGGGGCAGGTCCAGGCCCACGGCGTCGAGGGCGCGGCCCACCCGCCGCCAGATCTCTTCCCGCGGGACGGCGAGGTTCTCGGCGGCGAAGGCCACTTCATCGCCGACGCGCGCCAGGACCACCTGCGTCTCGGGATCCTGCAGCACGAGCCCGGCCCTCCCGCGGGCCGCAGCGGGGTGGGCGCCGTCGAGCGTCAGCTCACCTTCCTGCTCACCTTCGTCGTGCGCGCCGAGCAGCCCGGCGAGGCCGTGGAGCACGGTCGATTTGCCGGCTCCTGACGCCCCGAGGAGCAGCACGCGCTCACCCGGTGCGATGTCGAGATCGAGGTGGCGGGCGGCGAACGCCTTCCGGCCCGCATGGCGCCACCCCCAGCCACGGGCGCGGACGTGCGCTCGGTGTGAGCCCGTGGCCGGCGTGTGCACTGGTGTCACACGTCCGCCGTGCGGCCTGCGGCGAAAGCGGACAGGACGCCCGTCTTCGCGAGCCCGCGGAGGGCCAGCCAGCTGAGCAGACCGGCGATGACCACGCCCGAGATGCTCGCGAACACCACGTACATGAGCTTGAACTCGATGGTCCAGAGCGTGTTGTAGAGGATGTTCTCGCTGATCGAGAGGGCAAGGCCGGCGCCGAGGCCTGCGAGCAGGGCCACGGAGAGGTTCCACTTCCGGTAGGCGAACAGCAGGAACACGAGCTCTGCACCCGCGCCCTGGATGGCGCCCGAGAGCAGGGTCGCCATGCCCCACTGCGTGCCGATGAGGGCGGACACCGTGGCCGCGAGCACCTCGCAGTAGATGGCCGCGCCGGGCTTGCGGATGATCAGGCCGCCGAGCACTCCGGCGATCAGCCACCCGCCGGTGTAGAGGCCCGAGAGGGGCGGGAAGCCTGCCGTGAGCACGCTGATGCCGCTGTAACCGGCCGACCAGGCGGCGAAGACGACGCCGACGGCGACCGCGATGACCGAGGCCACCACGATGTCGACGACGCGCCACTGCCGGGTGGAGGGGGCTGCGCCGCTGCGCGACGTTGATCGGGACGTCGATGGGGATGTGGATGATGCCATGGTGCTTCCTCCTGAGGTACAGGAGGGGAGAGTGCCGGGCGAGCAGCGGATGCGGCAGCCGAGCACTCTGAGAACTCGACTCCCTTCGCCGGTACTAACCGGATCAGGTTCGAGGGTCTGCGGTGGTCCGCACTCTCAGCGCCCGATCCGGCGGCGTACCGCGGATCTGCGCTCCCCTGTCGTTTCGTTGCTAGAGCGTTCACGATCCTACACCTGACGTGCCGGCCGCTCGGCGGCAGAGTGCGCCCGCAGGATCAGTCGTCGTGGCGCTCTTCCAGGTCGGGAGAGCGGAGTAGTCACCGGCGCGGTGATCGTGTCACGTGCCCGCTCCGGAGCGGGAGCGCACGCGTCCCATCGCCGCGGAAGACCCGCTGCGACGCCGCAGGAGCCGGGCTAGGGTGGAGGAAGGACGACGACAACTCAGAAGGAGAAATCATGGACGTTGTGTTCAAGCTGCTCGGTGTGGGACTCAGCGCGGGTGCGGGCTTCGTCGGCACCAAGCTCGTCGACTTCCTGTGGCAGAAGATCACCGGCGAGGCACCGCCCAAGAGCAAGGACGGGCTCGAGAACACGCTCCGCTCGGCCCTGATCTTCGCTGTCATCTCCGGCGCGGTGAGCACCATCATCCAGGTGCTGACGAACCGCTCCACCCAGCGGGCCATCAAGCGCTTCTCGAAGACCCGCGACCTCACCTGAGCTGGGGCCGCCGGGAACGGTGACCTGGTGCCGTCGGGAACGGCTGACGGGCGGCCATCGTCATCAGACGTCCCGGCGCTTCAGTTCTGGGCGCGCAGTTCCGGCATGACCGCCTGGAGGATGCGGTGCAGACTCATGCCGATGGCCGCTGCGGCACCGAAGGGGACGTCCCTGGACGACGCCTCGTAGGCCGCGAGTTCGAGGTCCTTGAGCGCTTGCTCGGCTGCCTCGAGCGTCTCGGCGTCGCTCTCCTCCACGGTCCAGAGGTCGAGTACATCGCCGACCGCCGTGAACGCCCGCTGCAGCGTCGGCCGGACGGACGCCGGTAGAGGACGCTCACGGGACGTCCCGTGCAGTGCGTCCTGCAGCATGTTCGTGATGTTGAAGGTGTGCGAGGCGACCACCTCGAGTACTTCGACCTGTCGATGGTCCCGCCGCAGGTCACGCGGGTGGCGGCGTCGCCGGACGTTGCCCTTCCGGCTCTCGTCCGCATACTGCAGCGCGTCCCGGGCATTCCGGGCCGAGGTCGTCAGGTCCTCCCGGTGCTGCGCCCACCGGGCGTCGTCCGCCGCCCATTCCTCCTGCAGCGCCTCCCCCATCGCGCGCAGTTCTGCGGCAGCCGTCCGCCGCAGGCCGCTGATGCGCCCCACGGCGTCGTCGAGGTTCAGCGGAGGCAGGATGAGCGCGCTGACAGCCAGACCCACCCCTACTCCGACCACCGTCTGCACGAAGTAGCCGAGGGAGTAGCCGAGGTCCTCGTTGCCGATGACGAGAACGAAAAGGCCCGCCGACGCGATGCCGGAGCCGCCTCCCGCCGTTCGTCGGAGACTACCTGCGAGCAGCACACCCACTCCGACGACGAAGGCGATCGTCAGCCAGTTCGGCTCCCCGGCCCAGACGGCGATGTGGGCCAGCACGATCCCGATCGTGAGACCGGCCACCGTCTGGAGCCCCAGCTTCACCGTCCCGGCCACCGTCGGGTACATCGCGAGCAGGGCTCCCAGCGGTGCGTAGTAGGGGTAGTCCGACGGCGTACCGGGCAGGGCGAGGGCGATCGTCCAGGCGAGCGCGGCAGCGAGGGCCGCCTTGCCCGCCAGGAGGAGCTGCGGATTCACCACGGCTCCGCGCAGGCGGTCCCTCAGCTCGTCGTCGAAACGCGCAGCCAGGACTCGATGGGCCGTCGTTCTCCTTGTTCTGGCCATCTCCGCAGTATCGCACCCGCTCATGGCATCCGTTCGAGCCGATCCCGGTCCGGCGACCGGCCGTCATCTGCGTCCCGGACCGGTAACCCCAGCGCTGCGAGAACCCGCCGCGCCTGGGCCGACCGGGAGGGTTCCTCGAGCGTGATGAGCGCCTTCCAGAGCGCCCACCCGCGGCCGCGCTGCCATTCGGCGTCGCCCAACGCCAGCCGGGTACGGAACCGGTCCCGTGCAGGTGCGGCCAGCGAGGCCCAGGCAACCGCGAGGTCACAGGCGGGGTCGCCGACGCCACAGCAGCCGAAGTCGATGACCGCGCCCAGCCGCCCGTCACGCAGCAGGATGTTGCCGGGCGCAACGTCGCCGTGGAACCACCTCGGACCGCCGTCGTCCTCTGCCGCGAGCGCTGCCGCCCATTCCGCGAGCGCCGCCTCGGCGTCGACCCGCGGGCCGCTCCGCGCTGCCAGTCCTCCGACGGCAGCTCGCACCTCGCCGTCCAGGACCGCCAGGGGTGCGCCGCGGAGGGCGCTGTGCTCCCCGGGAGCAGGTCCTACGGGCGCCACTGCCCGTAGCTCCAGCAGGAAATCGGCGAGATCGTCGGCGACGGCGTCGGCGAGCGTGCTCCCCGACGCCGCCGGTGTACCCGGGATCCAGCGCCGCACCGACCATTCGAAGGGGTAGCCGCACCCCGGCCGGCCCACCGCGAGCACCTCGGGAACGGGAAGGCGGAGGGCGTCATGGAGAACAGGCAGCCAACGCGCCTCCTTCCGCACCTGCGGCACGTACCCCGCGGCGGACGGCAGCCGGGCGATGAGCCCGGCGCCCACACGGAAACTCCGGTTGTCCCAGCCGTCCTCGTCGACCGGCCGCACGTCGAGCCCTGCCCAGTCGGGGAACTGTTCCGCGAGGAGGCTCCGCACGAGGTCGGCGTCGATCAGCAGGGCGTCGGAGGTCATGGCGGCACGCTAGCGGGAGATTCGCCGCGCGCGCCAGGGGATGCCGCGGGCCGCGACGCTCGCAGCAGGCGGGACCCGTGGCCCCGCAGCGCCCCGCCTAGGATGGCCGCATGGAACACGACGCCGCCCCGGTGCCCTGGGCGACCGCCCGGGCTGAGAACCGCGACAACTGGGACGACCGCGTGCCGCTCCACGAGGAGGCCTACGCACGCGATGCCTTCGACGACCCCGCACACCTCAGCGAAGTGGTTCGCGAGGACCTCGCCGCCCTGGCGCCGTTCCTGCCGGACGGCTCCGTGGCCGGGCTCGACGTCTGCCATCTCCAGTGCCACATCGGCACCGACACCCTCTCCCTGGTCCGCGCCGGTGCGCGGGTCACCGGCGTCGACTTCTCCGCTCCCGCCCTCCAGTCGGCGGCGCAGCTCGCGGACCGTCTCGGCCTCGAGGCCACCTGGGTCGAGACGGACGTCCTCGACGCGCGGGCCGCCGTCGTCGGCGAGTTCGACGTCGTCTACACGAGCATCGGGACGGTCACCTGGCTGCCCGACCTCGGGCGCTGGGCCCAGCAGGTCGCCGCGCTCCTCAGCGACGGCGGCACCTTCTTCATCCGCGACGGCCACCCCTCGCTGTACTCGATCGACGAGGACGCACCCGGGCTGGTCCTGCGGTACCCGTACTTCGGGAGCGGACCGCAGGTGTGGGACGAGGAGCACTCCTACGTGGGGGACGGGAAGCTCGCGCACTCCAGGACCTACCAGTGGGCGCACCCCCTCTCGGAGATCCTGACGTCGCTGATCGCGGCCGGCCTGCAGATCATGCACGTCGCCGAGGCGACCACGCTGCCGTGGCGCTTCTCCTCGCGCATGGTCGAGGTACCCGGCGGGTGGTCCTGGCCCGAGGGCGAGCGGGACCTCGTGCCCTGCACCTACACGATCGTGGCCCGGAAGCCGCCCTCGGTCTGACACTGCAGCACGCCCCGAGCCACATCGTTTCCGTGGACCCGACCGCGACCGCGGGACATACTGGCCGCATGAGCACCCTCACCGCAGAGCAGATCCTCGACGCCGGCCTCGACGACTGGCGCCAGCTGGCCCAGGCCCTGCACGCCCGGTTCCGCACCGGCGACTTCACCACGGGCCTCGCCCTGGTCTCCGCCATCGGGGAGCTCGCGGACGAGGCCGACCACCACCCGGACATCACCCTGACCTACCCGCACGTGGACATCACGCTCCTCAGCCACGACGCCGGCGGCGTGACAGGGCGCGACGTGGACCTCGCCCGCCGCATCAGCGACCTCGCGAGCGAGCGCGGCATCACCGCCGACCCCGCCGCGCCGACCGTCGTGGAACTCGCGCTGGACACCGCGGACGTCGCCGCCGTCGGGCCCTTCTGGGCGGCACTGCTCACGGGCGACGCCGGAACCGTGGACGGCGACGACGTCGCCGACCCGACCGGTCGCGTACCCCTCCTCTGGTTCCAGCACACCGATGCGCACGAGACCACGCGGCAACGCTTCCACCTCGACGTCTGGGTGCCACACGACGTCGCGGAGGCACGCATCGCGGCGGCCGTCACTGCCGGCGGCACCGTGGTCGACGACGCGCAGGCCCCCTCGTTCACCGTCCTCGCGGATCCGGAGGGCAACCGCGCCTGCGTCTGCACGGCGCTGGAGCGCTGACGCTCCCCGTCGGAAGGGCCGTGCGGGGCAAGCGCCCGAAGCCCCATTTCCTATAGCATCTAGGAAAACGACCGAGAGGAATCGCAATGACGCGACTGTTCAACACACCGGAGGACTTCGTCGACGAGATGCTCACGGGCTTCGTCGCAGCATCCTCCCGATGGGTCCAGCAGGTTCCCGGCGGTGTGGTCCGCTCCACGCGGTCGGGAACTCCCACCGTCTCGCTCGTCATCGGCGGCGGCAGCGGCCACTACCCGGCCTTCGGTGGTCTCGTGGGGCCGGGCCTCGCACACGGCGCCGTCATGGGCAACCTCTTCGCATCACCCTCCGCCCACCAGGTCCGCACCGTCACCCGCACGGCCGATCAGGGCCGCGGCGTCCTCCTCAGCTACGGCAACTACGCCGGCGACGTGCTGCACTTCGACGAGGCGCAGGCGGAACTGCGCGAGGCCGGGATCGACGTCCGGACCGTGGTCGTCACGGACGACATCTTCAGCGCGCCCAAGGGCGAGGAGACCAAACGGCGCGGCATCGCCGGGGACCTCACGGTGTTCAAGGTGGCCGGCGCCGCGTGCGAGGAGGGCTACGACCTCGACGGCGTGGAGCGCGTGGCGCGCCTCGCGAACCACCGCACACGCTCGCTCGGCGTCGCCTTCGGCGGCTGCACCCTCCCCGGCGCCGACGCACCGCTCTTCGGGGTCCCGGCCGGACGCATGGCAGTCGGCCTCGGCATCCACGGTGAGCCCGGGATCGACGAGGTGGACGTCCCCACCGCCGCCGGTCTGGCGGAACTGTTCGTCGAGCGCCTCCTCGACGAGGTGCCCGAGGGCGTGGACCTCGCCGGAGCCCGCGTGGTGCCGCTCCTGAACGGCCTCGGCAGCGTGAAGTACGAGGAGCTGTTCGTCGTCTACGGCACGGTGCACCGCCTGCTCACCGAGCGCGGCCTCACCGTCGTGGACCCCGAGGTCGGCGAGCTGTGCACCAGCTTCGACATGGCCGGTTGCTCGCTGACGCTCCTGTGGCTCGACGACGAGTTGGAGCGGCTCTGGACCGCCCCCGCGGACACCCCCGGCTTCCGCCGTGGGCAGGTGGAGACGCAGGAACGCTTCGACGCCGTGGTGCAGGACGACGCCGAGGACACCGTGGGCAGCGCGTCACCGGAATCGCAGGCTGCCGCCTCGCTGATCGCCGCGGCGCTCGAGGCCGTGGCCGCCGTGATCGACGAGCACGCGGACCACCTCGGCCGGCTCGACCAGGTGGCGGGCGACGGCGATCACGGTATCGGCATGCAGCGCGGCTCCCACGCCGGACGCGACGCCGCGCGGGAGGCCGTGGCATCCGGAGCGGGAGCGGACACGACCCTCCGCCGCGCCGCGAACGCCTGGAGCGACCGCGCCGGAGGCACCTCGGGCGCCATCTGGGCCACGATGCTCAAGACGGCCGGCCAGGCACTCGGTGACGACGCCGCACCCGTACCCGCCGACGTCGTCCGCGCGGTCGAGGCGGGGCGCGACGCCGTCATGGCCTTCGGGAAGGCGTCGGTGGGCGACAAGACGATGATCGACGCGATCGTCCCGTTCGCCGAGGCGTTCGCGGCCCGCGTCGCCGACGGCGCGGACCTGCGCTCGGCCTGGACGGATGCCGCAGGAGTGGCCACGCAGGCCGCCGAGCGGACGTCGGAGCTGAAGGCGACGCTCGGGCGGGCGAGGGCCCACGGCGACAAGTCCGTGGGCACCGCGGACCCCGGTGCCGTCTCCTTCGCGCTGATCTGCACGGCGACGTCCATGCTCGACACGCCTGCCCGGACCTCTGCATCCTGACGTCCGCACCCTGACACCCGGACCGACGCCCCCACGACCACGAAAGAACCAGGAGAGACCATGGCACTCAGGATCATCATCGGCTGCGACGACGCCGGCTTCCAGTACAAGGAGATCCTCCGCGGGGACCTCGAGCAGAACGAGCTCGTGGAATCCGTGGTGGACATCGGGGTGGGCGCCGACGGGCACACCTCCTACCCGAAGATCGCCATCGAGGCCGCGGAGCGCGTGGCCCGGGGCGAGGCCGACCGCGCACTGCTGATCTGCGGCACCGGGATCGGCGTGGCGATCGCCGCGAACAAGGTCCAGGGCATCCGGGCCGCCACCGCGCACGACTCCTTCTCCGTGGAACGCTCCGTGCTCTCGAACGACTGCCAGGTGCTGTGCATGGGCCAGCGCGTCGTCGGCATCGAGGTGGCACGGCGCATGGCGCGCGAGTGGCTCACCTACACGTTCGACACCTCGAGCGCATCGAAGGCCAAGGTGGACGACATCTGCTCCTACGAGGGCGTGTAACCCTCCATGCCTGCGACCCCGCGCTTCACCATCGGCTCGAGCCTGAAGATGTACTTCGGGCACCGGCGCCAGGTCGAGTGGACGCGGCAGGTGGCGGAGATCGCGGCGGTGCACCCGGCCGTGCTCGGTGACCTGGTGCAGCCGTTCATCATCCCGACCTTCCCGTCCATCCCGGCCGTCCGCGACCTCGCCGCTCCGGCGGGGATGCTCGTGGGAGCGCAGGACGTCCACTGGGAGGAGGCAGGCGCCTTCACCGGCGAGGTGTCGGCGTCCGAGCTGGCCGAGCTCGGGATCTCCCTCGTGGAGATCGGCCACGCTGAGCGCCGGGCGATGTTCGGCGAGACGGACAGCACGGCGTCACGCAAGGTCCGGGCCGCCTTCCAGCACGGCCTGACCCCGGTGCTGTGCATCGGGGAACGGGACCGCGTGGACGCAGGGGACGAGGCCACCGCCGTCGAGCAGTGCCTGCGCCAGCTCGAGGCCTGCCTGGAGGACGCGCGGCACGCCGGCTCGCCGGGCGGCCTGATCGTCGCCTACGAACCGGTGTGGGCCATCGGCGCGCCGGATCCCGCACCCGATGACCACATCCGGGCGGTGACGAGCGCCCTGCGTGACCACGTGGCGGCGGATCCGCTCCTCGACGACGCCCGAGTGATCTACGGTGGAAGTGCCGGCCCGGGCCTGCTGACGCGTATCGCGGACTGCGTGGACGGCATGTTCCTCGGCCGCTTCGCGCACGATCCCGCGGCGTTCGAGGCGATCCTGGACGAGGCATGGGAGTTAGGGGACACACGATGACGGCGAACACGATGGCGGACCCACCCGCCGACCCGCTGGGCGACGGCGGGATCGAGGAGATCCCCGGGATCGACCGACGCGGCCTGCGGGACCGCGTCCACGACCGCATCCTCGACATCCTGCTCTCCAGTTCCATGGAGCCCGGTGCACGGCTGTCCATCGACACCCTCGCCAAGCAGTTGAAGGTCTCCCCCACCCCCGTGCGTGAGGCCATGGTGCAACTCGAGCGCACGGGCCTCGTGACCCGCCAGGCGCTGAAGGGCTACCGCGTGGCGCCCCCGCTCGGCCGGGAGCAGCTCGATGAACTCTTCGAGGCGCGCATCATGCTCGAGCTGGAGGCCGCGCGGCTCGCGGCCCCTCGCGCGGCCTCCTTCCTCCCCGCACTGCGGCGGGCTCACGAGCACCACCACGAGATGGGCGAGCGAGTCACCGCCGCCATGATGCGCGGCTCCGTTCCCGTGCGCACCATCCACGACTACTTCGACGCCGACGCCGCGTTCCACACCGTGATCCTCGATGCCGCGGGCAACCGGTACATCCGTGACATGTACGGGAACCTGGGCGCCCTCACGCACCGCATGCGGCAGGCCGTGATCCGCGGTACCAACGACGTCGCGGAGGCCGCCACCGAGCACGCCGCGATCCTCGAGGCGTTCGCCGGCGGCGACGACGCGGCCCCGGTGAACGCGCTCAGGGCGCACATCGAGGGCGTCCGCAGCAGATCGCTGAACGACTCCGTCTGACAGGCCCATCCCTGATCGGGCCTTGCTGAGGGCTGCTGCGCCGTTTATATTTCCTATAGGATCTTTCATCCGGCGAACTCTCATGCAATGGAGCACTGACATGTCCCCGCAGCCCGCATTCACCGCGCAGGAGTGGCCCATCGCCACGTGCCTCCACGGGATCCCCACCGTCACACGCGAGGGGGTGGCACTGCACGACGCCGGCGCGGAGGTCTGGGACGAGATGTTCGCCGAGGTGGAGCGCGTGGGGTTCTCACTCGCCGAACTCGCCGACAGCCACGTGCGGCCCGCGGACCTCGAGCCCTCCCGCCGCGACGAGTTCCTCTCGATCGCCGCCTCGCACGGCGTCCGGATCCCGTCAGTCCACCTGCAGCGCCAGAGCGTGATCATGCCCGGTCACGAGGAGAAGAACCTCGCCTACGCGCACCGCACCATCGACGCCGCCGCCGCGTGGGGCATGGAGGTCTTCTCCACCGGCCTGCACCAGCCCTTCAGCGATGCGCAGCGGAAGGCCCTGTGGTTCTGGACCGCCGAAGGCCCGAAGGACCCTGACGATCCCGAGCTCTTCGCGACCGCCGTCGCACGGCTCCGCGAACTCGGCAGGCACGCGGCCGACGTCGGGCTGAAGATGTCTCTGGAACTCTACGAGGACACTTACCTCGGCACCGGTGACAGCGCGGTGCGCCTCGTCGAGGAGATCGGCCTCGACAACGTGGGCATCAACCCCGACATCGCGAACCTGATCCGCCTGCACCGCCCCGTCGAGGACTGGCGGGAGCTGCACGCCAAGCTCCTCCCCTACGCCAACTACTGGCACGTCAAGAACTACTCGCGGGACGAGGCGGCGGACGGATCCTGGGCCACCAGCGTCCCCACCTCCATGGAGGCCGGCCTCATCAACTACCGCCAGGTGATCCGCGACGCCGTGGACCTCGGCTTCGACGGCATCTTCCTCTGCGAGCACTACGGCGGGGACAGCCTCGGCAACTGCGCCACCAACCAGACGTACATCCGCTCGCTGCTCCCCGGAGGGAAGACCACATGACGCAGGAACCAACCGGCCGGAGGATCGCCGTCGTCGGCTCCGGTTACATGGGCGGAGGGATCGCGCAGGTCCTGGCACTCGCGGGCCACACCGTCCGGATCGCCGACGTCAGCGCGGAGATCGCGGCCTCGAACCTCGAGCGGCTGCTCACCGAGGCCGACCAGTTCACGGCGGACGGCCTGTTCCCCGCGGATGCCCGGGCCCGCATCGAGGCGAACGTCTCGGCGGCGGAGTCCATCGAGGCCGCCGTCTCGGACGCCGAGTTCATCGAGGAGGCCGTGCCGGAACGCCTCGAGATCAAGCACGAGACGCTGCGGCGCATCTCCGCCGCCGCCCTGCCCGACGCCGTGATCGGCTCCAACACCTCGACCATCCTCATCGCCAGCCTGGCCGAGGCGGTCGAGCGGCCCGAGCGTTTCCTCGGCGTCCACTTCTCCAACCCGGCGCCGTTCATCCCCGGCGTCGAACTCATCCCGCACCCCGGCACCGCCGACTCCGTGCTGCCCATGGTCGAGGAGATCGTCGCGTCCACCGGCAAGGAGACCGCGCGGGTCAAGGACGCCACCGGCTTCGTGCTCAACCGCCTGCAGTACGCGCTGTTCCACGAGGCCACGCAGATCGTCGAGGAGGGCATCGCGACGGCGGACGACATCGACACGATCGTCCGCACGACGTTCGGGTTCCGCCTGCCGGTGTTCGGGCCCTTCGCGATCGCCGACATGGCCGGGCTCGACGTCTACTCGTTCTGCTACGCCTCGCTGCAGACCCGCTGGCCCGAACGTTTCGCGACCCCCGAGTCGCTGAAGAACCTCGTGGACGCCGGACACTTCGGGACGAAGACCGGCTCCGGGTACCTCGATGTGCCAGCCGATCGTACCGCCGAGCTCATCGCCTACCGCAACAGGGCCTACGTGGCCATCAAGAAGCTCATGGACGAGCTGGGCCCCGCGCCCATCCACTGACACCAGCCCCCCACCCACCCCAGGAGACACCCATGGCATCTGCTTTCCCCGACTCACGGTCCGTCGTCCTCACGGGCGCGGCCTCGCCCCGAGGTATCGGCCGGGCGTCCGCGCACTACCTGGCCGGCCTCGGCTGGAACATCGGCATCATCGACCTCGACGCCGAAGCGGCTCAGTCCGTCGCCGAGGAGATCGCGGCGGAACACGGCGTGACGGCGGCGGGTGCCGGCGCCAACGTGGCCGACGAGCCCGCGGTCCGTGCGGCCTTCGACGACCTCGAGGCGAAGCTGCCGCAGATGGTGGCCCTCGTGAACCTCGCCGGCGTCTCCAGCCCCGTACCGTACCTCGAGGTCACACCCGAGGAGTGGAACCGCGTCATGGGCATCAACATGAACGGCGTCCACTTCGCCACGCGGCGGGCCGTCGAGTCGATGGTCGGGAACGGCGTGGGCCGCGTGGTCAACCTGTCCTCGGTCTCCGCGCAGCGCGGCGGCGGTACCTTCTCGAAGACCGTGTACTCGGCGGCGAAGGCCGGCGTGATCGGCTTCACGCGGTCCGTGGCGCGGGAGCTGGGCGGGCAGGGCATCACGGTCAACGCCATCTCGCCCGGGCCCATCGACACCGACATCATGGGCGGCACGCTCACGGAGGAGCGGAAGACCGCCATGGCGGCCGACGGCGTCCTCCCCCGCATCGGGACGCCGCGCGACATCGCTGCGGCCATCGCCTACCTCATCAGCGAGGACGCCGGCTTCGTGACGGGGCAGACCCTGAACGTCGACGGCGGCCTCTACATGCACTGACATGCGCGACTGGTCGAAGTCCCGCCTCCTGTTCCTCGCCGTCGGGGTCGTCCTCGTCGGCATAGGTCTCTGGCTCATCGTGCCGTCCCTGGTCGGCTAGGAGTCAGCGCAGTCCTCCGCTCCACCCCACGCGTCACCACTTCCGAACAAGGAGAGCCCCATGTCCGCAACGGACGCGGTCAAAGACGACCTGGACAGCCCAGCGCTCGCCTCCGCCGTCAAGAAAGCAGCCCGGCACCTGATGCCGATGCTGATCATCCTGTACTTCGTCGCCTTCCTGGACCGCACCAACGTGGGCTACGCCGAGGATGCACTCGAGATGGACCGCGGTATCAGCGCCGGTGCGTTCGCCCTCGGCGCCGGCATCTTCTTCATCGGGTACGCGATCTTCGAGATCCCCTCCAATCTGCTCCTCAAGAAGTTCGGCGCCCGGTGGTGGCTCGCGCGTATCGCCATCACGTGGGGCATCGTGGCCTCGGCTTTCGCCTTCACCAGCGGCGACACCATGTTCATCGTGCTGCGGTTCCTCCTCGGCGTCACCGAGGCCGGGCTCTTCCCGGGCGTGATCATGTTCCTCTCCGAGTGGTTCCCCAACAAGGTCCGCGTGCAGATGTTCGCGCTGTTCTACCTCGCGCAGCCGTTCTCGCAGATGCTCGGCAACCCGATCTCCGGTGCGCTCATCTCCTTCGGTGACACCTACACCCCGTGGCGCGGCTGGCAGGTCATGTTCTTCACCGAGGGCATGATGGCGGTGGTCGCCGGCATAGCCGCCATCTTCTTCCTGATCGACAGTCCACAGAAGGCCAAGTGGCTGGATAAGGACGAAAAACGGGCGCTCCTGCGGGTCATGGAGGCGGAGGACGAAGTCCGGGCCAGCGACGGTCCGTCGGGCATCGTCCGCGCCATGGGCAACTGGAAGGTCTGGTACTTCACCATCATCTACTTCTGCCTGCAGGTGGCGGTCTACGGCACCACGTTCTACCTCCCGCAGCAGGTCAGGCGCATCATCAGCCCCGACGCCGAGTTCTGGCAGATCGGCCTGATCTCGGCCATCCCGTGGTTCGTGGGCCTCTTCGTCTGCTACTACGTGGGCAAGAACGCCACGACCATCCGGCGCCGTCGCGTCTGGGGCACCATGTTCTACGTGTCCACGGCCGTGGCGACCATCGGTGCCGCCCTCGCCGGGGAGGCGGGCATGCCGGTCCTCGCGATCGCCTTCCTGGTGGTCTCGGTCTCCAGCTTCCTGGCGTGCGGGCCCATCACGTGGTCCTACCCGACGGCGTTCCTGACGGGTACGGCCGCCGCGGCGGGCATCGGCCTCATCAACTCGCTGGGCAACCTCGGCGGCTTCGTGGCCCCGATCATGCGTACCGCCGTGGACCAGCGGTTCGTCACTGAAACGGGAATGTTCGGCACCATGTCCGTGGGTGTCTTCGCCTTCGTTGCGGCCGTGATGTTCATCCTCACCAAGCGCATGCGGTCGAAGTCGGACGCACTGCTCGAGGCCGAGGAAAAGGCCACGGCAACTCCGGGACATTGATGGCCGTCAACGAACAGTCCCTGCTCAAAGCCTTCCCCGCCGAGTACGCCGTCGCGGCGGCCGACGTCGCGGCGGCCGTCCGGCACGCACCGGACGGCCGACGCCGGGTGTTCGTGGTGCTCGACGACGACCCGACGGGCACGCAGTCGGTCGCCGACCTCCCGGTGCTCACGCAGTGGGAGGTCGGCGATTTCGCCTGGGCGTACCAGCAGGGCACCCCGGCGGTCTACGTCCTGACCAACACGCGGAGCCTCGACCCCGCGGAGGCCGCCACCCGTAACGAGGAGGTGGTGCGCGCGGCGCTCGCAGCGGCGGCGGACGTCCCGGCCTCGGGCCCCGCTCCCCTGCGGATCAGCTTCGTCAGCCGCAGCGACTCCACCCTGCGCGGCCACTTCCCGCTGGAGACGGACACCCTCGCGGCCACGCTGCGGGACGTCACCGGCGAGGAGGTCGACGGCGTGGTGGTGGTCCCGGCGTTCCCGGACGCCGGGCGGGTGACCATCGGCGGGACGCACTACGTCCGTGGCCCCGGCGCGGACCGCCTCACACCCTCAGCGGAGACGGAGTTCGCCTCGGACGCCAGCTTCGGATACCGCTCCTCCTACCTGCCGGACTATGTGGAGGAGAAGAGCGGCGGCCGCATCCCGGCGGACTCGGTGATCGTGCTCGACCTCGGGGTCATCCGGTCCGGAGGCACCGCGGAGGCGTCGTCGCGCGCCATCGCCGACGCCGTCGGGCACGCCCGCGCGGGAACGCCGATCGTCGCGGACATCGTGGCGGAGAACGATCTCCGCGCGCTCTCCCTCGGCCTCGACGAGGCGGAACGCCGCGGCTCCTCCCTGCTCTACCGGGTGGGCCCGCCGTTCATGCGGGCCCGCGCGGGCCAGGAGGTGCCGGCGGTCCTGACCGGTGCCGAGAGCTACGACCGGCCGGAGGGCTCCACGGTCGGCGGGCTCGTCGTCGTCGGCTCGCACGTCGCCGTGACCACTCGGCAGCTCGAGGCACTGACCACGCGGCACCCGAACGCCGTCGTCGTCGAGATGGACGTCGCGCAGCTCCTCGACGCGCGCGCCGAGGCGCACCTGGACGCCGTGGTGTCCGCGGTGGTCGAAGCCCTCGCCGGACAGGACGTCGTCCTCCACACCAGCCGCTCCCTCGTGAGGTCCCGGTCGCCGGAGGAGAGCCTGCGGATCGCGCGCACGGTGTCCGCCGCCGTCGTCGACGCCGTACGGCGGGTCCTCGCGCTCGCACCACCCCGCTTCGTGATCGCCAAGGGTGGCATCACGTCCTCGGACGTCGCCGCGCACGGGCTGCAGATCCGCCACGCCATGGTGCGCGGGCCCATGCTGCCCGGCATCGTCAGCCTGTGGGAGCCGGTGGGCGGGCCCGCGCAGGGCATACCTTTCGTGGTGTTCGCCGGTAACGTCGGGGACGACGACTCCCTCGTGGACGTGGTGCGGAAGCTCAGCGCCGCGTGGACGGGACCTGCCCCCACCCAAGCATCGGACGGATCACATGACTGACTACGCGGTAACGGTTCTCGGCCTCGGCGCGATGGGGCTGCCGATGGCCACGCGGCTCGCGACGGGCGTCTCGGTGCGCGGGTTCGACATCGCGGAACCCCGCCTCGCGCTCGCCCGTGAGGCCGGTATCCGCACGTTCTCCTCGGCGCGCGAGGCCACCGAGGGGACCGACGCCCTGCTACTGGCGGTCCGCAACGCCGACCAGCTCGACGAGGTGCTGTTCGGCCCCGAGGGGGTGGCTCCCGCGCTGCGGCGCGGCGCCGTCGTGATCCTCACGAGCACCGTGGGCACCGACGCCGTGGCGAGTACCGTGCAGCGGCTCGCCGAGTACGGGGTCGCGCTCGTGGACGCGCCGCTCTCGGGCGGGCCGAAGCGGGCGGGCGAGGGCGATCTGCTGATCGTGGTGGGCGCGGCACCCGAGGCACTCGACGCCGCGCGACCCGCCCTCGAGCTGCTCGCCTCCACCCTGACCGTGGTGGGTGACCGCCCCGGCGACGGCCAGGCGGTGAAGACCGTCAACCAGCTGCTGTGCGGCATCCACATCGCCGCAGCAGCAGAGGCCCTCGCCCTCGCCGACGCGCTCGGACTCGACCGCGCCGCCACCCTCACCGCTCTCGAGGCGGGCGCCGCAGGGTCCTTCATGCTCTCCAACCGCGGCCCGCGGATGCTCGAGGCGTACGACGACGGCGGCGCCGAGGTGCTGAGCCGCCTGGACATCTTCGTGAAGGACATGGGGATCGTCGGCCGTGCCACCCGCGCACACGGTCTCCCTGCGCCCCTCGCCGCGGCCGCCGAGCAGCTGTACCTCCTCGGGCAGGCCCAGGGACTGGCCGCGGAGGACGATTCCGCGATCATCCGGGTCGTCGCGCCGCAGCGCCGGGCGGACTGACGCCGGTTCGTCCGCGGGTCCGTAGCGCTCTTCGGACCTGCGGCTAGAGTTGCCGCGTGGATACCTCCTGGCTGCTCGTGCTCCTCGTCCTCGTGGTCCTGTTCGCGAGCATCAGCATCGTCGGTGCCCTGAACCGCATCCGCGACGCGAGCGAACGCAGCGCGGATCTCCTGGAGCGACACCTCGCGGACTCCGTGAGCCGCGACTCCTGACCGACGCTTCCCCGGAACTCAGCGAGGACGATCGCGCCCTGGACCGACTCCGTACAACTGTGCAGGGGGACACACGGAGAACCGCCGATGCGTCCCTCGTGTCCGGGCGATTACCGCCCCGGTGTGGGGACCGCCGGCTCGGGATCCCTGGTGAGCGTCAGGATCCCGTACCGCATGGCCCCGCTGCGGTACGCGAGGATCAGGCGGGGGATGCTCAGGAGGAACACGCGGTTTCGCCCCCGGACGGCGAGGCGCCGGGTCTCGCGGTCGACGATTAGGACCTTCAGGAGGCGACGCGCGCAGATGCTCCACGTGCGCGCCACGCGAGCGCTGACGTCCTCGTAGCCGGTGACGGTGAACCCGGCAGCCACCGCCATCCGCTCGTAGTCCTCGCGCGTTCCCATCGAGGGGAGCCTCCCCTCGCGGCAGATCGGCTCGAGCAGATGGCGTACCTTCCATGGGCCGGCGCCCGTCTCCGCGAGCCAGGCACAGACGACGAAGCGCCCGCCCGGCGTCACCACGCGGTGGGCCTCGGCGAAGAACCGGGGCTTGTCCACCATGTGTTCGCTCGATTCGATCGCCCACGCCGCGTCTGCGCTCCCGTCGGGTAACCCGTTCGCCAGCCAATCGCGAACCTCGATGGTCACCCCGGGTACGGGCAGGGCATCCGCGAAACGGGCCTGCTCGGCGGAGAGCGTGAGGCCCGTGACGCGGATCCCGCGCGTCTCTGCGAGCCGCCGGGCGGTCGATCCGTAGCCGCAGCCGATGTCGACGCACGTGTCACCCGACGAGAGCTCGAGCCTGTCCCCCACCGCGTCGCTCAGAGCGACGACGGCCTCGGCCGGCGTCTCGCGGCCGGTCGTCCACAGCCCGTGATGAACGTGATCGCCCCAGACCCGCAGGTAGACGGGATCGAGTTCGTCGTAGTGGTCCGCGACAGCGACGGCGTCCTGGGAGGTGTCCGGAAGAATCACGCCCTCACAGTACGACGCCGGCCGTCCCCGGTCCACGCGGCCGACTCCTTCGGCGGTATCTCGGTCAGCCTCTCCGCGCCGCCTGGACGATCATGAGCGGTTCCTCCGCCGAGCCCGCGAACGCCGTGCCGTCCCAGTCGCCACTGACGGTGACGACGGCGAGACCCGCCCGGTCGAGGTCCGTTGTGATCTGCTGGAGGCTACGGAACTGCAGGCGTTGCTCGACGTCCACCACATGACCCGCGTCCACGAACTCGTTGTGGCACCGCATCGTCACCACGCCGTCGTCGTCGGGAGGCGTGGTGCTGGTCGATTCCCGGAGCCGGCCCGCGACGGTACTGCGCTCGCTCCCGGGATCGTTCCATCCAGCCCACGCCCGCGCTCCCGGGTTCCGGGTCTCGAAGGCGAGCACTCCCTCAGCGTCCAGCCCCCGGGCGATGTCCTGCAGCGCGGCGTGCCAGTCGTCGCCGATGATGTGCATCGCGACGTTCCCGGTCATCAGGATCAGATCGCTTCCCCGGGTGTCGATCAGCGCCGACGTGCCGAGCCGCCACTCGACGGCGTCGCCCCGGGGCCGTGAGCAGGCGTACGCGAGCATCGCCGCAGCGGGGTCGATCCCCACGACCGTCCGCCCCGGGGTCGCGAGGGTCACCGTCAGGAGGCCCGTTCCGCAGCCGAGGTCCGTGATGCGGGTCGCGCCGGTACTCGCCGCGAGCGAGCGGTAGTAGTCGTGGTCCCGTCCGCCCGGGTTGTCCGTGTCGTACAGCGCTGCCAGGAGGTCGTCGTCGTACTCGTCGTGGGCGGCGCTCACGGTGTAGGGCACTGCTACGCCGCGCCCTCGCGCGGGAAGACGCCGTCGAGGTAGGCGCCGAGCTCGCGGGGGCTGAACGGCTTCGGCATGAAGTGATCAGATCCCGCGAGCAGGCACTGCTCCTGCGTGAGATGCGGAGGGCGGGCCGAGATGGTGAGGATGTGGGCGTCGGTCACCGCCCGCAGCTGCGAGCAGAGGTCGATCCCGTCGATGTCCGGGAGGTTCAGGTCGAGGGTGATGAGCGTGGGCTGCACCTGATCCACGAGGCTGCGGCCCTCGGCACCCGTCACGGCCTCGTGCGCCGTGAAGCCGTGGGAGCGGAGCACGATCACCAGGAGCTGACGGATGTCGGCGTCGTCCTCGACCACGACGGCAGCGCGATGCGCGCCGTCCTTCCGCACTACCGACTCCATGGTGTTCGCCCCTCGATCGCAGTCACCCTATCGCGCAGTGGGCTGTCGATCCACCGGAGCGACGCGTTAGAGCCCTCCGGCGAGCCACTCCGACAGGCGAGCGACCGGATACTTCCCCGCCGCCTTACCGTTCCGCGCGCGGCGGCAGGATCGCGACGCAATCTGCGCGAAGAGGTGTGAGGAGTGCTTCGGTGATGTCCTCGAGCTGGTGGGCCTGCGCGGGCGTCAGGCGGCTGAAGACGAGTGTCCGGACTTCTGCGACGTAGCCCGGTTCGATCTCATCGACGACACGCGCGCCCACGTCGGTGAGACGCGCGAGGACCTTCCGCGCGTCCCGGGGATCGATGCTGCGGACGACCAAGCCCCTCGCCTCGAGGCGAGCCACGATCCGCGAGAGATGGGACGGGGTGACGCCGGCGGTGGTTGCGAGGTGTGTCATGTAGGCCTCGCGTTCTTCGGTGAGTGAGAGCCGGCGCAGTACCTGGTAGTCGGCGTGACCCATCCCGGCGACACGTTCGAGATGGGTGTCCAGGGCGACCGGCAGCCACATCATGACCCCGATGAGCAGCGACCAGGCGCGGTCCTCCTGCGCGGGCAGTGCTTCCGGGGAATCCATCCCGCCATTCTAGCGACGCTTGCCATGGCAAGGACCCGGCCGTAGGGTTACTTTCCGTGGCAAGGAAATGTCGTGCCCATCGACAGGAGACCCCATGCGCGCTGCACGCTTCCATCACCACGGCGATCCGGACGTCCTCGTCATCGAGGAGGCGGCCGAACCGCATGCCGTCGCGAACTCGGTGCGCATCAAGGTCCAGGCCGTGAGCGTGAACTCCATCGACTACCTGCTGCGCCAGGGCGTCATCCAGCATGTCCTACCGCTCCCACTCCCGGCCATACCGGGACGTGACGCCGTCGGGATCATCGATGAAGTGGGCGAGGGGGTGTCCGGCGCGTCCGTCGGCGATCTGGTGTTCGGGCTCGGCGGCGTCAGTGACACCACCGCGGAACTCGCGGTGCTGACGCGGCCAGTACGCGCCCCGTGTCGATCACGTCCTACCCGTCTCCTCCATCCGGCGCGCACATGCGTTGGCGAAGAGCGGAGCAGGCAAGGTCGTGGTCACGCTGACGACCACGCCGGTGGACGTCACTGCCGTCCTCACTCCGCTCGAGGCCGAGTTCAGCAGGGTGAGCCTCGTGCTGAGGAACGCGATCGACGAGGTGGTCCGCGAACCCGGCTGCATCCGCTACGGGATCACCGAGGAGAGCGAAGGTCGCATCGTCCTCACCGAACACGGTGAGTCACTCACCGGGCTGCTGGCCGAGCCCATCCGGATCGTTCGTTCCGACCGGGCCGCGTAGCCCGATCAGCTGAACTGCACAGCGGCGAGGTCCTCCAGGGTCCTCCAGTACCTGGCGGCGACGTCGAGGTCCTGGGCGTCGTCGGGAACGACGGCGAAACCCGGTAGACCGCTCAGGCCGCGCAGCTGTTTCGGGCCGTAGTAGGCGCCACCGGCAGCCTGTGGTGAGGTGGCCGCGTAGAGCGCGGGAAGTGCCCCGATCCCAGGGTCCTGCCAGAGTGGCCGTACGTACCGGAAGCGCAGACCTTCCGGCGAATCGGGCCCCGGCCCGTCCAGGACGATGTTCGTGCGGCACACACCGGGATGCACGGCGATGCTGGTGATGCCCCAACCCGCGGCCTTGCTGCGGCGCTCACATTCGAAGGCCATGAGCAGCTGCCCGAGCTTCGTGTCGTCATACGCTCGCCCGTAGTCGTAGCTGTCGACCTTTTGGAGGTCGTCGAAATCGATGGAGCCGACCCGCGAACTCGACGTCCAGATGATGCGCGGCGCCTCGGCCTCCTGAAGAAGGGATCGCAGCCGGGCGGACAGCGCGAACGGCCCTCGTGCGTTGGTGGCGAAGACGCGTTCCAGGCCGTCCGCAGACTCTTCGCGGCCCCTGCGCCCCTGCACCCCTGCATTGTTGACGAGCACGTCGAGGCCCTGCCCGGACTCCTCCATGCGTCGGACGAAGAGGCTGACGGACCCCAGATCGGCGAGGTCGAGGGTCTCGGCGCGGATGATGGCCCCCGGGACCTCGGCGCGGATCCTGCGTGCGGCCTCCTCACCACGCTCGCGGTTGCGGGACGCGATCGTCACGTCCGCGCCGGCGGCGGCCAGTGCGAGCGCCTGGTGGTACCCGATCCCGCTCCTGCCCTCGTTCGGGTAGCCGTTGCCACCGGTGACGATCGCACGCCTGCCGACCATCGACGGCATGTCCTCGGCGGTCCAGTCGGGCAGCTCTGCGCCGGGGGCCGTGAGCCGGGCCGCCCCGAAGCCGACGGTGCCCGCCGCAGCTCCGATCCCCGCCATGGTGAGCAACGATCGGCGGGAGAGCTGGCGACGTCCAACGGTCGCGTCGGTGGCTTCGGTGCGGCGCTGTGCTGACGGTGTGGAGTCGGTTTTCATGATCGTGTCCTTCGGTGTGTGTCCGGGGTCGATCGGCGCAGGAACGCAGCGGCTACCGGAGAGTGATGGATTGGACGTGAGCGCTCACGAAGAGGCCGCGGTGAAGAGCGCACGGGGAGAAGGGCGCGCTGGCGCTCCTGAGTGAGTACGGGGAACGGCGACGACGTCGGGTGACGAGCCGCGGAGATCTGCTCCGCCGTCGACGGCGCTGGTGGTCCGACGGACCTGCTCGGGGAAGGCTAGGCGAGTGGCCCGACCGGCCGGCTGAGAGCGTTGATCAGGAAGCGCGAGACGATCTCGGCTTCCGCAGGTCCGATGACCTGCGACGCACTGTATCTGCGGAGCGCTGCCTGCATCACGCCCACCATGAGTGAACGGGTGAGAGCGGGGTACTCCACCGGCGCGAACTCCCCTGCTTCGACACCCGCTCTGACGACGTCGATGATCAGATCGCCGATCTGATCCCGGAAGGGGATGACGGCGTCGGTCAAGCGCTCCTGCCGGAGCGCCCGCTCGATCGTCTGCATCGCGATGAAGGCGCTCGTGCTCCGGGCGTGTTCGGTGAGCAGGACGATCACGATCTCGCGGAGGCGCTCGGCCGGCGTTATCGACGTGTCGTCGGCCCGCTGCGCCACCGCGTCGCCCACCTCTGCACTGCCGCGCCTCGCCGCCTCGACGAGCAAGGTGACGGTGTCGGGCGCGTAGTTGTAGACGGCGGTCCGGGCGATCCCCGACCGTTCGGCGACGTCGCGCATCGAGATGGTCTCGAAGGGGCGTTCGAGGATGAGTTCGTCGACGGCGTCGAGCAGCAGGCTCCAGGTGTGCAGCTTGTGTTCGGCGATCGTCGCCGCTGAGATCTTGGGCATTGATCTCCCCTCTCCGGTCCCTGCCAGGTGGGCATCGCGAGGGCATGGCCTTCGCTCGGTCGATGGTGCGCGCACCGTGCTAGACCCGCGTGAGGTCTCCCCTGGCGATCTTGACGATCGCGAACAGGGCAACGGGTACCACGCTGAAGATGTTGATGATCATCAGTGTCTCATTGAGAGCGGCCGCGTCCCATGGAGCGCCAGTGGGATCCAGGACCGTCTGTGGTCCGCCCCCGGCGATGAAGGTCGTCGTGGAGACGACGGCGAACATCGCGTAGGCCAGGACCGGCTGGAGGTAGGACACCGGCCGCAGGCGGCTCTCCGAACGGGCTGGGCGCCGGGTCTGACGAGCAGCGAGGATCAGGGTGAAGACCTGGAAGAAGGTCCACGTGACGAACCACCACCCCAGGTAGTTCGTGAAGGGGACGCCGAACACCCCTCCCCCGTCCTCCCAGACCCAGATGCCCCGGACGGTCGAGATCAGGGAGTCCGCTCCGACGTCGAACATCGTCATGACGGCACCGGAGAGCGCCGGGAGAGCGAGGACGTTGATCCGTCCGCCACGGGTGCGGAGGTCCAGGCGCTCGTCCGCACGGTCGAGCAGTGCGTTGGTCGTCATCCAGCTGACCCAGCCGATGCCGAAGTAGATGACCCCGATGATCACCGGGACGTAGAACAGCTGTGGCATGAGCGTGTAGTAGTAGTTCCCGAACGGGAACCCCGTGATGATGCTGAGGTTCTCCCAGGCGTTGCTGAGCACGAAGCAGATGGCGAAGAAGGCGAGGAGCAGCCGCCATCCGTACCGGCGGGAGCCCTGGATGACGGCCAGCGCCAGAGCGCTCAGCGAGACGGCCTGAGCAGCCGCGGGCAGCCCCGCCAGCGGGATGATGACGGCGGCAGCAGCAGCAGCCGCCACTGCGCACCATCCGAGGAGTCGACGGACCCTCCCCTCTGATGGTCTGCCAGCGTCTCTCGCCGCTGGCCGGAGTACGTCGGTCGCTGGTTCATGGACTGGTTCGTGGACTGATGCATGCATCGGGATCGTCTCCTCGAGGGGGTGTGCAAGTTATTGACATGTTGTCAGGAAGATAATTACATAGTGTCATGAAGAAGAACAAGAGCCTCCGGACGGCAGCGCGTTCCGGGACGGACGCCGGGCGTGACTCTGCCGAAAGTGTCAGCACGAGGACGATCGCCGCCCTCCTGGGTGCCGCCTACACGTGCACGGTGCTGTGGGTGACGCTGCGGCCGATCCCCTGGGCGGCTGCCGGCTCCGAGGGAAACCGGGGAATCCTGGACGCGGGAGCGTGGGTCGACGGGCCGGGATGGACCGAAGGCCGGCCGGTGGAAGTCCTCCTCAACGTCCTGATGTTCGTGCCCGTCGGGATCACGGGAGGTCTGCTCGTCCGGGGTGTGGCCGCTCTGATAGGCCCGTTGGTACTCACCGTCGTCATCGAGCTGGTGCAGATCCCACTCGACAGGATCTCCCATCCTCGTGATCTCGCCGCCAACGCAGTAGGCGCGATCGTCGGACTGATCGTGGTGATGATCCTCCGTCGTCGGCGGGGGCTCCGACGCAGCGCCCTGCAGCCATACCGCGGACCGGCGCCCGTTTCCGAGGGGTGGCCCGAGGGGTGGTCTGACAGACCGTGGATAACCGATGACGGACACGGTAGACAGAAGGCTTCAGCCGAGGAGGCACAGCATGATCGATCGTGAGGGTTTGAGCTCGTTCCTGCGTCATCGCCGAGAATCATTGCAGCCCGAGGACGTCGGCATGGTGCGGGGTCAGCGGCGGCGGACGAACGGCCTCCGCCGGGAGGAGGTTGCAGCGCTGTGTCATATGTCGAGCGACTACTACGCCCGGATGGAACGTGGCACCGGGCCCCACCCGTCGGAGCAGATGATCGCCTCGATCGCCCAGGGGCTCCACCTGACCCTCGGTGAGCGTGATCATCTGTTCCGCCTCGCCGGGCACACCCCGCCCCACAGGGGCACCGACAGTGAGTTCGTGAGCCCCGGACTGCTCCGGATCCTCGACCGGCTCACGGACACCCCTGCGGAGATCATCACCGAGGTCGGGGACACGCTCCGGCAGACCCCGCTCGGCAAGGCTCTCTTCGGAGACGCATCGCGGCGCAGCGGACCCGGTCGGAGCATCGGGTACCGGTGGTTCACCGACTCCACGGCCAGGGACGCCTACCCACCCGAGGAACGCGACCGGCTGTCCCGCGTCTACGCCTCGGGGCTGCGTCAGCTCGTGGCACTGCGTGGCCCGGGCTCGCGGGCAGCCGAGCTCGCCGCGCTCCTGCAGGACGACGCCGGCTTCCGCAAGGTCTGGGACACCCAGGAAATCGGGGTGCAACCACCCGAGATCAAGCGCTTCCACCACCCCTCGGTGGGCCGGCTGGATCTGAACTGCCAGACCCTGCTGGATCCGGATCAGTCCCACCGTCTCCTCGTCTACACGGCCGTACCCGGCAGTGACAGCCACGAGAAACTGCAGCTGCTGGCCGTGCTCGGCTCGCAGGTCATCACGTCCTGATCACCGACGCGTCGGCATCCGCTGTCCGGTTATCCGTGGATCGACAGGTCCTTCATGTGGCGGAGCAACCGGTGAATCATCGGAGCAGGAACCGGATCCGGTGACCCACCCCTCGAACGAAGGAACGTCCCATGCCTCGCACCCATGACATCACCCTCCCCGACCTGACCGGGAAACTCGCCGTCGTCACCGGAGCGAGCGACGGCATCGGTACCGTCATCGCGACCCGCCTGGCCGGGGCCGGCGCGGAGGTCATCATGCCCGTCCGCAACCAGGCCAAGGGCGACGCCGCAGCGCAGCGCATCCGCGCCGCCGTCGAGGGCGCGAAGGTCAGCACCCGATCGATGGACCTGTCCTCGCTGAGCTCCGTCACATCCCTCGTGGCCACGCTCGTGTCCGAGGGGCGCCCCATCAACATCCTGATCAACAACGCCGGCGTCATGCAGCCGCCCACCCGCCAGGTGACCCGCGACGGCTTCGAGCTGCAGTGGGGCACGAACCACCTCGGCCATGTCGCGCTCACCCTCGGCCTGCTGCCGCTCCTGCGCGAGGGCCGGGCCCGGGTCACCCACCAGACCAGCGTCGCCGCCCGGAAGGGTGAGATGACCTGGGACGACCTGAACCACGAGCGGAACTACGACGTCATGAAGGCATACCTCGGATCCAAGATCGCCGTCGGCCTGTTCGCCCGCGAACTCGATGCCAGGAGCCGCGCCCACGGCTGGGGTATCAGCAGCAACCTCTCACACCCCGGCGTCTCACCGACGAACCTCCTCGCGGCACAGCCCGGCATGGGGCGCGACAGGACACCCGCGTCGCGCCGCCTGATCGGACTCCTCTCCCGCATCGGCATCGCCGGCACCCCCGAGAGTGCTGCGCTGCCGGCTCTCATGGCCGCGACCGACCCCGAATACGGTGGGGACCAGTTCTTCGGTCCCCACCGCACCATCGGTGGGGCACCTTCTGTCCGGGAATTCTGGGCGCCCCTTCGTGACATGGACGATGCCCGCCGCCTCTGGGAGGTATCAGAGCAGCTCGTCGGGACACGGGCGAGTCACTGAGCTCCCGAGGCGGTGACGCGCAGGCGCCTAGGAGGCGGTGGTGCGGCGCCGCACGAGGTAGGTCCCGCCGGCCGCTGCAGCCAGGACGAGACCGCCTCCGAGAGTCATGAGCCCGGCGTCGTTCGAGGACGGCTCGACCACCGCGCCGGTCGCGGCGCCGCCGGACGGCACGCCACCCATCTGTGTCGCCACCAGGGTTCCGCACAGCGCCGGGGCCGTGGCGCCGAGGGGGAGAGCCGCGGCGGGCTCGGGGGTGAGGTCGCTGCGGCTGTTGTACACCTCGGGTGTGGTCGGGGTGGTGGCGGGGGGCTCTTGTGGTGCTGACGCGGTGTTCGCCGTCGAGCGGCACAGCCCCCCCGGATCGGCACTCCCGCGTTCCTGCCGCGGTACGCCCTCGTCGGCTTCATGGTGCGTCGCGCTCAGCAGACGCGGCCACCGCGATACCGGGCGGGTCACTCGCTTTACAGGCGGCGCTTCACCCGTGTAGGGGAGCGCACTACGCGGGCGCGTACCGCGGGCACGACGACGGTGATCAGGTGGCGCCGGTCCGCGGCCCGTCCGTCGGCGGCGCCGACGAGCGTCCGCCGTCGTCGTCCGGGCCGCGATCCTTGCCGTCGTCGTCCGTGCCGCTAGGGACCGTGCCGCTGCGGTCCGCACGGCGATGGTCCTCGCCGTGCGGGTCCGCGACCGCGCGCGCGACGACGTCGTCGAGCTCGTCGAGGGTGAGGAGGTCGCGGCGGAGGTGCCGCGTCCGGTAGCCGGCGCGCCCCACCATGTGCGCGGACACCGGGCTGACAAGCAGCTGGAACACCCAGCAGAGCACGAGTACGGGTACCAGGAGCCAGCTGCCGGACTCGACGGCGAGCGCGAGGAGGAGCAGGAGGAGTCCGAGCACCTGCGGCTTGGTGGCCGCGTGCATGCGGGAGAGCAGGTCGGGGAAGCGGACCAGGCCGATGCCTGCGGCGAGGGACATGGAGGCCCCCGAGATGAGGAGCGCGGCGACGACGACGTCCTGGAGCATGGCGCTACTTCCTGTCCGTCACGAAGCGGGCCATCGTCACGGAACCGATGAACCCGATCAGGGACACCACGACGAGCAGGATCAGGTTGTCCAGGTGCCTGTTCACCACCATGTTCAGCACCAGGGCGCCGCCGATGATCGCGAGGACGACGTCGAGCGCGAGCACGCGGTCGAGGATGGACGGTCCGCGGGCCACGCGGTAGAGCGCGAGCCCCGCCGCGACGGCGAGGATGATGCCGGCCACGAGCGCGACGACGCTCATGCGCCCCCCTCCTCTCGCCGCAGCGCCGCGAGGTCCGCGCGCGTGCCCATGATCCGGATGAGCCAGGCCTCGGTGGCGCGGACGTCGCGGCGCACCACGTCGGCGTCGGCCGCGCTCGTCACGTTGAGACAGTGCAGGTAGAGCGTGGAGGTGGAGCGGTCCACCTCCAGCACGAGGGATCCGGGGATGAGCGAGAGCGCGTGCCCCGTGGCGGTGACGAGGAAGTCGGAGTGGCTGCGGAGCTCCACGGCGACGACGGCGTTCCGCAACCTCGGCCCGCGGGCAACGGCGAGCCAGATCACCTGCAGGCTGGCGACCACCAGCTGGGCGAGGAAGCGTCCCACGAAGGCGAGCGCCAGGAGCACGTTGAACCGGCCGGTGAGTTCGACGGGCGGCAGGTAGAACACGTTGACGACCACGTAGGCGATCACCGCTCCGAAGAGCAGGGTGCCGGGGCTGAAGTCCTGCCAGAGCGCTCCCCACACGAGGACGAGCCAGATGACGAGGGGGAGCTCGGTGATGAGGGGGATTCGCTGGCGGGTCATTCGTCCGCCCCCGGTCCGAGCACGGCCTCGATGTAGGGGGTGCGGTCCAGCATCTCCTGCGCGGCGGCGTCGCTGAGGGCGAAGAGCGGCCCGGCCAGGACCGTGAGGGAGAGCCCGAGCACCACGAGGCCGATCGTGGGACCGGTCATGGTGCGCGGCAGCAGGGTCACGGGGTCCTTGCCGGCGAACCGCCCGCTGTCCTCGCCGGTGACGTGGCGTGAGGTGCCGATCATGGAGCCGTCCGCCTTGCTCGCGAGGAGGATGGGATCCGGCTCGTCGGCGTCGGCCGGGCTCCGCCAGAACGCCCTGTTCCAGACCCGCGCCATGACCAGCAGCGTCAGGAGGCTCGTTGCCACCCCGCCGGCCACGAGCGCATACGCCAGCGGCGTGCCGAGGTCCACGCCGGCCTGGATCAGCCCGAGTTTCCCGAGGAAGCCCGAGAACGGCGGGATGCCCGCGAGGTTCATGGCCGGCAGGAAGAAGAGGATGCCGAGCAGCGGCGAGAGCCGCGCGAGACCACCGAGACGGTCCACGTTGGCGGTACCGCCCCGCCGTTCGATCAGCCCGGTGACGAGGAAGAGGCTCGTCTGCACGATGATGTGGTGTGCCACGTAGTACACGGCGGCGCCCAGGCCGATCCGCGTGGAGACCGCCAGCCCGAACACCATGTAGCCGATGTGGCTGACGAGGGTGAAGGAGAGCAACCGCTTGAGGTCGGACTGCGCGAGCGCCCCGAGGATCCCCACGATCATGGTCAGCAGCGCCACGACCATGAGCAGGGAGTTGATGCGATCACCCGGGAACAGGAGCGTCTCGACGCGCACCATCGCGTAGACGCCCACCTTCGTGAGCAGGCCGGCGAACACCGCCGTCACGGGCGCCGGCGCGGTCGGGTAGGAGTCGGGCAGCCAGAACGAGAGCGGGAACACCGCTGCCTTGATCCCGAACGCCACGAGCAGCATGAGGTGCAGCACCATCTGCGTGGCCGGGTCCACGCTCTCGAGCTTCACCGCGAGGTCCGCGAGGTTCACGGTGCCCGTGGCCCCGTAGATCATGCCGATCGCGATGAGGAACAGTATCGAGGACACCACGCTGACCACCACGTAGGTGACGCCCGCGCGGATGCGCGGCGCCGATCCACCGAGGGTCATCAGCACGTAGCTCGCGGTGAGGAGGATCTCGAAGCCCACGTACAGGTTGAACAGATCACCCGTCAGGAACGCGTTGGAGACCCCGGCCACGAGGATCAGGTAGGTGGGATGGAAGATCGAGACCGGGCCGTCCTCGTCGCCGTCGGCCATGCCCTGCCCGGCCGCGTAGATCAGCACCGCGAGGCTCACCGCCGAGGAGACCACGAGCATGAGCGCGGAGAACTGGTCCACCACGAGCACGATCCCGAAGGGCGGCGCCCACCCGCCGAGCGCCACCGCGTGCGTTCCGGTCGCGGGCGCACCGAGGAGCATGACCACCTCGAGGATCAGGGTCACCGAGAGCGTGGAGATGCTCACGGTGCGCTGCGCGCGCGAGTGGCGCAGCAGCAGGAACGTCACGGCCGCGCCGAGGAACGGCAGGACGACGGCCAGCGGCGCGAGATCGGCGGCGATCACGGAGTGCCGCTGTCGTCGCGCTCGTCGCGGTCGTTCCCCGCGTAGGTGCGCGGGTGGTGGTCGGACACCGATTCGAGGAAGTCGGACGGAGCGGCCGCCACATCGGCGTCGTCCTCGTAGTCGTAGCTCGACTGGTCGGCCACGCGCAGGTCCTCGGGATCGTCCTGGACGTCGTCCTTGCGCCCGAGCACCCAGGAGCGGTAGATGATGCCGAGCATGAACGCCGTGACGGCGAAGGTGATGACGATCGCCGTGAGGATCAGTGCCTGCGGGAGGCTGTCCGTGTACTCGGCCTCCGGCGTGCCGGCCGCATAGAGCGGCGACCGCCCGCCACCACCGCTCATCGCGAGGATCAGGATGTTGGCACCGTTGCCCATGAGGATCAGGCCGAGCAGCACGCGCGTCAGGCTCCTCTCGAGCAGGAGGTAGATCCCGGCCGCGAAGAACACGCCCATGAGGACGATCAGCGTGACGTTGACCGTCATCGCCTCACTCCCTCGGTGGCGGGCGGCACCAGGGCATCGGCGCCGGCGTCCTCCTCGACGGGGTCCTCGTCCTCGCTGCGCTCGTCGATCTCGGACCCGAGGCTCCGGAGGACGTCCAGCACCAGGCCGACGACGATCACGTACACGCCGATGTCGAACACCGTAGAGGTCACGAACTTCACGTCGCCGATGATCGGCAGCCAGAACTCGAGGATGTAGCTCTCGAGGACGGCGCCCCCGACCACGAGCGGCGCGAGCGCGGTGAGCGTGACGATCGCGAGACCGGCACCGAGGAGCACCCCGGCGCTCACCGGGCTCGCCTCGGCGAGCTCGAAGCGCCCGCCCGCGAGGTAGCGCACGGCCAGGGCGAGGCCCGCCAGGAGGCCTCCCGCGAACCCGCCGCCCGGCAGGTTGTGGCCGGCGATGAGCAGGTAGACCGAGAGCATGATGATGGTGTGGAACAGCAGGCGCGTGACCACCTCGAAGATGATGGAGCGCCGCTCGGGGGCGAGGGTGCGGCCCGCCACGAGCCACGGATCACGGGAGACGTCGGCGAAGCGCGCCGCCAGCCGGCGCGCGGCGTCCTGCCTGCCCCCGGCGTCCAGCGGCTCCTGGCCGCGGTCCACCGAGCCGTCCTCGACGCCGTCGGCCCGCTTCCGCCGATCGTTCCGGCCGCGCACGAAGATGAGGCTCGCCACCCCGGTGGCCGCGATCACGAGCACGGTGATCTCCCCGAAGGTGTCCCAGGCCCTGATGTCCACGAGCAGCACGTTGACGGCGTTCGCCCCGCCGCCGACGTCATACGCGAGCTTCGGGTAGGCGAGCGAGATCGGCTCGGCGCTGCGGGAGGCCATCGCGGACATGGCGATCACCGCCATCACGGTGCCGAACGCGATCCCGAGGCCGGCGCGGAGCAGGCGGTGCCGGCTCTCCGCCCGGCTCCACAGGCGCGCCGGCAGCGAGCGGAGGGCCAGCACGAAGGCCACGAGCACGATCGTCTCGACCAGCAGCTGGGTGAGCGCGAGGTCCGGCGCCCCGTGCAGGGCGTAGAGCACCACCATGCCGTACCCGGTGACGCCGACCATCAGCACGGCCATGAACCGCTTGGCCGCACGGAGGGCTGCGAGGATCCCGACCACGATCACGACGGCGACGACCATCTGGGCCGGGGATTCGGCTACCTGGAGGTCGGTGGACAGGGGCGCGTCGAGCAGGATGAGCGCCGTCAGCGGCGTGAGGATCGCGGTCACGAGGATCACGAAGAGGTAGAAGGCCAGGGAACCGCGCTGCGTGCGTCCCGTGATCCACACGGCGACGTCGTCGAGCACGCCGATCCCCGAGCGGTAGACCACCTCGGAGTCACGAACCGCCGGCACGCGGTCCTGGAGCCGGCCGAAGGGCGTGCGGGCAGCGTGGAGGGCGAATCCACCGGCGAGCGTGAGGACCGAGAGGAACAGGGGCAGGGAGAAGCCGTGCCACAGGGCGAGGTGCGGGGCGTCGCCGTCGGACGGGAAGAGCGCCGCGTACGGCTGGACGGCGGCGTCCAGCGGTACGGGCCACAGGCCGAACACCACCGTGGCGACCGCGAGGACGGCCGGTGCGAGCACGAAAGAGGTACGGACCTGCCCCAACGGGGTCTGGCGCACGCCGTGCTTGAGCGCGAAGGCGCCCCAGACGAAGCGCGCGCTGTACGCCACCGTGAGCATGGACCCGAGGACGATCCCGCCGAGCAGGAGCGTCCCCGTGACGCCCTCCTCCGCACGGTGCACGAACGCCTCGTAGACCGATTCCTTCGCCACGAACCCGAACAGCGGCGGCACCCCGGCCATGGAGCCCGCGGCAACGAGCGCGACGGCGAAGAGCAGGGGCGACGTCGCTCCCACGCCGGAGAGCACGCGGAGATCGCGCGTGCCCGCCTGATGATCGATGATGCCGACCACCAGGAACAGCATGGCCTTGAAGAACCCGTGCGCCAGCAGCAGACCCAGCCCCGCGACCGCGCCGTCGCGCCCGCCGAGACCGGTGACCATCACGAGGAAGCCGAGCTGGCTCACCGTCCCGTAGGCAAGGACCAGCTTGAGGTCGTGCTGCCGCAGCGCCCGCCAGCCGCCGATCAGCATGGTCGCCATGCCGAGCACCATGATCACCGGGTACCAGAAGGCGGTCTCGCCGAACCCCGGGGCGAAGCGGGCCACCAGGAAGACGCCGGCCTTCACCATCGCGGCGGCGTGCAGGTACGCGCTCACCGGGGTCGGCGCAGCCATGGCACCCGGCAGCCAGAAGTGGAAGGGCACGAGCGCGGACTTCGTGATCGCCCCGACGAGCACCAGCGCGATCGCGACGTCGATCACGGTGCCACGCGCCGTCAGAGCCTCTGCGTCGGCGAGGATCGTCGAGATCCGGTAGGTCCCGGCGGTCTCCCCCAGCATCACGAGGCCCACGAGCATCGCGAGCCCGCCGAACGTGGTGACGATCAGGGCCTGGAGCGCTGAGCGCCGTGCCGAGAGCCGCGTCCTCGAGTACCCGATCAGCAGGTAGGAGAGGATCGTGGTGAGCTCCCAGAAGATGAACATGAGGATCAGGTCGTCCGCCGTCACGAGCCCCACCATGGCTGCCGCGAACGCCAGGAGCTGCGCCCCGAAGGCGCCGATGTCGTGGTCCTCGCTCGTGAAGTAGCGAGCGCAGTAGAGGAGCACGAGCGCACCGACGCCGAGGATCAGGATGCACAGGACGGCGGCGAGGGCGTCCAGCCGGAAGGCGAACTCGAGGCCGAGGCTGGGCACCCACGGCACGGTCACCGACGGCGGACCGTCCGCCCGGTCGCCGGGGATCTCCTGCGGCGCGGCGAGGACCGCGGGAAGCTGCACCATGAGCCAGACGAAGGCCGCCGCGGGGGCTGCGGCGAGGACGAAGAACGCGGAACGTCCGAGGCGGGCGAAGAGCAGGGGCGCCGCGAGTGCCACGGTGAACATGGCGATCAGTACGGCGAACATGGTGTCTCGATCTTCCGCTGGAGGGACGGTCGGGCTCCTTCCATCCTAGTCGGGCGGAAAGTTGAAGCTTCCACCACTCCCCTCGCGCGACGCGACGTGAAGGCGGTCATCGCACTGCGCCGCGGCGCTAGCATGCACTCATGAGCACTCACCCGCCGCTGCCGCAGCCCGCGGAGGCCCCGGCCCCTGCGCCCACCGTCGGCTCGGGTAGGATCTTCAGCCGTCCGGTCCTCGCCTGGGCCTCGTGGGACTGGGGATCGGCCGCGTTCAACGCCATCATGACCACCTTCGTGTTCACGGTGTACCTCACGTCGGAGGCCTTCGGCGGGGAGGAACGCGCCTCGCAGGTCCTCGGATGGGGCCTCGCCGCGGCGGGCCTGCTGATCGCCCTCCTGGCGCCCGTGACCGGGCAGCGCTCCGACCGCGGCGGGCGGCGGAAGCTCTGGCTCGGTGTCAACACCCTGGTGGTCGTGATCCTGACGGCGCTGTGTTTCTTCGTGTTCCCGGGGCCCGGCTTCCTCATCCTCGGCGTGGCCCTGATCGCCGCGGCGAACCTCTTCTTCGAGTTCGCAGGCGTCAACTACAACGCCATGCTGACGCAGATCTCCACCCCCGGGACGGTGGGCCGTGTGAGCGGCTTCGGCTGGGCCATGGGCTACGTGGGCGGGATCGTGGCGCTCGTCGTGGTGCTCGTGGTATTCATCCAGCCGGTGGTCGACTGGGCCGGAGCCTCGAGTGAGAACGGGCTGAACATCCGGCTCGTCGCCGTGTTCTCCGCACTCTGGTTCGCCGCGTTCGCCGTCCCCGTGATGTTCGCGGTGCCCGAGGTGCGGCGTCGCTCGGAGGCGACGAAGCTCGGGTTCCTGGCGTCCTACGGCCTGCTCGTGCGGCGCGTGAAGGTGATCTACCGGGAGAGCCCGCACACCATCTACTTCCTGCTGGCCAGCGCCATCTTCCGGGACGGCCTCGCCGCGGTCTTCACGTTCGGTGGCATCCTCGCCGCCGGGGCCTTCGGTTTCTCCGCGAGCATGGTGATCGTCTTCGCGATCGCCGCGAACGTGATCGCCGCGATCGGCGCAGTGGTCGGCGGGTACCTGGACGACCGCGTGGGGCCCAAGCGCGTCATCATCGGCGCTCTCGTGGGCCTGCTCGTCGCCGGGACGGCCATCCTCGTCCTCGGTACCGGGACGTACTCCTTCATCGGCATGGAGTGGACGTCGGACACCACGTTCTGGGTCTTCGGCCTGATGCTCACCCTGTTCGTGGGACCCGCGCAGGCATCCTCGCGTGCCTACCTCGCACGCCTCGCTCCGGTGGGCGACGAAGCCGAGCTGTTCGGGCTGTACGCCACGACCGGGCGCGCCGTCAGCTTCCTCGCCCCCACGCTGTTCGCGCTGTGCATCGGGATCTTCGGCTCACAGCTCTACGGCGTGATCGGCATCCTCGTGGTGCTGCTCGCAGGACTGCTCGTGCTGCTGCCGGTGCGGCCGCCCGCACGCGTGACCCGCGCCGTCGTGCCGGAGGCCTGACGTTGCAGCGGCCGCCCGCTTCCACGGACCGCCTTCGTCGTCGGCTTTCGCCACCCGCACCGCGTGTCGGGAAGGAACACGCCGGAGGACCGGGCATTCGGAGTCGAAAAGGGACAACGATGGCGGCTCCCCGCCGACTCTCCCGCCGATTCCTCCCGGGGAGCTCTCGCTAGATGCTGGTGCGGTGGAAGTTCAGGTGGCTGCGGGAGGCCGTGGGACCCCGCTGGCCCTGGTAGCGGTTGCCGTACTCGCCGGAGCCGTAGGGGTGTTCGGCCGGTGAGGTGAGCTTGAAGAAGCAGAGCTGCCCGATCTTCGAGCCGGGCCACAGCTTGATCGGCAAGGTCGCCATGTTCGAGAGCTCGAGGGTCACGTGCCCGGAGAAGCCGGGGTCGATGAACCCCGCCGTGGAGTGCGTGAGGAGGCCGAGGCGGCCGAGCGAGGACTTCCCCTCGAGGCGCGCGGCGACGTCGTCGGGCAGGGTCACGGTCTCGTAGGTGGAACCGAGCACGAACTCCCCGGGGTGCAGGATGAACGGCTCGTCCGGCGCCACCTCGACGAGACGCGTCAGGTCGGGCTGGTCCTCGGCCGGGTCGATGTGCGCGTACTTGTGGTTGTCGAAGAGCCGGAAGTAGCGGTCTATCCGCACGTCGACGCTCGAGGGCTGCACCATCGCGGGGTCGAGCGGGTCGAGGACGATTCGCCCGGCGTCGAGTTCCGCCCGGATGTCGCGGTCTGAGATCAGCACCGTCCAAAACTACCAGCCGGGCGTCAGCGGCCTATCTCCGTGCGGACGGCGAAGAGCTCCGGGAAGAACGTGAGCTCGAGGGCACGCTGCAGGAAGCCGACGCCGGAGGATCCGCCGGTTCCCGTCTTGAAGCCGATGGTCCGCGCCACCGTCTTCAGGTGCCGGAAACGCCACAGCTGGAAGTTGTCCTCGAGGTCCACGAGCTCCTCGCACGCCTCGTAGATGTCCCAGTGACCGGCGGCATCCTCGTAGACCTCCTTGTAGAGGGCCACGAGGGCGGGCTCGAACGCGTGGGCCAGCGTGACGTCCCTCGTGAGCAGACTCTCGGGGACCGCGTAGCCGCGCCGGGCGAGCAGCGCGATGAATTCGTCGTAGATGCTGCTCTGGCCGAGGAGTTCCGTCAGCAGTGCCTGCGCGGCGGGGTCGGCGTCGAACACCTGGATCATTGCGGCGTTCTTGTTGCCGAGGAGGAACTCCACCGCGCGGTACTGGTAGGACTGGAAGCCGCTCGAGGAACCCAGCTCGCCGCGGAACTCGGCGTACTCGGACGGCGTGAGCGTCGCGAGCACCGACCACTGTTCGGTGAGGGAGCGCTGGATGTGCTTGATCCGCGCGATCCCCTTCATGGCCGATCGCAGGTCGTCACCCTGAAGGTGCAGCCGCACGGCCCGCAGTTCGTGCAGCACCAGTTTCAGCCACAGCTCCGAGGTCTGGTGCTGGATGATGAACAGCATCTCGTCATGGTGCTCCGGCGTGCTCACCGGATGCTGCGCGTCCAGCAGCTTGTGCAGTTCCAGGTACCCGCCGTAGCTCATCTTGTCCGAGAAGTCCCGCTCGATGCCCTGCTCGAGGTCCCGGGTGTTCCGCTCCACCGTCATGGGCAGAAGCCTACGTGCCGCCCGAATGTCCGAGCCCGGGTCTACCTTGGGGACCAGTCGAAGGAGGCACCATGAACCCCGCCCGTACCGCCCGTACCGCCCGTCCCGCCCGCTGCGGCATCGTCCCGCCGCACCTGCTCTCGCGCCTCGCCGGCCTCCGGGATCCACGGCTGTCCGTCGCGTCCCGCGCCGCCCGGCACGCACTGCTCGAGCTGGATCCGCTCGTCGCGGAACGCTCCGACAGGCTGCGTGCCCCCGTGCGCAGCGGCAGCTCGGTGGTCGCGGGCACCCTCACCCGGCGCATCCACGACGCCGGTGGCCGCGAGGAACTGCCGGGAGCGCTCGTGCGGGCGGAGGGCGCCCCACCCACGGGCGACGTCGCCGCGGACGAGGCGTACGACGGCCTCGGCGCAACGTACCGGCTCTTCAGCGAGGTGTACGGCCGCTCCTCGATCGACGGCGCCGGCAAGGCGCTCGACGCCACCGTCCACTACGGCGCCAACTACGACAACGCGTTCTGGGACGGCGAGCGCATGGTGTTCGGGGACGGCGACGGCGAGATCTTCGGTCGGTTCACGGCGTCCCTCACCGTGATCAGCCACGAGCTCACCCACGGATTCACCCAGTACTCCACCAACCTGGAGTACCAGGGGCAGTCGGGCGCCCTCAACGAGTCGCTCTCGGACGTCTTCGGCGTGCTCGTGGAGCAGCGGGAGCTGGACCAGGACGCCGGAGCGGCCGGCTGGCTCGTCGGCGCGGGGATCTTCACGGAGGAGGTGCAGGGCTCGGCTCTGCGCTCACTGAAGGCACCGGGAACGGCGTACGACGACGACGTGCTCGGCAAGGACCCCCAGCCCGGGACCATGGCCGACTACGTGGAGACGACCGCCGACAACGGCGGCGTCCACATCAACTCGGGTATCCCCAACCACGCCTTCTACCTCGCCGCCACGTCGCTCGGGGGCCGGGCGTGGGAGGGCGTGGGGCAGGTCTGGTACGACACCGTGATGAGCGGCGACGTCCCCAGCGACTGCGACTTTCCCACCTTCGCCCGGGCCACGACCGCGGCTGCGACGAAGCGCTTCGGACAGGACAGCGCCGAGGCGGGCGCCGTCGCCGGGGCCTGGTCAGAGGTGGGTGTGATGGCGTGAGGATCGAGATCACGCGCTCGGGCGGATTCGCCGGACTGACCCGCACCTGGACGCTCGAGGTGAGCCGCACCGAGGCCGAGCAGCGGTGGCTGCCCCTCGCCGCCGAGGCGGATGCGGCGGTCGGCGGCGCGGGAGCCGAAGCAGGTTCGTCAGGTGCTCCGGGCCTCACGGGTTCGTCGGGCGGTGCGGACAGCAGTGAGGGCCAGGGCATCTCCGGCCCGACGACCGGAGGCCGCGGAGCCTCTCCCGGGCAGCAGCGCGACCGCTTCACCTACCGCATCGCCATCGGCTACACGGAGGTGTACCTCGCGGAGAGCGCACTCGCCGACCCCTGGCGGGAGCTGATCGCGCGTGCTCGAGCCGCGACTCCGGCCCGCCCGGCGGTCGACGGCGACCCTGCAGGCACGACGACGGGCGGCCGAGCCTCTCAGCCGGAAGCGACGGACCCGGGCGCGGCGGATCCGAGCGCTGCTGGTTCGGACGCGGCTCGTTCGGACGCGGCTCGTTCGGACGCCGCTGGTTCGGACGCCGCTGGTTCAGACGCAGCTGGTTCAGACGCAGCTGGTTCGGACGCGACGGATGCGGGCGCGACGGATACGGGCGCAGGGAAGCCGATAGCCCCGGAGCCGGCGTCGACGTACGGCGAAGCGGAGGGCCGGAGCGCGACGCCCGGCTCACCTCCGCCGTCGAAGCCGTGACCGTGGCCGCGCTGGTCGTCGAAGCCGCTTCATCCGACGCCGCCTCGAAGGAGGCGTCGTCGTGATCGGGCAGGTCGTACGGCGCTCCCGGGGCCGCCGGGCCCGGGTCGCCACGCGAACTGTTGTAAGGTGATGGAGCGGTTCCACCGCATGCGGGCGTAGCTCAATGGTAGAGCGCTAGCTTCCCAAGCTCGATACGCGGGTTCGATTCCCGTCGCCCGCTCTTCTCCTCCCCGGCCGGCACCTCGATGTGCCCAAGGCCACCCTCCCCGGCCCGTTCTGCGCACGGCGGCGGCAGTACCCTTGAAGCGATGATTCGCACGATGTTCGCCTCCAAGATCCACCGCGCCTCGGTGACCCACGCCGACCTCCACTACGTCGGCTCCGTCACCGTGGATCTCGACCTGCTCGAGGCCGCGAACATCCTGCCCGGCGAGCTCGTCTCGATCGTGGACATCACCAATGGGGCCCGGCTCGAGACGTACACCATCGCCGGCGAGCGCGGTTCCGGCGTCATCGGCATCAACGGGGCCGCAGCCCACCTCGTCCACCGGGGCGACCTCGTCATCCTCATCACCTACGTGCAGCTCACCGACGCCGAGGCCCGCAGCTTCGTCCCCACGGTGGTGCACGTCGACGCGCACAACCGTGTGGTGCAGCTCGGCTCGGACCCCGCCGAGGTGGTCACCGGCGACGTCGCCCGCCCTCCCTACGCCCTGGACAACAGCGCCCTCCCCCGCTGACCCGCTGCTCGTCCGGGCCCGATCCGGGCAGGATTTCCTGCCCCTCACATCGCACGTCCTGGGCGTCCACGACTCGTTGCAGGATTGGAAGCACACTTCCTAGCGCAACCGTCCGTGAAGGCATATGGTCACAAAACGAAGGTTGCTCAGGCCGTCGGCCCCCTCGGCCGGCAGTCGGGCTGTCTACAAGGATGTGGAGGCTCGGTAGGAATGCGGATGAGACGAAGGACGCGCGAAAGCGCGAAGAACCGCCCGAAGGCCGCCGCCCTGGCGGGCCTGTTGATGGGAACACTGGCGATGAGCGGGTGCGGTCCCGCCGAGGCGGACAACGCCCTCACCTGGTACATCAATCCGGACGCCGGGGGCCAGGCCGCCATTGCCCAGAAATGCACCGACGAGTCCGGTGGCCGCTACACCATCGAGACCTCCCTGCTCCCGAGTGACGCCGCCTCGCAGCGCGAGCAGCTCGCCCGGCGCCTCGCCGCGGGTGACTCCTCGCTCGACATCATGAGCCTCGACCCGCCGTTCATCCCCGAACTCGCGGAGCCCGGCTTCCTCGCGCCCGTGCCCGACGACGTCGCGCAGAGCACGTCGGAGAACGTGGTGGAGGGTGCGCTCGCGGGCGCCACCTGGAAGGACGAACTCGTGACCGTCCCGTTCTGGGCGAACACGCAGATCCTCTGGTACCGGAAGTCGGTGGCCGAAGCCGCGGGTCTCGACATGACGCAGCCCGTCACGTGGGACCAGATCATCGACGCTGCGCAGACCCAGGAGAAGGTCCTCGGGGTGCAGGGCGCGCAGGCCGAATCCATGACGGTGTGGGTGAACGCACTCATCGCATCGGCCGGCGGATCCATCATCGTGGACCCCGAGGCCACCGCCGACACCATCGAACTGGGTCTCGACTCCGAGGCCGGTGTCGCTGCGGCGGAGGTCGTGTCCCGGATCGGCCGGGACGGGCTGGGCGGCCCCGGGTTGCCCACGCAGACCGAGAACACCTCCCTGACGCAGTTCCAGGGCGATTCCGGCTCCTTCATGGTGAACTACCCGTTCGTCTGGCCCGCCACCACGGGTGCCGTGGAGGCAGGAACGCTCGATGCCGCGGTGGTGGATGACATCGGCTGGGGAATCTTCCCGCGCATGTCCGAGGATCAGGAGGCCGCTCCCCCGCTGGGCGGCATCAACCTCGGCGTCGGCGCGGAGAGCGACAACCCGGAGCTCGCCTACGAGGCCATCCAGTGCATCGTCTCGGTCGAGAACCAGTCGGAGTACTTCGTGACCAACGGCAACCCGCCGTCCAACACCGAGGCCTACGAGGACCCGCGCATCGCGGAGACGTTCCCCATGGCCGAGACCATCAGGGACTCGCTGCAGGTGGCGGCTCCCCGGCCCCAGACCCCGTTCTACAACGAGGTGTCCACCGGCATCCAGCAGACCTGGGCGCCGCCCGCCGCCGTCGACCCGGAGACCACCCCGGGCACGTCGAGCGACTTCATCACATCGGTCCTCAGAGGGGAGAAACTCCTGTGACCTCCGCAATTCCCGCCCGGACGACGACGGCGTCGTCGGCAGAAGCTGGCCCACACCTCGAGCGCGACACCGGCGAGAAGAAGGGGCGCAAGGCACCCAAGCAGTACAGCGACCGCGTGCGCGCGGAGCGGCGTCTCGGCTGGATACTCGCCGGACCGGCGTTCGCGATCATGCTGCTCGTGACGCTCTACCCGATCGTCCAGGCCATCTACGAGTCGCTCTTCCGATTCCGACTGACGGCGCCCGGGGAGCGCGAGTTCATCGGTCTCGAGAACTACCTCGTGATCCTCTCCGACGGCGTCTGGTGGGCGGACTTCACGCGCACCGTGCTGATCACCATCGTCACCGTCGCCGTCGAACTGGTGCTCGGCTTCGCCCTCGCGCTGGTGATGCACAAGGCCCTGAAGTCGGTGCGCGGGCTCCTCCGCACCGCCATCCTCGTGCCCTACGGCATCATCACCGTCGTCTCCGCCTTCGCCTGGTTCTACGCCTTCGACATCGACTCCGGCTACATCAACAACTGGTTCGGCTGGCTGCCCGGCATCGACGAGAACACCAACTGGTTCGCGGAGCCCGGGACCTCGCTGTTCGTGATCATGGCCTCCGAGATCTGGAAGACCACGCCCTTCATCTCGCTGCTCCTCCTCGCCGGCCTCGCGCAGGTGCCGGACGAGCTGAGCGACGCCGCGAAGGTGGACGGCGCCACGTGGTGGGAGCAGATGCGCAAGGTGATCATCCCCAACATGAAGGCCGCGATCATGGTCGCCGTGCTCTTCCGGGCCCTCGACGCCTTCAGGATCTTCGACAACGTGTTCATCATGACCAACGGGGCGAACGGCACCGAGGTCCTCTCGCTGCTCGCCTACCGCCAATCGATCAGCAGGCTCGAGATCGGGCTCGGCTCCGCCGTCTCCGTGCTCCTGTTCGTCTGTGTGCTCATCATCTGCTTCATCGCGATCAAGCTGTTCAAGGTCGATCTCGCGGGAACGCAGGGAGGGAAGTAATGACCAGCACCAAGAGCAAGCTCCTCTGGGCACTCGCCACCGTCCTCGTCCTCGTCTACGCGCTCTTCCCCGTGCTCTCCATCCTCGCCACGTCGTTCAAGTCACCGAGCGACCTCACGAGCGGGAAGTTCCTGCCGTCGTCGGGCACGGCCACCACCGGCAACTACGAGCAGATCCTGGTCGGGGACGCGCAGGGGTTGTTCCTCTCGGCCCTGCGCAACTCGATCGGCATCTCGCTGATCGCCACGTTCATCGCCGTCGTGCTGGCCACGCTGTGTGCCTACGCGATCGCCCGGCTGGACTTCCCGGGCAAGAAGCTCGTGCTCACCACGGCACTCGCGGTCTCGATCTTCCCGGTCATCTCGATCGTGACGCCGCTGTTCAACCTGTGGCGCACCATCGGGCTGTACGACACGTGGCTCGGCCTGATCATCCCGTACCTCTCGCTGACCCTCCCGATATCCATCTGGACCCTCGCCGCGTTCTTCCGGCAGATTCCCTGGGAGCTGGAGCAGGCCGCGCAGGTGGACGGCGCCACGACGTGGCAGGCGTTCCGGAAGGCCATCGTGCCGCTCGCGATGCCCGGCGTCTTCACGACGGCGATCATCGCGTTCTTCATCGCCTGGAACGACTTCGTGTACGGCATCTCGCTCACCTCCACGGAGGCCGCCCGGCCGGTTCCGGCAGCGCTGGCCTTCTTCACCGGGGCCTCGCAGTTCGAGGCTCCCACCGGGGCCATCTCGGCGGCGGCGATCATCGTCACCATCCCTGTGGTCCTCCTCGTCCTCCTCTTCCAACGCCAGATCGTCTCCGGCCTGACCTCGGGCGCCGTCAAGGGCTGACGCCCGACGTGTTCACGTAAAGGATCAACACCATGGCTTCCATCACCCTGAATCACCTGGTCAAGAAGTACGGTGACGGCTTCCCCGCCGTCAACGACATCAGCATCGACATCGCCGACGGCGAATTCATCATCCTCGTGGGGCCCTCCGGCTGCGGTAAGTCCACACTGCTCCGCATGATCGTGGGCCTCGAGGACATCACCGAGGGCGATCTCCTGATCGACGGCAAGCGAGCCAATGACAAGGCTCCCCGCGACCGCAACCTCGCGATGGTGTTCCAGAACTACGCGCTGTACCCGCACCTCACCGTGTTCGAGAACATCGCGTTCCCGCTGCGCCTCGCCAAGGGCAAGCACACCGAGGACCAGGTGAAGAAGCTCGTCACCGAGGCGGCTGCGACGCTGGAACTCACCGACCACCTGCAGCGCAAACCCGCCAACCTCTCCGGCGGTCAGCGGCAGCGCGTCGCGATGGGCCGCGCGATCGTCCGGCAGGCGGACGCCTTCCTGTTCGACGAGCCGCTCTCCAACCTCGACGCCAAGCTCCGCGGCCAGATGCGCTCGGAGATCTCGCAGATGCAGCGTCGCCTCGGCGTCACCTCCGTGTACGTGACCCACGACCAGACCGAGGCCATGACCCTCGGTGACCGCGTGGCCGTGCTGAAGAAGGGTGAGCTCCAGCAGATCGCCTCGCCGCGGGAGTTGTACGAACAGCCCGTCAACCTGTTCGTCGCCGGTTTCATCGGCTCGCCGTCGATGAACTTCCTGCCCGCGACGCTCGACGGGAACATCCTGCGGACCGCCCTCGGCGATCTCGAGATCCCCGCCGAGAAGGCCCAGAAGGCGGCGGGCAAGAAAGTCGTCCTCGTCGGCGTCCGGCCCGAGTTCTTCGAGGACGCCAAGCTCGTCGAGGACCACAAGCGGGTGCACGGCTCCACGTTCCACGCCACACTCACGCACACCGAGTGGCTCGGCAACGAGCAGTACGGCTACATCAACTTCGACCCGGCGCCGGAGATGCGCGAGCTGCTCAACAGTCTCGCCCGCGACATGGATGCGGACGAGCTCCGCCCGCAGGTCGTCGTCACGCTCGACGCCGCCAGCCGCATCCGCGGCGGACGTGAGGCCGAGATCTGGCTCGACACCCGCAAGCTCCACCTGTTCGACGCCGAGAGCGGTGACAACCTGACGCGCGACGTCGAGGCGGGCGCCCAGCTCACACGCGAGGCCGGCGAGGACCGCGAGGAGGAGATTGCGACGGCGCAGGGTTCGAACGGCGGCTTCGGTGGCGGCGGTTCGAACGGTCAGACGGCCGACACCGGCCACACGGGCACCGGTCACTCCGGCGGTGCCACCGCGGCAGGCGGAAACCACTCCGCCTGACCGCTCCACGGCGCCCCTCCGGCATCGAGGTTCAGCACGTCCACAGCAGGGCCGGCACCCGGCGAGGGCGCCGGCCCTGCTGTGTAGTCTGACCCTATGGTCGAACACGACGCCGCAGCCCAGGTCGCCGCCATCACCGCCGGGTACGTCTTCGAGGGGCCCACCCTGCACCTCGGAGCCGCCCTGGTGGACGGAACGCTGCACCCCGGCGCGCAGGTCGGTCTGCCGCTGGCCATGATGAACCGCCACGGGCTGATCGCCGGGGCCACCGGCACGGGCAAGACCGTCACCCTGCAGGTCATGGCCGAGCAGCTCTCCGCACACGGCGTCCCGGTGTTCCTCTCCGACATCAAGGGCGACCTCACGGGCCTCGCCGCCGCGGGCACGGCGACGGACAGGCTCACCAAACGCACCTCGAGCGTGGGGCAGGAGTGGACGCCCACGGCCTTCCCCATCGAGTTCCTCTCCCTCGGGGGCGACGGTCCCGGCATCCCCGTCCGGGCCACCATCTCCTCGTTCGGGCCCCTGCTCCTCAGCCGGGTCCTGGACCTCAACGAGACGCAGGAGTCCAGCCTGCAGCTGGTGTTCCACTACGCCGACAAGAACGGCCTCGAGCTCTACGACCTGGCGGACCTCCGCGCCGTCATCACCTTCCTGACGTCCGACGACGGCAAGCCCGCCCTCGAGGCGCTCGGGGGCCTCTCCTCGGCCACCGCCGGGGTGATCCTCCGCGAACTCGTCACGCTCGAGGCGCAGGGCATGGACGTGTTCTTCGGCGAGCCGGAGTTCGACACCGCCGACCTGCTGCGCACCGCGCCCGACGGCCGCGGCATCATCTCGGCGTTGGAACTCGTCACCCTGCAGCGGAAGCCCCGCCTGTTCTCCACGTTCCTGATGTGGCTCCTCGCCGACATGTTCGAGGAGCTGCCCGAGGTGGGCGACCTCGACAAGCCCCGGCTGGTGTTCTTCCTCGACGAGGCCCACCTGCTCTTCGCGGGGTCCTCGAAGGCGTTCCGGGAATCCATCCAGGCAACCGTCCGGCTGATCCGCTCCAAGGGCATCGGCATCTTCTTCATCACGCAGACCCCGAAGGACATCCCGGCGGACGTCCTGGGGCAGCTGTCCAACAGGGTGCAGCATGCACTGCGGGCCTTCACGCCCGACGACGCCAAGGCCCTCCGCGCCACCGTCTCCACCTTCCCGACCAGCGCGTACGACCTCGAGGAAGTGCTGACCTCGGCGGGAATCGGCGAAGCCGTCGTGACCGTCATGAGCGAGAACGGAGCGCCCACCCCGGTCGCATGGACACGCCTCCGCTCCCCCGAGTCGATCATGGGGCGGGCCCCCGAGGACACCGTGCCCGCCGTCGTCGCCGCGTCCGCGCTCCTTCCCCGCTACCGCGACGCCGTGGACAGCCACTCCGCCTACGAGAAGCTGAGTGGCCTGCCTGCACCGCAGCCGGGCGCAGCAGGCGGCGGTTCGACGACGTCGGACGCCCCGTCAGCGCCCGTCCCGGCCGGAACGGGAGGGGACGGCACTCCGCCGCCCGCTACCGGCACACCGTCCGATGACGGCGCTGCGCGGTCACGCGAGGAGCGCGACGCCGAGGCGCGGCGCATCGAGGAGGAGATCCTCGGGATGCCCTCGCGGCCCGCCCGCGAACGCCGGCAGGACGCCGCCGGCGGATCCGGCGGTGGGTCCGGCGGCACCGGCCATGGCTACGGTGACCGCGACCACCGGCGCGATGGCACCGCGCCCTCCCGCGCAGGCGGCGGGTACGACGGCGGCACGGGCGTTGGCTACGGCGGTGGCTACGGCGCCGGTACGAGCGGCGGGTACGACGGCGGCGCCTACGGGACGCCGTCGACCTACGACTCGCGCGGCGACAGCGGCTACGGGCGGGATTCCGACCGACGGCCTCCGGCGCAGCAGTCGCAGCGCGGGCCCGGGAAGGACGAGATGGCGGACCTCGCACTCAAGGCGGCCGGTGTGATCGGGAAGGAACTTGCGCGAGGTCTCTTCGGCACCAAGCACAAGAAGCGCCGGTGGTACTGAGCAGGCACGCATCGCGTCCGGCCGGAGGTGCCTGCCGGTGGTGGTGATCGAGATCCTCAGCTCCACCCTCACGGCACTCGGCGTGGGGCTCCTCCTCGCCGCCCTGGTGATCCGGCTCGTCTACGGCTCGTGGACGAAGACCCAGGCCATCAGCTTCGAGCACGAGGGGCACCCGTACTTGCGCTGGCACGACAACCGATACCGCATCGTCGAAGCCCTGTGGTCCAGCGGGAGCCGGCGCCGGAAGGGCAGCGTGCAGCCGGCGCCGCTGCCACCCGGTGAGGACGTCGTGATCCACTACCACGCGCGTCACCCGACCCAGTGGTCGCTCGAGGAGCCGTACCGCGGCACGCGCACCCTCGCCGTCGTCGGCCTCGTGTGTGCGATGGCCGGTGCCCTCCTGGGGTTCCTGCCCGGTTGAACTGCGCCGGCGGGTACCGTGGACGCTGTGCACACCACCCCGGTCGTCAAGGTCCTCGCAGCCTGGCTGCTCGGGCTCATGCTCGTGGGGGCCGCGTTCATCGGCACCGTCGCCGTCCTCAACGGGCGCGCCTACAGCCCCGAGCACCAGGTGAACCTCTACCTCGACGCCCTGCGCAGCGGCGATGGTGGCGCAGCGCTCGGGCTGCTCAACGCGACCGTGCCGGACGGTGCGGACGCCACGCTGCTGGACGGCGACGCCCTGCAGCGCTCCACCGCCGCCCTGCAGGACGTCCGGGTGGGTGACGCGCAGGCCGACGGCGCGGACCGCGTCGACGTCCCGGTCACGTACACGCTCGACGGCGCGGCCGGCACCACCGTCTTCACGCTGCAGCGCGAAGGCCGCACGTGGGGGTTCTTCGACGACTGGCGGTTCGAGCAGGGCGTCCTGCCCGCCGTCGAGCTCTCGGTCGTCAACGCGTCCACCGCGGACGTCAACGGGGCGGAGATCGGACTGCCGGATGGCAGGGCGCGGCTCGCGGCGTTCTACCCGGCAGTCGTCGCGGCCACGTACGAGGGCCGGTACTTCGCCGCCGCCGAGCGGCGTGTCGCCCTGACCGACGCCCAGGCTCCGCCACCGCCCCTCGGTCTCGCCACCGAGGCGACCCCCGACCTGACCCGGGCCGTCGACGAGCAGCTGCGCGCCTTCCTCGACGGGTGCGCCGACCAGACCGTCTTCCAGCCCGCCGGCTGCCCCTTCGCGTACCCCACCAACGAGCGGCTGGCGGGCGAGATCGAGTGGTCCATCGACGAGTACCCGGCGGTCGTCATCACCCCGAACGACGGTGGGTGGCAGGTGTCACCGCTGCGCGGCTCCGCGCGGATCGACACACGTCTCATCGACTTCTTCTCGGGCGCCGTCCGGGACGTCTCGCAGCCGGTGCCGTTCACGTTCGACGCCGACCTCACCGTCTCCGAGGAAGCCATCGTCATCACGCCCCGCGTGAGTTACTGACGCCGCCGTTCCTCGGCGCTCACGCTCAGGGATCCGGCGGTTACGGGATCAAACGCTCTGCGCGGTAGCGGTCGAACAGCGATGTGAAGGCGTCCGGAGTACGACGGTAGCCCATGAAGCCCGCCACGCGGCTCTTGCCCATGTCGGTCACCACCTCGATGTCCCGGCCGAGGTCTCCGTCGGTGTGCCACCACGAGGCCACCTTCTCCAACCGCGGTTCGGCGAGGCCGTGGCGTTCGGCGAGCTCGGCCCACTCGGACTCACGCCCGGCCATGGTCTGTTCAAGCGGTCGAGGAGCTCCGTCGAAGCCTTCCCAGTCCACACCGAAGTATGCGGCGAGCTGCGGCCACATCCAGCGCCACCGGAAGACGTCCCCGTTGACGATGTTGAAAGCTTCGTTCGCGGCGCCCGGCGTGGTCGCCGCCCAGAGCATGTGCTCGGCGAGGAGACCGGCGTCGGTCATGTCGGTGAGGCCGTTCCACTGCGTCTCGGACCCGGGGAACACGAAGGGCTGGCCGGCCTCCCTGCAGAGCGTCGCCTGCGCCGCGAGCGTCAGTCCCATGTTCATCGCGTTACCCACCGCGTGGCCGATGACCGTATGGGCCCGGTGCACCGACCAGGTGAAGCCCTGCGCGGCTGCAGCGGCGAACAGCTCGTCCTCCTGCGCGTAGTAGAAGTTCCGCACGGGCAGGCGCGGCTCCTCCTCGTGGAACGGGGTGTCGGCCATCTCGCCGGCGGCGTAGGCCTCGAACGGGCCGAGATAGTGCTTCAGCCCGGTCATGAGGGCCACGTGGGCGACGTCCTTTCCGCGGAGGGCCGCCAGGAGATCACGCACCATCCCGGCGTTGACCTCGATGTTCTCCTCCTCGGTGTCCCGCCGCGACCACGCCGTGAAGAACACCTGCGACGGGTTCTCGGGGGCGAGTACCTCGGCCAGCTGGTCGGCGGAGGTGAGGTCGGCGGAGAGCCAGCGCACGCCGTCGCGCCTCGCACCGGGCGTGCGCGACAGCGCCAGGACGTCCCGGCCCTCCCGGGTGAGCAGGTCGACGAGGGCCGACCCGGCGATACCCGTGGCGCCGACCACCAGCGCCGGCCCAGGCGCGGCATCGCTCCGTGTCGCCGCCACGCTCGTCGACGTCGTGTGCGCCGAGCGTGTGTCGGTCGGTGTCAGTTCCGCCGAGCGCGTACCTGCCTGCGTCGCGTCAGCCGAGCGAACGTCCGTCGGGATCCCGTGGTCATTGATCTGCTCGTGCGTCGTCATACTCGCGACAAGCCGGGCACGTCGGACGTTATTCCGCCGACCAGACTGTCCTGGGCACCTGCCTCCGTCGTCGGATGACGGACGGACGTCCTGACCGGCATCGAGGAGCGCAAACCCGGGCCATTGTGTCCGCTCCCGGGGTACATGTCCCACGGGTCTGACCACCCGCCGCGGCGGACCCCAGAAAAGGTGCCGTCGCCGCGGCGGACGCCTGCCGGGCGGTACCTGGGGCTAGTCGAGGCCGCGGAGGTCCAGGGTCAGCTCGGTCTCGCCGTCGGCCGTGACCTTCACCGGGATGCCCCAGTCCTGCTGGTACAGGTGGCACGCCGCGTGGTCGGGGATCTCCCCGCCGGGCTCGCCGTCGCAGGAGGCCGCCCGCGCGGTGATGTGCAGCACGCCCTCGCCGGCGTCAGGCGAGAGGACAAGCTCGCGCGCGAGCCCCGTGGATGTCCCGCCGCCCGAGACGAGCAGTGACTCCGGGGAGGCGCTGATCGTGAGTTGCGTGGGGTCGCCCCAGCGGTCGTCGAGCTTCTGGCCCTTGGGAGCGGCGAACCGCACGGTCAGGGCCACCGGACCCGCGGACATGGGCGACGTCGGGCGCTGCGTCTGGGAAGCACCCTCGTCCACGGCGAGAGCCTCCTTGGGCAGCGGCACGCGGACCAACTGGTGCTTGTTCGCCTCGACGACGATCAGCAGCGGGTCCCCTCCCTCGGCGACAGGCGTGAGGTCCACGAGCACGTCGGATGGCTCGGACAGGCCGCGCACGAGGGTGGACACCTCCCGCGTGGCCGGGTCGTAGCGGCGCACGGCGCCGTTGTAGGTGTCGGCGATGGCCACGGAGCCGTCGGGCAGGGCCGTGACGCCGAGCGGGTGCTGCAGGCGCGCCTGGTCGGAGTCGCCGTCGCGGAAGCCGAAATCGAACAGCCCGGTGCCGATGGCGGTCTGCACCTGCACCCGGCGGCGTCCGTTGACCTCGAGGAAGGACATCTGGCGCACGGCGGACGTCTCGGAGTCCGCGATCCAGAGGGTGCCGTTCGCGTCCTCCGCGAGCCCGGAGGACTGCGCGAACCAGGCAGCGGAGGCGTCGCCGTCGAGCAGACCCTCCAGCCCGGTTCCGGCAAGGACCTCGACGGCGTGCGTGCGGGGGTCGTAGCCGAAGATCTGGTGCGTCCCGGCCATCGCGACGACCACGCGCTCGAGCGTCGTCGACCACAGCACGTCCCACGGGGAGGACAGGGAGATGTTCAGGGCGTCCGTCCCGAGCTGCGCCTCGGTCAGGCGCGGCGTCTCGCTCTCCGCTCCGACCACGTGCGCGTTCTCCTGCAGCCCGGCCTTCGTGTGGTTCCCGGCGTCGAGCAGGCGCTGCGTGCCGTTGCCCGCGAGGGTGCGTACCTCGCCGGTGGCGAGCGTGACCCCGCGCAGCCGGTGGTTCACGGAATCGGCGACGACGACGTCGTACCCCACCTCCGCGGCGACGTCGGCCGGCAGCAGGGCGACGCCCTGCGGCTCGTTGAAGCGGGCCTCCCCGGCGGTGCCGTCCTGGAAGCCCTTGGTGCCCGAGCCGATGGTGCGGCGCACGGTCACGAGGTCCGCCTCGAGCTCGACGAGGCGGTGGTGACCGGTGTCGCCGACGAGGAAGGTACCGGTGCCGGGCAGCGCCACGGCCTTGCCCGGGAACCGGAGGTCGCCGGCAGTGCTCTCCGCAGGGACGTACGGTCCGTCGCCGCGGTGCAGGGTGCCCTTGGTCTCGTGCTCGGCGACGAGCTCCTCGACGAGCGAGGTGAGCCCGGCGGCATGGCCCTCACCGGAGAGGTGCGCCACGATGTAGCCCTCGGGATCGATGACCACGAGTGTGGGCCAGGCGCGTGCCGTGTAGGCCTGCCAGGTTCCGAGTTCGGGGTCGTCGAGCACGGGGTGGTGGATGTCGTAGCGCTCGACGGCGGCCGCGAGGGCCACGGGGTCCGCCTCGTGCTCGAACTTCGGGGAGTGCACGCCGACCGTCACGAGGACGTCGGAGTACTGCTCCTCGAGGGGGCGCAGCTCGTCGAGGACGTGCAGGCAGTTGATGCAGCAGAACGTCCAGAAGTCGAGGATCACGATCTTGCCGCGGAGGTCCTCGAGCTGCAGCTGCTGACCGCCGGTGTTGAGCCAGTTCCGCCCGGTCAGCGCCGAACCGCGTACCCGGTAGTTCGCACGGGTACGCGGGGACTCGACGGTCATCGGCCCGTTCCTGCGGAGTCGGCTGCGGACGCCGAGGTCCCCGAGCTGTCCGGGTAGGAGCCCTCGGCGGGGCGGAGGGGCGGGGTGGTGCTGCGGGAGCCGGCGTCACGCGCGGCAAGATCGGCGAACATGCCGTTGTAAGCCGCGAGGTCGGCGTCGTTATTCCTGTCCGCCGCGCGGTCCTTCCGCTTGGTCTCCCGTGCATCCGACCGCGACCACATGATGGCCACGCCGATCGCGAGGAGCAGTGTGGGTAGCTCGCCGACGCCCCAGGTCACGGCGCCTCCCACCTGCTGGTCGGCCAGCGCCGAGGCGCCCCACTCGCGGCCCATGTTGCCGAACCAGGACGCCTCGAGGAGCGAGGTGGATCCCATGAGGGTCACGCCGAAGAATGCGTGGAAGGCCATGGTGGCGAAGAGCAGCAGGATCCGCATGGGGTACGGCGCCCTGAACGGCACCGGATCGGAGCCGATCATGGACAGCACGAAGATGTAGCCCGTGATGAGGAAGTGCGTGATCATCAGCTCGTGGCCCACGTGCTCGCGCAGGGCGAAGCCGAAGAGCGGCGAGTAGTAGAAGACCACGATGGACGCCACGAAGTTACCGGCCGCGAAGATCGGGTGCGTGATGATCTTCGACGGCCAGGAATGCACGATCACGAGGATCCACTCGCGGAGCCCGCGCGTGCCGTCGCGGCGTGCGGAGAGCGCCTTGAGCGCCAGCGTGACGGGGGCACCGAGCACCAGGAACAGAGGGACCACCATGGTCAGGGCCATGTGGTCGATCATGTGGGCGCTGAACAGCACCATGCCGTAGATGGCGGGAGCGCCCGAGGTGAAGTAGGTGAGCAGCAGCAGCCCGATGATCCAGCTGACGAGCTTGAACGGCGACCAGGAGTCCCCGCGGCGGTGCAGCTTCATCACACCGAGGACGTAGGCGACGCCGAACGTCAGCGCCACCGTGATCCACAGCCAGTCCGGCCGCCACTCGGTGAGCCAGCGCTGCATGGTGGGCTCGGGCGGGAGGTCGTACCCGGTGAGGATACGCGCGGGTCCGGCTTCCGTCGGCAGCTCCTCGGCGCGCGGCGGGGCGGTGCGGCCGAGCGCACCGGCCACACCGGACACGGCGCCCATGATGACCAGTTCGACGGCGATGAGCTGCCACAGCACGCGGCGTGCGGACAGCTTCGACGCGGCCGATCCGGAGGGGGCTGTGAGCTGCGGGATGATCCACTGCCGGTGCATCCAGCCGATACCGCCCAGCAGCAGCGTGGCGATGGTCTTGAACGTGACGAGCAGGCCCCACTGGGAGCTCAGCTGCCCGAGGTCGGTGATGCGCAGGCTGGCGTTCACCACCCCCGAGGCGACGACGAGGACGAACGCGAAACCGGCGAGCGCGGAGAACCGCTTGAGGACCGGCAGCGCCTGGTCCCCGAGCTTCCCGCCCACGACGGCCAGGGAGATGATGCCACCGACCCAGAGGCAGACGCCGACGAGGTGCAGCGCGATGGAGTTCACGGCCGCGTTGTGGTCGTTCCCGCTGGCGGAGTGCCCGATGAGCGCCATGGGCAGCAGGTTCAGCAGCGCGAGCACGAGGGTCAGCGCGAGGCCGACCTGGGACCGCACACCGAACAGGACGGTGGCGAGGACGGCGGAGACGATCGAGGTGACGAGCCAGGCGCGGCCGGTCGAGAAGTCGGTCAGGAACGCGGCGAGTCCCTGCGTGTAGGCGGGGTCCGTGCTGAGCGGCAGTCCGGCGGCGTCCGAGTAGGTGAACAGCATGACGCCGAGGGCGCCGAGCGTCCAGGCCACAGCCGAGACGGCCGCAAGGATGAGGACGCGGGTGAAGGCGGGGTGCTCGGCGGCGTCGGCCTTGGGTGCGCGGCCCTTGCCCGCGACCTGGCGCGGGAGTATGACCACGGCGAAGACGAGCGCTCCGATGGTCGCGGCGGCGGCGGTGTTGTTCAGCACCTTGGCGACGGGCAGGCCCCAGCGTGTCAGCGCTCCGGGATCCCCCAGCTGACGCGCCGCGGAGGCGCCCGAGTACAGCAGGGCGACCACGAGGGCGAGGAGGACGACGGCGCCGGCCAGGATCAGCCACACCGGTCCGACGGCTCGTTCCGGGGAGGCCGCGGAAGTCACCTCGCGGGATTGCTTCGCTGTAGTGGACACGTACACCATTCTCTACCCGAAGTAGAAATAGGGCTAATTCCTTGCGCGGTTTCGCCCTCTGGCGAAGGGCGGCCCCAGGGGGCCGGAACGACGAAGGACCGCTGCCGTCCTGGCAGCGGTCCTTCGGTCACAGCGTGTGGGGCCTACTTCGCGGAGGCCTTGAGCTTGGAGCCCGCGGTCAGCTTGACGCTGTGGCCCGCGGCGATCTGGATGGTCTCGCCGGTCTGGGGGTTGCGGCCCGTGCGGGCGGCGCGGCTGGTGCGCTCGACGGCGAGCCATCCGGGGATGGTGATCTTCTCGTCCTTGGCGATGGACTCTGCGAAGACGTCGAACAGGGCGTCGAGGACGCCGTTGACGGCAGCCTGGCTGGTGTCTGCCTTCGCTGCTACCTCTGCAACAAGCTCACTACGGTTCTTGGCCACTTTCGGTCCTCCTGGACGTTGCTGTTGGGAACGAGCTCTTCACGGTCATGGAAGAACCTCTGTCCGAAAACCTACCAGCTTCGCCGCGTGATTCCGCGTGTTTACAGGCCTTTCCGGCCCGGAGCGGCCCGATGTACGGCCTTTTCGAGCCGTGTGGAAGGACCTCGGCGCACAAACGGAGAAGCCGGCGACCCGAGGGCCACCGGCTTCTCCACCACCGCTTTCGAAGCGGTGGTCACTGCAGTGTTACCAGCTGGACTTGGTCACACCGGGCAGCTCGCCCCGGTGCGCCATGTCGCGGAAGCGGATACGCGAGATACCGAACTTTTGGAGCGTGCCACGGGGGCGCCCGTCGATCTGGTCGCGGTTACGCAGACGGACCGGCGACGCGTTGCGGGGAAGCTTCTGCAGGCCGAGGCGTGCGGCTTCGCGAGCTTCGTCGGTGGCGTTCTCGTCCACGAGGGTCTTCTTCAGCTCGAGGCGCTTTGCGGCGTAGCGCTCCACGATGACCTTGCGCTGCTCGTTGCGAGCAATCTTCGACTTCTTGGCCATGCCTAGCGCTCCTCTCGGAATTCGACGTGCTTGCGGATCTTGGGGTCGTACTTCATGAGGACCATGCGGTCCGGATCGTTACGACGGTTCTTGCGCGTCACGTAGGTGTAGCCCGTGCCGGCAGTGGACTTCAGCTTGATGATCGGACGTACGTCCTTGTCCTTCGCCACTAGAGCTTCACTCCCCTCGCGAGGATCGACGCGACGACCGCATCGATGCCGCGCACGTCGATCGTCTTGATGCCGCGGGCCGAGACCTGCAGCGTGACGTTACGGCGGAGGGAAGGCACGTAGTAGCGCTTCTTCTGAATGTTGGGGTCGAACCGACGCTTGTTGCGGCGGTGCGAGTGCGAAATGCTGTGTCCAAAGCCGGGCTCGGCTCCGGTCACTTGGCAGTGGGCTGCCATAACTCTCCTCCAGATTAGATGAACGTGACGGAATCACTTGTGGAGCGTCCCGCCACCAGTAATGACACCGTTATTACTGCAGCTTTCCGGAGGTTGACCTGGCAGGGTGAGAGCCTGCCGAAGCGCCTCGCCGCGGGGAAGACGGTGAAGACCAGGCACGCGCGGCCTCTCGGCCGGCTGCGCCTGGGATTCCAGGTAGTCGCGGGTAGTCGGGCCGATCCCGTGTCGAGGACGACACAGCACCAGCCACGGCCAAACGCCTTACCATACTACCGACCGGATCCGGCCTCGCCAAACCTGATCCGGCACCACTCCGATCGGCTCGGCCCCGCCCGTGATCACGCCCCTCGGGCGGCTCCCGCACCGCCCCGGGAAAGGGGCCGCCGGGAGGACTCGGCGATGGAACGGAGGCGGAACGGCGAGAGGTTGGACGAGGGGCGTGGGGTCAGTCGGCGGGCGTGCCGTCGCGGTCCACGAGCATCGGATCCTCCGGCCCCGCACCGATCCGTTCGCCGGACACCTCCGCGTCCGAATCCACGATCGCGTGGCGGACCGTGGCCCCCTCGCGCACCGTCACGCGGTTGAGCAGCACCGAGTGCTCGACGACGGCGCCGGCCTCCACCGTGACGCCGGCGCCGATCACGCTCCGCCGGACCGTTCCGCGGATGGTGGCACCCGGGGCGATCAGCGAGGACGCGATGCTGGCGCCCTCGGCGATGAACGCGGGCGCGAGCTGCGGCGGCTCGGTGAGGATGGGCCACTGCGGGTCGCCGAGGTCGAGGCCCTCGCCGTCCAGCAGGTCGAGGTGGGCGCGGAGGTAGTTCACGGGTGTGCCGAGATCACGCCAGTAGGTGGTCAGCCGGTGCTCCGCCACGTTCCCGCGCTCCACGAAGTAGGGCACGAGGTGGTGGCCGTAGTCGCCGAGGTCCTCGTGGTCGTCCTGGAGTGTGTCCAGCGCGTCGAGGAGGGCGTCGGCCGAGTAGAGGAACACCTCGGCCGTGACGAGGGAGGTCCTCGGCTCCTCCGGCTTATAGGCGAAGCCGGTGACCGTGCCGCCGTCGTCCACCTCCACCACGCCGTGGGCTGAGGCGTCGCCCGCGAAGTCGACCGTGACCATGGAGAGTTCGGCGCCCGCCTCGCGGTGCGTCGCGACGACGTCGCGGTAGTCCAGCCGGTACAGGTGGTCGGAGCTCAGCACGAGCACCAGGTCCGGTGCGAAGTCGCGGATGAAGGCCGCCTGGCGCAGCAGGCCGTCCGCGTTGCCCTCGGCGAAGCCCTCCCCCTCGTGTCCGCTGAAGGGCGGGAGCACCAGCAGGCCGCCGCGCGTCCGGTCGAGATCCCAGGGCCGGCCGTTGCGGAGATGGTCGTTGATGGTCTTCGGCTGGTACTGCTCCATCACCCACACGTCCGAGATGCCGCTGTGGTGGAGGTTGGACAGCGCCACGTCGATCAGGCGGAAGCTCCCGCCGAGCGGCATGGCCGGCTTGGCGCGGTGATCGGTCAGGACCCCGAGGCGGCCGCCGGCTCCCCCGGCGAGCACGATCGCCAGGATGCGCGGATGTGCGGGGTGCCGGGAGCCGGCGGAGGGGCTCATGCGGTCCTCATTCCTCGGGCGTCCTGCCGGACGGACGCTGATGTTCCTGCGTCATCGAGCTCGGACCCGGGATCCTCCGCGTCACCGGGCGTGCCCGGCGCACACTCGGCGAGGATCCAGTGCGTACCGTCGAGCCGGCGCAGGATCTTCCGGCCGATCCGCTCCAGATCCGCGACGTCCTCGGCGTCGAGGGGATCGAACACCGACGCGCGGACCTGCTCCACGTGCGAGGCGGCGAGTTCCGCGAGCATCTCGGATCCCGCTGGTGTCAGGGACGCGGTGGTCACGCGACCGTCCGACGCGGACGGCAGCCGGGCCACCCACCCCCGGCCCTCGAGCTTCTTCACCACATGACTGAGTCTCGAGAGCGACGCCGTGGACCGAGCGGCCAGCTCGCTCATCGGCAGCGACGAGCCGTGCGATTCCGAGAGCATGGCGAGCACGTGGTAGTCGAACAGGGTGATCCGCGCCTCGCGGAAGAGCTGCGCGTCGAGGGTCGCGGGCAGGAGCGAGGTCACGGCCTGGAGCGCCAGCCAGGCGCGCCGTTCGTCGGGTGTGAGCCAGGGCGCCGCCATCCGTTCATTCTGGCACAGCGCCCGGACGCGCTCCCGGCCCCGACGGGTCCTTCCGCGCCCTTGCCCCGGCGTCACGGACCGCCCTCGCGCGGCCTCCGTGGAGAGGGTCCCGTCAGTGCTCGACGACGGCCCGGAGCGGGTGGGTCGGCGTCGGGTACCGCGCGGTGAGGGTGTCACCCGAGGAGACCTTCCGCAGGCGCCGCCCCACCCAGGGCGTCAGGTACTCCCGCGCCCACTGGGCGTCAGCGCGTACCTGCTCGAGCCGCGTGAGGGAGGGGCGGGCGTCGAGTCCGGGGACGTCGATCCGGTGCGAGGCCTTCAGCGCCTCCAGCACCCGGACCGCCATGAGCGTGTGCCCGGCCGTGGACATGTGCATCCGGTCCACGTCCCAGTAACCCCAGTCCTGGAACTCCCTCAGGCGCCAGTAGTCCACCAGCGTTGCCCCGTGCCCGTCCGCGATCTCCCGCACCCACTCGTTGTAGATGGCCGTGCGGCCGCGCGTGGTGCCGAACACCGCGGACCCGGACGCGTCGAAGCCCGTGAAGAGGACCACCTCCGCACCGCCCGCGCGCAGCCGGCCGATGCCGGCGTCGTACTCACTCATGAGGCCGTCGATGTCGATACGCGGCCGCAGGATGTCATTCGCGCCCGCGTAGATGGTCACGAGCGAGGGTTGCAGCGCGAGCGCCGCGTCGATCTGCTCGTCGAGGATGCCGCGCATCGTGCGGCCGCGGATGGCCAGGTTGGCGTAGGTCCAGGACGGGTCGGCCAGGATCAGCTGCTCGGCGACGCGGTCGGCCCAGCCACGGACGCCGTTGGGTGACTCCGGATCCCAGTCGCCCACCCCCTCCGTGAAGGAGTCTCCGAGGGCCACGTAGCGCGAGGTGTTCATCACGTCCAAAGATTACCCTCGCCCTCCTCATGGCGCGGGATAAGCTTCGTCGGAGCCGCTCGTGACGGGCCACGGCCTCCGCCGGAGCCCGTCACCGACCGTCGCAGCTCAACTCCAGCCCGTCACCGCCCGAAGGACGCCATGCCCGTCGATGCATCACCCCACGCCGCTCCGGACCCGGACACCGCCGAACCCGCCGGGTCGGGCAGCACGCGCCGCGCCGCGCTGATCATCAACCCGATCAAGGCCACCGGCTCCGACGTGCAGGACGCCGTAACGCGGATCTCCGCGGAGGACGGCTGGGAGGCACCCCTGATCATCGAGACGACGGCGGATGATCCCGGACACGGTCAGGCGCGCGAGGCACTCGAGGCCGGCGTGGATCTGGTCATCGCAGCCGGTGGCGACGGCACCGTCCGGTGCGTGGCCGAGGAACTCGCCGGGACGAACACCATGATGGCGCTCGTGCCGCTGGGCACCGGCAATCTCCTTGCCCGGAACCTCGACATCGCCGTCGATGATCCCGGAGCCGCCGTCGAGGCCGCCTTCCGCGGCACGGAGCGACGGATCGACGTGGTGCACGTGACCGTGGACCGCGCCCAGGACGCGTCGGTGTTCCTCGTGATGGCCGGCGTCGGGTTCGACGCCGCGATCATGTCCGACACCCGGGACGACCTGAAGGACAAGGTGGGCTGGCTCGCCTACGTGGACGCCGGGCTGCGGAACCTCCCCGGGAAGCCCACGCGGAGCAGCATCTCGATCGACGGCGGCAAGCCGTTCGAGCGGCGCCTGCGCAGCGTGATGGGCGGGAACTGCGGCAAGATCATGGGCGGCCTCGAGATCTTCCCGGGCGCGAGGATCGACGACGGACTGATGGACATCATGACCGTGGCCCCGAAGGGCAAGCTGGGCTGGCTCGCGGTGGTCGGCAAGCTGGTGTCCCGCGGGAAGGGCAAGGACCCCTCGCTCGAGTACTTCCAGTGCCGTACCGCGGAGGTGACCCTCCGCGAGCCGCTGGAGGTGCAGCTCGACGGCGACCCGCTGGGCAAGGCGACGCACATGGCGTTCGAGGTCAAGCCAGACGCCCTACGCCTGCGGATGCCCCTCGGGTACAAGGACCCCGCGGTGGTCAGCGACCCGCTACCCTGACGGGTGAGAACCGGGGCCCCGCCCCGGCCCCGATTCCCGTCAGGAGACGAATGCCCTCGCTCGGCGAACTGATCGCTCCGCGTCGGCTCGGTGGCAGCTTCCGGTGGCTGCTCGCCTCCACCTGGACCAGCAACGTCGGTGACGGCATCGCGCTCTCGGCGGCTCCCCTGCTGATCGCCTCGGTGACGTCGTCGCCGTTCCTCGTCGCCGCCGGCGCCATGATGCAGATCCTCCCGTGGCTCCTGTTCGGGCTCGTGGCGGGATCCGTCGCGGATCACCATGACCGCCGTCGTCTCGTCATGCTCGCCAACGGGGTGCGGGCCGTGATCGTCACGGGCCTCGTGGCGGTGCTCGTGACCGGCCAGGTGAGTATCTGGGTGGTGCTGGTCTCGGCGTTCCTCTACGGCACCGCGGAGGTGTTCGCGGACACGGCAGGCAGCACGCTGCTTCCCATGACGGTCCCGTCGGCAGACCTCGGACCCGGCAATGCCCGCATGCAGGCCGGGTATCTGGTGGCCAACCAGCTCGTCGGGCCACCGCTCGGCGCCTTCCTCTTCGCGATCGGCTCGTTCTGGCCGTTCACGGTGCAGGTCCTCTGCGTGAGCCTCGCGGTCGTCCTCGTGGCCCGGATGGCGCGGACACCCCGTCCGCAGCAGGAACCTTCGGCCCTCGTCGAGGGCGCCCGCCCCCGTCCCATCCGCGAGGGCCTCGCCTGGCTCCGCGGCAACGCGCCCGTGCGGACCCTGATCCTCATCATCCTGATCTTCAATGTCACGTGGGCTGCTCCGTGGAGCGTCCTCGTGCTCTATGCCACCGACTACCTGGGCCTCACCGCCGTCGGCTACGGCCTGCTCGCCACCTCGGCCGCCCTCGGCGGGCTCGTGGGCGTCAGCTCCTTCGGCTGGCTCGAGCGCCGGGTGCGCCTGGCCACGCTCATGCGCGTGTGCCTCAGCCTCGAGGTGGTGATGCACCTGGCCTTCGCCCTCACGACGTCGGCCGCCGTCGCGTACGTGATCATGTTCGGCTTCGGCGTCTACGCCTTCATCTGGACCACCATCTCGACGACCGTGCGGCAGCGTCTTGTCCCGATGCCGCTCCAGGGGCGGATCGGCTCGGTGAACCTGGTCGGCGTGTTCGGCGGGCTCGTGATCGGGCAGCTGCTCGGCGGGCTCATCGCCCAGGTGTGGGGGCTCACCGGGCCGTGGTGGTTCGCCTTCGCCGGCTCGGCGATCACGCTGGCCCTGATGTGGCGCGCCATCTCGAACATCTCGGCCGCCGCTCCCGCGCTCGAGGGCTAGAGCCAGGGCTGCGGGTCCACCTTCTCGTCGCCGACCATGACCTCGAAGTGCAGGTGGCACCCGGTGGAGTTGCCCGTGCTGCCGACCGCACCGAGCGCACCACCGCGGCTCACGGCCGCTCCCTGCGCGACGTCGATGACGCTGAGGTGGTTGTAAGTGGTCTGCATGCCGTCACCGTGGTCCACGACGATCCGCTGCCCGCCGCCGTAGGCGTGCCATCCCGCCTCGACCACCGTGCCGTCGTCGGCCGCGGTGACGGGGGTGCCGCACGCGCTGGCGTAGTCGAGCCCGGTGTGGAGTTCCGTGCCGTAACCGCCCATGGGATTGACCCGGTGCCCGAAGGTGGAGGCGACGGTCCCCTCGGCGACGGGCACGGCGAAGGCCTCCCGCTCCTGGACCACGGGCGAGACCGACGCCGAGAGGGCACGCGCACTCGCGATGCTCGGGGCGATGCCGTCGGTCGCCGGGCCCGCACTCTCCAGGCGGAAGGCCACCTCCGCCCCGGAGGGCGCGGTCACTGCCGGGGCGGCCGCACCGGCGGTGACGACGGCGTCCGGCTGCGCGGCGGTCGGTGCTGCCGCGGTGGTTGACGGCGCGACCGTACCCATGAGCAGCCCGGCCGAGGCGAGCACCATGCCGGCCGTCGCGGACTGGTCGCGGAGACGTGCCAGACCGGAGCGGTTCCGAGTCCCGTTCCGGCGTGCCCGCGCGCCGTGCGGACGGCTGTGGGAGCGGCGCTCCCGGCGGCTCGGCGTCGGTTCGTCCGGCATCTCCGCGCCGGCAGGGGACGTTGTGAACAGGGCGTGGGGTTGCTCGGCGTGAACGGCCTCGAGCGGAACAGCTGGGGCAGGGTGGGTGGTCGCGGCGTCGGATCGGCCCCGCAGTTCCCGACGCGTGGGGAATTGCTGTGCGGGAACCTCCACCGCGGGAGCGCCTGCGGTGGCAGTGTCCGGCTCGGGGGTACCGACGACGGCGGCGCGGCGACCTGACGCCGGACGAACGGCACGGGCGGCACCGGCGGCGGGTGCGGCGAGCGGGAGAGGCGCGACGGGCGCCACCGGGGCCACCGGGGTTGCGGACACATCCGCTGGCGCGACGCCGATCGGGTGGAGCGCATCGTCGATCGAGCGTCGCTCCGGGACCTCTCCACGCGCCTCGCCGATCGCAGTGGCCCTCAGGGAGCGGCGGCTGGGCAGCGTGTGGCAGTCGGACCCGAGCAGGACGGGGTGCTGCTGGTGCACGCGAGCGACGGGCGCACGACGGCGCCCGGACGTAACCGTCTGGGTCAACTGCTTACCTCTCTGGGGACGCCGGCGGAGTCAGCTGTCGGGTTCGAGCAAGAGTCGACTCGGCCCCCTGCCAGGCTCCGGTGCGGACCTGCCGGATACGGCAGCGCACCACGAGCACTGTGGGAGGGCTTCACCCCGAGGCGGCCTGCGCCGCCGTGATCGTGGGTCCTCCGCCCCTGTCACGAGTTGGTCAGGCGGTCCGCTGACAGGGTTGGGCGTACGGACCTGGATCACGTCTTCGGGCTTTGCTGCTCACACTGTAGGGGAGGAAACCCGTAGTTACAATTCCGTTATACACGCTGTGAACAATCAGTGGGATACTGCGGAATCCTGCGGAAAGCCGTTGGAAAAATTGAGGTGCGCACCACCCTCAGGTCAGTTCCGCCCGGCCCTTCCGCCAATACCCCATGAAGGCCACCTGCTTGCGGTCCACGCCGACATCGCGCACCAGGTAGCGGCGGAGACCGCGCACCACAGCCGCTTCTCCCGCGATCCACGCGTAGAACGGCTGGGTGCCCGGCGGGCGGTCGGGGTTGATGGTCGACTGGACGATCGCCGTCTCGAGCAGCTGCGGGGTCTCCCACAGGATGGTGCGGTCCACGTCCACGTCCTCCGGCTCGCTGCCGCCCCGTGCATCCCCGGATCCGGCGAGGGAGACCCAGCCCGGCACCCGGACGGCGTCGCGTACGGCGGCCTCGAGCGGTTCACCGTGCGGCTTGCCGTCGCGCGGGAGCCAGGTGACGGTCACGGACGACGGCGTGTGCAGCTCCTGCACGTCCGCAGCGGTGGGCACCTCCAGGAACGCGTGCCCGCCGACGTCCGCGGGCAGCGACTCGAGGATCGCACCGATCGCGGGCACCGCGGTCTCGTCGCCGGCGAGGAGCACGTGCTGGGCGAGGCCGGGGCTCCACTCGATGCCCCCGTAGGCGCCGGCCGTCAGGCACTGCGCTGCTGCGGCGTTGGGCCCGATCACGCACACGCGGTCACCAGGGCGGCTCGCCGCGGCCCACTCGGCAGCGGGGCCGCCGCGGCCCTCGGCGTCGAGGTGCATCACGAAGTCGACGTCGATCTCCGGGACCGCGCCGTCGCAGCGCGAGGCCCGCACCGTGTAGGTGCGCATGGATCCGCGCTCCTCGGCCTCCATGGCGAGCCAGGACTGGTACCAGCTCGCGCTGTCACCGCTCGCCATCACGCCCGCGATGTCCGGGCACGGGCGTCCGGCCGAGGGGATGATGATCTTGATCCGGAGGTCGAGGCTGTCCCCGGCCACTCCGAAACCCTTCAGGCACGCCCCGCCGAAGGTGATCCGGCGGAAGTTCGGGCTGAGGTCGCGCACGCGGGTGACGGCGACGTCGAACGCCAGCACCATCGGTTCGGTGTCCGCGGCAGTACGCCGTGCGGTTCGCTCGGTCACGTCGGTCATGATGCTGCCTCCACAGGGGTGGGAACGGAGTCGTGCGGGTTGGGTCGGTAGCCGGCCTGCGGTGGCGCAGGTGCTCCGTGGCTCTCGTGTTTCTCGTTGCTCTCGTGGTCCCGGGCACCGTGGTGGCGCCCGACCGGGACCACCATGGGCGTCGCGGACACGGGGTCCTGGATGATGCGGCAGTCGAGGGTGAAGACCCCGGACACGATCTCCTCGGTGACCACGGCGGCCGGCGGACCCTCCGCGACGATCCTGCCGTCGCGCATGGCGATGAGGTGGTCCGCGTACCGCGCGGCGAGGTTGAGATCGTGCAGCACCATGACCACGGTGGTGCCGGCGCGGCGGTTGAGATCGGTGATGAGGTCGAGCACCTCGATCTGATGGGTGACGTCCAGGAAGGTGGTCGGCTCGTCCAGCAGCAGGATGCCGGTCTGCTGGGCGAGGGCCATGGCGATCCAGACCCGCTGGCGCTGCCCTCCGCTGAGCTCGTCCACGCTGCGGTCGGCGAGCTCCAGGGTGTCGGTGGCCTCCAGTGCGTCGGCCACGGCGGCGTCGTCCTTCGGCGTCCACTGCCGGAACCAGCCCTGGTGCGGGTACCTGCCGCGCCCCACGAGATCGGCCACGCTGATGCCGTCCGGCGCCACGGGCGTCTGCGGCAGGAGGCCGAGCACCCGCGCCACGGACTTCGTGGACTGCTGGTGGATGTCCGTGCCGTTGAGGATCACCGTGCCCTGCGCGGGCTTCAGGAGCCGTGCGAGTCCGCGCAGGAGGGTGGACTTCCCGCAGGCGTTCGCCCCGACGATCACCGTCATCTTCCCCGCGGGCAGGGTCACGGTGAGTCCGTCGACAACGGTCCGTTCGTCGTACGCGAGGGTGATCGCCTCGGCGGCGAGGGTGTCAGCCGTCGCGCCGTCCGCACGCTGCTCGGTGGTGGTCACGGTCAGCCTCCCTGTCCGGAGCGGTTGGCGGTGGCGAGCAGCCACAGCAGGAACGGGGCGCCGAGGGCGCCGGTGACGATCCCGACGGGAAGGGCCGTGCCCGGAACGAGGTTGGCGGCCACGAAATCGGCCGCGAGGACGATCACGCACCCCACGAGCGCTGCCATGGTGAGGGACGGCCGGTTGCCGAGCAGACGCCGGGCGATGGGACCCGACAGGAAGGCGACGGACGCCACGGGGCCGGCCGCGGCGGTCGCCACGGCGGCAAGGGCCACGGCCGTGACCATCAGCCCGAGCCGCGCGGCCTCGACGCGCAGGCCGAGCCCGGAGGCGGTGTCGTCACCGAGCTCCAGCCCCCGCAGGCTGCGGGAGAGCACCGCGATGGCCGGGAGCAGCACCAGGAGGAAGAGCACCAGGACCGTGACGCGGTCCCAGGAGCTCGAGTTGAGCGAACCGCTGAGCCATAGGACGGCCTCGGAGGCGGTGCGGAGGTCGGTGCGCGTGATGAGGAAACTCACCAGCGCGTGCATCACCGCCGCGGAGCCGATCCCCACGAGGATCAGGCGGTAGCCGGCCACTCCTCCGCGCCGCGAGATCAGGTAGATGGCACCTGCGACCACCAGCGCGCCGACCAGGGCGGAGACCGACACCGCTGCTCCGGCCGCCCCGAAGAGCACGATCGCCGTCACGGCCGAGGCGCTGGCCCCGTAGCTGATGCCGATGATGTCCGGGCTCGCCAGCGGGTTGCGGAGCATGGTCTGGAAGACGGCGCCGGCGATCCCGAACGCCGCACCGATCAGCACGCCGATCACGGCGCGCGGCAGCTTGTTCTCGAGCACGATGAACGAGGCACCGGGGATGTCCGCACCGCCGAGGATGCGGAAGAAGTCCGGGATGGTGACGGTGTAGGACCCGAGCAGCACGGCGACGGCGAACAGCACCACGATGAGCGCCGCGGCGGCGCCCATGCGCGTGGCGGTGGACCGACGACGGCGCGAGCGGATGGCGGACAGCCGCGCGGCAGGGAGCGCCGGCGCCTCAGGGGCGCCATCGGGAGCCGGCGCGGCGGGGACGCGGTGGAGGGCGGTGCTCACAGCTGGGCCATCCGGCGCCGGCGCACGAGCCAGACGAAGAAGGGAGCGCCGATGACGGCGGTCATGATGCCCACCTGCACTTCGCCCGGTGGCAGGATCACACGCCCCACGATGTCCGCGCCGAGGAGCAGCACGGGCCCGAGGAGTGCGGAGAACGGCAGGATCCACCGGTAGTCCGGCCCGACCACGAGCCTCACCATGTGCGGTATCACGAGCCCCACGAACGCGATGGGCCCCGCCGCCGCCGTGGCGGCACCGCACAGGATCACGACGCCGAGGCCCGTGATCCCGCGAGCGACGTTCACGTTCTGCCCGAGCCCCCGCGCGATGTCGTCGCCGAGAGCGAGGCTGTTGAGCACCCTGCCGGTACCCAGGGTCAGGACCAGCCCGGCCAGGAGGAAGGGCGCGACGGCGCCGATGACGTCCCAGCCGCGGCCCGCGAGCGTGCCGACCTGCCAGAACCGGAACGCGTCGAGCGTCTCCTGGCTCGAGACGAGCACGGCGTTGGTCAGGCTGGCGAGACCGGCCGCGAGGGCCGCGCCCGCGAGGGCGAGCTTGACCGGCGTCGCGCCTTCGCGGCCCAGGCTCGCCACGGCATAGACGAGGACGGCGGCGGCACCGGCACCCGCGAAGGCGAACCAGAGGTAGCCGGAGGCGCCGTTCACGCCGAACAGGTAGATGCCCACCACCACCGCGAGAGCGGCGCCCGCGTTGATGCCGAGGATCCCGGAATCGGCGAGGGGGTTCCGCGCGATGCCCTGCAGTGCGGCGCCCGCGGCGGCCAGTGCAGCCCCGACCAGCAGCCCCACCACGGTGCGCGGGATGCGGGAGAGCACCACCGCGTGGTCACCGTTCGCGGGGTCGAACGCCGTGAGGGCGCTGATCATGGTGCCCGGGGCGACGCTCCTCGCCCCGATGGTGAGCGAGGCGACGCAGAGCGCCGCAAGGACGAGAGCGGCGAGGGTCAGGCGGAGGAGCATGGCGGGCGTCGTCGACCGGCGACGCCCGGGGTCGATCGTCTCCGGCAACGGCACGGAGGAGGCCTGGACTGCCATGGAGCCTCCCTCAGACGGACGATCTTCTCTGAAGTAAGGCTAGCCTAGGCTTCCCCGCATTAGGAAACGCTCCCGTTGCCTAATTGGCCACTCCCCCGGCCGACGGCGAGACCCACCGTGACCCCGCGGCCGGCCTACGCTGCTGCGGGCGGCGTGCCGTCGCCGAACGGGCGGCCACCCAGGGACTCGCGTCCGTGGGCGGAGGTCCACCCGGAGAGGTCAGGACCCTTGGGGACGATCCCGGTGGGATTGATGTCCTCGTGGACGATGTAGTAGTGCTGCTTGATCTGCTCGAAGTCCACCGTGTCGCCGAAGCCGGGCGTCTGGAAGAGGTCGCGAGCGTAGCCCCACAGGGCAGGCATCTCGCTGAGCTTGTTCCTGTTGCACTTGAAGTGCCCGTGGTACACGGGATCGAAGCGGACCAGCGTCGTGAAGAGCCGGACGTCGGCCTCGGTGATGGTGTCCCCGACCAGGAAGCGCTGACCGGTCAGGCGCTCCTCGAGCCAGTCGAGTGCCGTGAAGAGGCGGTCGTAGGCGGCCTCGTACGCCTCCTGCGAGCCGGCGAAGCCGCAGCGGTACACCCCGTTGTTGACCTCCGTGAAAACGCGCTTGTTGACGGTGTCGATCTCCTCGCGGAGGTGCTCGGGGTAGAGGTCCGGAGCGCCGTCGCGGTGGTACTCGCTCCACTCGCTCGAGAAGTCGAGCGTGATCTGGGGGAAGTTGTTGGTGACCACGGCGCCCGTGGTGGTGTCGACGATCGCCGGCACGGTGATGCCGCGTGAGTAGTTCGGGTCGCGCTTGAAGAACGCCTCCTGCAACCGCTCGATCCCGAGCACGGGGTCACGGCCGTCGGGGTCGAGGTCGAAGGTCCAGGACCGGCTGTCATGCGTGGGGCCGGGCGTGCCGAGGGAGATGGCGTCCTCGAGGCCGAGGAGCCTCCGGACGATGATGGTGCGGTTGGCCCACGGGCAGGCACGGGCCGCGACGAGCCGATAGCGCCCGGGCTCCACCGGGTACCCGTCCGCGCCGTCGCGCGTGATGCGCGTCTCGATGTACTGGGTGTCCCGCGTGAACTCCTTGCCACCGGTCACATAGGAACCCTTGGTGCTGTGGTCTGACTGCTCTGACTGCTGCGTATCGGTCATGTCCGTCAGTCTAGGGTCGCGGACGGACAGGAGGCCCGGTCGCAGTGCGACCGGGCCTCCTGGACGGAAAGGGGGATGTCCTAGCTGCGGCTGGATTCGCGACCGTACTTCTCGCGCAGTTCCCGGCCTTCGCGGATCAGCTTGATCTTCTTCTCCTGCTTCTTGTCCGCGGCCTTGGTGTCGCGCGGCGGGAGCTGGATGGTCTCCTCCGCCTCGATTCCACCCTGCAGCTGGCGGCCACGCTCCATCTCGGCGTCGAACTCGACGCCGAACAGCAGCGAGAGGTTCGCGAGCCAGAGCCACAGCAGGAACACGATGACACCCGCGATGGCTCCGTAGGTGGCGTTGTAGCTGCCGAAGTTGGAGACGTAGAACGAGAACCCGGCCGTGGTGATCGCCAAAACGATCAGCGCGATGAGGCCACCGAGGCTCATCCAGCGGAACTTGGGCTGCTTGATGTTAGGCGATCCGTAGTAGAGGACGGCGATCATGAGGACCGCGAAGAACACGATGACGGGCCACTTGGCGATGTTCCAGATGGTCAGCGCGGTGCCACCGAGCCCGATGGTGTTGCCGACCGCCTCGGCCACGGGGCCGGACAGCACGAGCATGAGGCCCATGAGGACGATCAGCAGGAGCACCACGATGGTGATGAGCAGCACCTGCGGGCGCAGCTTGAGGAGACCGCGGCCCTCCTCCACCTCGTACACACGGTTCATGGCGCGGGAGAAAGCGAGCACATAGCCGGAGGCGGAGAAGATGGCACCCAGCAGACCGATGACGAAGCCGAGACCAGCAGCTTCATTCGAAGCGAGGGCAAGGATCTGCGGCCGGATGGTGTTGACCGTGTCTTGCGAGGTGAACCCGCGGACGATCTCGAGCAGGGCATTGGTCGTGTTCTCGGCCTGCCCGAAGAGCCCGAGGAGCGAGAGCAGCGCGATGATGCCGGGGAAGATCGCGAGGACCGCGTAATAGGTCAGCGATGCGGCGAGGTCGGTGCACTGGTCCTTCCCGAACTCGCTGACCGTCCGCTTGAACACGTACTTCCACGCCGGCTTCTTGACGTCCTTCGGATCGTCGGGCTTCCGGGAATCGTTCGGGTCAGGAGCGTTCTGCGCCTTCTTGGAGGTTTCGCTCGGTGCGCCCTCGCGGACCTTGCTGTTACTGCTCACGGTGACCTCCGGGTTCGGCCCCGGTCGGTCCCGAGGCGGCTGGCTGCGCTGTACGTCTGCTTCAACTGCACCATAAGCTTACTTAGTAGTCCAGTCCCGAATCGGTGCGTCCACGTGCCCTTCCCCGTTCCACGTCCAGGAGTAGAAGCATGCGCATTGCAGTCACCGGCGCCACCGGCAACGTCGGCACCGCCGTCCTCGCGCGGCTGAAGCGTGCCGCCGCCTCCAACGAGACAATCCAGCACTCCGGCCCCACTGCCCCAGGGAACGCCGGCATCATCTCCGTCACGGGGATCGTCCGCACCGTCCCTGATACCTCCGCGGAACCGTACGACGGCGTCGACTGGCATGCCGTCGACATCGGCACCGATGACGGCCGCGACGCCCTGACGCGTGCGTTCGAGGGGGTCGACGCCGTCGTGCACCTCGCGTGGGCCATCCAGCCCAACCGCGACGAGGCAGCGATGTACCGGACCAACGTGACCGGTACCGCGAACGTCCTCGCGGCGGCCGGCGCGGCCGGGGTGCGGCAGGTGGTGTGCGCCTCGTCGGTCGGGGCCTACTCTGCTGCCGACAAGGACACCCGCAAGGACGAGACCTGGCCCACGGAGGGCATCGCGTCCTCGCACTACAGCCGGCACAAGGCCGCGCAGGAGCGCCTGCTCGACACCTTCGAGCGGGAGTACCCGGAGATCCCGGTGGCACGGCTCCGCCCCGGGCTGATCTTCCAGGAGCAGGCCGGCAGCGAGATCGGCCGGTACTTCCTGGGGCCACTGGTACCGAAGATCCTGCTGGGCGGCGTGCCGCTGCCGATGGTCCCCATTCCGAAGGCTTTCGTGTTCCAGGCCGTGCACGCCGACGACGTCGCCGACGCCTACTGGCGGGTGATCGTGCACCGCGCGTCCGGCGCCTTCAACATCGCCGCCGAGCCGGAACTGAACCCCGAGCGCGTCGCCGACCTCCTCGGCGCGAGCAGGGTGATCGGCCTGCCGGTGCGCGTGCTGCGCTGGATCGTCGCCGGGAGCTGGGGCGCCGGTCTGCAGCGCACCGATCCGGGGTGGATCGACATGGCAGCCGGCAGCCCGGTCATGGACGTCACTCGCGCCCGTGCCGAGCTGGGCTGGGAGCCGCAGCGAACGTCCCGCGAAGCCATGGCAGAGGTGCTGGCCGGTCTCCGCAGCGGCAGCGGACGGAATGCCTCACCCAAGCTGTACCGGCGCTCGGACGGCTAGGCCACCGCATTCACGCGGCTGCGACGGCGTCCGTTCGGTCAGCGCGACGGCGGTCAGGCGCCGGCGGCCGCACCGGGCGCCGGGACCCGCACCTCCGCACACGCTGCGGGGCTGGGCTCCGCGGCCTTCACCAGCGGGATGCCCTCGGGCAACTGGTCAGGCGTCGCTGGCATGCTCGCGGTGAACACCGCTCCGCCCTCGGGCTGGTTCCGCACGCTGAGAACACCGCCGTGGCTCTCCACGATCCGCCGGCAGATCGCGAGGCCGAGACCCGTGCCCGAGGCCTGGCGCAGACCGTTCGCAGAGCGGTGGAACTCCTCGAAGACGAGTTCCAGGTCACCCTCGGGAACCCCGATCCCGTTGTCCGCGACACTCACCATGGTTCGGCCGGTGGACGCCTCCACGGAGGTGGTGATGCGCACCTCCGCGGCGCCGTCCTGACGCCCGTACTTCATGGCGTTGCCGATCAGATTCTCCAGGAGCTGCAGGAACAGGCGCTCGTCGGCATACACGGGCTGCGGTGCGTCGATGACGAACCGGACGTCCGGCAACTGCGTGCCGGGCAGGGCGGTCCGCACGTCCACGATGTTCGCCGCGAGGCGCGCGACGTCGAGCTCGGACGCCGTCAGCTTCTCCTCCTTGGCGAGGCTGTAGGCCAGCAGGTTCCGGATGAGGTTACGCATGCGTCGGCTCGCCTGCTGGAGTCGCTCGATGCTCGCGCGGCGCTCGGCCGCGGGCAGGTCGGGGTCCTCGAGCATCTCGAGCCAGCCGTCGAACACCGTGAGGGGCGTCAAAAGATCGTGCGCCACGACGGCGGCGAACCGGCTGAGGTCCTGCTGATGCATACGTTCTGCCGTGACGTTGTGCATCACCACGAGCGCGCCCTGACCGTCCGGAAGCGGCACGGCGTCCACCGTCAGGTGCATGACCTCGCCGTCCCGGTGCGTGAGGTCCACGTCCATGCGCTCGGTCGCGACACCCTGCAGCGCCAGCGTCAGGGGGTTCTCCGCGTCCTCCAGGGTTGAGCCGTCCGTCTTCGTGACCTCGTACTCACGAATCCGCTCCTCGCCCGGCTGGGCCTTGCCCAGCCACCGCTCGCTCGTAGCATTCTGGAACACGAGGCGCCGCCCGGGCCCGGCCACGAGGACGCCGTCGTTCATCTTACCGATCACGAGGTCACGGAGGTCCGCGGCGGCCTTGGCCTCGGCAGTGGCCCGGTACAGGCGGTCGATCAGGCGGCGTCGCTCGTCCATGCTCAGGGCGAGGACGGCGGAGAGGGAGAAGGCGATGAACATGAACGACTGCGCCACGTATGCCGCGGCGCCCGGCCCGAGATCCTGGAAAGGTCCGCGACCCTCCAGCGTGAAGAAGACCAGGAAGGCGCCGCTGACCAGTCCGTGCAGCATGGCCCACCCCGAGCGGAGGCGGAGCCCGGCCCACATGTGCGCAGGAATGGTGGCGTAGGCGACCGGAAGCGCCGAGGCGTTGGCGAAGGTTGCGACGTACAGGATGACGGAGACGACGGCGAGCATCGCGTACTCCGCACGCCGCGCGGGCGGCAGCGACGAAGGAATGTGTCCGGCAGCCCGGGGACGGATGCTCGAGGCGATCACGATGCCCAGTGATCCGAGTGCCGTGAGCGACACCGCGTGGCGCACGAGCCACGGGATGAAGGCGGCGAGGGGCTCGGGAGACCCGTTCAGGGCGCTGCCGACGACGATCACCAGGGCGCCGACCGCGCACGCCACGAGGGCGATGGAGCCCATACGGAGATAGTCCCCGACGGTCCGGACGTCGAGACCGGGCACGAAGCGGCGGAACAGGGCAACGGCGACGATTGTCTGGGCGACACTGCTGACGGCCACCGCCACGCCGAGCACGGGGCTGAGTCCCGTGATGAGGTTCACCGCGGCGAGGATGGGCAGGCTTGCCACGACCGAGACGGCGAGGTCCGCCCGCGAGCGCGACGCCCACAGCCCCCAGAGGAAGGAGATGCCCGCCGCGGGCCAGACCAACGCGAGACCGGAGGACTCGAGGTTGGTGCTCCGCCCGAGGGCGGCCGCAGCGACGAGGACCAGGCCGAAGAGGAGGTGCAGGGCCGCCGGCGGCAACGCCACAAACCGCCCCGCGATCGCCTGCATTCGCCCCTTGCTCATGCCACTACCTGTTCAGAAACGTGAATGTTCCCGCCGCCGGACCAGGACGAGCGGGTGCGAAGCCGGAAGACCGCCGCGTCAGACAGCCTAACGGCTGATGACCTGCCGCACGGGAGGACGTGACTCTGCTGCGAGCGCTTCGTCGCGACGATGCCACTTCGAAGGCGAGCCGTCGCATGACCGAGCCATCGCCGGGATGACCGACCGACCCCTGACCGAGGTCACCGATCAGCGGAGGCAAGGACGCCCGAGATGAGCAGTTGCACGAGGACATCGGCCTCGTACGCGCCGTCACCGGCCGCACCGATACAGAGGTTGCCGATCCCCTTCAGCACGTTGTACGCATCGACCGGCGGGTGCCCGTTCACTGGTTCGAGCGCCGCCCCGAGGAGCGAGGCGCACACCGGGACGAGGCGATCGACGAAGTAGGCGTGGAGAGCGTCGGACCCCGCGCTGTCCCCCTGCAGCGCGCCGGCCAATCCGTGCTTCGTGACCAGGAATTCCACGAACAGTGTCACCCAGGCACGTAATGCCACCTCGGGCGTGGCGCTCTCCGAGAGCAATCGCGGACCGGCGTCCGCGCAGGCCTCGACCTGGCGCCTGTACACCGCGACCACGAGCTCCGAACGCGTCGGGAAGTGACGGTAGATCGTTCCCGTGCCGACGCCGGCCTTCGCTGCGATCTCCCGCACCGGGGCGTCCACCCCGGAGGTCACGAACACCGCTGCAGCTGCGTCCAGGAGAGCCTGCTCGCTCTGACGTGGTCGACCGACCTGCTTGGCCGGCACACGCCGCGGCCGTTCATCGTGCGTGTCGATCACACCGCCCCCTGCTGAGCCGACCCCTGCTTGCATAACGGAACATTGTTCCGTTATGTTTCGGAACGACGCTCCGATACCCGCATCGTAAAGCGCGACCATTCGAAAGGAAAGCTGCCATGACGTCGTCACTCGTCGACACACTGGAGGGCATCATCGGTGCCGCCACCCCGGTCGTCTCCGTCGCCCCTCTCGGACTCTCCGCTCCGGGGCGATCGCTCCCGCTGCAGGTGCGCGTCTCCGTGCCTGCAACCGGTACGGATCTTCCTGTCGTGGTGTTCTCTCACGGCAACGGGTGGAACTTGGACGGGTACGCGCCCCTGACGGCGTTCTGGGCTTCCCGCGGGTTCGTCGTGATCCAGCCCACACACCTGGATTCACGCCGGAATGGCTTCGGATTCGACCATCCGGCGTTCCCGACGATCTGGACCGAGCGGATCGCTGATCTCACACGCATCCTCGACCAGTTGGATGCTGTCGAGGCCGCCGTCCCCGGGCTTGCCGGCCGGATCGATCCCAGCCGGGTCGCCGCCACCGGTCACTCCTGGGGCGGACAGACAGCTCAGGCCCTCCTCGGAGCGCGGATCTTGGACGATACGGGGCAGGTCGGCGAGGACATGACCGACAGTCGTGTCACCGCGGGCATCCTGTTCGCCGCAACCGGTGTGGCCGGTGATGACCTGCACCCGTTCGCGCAGGCGAACTTCCCCTTCATGCGCCCCTCGTTCCAGGAACTGACCGCCCCGACACTCGTTGTTGCCGGTGACCGTGACCAGTCGAAGATGTCCAGCCGCGGACCCGACTGGTTCACCGACGCCTATACGTACAGCCCCGGCGCCACCGACCTCCTCACGCTCCACGGAGCCGAGCACGCTCTTGGCGGGATCGTCGGATACGACGTTGCCGAGACCACCGACGAGCATCCGGAGCGCGTCGCTGTCATCCAGCGAATGAGCACCGCCTTCCTCCGGACGGCCCTGCAGGGTGAACGGAACAGCTGGCCCGCTGCCCGTGCCGCCTTCAGGGACAGCGCCGGTCCGATGGGCCGCGTCGACAGCAAGCACTAGGCGCTGGTCGGTGCACTCCTCGCCGACGCTTCCCACGTGAACACGACGTCAGGGCGGAACATCCATGCAGCCGAAGCGCTTCCTGCCCGGTGACCTCGTCGCCGACCACGTGGAGTCCGGCGTCTGCACCCGTGATACCGGAGCGGTTGGCGTCCCGGACGGGACGCACCAGGGGCGGGGCACTCAGTGCCCCGCCCCTGGTAATTCCGCCGACGACGCGTCAGGCGAGGCTGGCGGTGTCGATCACGAAGCGGTAGCGCACGTCCGAGGACAGCACGCGCTCGTAGGCCTCGTTGACGGCGTCGGCCGTGATGACCTCGACCTCCGGGGCGATCCCGTGCTCGGCGCAGAAGTCCAGCATCTCCTGGGTCTCACGGATCCCGCCGATGCCCGAGCCCGCGAAGGACCGGCGCTGGTTGAAGAGCGTGAAGACGTGCAGCGGCAGGGCGTCCGCCGGCGCACCCACGTTCACCATGGTGCCGTTGAGCCGCAGCATCGAGAGATACGCGTCGAGGTCGATCTTCGCGCTCACGGTGTTGATGATGAGGTCGAAGGTCGTGGAGAGCTTCTCGAAGGTCTCGGGATCGCTCGTGGCGTAGTAGCCCGTGGCGCCGAAACGCTTGCCGTCCTCCTGCTTGCTCAGGCTCTGCGAGAGCACGGTGACCTCGGCACCCATGGCGTGCGCGATCTTCACGGCCATGTGGCCGAGCCCGCCGAGCCCCACGACGGCGACCTTCTTGCCCGGCCCTGCGTTCCAGTGGTTCAGCGGGGAGTAGGTGGTGATGCCGGCGCAGAGCAGGGGTGCGGCCGCCTCGTAGGGGATGGCCTCGGGCACCTTCAGCACGAAGTGCTCGTCCACCACCACGTGCGTGGAGTAGCCACCCTGGGTGATGGTCCCGTCGCGGTCCTTCGCGCCATAGGTGCCGACGTTGCCCTCGAGGCAGTACTGTTCCTCGCCGGCGGTGCAGTTCTCGCACTCGCGGCAGGAGTTCACCATGCAGCCCACACCCACGCGGTCCCCGACGGCGTGGGTGGAGACCTCGGAGCCGACCTCGTCGACGACGCCGACGATCTCGTGACCGACGGTCAGCGGGTACTGCTGCGGGCCCCACTCGCCGCGGACGGTGTGAATGTCGGAGTGGCAGATGCCCGCGTAGGCGATGGAGATCAGGACGTCCTTCGGCCCCACCTCGCGACGTTCGATGGTGGTGGGGACGAGGGGTTCGGTGGCTGACGGCGCGGCGTAGGCGTTGACGGTTGTGATGGCGTTCCTCCTGGAAGGTTCGGGAGCGGCGGGCGGGCGTGCTCGCCGTGGGTCTCCCTCGCGGTACTCGCTCCTCCCACGGTAGGTCCTGCCGGCGCTTCCTGCAGAACCGGTACCTCCTGCAGACCATCATGCGCTCCGCGAACACCACTGTGCCGATTGTGGCTCCCCACCCCCGCGATGGAGGATGGGAGGGCAGCTCCCATCCTCGACAGGAGACCACCATGGAGTACTCGTACGACGTCCTCGTGATCGGCGGAGGACCCGCCGGCATGGCCGCCGCGACTCGCGCAGCAGAACTCGGAGCCCGCACCGCCGTCGTGGAGCGCTCCGCCCTCGGCGGCACGTGCGTCAACTCGGGCTGCGTGCCCACGCGCGTGCTCGCGAAGACCGCGCGGCTGTTCCGCGAGGTACGCACCGCCTACGACTACGGGATCGTGGTGACCGAGCCGTCCGTGGACTGGGACAAGACGGTGCAGCGCGTACGGGCGACCGTCGCCCGGGTGCTCGACGCCAAGGGCTACGGCGCCACCATGAAGCGGCTCTCGATCGAGCTCCTCGAGGGCGATGCGACCCTCACCGGCCAGCACTCCGTCGTGGTCGACGGCCGCGAGGTCACGGCGGCGTCGATCATCCTGTGCATCGGTGGCAGCGGACGCCGCCTGCCCATCGAGGGCGCCGAGCACGCCGTCCTCCCCCACGAGGTCCTGGGACTCGAGAGCCTGCCGGGCAGCGTCGCGATCATCGGCGGCGGCCACACCGGCGCCCAGATGACCACCATCTTCGACGCGCTCGGCTCCGAGGTGCTGCTCCTCGACCTCGCGCCGCGCATCCTCATGACGGAGGACGACGACGTCGCGGCGGCCGTCACCGCGAGCTTCACCGGCAAGGGCGTGCAGGTGGAGACCGCGATCGGCGGGATCGACAGCATCGTCAAGGGCGAGGACGGCCTCACCCTGACCTGGAAGCGCGACGACGCGCAGCACTCCCGCGTGGTGGACGCCGTCATCATGGCCGCGGGCTGGCCCGCGAACCTCGGCGGCCTCGGGCTCGACGCGGCCGGCGTGGAGACCGCCCGCTCGTTCATCCCCGTGGACGAGTACCTCCGCTCCAACGTGCCCCACATCTACGTGGCGGGCGACGCCAACGGCAGCAGCATGCTCGTGCAGGCCGCCGTGTTCGAGGGCGAGACCGCCGCGGAGAACGCCGTGCTCGGCGCCACCCGCACCACACCGCACCACCTTCTGCCCGAGGGCGGCTTCACCGATCCCGACTACGCCGGCGTGGGCCTGACCGAGGCGAAGGCACGTGAGCGCGACGCCGAGTGTCACGCGGTGACCGTGCCCTACGCCGTCGTCGAGCGCCCCATCATCGACGACCGCGAGCAGGGCTTCCTGAAGCTCGTGATCGACCGGCGGCGTGAACTCATCCTCGGCGCCCACGCCGTGGGCGAGAACGCCGTCGAGGTGGTCACCGCCGTGGCGTCGGCGATGGCCGCGGGTACGGACCTTGCCACGCTGGCGCGCGTGAAGTTCGCGTACCCCACCTACAGCGCCGTGATCGGTCACGCCGCGAGGGCCGGGCTCCGGCACTAGCGCGGCACGCGCGCCAGGATCCGGTACTGCGGGTTCTGCTCGAGGAACGCCCTGGCCGCGGGGCACCCGGGGATCACCCCGAGGCGCCGCTTGTGCGCATGGAGCATGGCTTGCCGCAGGAGGATCGGCGTGAGGCCCCGGCCCTCGAAGCCGGGCGACTCCACGAGCGCTCGCAGCGTGAGCCGACCGTCCACGAGGGAGTACCTGAGGTAGGCGGCCAGTGAGCCGTCGAGGAACAGCTCGAAACGGGAGCCGAAGGCGGAGTTCTTGAACACCTGGCGCCGCGTCTCGGCGGTGCTGTGTGTTCGCGCCTGCGCGGCGCGCGCCTCGATCTCCTCGACGGCGGCGGCGTAACGCTCACCGGCGTCGAACGGAGGCCGCTCGGCGTCGAGCAGCAGGAACATCCGGTTGGCGAGGACGCGCAACTCGGACGTCGTGACGTCGGTGAGGTCCAGGGTGGCCAGTGCCGTGCGCATCCATTCCGCTTCGCGCTCCCGCTTCGTGGGAGGTGCTGGGACGAGGATGTGCTCGTTGCCCGCGGGACCGCCCGTGAGCTGGTCCTGCTCGCTGGGCTGGTCCAGATCGCTGGGCTGGTCCTGCTCGCTGGGCTGGTCCGGATCGCTGATCAGGGAGGGGGTGCAGACGGCAGACGGGTCGAGCATGTCCGGCAGGGTCGAAGGTTCTGTCATAGAAGATCCGATGATGGTCAGGTGCCGCAGCCCGCTGCTGGACCGTGGCGTGACAGACACTAGCTGCCACCACCCCCAGAAAACTCAGGAGTGTGCCGGGTGCGACCCCGTCCGAGCGGCACGCCGGGCGTCCTGGCGGCGCCAGATCGCGGCCATGACGGCCCCCGAGACGTTGTGCCACACGGAGAAGATGGCCCCGGGCAGCGCCGCTTCCGGGGTCAGGTACGTCCGCGCCAGACCCGCCGCGAGGCCCGAGTTCTGCATGCCCACCTCGATGGCCGTGGTCCTCCGGGCGGTCAGCGGCAGCCGGAAGAGCCTCGCGGCGCCGTACCCCAGCGCGTACCCGAGACCGTTGTGGAGCACCACTGCAATAAGGACGAGGAATCCTGCCGAGGCGATGACCGCGGCGCTGCCGGAGACCACTGCGATCACCACCACGGTGATGGCGGCGACGGAGATCCACGGGAGGGCCGGAAGCAGGCGCTCGACCACGCGGGGGAGGAACAGGCGCACGAGGAGGCCCACGATCACCGGGATGAGCACGATCTGCAGGATCGTCCCGCCGATCGCGGCGGCGTCCACCGGCATGTACTGCCCGGCGAGCCACAGGGTCAGCAGCGGTGTGAGGAAGGGGGCGAGCAGCGTGGAGACCGAGGTCATCGCCACGGAGAGCGCCACGTCACCGCGCGCCAGGTAGGAGACGACGTTCGACGCCGTCCCGCCCGGGCAGCAGCCCACGAGGATCACGCCGGCCGCGAGCGCGGGTGGGAGCCCCAGGGCCAGCGAGATGGCCCAGCCCAGCAGCGGCATGATGAGGTACTGCGCCACCACACCGATCACCACGGGCACCGGGCGCCGCCCGATCACTGCGAAATCCACCGGGGTGAGCGTCAGTCCCATGCCGAACATGATCACGCCGAGGAGAGGATTGACGAGCGGCCCGAGACCCGTGAAGGTCGACGGCGTGAGCACCGCCACGAGGCCGCCGGCCAGGATGAGGAGGGGGAAGAGGGTCACCGCGATCCGCGCGCTGCGGTCCTCGGCCGTGCTGGGAGCGGTGCTCGTGGGATCCATGGGTCAAAGGAATACCACGGACCGCCCGCACCTGCTTTGCTACAGTGACTTCCACCGAAAGGCAAGGCTACTTACCAACGGACCGACGGCAGGGATCACGATGGCGAAGCCCGACAAGAAGTTCACCGCGACCGAGGAATCGACGAGCAAGCATCCGCACGACTGGGGCCGCGCCATGGCTGTCGCCATCTGCCGCCTGACCGACATGGCGCGCGAGGCGGGCGACCCCGTGCACGACGAGGCGCTCATCGGGGAGGACCTCCACCTGTTCGTCGCCGACACCGAGCACGGTGTGTCCATCACGATGTCCTGGACCCCGAGCGAGCGTCAGGCAGCGGAAACTCCCGCTCTGACAGCGGGAACGGACGACGGCGGCCCGGACGGCGGCGTCGGCAGCGCCGCGGGAGGCACCAGCGACGGCGGCGAGGAGTCCCCGCACAGTACTGCGGATCAGCGGTTCGACCCGACCGGTAACAGCACGGCCGGTCTGGGTCAGTAGCACCGGACGCGCCCGCCGTCGAGCGCTAAGCAGGCTTATGATTCCCGGGGTAGGCTGACAGGAGGAACACCCGCCGACCCCGTGGAGGACAGCATGAGTGAGCGCAAGAACCCGGATCCCTCGAACGCCGGCAACCCCGACCCGGAGCAGATGAACCTCACGGGCCTCGAGCCCGGTGGCGGAGTACCCCCGGGAGAGACGCCCCCGGGCGAGGCGAGCACCACCTGGCAGCAGCCCACCATCGAGGACAAGCCGCAGTCGAAGGGCATCACGGGCCTCTGGCTCGGGCTGATCGGCATCGTCGTCCTGCTGGTCCTGGTCTTCATCATCGGCAACATCGTGGGGATCGTCGACATCGGCTGACGCCACCGGCAGCAACCGACACCCGCTGCCACCGGCTCGTACCGAGCACCTCGCACCACGCGAAAGCCCCTCTCCACTGTCGGAGAGGGGCTTTCGTCGTACCGGTGGTGTCGCGGGAGGCGTTACGCCTCCGCGCCGTCACGCAGCTTGTAGTAGTCGATCAGGGCGGATTCCTCCTCGGCCGAGAGTTCGTACGAACTCGCGGGCTTCGGGGCGTCCGTGATCTCCTTCCGGGTCCATGCCACGTGGAGGTCGTCGCCCTCGAAGCGCGAGTCGGCCAGCGGGATGTAGTGCTTCCGGGAGTTCAGCAGCCCGAGGGAGACGGTCACCCACGCGGGGATCCCCGATTCCTTCTCGAGGTGCACGTCGTTGACGACGCCGAGCTTCTTGCCCTTGCTGTCCCACGCCGTCGCGGCCTGGAGCTTGGTGATTTCGGCCTGAGCCATGGAGCTTCCCTTCGAGAGTCGGTTCGCGACCATTCCAGCCGAGATCGGTCGCGAGGGCAATCCGCGCCCCCGCGCGGGGTCACGCCTTGTCGGCGGCCTCGCCGAGCAGCGGCAGGAATCTGTCGAGGGCCCAGACCAGGCTGAGCGGGTTCGCCGCCGAGATGGAGAGGGTCAGCGTGTTGTCGCTGTCCGCCACGAGCGCACCGCTCTGCACGGCGGGGATCTGTCCGAGGAGGGGGTCGGTGCCGATCGCGGCCGCGGTGTCCGCATCGGGTACCCAGGTCACGAAGACGTCGGAATCGAGCTCGTTGGCGCGCTCGGCCGACCACGGGATGAAGAACTCCTCGGAGCCCGTGGTGGCGTCGGTGACGACGTCGGCCTGCACCATGCCGAGCTCGGTGAGGAACTTGGGCCGGTTGTCGTTCGCGGTGTAGACACTCACGCCGTCGGCCGTGCCGGGTTCAAGGTTGCCGTAGATGAAGCTCTTGCCCTCGAGCTGCGGGTACTCGGCCGCTGCCTCGGAGATGGCGGTCTCCGTCTCCGTCACGAGCTCCTCCGCCGCGTCGCTGAGACCGAGCGCCTCACCGATGATCCGCGTGGAGTCCTGCCAGGCGGTTCCGTAGGCGAGTTCGGGGTACGCGATCACGGGCGCGATCTTGCTGAGGGTGTCGTAGTCCTCCTGCGAGATGCCGGAGTAGGCGGCGAGGATCACGTCGGGGTTGGTGGCGGCGATGTCCTGGAAGGCGATGCCATCCGTCTCCGAGTACTGCACCGGCGCATCCTCGCTGCCGATCTCCGCGCCGAGCTCCTCGAGCTTGGCATCCTTCCACGGGGTGGACTGGTTCTCGTTGCCGCCGTAGGAATCGGCGGGCATCCCGACGGGCACGACGCCGAGGGCCAGGGACACGTCCGCATTCACCCAGGAGACGGTCGCCACGCGCTCGGGCTTCTCCTCGAGGGTCGTCTCGCCGAACGCGTGCTCGATCGTGACGGGGAAGGCACCGGCGTCCGCAGTTGCACTGCTCCCGCCGGTGCTGGTTCCGGAGGTGCCACTGTCGGCGGGACCGGTGGAGCAGGCGGAGAGGGAGAGGACGGCGACGGCGGCGACGGCGATCAGGCCGCGAAGGCGCGAGGGGGCCATGTGGTTCCTTGACTTCTGGGACCTCTCGATGAGGCCTCGGGACGGGGTAGAAGTAAGGCTAGCCTAAGCGCCGAGCAATTACGAAATGCTTTCGTTGCGTAATGCGTCAGGGTGTTACTGCTCCCTGGCCCTCCGCGTCTCGCGGTCGTTGGCCTTCTGCAGGGCCTCCACCAACTCGTCCTTCGACATCGAGGAGCGTCCCTTCACGTCCAGCTTCTTCGCGAGGTCGTACAGGTGCTGCTTCGTGGCGTTGGCGTCCACCCCACCGGCCGTCGGCCGGGCCTCGGCGCTGCTGCCCGCGGCCTGATCGTCCGAGGGACCCTTCTCCGCCTTCGGTTCCCAGTGGTCCCCCACCTTCTCGAACCCGTGCTTCAGGGAGGCGAACGCCGTGCGCCTGGCACGTTCGCCGTCGCCGCCGTACTGCTCCTCGGCGGCGTCGAGCGTCGCGGCAAAGGTGTCCTGCGCCTTCCGGTCCGATCTCTGCAGCGTGCTCGGCAGCGTCTCCGGCTTGACCTTGCCGTCCTTCGTGAATCGCGCCATGGTGCGTCCTCCTGCGTCGTCGTGGTCGTCCTAGCCGGCCGGTATGACGACGGCGCTCGCCGTGTCGTTCCGGGGCTCGGCCGCCGCTTCGGCGGAGAGCCCGTCCGGGGCGATCTCGAGCATGCTCGCGGTTCCGAAGACCCCCTGGCCCACGGCGATCCTATGTCCCCGCGCGGTCAGCCCGTCCACCGTTGCCTGGGGGGCGGAACCCTCGACATCGAGCACGTTGTTCGCTGCGTACGGGAAGGTGGACGCCGGGAAGGCCGTGCTCACGTAGCGCGGCCGCGCGATCGCCTCGGCTGGGGAGAGCCCGAAGTCCACGACCCCCATGAACTGCTGCAGCTGCCCCTGCGGCTGGGTGTCCACCCCGGTGTTGCCGCCCAGCAGGTACGGGCGGCCGTCACGCAGGGCCATGTACGGGTTGGAGGTGTGGCGCACGGTGGCACCCGGCGCCACCACGTTCACGTTGCCCTCCTCCAGCGACATGAACTTCATGCGCTCGTTGATGTGGATGCCGGTGTCCCCGACCACGAGGAAGTGCCCGCCGATGCTCGTGGTGACGGCGGCCGCGTTCCCCGCGGCGTCCGTGATCTGGAAGGTCGTGGTGTCCGATGCCGTGCGCTCCAGGCCGCTGCTGATGGGCCACGCGGCCGCAACACCCGGATCGATCCGCTGACGCTGGGCCGCCGCGTACTCCTCGGAGAGCAGCTGGTCCACGGGCACCGGGGTCCTCTCGGGGTCGCCGACCAGCGCGAAGCGGTCCGCGTAGGCGAGTTTCGTCGCCTCGACCTGCGTGTGCACGACGGCGGGATCGTCCGGTGACAGGCCCTCGAAGGTGTCACCCCTGAGGATGCTGAGCGCCTCCAGCATGGCGATGCCCTGGCTGTTCGGCGGGTTCTGGAAGACAGTGACGTCCTCGGTGTACGCGAGGGAGATCGGCTCGACGATCTCGGCCGAGTACTGCGCGAAGTCCTCACGCGTGAGGTACCCGCCGTTCGCGTCGGAGTACGCCACGATCGATTCCGCGATCGGACCGCGGTAGAAGTGGTCCCGTGCTGCCTGGACGGCGGCGTCACGCCCGCTCGGCAGGGCGGCGTCGTACGCGGCGGCGAGGCCCTCGAAGGTGGCCGCCATCTCCGGCTGGACGATGGTGCTGCCGGTCGCCGCGAGCGCGCCGTTGCGCACGTACAGTGCGCTGAGCGCGGGGTCGGCGCGGATCTGGGCCTCGTGCACGCCGAACCAGTAGGTCATCTCGGTACTGACCGGGTACCCGGTGCGCGCGGCGTCGATGGCCGGGGCGAGGATCACGCCGAGGTCCAGCGTGCCGTACTCCTGCAGCCACAGCATCCAGCCGTCCCACGCGCCGGGCAGGATCGCCTGGTGCATGCCGGGCGCCCCCGCACGGCCCGCGTAGTCGGCGAGGGTGGTCCGGCTGCCCGTGGGGCCCACACCGTTGACACTCGTGACCGCGCCGGTGCCCGCTTCGTAGTAGAGGCCCCAGGTGTCGCCGCCCAGCGCGCTCGAGTAGAACGGCTCGACCACGCTGAGGACGGCGGCGACGGCGAGCGCGGCGTCCGCCGCAGTGCCGCCCGCGGCCAGGATCTGCGCCCCGGCGTCGGTGGCGCGCGTGTTCGACGAGACGACGGCCTGGACCTGGGCGGGTGCGGCAGGGGTCGGCGCGGCGTCGGCGGGCGGCGTCGTCGGTACCTGGGTCGGTTCCGGGGTGGGGCTCGGTGTCGCCTCAGCCGCCGAGGACGAGGCGGTGGGTTCGGACACGGCCGTCTGCTCCCCCGCGCCGGAGACCCGGTTGACGATCAGCACCACCGCGCCGATCAGCAGCAGGACGGCGACGGTGACGGCAGCGACGAGGGGGAACGAGCGGCGCATGGGGGCCTCCTTTTCGACAGATGGTAGAACACGCAGATGAGACCCGCGCCGTGCTGGACCCGACGGCCGGACCGCCGCCGGATGCTCAGCACCCTGTGCACGCGGTGGCGGGCCGGGTACGGTGAACCACACCAGCCATTGGGCACCGCCAACCGCAGGGGATGCGGACCGGCGCCCGGCCGCCATCACCTACGCGCCAATGGAGGACATCCGTGATTCGCAGCAGCACCGACCGCCCCACCACCCGTACCCGCCGCTCCACCCGGTCGAGGTCCCTCGCCCTCGGCCTCACCACCCTGCTGGCACTGCCGCTCCTCACGTCGGGACCGGCGCAGGCCAAGGGCAACTTCCCGTCGCCCAACGGCACCACCAGCATCGCGAGCATTCTCACCTACGCGGACACCGTCAAGGAGCTCGAGAAGATCGAGCAGAACTCCCGGTACGGCGTGGACGTCTTCACGCTCGCCGAGGCGGGCACCACGGTGAACACGAGTGAGCAGGGCCGTGACCTCTACGTCGCGACGGTGGGCGACGGGCCGCAGGACGTCTGGGTGCAGGGCCGCATCCACGGCAACGAGCCCTACGGCGCCGAATCCATCCTGAGCCTGCTCAAGGACCTCGGGACCAACGGCTCCCCGGAGTACGACGAGATCCGCGACGCCTTCACCATCCACTTCATCCCCATGTACAACCCGGACGGCAGCGAGCTGAACATCCGCCAGACCGTCCTCTGGGACAGCGCGGCGAACGCTCCCCGCACGGACGCGAACGGCCAGAACCTGATCGTGGACCTCAACCGCGACTGGGTGACGGGCAAGTTCCAGGCACGCGAGTCACTCGCCTTCTACGAGTACTGGACCAAGGTGGACCCGGCCTACGGCATCGACATCCACCACCAGGGCCTCAAGCAGCAGTACGGGACGGGCGACGACGTCACGCTCTCCCTCGGGATCTCGCTCGCGCCGGGCGGGCCCACGCTGCCCACCCTGCAGGGTGGCGCGTACGACGTCCTCACCCGCCAGATGCACGGCTACGTGTACGAGGAACTGAAGGGCGCCGGCTACATCACCATGGACCGGTACCAGGTGGGCGGCAGCCTCGAGATCGACATCAAGGGCGGCGTCGTCTCCGCGATGATGCTCGGACTGAACCACCAGAACCTCAACCCCGAGGGGCATTCCAACCCGGTGGTGTTCTTCGAGACCTCCGGCAACACGAGTGACGGTTCGCTCGGCCAGAAGGCCCGCGGCAAGAGCATCCAGCAGAACATCGTGGCCATGCGCACGCTGCTGAGCGGCCTGGCGAACGGCGAGGTGCAGCAGACGGATCCCGCGGTGTGGGAGGAGATCCCGCACGCCCCGGTCACGGGCTACAGCACGGACTACGCGGGCACCCTTCCCGTCACGCCGTAGCACCAGTGCGGCTCACACAGCGAACGACGACGGCGCCCCCGCGGTGAGCGGAGGCGCCGTCGTCGTTCACCCTCGGGCGCCCAACGCTCAGCCGACCCGTTGCAGGCGAGCGAGCCCGCGTCCGTGCTGGGTGGCCTGATCCTCGGCACGGAGCTTCAGTTCGTCGGCCAGCTCGGTGAACTGGTCGAGGGCGGGGTTTACGCCGACGAGCGTGAACTCGCGGGTCACCACGTCGAGGTCCAGCTGCCAGACGTCCTCGAGGATGCGCCGCATCCAGGAGGTGGCGTGGTCCCAGCCCTCCTTCGGTGTGCCGGCGGAGTAGTTACCTCCTTGTACCGTCACCAGCACGGCAGGTGTGCCCGCCGTCGCGGGAACTGCGCCCGGGGCCATGCGTGGATCGGTGAGAACCATGTCGACGTAGGACTTGAAGTGCTGGGAGACGCCGAAGTTGTACAGCGGCACGGCGAACAGCATCGCGTCGGCGGCCACGAGCTCGTCGGTCAACTCGCGTGCCAGGGCAACAGCTGCCTTCTGACCGGGTGTCCGGCCGGTGTCGGGCGTCATCGACGCGCCCACGGCCTCCGCCCATGCTGTCGCGGGGACGGGTTCGGTTCCGACATGACGTCGGGTGATCACCGAGTCGGGGTGAGCGGCGCTCCACTCACCCTCGACGATGTCGCCCAGCGCGCGGCTCGTGGAACCCTCGGTGCGGATACTGGCATCAAGACGGAACAGGGACATGACACTCCTCTAGTGATCGCGGGTCGTCGACCCGCTTACAGTTACGATCGGTAACTCAACCCGGCAGGCCCCCGTTACCGCAAACGACCCCCTGTTACGCAGGAGTAACTCAGAGGAGTGCCGATGACGCAGCAGACGAGTATCAATGCCCTCCAGGCTCGGCTGATCGAGTCCATGCCGACGATGGCCGACCTGTGTACGAGCGACGACCCGGACCTGTTCCGATCACTGCTCTCCCGCATCGGCGACAAGTGGACCCTGCTGGTGATCGGTGTCCTCGGCGAGGAACGGAAGAGGTTCACCGAACTCTCCGAGATCATCCCCGGCATCTCGCGCCGCATGCTCACGGTGACCCTGCGTTCACTCGAACGCGACGGCCTCGTCTCCCGGACGGTCTACCCGGAGGTGCCGCCGCGGGTCGAGTACGAACTCACCGCTCTCGGGCGCTCGCTCCAGAGCGTGGTGCTGACACTCGGGGACTGGGTGAGCGAGCACCAGCACACTGTGAGGAACAACCGACACTCGTTCGACAGCGACAAGCGCGGAGTAGACGGTGCCGGCGATTGAGTGCGGACGCGGCATCTTTCACCGGCAGCAAAAGGTCAACGCTCGATCTCTTCGTCGCTCGAACCGAGCGCGACCTGCAGCACCGATGCACGTCAGCTCCCGGGCGACCTGACAGCGAGCTACGGACGGACGAAACCGTTTGCTTACACTCATGGCATGAGCAGCGCCGGAGGCATCGAGGGATGCCAGATAATCCTCGTCAATCCTGACGGCGCCGTCCTCCTGCAGCTTCGCGATGACAAGCCCACCATCGCGTTTCCGAACATGTGGGCCATCCCCGGCGGCATGCTCGAACCGGGAGAATCAGCCAGGGCGTGCATCCAACGCGAAGTCCAGGAAGAACTCGGAATCGTGCTGCCGGCGGATTCGATTCACTTCCTCACAAGGACCTGGCGATCGTACGGGGTGGAGAACACCTTCACCGCACCCTTAGGAGTGGACCTGGACGATCTCACGTTGACCGAGGGCCAACGCATCGCCTGGTTCTCCGAGTCGCACGTGGGAGCGATGCATCTTGCCTACGAGGACAACGCAGTACTGGCGGAGTACTTCTCACATCACGCAACCATGGGTCATGCGAACTCCTGAGAACCTCTGCACCCCTAGCTCCAGCGCGCGTCACCGTCGACGTACAGCCAGCGCCCGCCCTCCCGGGTGAACCGGCTGCGCTCCTCCAGCAGCCCCGCCTTCCCACCGCTGCGGAACGACGCCCGGTACTCCACGAACCCTGCATCGTCCGACGGACCGCCGAGGGTCGAGTCGACGATCTGCAGGCGCCGCCACTCCACGTCCCCGTCGAGATCCACGCCGTCCGGTCGGGTCGACGGATGCCAGGAGTCGAGCAGGTACTGCTCGAGCCCGAGGGCGAAGGCGGAGTACCTCGACCGCATGAGGGCGAGCGCCGTCGCCGCGGCGCCACCCCGGTGGAGCGGTGCGCAGCACTCCTCGTACGGCGCGGCGGACCCGCAGGGGCAGGTGTCGGCGGGCATGGGATCAGGCGGTCTCGTCGGCCACGCGGACGAGGACCTTGCCCACGGCCCCGCTCTCCACGGCGTCATGGGCGGCGCCGGTCTCCTCGAGCGGGAACCAGGTGAGGGGAAGCCCGGCATCCTCCCCGACGGGCAGCGCGCCGTCCCGCAGGGCGGCGGTGATGTCCTCCGCCGCCGCGTCGAGCGCCTCCTGCCCCACGGTGTAGAGCAGCAGGCCCTGCCACCGGACGTTCTTCACGAAGCTCGCGATGATCGGAGCGGAGAAGTCGTCCCCGCCGTTGTTCGCGTAGTAGGCGATGCTGCCGTGGTTGGCGATCACCGCCACGTCGAGCGCCGCGTTCTGCGCGGGAGACACCTCGACGACGTGATCCACGCCGTCGGGCGCGGCCTCACCGATGCGATCCGCGAGCGCGTCGTCGGGATAGCGCAGCACGTGGTGTGCCCCCGCAGACCGGGCGAGCTCGGCCTTCGCGTCGCTGCTGACCGTGGCGATGACGGTCGCCCCGGCCCAGACGCCGAGCTGGATCGCCGCATGGCCCACCGCCCCGGCGCCGCCCTGCACGAGCACCACACGCCCCGCGAGGGCACCGGGCGCGAGGCGGGAGGGGCCGTGTTCGTGGACGGTCAGCGCACGGTGCGCCGTCATGGCGGGCACGCCCAGGCTCGCCGCGAGAGCGACGTCGACGCCGTCCGGCAGGCCGACCGCACGCTCGGCGGGCACCACGGCGAACTCCTGAGCCGTTCCGGTGGGTCGACCGTGAGCCGCCAGGTACAGCCAGACGCGGTCACCGATCCGGTGACCCGTGACGCCGTCGCCCACGGCGTCGATGACGCCTGCGCCGTCCTGGTTCGGTACCACCTCGGGGAACGGGACGTCCCCGCCGGCGCGGGCCTTCCAGTCCGTGGGGTTCACCCCGGAGGTGACCACACGGACCCGCACCTCCCCCGGACCCGGTTCCGTCACCTCGCGTTCGACGACGGAGAGGACGGACGAGGGGCCTGTGGAGGAATAGACGATTGACTTCATGGCTGACGGAACCACCGAGGCCGGACCGGCATTCCCGCCGCGCGGGGTCCGGGCGGGTGCCCGCGAGCGGATGACCCGACGGCGGGAGCGACGCCGCTCAGCCCGTGGGGAGGCTCACCCGGAACTCGGTGCGGCCGGGCTCGCTCTCCACGACGACGCCGCCTCCGTTCGCCTCGACGAGCGCCTGCACGATCGCCAGGCCCAGACCGGTGCTGCCGGTACTCGTGGTCCTCGCGGTGTCCCCGCGGCGGAAGCGTGTGAAGACCGCTCCGAGCAGAGCGGGGTCGATCCCCGGGCCGTCATCCACCACCGTGATCCGCACCGAGCCCTCCGTGCGCCGCAGCGTCGTGATGATCGAGGTACCGGGCGGGGTGTCGGTGTGTGGCGATTCTTTCGCCCAGCTGTGCGTACGCTGTGCGGCCCGGCCACCGGGCGCGGGATCCGTCCGGGCACGACGACGGCGCCCCTGCTCGTCCGCGGAGGCGCCGTCGTCGTTCGTGGTTCGGTGGTCGCTGCGTCAGCCGCGCGCGGCGAGGAACGCCTCGAGGGCCGGCAGGTCGTCGGTGTTGATGTGGTCCACACCGGCATCGGCGAGCTCGGTCCAGACCGCCTCGCGGGCGGGGCCCGGGAGGTCCGGCGTCTCCCAGAAGCGGACGCGAGAGCCCTGCTCGTGCGCCGCTGCCACGTAGGCCTCGAGCTTCGCGCGCTCGGCAACGGGCATCTCGCCGATCCCGCGCCACGTGAACAGCTGGGTCCAGTTGTTGCTGATCAGCGGCATGAGCGACGACGGCAGCGCGCCTCCGAGGTCCGTCGCCCGGCCGTCGTAGAAGCTGAGGCGCTGGCGGTCCGCGGCCATGGTCGCGAGCGGGCGGTTCCCGCTGATGACCACGCTCACCGCGCCCTGCTTGACCTTGCCGTTGCTGTAGCGCGTGAGCATGCTGCGGTGCTCCTCGAGTTCGGCCTCGATGGCCGCCCACGTCTGCTCGGCGTCTCCCTTGATGTCCACGAGGAGCTGGAACTCGCCGTTCCAGCCCGGGTACACCCCGCTCGCGCGGCCCTGGACGAGCTCGTCCAGCGGGTCGAGGTACAGGCTCTCCAGGGTCACCCCGGGCGTCACCTCGTCGAGATCGTGCGCCACGAGGAGCTCGCCGTCCACGAGCCAGACGTCCGCCTCCACGCTCGTGAAGCCGCTCGCCAGGGCGTCGTACAGCGGGCGGTCGTGCTCGTAGTCGTTGTGGGCGTGGGCGGCGGCGTGCGGTGTTCCGAGCACGACGTCGTCGCGCGCGGGCGCGGCGGACGCGGGCAGTGCGGCCGTGGTGGCGAGGGTCGCGCCGGCGAGGAGCACGGCGAGCGGGCGGAGCTTCATGGGTGGGGCCTTTCCTTGGGGGACGTCCCGTCCACCGTAGGAAGCCGAGGTGATCAGCAGACTGCCTGCGGGCGACCCACCGGTGAACGGCGCGTCCCGGCCGACTCCGCCTCCGCGCCGCTCCCCCCTCAGCCGAGGGTCTTGAGGTACCTGACCAGCTCCCGCGGCGCCGACACCGGCGCCACTGCCTCGACCGCCGCGTTGTAGTTCGTGTTGGTGTTGACGTCGTACGTGAGGATCCGGCCGTCCGCCGTCTCGATGAACTCGATCCCGCACACCTCGAGGTCGTTCCGACGCGCGAACTCCTCGAAGCGCGCGATCACCGGGTGGTCGAACCCTTCGCGGAGGCTGAAGAGCTGCTGGTCCGGCTCGGGCTCGATCGTCGCCCCGGGCGGCATGATCGGCTTGCCCGTCTCGGGATCGATGGCACACGCGTCCGCGGGGCAGAGCTGGAACCCTCCGCGCGCGGTATCGGCCTTGATGGCGTAGACGAACGTGCCGCCCACGATCTCCGCCCTGGTGATGAACGGCTCGGCCGCCTGGATGTAGTCCTGTACGAGGGTTATGCCGTCCTGCGGCTCCTCGAATTCGTCCGACGCCACGTACGCGGCGAGTTCCTCGTGGGTGTCGAACTTCCGCACGCCGAGGCCCTTGCCGCCCTGGTTGTGCTTCAGGATCAGCGGCAGGTCGAAGCCCTGCGCGGCCTCGAGGATACGATCCCGGCCGATCGCGGCCACGGTGCGCGGGGTGTCGATCCCTGCCGCCCTGAGCGCCGTCAGCTGGTCCACCTTGCTCATCTCGAGCTCGAGGACCCGGCGTCCATTGACCGTCCGCCGCCCGTGCGCCTCGAGCCAGGAGAGCACGGACCGGGCGTAGTCCTTGGACAGGCCGTGGTCGCGGGTGTGCGCCGAGGCACTGATGCGTGACCAGAAGATGCCTTCCGGCGGCACGGCATCGAGGTCCAGCACGCCGTCGGTCAACAACCACTCCACCACCTCGACGCCCTCGGCCTCGAAGGCTTGCGCGAACGGCGGGAACCACTCGGGGTTCTCGTGCAGGGCGTAGACCGTGGTCACGGTGGGGTCCTTCCGATCGGTGGGTGTTTCCCGCATAACCTGCGTGGTCAGGCCCCTATTCCGGCGTCCGGCCGGCGCGGCGCCCGGTGAGCCGTTGCGCGGTGGCGCTCAGCCGGGCGCCGCTACCCGGTGAGCCGTTGGGCGGTGGGGCGCACAGCCGGTGGACCGTCCCACTCTGCAGCATCGACGCGTGGGCTGGTGAGCACATGCCCACGGTGGGAGGCGTCACTGTGGGATCGTCCGCACCGCGGGCGCCTCCGCGGATCGCCACCGCGCCCGGACATCCCCGTTCCTCCCAGTGCACGGCTCGTTCCTGAGGGATGAACGCGGTATTCCCTACTCAAGCACCCGTGGAGTGGGAGGAAGCGGACCTGGCGAGGTCTTGTCCAGCGGCACGGGGCAGCCTGAGGACCGCGGGCGTCTATCCGCGGCCCGCACTGGTGGCTAGAGTCGCGGTAGCCACCACGGAGCGGCCACGGGCAGGAACGGGGGACGGATGCGCACGAGCCCACAGCGGAGGTGGAGCGGGGGCCTGCTTCTCGCGGGTGTCAGCTGCGCGCTTGTGGGAGTGGCGCTCGTGGTCGCTGCCCTGACCGCTCCGTCGGGGAGCTTCGGCTGGTTCGCCTACGCCCCGCTCTCCGAGACGACCTTCGTGCCCGGTGACGGACGACCGGCCGCCGTCGACCTCTTCGGGTACGGGCTTGCCGTGGTAGGCCTCGTGATCCTCGCCTGGTCGCTCGGCCGCGGACGGCATCCGCGCGGTGCGTTGCTGCCGCACCTCCCCACCATGTGACGCTCGTGCTCGGCGGGCTCGCCGCGGCGGCGACCCTCGCCGTCCTCGCTGGTGGCGCCACGCTGCTGGCCTCTCCGCCGGGCTTCGACGCCCTTCCCGTGCGACCCGCGCCCGGTCGGGAGCTCAGCGTCGCCTACAGCTCGGACCTCACCATCACCCTCGATGACCCCTACGGACCTACGATGACGCCAGGTCTCCTGCTGCTGGTCGGTGGCCTGTGCCTCTGCGCCGCCGTGACGGGATGGCGGACGGGCCACCCCGGAGCGACCGGGCGCGGCCTTCCCGGGCACGGACGACCCGACGAATTGGGCGGGCCGGGCGGGCCGGGCGGGCCGGGCGGGCCGGGCGGGCCGGGTGCACCGGCGGGTACGGACGCATGACCGTCCACCCGCGGATCGTGACCCTCGCCGGGCTCACGTGCGTCGTCGTCGGACTGACCGTCGCGCTGCTGGGCGACGACCGGGGCACAGGCGCATCGACGGCAATCGGCTGGTCGCTGCTGATGGCGGGCATCGCCGCGGGCGCATGCGTCATCGGCTTTGCCCTCGGGGCCCGACGCCGGAAGCCGTAGCTCCCGCCGCGCGCGCGGAGTCGCCCTCGAAATAGCCCTCGAATAGCCCGGGAAGAAGACCCGGCAACGGCCCCGTGCGAACGGCGACGGCCGCCCGAGGGAACGCGGCGACGGGTACCCGGCAACAGCCCCCGCGCCACCGCCGCCTACTGCGGGATGAAGATCCCGTTGCCCGGCCCCAGCGGCAGATCGAGGTAGAAGAACACCGTCAGGATGGCCACCCAGGCGAGCCAGAACGGCACCACGAAGGGCAGCATCCGCGCCATCAGCGTGCCGAGGCCGGCCTCGGGCTCGTACTTCCGCAGCATGGTCAGCAGCACGATCATGTAGGGGTTGAGCGGGGTGATCACCTGCGTGGCGGAATCACCCACGCGGAAAGCGCCCTGGATGAAGGCGGGCTCGTACCCCAGCAGCGCGAACAGCGGCACGAACACCGAGGCCATCAGCGTCCACATCGAGGACCCTGAGACGATGAACAAGTTGAGGACGGACGCCAGGAGGATGAACGCCATGATCGCCGGGTACCCGGTCAGTCCGATCGCCTGAAGGCCCGAGGCTCCCGCCACCGCGATCCAGGACCCGATGCCGGACCAGTTGAACAGCGCGATGAACTGGCCGAGGATGAACGCGAGCACCAGGAAGCCCGCCATGTCCTTGATGGCCTCGCCCATGACGCGCGGCACGTCGCGCCCCGTGGTGATGGTCCCGACGATCCGCCCGTAGACCAGCCCGGGGATGGTGAAGAGCAGGAACACGATGAACACGATCGAGCTGAGCAGCGGCGAACGCGGCAGGAAGCCGCCGGTCTCGTTCCGCCACGGCGACTCGGGCACGATGACGGCCACCAGGATCACGAGGGCGACGATCGCACCGACGATCATCGACCACTTCAGGCCCCGGGCTTCGACGGGCTCGAGCTCGGCCGTGAGGATCACGGGCGCGGAGGCTTGCTCACCGTCCTCGACGATCTCGTCCACGGGCACCTTCTGGCGGTCGAGGCGCGGTTCCAGCACCTTGTCGATGATGAAGCCCGCGATGAGGATCAGGACCACCGAGGACGCGATGTTGAAGTAGTAGTTCGAGAGCGGCGTCACGGGCGAGCCGGGGTTGGGCAGGTTCTCGGTGACCGCCGTCGTGATCCCGGCGAACAGGGCGTCGAGGCTTGTGACGAGCAGGTTGGTGGAGTAGCCGGCTCCGGCCGCCGCGAAGCCGCCGAGGAGCCCTGCGACCGGATGGCGTCCGGCCGCCTTGAACACGAGGGCGGCCAGCGGCGGGATGATCACGAACGCGGAGTCCGACATCACGGACCCGACCACGCCCACGAACCCGACGGCGTAGGGCAGCGCCCACCGCGGGGCGGATCCGAAGACCCGCCGGATCAGCGCGCCGAGCAGGCCGGACTTCTCAGCCACCCCGACCGCCAGGAGGATGGGCAGCACCGTGGCGAGCGGCGGGAAGCCGAGGTAGTTGGCGCCGATGTTCTGCGTCAGCCAGGTCATGCCCTCACCCGTGAACAGGCCCTTGATGACGGTCGCCTCCTCGGCTCCGGGCACCTGCACGGTGACGTTCGCGAGCGCCATGAAGGTGGTGACGACGGCCGTGATCCCGAACAGGATGAGGAAGAGCATGAAGGGATCGGGCAGCTTGTTGCCCACCCGTTCCACGCCGGTGAGGAAGCGGTCCGTCAGGCCGGGGCGGGCTGCTGCGGTGGATGACATGTGTTCTCCTTGGCTGCTGCTGGGCGTCGGGCGAAGCGTCGGGAGGTGCGTCGTGGCGGTGCGTCGTGGCGGTGCGTCGTGGCGGTGCGTGGGGAGCGGAACGGTCAGTCGAAGTAGGAGGGCACGTCGATGGCGCCGCCCTGCTCCTCGAACTCGTGCTCGACGGCTGCCCGCAGATCGCCGTCGAACAGGTAGTCGAGGGCGGTGAGCGCGAGGCCGGCGGCGCCGTCGACCGCGCCCTCCAGCGCAGCCGGACCGGCAGCCGCCTCCGCGAACCCGCGCGTGTGCAGCGCGGTGGACGGCTCGGCGATGCGGATGAGCGGGTGGATGCCGGGGATGCGGTAGCTGACGTTCCCGAAGTCGGTGGACGCGGCGAGGGTGTCGGAGACGACGCCGAGCGGCAGCGGCGAGCGCCCGCGCCGCTGTTGCGCCGCGACCCAGCGGCCCGTGAGCGCACCGTTGGTGCGGATGGGGAGCGACGGCGGGTGCTCGTCCCACTGGAGCTCCACACCCGTACCGGTCATGAGCGCCGCCCCGCGGGCGATGTCCTCGAGGCGCGCGCTCAGGTCCTTCAGCGTGGCCGGCTGCTGCGACCGGGCGTAGAGCTTCATGACGGCGCGGCCGGGGATGATGTTGGGGCTGTCCCCGCCGTGCGTGATGGTAGCGTGCACGCGGTCCGACGGCGGGAGCTGCTGGCGCAGCAGGCCGATGCCCTGGTAGGCGAGGCTCGCGGCGTCGAGCGCGTTGCGGCCCATGAAGGGCTGGGCGGAGGCGTGCGCCTCGACGCCCATGAAGGTGAGGGTCAGCAGGCGCCGGCCGAGCCACACCTGGTCGGCGAGGTCGTACCCGTAGGGGTGCACCATGACGGCGGCGTCGACGTCGTCGAACGCCCCGTTGCGCGCCATGACCTCCTTGCCCGTGTGCCCCTCCTCGGCCGGGGTGCCGAGGAGCAGCACGCGTCCCGGAAGGCGGTCGGCCACGGCGGCGAGCCCCAGGAACGCCCCGAGACCGGCGGCGGCTATCACGTTGTGACCGCAGGCGTGGCCGATGACCGGCAGGGCGTCGTACTCCGCGAGGATCGCGATGGTCGGGCCCTTGGCGGCATCACCGATCTCGGCGCGCACCGACGTCTCGACGCCGTGCACCCCCAGCCGGGCGTCGATGCCGTGCCGGGTGATCTCCTGGTGCAGGAGCATGGCGCTGTGGTGTTCCTGGAAGGCGGTCTCCGGGTGCGCGTGCAGGTGGCGGACCACGTGCTCCAGCCTCGGGGCGAGGGCGTCCACGGCCTGCTCGACGACGTCGGACAACTCACCCGGTGCGCCGTCGAAGGTCGACGGCGTGGGTACGGCCTCGGCGGCGAGCCTGCGCGTCCGGTCGTCGATGGACTGCAGGTAGGCCTGGTCGGGGCTGGTGGGCTGACTCATTCGAGTAGCTTAGGCAACAGTCAGGTCACTGGGCAGTCCGGCGTGTTAACACCGGGTAACGCCCGGCGGGTTGCCCGTTCGGTGTCCGGTCAGGTGTCCGGTCAGGTGTTCTCGTCGGGCGGTCCGGTCAGCCGGGCAGGTCGAGGCTGATGATGCGGTCGTCACCCTGCGGCGCCGCAGTGTCGCGGCCGGTGTTGTTCGTGAGGACCAGCAGCCGGCCGTCCGCTGCCTCGAGCACGGCGCGGAGCCGCCCGTACTCGCCGACGAGGTAATCCGTCCGTGTGGACGGGTCCCCCACCGGAACGGCCCGCAATGTGGCGCCGCGGAGATTCGCGATGAAGATCGTGTCATCCACCACGGTGATGCCGCTGGGGCTCGCCTCCGCCGGATCCCACTGCTGCACCGGGTCCACGAAGCCGTCCTCCCCGGCGATGCCCTCGACGACCGGCCAGCCGTAGTTCTTCCCGGGCTCGATGATGTTCAGCTCGTCCCAGGTGTTCTGGCCGAACTCGGTGGCGAACATGGTGCCGTCCGCCGCCCACGCGAGGCCCTGCACGTTCCGGTGTCCGTGGCTGAACACGAGCGAGCCGGGGTAGGGGTTGTCCGCGGGGACGTCGCCGTCGGGGGTCATGCGCAGGATCTTCCCGGCGCGGGAGTCGAGGTCCTGCGCACTGTCCGGATCACCGGCGTCGCCTACGCCCGCGTAGAGCATGCCGTCCGGTCCGAAGGCCAGCCGGCCGCCGTTGTGGGTGGTGTTGCGCGGTAGTCCGTCGACGAGCGTCTCGGCATCACCCAGCGAGAGCGAGCCCGGAGCGCCCTCGACCTCGATGCGCTGGATCCGGTTGCCGTCCGCGCCGGTGGAGTAGGCGTACAGGCGGTCCTGGTCGTCGACGGCGAGGCCGAGCAGTCCGCCCTCACCGCCGGGTTCCACGCCCTGCACCACGCCGACCTCGCGCTGCTCCCCGTCCGCGGCGATCTCGACGATCCGCGCGGAGTCTCGCTCGCTCACGAGCAGCGCGTCGCCGAGGTAGGTCAGCGACCACGGCACGTCGAGATCGCTCGCGAGATCCTCGGCGGCGAGGTCCGCGCCGATCGTGACGTCGGCGGAGGCACCGCGGGGCGCCCCGCCGGACGTCGGCGCGCATCCGGTGATGAGCGCGGTGGCGAGGACCAGAGCCGTGAGGCCCAGGAGCGGAGTGCGGTCGATCATGTACGTATCCCTTCCGAGCGCGGGCGGATCCGAAGCAGGGACCGCCGGTCGGCCTCGAGGGTGAACGGACCGACCCTCCCCGTGAACGTCCCGGACCGACGGCGGGTGCCGCGGCCCGGACGGCAGCACGACCCCGCACTCCTAGACTGGTCGCATGACCGCAACCCTCGTGGCGAAGGACCTGTCCGGGGGCCACGCCCACCGCACCCTCTTCTCGAACCTCGACCTCACGGTCGCCCCGGGCGACGTCGTCGGCGTGGTGGGCGCGAACGGCGCCGGCAAGACGACGCTGCTGCGACTCCTCGCCGGTGCCGACACTCCCCTCGCGGGAACGGTGCGCACCACGCCGCCGGACGCCTTCGTGGGCTGGTTGCCCCAGGAGCACGAGCGCCTCGCGGGCGAGACCGTCGCCGCGTACATCGGTCGCCGCACCGGCACGACGGCGGCGACGCTCGCCATGGAGGAGGCCGCGGCGGCGCTCGGCAGCGGCGCGAAGGGCGCGGACGACGCCTACGCCGTCGCGCTCGACCACTGGATGTCCTCCGGCGCCGTGGACCTCGAGGACCGCATGCCCGCCGTGCTCGCCGACGTCGCGGGAGCCATCGATCCGGCCACACCCACCACTGCCCTCTCCGGCGGGCAGCTGGCCCGCGTGGCCCTCGCCACCCTGCTGCTGAGCCGCTTCGACATCGTGCTCCTCGACGAACCCACCAACGATCTCGACCTCGCCGGCCTCGAGCGCCTCGAGGCGTTCATCCAGAACCTCCGCGGCGGTGCGGTGCTCGTGTCCCACGACCGCGAGTTCCTCGCGCGCTGCGTCACCACCGTCGTCGAGCTCGATCTCGCGCAGAACAAGGTGGCCGTGTACGACGGCGGCTACGACGCCTTCCTCGAGGAGCGCGCCGTGGCGCGCCGGCACGCACGCGAGGCGTACGAGGAGTACGCCGACAAGAAGCAGGACCTCGTCTCGCGCGCACGGGTGCAGCGCGAGTGGAGCTCACAGGGCGTCCGCAACGCGATGAAGAAGAGTCCCGACAACGACAAGATCCGCCGACGGGCGAACATCGACTCCGCCGAGAAGCAGGGCCAGAAGGTGCGCCAGATGGAATCGCGGATCGCCCGCATGGAGGAGGTGGAGGAGCCCCGCAAGGAGTGGCAGCTGCAGTTCACCATCGGTGCCGCGCCGCGCTCCAGCTCGGTGGTCGCCACACTCAACGCCGCCACGGTGACGCAGGGCTCCTTCACGCTCGGCCCGGTCTCGCTGCAGGTCAACGCCGGCGAGCGCATCGGCATCACGGGCCCCAACGGCGCGGGCAAGTCCACTCTGCTGCGCCTGCTGCTCGGGCACCAACGCCCTGACGGCGGCGGCGCGTCCCTCGGCTCCAGCGTGGCGGTCGGGGAGATCGACCAGGCCCGCGGCCAGCTCGCCGAGACCCTGCCGCTGGGGGACGCGTTCGAGGCCCTCGTCCCGGAGATGACGCAGGGTGAGGTGCGCACGCTGCTCGCGAAGTTCGGGCTGAAGGCGGACCAGGCGCGAGCCGTCGTCGGCTCCCTCTCCCCCGGTGAGCGCACGCGCGCAGGCTTGGCCCTGCTGCAGGCGCGCGGCGTCAACCTCCTCGTGCTCGACGAGCCCACCAACCACTTGGACCTTCCCGCGATCGAGCAGCTCGAGGACGCCCTGGAGTCCTACACGGGCGCCCTGCTCCTCGTCACGCACGATCGCCGGCTCCTCGAGAACGTGAGGCTGGACAACCGGTGGAAGGTTTCCGGCGGCCAGGTGACCGCTGACGCGTGACACGATGAAGGGGAAGCGCGACGAGCCGCTTCCCGGACGAGGGGTGCCGTACCCGGAACGCGACAAGACGGCCCGCGGAAGGACGTCATGGCGTGGATCGTACTTGTCATCTCGGGAGTGCTGGAGGCCGTCTGGGCCACTGCGCTAGGAAAGTCGGAGGGCTTCACGAAACTGGGGCCCACGGTGGTGTTCGGGCTGGCGATCGTGGCGAGCATGGCGGGTCTCGCCTACGCGATGCGGAGCCTGCCGGTCGGCACGGCCTACGCCGTGTGGGTGGGGATCGGCGCCTCACTGACCGTCGTCTACGCGATGGTCACCGGCACGGAACCGGCGTCGCTCCTGAAGATCGTGTTCCTGCTCATGATCGTGGGCGGCGTGATCGGCCTGAAGCTGGTCCACTGAGCTCCGGGCACTGATCCCCTGATGCCCTGATGCCATGGACCGCGCGTCATCGGACGCCGATCAGCGCCTGCACGGCGGTCGCCAGCTCCTGCAGCGAGAAGGCATCGGCGGGCGTGAAGCCCCGCGAGGTCTCCGAGATGACGCACAGCGACCCCACGCGCCAGCCGCCCGGTCCGCGGACGGGGTAGCCGGCGTAGAACCGGATGTGCGGGGCGCCGGTCACCAGCGGGTTGGCCATCAGCCGCTCGTCCTTCGTCGCGTCCGTGACCACGAACGCGCCGGAGCCGCCCACCGTGTGGTGGCAGAAGGACGTTGCACGCGGGCCGTCGGTGCCGATGGGGCCGGCGACGGACTTGATGATCTGGTGTTCGGCCGTGATGAGCGCCAGGGACGCCGAGCACCCCGGGAAGCGGCGCACCGCCTCCCGGGTCACGGCGTCGAACTCCTCCTCTCCGCCGGGGCGGAGCAATCCGGTGCGTTCCAGGGACGCCAGCCGCAGGGCCTCGGCGCGGACGGGACCGACGAGCGGCGCGATCAGGTCGGCGGGAGTCACGTCCCAGCCGGGGTAGGAGCGGAACATCTCGTCGCCGTCGAGCCACGCCGGTTCGCTGTGCATCGGAGCGCGGAGGCCCCTGTCCGCGCTCTCGTCGAGCAGCACGTTGACCGCGCGTGCAATGAGGTTCCTGTCCTTCCGAGCCGCGGTCAGCAGACCGTTGAGGTACGCATCCACCTGGATGCCGTCCTCCGAGCCGCCGAGCCCGGCGTAGACCACCCAGACGTCGAAGGCGCTCAATCCGCCCTCCACCAGCGCCTGCTGGGCCAGCCACTGCTGTGGATCGCGCCTCATCCGTCCCCCATTGTCATCCCGGCATTCTCGGTCCGTATCCCACGACTGTGACGTACGGCACTACCGCTGAACCTTGTTCGTCACCGGTCGCCCCACGGATGAGTCCGCCTCTCCGTACCCAACCGTGGGAACCGACGGGTCGCTTGCGCCAAAACAGAGGCTGAGGCCCCGGTTCAGTTGAGGCGCGCTCGTCAGAGTGGAGGCAGGCCCGCTGGAGGACCACGACGAGGAGATGGACATGCAGCACGAGGAGACGCGGACGGCGATGAGCTTCGCAGGGCTCACGGCCTACGAGACGTGGATGCACTACTGCAACATGGGCGGCTCCACCGACTACTTCGAGTTCGATGCGTACCTCCACGGCGTCCTCGCGCTCGAGACCGACGACGCCGACCTCGTGGCCCAGGCGGTCAACGAACTGATCGACGACACCTGCCCCGACGTGGCGCCCCACTGCCGCGCACCCTACTCCTGGCGCCCCGCACCCCGCGCCGCCTGCCTCGACATCGACGAGGACGGCGAGGACATCGTGGGCCTGTCCTCGGTGCTCCCCCTCGGCGCCCTCGCCCAGCCCCCCGCTCGGCAGACCTTCGCGTCCCGCCTGCTCACGGGCCTGGACGTGCGCTCACTCGGCCGTCCGGGCATCCCGCTTCCCCCGGGATCGCACGCCGAACTCCTCGGCGACATCCTGGGCAGCGGCGTCGACGGCGTGAACGGCGGCCAGGGCGTCCTCGGCCGGATCGTCCCGAGCGACACCCCGTAGCTCCCGGCGGCGCATCTAGCGGCCTGGCTCCCGCTCGAGCGCATGGTCGTGCTCGGCGTGCGCCTTCCGGATGAGGTCCATGAACTCGGTCTCGTTCCGGATGAGCCGCTTGTACTTCTCCGGCAGCTTCTTGAGGTCCGCCTCCTCGGCGCACAGCTTCGCGTAGATCTTCTCGCGCTCCACGATGTCCGTCTCGTAGGTCAGATCCACGTACTCGGTGGCGTGCCGCTTCGCGCCCGAGATCGCGTTCTTCGCCCGGCCCTTGGGGCTGAGGACGGACGCCAGGACCGTGACCACCAGCACCCCGAGGATCACGCTCAGCGAGAGCCCCGTGCTGATCTCCACCACGTCCACATGCTCACCGTTGTTGATGAACGGCAGGTTGTTCTCGTGCAGTGCGTGGAGGATCAGCTTCACACCGATGAACCCGAGGATCACGGCGAGCCCGTAGGAGAGGTAGATGAGGCGGTCCAGCAGGCCGTCGATGAGGAAGAACAGCTGGCGCAGGCCCATGAGCGAGAACGCCGTGGCCGTGAACACGATGAACGTGTTCTGCGTCAGGCCGAAGATCGCGGGAATCGAGTCCAGGGCGAAGAGGATGTCCGTGGCGCCGATGGCCACCATGACGAGCAGCATCGGCGTGAGCACCCGCTTGCCGTTCTCCACGGTGAACAGCTTGTCGCCGTCGTAGTGCTCCGACGCCGGGAGGAAGCGCTTGGCGAGGCGGATGATCGTGCTGTCCCCGCCGTCGTCGTGCCCGCCGGGCTTCAGCAGGTTGCCCGCCGTGATCAGCAGGATCAGGCCGAAGATGTAGAACACCCAGGCGAAGCTGTTGATCAGCGCGGCGCCGAGGAAGATGAAGCCCGTGCGCGCGATCAGCGAGAACACGATGCCGAAGAGCAGCACCTTCTGCTGATCCGCACGGGGCACCTTGAAACTCGCCATGATGATGAGGAACACGAACAGGTTGTCCACCGAGAGAGCCTTCTCGGTGACGTAGCCCGCGAAGTACTCGGTGCCCATGGTGGAGCCGCCGAACACCAGGACACCCACGCCGAAGACGAGCGCGATCCCCACGTAGATCGAGGACCACACCGCCGACTCCTTGAGGCTCGGCGTGTGTGCCTTCCTAACGTGGAAGAAGAAGTCGAACACCAGCAGGCCCACGATGAAGACCACCGTTGCCGTCCAGACGTACAGGGGTACTTCCATGCGGCGGCTCTCCTCGAAGGTGATGCGCGTGTCGGGGTGACCCTCGTAACGCTACTGGCCCCCCTCTAGACTGACGCAGTCCGCACCTATATGACGAGGGAACCCGACGATGAGCCCCACGAGCCCGATGATGCGCGCCGCGGTGCTCCGAATCGCCGATCTCGCCCGCCCCTACAAGGGGAGCACCCCGCTGACGCTCGAGTCGGTGCCCGTGCCCGAACCCCGTGCCGGTGAGGTACGGGTGCGGATCACCCGGGCGAGCCTCTGCCACTCCGACCTCTCGGTGATCGACGGATCACGGGTGCGCCCGCTGCCCATGGCGCTGGGCCACGAGGCCACGGGCGTCGTCGACCGCGTCGGTGCCGGCGTGGACGACGTCCGCGAGGGTGATCACGTGGTGCTCGTGTTCGTCCCGGCGTGCGGCTCCTGCCGCGCCTGCTCCGCCGGGCGCCCGGCCCTCTGCTACCGCGGCGCCGAGGCCAACGGCAGCGGTGACCTCCTCCACGGGCCCGCCCTGCTCACGGGGCAGGACGGCGGGCGCATCAACCACCACCTCGGCGTCTCCGCCTTCGCCGAGTACGCGGTGGTGGCCCGCGAATCGGTCGTGGTGATCGACGACGACGTCCCCTTCGACGTCGCCGCCATGTTCGGCTGCGCGGCGCTCACCGGGATCGGAGCCGTCCTCAACACCGCGGCGGTCCGGCCGGGGCAGTCCGTCGTCGTGTTCGGACTCGGCGCCGTGGGGCTCATGGCCGTCATGGCCGCCGCGAAGGTGGCCCGGGCGCAGGTCATCGCCATCGACCCGCTGCCCGCCAAGCAGGAGCTCGGCCTGCGCTGCGGTGCGGAGCTTGCGGGAGCGCCCGACGACGCCGCCGAGCTCGTGGGACGCCTCACCGACGGCGGTGCGGACGTGGTCATCGAGGCCGTGGGCAGTGCGCGCGTCATCGAGTCCGGCCTCGAGCTGCTCGCCCGCGGAGGCGCGGTGGTGTCCGTGGGCCTCCCCCGCCCCGACCAGCGCATGGACCTCCAGGCCCTGCAGTTCGCCGGAGCGGGCCGGCGCCTGCTCGGCTCCTACATGGGCGACGCCGTGCCCGAGCGTGACCTCCCCGCGTACCTCGACCTGTGGCGCCGGGGCATCCTGCCGGTGGAACTCCTCCACACGGACACACGCCCGCTCGAGGACCTCAACGAGAGCCTCGACGCCCTGGCCGAGGGCCGTGTGGTGCGCCGCATCTTCACCCTCGACTGACGTCCCCGGGTGACCGGCGCGGGTCGCGGGCTGGTCCGAAGCGTGCTTACCATGAGGAAGCACGCCTACCCGAAGGAGAACGACCATGCAGCAACGCACACTCGGATCTGTCCAGGTCAGCTCGATCGGCCTCGGGGGAATGCCCATGTCCATCGAGGGTCGCCCCGACGAGGACCGCTCCATCCGCACCATCCACGCCGCGCTCGACGCCGGCGTCACCCTGATCGACACCGCCGACGCCTACCACCGCGACGCCAACGAGGTGGGCCACAACGAGACGCTCATCGGCCGCGCGGTCAGCAGCTACGGCTCCGACACCTCGCACGTCGTCATCGCCACGAAGGGCGGCCACCTCCGCCCCGGTGACGGCTCCTGGACCCAGAACGGGCACCCGGACTACCTCAAGGAAGCCGCGAAGGCCTCGCTCCAGCGCCTCGGCGGCGACGCGATCGACCTGTACCAGTTCCACCGCCCGGACACCGAGGTGCCCTACGAGGACTCCATCGGTGCCCTCAAGGACCTGCTGGACGACGGCGTGATCCGCATGGCGGGGATCTCGAACGCCACGGTGGACCAGATCCGGAAGGCGAACCAGATCCTCGACGGCAGGCTCGTCTCCGTACAGAACCAGTTCTCCCCCGCCTTCCGTTCCAGCGAGGACGAGCTGCGCTACTGCGGCGAGAACGGCATCGCCTTCCTCCCGTGGAGCCCGCTCGGAGGCATCCAGAAGGCCAGCGGACTCGGTGAGAGCTTCGCGCCCTTCCAGGAGGCCGCGGACAAGCATGGTGTGAGCCCCCAGCAGGTCTGCCTCGCCTGGGAGCTGGCCCTCGCGCCGACCGTCATCCCCATTCCGGGCGCCTCGCGGCCCGAGAGCATCACGGACTCCGCGAAGGCCGCCGAGCTGCAGCTCTCCGACGAGGAGATCGCCGCACTCTCGCAGACCGCCTGAGCCTCGGCCTTCTCAGGCCGGACCCGCCTCGACGCCCGCACGTCCTCCGGGAGGTGCGGGCGTCGTCGTGCCCGCACCTCCGTCGGGGTTCGCCGCGGCGGGTGCTCACACCCGGGGGTACTGCACCCCTGCAAGGAAGCAGATGCCCCGGGTTTGGAGCGAGGCGGTCATCGCATCCTCCGGAGCGGATTTTGAACGGCCGGTTGATGCGACTCCGGAGCGGCCGGCCGAACGCCGTAACGGTCCCCGTTGCTAGGCTGAGGAGATGTCCTCGAACCCCGTAGCCCTCATCACCGGCGCCTCCCGGGGCATCGGCCGCGCCATCGCCGAGGAGCTCGGCTCCACCCACCACCTGCTGCTCGGCGGGCGTGACCTCGGCGCGCTGGCCGACCTGTCGTCGTCGTTCCCGTCGGCGGAGCCGTTCGCCGCTGAACTGCGCGACGCCGGCCAGGTGGCCGCCGCCGTCGCCGGTATCCCCCGGCTCGACGTGCTCGTGCACTCCGCGGGCGTGCTGCGGATGGGCGCGGTGGCGGACGTCGCGGACGACGCCTGGCGGGAGAGCTTCGAGGTCAACGTGTTCGCGGTCGCTTCGCTCACCCGGGCACTGCTGCCCGCACTGCGCTCCGCCGGGGGGCAGATCATCGCGATCAACAGCGGCTCGGGGTACGCCTCCGGTGCGGGCTCGGCCGTCTACAGCGGCACCAAGTTCGCCCTGCGCGCGCTCACCGACGCCCTTCGCGAGGAGGAGCGTCCGCACGGCGTGCGCGTCAGCTCCATCCACCCCGGCCGCGTCGCCACCGACATGCAGGAACAGCTCCAGGCATGGGAGGGCAAGGAATACACCCCCGAGGCGTGGATCCAGCCGGACCAGGTGGCGAAGGCCGTGCGCCTCGCCGTCGATGCCACCCGGGAGTCGACCATCGAGTCACTGAGCATCCGGCCGTCGGGCATCAGCCTGGGCTGACGGCTGACGGCTGACGGCTGACGGCTGACGGCTGACGGACCTGCCGTGCGTGCATCCACCCGTGGTGCGCATTCCCGGGGTATCTGCTCCCCTGCGGGGGTGAAGTACCCCCGGGTCTGGACACCCGCCGCGGCGGACCGCCCTGAGGCATGACCAGTTGCGAGACGGTTGCGGGTGGAAGGGGGCCTTTCGTCAGGCCGGGTGGACCACGCGGGGCTTGCCGAACTGGGTCTGCACGCCCGGCGAGAACAGCACCGATTCCGGCGGGCCCTCGACGCGCAGGCCAGCCGAACCGAGGAGGGCGTCGTCGAACTCGGTCAGCACCGCAGGGTGCAGCGGCCACGGCGTATGGGTGTTCGGGATGTACAGGGTCCGCCCCGCGAGGGTGCTGTGCAGCCCGAAGCGCGCCGTCAGCTCGAGCGAGAGGTGATCGTCGGCGATGGTGTCGACGTCGGGCCGGACCGCGAAGCGCGTGCCACCCTGCCTCCGGAAGCGGTCGACGTCGTACCCGTACTCCTGGTCCGGACCGGATCCCCGGACGATGGGCGCGCACCGCGACCACACGTACGGGATACCGCCGGCCCGCGCGGCGAGCACAACGGCGAGGCGTGAGGCGTCGAGGGTCACGAACACGACTCCGCGCGTCCCGTCCGGCCCCCGCGAGTAGAGGCGCACGTTGATCTCGGTGAAGCTGCCGAAGAACGGCACGGGCAGCCCTTCGCCGATCCCCGCTCCGACCATCCGGAACCCGATGAGGCCCACCCAGGAGGAGCCGTCCACGACGTCGGGCACGACGCCGGCCGGCATGTAGCGCGCCACGGCCTCCGGCGCGATCCGCCAGTGCAGGAACACGGCGTCCGCCCAGAACTGGTCCATGATGACCGGGCGCGGCAGCTCCGGCGCGAGATGCCAGCCATCGGGCCGCGTGTCACGGGGCGGTACGGCGTGCGCCTCATGGCGCGTCTCAGGCTTCGGCACGGTCATATCAGCGGCTCCCCGCGGTCGTCGGGATGGTGGGTGATTAAGTCCAGTCCACCATGCGCGCAGGTCGGACCGCGCACTCGTCGGGGCCGGGCCACACGCGCGCGGGGCCCGACCTCAGAAGGCGTAACGGATCCGGCAGTAGGGCAGGTGCGTGGCGGCGAGGCGCAGGAACTCGTCGAGGTAGCCGCGCTTGTCGTAGGCCATGTAGCGCACGTTGGCGAAGCCGTTCTCCGAGCGCTTCGTCTCCTGGAGCTCGGGCCGCCAGAGGATCTCCTCCGCCTGCGGATGCCACCCGAGGTTCACCTCGTGCAGCTGCTGGTTGTGCGTGAGGAAGATGACCTCCGCGGCGAGCTGCTGCTTCGCTGCGGGCGGGAGGGCGGCGTCGAGCTGCTGGAAGAGCTCCCGCCAGTCCTGTTGCCACCCGGGCGTGACGATGACCGGGGAGAAGTTCACGTGCACCTCGTAGCCCGCCTCCACGAAGTCGTTGATGGCGGCGATCCGCTCGGCCACCGGTGTGGTCCGCACGTCGACCATACGGGCGAGCTTCTCCGGCATGAGCGAGAAGCGGATGCGGGTACGGCCCTGCGGATCCCACCCGAGCAGCTCGCGGTTCACGTACTTCGTGGCGAAGGAGAGCTTCGCAGTGGGCAGATCGCGGTACAGGTTCACGAGGTCCTGCACGTTGTCGCTGACGAGGGCGTCCACCGAGCAGTCGCTGTTCTCCCCGATGTCGTACACCCAGGCGGTGTCGTCGCATTGGTTCGGTTCCAGCTTCATGCCCTGACGGCGAACGTGCCGCTCGAGATAACCGCTGATCTGGTCGATGTTGGCGAACACCGTGATGGGGTTGCTGTACCCCTTGTGCCGCGGGACGTAGCAGTAGGCGCACGCCATGGCGCACCCGTTGGCCGTGGACGGCGCGATGAAGTCCGCCGACCTGCCGTTGGGTTTGGCCGTGAGCGACTTCTTGACGCCGATGATCAGCGCCTCCGTCTTGATCCGCACCCAGCGCTTGACGTTCGCCTCGTCACCGCTGAGCTCGGGGATGCGCCAGTGGCTCGCGACCTCGACGACGTCCGCCTCCGGCCAGCGCGCCAGGATCTCCTGGCCCCGCGGGAGCGCGGCAGCCGCCGGCTCGACATAGATCCGACTGATCTGGAGCAGCTTGGTGGCCTGCAGCATGGAACCCTTCTCGTGGCGGCGAATGCATCAAGACTACGAACCGCCACCGACACTTCCGGGGCCCGGCGATCCGCACCTACGCTGGTCGCATGGCGCTCCCGGGAGAGGACGACGACGGCGCGAGGCACGGCGTCGTCGACCTCGGCCTGCGCGACTCCGGAGGGCGATCGGGCGCATCCTACGCGTCCGGCCGAGCGGGAGGCACAGGCCCGGCACCGGTGGCAGGACCAGCCACGTCGGTGGGCACGGTGGGGACGACGGGCGTATCCGGCCCGCGACAGGAATCGGGAATCGACGACGACGCAGGTGCGATCGACGCCCCATCGGCAGGACCCCCCTATAGGCCGAGGAGCCGACGTCGGGCTGCCGCAGTCGCCATCGCGGTGCTCGCCGTGCTCGTCGTCGCCGCGAATCTCGCGCCGCGCGACCCCGGAGCAGCGCCCGAGCGGGGCGTCCGCGCGCAGGATCGACCGCTCGCGGTCTGCGAGGCCGTCGCCTTCGCGAACCAGACGGGCGGACTGCCGTCGAAACCGGCCGTGCTCCCGCAGCGCGCCACCGGATACTTTTCCTTCATGGACGCCGGGAGCGCATCCGCTGTTGCGAGCGGGCTCTTCTACCGGGACGGCTCCGTGTCCCTGTGCCGGCCCGTTGCCGACCCTGGGAAGGGCGAGCCGCGTCCCGAACAACCCGAGCTGCCGGCCCTGAGCGACAACCGCACCTACGCCTACGAGATGCGCGGCGGCGAACTGACCCTGGTGGGGGAACGGGCGGCGGACGGCACCATCACGCGTCGGGAGGAGTGAGGTGAGCCCGCTCGTGCCACGCCGCACCGGGGTGTCGCGCCGATCTTGCGGAATTCCTGCGTCCTGACGGCGGTCGGCGCCCGGATCGCGATGACAAAATTACTCCGACGGAGCACACGCCATCGGAAATCCCCTGTCGCGGCGATCGAAGTCAGAAGAGGTCTCAAGTCGATGAGTACACCACGCCCGCCCGCTGCCGGGGGATCTGCGGCCCACACCCGTCCCACGCTCCTCGTCATGACCGGTGGTCGCGAGGCCGAGCGCACGGGAGCCATGGCCGACCGCCTGGCACTGGAGACCGAGCATCTCATCGAGGCCCTGGAGGAATCGGTGGCGCGGCTGGCGCTCGCCCACCGGGCCAGCACGCCGCTGGTCCAGGACCAGATCGCCGACGACGAGGCGTTCGCCTGGGTGCAGCAGTCCATCGAGGACGTCTCGGCCACCCTGCGCGGCCTGTCCCTCGGCCGGGTGTCCGTGGACGACGGTTCCACCGAGACCGCACTGCGATCGGTCAGTAACCCCGCCTGATCTGCCTCACGAGTGCCTCTGACGCAGTACTGACGCGCGTTGCCCGGTGACCTCAGGCGGCGTCGGGAACGTACTGCTCGTACTGTTCGAGAGTTCCGTCCACCACGGGCATCTCGATGTCGGTCACGGTGCCGGCGACGCTCAGGGAGAGCACCGTCCTGGCTCCCGCGGCGTCGTCCGACGTCCGCAGCATCGCCTCGTTCGTGTCCAGCGGCAACTCGCCGTCAGCGGGCACCGTGAGTTCGAGGCGGTCGTCGTCGTCCTCGACGACCACGATCACCTCGTCCTCCGTGCCGTTGACGAGTGTTCCGAGCAAGCGCGCCGGCTCGCCCTCCCCCGCCGTCACGAGCAGCATGCTGCGGACCTCGATGTCCCCGACCGAGCCGTCGGAGCCAACGGCGATAGCGGCCCGTGATTCCTCGGCGGGCGTGCCGCAGGCGGCGATCGAGACGAGTGCGGCAGCGGCTGTGAGGGCGTGCAGGACGCCGGTGGAGCGACGCATCGGGTTCCTTCCGTGGGAGGTGGGGTCGCTCACCACTCTAGGGAGGCACCGTGTCGGTGCGGGTCTCGATGCCGCAACGTTTCCGCCGGCCGGACGGAAACGGGCGGAAGACGTCGGGCGGATCAGATGGACTGACGCGCCCGGATCCCGGCCCTGCCCATGGCATCCGTGTACGCGGACTGGATGTCCTTGAGCCACAGTTCCTGGTTCGCCGGGGTGCCCTTGAAGGCACGCTCCCCGGGCGAGCGGACCTCGTAGATCTTGAAGCCCCGCTTCGCGATGGCCCTGTTCTCGAGCTTCATGAGGCGGCGGGCGGCCTTGTGGGCGTCTGCTCCGTGCGCCACCAGCGCCGATGCGCGGGGGACCTGCTGCAGGAAGGTGAGGAGCGGCTTCACGCCGTCGGCGATCTGGTCCATGGTGAGCGCGCGGTCCTTGCCCTCGGGCAGGTACCAGGGGTGTGCGTTCCACGGCATGATGGCGTCGGGACGCAGGCCCACGGCCTCGTAGATCTGCGCCATGCGGATGCTGCTGGGGTCATCGTTCTCGAAGGAGACGAAGCCGGACGGCAGGGATGCCCCGGGGTTGGAGAAGAGACTCACGATCTTGCAGCCGTCGACGTCGTGGACGGGGTCGATGTACGGCACCTCGGAGCCCGGCTTCGCCTCGGCCAGGGTGTCGCACAACCGGTTGACGTCCTCGATCTGCGGATCGTATCGCTGTTCCCACTGCTGGGCCCTGTACGTGGGGTCTGCCATGCGCTGTACCAATTCCGCCTCCTCGCGGACGGCGCCAGAGGTGGCGCGAACATGTCCGCAGACTCCAAGACTACGCCAGTCGCCGTCGGGCGCCTTCGACGCGCGCCCTGACGGCAGCCCGGCGACGGGCCCTGACCGCTGCGCGGCGCTCTCGCTCACCAGTCGTGGACGGTGCCGTCGGAGAGGCGGTTGTAGGGCAGGTAGGCCTGCTGGTAGGGGAACGACGCCGCGGCCTCCTCGTTGAGCTCCACGCCCAGGCCCGGCGTGTCGCCGGGGTGCAGGAAGCCGTCCGTGAACGTCATGGACTGCTCGAACACCGTGGTGGTCTTCTCGCTGTGCTCCATGTACTCCTGGATCCCGAAATTGTGGATCGCGAGCCCCACGTGCGACTGCGCCGCCAACCCCACCGGTGACACGTCCGTGGGCCCGTGGAACCCCGACTTGATCTGGTACTGCGCCGCGTAGTCCATGACCTTCTTCAACGGGCTGATCCCACCGAAGTGCGTGGACGCCGCCCGCACGTAGTCGATGAGCTGCTCGCGGATCAACGTCTGGAAGTCGAAGACCGTGTTGAAGACCTCACCCACCGCCAACGGTGTGGTGGTGTGCTGCCGGATCAGCCGGAACGCGTCCTGGTTCTCCGCCGGCGTCACGTCCTCCAGCCAGAACAGGTCATACGGTTCCAGCGACGTCCCGAGCTTCGCGGCCTGGATCGGCGTCAGCCGGTGGTGCGCATCGTGGAGCAGCGGCAGTTCCGGACCGAACTCGTTGCGGACCGCCTCGAACACGGTGGGGATGTGCCGCAGGTACGCCCGGGTGTCCCAGTCCTCCTCCATGGGCTGCGCGCCCCGGCCCGCCGGCTCGAAGTCGTACCGCTCCCCCGTCGCCTGGGCCTGCGCAGCCACCCCGTAGAGCGCGGTGACACCCGGCACCGAAGTCTGCACCCGGATGGACGTGTAGCCCTCCTCCAGGTGGTGCCGGATCGAGTCGAACAACTCCGGGATGTCCCGGCCGGAAGCATGCCCGTAGGTGCGCAGCGCCGTCCGCGACGCACCTCCCAGCAGCTGATAGACCGGCATGCCGGCGGCCTTGCCCTTGATGTCCCAGAGCGCCATGTCGACCGCGGCGATGGCGGCCATCGTCACCGGACCCCGACGCCAGTACGCACTGCGGTACAGGAACTGCCACGTGTCCTCGATGCGGTGGGGGTCACGGCCGATGAGCAGCTGGGTGACGTGCTCCGTCAGGTAGGACGCCACCGCGAGCTCACGCCCGTTCAGCGTCGCGTCCCCCAGGCCCGTCAGCCCCTCGTCCGTCGTGATCTTCAACGTCACGAAATTACGGCTCGGGCTCGTCACGATCACATCGGCAGCAACGATCTTCATGCGTCCTCCTGGGGGTAGTCCACGTAGGCGAAGCGCCGGCTGTCCGGCGCCCAGCTGTTGACGTTCACCGTGCCCTGGCCGCCGAACAGCGCGACGGCGTCCCAGGCGTTGCGCGCGTCGGCGTCCGCCACGCGCAGCACCACGGGCTCGTTCCCGGGGTGCCCCTGAACCCCGGGCGCGTAGCTCAGGTAGACGAGGCGGCTGCCGTCGGGTGCGAGGTGCGGGAACCAGTTGACCCGCTCGTCGTGCGTCAGCTGCTCCACGCCGCTCCCGTCCGGGCGCATGCGGAAGAGCTGCGAGTGCCCGGGCGTGGTGGCGGCCCGCTCCGAGTTGAAGTACAGCCACCGGCCGTCCGGGCTGTACTCGACGCCGTCATGCGGGCGGTCCGTCTCGGTGAGCCGCCGGGTGGCGCCGTCGGCCACGTCCACCGCATAGATGTCGTGGGCGGGGTCGCTCTTCGCGCGGCCCACGTGCACGAGCGTGCGTCCGTCCGGCGAGACGCCGTGGAGGTACCGGGCGTGGAGGCCGTCGTCGGGCCTCGTGACCCTACGGGCGTCCCCGCCCTCGGTCGGCACCTCGTACAGATGGCCGTCCTGCGAGGAGAGGTAGAGGAAGCGGCCGTCCGCGGAGAGCACGTGATCGTTGTTCGCGTCGGTGACCGTCCCGGTGAACAGCACCCGCGGCTGACCACCGGCCGCAGCGGCCGTGCGGTAGAGCAGTCCGTCGCAGTTGAAGACGAGCCAGGCGCCGTCGGGCGTCCAGTTCGGCGCCTCGATGACGAAGTCCTCGGTCTCGAAGACGCACGAGGACGTCCGCGTGCCCACATCGAACACCATGAGGCGTGCACGTTGCCCCGGGAGCAGTCGGCGCCACGGCCCCGCGGCGTGACGCGGCCCGTCCGTCGTCGTGGTTCGCTCGTTCACCGTCGTCCTCCCGCGTGGCCCTGGGCAGCTCGGTCCCGAGGGGGCGGCGCCGCGGACGTCCGCAGCGCCTGCCCGGCTCAGGAGAGGGTGGAGGCGAACGGGTCCCAGTCCTCGGGCAGGGGCTCCGCGGCGGTGGCCGTGCTGGAGAGCGAGACGAACTCGCCGGCATCCACACTCTCCGAGATGGAGACCATCGCGTCGAGGACGTGGAAGGCCATCTCGCCCTGCGCGCGGTGCGGGCGGCCCTCGCGGAGCGCCCGTGCCATCTCGAGGACGCCGCTGCCGCGCGTGGAGGTCGCACCGACGGCGGGGATGGTCTCCGGCTCGTCGGAGCCGCGACGCGTGATCGTGAGGTCTCCGGTGAAGTTGTTCGGGTCAGGGAACGCGAGCGTGCCCTCGGTCCCGGTGACCTCCACGAAGCCTGCGCGCTTGAGCGGAGAGTCGAAGCTGAAGATGCTCTGCGAGGACTCCCCGTTGGCGAACTGCGCGATCGCGCTGACGTGGGACGGCACGGTGACGTCGAAGACCTCGCCGGCCTTCGGACCCGATCCGATGGTCCGCGTCTCGCGGGACTTCGAGCCGAACCCGGCCACCTTCGTGATGGCGCCGAAGGTCTGCACGAGGGTGGTCAGGTAGTAGGGGCCGATGTCGAACAGCGGACCGGCCCCCTCCTGGAAGAGGAACGCGGGGTTCGGGTGCCAGGACTCCGGGCCGGGCGACTGCATCAGGGTCAGCGCCGTCAAGGGGACGCCGATGTCACCGCGCGCCACGAGCCGCAGTGCGGTCTGCAGCCCGGCCCCGAGGAAGGTGTCCGGTGCGCAGCCGAGACGCAGGCCGGCCGCGTCCGCGGCCTTCAGCAGCCCGAGCCCGCTCTCGCGATCGAGCGAGAAGGGCTTCTCGCTCCACACGTGCTTGCCGGCGGCGACGGCGGCGGTGGCCACCTCGACGTGCGCCGCGGGGATGGTCAGGTTGACCACGATCTCGACGTCGGGGTGGTTCAGGGCGTCCTGGACGCCACCGGAGGCGGCGACGCCGAACTCGGCGGCGCGGGTCGCGGCGACCTCCTCGAACATGTCGGCGACGATGTGCACCGTCACGTCGGGGAAGCCGGTCAGGTTGGTCAGGTACTCCTTGCTGATGACCCCGGCGCCGATGACGGCGACTCCCACGGGCCCTGTGCGCTGGGTGTGCACGGCGTCGCTCATTTCTTTCCCTCGTTCAGGTAGGTGAGGCTGTCGGCGACGGCCGTGAAGACGTCCCCGTCGAAGTCGTCGAGTTCCACCACGGCGGCCTCGAGGCCCGGAACGGCGTCCAGCACGTCCCAGACGCGCATGGAGCCGTGACCGACGGCCACCTGCTCCCTGTCGTTCTTGGTGAGCGGGCCGTCCTTGATGTGGACGAAGCGCACGCGGTCACCCAGGCGGCGCAGCAGCTCGGCGGGGTCTTCGCCGCCCACGGCGGCCCAGTAGGTGTCCACTTCGAGGACCACGGCCGGGTCGAGGTGGCGGGCGAGCACCTCCAGCCCGGAGACGCCGTCGATGCGCTCCTCGAGCTCGAACTCGTGGTTGTGGTAGCCGACGGTGATGCCGTACTCGGCACCCTTGCGCGCGGCGGCGTTGAGCGCCTCGGCGGTGGCCTTGATGTCGGCTTCGGCGGTCCAGTGGCTGCGCTCCACGTGGGGATCGATCACGGTGCCGATGCCGAGCTTCCGCGCGGCCTCGAAGATCTCGTCCTGGTCGGCGCGGAGCAGGGGCGCGTGTCCCGAGGGGGCGCTGAGGCCGTTGGCGAAGAGGGCTTCGGCGAGTTCGTCCGCGGTGGCCACGAAGTTGTAGGGCTCCACCGCGGTGTAGCCGAGATCGGCCACGCGCTTGATGGTGCCGGGGAGGTCCGCCCCCATCGCTGTCCGCAGTGTGTAGAGCTGGAGTGAGTACGTCACTGGAGGGTCTCCTCGTCGAGATCGGGGTGGAACTGAACCGGTTCAGGCACTACGACGAACCTAGGTGATATGTGGAAGGGGGTCAAGGAATTCCTCGCGCTAGGGTGGTGCCCATGGCCAGAGAGACGATAGCGAGCCTCGCCAAGAGGCTCGGCATCTCGAAGGCCTCCGTGTCCTACGCCCTCAACGGCCAGCCCGGCGTCAGCGAGCTCACGCGGCGCCGCGTCCTGGACCTCGCCGAGGAGCTCGACTGGTACCCCAGTTCCTCCGCCCGCGCCCTCTCCCGCTCACGCGCCGGCGCCGTGGGCATGGTGCTCTCGGCGGACCCCCACCTCCTCGGCACCGAGCCGTACCACATGGGCCTCCTCGCGGGCATCGAGACCGCACTGGCGGAGGGCGATCTCGCGCTGATGCTCCGCATGGTCACGAAGGACCCGGCCCACGAGCGCGCCACCTACGAACGGTGGGCCGGCGAGCGCAAGGTGGACGGCGTGCTGCTCTTCGACCACCTGCGCGAGGATCCCCGCCCCGCGCTCCTGGAGCGTCTCGGGCTCCCGTTCGTGCTGCACGGCGCCCCGATGTCCACGGCGCCGCACGGCTTCTCCAGCACGACGGCGGACCACGCCGCGGATTCCGCCACCATCCTCGACCACCTGCGCGGGCTCGGGCACCGGCGGATCGCGCACGTCTCCGGCCCGCAGCTGTACCTCCACGAGGAGGAGCGCATCCGGCACGTCCGCCGGTGCGCCGAGCAGTACGGCCTGGAGGTGGTGCACCACGAGGCCGACTACTCCCTCGAGTCCGGGCGGCACGCGGTCACCGCGCTCCTCGGCGGGGCATCCGGTGACGCCTCCGGTGGGGGATCCGGTGAGCGACCCACCGCCGTCGTCGTCGGGAACGACCTCATGTCCATGGGGGCCCTGCTGGCCCTCCGCGCGCTGGGCCTGCGCTGCCCCGAGGACGTGATGCTGGTGAGCTGGGACGATTCGCTGCACTGCCAGCTCTCCTCCCCCGGCGTCACCTCGCTCGCGCGGAACCCGTGGCGCCAGGGGCGGGTGGCGGCCGAACTGCTGCTGGCTCTGCTGGACAACGGGCAGCCCCGGACACAGGCCATGCCACCGAGCGAACTCGTGGTGCGGGCGAGCACCGCCGCGTGAGCGCTTCGGAATAGTCGCGTCTTCCGCTGTGTCGCTCATCTTGCTCTCATCCGTGCTGGTTAGCCTGAGCAGGTACGGCTTCCCGCCGTGACCTGCAGCCGGTGACTACCTGGGGATCGCCGGCCGAACCACGAGTGAGGTACGCATGCGAGATCACCAGGGCCCCGAGTCCGCCCACGGCCGCCCGCGGGTGCTGATCGTCGCGACCGGCAGGGACCGCGGTGCACTGGCAGCCGTCCGCGCCTTCCACGCCGCAGGATGGTTCGTGGGCGTCGGCACGCCCGAGGGCGGCGGCGTCCTCGGCTCGTCGTCGGCCTGCGACGCCACCTACGTGGTCCCGAGACCACGGAACGACGGCCTGGCCTTCATCGCCGGCTTGAACGCCGCCGCGGCGGACGGCTACGACCTCGTGTTCGGCGGGGGCGACGACTGGATGGCCGCGCTCTCCGCCTACCGCGGCGAACTCCTCCTGCGCGTGGCGCACCCCGCGTTCGACGTCGTCGAGACGGTCCTCGACAAGGTGCGGCTCGGTGAGTACGCCGCGAAGGTGGGGCTTGCCGCCCCCCACACCGAAGTGGCCACCGACGAGGCGCTCGCGCACTGGGACGGCCCCGTGGTCGTGAAGTGCCGGGAGCACTGGGCACCCCAGCAGACCCGCCCGCTGCGCATCGAGGCCAAGCGTTTCGCCTCCGCCGACGCCGCGCGGCCCCAGGTCGAGCGCATCCGCGCCGCAGGAGCCCGCCCCGTGCTGCAGGCGCCGATCACCGGGACGCTCGGGGCCGTCATCGGCGTGTTCCACGAGGGCCGTCTGCTCGGCCGGACACAGCAGGTCTCGCCGCACCTCTGGCCCACACCGAACGGCGCCTCGGCGCGCGCCGTCACCGTCCCCGTGGACGAGGAGCTCGCCGCAACGGTGGAGGCCCTGCTGCTCGAGCTGGGATGGCACGGCCTCGTGGAACTCCAGTTCCTCACGGGCGCCGACGGCGTACCCCACCTGATCGATCTCAACGGCCGCTTCTTCGGCTCCCTCGCGCTCGCGGAGTCCGCCGTCGACGGCCTGGTGCGCACCTGGGGCGAGACCGTCCTCGGTGTGGACACTCCGCACCTCGCGGACGGCGCGGCCGGACGCCGGTACTCGTGGTTCGCCGGGGATCTGCGGCGTGCGCGCCTCGAGCGGCGGAACGGCCTGCTGCTCGACGTCGCCTCCACCGTCCGGTGGTCCCTCACCGCCCGGCACAGCACGTGGAGCCCGCAGGACCCGTGGCCCTCCCTGACGCTGGCGCTCGGCAGGGTGGGTGGCCGTCGCTACGTTCAGGTCCTGCGGCGGGCCGCGCGCAGCATGTCCAGAGGGACCAGGCGCTCCGGTGCCCGCAGGAGTACCAGCCCGGCGATGTAGACGGCGAGGACACCCACGCCGACCACGGCACCGACGAGCAGCGGCGCTCCGCCGTCGAGGAGAGCGAGCAGGCCGGCGCCGCTTCCCATCGCCACCGAGCCGATGACCACGGCCCGGACCAGGAGCTTCCGCGTGCGCGCGCCGTCCACCGCCCCGTGCCGCCGTGCGAGCAGCACGCCGTTCGCAGCGGCCGCCGCCACGAGGGAGACGCTCGTGGCGAGCGCGATGCCCGCCACCCCCATCACGGGTGCCAGCAGGAGGTCCCCGACGACGTTCACGACCATCGCGGCGAGCGCCACGAGCACGGGCGCCCGGGCATCTCCCAGGGCGTAGGACGTACTCACGAACACCTGCCGGACGCCCATCGCCACGAGCGCGGGGGCGTACCAGAGCACCGCGACGGCGGTGGCAGCGGCGTCGTCCTCCGTGAACGCGCCCCGCCCGTAGGCCACCCGGACGAGAGGGAGCGCCGCCACCACCAGGACCAGGGTCAGCGGGACCAGGACGGTGACGGTGACGGACAGGCCGCGGGTGACGAGGCGCCGGATCTCCGGCGCGTTGCCGGCCGCCGCGCCGAGAGCTGGGTAGAGCGGCACGAGCAGCGAGGCGATGAGCAGGGTCTCCGGGAGGTTCACCAGGCGCCAGCCGTAGGAGAGCGCGGTGATGGCGCCGTCCCCCAGGGTGGAGCCGACCGCCCGGTCCACGAGCGAGTTGACGTTGCCGATCGCGCTACCCACGAGCAGGGGCGGCATGAGGCGGGCGATCTCCCGGAAGCCGCGATCACGCAGCGCGAACCGGGGGCGGATCCGCAGGCCGATCCCGCGCAGTGGCGGGAACTGGAGGAGCAGGCGGGCGGCCGATCCCACCACGAAGCCGACGGCGAGGGCCTGGATACCGAACCGCGGCCCGAAGAGCCCGGCAGCGCCGATCATGATGATGTTGAAGGGCACGCCCTGCAGCGAGGACCAGACCACGCGCTGGTGGGCCTGCGCCACGGCGGCCAGGAGGTCCGTCCCCGCCACGAGCACCACGGCGAGCAGCATGATCCGGGTGAGCGTCACGGCGAGGTCCGCCTGCTCGCCCTCGAAGCCGGGAGCGAGCACGGCGGTGATCGGGGCGGCCAGCAGGCCGACGACGACGGCGCCGAGTCCCAGCACGATCATGGCGACCGTGATCGAGGTGTCGAAGGAGCGGTGACCGCGGCAGGTATCGCCCTCGGCGGCGACCTCGCGGGAGACCACCGGGATGACGGAGCGGGCCATCGCGTACGCGATCAGCCCCAGCACGACGTTCATCAGGCCCTGCGCCACGAGGTAGGCGTCGAGCTCGGGGCCCGCGCCGTAGACCGCGGCGATGACGACGTCGCGCACGAAGCCGAAGACCGTGGAGACCGCCGTCAGGGCGGTGACGACGACGGCGGCACGGGACACGCTCACTTCCGCCGCCTCCTGATGCGTGCCCGGTTCGGATCCCGATCATTCTGGCACGGCCGGGCCGTTCCTCCGTGCGTCACCCCGCCGGTCCTCCCTCCGGCGTGGGGCCGGGCGTAGGGTCGGACCACGGCTTCATCAAGGAACGCGTGCCCTCGATCCTGCTGGTCGACGGCATGGGGGTGCAAGGTGATGCCCACGCGGGTGGAACCGTCCAGCACCTCTCACGCGTCCGTGCCGATCCCACCCGGCCCAATCTGCGGCAGGTGCACCTGATCCCCGCCGAATTGTTCGACGACCTCGAGCGGGACGGCTTCACCGTGGGACCCGGTGACCTGGGCGAGAACATCACCACCCGCGGCGTCGATCTCCACGCCCTCCCCGTCGGCACCCTGCTGCTCGCCGGCCCCGACGCCGTGATCGAGGTGCACGGCCTGCGGAACCCCTGCTGGCAGATCGACCGCTTCCAGGACGGACTCCTCAGGGCGGTGCTCCCACGGGACAGCGACGGGACCGTGCACCGACGAGCGGGGGTCATGGGCACCGTGCACCGCGGAGGTGTCATCACGGCCGGCGACGCCCTGACAGTCGAGTTACCCGCGACCCCTCATCGACCCCTCGAGTGCGTCTGACCCCCGGCGCCGTCACCCGGACGCGTACCGCAGCGCGGTGCTAGGTTGGATCGCAGTGACATCCTTCTTCTTCCTGTGACGTCGAGTCCCTCCAGCAGCTCCCCGGCGCTTCCCTCGGAAGCGGTGATCCCGTGCGCCCCGGAAGGGAACTCCTTCGTGAGTTCCCCTGGCACCCGGACCCCCGCCGATCCCACCCGGAGAAGACATCATGAGCACACCCTCCACCAGCCACCCCACCTCCCCCGCCGAACGCCGGCACCTTCGCCCTGACTGCAGCCGGTGCTTCGCCCTGTGCTGCACGGCCCTCGGTTTCTCCCGCAGCGCGGACTTCGCCGTCGACAAGCCCGCCGGGACTCCCTGCCGAAACCTCGACGCCCGATTCTCCTGCACCATCCACGACAGCCTGCGCCCGCGAGGCTTCACGGGATGCACCGTCTTCGACTGCTTCGGAGCCGGCCAGAACGTCGCGCAGAACCTCTTCGAGGGGGTCAGCTGGCGCGCGGCACCCGAGACGGCCCCTGCCATGTTCGCCGCCTTCGCGACAGCCCGGAAGCTGCACGAGATGCTCTGGTACCTGGCCGAGGCAGCGGTCAGGACCTTCGATCCGGAGACGTCGTAGGCGGCGACGCGGCTGGGCTCGATGATTGAGGCGGCCCTGACCGACAGGCAGCGGATCACGGCCCTGGACGTCGACGAGGTGCACATAGAGGTGCGTGCGGTCCTGATGGACGTCAGCGAGGAGGTGCGCTCCTCCTACCTCGCGACGGGCGGTGAGCACCTCGGCGCCGAGCTCGTCCCCGGATCCGACCTGATGGGGCGGCGGTTGTCGCGGAGGTCCCTGTGCGGTGCCGACCTCCGGGGTGCCTACCTCATCGCCGCGGACCTGCGGGGCAGCGACCTCTCGGGCGCGGACCTCCTGGGCGCGGATCTACGGGACGCCCGCCTCGACGGCGCCGACCTGTCGACGTCCCTGTACCTGACGCAGGCGCAGGTCGCGGCCGCCCGGGGGGATGCGACGACCCTCCTCCCCGGCGATCTCGAGCGACCGCCTCACTGGTCCTGACGGAGGAGCGTGAGGTCTCGCCGGACGTAGCGCAGGTGCGCCCACTCCTCCTCGAGGATCACCCGGAGGCAGTCGCCCACGGTGGGGTGCCAGTCGCCGCCACCCCACGGGTTCTCGCGTTCCTCCGCGAGGAGGTCCTTTGTCGCCGTTGCCAGGACATCGGTGACCTGCTGCTGGCGCTCCTCCCGGACCGCGAGGACCTCCTCGTAGGACGGCGGGTCCTCGCGGAAGATCGACAGGTCGAATCCCGCCTCGGCCGCCCCGGTGAACATCAAACCGATCTCGTGGAACGGCTGCGGTGTCCCGAGGATCCCGCGGCCGAGCCAGGCGTCGGTCGCCAGGACCAGATGCCGCAGGGTCTGGGACAGCGACCACTCGTCCGGCACGTGCGCGTCGACCAGCTCCATCGGGGTATCCGCCACGGTGCCCTGCCACGCTGCCTGCACGGCGAGCCACCCCTCACGCAGGCCGTCGGGGGTCTGCGCCTTCTGCAACTCGCGGCCGGGGAACAGCCGGTTGAGCTCGGCGTCCACCAGCGGCACCACGTCGACCCCGTTGACGAGGAGTCTGCCGAAGAAGAGGTCATGGCTGTCGATGTCGAGTCCGTCCACGTCGACGCCGCGCATGGTCATGCCGCTGACGTCGGAGAACCGGAGGGTGGCACCGCGGAAGCCGGTCCTGACGAAGGTTGCGCCGTCGAACTCTCTCGTACCGAAGTAGGTCGTCATCGCCTCATTGTGGGGTGGACGGGCGTCAGGAGCCAGAGGTGCTGGCCCCGACATCGTCGTCCCGCACGTCCGGTCAGGGCGGCACGGCACCCGTCCCGGCGGCGATCAGGCGGAGTCCCTGATGATCAGCCGGTAGCTCAGCGGCGCCTTCGAGCTGCGGGTCCGCTCGTCAGCTCCGTCCATGATGCTCGCCAGGACATCCACCGCCCGGCGTGCCAGGTCCGACTTGTCGATCGCGAGGGTCGTGAGTTCGGGGGTGACCAGCTCACCGACGTCGAGCCCGTCGATGCCGACGACGCTGATCCTCCCGGGGACCGACACCCCGGCGCGGATCAGGCCCTTGAGGGCGCCGATCGCGAGGATGTCGTTGTAGGCGAGGATGGCGTCCATCGCCGGGTAGCGGTGGAGCAGTTCCGCGGCCGCGACCATCCCGCCGGTGGTGGTCTCCTCGGCGCGGAACTCGGATCCCACGGACCACGGCAGCCCGTGTGCCTGGAGGTACCGCCGGTATGCTGCCCGACGCGCGGAGTCCATCTGCACGGTGTCGATCATCGCGATCTGGCGGCGCCCGGCAGCGACCAGGTGGTCGAGCGCCACCTCGACGCCCGCCGCGTGGTCGAACTCGACGAAGGAATCGAAGCCGTCGTCGGCCGACCCGTCGAGGATGACGGTGGGGATGCCGCTCACGGCGCGCTTGAACACGTCGAGCGGGAGGGCTCCCACGCTGCCCGCCTGGCACCCCGTGATCACGAGGGCGTCGACGCGCCGGAGCAGGGATCGCAGCCGCGCTCCGGCGGTCTCCTCGGTGTCCCCGACGTCGCAGAGGATCACGCTCCATCCGCGCTCCGCGGCGATGCGACTGAGGGCTGCTGCGAGCTCGGGGTAGTAGGGGTTCCGCAGGTCCTCGACGACGAAGCCCACCGTGGTGTCCCTGCCCCTCACCAGGCCCTGCGCCGCCCTGTTGGGCCGGTAGTTCAGGGCGCGCGCGGTGTCGATCACGCGCTGGCGGGTGACGTCGCTGATATCCGGCAGGCCGTTGAGGGCACGGCTGACGGTCTGGCGTGACACCCCGGCTTCCCGTGCGACATCGAGGATCGTCGCGGCCTTCGGTGTGCTTGCCATGCCCGTCAGCCTAGTGCTAGCGTTCCGTGAACGCTCCCGTGAACGTTCACGGACTGCGTCTCACCCCCCACACGGCGGGTATGTGCTGACCCGTCGCACCTTCCCGCTCCCCGCGGTGGCGGACGCGCGGGTCGACGACGACAGGTGGCAGGACATGACAGATGGGGACCACCGGAGTGAACGTGATCTGCGGGCCCCGACGCTCCGGGATGTCGCTCTCCGGGCGGGCGTGTCCGCACAGACCGTCTCGCGCGTGGTGAACAACCAGCCCATGGTGCACCGTGAGACCCGGCGGGCTGTCTGGGCTGCCGTCGGCGAGCTGCGCTATCGACCGAACCGGGCGGCACGAACCCTCGCGACGCGACGCTCGCAGCTGATCGGCGTCGTCCTCCCGGCCGACGGGCGGACCGACCACGGCGCGTCCCTCCTCGCGATCGACCACGCCGCGCAGCAGCGCGGGTACGCCGTCGTCGTCCGGCACATCTCGACGACGGCGCCCGCACTGACCCGGGGACAACTCACCCTGCTCGTGGACCTCGGCGTCGAAGGGCTGATCATCGCGTCCCCCGCAGCGGAGCTCGTCGAGGCGGTCGCGGCACTCGCCGCTCCGGTCCCCGTCGCCTATCTCGACGCGGCCCCGGACGCCGGCCACAGCCCGGACTCCTGGTACGGGCAGGCCGCGAGGACCGCCGTCGACCAACTCGTGGCCCTCGGCCACGAGCGCACCCGGAAGGCCTGACATGACCGCCACCCGATCCCCGTCCCTGCGGCCCGGCCGCGACCCCGAGCGCGCACGCCTCGGCGTCAACGTGCTGTTCTTCACCAACGGCGCGATCTTCGCGAGCATCCTCCCCCGGTACCCGGAGATCAAGGAGGCACTGGACCTCACGAACACGGCGTTCGGCGCCGCCGTGGCCGCCTTCCCCCTCGGCGCCCTGGTGGCGGGACTCGCCGCCGGCGCCCTGATCCGGCGGTTCCGGTCCTCGCGCGTGGCGATCGTCGCGACCCTCCTGTGCGCGGCCGGGATCCTGCTGGCGGGCACGGGCACCAGCTGGCTGCTGCTGGCCGGCGGCCTCTTCCTCGCGGGGGCGATGGACTCCATCACGGACGTCGCCCAGAACTCCCACGGGTTGCGCGTGCAGAAGCTGTACGAGCGCTCCATCCTCAACTCCTTCCACGCGGTCTGGAGCATCGGCGCCGTCGGCGGAGGGGCGGTGGGAGCACTCGCGGCGCAATCGGGCACGCCTCTCGCACTCCACCTGGGGCTCACCGCCGTGGTCTTCGGGGTGGCCGCCTGCGCCATCTACCCGCTTCTGCTCGCCGGACCGGAACCGGACGAGGAACCGGACCGAGATCCGGCCGAGGAACCCGGGGTGGAACCAGAGGGGGAACCCGCAACGGACGGGCGGACGGCGGACCGCCGGGACCGCCGCTCGCCCGCTGTGGCCGGGTACGCCGTCCTCCTCGCGCTCGTCGTCATCGCCTCCTCCGGTGCCATCGTGGAGGACGCCGGGAGCTCGTGGGCCGCCATCTACCTCAGCGGCTCACTCGCCGCCTCGTCCTTCACCGCCGGGCTCGGGTTCATCGCCCTCCAGGGCATGCAGTTCGTCGGGCGGCTGATGGGGGACCGCCTGGTGGACCGCTTCGGCCAGCGGCTCATCGCGCGCCTCGGAGGGCTGTGCGTCCTGCTGGGGATGGGCGGAGCACTCGCGTTCCCCAGCATCCCGACCACGATCGTCGGCTTCGGCCTCGCCGGACTGGGCGTGGCGACGCTCATCCCCGCGGCGATGCACGCAGCGGACGAGCTGCCCGGGTTCCGAGCCGGGACCGGGCTGACCCTCATCAGTTGGCTCCTGCGCCTCGGGTTCCTCGTCTCGCCGCCGGTCATCGGCGCCGTCTCCGACGCGACCGAGCTGCGGTACGGGCTCCTGATCGTCCCGTTCGCGGGTCTGCTCGTGATCATCCTGGCCCGCGTCCTGTCCCCGAGGGCACGGGCCTGACGTGCCCGTCGCGCGCCGCACGTCGCGGCGCGCGTGAGCTGCCCGTCCGTCTGACAGGCTGGTCAGATGGACGACGCGACGCTGCAGCAGAGGATCGAACGCTTCTACGAGCAGGAGTTCGACGACGACGACCCCGCGGGCACCGTCGCGCGGATGACAGACCTCCTCGCCGACCGGCCGGAGGGCGACGCCGAGGCCCTCTTCGAACGAGCTGGTGTGCACGACGCCCTGGGGCTGGAGGAGCAGGCCATCCCCCTCTACCGCCGCGCGATCGACGCCGGGCTGGAGGGTGAGAGCTCTCTCCGCGCGCCGATCCAGCTGGCAAGCTCCCTCCGCAACGTGGGCGGTGCGGCCGAGGCCGTCACGATCCTCGAGGGCATGCCCCCTGCGGGCCCCGACGAGAGCGCCCGTCTGGCCTTCCTCGCCCTCGCCCTGCACGACGACGGGAGGCACGGCGATGCCCTGAGGACGGCCTTGCTGGCACTGATACCCACGCTCGACGGCTACAAGCGCTCGCTCACCGAGTACGCGGCAGAGCTGCGCGGCTGACCGGGTGGGTGTCGACCTGCTCGCGGCGAGTACGCGGGAAATCACGGCGGCGGCATCGGCGGCGGATGATCCCCGTCAACGGGCCGCGTTGGACGAGATCCAGCACCACCTCCGCGAATTCGGACAGGACGCCCTCCGGGAGTTCCGCGAGGAGTCGGGCATCACCGGCGAGACCTGGTTCTCCCCTGTAGTTCTCGACGCGGACATCCACGCCCTGTCCCCGTCCTTCGGGCCCTGCACCAGCCACCTCGACCTTGCGTACGCCGCCGTGGTCCCGCGCAGCGCCGGGATGAGCGTCAGCGCGGAGAGCGAGGATCTCCAGTGGTGGCCGCTCGATGCCCTGCCCCCGGGCGGCGTCGGCGGCCTCGCGGAACGCGCCGACCGCGTGCTGCGCATGGTCGAACGGCAGCGTCGCTCCGGCGGCACCTGAGGTGTGACGAAAGCGGGGAGGGTGTGAGGACGGGACCGGCGAGGGTGCGGTCGTGAACGGATCACGGCGAGTTCGCCACGGTCGTGACGACGCAGGCCCTCCTCGCCCTCCCGCCGGCCTGACCGGCCTCCCGCGTCAGGAACTCCCGGGGCCCTGCGGCGCGAGCGCCCACGCCGCGATGGTCGCGGCGACCTCGGCCGGCGGGACGCCCACGGTGTCCACCACGTGCGCCTCCGCACCCAGCCAGGAGCGGATGGCCTCGTCGTACGGCTCGAGGTACCGGAGCCGGAACGAGGACGGGCCGAGCACGGAATCGTCCATGATCCGCGCGCGCAGCGTGTCCTGGTCCGCGTGCAGCACGACGTGCCGGACCGGCACCCCGTACGAGGCGAGGCCCTCACTGATCTCGCGCCAGTACTCCTCGACCAGCACGGTCATGGGAATCACGAGCGTGCCGCCGGTGTACTCGAGGATGCGCCGGGCCGTCTCGACCACGAGCGGCCGCCAGGGCGGCCAGTGCTGGAAGTTGTCGGTCTCGGGCAGCCCCGGGTACACGTCCATCAGCGTCTCGCCGACCTTCTCGGCGTCGAACACCTGCGAGTCCGGGATCAGCTGCTGCACGAGCCGGGCGGTGGTCGTCTTCCCTGCGCCGTGGGTGCCGTTCAGCCAGACGATCATGGGCCCATGCTAGCCACGGCGGCCCCGACGACGGTCGCCTACCCGGCCGCCGCGAGTGCCGCGCCGAGCGCCAAGGCGTCGCCTGCGAGCGAGAGCGCCCCCCGCACGCCCGACTCGTCGGCCAGGGCCGGCGCCACCACGTAGCCGCTGGCCATGTCCGTGAGCGGATGGTCGCCGAGCGCGCCCCCCACCAGGACGGCGAGCTGCGCACGCACGGCGTCGAGCAGCCCGGGCGTCTTCAGCACCCCACCCCCCGCGATGATGCGCTGCGGTGCCGCCGCGTACGTGACCGTGGCCAGGAGCTGCGCGATGTAGTAGGCGGAGAGTGCGACGGCGTCGCGGCGCAGCGGACCGAGGTCCGTCCCGGGCCGCCCCCAGCGGGCGGTGATCGACGGACCGGAGGCGAGGCCCTCCAGGCAGTCGCCGTGGAACGGGCAGACTCCCGCGAAGGTGTCGGCGGGGTGCCGCCGGATCACCAGGTGACCCATCTCGGGGTGGCTGCGCAGCGTGAAGGGCGCACCGTTGACCACGATCCCGGCGCCGATCCCCGTTCCGACCGTCACGTAGGCGACGTCGTCGACCCCGCGGCCGGCACCGAAGCGGTGCTCACCGAGCGCCGCCCCCGTCACGTCCGTGACGACCCGCACGGGGGTCCCGGGTGCCAGCCGGAGGTTCGCCACCAGATCGGTGTCCTGCCAGCCGGGCTTCGGGGTCGACGTGATCCACCCGAAGCGGGGCGACGAGGCATCCACCTCCACCGGGCCGAAGGAGGCGATACCGACGGCGTCGAACCTGCCGCGGACGGCGTGGGGCGCGAGGAACTCGCGGATGGCACCCAGGGTGCGCTCGGGCGTGGTGGTGTCGATGCGCGCCTGGTCCACGAAGGTGCCGGGTTGCAGCGGGTCCGCGACGGCGCAGATCACCTTGGTGCCGCCGGTCTCGATGCCCGCGATCACCGTGGTACATCCCCTGGTGCCGCCGACGCCGCGCGGGAGCCGGACGCTCCCGCACCGCTGAGCGCGGCACTGTCACCGATGCACCGGATGATCGGCGAGCGCTCGGCGACCGCGAGGTCACCCCCGGAGAGCGCGCCGCCGTCGCGCCTGCTGACGGTGAGGACGGCGGTCTCCCCGGGCAGGAGCGTCAGCATCATCTCGTCAACCGCGAGCTCGCGTGCCGGTACGTCCAGCGCGTCGGCCAGCCGGTCCGCGAAGAGGCAGAGGTCACGGAGCAGCGTGTGTGCCTCGATGGATACCCGCACCACGCCGTCGGCGGCAACGGCGTGGGCCGTGAAGGACGGTTCGGCGATCACGAGGTCGGCGTCGGGCGCGAAGAACCACGTGGAACGCAGCCCGTCGACATCCGCCACGAGGAACTCGGACGTACTCGCCACGGCGAAGGACGCCGGCAGCGGCCCCCGCGCGGTGCCGTCGGCCGCGGCGGTGAGGGTGATCGCCTCCGAGGCGATCACCTCGCCCTCCATGGTCAGGCGGCGCACGACGACGTCGGCCGTCCACGCGGCGAGGCCGTCGTTGACGATCACGACCTCGAGGCCGTCCGGTCCGGTGGGATCGGACGTGCCGCCCGCCGTGACCGGCACGATCGCCAGTAGGTGGTCGGCGAAGGAGCGGCGGAGCGCATACCAGACGGGCTTCTCGATGCCGTCGCCGTCCACCGCGGACCAGCTGAGCACGGGCCAGCAGTCGTTGAGCTGCCAGATGACCACGCCGGCGCACCGCTCGCGGGTCCGCAACCACTCGGCACCGGCGGCCTGCGAGCGCGCCTGCACCATCTGCGTCAGGTAGTGCCAGTCCTCCGCGGCGGTGGGCTCGCCGAAGTAGGGAGCCATGCCGCGGGCCAGTTTCTCCATGCCGTCCGCGGCACGCATGTGGTGGGCCACCTGCGGGTTGTCCGGCACGAGGTCACCCTCGGTCACGACCCTGCGGAGGGTGGACCAGGCCGGGGGCGCGCACCAGCCCATCTCGGACACGAAGGGCGGATCGACATCGCGGTAGTGCACGTAGTCGACGTTGTTCCAGACCTCCCAGATGTGCACGGGCCCGGACTCGCGGCCGTTGGGGTGCTCGTCCAGCGACCCGGACCACGGGCTGTTCGGGACGTACGGGCGGGAGGGGTCCAGGCGCGCGATGACGCCGGGCAGCACGTCGGTGTAGAAGGCCGCGCCGTAGGGCCGGTCCTCCAGGATCTCGGGCCAACCCCAGTCGTACATGCCCCACACGCACTCGTTGCCGCCGCACCAGATCACGAGGCTCGGGTGCGAGGAGAGCCTCGCCACGGCCTGCTCGGCCTCGGTGGTGACGGCCGCGATCATCGCCTCGGACTCGTCGTACGCGGCGCACGCGAACAGGAAGTCGTGCCAGACCATGAGGCCGCGCTCGTCGCAGCCCGCCATGAACTCCTCGGTGGAGAAGTAGCCGCCGCCCCAGACGCGCAGCAGGTTCGCGCCTCCCGCCACGGCCTGGTCGAGGCGCTCGCCCAGGCGCTCCTCGGTGACCTCGGCGATGAAGGGATCATCGGGAATCCAGTTGTAGCCGCGCGCACGCACGCGCCGGCCGTTGACGACGAGCGCCCAGCGTGAACCGAGGGCGTCGGGCTCCTCCTCCACCACCACCGTGCGCAGGCCGATCCGCCGCTCACCCACCGCGTGGGCGCCGCCGTCGTCGTGCACCTCGACGTGGAGACCGTAGAGCGGCTGGCCGCCGAGGCCCACGGGCCACCACAGCTCGGGGTTCTCGACCGTGAGGTAGAGTACGGTGTCCTCGCCCGCCACAGGCACGGTGACCCGCGCGGCCTCGCCGCCGTCGGGCGCCGTCAGCACGCCGGTCACGCGGAGGCCCGCCGCCGCGGCGGCCGTCTCCAGACCCACGCTCACGGAGACGCGGGCCGATCCGCCGTCGAGCGCGACGGCGGGGCGAATCGACGCGATGCGCGCGCGGGTCCACGCCTCCAGGCGGATGGGCTGCCAGATGCCGGCGGTGACGTAGTGCGGCCCCCAGTCCCAGCCGAAGTTGCACGCGCTCTTGCGGACGAACGGGTACGGCTCGTCGTACGGGCGGGGCAGCTCGCCGACCTCCGCCTCGCAGGCGTGCGCGGCGTCCCAGGCGGAGCCGAACGTGATCTCGAGCAGGTTCTCCCCCCGGATCAGCAGGTGCGCCACGTTCCAGCGGTAGGCGATGTGCTGATCCGCCGTCGTGGCCACCTCGTGCCCGTTCAGGCGGACGGTCGCGAAGGTGTCGAGGCCCTCGGCGACCAGTTCCAGGCGGTCCCCGGCAGGCTCCCCGTTCCAGTCGAAGCGCCTGGCGTAGGTCCAGAGCGAGTGCCCGATCCACATCTGGTCGGCCTCCCGCAGCCCCACGTCGGGATCGTTGAGCAGACCGGCGGACAGCAGATCGGTGTGCACCTGGCCGGGCACGGTCGCGGCGATGGCCTCGCGGGAGGTCGCGTACGACGGCGAGCCCTCCGGTCCGTCGGTCCAGATGAGCTGCCAGGCGCCGCCGAGGTCGAGGGACTGCGGGGCGGGGGTGGGAACGTTCATGCACGTGCTCCAGGTGGTTCGGGCGGCGCCGGTGCGGCGCCGGTGTGGTCTCGGTGTGTCGGTGCTGGGTGCCCGGGCGGGTCAGGCGCTGAGGCGTTTCTCCGGGTTGGGTGCGGCCTCCGCGAGGAGCCGCGTGTACTCGTGCTGGGGATTCAGGATCACGTCGTCGGCCGGTCCGCGCTCCACGATCTCCCCCTTGTACATCACCAGGATGTCGTCGGAGAAGTGGCGGGCGGTCGCGAGGTCGTGCGTGATGTAGAAGACGCCGAGGTTCTCCTCGCGCTGCAGGTCGGCCAGCAGGTTGAGCACGCCGAGGCGGATCGAGACGTCGAGCATCGAGACGGGTTCGTCCGCCACGAGGATCTTCGGCTCGGGTGCCAGCGCACGGGCGATCGCGATGCGCTGACGCTGGCCGCCGGAGAGTTCGTGCGGCTTGCGCTCGGCCATGTCCGGGTCGAGCCGCACGCGTTCCAGCAGCGCGGTCACGCCGGCCATGACCTCCTCGCGGCCCGTGGCCTTGCCGTGCAGGATCAGCGGCCGCCCGATGTGGTGGGCGATCGAGTGGTACGGGTTCAGGGAGGCGAACGGGTCCTGGAACACCATCTGCACGTCGCTGCGGTACTGGCGGAGGCCCGCCCCGCGGCGTCGCACCGGCTCGCCGTCGAGCATGATGCTGCCCGAGGTCGGCTTCTCCAGCTGCATGAGCAGCTTCGCGAGCGTCGACTTCCCGCTGCCGCTCTGGCCCACGAGGGCAACCGTGCGGCCGCTCTCGATCGAGAAGCTGACGTTGTTCACGGCCTTCAGGACGCTGGACCTCATGCCCTCGCGGAGCTTGTACTCCTTGACGAGGTCCTGGACGGCGAGGGTGCTCATGGGCGGTCTCCGTTCTGGGTCCGGGAGCCGCCGCGGATGAAGTCGCCGCGCGCTCCCGTGAGGCTGGGGAAGGACGCCAGCAGGCGATTCGTGTACTCGTGCTGCGGGTTGGTGTACAGCTCCACGGCGTCGCCGAGCTCCACGATCTCGCCCTCGCGCATCACCGCGATGCGGTCGCTGATCTCGAGCAGCAGCGGGAGGTCGTGGGTGATGAAGATGACCGCGAACCCGAGGTCCGCGCGCAGCCGCGTGATCTCCCGGAGGATCTCCCGCTGCACCACGACGTCGAGGGCCGTGGTGGGCTCGTCCATGATCATGACCTGAGGGTCCAGCGCCATGGCCATGGCGATCATGACGCGCTGCCGCATGCCGCCCGAGAGCTCGTGCGGGTAGGAGCGCAGCCGCCCGCGGTCCACGCCCACGCGCTCGAGGAGGTCGCCGCACTTCGCGCGGCGTTCCTTCTTCGACAGGTCCGGGCGGTGGGTGGAGAAGATGTCCTCCATCTGCCGCTGGATGGTGATGACGGGGTTGAGCGAGTTCATGGCGCCCTGGAACACCATGGCGATCTTGTCCCAGCGGAAGGCCCGCAGCTCCTCGCCGCTGAGCTCGTTGAGGTCGATCGAGTAGCCCTCGCGGGAGTGGAAGTGCGCGCTCCCGCCGGTGATCACGGCCGGCGGCTTGAGCAGCCGGTTGATACCGTAGGCGAGCGTCGACTTGCCGCACCCGCTCTCGCCGGCGAGTCCGAGGATCTCGCCGCGCCCGAGGGAGAGGGTCACGTTCTTCACGGCCTTCACCACGCGCTCACCCTTGTACTCGACGCTGAAGTCGTCGATGGTCAGCACGGGGTGCTCGCGCGCCTGGGCGGCGCGCTGTCCGCGCTCGTCGCGGTCGGGGCGCACGACGTCGTCGTGCCCTGCTGTGGAGGACGCGCGCCCCTCCGCGCGATCACCGAGGTCCTCGATGCTGACGGCGTGGGCACCGCGGTCCGCGCCGCTCACAGGGCATCGTCCTTCGTGGCCGCACGGAGCTCGGCCTTGCTGATCTTCCACGAACGCCGCGCGGCGCGGGTCTGGGAGCGCAGCTTCGGGTTGATGATCTCGTCGATCGAGAAGTTGATGAGCGCCAGTGCCGCGCCGAACAGGGCGATCATGAGTCCCGGCGGCACGAACCACCACCAGGCACCCAGCCGGAGTGCGAGGCCGTTCTGTGCGTAGTAGAGCATGGTGCCCCAGGTGAAGGAATCCGCGGCGCCGAGGCCGAGGAAGGAGAGCCCCGCCTCGCCGAGGATGGCGAAGATGATGGCGAAGACCACCTGCGAGGCGAGCAGCGGGATCAGGTTCGGGAGGATCTCGACGCCCAGGATGCGCCAGGACTTCTCACCGGAGACCCGCGCCGCGGCCACGTAGTCGCGGTTGCGCACGCTCAGGGTGAAGCCGCGCAGCACGCGGGCGGAGCCTGCCCAGCCCGTGAGCGCCAGCACCACGGAGACCAGAAGGATGCTCTTCTCGGGCACGTAGCTGGAGATGATGATGACCAGCGGCAGCCCGGGGATCACGAGCATCACGTTGCTGAACAGCGAGAAGGACTCGTCGAGCCAGCCGCCGAAGTAGGCGCCGATGATGCCGAAGAAGGCCGAGAGGAAGAGTGTCAGCACGCCCACGATCAGGCCGACCGTGAGGGAGCCGCGCGTGGCGTGGGCCAGCTGCGCGAAGACGTCCTGTCCGGTCTGGGTGGTGCCGAGGAGGTAGCCGTCCGCGGGGCCGGCGAGCCCCACGTTGTTGACCTCCGACGGATCTCCGACGAGGAACGGGGCGACGATCCCGAAGAGGGTGATGCCGCCGGCGATCGCGAGGCCGATCGCGAGCTTCGGCGTCATGGGGGGCAGGGAGCGCTTCGGCCGGGTGGACCGGGCGCTCGCCGCGGCGATCCCCGGATCCTGGGTGGTGGTTGTCATGGCGATCCTAGGTTCGGGCCCGGGTGCGGGGATCGATGAACGAGTAGAGGAGGTCGACGATCAGGTTGGCCCCGAGGACGGACAGCGTGATCACGAGGAACAGGCCCTGCATGAGCGAGTAGTCGTTGCTGCCGACGGCGTTGAGCAGGGCCGAGCCGATGCCCGGGTAGGAGAACACCGCTTCGGTGACGATGGAACCGGCCACCACGAAACCGAGCGAGATCGCGAAACCCGCCACGGACGGCAGGACGGCGTTGCGCGCGGCGTAGGTGGTCATGATGCGGCGCGGGCGGAGACCCTTGGCCTCGGCGGTGAGGATGTAGTCCTCGGAGAGCGTGGACACCATCATGTTGCGCATGCCGAGCATCCAGCCGCCCACCGAGGAGATCACGATGGTGAGCGCGGGCAGCGTGCCGTAGTAGACGACGCTGCCGATGAACGCGAGGTTCCAGCCCGGGCGCACCTCGTAGACGTTGTACCCGCCGTTGAGCGGGAAGAGGTCCCACATGCCGCCGAGGACGAACAGCAGGATCAGCGCGAGCCAGAAGTAGGGCACGGACTGCAGCATGGTGGTCACGGGGATCAGGTTGTCCAGCCACGAGCCGCGTTTCCAGCCCGCGAGCATGCCGAGCGCCACGCCGAGCACGAAGGAGATGACCGTGGCGATGCCGATCAGCCCGATGGTCCACGGCAGGGTCTGGCCGATGATGTCGGTGACGGAGGCCGGGAAGAAGGCCACCGAGGTACCGAGGTCGAGGGTGACGAGCTTCCCGAGGTACTGCCAGTACTGCACGAGGAGCGGGGCGTCGGTGTTGGTCCCGAGGAGCAGCTCCACCGCCTCGCGAGCCTCGGGCGTCACGGGACCGCGCTGGGCGAGCTTGGCGAGCATGATGTCCACCGGGTTGCCCGGCAGAAGGCGGGGGAGGAAGAAGTTGACCGTCAGGGCGGCCCAGAAGGCCACGAGGTAGAACCCGAGCTTCTGAAGGATGTATTTCATGGGGAGGGACTTTCCACGGCTGGTCGGGTACGGGCCGGCCGTCGGGCGGGAGTCCCTGGGGACACCCCACTCGACGGCCGGCGCCGGCCTGGAGGACTGTTACTCGGCAGGCGTGATGCTCTTCAGCACGATCCCGTTGTCCCAGGCCTTCCAGGTGGCCGCGAGGGCGTAGGGGTCCTCGTTGGTGGGCCAGCCGGTGGCGCGCTCCGTGTTGAACTCGGTGAGCAGGGAGTTCACGTAGATGGGGATGTACGGCATGTCCCGGACGATCTCCTCCTGGATGATCCCGTACTGCTCCTTCTGCACCGCTTCGTCGTTCGTGGAGCGTGCGGCCGCCAGGGCCTCGTCCACCACCGGGTTGGAGTAGCGCGCGGTGTTGTTGTTCAGCGCGGACTCACCCACCGGCGTCGTGTTCGCCGAGTTGTACCACTTCTCGTACGCGTAGTACGGGTTGTTGGAGGGCTGCAGGCCGATCGATTCCAGCGTGAGCTGGTACTGGCCGATGTTGAGGTTGTTCACCCACTCGTTGTAGGTGATGGCCGTGGGGTTGAGCTCGATCCCCACCTCGCGGAGCTGCTGCGACATGGCGCCGTTCAGCGAGATGAAGTCGCTGTACCCGGTGACCGTCTGGATGCTGAGCGTGAGGCGCTCGCCGTCCTTCTCGCGGATGCCGTCACTGCCCTCGGTCCAGCCGGCCTCCTCGAGGATCTGCCGGGCTTCCTCGACGTTCGCGGTGGCCGGGGTCTCGGCGTTCTCGGGATCGGCGATCCAATCGGCGTCGCGCTCCGGGAGCACGAGCGTGGGCGATGCCGTTCCGGCGAAGCCGCCGCCGGCCAGCGCGTTCAGCTGCTCGCGGTCGATGCCCTGGTAGATCGCCTGGCGGACGGCCGGGTCCGTCTGCGGGCCCTCGCAACCGAGTTCCTCGTTGGAGCAGGTGAAGATCGAGGCAGTCAGGGCCGGGGTGTTGACGTAGGAGAGGCTCTCGTTGTCGGCGAGGATCTGCTCCAGGCCGGGGAGGAACGAGCTCATCCAGTCCACCTCGCCCGCGAGGAGGGCGCCGGTCGCGGCGTCGGCCGTGTCGAGGGAGATGTACCGGACCTCGTCGATGGCGGGCTTCCCCTCCTCCCAGTAGAGGTCGTTCTTCTCGAGGAGGTAGCTCTGCGCCGTGAAGTCGGCGACCTTGAACGGGCCCGTGCCCACGGGGTTCGAGTTGATCTCCGTGATGGGGTCCGCCACGTTCTCCCAGATGTGTGCCGGGACGATCCCGCGGTTGCCGAGCACGCTCGGCTCCTGCATGAAGGAGTTCTCCTCGAAGGTCAACACCACCGTGGTGTCGTCGGTGGCCACGGCCGTGGCGGCGAGGCCGGTGGTGTTCAGCTCCGGGGTCTCGTTCACGAGGTTGAAGGTGAAGGCGACGTCGTTCGCCGTGAACGGCTCGCCGTCGGACCACTGGACACCGGCGCGGGTCTTGATGGTCAGTTCCGTGCCGTCCTCGTTCCAGCTGAACGACTCGGCCAGGAGGGGCGTGGGCGGCTCGTCGGAGGCCGCGTTGTACCAGAACAGCGGCTCGAAGATGACGCCCAGCGTGGGCTGGAGCGCCGTCGAGGAGAAGGGGTTGAAGTTCTCGGAGATGGTGCCGGTCGCTCCGTTGAAGACGGTGATCGCGGTGCTCTCCGAGCCACCGTTCTCGTTCGCCGCTCCCCCGCCGCCACCGGCACAGCCGCTGAGGGTGAGGGTTGCGACGCCGAGCATCGCCGCGGCGGCCAGGCCCAGTCGCCTGCGGCCCGAGAGTGTTGAGGACATCTTTGTACCTTTCATCTGTGGCGGCGACGATGCCGCGGACAGGCCGACCGGATGGACCGGGACGAACCGTTGACTACTTTCTTAGGCCACTTTATTATCTAAGTCAAGTAAGTCTGTGACTTATGTCTCACGCTCTGAACCAGCCGGAATGCCTTCAAGGGAGAACAGCATGCTTGGTCGTACTCAGCACTCGCGCACAGGACGAACCGTCGCCGCACTCGGGGCCGTGGCAGCACTCGCCGCAGGGCTGCTCTCCGCCGCTCCGGCCTCCGCGGCACCACCGTCGCCCGACGTGCAGCGGAGTGGCCCACCCGTGGCGGTGGATCTCGCGGACGGGAAGGCGACACCGGAGACCCGCTCACTGTTCGCGTACCTGCAGTCGGTCCGCGGCAATGGGATCCTCTTCGGTCACCAGCACACCACCGACTACGCGGTGACGGATCCCGCCCCGAACGGGCTCGCCTCCGACGTCAAGAACGGCGTGGGTGACTTCCCCGCCATCTTCGGGTGGGACTCGCTGATCCTCACCGGGGACGAGCGGCCCGGCATCTCCGGGGCGACGCTGGACCAGAACGTCGACGTGCTGGTGGACGGCATCAAGAAGGCGGACGCCCTCGGCGGCATCAACACCATCAGCTCGCACTTCCCGAACTTCGCCACCGGTGGGCGCTACAACGACACCGGCGGCAACGCCGTGCGGCAGATCCTGCCCGGCGGTCCGAACAATGCCGCGTTCCTCGAATACCTCGACGCGTTCGCGGACGTCGCCGAGGAATCGGTGGACGAGGACGGCAAGCGGATCCCGATCATCTTCCGGCCGTGGCACGAGAACAACGGCGGGTGGTTCTGGTGGGGCGCCGGCCACACCACCAGCGCCGAGTACCAGGAGATCTTCCGCTATACGGTGGAGTACCTGCGGGACGTCAAGGGCGTCCACAACTTCCTCTACGCCTACTCCCCGAACGGGACCTTCGGCGGCACCCCCGAGACCTACCTGAAGACGTACCCCGGCGACGACTACGTGGACATCCTCGGGTACGACCTCTACGACGGCACGAACGGCAGCCAGCAGTGGCTCGACTCCCTCGTGGCCGACACCGCGATGATCTCGCGCATGGCGGACGAGAAGCGCAAGGTCTCGGCGCTCACCGAGTTCGGCATGAGCGGGGCCCTGAAGCCCAACGGCCAGAACCCCGACCTCGGCTGGTACACGAGCATCCTGAACGCCCTGCGCAGCAACCCCGATTCCGCGAAGACGGCCTACGCGCAGACCTGGGCGAACTTCGGGTTGGAGCAGTACTTCGTGCCCTACCCCGCCTTCGGAACCACCCCCGAGCATGAGCTCATGCCCGATTTCCGCGCATTCCACGCCGACCCGGCGAGCTACTTCGCCGGTGATCTGACGAACGTGTACGAGCGCCGCACCCTGCCCGTCCAGCAGAAGGCGACGGTGCACATCGTCACCCCCACAGACCGCCAGCGTGTCACCGGCCCGACGACGACGGTCCGCGTCAGCGCGGCGGGCGTCAGGAACCCGCAGGCCACCTTCTCGGTGGACGGCGGCCCGGCACAGGCCCTCACCCTCGACGCCGCAGGGTACCTCTCCGGCTCGTACACCGTGCCCAACGGCAACCAGGAGTCACGGACCGGCGTGCTCCGCGTCACCGTCACGGAGGGCAACGGCAAGGGCAACAAGGCCACCTTCACCGATGAGGCGCTGCTGCTCCTCGGCCCCGCACCCGTTGCCGTACCCGGGGTCGTCGACACGTTCGAGGGCTACTCGGGCGACGACGTCACACTCGACGAGGTGTACACGAGCGCCGGCGTCAACGCCATCGCCCACTCCGCCGAGAACAAGGCAGGGGGAAGCTACGGACTCTCCTACAGCTACGACTTCGCGTCGCAGAACTACACGGGGATCGGCCGCACGGTCGATCAGGACTGGTCCGGCTTCACCTCGCTGAACGCCTGGATGCTGCCCGACGACTCGGGCACCGGCGCCACGCTGCAGGTCGTGGCCGACGGCGTCTACTTCGAGTACAACGTGCCGCTCTCGGGTACCGCACCGCTGCAGGTCTCGGCGCCGTTCTCCGAGTTCAAGCCGGCCTCGTGGGACACCGCGAACGCGGGCGCCGTGCTCGACGCCGGGAAGCTGGCGAACGTCACCCAGTTCAGCCTCTACCTCGGACAGGGCCAGAACGGCGTCCAGCAGGGCACCATCTACGTGGATGACATCATCGCCAGGTAGAGCACGCAGCACACGAGGGACCGGCGACGGCGGCCATCGACCGTCATCGCCGGTCCCTCCTCTGTGCTGCCGGTGTGGCTTGTCGGTGCTGTCCCGGCGCCCTACATTGAGCCCCTGAGCCACACCGACGCCTCTCGCCCCGGCCCCGCGCAGCCCCCCGCAGCCGACGCGTCGGTCTCGTCGCCGACCTCGCAGCCGGCGTCTTCGCCGGTGTCTTCGCCGGTGTCTTCGCCGGGCTCGGCGGCGGGCTCGGCGGCGGGCTTGGACGCGGGCTCGGCGGCGGCGGAGGACGCGGCGGCACGGGGCCTCGCCGTCGAGCTCGTGAGCCGCGACGGCGAAACCGATTTCGGCGACCTCGCGGCGGCGCAGGGGCTCTCGGAGGACGACGGCGTGAAAACCCTCGTCGTCAAGATCAGCGGTGGCACCCCGGTCTTCGTCCTGATCCCCGGCACGAGACGCCTGGACTGGGCGAAGCTGCGCGCCCTCCTCGCCGTGAACAAGGCCTCCCTCGTGACACCCAAGGCCGCGCTCGAACTGACCGGGTACCAGCCCGGCACCATCACGCCTCTCGGCAGCCGCACGGCGCTGCCCGTCTACGCCGATGAGCGGATCACTGGCCGGGTGGGTATGGGATCGGGTGCGCTCGACACGCTGCTCTTCACGGACGCCGAGGCCCTCCTCGCCTCCCTCGGCGCGGTCGTCGGGGACGTCACCTCCGCCGTGACGCGGTGAACCGGATCCTCAGTCCAGCACCCGGGCGTAGCAGACGGAGTGGTCCTCGCCCGCGTACAGGCCGAAGTTATCGATCCGCCGGTACCCCTCACGCTCGTAGAAGCGCATGGCATCGGGCTGCTCCGTCCCGGTCTCGAGCAGCAGCTCCCGGCAGCCCCGGGCGCGCGCCTCGTCCTCCAGATCACGCAGCACCGCCGTGGCGACGCCCTGGCCGCGCAGCTCCGGCCGCACGTACATCCGCTTGATCTCGAACCCGCCCTCACCGAGCGGACGCAGACCGCCACAGCCCACGGCCTCGCCGTCGGCCGTGCGTGCGACCACGAAGTAGGGCACGTTGTCCGCGGTGGGCGGCTCGCCCGGTTCGTGGTCCTCGCTCCCGTAGCGCACGTGCAGCTCCGCCTGCTGAGCGGTCCGGAGGAGCACGGCGTCGGGGGCGTCGTACGTGGTGCGATCGATCGTGAGGTGCACGGGTCTCCGTTCGGCGGCGGGTGTCAGCTCCATCCTTCAGGATCCGGACCCCCGCCTGCATCACCCGGCCGGCTCGGCCTGCAGGTGGACCAGCACCGCCTGCTCGGGACTGAGCACGCCACCGGCCTCGACGACGTCCGCAGGCTGTCGCTTTGGTGAGGCACGGGACGGTCAGGGTGTGCCTCGGGCCACGGGACCAAGCCCTTCAATGCGTGCACACCGGGGCGGGCGCCGCATGGTGATCGAGGTCCGCCTATCGCTGAAGGCCCATTGGTACTAAGTTCATCTACTGAAGATAGTGACCGATCAGAGGACATACCGTGCTGCAGGGAACCATCGTCTTCGCCGGTGACAGCGTGACGGATTGCGGCCGCCGCGAGGATCCCGAAGGGCTGGGTCACGGCTACGTGCGTCTCCTCGCCGGCAACGAGACGCTGGTCGGCGCCCGGGTCCGCAACGCGGGCGTCGGCGGGGATCGCCTGGCCGATCTCGGCGAGCGCTGGCACCAGGATGTCGTCGCCCTCGAGCCGGACCTGGTCACCGTGCTCATCGGCATCAATGACACCTGGCGCCTGTTCGACAGCGGACAGCACTCCGACCCGTCGGCGTTCGAGGATCGCTACCGCGGCCTGCTCGGCGCGTTGGGACCCGCCACGCGCATCGTCCTGATGGAGCCCTTCGTGCTGCCGATCGACTCAGGGCAGGAGGCCTGGCGCCCCGACGTGCAGACCCGGATCGACGCCGTCCACCGCCTCGCGGTCGAGTTCGGAGCAACGGTGGTGCCGACGGATCGCACACTCCGCGAGAGGGCCGCGACCCTCGGGGCAGAGGCACTCGCCGCCGACGGCGTGCACCCCACACCCCTGGGCCACCAGGAGATCGCCGACGCCTGGATCAGGGCCGTGGAGCGGTGACCGCGGCCGACGAGCGGAGGTCGACGGCCCAAAAGGTTAAGCCTTCAACTTCCCGAGGCCCTGAGCTACCATGGACCGTGATCGAAAAGACCCGCCGCCGCGAGTCTTCCCGAGGTAAAATCATCGACCTCATCCGCTCCTGGGGGCCGATCAGCCGGGTGGAGTTGGCCGAGAAGACCGGGCTCACCCAGGCCACCATCTCCACGCTCGTGAGAACCCTCCTGTCCGAGAACATCGTGGTGGAATCCGGCCGTGGTGAATCGACCGGCGGAAAACCCCGGATGTTCCTCGAACTGAATCCTGCATCGCGCCTCGGCCTCGGCGTGCACATCGGGCAGGACTACATCACGTACATCGTGGCCGACCTCCGCGGGCACGTGATGGCGCGGCGACGCGTCGAGGGCCCGGGAGACACCAGCCCCCTGACCGTGGTGAGCCGTATGACGCGTGACATCGACGCGCTCATCCTCGAGTCCGGCGTGGCACGGTCGAGCATCGTCGGGCTCGGCATCGCGACGCCGGGGCCGCTCGACCGCGTGGCCGGCACGGTCCGGTACGCGCCGTCCCTGGAGATCTGGAGCGACTTCCCCATCAGGCGGGCGCTCTCCTCCACCACCGGCTTCCACTGCGAGTTCGACAACGACGCGACCGCCGCGGCGATCGGCGAGTACTGGCTCGGCGCCACGGAGGGGTACTCCACCTATGCGTCGGTGTACATGGGCTCCGGCATCGGCTCCGGGATCGTCATGGACGGCACCATCTACCAGGGCGTCAGCTCGAACGTCGGGGAGATCGGTCATGTGAGCGTGGACGCCAGGGGGTTGCCCTGCCCGTGCGGGAACATCGGCTGCCTCGAGCTGTACGCGAGCCCGAAAGTGGTGGTGGCGCAGGCAGCCGCTGCCGTCGTAGCCGGGACGCTCGACCTCCCGCTCACAGGGGTGATCTCGGAGGACTTCGCGGCCATCGGTTCGGCAGCGACCGACGGCGACGAGACGGCGCTCCGCCTCATGCGGGAGTCTGCCGAGTACGTGGCCAGCGCGGTGATCTCCATGGTGAACCTCCTCGATCTCCAACTCATCGTCCTCGCCGGAAGCGCCTTCTCCACGGCCGGGAGCTTTTATGTGGACATCATCTCCAGTGCCCTGGCGGAGCGCGCACTGGCCCGCGCCATCCATCCGGTCGAGGTCCGGCTCTCGGTCAACGGGAACGACGCCGCGGCGCTCGGCGCCGCGACCCTGGTGCTGCAGGACAGGCTGTCCCCGCGCAGCCTCAGATCGGTCTCCTTCGCCTGAGGGACCTGATACGCCCGATGCGCGGTCGGCGACTCCGGAGCGGGTCAGAGCGCTATGAGGGCATCCACGATGTCGCACGTCTCGGTCCGCGTGGTGTAGTCCGCACGCACGTCCATGAGCCGGATGGTGCCGGTGGCGTCGCTGACGAGCACCGTGGGGTACGGGATGGTCGTGGTGCGGTCCATCGCAGCACCCACCACGTCCATCCCGAGCGCAGCCCGTGCGCTCATCGCCTCCTCGCTCGGAGTCATGACGATCCCCAGACTGCGGGCGAGTGCGTTTCCCTCGTCGCAGTACAGGTCGAGCGTCACTCCCTCCGCCCGGGCGGAAGCGGCCGCCCTGTGCGGATCCTGCGGGCTGACCGCGAGGAGCCTCGTCCCGAGGGCGTCCACGACCGGTCGCAGCTCCCGCTGGTAGGTCCTCAGCGCGATGGTGCAGAACGGGCACCACGAGCCGCGGTAGAAGACGATCACGGCGGCGGCACCGACGAGCAGCGTGCTCAATCGCTCGGACGAGCCGTCCACGCCGCACAGCACGGCGTCCGGCAGTTTGTCACCGACCACCGCCGTGTCCCTCGGCACACCGGCACGCCGGAGGTCCTGCTGCTCGCGCTCGAACACCCTCGCGAGCTCGGGGCCGATGCGCGCGTTGAAGGTGGGTAGGAAGTTCTCGACCTGCGACGCGATCGTTGCCGTGAAGTCCGTCCTTCGCTTCATTCGCTCTCCTTAGGGCAGGCATCGACATGCCCGCACCCGCACCCATTGTGGTGGAGGTCACCAACGATTCCCAGTAACGGCTCGCACGCGCCCGGTGTGGGATGCGCGAACAAAGGACCGCTTCACCCGCGCCACGGCACGTGTTCGGAAACCGACGGCTCAGCAGGAGCCCTCTGCGCTTAACCTGCGCGGATCCTTCGGCACACTTCAGCGGAAGTCCGCCCTACTGTGCTTCGTCCGGCGGCAGAATAGAACCAGACCGCTGACACCCCGGCAGATCCTTCAGCCCGGAGCAGGCGCTCGACGACAACGGCAAACCCGGCGCGAGCCGGGGACGCAAAGCCACGGGACCCACGCGGTCAGCCGGGCCACCGAAACCAGTGAGGTCACATGTCTCCCGCTCTTCGCTCCCCGTTCCCGGCATCACTTCCGAGCCCAGCCGTCCTCCGCCTCGTGATCATCGCGGTGACGAGCGTGCTCCTTCTCGTCGGCCTGACGCCGTCGTCCGCCGGTGCGGCCGCGACGATCAGCCTCAGCAGCGCGACGGGCGCGCCCGGAGCCGCCGTGACCGTGACGGGCGCGGGCTTCCCGAAGCGCGCGACGACGACCCTCACCGCGGGTTCAGCGACGGTCACCGTCACGACGACGTCCACCGGCACCTTCCGCACCTCGGTGGTCCCGGCGGGCTCCGGCGCCATCACGGTGACGGCGACGGCCGGCACGGTAGCGGCTCGCGCCACCTACACCGTCATGCCCGTCGCCGCGGCCCCGGCACCGGCCGTGAACCCGGCGAAGGGCATCCGGTTCGGCGTCGGTACCAACGGCGGCCCCGCGGCCGCAGCCGAACTCGACGAGGTGGCGCGCCTGGCCGGCGAGGCGCCCTCGATCGTGCTCTCCTACAAGGACTTCCGGCAGCCGGCCCCCATCGCGGAACTCGACGCCGTCCGCGCGCGTGGCGCGGAGACCCTCCTGACGTGGGAGCCCTGGGCCTGGGGTGGCGGCGTCGACCAGCCCGCCTACTCGCTCGACCGCATCACGGCGGGCGACTACGACGCCCACATCCGCGAGTGGGGCCTGGCACTCGGCGCCTGGGGCCAGCCCGTGTACCTGCGCTTCGCGCACGAGATGAACGGCGACTGGTACCCGTGGGCCGAGGGTGTCAACGGGAACGGCGCGGGCGACTACGTCGCGGCCTACCGCCACGTCCATGAGGTCATGGCCTCCACGGGTGCCTCGAACGTGCGTTGGGTCTGGAATCCGAATGTGCCCTACTGGGGCTCGACTCCCCTCGGCGGCCTCTACCCGGGAGCCGGGTATGTCGACGTCGTGGCGCTCGATGGCTACAACTGGGGCACCTCGCAGTCCTGGAGCGCATGGCAGGAGCCGGAAGCACTGTTCGGCGAGGGCCTCGCGCAGCTGCGACAGCTGGCTCCCGGTAAGCCGATCGTCATCGCGGAAACCTCCGCGTCCGAGCTCGGCGGCTCGAAGGCAGGGTGGATCAGCAGCCTCTTCGGCTACCTGTCCGCCCAGCCGGACGTCGCCGCCCTCGTCTGGTTCCACATCGACAAGGAAGCGGACTGGCGCATCAACAGCTCCACGACGGCGTCCGATGCCTTCAGAGCGGGGCTCACCTCACGTCGGTGACTCCGGTGCAAGCTGCCCCCGTCGGTGGCGCGTTCCGCACGTCCGTCACACTCGTGCCGTGCTTGCACGTCACCTTGAGACAGCAATCAACATGCTTGAAGTGTCCCGTTTAGGGCACCATCACCGGGCTTTTTCTCGGGCGGGGCATATGGGAATCGCATTGATCGGGCGTGAGTAACTCAGGCGAGTCAGCAGCCGCTCCGTCATTTGTGTCCCACTGAAGGACCGGCTTGCGGGACGAGTCGAAGGAACTTGTTCGTAGTAGCTTTGCTCGAGAACAAGAGGCTGAACAGCGCCCACCTCCATATCAGCGGGAGACAATTTGAACAACGGATCTGCCCATCCGACAGTCCGCCGCGGCACAATCTGGTGGACGATGCAGAGCATAGCTTTTGGTGTGCTCACGGTTGCACTAGTGTTTCTCGCCTTCTGGAAGCCCTCCACTGGAGCGACGATCGCAGCCGTTGTAGCTGCTATCCTCGGACCACTTTTGATCTTCACGGCGATCAAGCGAATCAGAACCCTTCGCCACGAATATCGATACTCCAGTGATGACGTGTAGCAGGCTGATAAGAGGAGACGCTCCATCTCACTTGAGGATCCCCTACCGGTGCGTGAGCGTTCGGGGAGACGACCGATACGATTCCGGCATGAGTAGGAGTTGGGCGCTCCGGTTGCGTGATAGAGAGGGCCAGCTCGCCGATCGCTTCGACGCACTGCCCTTGCCGCGGCGGCGGATTTTCGCGTTCTTGTCTGTTTTTCTTGTCCTAATGTCCGCCGCACTTATAGTTGTCTCCGCCGACGCCAGCTTCGCGCACGCCCGAGAAGTTGTCGCCACGGGACCCCGCCGAAGTGCACCGATCACCAAGATCGATTACGGCGGGCGTAGCTCGGAGTACTACTACGTGGAGATTCAGGGGCAGGAACGCGAGATCGACTTCGCCCACTTCTTGCCCGACAAGTCGATCGGCGCGCAAGCTATATACGTCGTGGATCCCCTGGACCCAGATCACCTAATCGCTGTCGGCAGCCCATCGGACTGGAGCCGCGACTTCTGGTGGGACGCCTTGTCACTAGGTGTCACAGCGGCGGTGGTCCTACTTCTCGCGGGTTTAGTTGCGGGTCGGATGGTTCCTGAGGACGGTGGCGCGATCTTGGGGAAGCTCTTACCTGACCCGAAAAACACACGTGCCAGGCGGCGCCGACGGAGACGCAAGGGCGGCGTCAGCGGCCGTCACGTCGACTAGCGCTCTGCCCAATCTCCACATGTACGTCCGAACCGCATAGCCATCCTCCATTCGGACAGCTTCAGGGCCAGCTGATCAAGTGCGGTGTCTCATGGCTGAGTGGCCGTTCCGAGTGCTGGCGAGAGGTGCGTGACCTCGGTAGTTGTGTTCGTCGGGCGTCGCAGGCTTGGATCGGATCATGTACCCCACGCGAATCAACACGGATGCGATGCCGATCAACCTCGCACTTCTCATCACAGGGATAGGCGTAGCCGTGATCGTCCTAGTCATCGTTGGGGCAGTAGTCGTCGATCGCGTCGATAAGGCCAAGGATCGGCGGTCAAGGAAGTAGCACGGTGGTCGATCCCTTCACCGGACGTGGGAGAGTGCTCCCCTTGAGCTCGATTGGTATCCGCCACACCTTTCGCTAACCCGCCTCGGGCTGCTTCATGGTTTCAACGGCAAGAGGGTTCCTTAGCGAAGGAAGAGCGCCAAGTGATCCCTCAGCCTGTTCGTGGACCCCTGGATTCCTCAAGTTTAAGGTGCTGCTGTATCCGGATCCGCTCACCGCCGGCCCTGCGATACTTCCATCATGATCATCGACATCAGAGCCATGCTCGACCGCGTCGTCGCGGAGGTGTTCGATGAGAACTTCACTGCGACACCAATCGCTTCCATCGACGACTCTTGGCTGCACGGGGTCCACTTAAGCAACCGCTCCAGGATGGACCGCACAGCAATCATCCGGGCAAGCTACGGGAGGATGGACGCCCTTGTCCCTGAGTTGGACGTCCAGACCATCCTTTTCGACTATGACGACGTGGAAGCAAGAAAGGAAGCCGAACTTCGAAGGCTCTGCCTCGTCATGCGCGCCTACCTTCGAGGGGGCGGACGCGTCGAGCAGCGACGGCGGTTCCTCCGCCGAGGCACGCTTCCGGTCCTGCGCATCGAGGTGGACGGCCTCGAATGGCGCCTTGGCCGGCGCCTTTCAACCGTGCCCGACCCAACAAGCGAGGAAGTAAACGCCCGCTAGAAAATCCTTTCGAACGACACTCACACAAGTCGGTCCGCTCATATTCCACTGTGAGGTGCATCGATCTGAGTGGAAATTCAAAGGGCGAGCTGGAAGCCCGGCCTGAGTAAAGCAGCGGGCCGTAAGTAGTATCCAAAGGGTGATGATTTCATATGAGCACTGGATCCGCTTCCGCAGCCAGAATCTGGGCATGGTGTGGCAGGCCGACGACGGAACCGGCAAGGACGACGGTGATACCGACCGGGTGCTTGTCGACGACGGCCGGATAGTATCCGCGCGAACCCCCATCGAGCTTGAGAGGGTGGCACACCGCTACGGTCTGAGCCTCGAGAAGGGAAAGGACGACGTTCAGAACCTGGACGACCTCGAACGCTTACTGGAACTGCCGGCCTCGGACGAAACCTGCGCGCAGCTACTCAGCGGGTGGAACCTGTTCAACGATATTGCCCGCAGTGTCGGAAGCTCCTTGGATGATCGCGGACCGGAGGCCTCCGCGTGCTACGACAAACTCTTCTACGGCAACAACCTCGAAAGCATCACCCCGGCCGGCGAGCACTACAGCCCGGACTTCAGCCACGGCGAACGCCTCCTCATAACCGAGGTACTCAACCGTGGCCGCGTCATTCTCAGCACCCACATCTAAACCAACCCACGATCCGAACCACAGGATCTCCTCACTGTCGCGATATACCCGCCCGAGAAAGCGCCCGCTGAGGGATCCTCAGGGGACGTTCGGCTCCCGTCCGTCTTGTATCCGTCATCCTTGACCTATGTGGTGGAAAGCTAGGAAGGTAGCTCGCGCGGAGCTGAAGGAGCGGATGAATCGCGTCCGGGAGCTCGAGCGGTTTCCTGAGCCTACTTATGGCCTTGCCCCGCATTGGCAGGCAGTCCTTGATGGGCGCCGGGAATTCGCCGGATCTGTCGAATCCGGGCCATGGGCGGGGCATCAAGTTTTCGTGATCGTCTGGGGCTCGGCCGCTATCGACCGCATCTACGAGCCGGCAGACTTCCTATGGTCAGCTGACTACTGGCGTACTGATCCCGACGCTCCTGGCGCCGACGAGGGAGAAACAGTCGCCAACGTCGTCACGCTCGATGAGGTGTATGAGTTCTTGGGCGGCGAGGTTGTGCTCTGGTACTCCCCACTCAAGTCCTTGGAGAGAGTTGCACTCATGTTTGGTGGTGATGGTCACAACACTCCGAGCTGAACTCCCGCTTGACCTCATCTGACAGCGAGACGCGACTGCCGCTGAGTCCGCTCAGGGATCGGCTAGCGGGCGGCCGGATCCGCCTGTGGACTCCCATCCAGGAGGGGCGATGCTCCCTGCCCCGTTTGCGAGACCGATCTGGGGATAATCACGGTATGAGTGCTGTGCATGTAGTGCTGGGGTTGCGAACTGTTGTCCGCTACTGGAGACAGCGGGAGTGGCCGAGGTTCTGGAGGGAGGATCCTCGACTAACTGCGAGGCAGGAGTTCGTCCTCGATGGCCAGGTGTTGTCGCAGGTTTTCGACCTGACCGAGCGCTTCCTGCTAGCCGAGGAGAGCGCGTTGACATCAATTGACGCTCGAGCAGCCGTCACTCAGATCCTCCGGCTGCTCGGCCACGCGGAACCAGACTTCGACGGTGATCGCGTTGCACTACTTGTCTGTCCTGCTTGCATGGAGGCTGGCTGCGGGTCCCTGAGTGCGGCGGTCGAACGGACAGGTGATTGCGTCACGTGGTCGAATATCTCGTGGCAGGACGCGACGGGTAGCGAGGCCAGGCCGGTACTAGGACCAAAAGTTCTGTCCTTCGCGCGCGATCAGTATGAGGAAGTGCTGACGGCTGCCCTGTCCAGGTGGCAGGTACTCGCCGACGACCAGGAAGGTCTTGGATCTGGCGCCGCCGATTTGTTGGCGTATCCGTTGCTTGCGTTCGAAGAAGACAACGACCCGGTTCATTTCCTTCGTGATCGTTTAGAACTGGAAGGCATACAGGAACTCTTCATACACGGCGAAATCATGCTTCTCGTCGACAGTCACGGCACCGAGTATTCGTACACACCGGGGAACGTGCCCTACCTCGAGCTGCAGAGCACAGGCTCAGCTTCCATGGCAGCGGTTTTGAAGAAAGTCTGTGAACGCGCAACCTACCTTCGTAGCCGAAATGCTCTGTACCGTCGCCCCGATTCAGGTCAGCCCGAAATAGATGTCCAAGACGATCTGACGCGAGCTTTCGACCTTGCTCGGGAGTACTCACTCGACTAGAACACCTCCGTAACCACCACGGGTGCTACCTCAGCCGACTGACCGCTCAGCGATCCTCACTCGCACTCGCACTGGTCCCGAAGGAGCCTGGATCGGTTTAGTGTCAGGCCGCATAGTCGACGACCAGCTTTCGGGCAGGTGAAGTAGTCACAAGCGCCGGCGGGTGACTCATGGGGTTGGTGGCGGGACGGCGTCGGAGCGACGAAACATGTGCTGTTCTGGCCGCGGTTAGGGTTGAAGCCATGTTTGACATGGGGGCGGTGCTGGAAGCAGAGCGCTTGGTGGTGGGGTACGCGGGGTCTTCTGTGTGCGGGGAGGTGACCGTCGCGGTGAGCCCCGGAGAGATCCTGGCTGTCGTGGGAGTCAATGGTGCCGGGAAGTCCACGGTGGTTCGCACGCTGGCAGGTCGACAGGCACCCTTGAACGGGGAGGTCCGGGTTCACGGGCTACCGGCTATGCCGGACGCCATACCGTTCAGACGTCAGGTCGCCGCCGTCTTCGACGAGGACGTGTTCTTTCCTTCGTTGACTGTCCGTGAGCATTTGTTGCTGGTGGCGCGAGGGCATTCGGTACCCGACCCTGAGGCCGCTGTCGACGCTGAGCTGAGCTTCTTCGGTCTCCTGGACCGGTCCGGCGCGGTTCCGGACGCCCTGTCCTCCGGGCAACGACGCCGTCTGCTGCTGGCCGCGGGTCTCATTCGATCTTCGTCCCTGTTGATCCTCGACGAACCGGAACAACGCTTGGATCCGGTGATGCGGGACGCTTTGGCGCAGCGCATCGTGCGTCGCGCCGAGACCGGTAGCGCGGTCGTCCTGGTGACGCATGATTCACGAATGCTCGTCCAGAGCGCGACGTCGTGCCTGGTCATCGATGAGGTTGTCGAACCTGTCAGCCCTGAACGGGGAGCGGAGATCATTGCTGGACCCTGACACGACCCGAACGCCCACTACGTCAGAAGGGCCGGACAGCGACGCGGACGACCTTGCGCACAACCTCGCGAAGGACGTAGTGCGTTTCACCCGGGGTGCTTCCCGACGGTTCAACAAGTCCCGTTCCTCTGTGCGGGATCTCTTCATCGACATCTACTCGAACGCGTTGGCTGGTGCCTGCGTGATCATGCTGGTGGTGTCCCTGGTCCTGGCACTACGCGATGAGATCACGGCCCGGGATCTTGGGTCAGGCTCCCTGGTGGCGGCGTCCTGGCAGGTACTACCAGCGGAAGTCTTCTGGATCTTCCTGACCTACTTGGCATTGGTCGGGATCACCATGACGGCCCGAAAGGTGGGACCGGTCACCGTGAGCAGGGCCCACGGCGTCTGGTGGTTGCCGTTACCCGTGAGCCGTCGCCCGATGGTCCTGCCGTCCTTCCTCAAACGACTCATCACCACCGGCGCTGGTGCTTCCATCGTGTACGCCGCGTACAGCTTCCTCACCTTCGGCGACCGGTCAGTGGTCGAGCACGCTGGTTCCGCAGCGACCTTCGGCGCCGCCACGGTCATCGCCGTCAGCAGCGCCGCGATCCTGCAACTGACACCCGACCGTTCCCGTGTCCTTCGCCTCAGCACGCTCATCGGCTTCATCCCCGTCGCCGTTCTTCCCTTCCTCACCACCACACCATGGCCGCTCCTTGCTACTCTCACAGCAGCGATCATCCTGAGCATCTACGTCCTGCCGCGTAGTGGGGACGTTCTTGGTGCGGAACTCGTGCGCGGCGGTGCCGTGTCAGGCCACGCCGAAGCGTCCATCTTCTTCCTCGACGTCAACGAGCTCCGCCGGTCCCTCACCGTCGAATCAACATCCTCGAGCGCACGAGCCAGTCGTTTCTACGCACGCCCCACCCGAACACCAGCGACTGCCATCATCCGCGCGGACATCGTGGCGTTCCTTCGCCTGCAACCAGCACCCATCGGCGCCCTCACCTGGTGGGGGATTTGTCTGGCCGTTGCCCTGATCACCCCTTCCCTGCCCGTCCTCGTCCAACTCGGGGTGATCCTCATCGCGGCCTGCGCAACAGCGGCTGGAACCGGGACGGTCGCACGACACATCGCCGTGCTCCCGGAACTGGACGCACTCCTGCCTGTTGCGCCGGCACTGGTGCGAAGCAGCCGTATGCTCATGCCCTGCCTGGCCTCGATCACATGGATGATCGCGCTTACCGCCTCACTCACAGCACTGGGCGCCACCGGGCCGCTGCTGATCCTGCTCGGCGCACTAGCCGGTATCGGCATGGGGGCAGGAGCTGTCCGCGCAGCCAGCCGCCCACCCACGGACTGGACCCTGCCACCTGTGGAAACACCGTTCGGACCGATCCCCGCCGATCAAGGATCATCCCTCCTACGCGGCACTGACATGACGATCCTGGCGATCGCCCCGGTCCTGCTAGCTCTCTACCTCGGCACAGTGCACCCCTGGCTCATCATCGCCCAATGCCATGCCACCATCACCGCGGTCGCCGTGCACATTCTCACCCCATCAAACGGACGGTAGCGGATCGGCCAACGGACTTGCATTGAGTCCCCGTGCACCCAAACCGCAAGGGGCCGAACGCTGTGCTAGACACTCCTCTGACCGTTCATCTGCTTGCAGCTCAGAACGATGCCGTTTCTAAGGACCGATCTTTGAGACGATTTCCGTTGGCTGCACATAACTAGGTGGATGACGTCGTCGTCTGACCATCGAGTGAACGGGGATCGACCTGATGCACGGATATCGGCAGTGGCCGCACAGGTGAGCGACATGGATTCACTCGCGCGCATACAGCGCGGGGACCGGGAAGGATTGCGCATCCTCTTCCGCCGGCACCTGCCCATCGTCTATGGCGCGGCCTTTGTGGTGACCAGGAATGAACCCGATGCCGAGGAGGCCGCTCAGGACGCGTTCTTCCTGCTCTGACAGAAACGCAGCGAACTGAAAATTGTCGGTGATTCGATGCTGCCCTGGCTGATCGTGACGGCGCGGTTCGAGGCATCCAATCGACGGCGAGCAGCGAACCGGCGCGAGACGGTACCTCTGATCGAAGACCACGACGTCAGGGTCTCCGACAGCCCAGAAACGATTGTCTTGGCGGCAGAGCTACAACGCCGTCTCACCGTAGCGATCGAGGATCTCCCTCCCCTAGACCGAGACCTCATCAACTCCTGCCTGGTCGAAGGCGCGAGCTACGAGGAAGCAGCCGCGTCTGCCGGTATTACCCATGGCGCAGTACGCAACCGCCTCTCCCGAGCCCGACAGCAACTCCGCCTGCAGATGACCGCTGAGAGGAACGAAGCATGAACACCCCAACGCCACTCACACCCATCCCGGATGAGCACTCCATGCGCCGGATGGAAGCTGCTCTTTTCGCCCGCATCGACGCCACCGAAACTCATGCACCGGTTCCCACCACAAAGCGGGGTCCCAATCGAACGATAAAGGCCAGCTCCCCTCGACGCAGATGGCAGTGGGTCGGGATCAGCTCGGTGGCAGCCGCAGTGCTGGCTGTCACCCTCGTGCTTACCGACGTGGTCGGCTTTGCCGGTTGGCGAGGGGCGCGGATACCGCAGCGGCCGCCGTTCTGGAGCAAGCGGCGAGTAGCGCGGTTCAGGTCTCCGATCCCGCCGTCGGTGAGGGAGAGTACCTACTGGTGGAGACCAAGGCAGTGCACCTCAACTCGACAGAGAGCACTTCCTTCCTCGCGCTCACGACCGACCAGATGTACATCCCCGCAGATCGCAATGACAAGTGGGTCTGGTTTCGCCCCGTCAGCCAGCCCTATGGGTCCTTCGGCCCGGAATCCCAAGCGGCATCAGATGCGAACTTCGCCTCGATCTACGCCGAGTACGGCAAGGACTACGTCGAGAAGCTCCGCGCACCCGCCGGCCGCTGGTACAGCGGCGACTCCCAGGTCTCCCCGGAAGCACTGTCCGACCTTCCCCGGGACCCACATCAACTACTGAACTACATCTACCGCACCACCCTCGGCTCCGGCCCGTCCCAAGACGGAGAAGCCCTGGTCTTCATCGCCGACAGGTTGCGCACAGGAGTGCTACCCGCCGACGTGCGGGCATCCCTGTACCAGGCGGCGGCGCTCATCCCCGGCGTCGAGTTCGTCGAGGACCAGGCAACCCTCGACGGTCGGACCGGTACAGCGATCGGCCGGGTAGAAACCAACGGCAACTTCCGGCAGGACCTCATCGTCGACCCCGACACCGGCCTGTTCATCGGCGAACGAAGGACTCAGCTCGACGCTTTGGGCGGGATTCCCGCCAACACCGCCACTTCGTGGACCACGGTCACGACCACAGTGGTCACAGAGGCTCCGGCCGGGGGAACTCAGAACGGGGCTGCGGACGAGATGGGCTGCACACCCATCGCCGACGGGGGCTTCTATTGCCCGCCGTCAGATCTGCCGGACGCGCCATGACCAAATTCCACAGCTACTTCGGGGCAAGTGTGCTGGGTTCGGTTCCAATTAACGTCCGTCAAGCCATGGCTCAACGCCCCGCGAGGCTGCCTCGGATATGCGCGGCGGGTGTGTCGTGGCATGGCATTCTCGATCCATGCCACTCATTCAGGTAAGCAACGCCACTCCTTCATCGAGCGAGAAGAAGCGAGAGCTGTTAGCGGCTCTCACTGAAACTTATGCGTCGGTGATGGGTATCCGGCCCGACACGATCCGAGTGATTCTTCATGAGGTACCTCGGGAAAACTGGTCGGTCGCAGGGATTACTTTGGCCGAGTCCGGTCAAGACGAAAGGTTATGAAAGAGACTTTTTCAGGCGTTACTGACAACCGTAGTTGGTGTGCGGTAAGCCTTGAGTGAGGAGTCAAGCAGTTGCTGGCTCATCATCATGAAAAGTCGTACGGATAGGGATCGGCTTACGGGCATTGACGGACGTGATCCGCCGATCAGGTCATGGGTGCCCTTCAGCTTTGCTGACGGCGCTCTCGGCAGACGTGTGGCGCTCGGGTCTACCAGCTGCTCTCCATTCGCGCTTGGGCAATGGGGCCGCACCGGTCGGTACCGTGTCGAGGTAGTCGCGGTACTTTGATCGACCCGGGAAGTCCAAGGCCCCGATCAAGTCGGGCAACATCTCGAAGAAGATGCGTGCTGCTAATCCCAGGATTTCGAGCATCATCGATCTCGGCCCGACCTGTGCCCGGTCATCATGCCTCGTAGCCTACGCCGCCGCCGTACTACTTGGACGGGGATCGGCCTGCGGACACATCGAGGTGATTGATGGGGAATCGCATGGACGGGGATCGGCACGTAAGTTGGTGTGCTGTGGGAATCAACGATTGAAAACAGGAGTAAGCAATGGCGCAGCGCGTGCAGGTCGAATTGGTTGATGACCTCAATGGTGAGACAGCAGACGAAACAGTGCGGTTCGGGCTTGATGGCACCGAATACGAGATAGACCTCACCACGGAGAACGCCTCCAAGCTCCGCGCCGCTATCTCCGAGTACGTGGAGAATGGACGTAAGGCCAGCACCGGACGCCGGAACCAGAGCGCCTCAAAGGCTGGCGGTACCGCGAGCCGTTTCAAGCGTGAGGACACCCAGCAGATCCGCGCATGGGCGCAGGAGAACGGGTACAACCCCAGCTCGAGGGGCCGGATTAACCAGACCATCATCGACGCATATAACGAAGCCCAGAAGTAACAGCTGCCGGCCCCGCGCGAAGACGGACTCAACGGTCCGGCGGATGCGAATCCCTCCAGCTCCTAGCAGGCGGTCCCCTGAGTCCCGTGGTCCTTCTCTCGAGCTGAGGCAGGAACGCAGTCAGGGCGAGGCAACTGTGGAGGCCGCGCGCCAGGACCAGCGCGCAACTTCGCACTGCGACCCACTCCCCCAGCACCCACGCCGGCGTTGCATCATGTCTAGACCTTCGATGATTCTTGTTGCGAAAGTCGCGAATGGACCCTAGAGCAACGTGAAGTAAGCGCCCATGCACTGTGGTGTTGGGGTGTACCTCAACGCAACGCTTCCGTCTGCTGCGAGAAGAGCGATTACACCTCTCGCAGGGTCAACAAGGTGTGGCCGTAAGGGGAAGCAGGTTCCACCGTTCCCGTTTGATGGAACCCAAGCTTTCCCAGGACCCGTCGAGAGGCAACATTCCAGTCCCACACGCCCGCCCACAACCGGGGATAGCCAGCTTCGTCGGCCCATGCGGTAACAGCGCGCCCTGCCTCGGTGGCGTAACCGTTCCCGTGACTTACTTGGGAAAGCTCGAAAGCCAGTTCAGGCTCCTCGGCAGACCCGTTCCCAGTAGTGATCAGGCCGCAGTAACCGATCACTACCGAGGTATCTTTCCGTTGGACTGTCAGGAGCCGAGGACCTGGCGCTTCGCACAGCTCGCCAAGCCTCGCGGCGATATCCTCCACGGCCGGCCGGCCTTCACCGTCGATACGCCGATGTTCCGGCACCCGCGGATCACGCTCCGTCCACAACTGACGCAGCACCGCGGCGTCAGTGATGATCTGAGGCCTGAGAATCAAGCGATCAGTCTCAAGAGGCCCGAGCAACGGAACGAGCGGAGAAGACATGCTCGCATCATCTCAGCACCTTCGGCGAATACTGCCCTGTTCTGCGGGCATAACCGCTCAGGGCTGTGACTAGCATGAGGTCAGACCGACCACTGTCGTTCGGGTACTTCTGCATCACCTCAAGCTTGCCCTCGACCTGGGAGTGAGGACCTCATGGTCCTGAAAGTTAGAGAACGGACCAACAATGACGTAGCGAGCATCGTGCGCTGGGTGCCCGACGAGCGGTCGCTGTACCTCTTCACCGGACCGCGCCTGTCCTGGCCGCTGACGGAGGATCGCCTTGCAGGGATGGCAGATATACCGGGCCTTACCGCTTGGAGCGTCATCGACGAGCGCTCAGAGCTGGTCGGTCACTTCGATCTAGCGATTGAGCAAGGTAACGCGCGGATTGGTCGAGTCATCATCGACCCGGCAAAGCGCGGGCAAGGACTAGCCCAACCGCTCATCGAAGCCGCCATCGCAAAGACACGTGAGCTCGGTGCGTCGCAACTCGACCTGACGGTCATCGCCGACAATCTTCCTGCAATCCGAACCTATCAACGGGCTGGCTTCGTCACCCTTCCCGACTCCCCACGACCCGACGTAAAGGTGATGACCCGCTCCCTCTGACGATGCGCCGGGCGTGCGACCATCGCCGACCCGCGTTGTGGAAGGTGTACCTCAACGCAACATCGCTAGTGACGTGTATCAAGTTCACAAGGATGCCGCGAAGTGCGAGCTGTCAGTGCTCCGACCAACAACGCTTAGATCAGTCTTCTGGTGCGTTGTCGACTATGGAGTAGGTGATAGCAGTGTGCCCGTTGACTTCGTCGGCGCCGAGCCCGTAGACCGCGTAGGTGGCGACGGTGCGCTCTCCAATGACGAGCCCGTTGGCTGGGTCAATGATGATTTCCTGTCGGATGCCGGCGCGTAGAGGTTCTGTGCGTCCGATGGCGGTGCCTGTAACTCCGTCGAGGTTCACTTCTTCGCTGGCATCGACGCCAGGGATCAAAGCCAGGGCGTCGTAAAGCCCTGCCCGGAGGTCCGCGGGCACGAGACCGATCTTCAGCAGATCGGTGATCTGCACGAAGTTGTCCTCGTCGCGGGACGCGGATCCACCGGTGTAGCGGGAGTTCGCCCAGTTCAGCAGGGCCTGCCCGTCCCGAGGTAGCGCGGCCATTTCTTCTTCGCTGAGCAGTCCCCACGGATTCCCGTAGAAGTTCCCGTCCGGTGCCCGTTCGACGTCGATCTGTCCGGGAACGGGGGCGGCGATACCCCAGTCGCGTTCCAGGACCCAGTCCTCGGACTCATCCCCTGGAACGTAGACGCCGATGATCTGCTGGTAGGTCGAAGTCTGGCTGGGATCTGCCGCGTTGCTGCTGTTCTGCCACTGCCCGCGCTTGCTGACGAGCAGGTACTGTCCGGGCGCGGGTTGCAGGTCGGTGTACGCGGCGGTCGCCGCGGCGACGTCACGTAGCACCCCGGCCGCGTGCGCGCTCTGAGCTGTGAGGCTCATCTGGCCCAATGCCACTGCCCCGACCGCTACAGCGGCGGTCGCCAGCACAGCTGTGCGAGCTCGGTGCGATCGCGGCTGACCCGGCCCTGTCTGATAGGACTTGTCCGAAGACGGTGCCGTCCGGTTGCCGGGCGTGGTGTGGCGTGCAGGGCGGTAGCGGGTGGGATCGTCGGCCCCTTGAAGGGTCGGCAGGGACACGAGCTGGTGGCGTAGGGCTTCCCGCCGGTCCGCCTGGAACTGTTCTGTGCTCATCAGGTGCTCCTTCCGTTCATCGTCTGGCCTGTGTTGGTGCGATCGTTGTTTTCGGTTGTCGTGGTCGGCGCGGCAGGTGCCAGCGTTGGGGGTGAGCGGTCCGGCCGGCCGATGAGGGCGGCCTCTTCGTAGAGCGATCCGAGGCGCTGCTTAGCTCTGCTGAGCCGGGACTTCACGGTCCCCTCAGCGACCACCAGGACACTGGCGGCGTCCCTGATACTCATGCCCTCCACCACGCACAAAGTCAGAACATCCCTGTCCAAGGGACGTAACCGGCGGAATGCCTCACCCAGCGACACCAACTCCCCGAGACGTTCGTCAGCGTCGCTCACATCCTCGGCCACATCATTCGCCGGTGCGGGAGGGGGAAGCTGGGACAGGAAGTGCCGGTACCGGCGTTGCTGGCGCACGTGGTTTCGGATCAGGTTGTTCGCTGTCACCAGCAGCCACGGAAGGATCGATTCATCGACTATTCGCACGTGCATTCGACGCCGCCACGCCTCGTAGAACACCATCGCCGTGACGTCCTCCGCGGCCGGATGCATGCTCAGCAACCTCAACGCGTGACGTAACACCCGCTCGTGATGACGATCGAACACCACCCCGAACGCGTCACCGTCACCATTGACGACCTGACGCCACAACACCCCATCCGACGCGATCACCTGTGCACCCATACCCCTTAGTGTCCGATCACCACCCAAGGTTCCACCCAAACAGCGGAAAGTTTTGGGCTCCCACTGCACCGTCGGGATCCTCCTGAACGCGTGCGGCCCCTTATTGCCCAAGGTGTACCTCAACGCAACATGCGCGGTGTCCGAGCTGATGCATATGTTCAACACAGCAACGTAAGACCGAACACCGCCGAAAGTGATTAAAGGCTGACTGTCACAATCCGCCGCTCCACGACACTTACTGGGTGGAGGTGTGAAGTGAACACACGCGATACGAAGACGTTGGTAACCACCGACGAGGACCTGGTCAGCCGACTAGTCCGCGGAGATGACAGAGCGTTCTCCGCCCTGTTCGATAAATACTCACCGACGGTTTACCGCTACGCCTGGGGGTTGACTGACTCCCGTAGCGAGGTACCCGACATCGTGCAGGAGACGTTCCTGCTCCTGTGGCGACGCCGCAAGGACGTCCGCATGGCCGAGCAATCGGTCCTTCCCTGGCTCCTGCTGTGTTGCCGGAACACCGCCTACAATCTCAACAGGACTCGTCGCCGCACCGATGCTGATGAGCTCACCGATCCGTCGCCCGGTTCCTCAGCCTGGCATCGCCGCGTAGACCACGACCGGGCCGTAGAGGAACTGGCGTGGATCCTCGAGGAAATCGCTGCGCTACCCGAGGTCGACCGGAAGCTGTGCGAGCTCTGCCTCGTCGAGGGTCGCAGCTATGACGAAGCCGCCACGTCCCTGGGCATCAGTCCACCAGCTGCCCGCAAACGCATCGAACGTGCTCGGCGCAAACTGCGTGCCAGCACAGCAACCAACCCCACCGCTTAGGGAGAAGGCCGTGCCCATCACCTACGAACCACCGACCAATCGGCACATCGCCGAAGAACTCGTTCCCGTTCGGGCCTCCCTGATGCGCCAGGTTCCCCGCCAGCGAACGATCAAGCGGGCATCCATAACCGCTGCCGTCGCTGCAGGCTTGTCAGTGGGAGGCGTCTCCGTCGCAATCGGAACGGGATCGGACTACTACGCCAGCGTCGAGTTCATGACCAAACCGCAGTACGTCCAGGAATTCGCTGACTGCATGACCGCAAGCGGATGGGAGCCCCTCGCCGGCAATGGCAACCCCTACGACCCATCCGAAGTGCCGGCGGTGCACTTCCTGCACCTCGCTGAAGACAGCGGGATTTTGGGCGCCGACGCTGAAGCGTGCCGGGCAAGCATCGCCGATACAGTCGGGGAATCGATCATGCCCGACGACTTCTAGCCTTCGCCACGGTCAAACATGACACCGCAGCCGGTCTGACGGACCACAATAGTCAGGACGGCCCTCAAGCTGGCGGTGCGGAATTCCAACGAACGGGGACTTCCGTACCGCCGCCCACTCCTGTTCTCAAGCGAGTATCACCCGTTGTCGATGACCTACTGACTACACAGCAGCGGTCGCTCCTTACGTGCGGCCGCCGTTGCACGGGGTGTACCCCAACGCAACGCCTCCCAGGTCGGGAGACACACGCATCAGGCACCTTTGCGCCCGTTTTTATCGTCCCGGTCAACCGCCCGCTCTCCGCCACGGCGGGGCAACCGATCTTCTCGATTCCTGGAGTCGCTCGCACGGGCGAAGAACGACCGGCTTACGGGCGCACCTCGACTCGAGGTCAGGTGTAGTTCGAGGTCAGGTGTAGTTCAAAGATGCCATGCACGTTGGATAACGCTCTTATGGGTCAGGAAGGGATACAACTGAAAGATGCGATGGATAGATAAATGGATGGACGATACGGATTGGCCTCAGGATCCACAACTGAACATCTTCCGAGCAGGAGTCTGGGAGCTCTCGCTCAATGGCGAGGTCAAGGGGTGGGTTACCACTTCGATCAGTCCTATGCGAGTTCTGCCAGCGTTTTGGTTGAAGCTGGAGCGCATGTGGACTCAGGTGCACTGGCTTGAAGGGGGACATGAGTATTTGGAGGAGGATTACGGTCCCGGGTGGTACTCAGCGGAGGAATTACGGAGCGGGTACTTTGTCACTGCCCAGCCTCCAACTGGTGAAGACGTGCGTCTGAACGCAGTCGCTCTTCTCGGCTCCGAACGTGACCGTGTGTGGGCTGAGCTAGAACACGGAGTAGAGCCACAGGACCGGTCAAGATAGGCGCCCTGCAGGCTGTGCGGTAGCTGGTCCCCCAGCGCGACGTCGCTAGTGCATTCTGTGGAGATGCAACCGAGTAAGCACGAGTGGAAAAGTACAGTAGCCGCGGTCATCGCGCTGCTCAACAATCTGGACCCGTACGGCCTCGAACCTGGCACTGCGGAAGGTGCGCCGCACGACGAGTACGAGGCTGAGGCGCACTCCCTGGCTAGCTTGCTGCTCAACACCGGAACGGTCAGTAGAGATCAGGTGGAAGCGATCTGGCGAAAATGGTTCCAGGAACCACTGAGCGAAGTCGTCGGTGCTGCAGAAGCGGAACGCTTCTGCAGCAACCTCCACTCACTCAACGACGCAGCTGAAGGCCCCTGACGTTCGCCAGACGATTTCTCTACGATCCTGCAGCCGCCGTTCGGTGGCCGATTCGGGATGGCTATGCGGTTCGGACGTACATGTGGAGATTGGGCAGAGCGCTAGTCGACGTGACGGCCGCTGCCGCCGCCCTTGCGTCTACGTCGGCGCCGCCTGGCACGTGTGTTTTTCGGGTCAGGTAAGAGCTTCCCCAAGATTGCGCCACCGTCCTCAGGAACCATCCGACCCGCAACTAAACCCGCGAGAAGTAGGACCACCGCCGCTATGACACCTAGTGACAAGGCATCCCACCAGAAGTCGCGACTCCAGTCCGATGGGCTGCCGACAGCGATTAGGTGATCTGGGTCCAGGGGATCCACGACGTATATAGCTTGCGCGCCGATCGACTTGTCGGGCAAGAAGTGGGCGAAGTCGATCTCGCGTTCCTGCCCCTGAATCTCCACGTAGTAGTACTCCGAGCTACGCCCGCCGTAATCGATCTTGGTGATCGGTGCACTTCGGCGGGGTCCCGTGGCGACAACTTCTCGGGCGTGCGCGAAGCTGGCGTCGGCGGAGACAACTATAAGTGCGGCGGACATTAGGACAAGAAGAACAGACAAGAACGCGAAAATCCGCCGCCGCGGCAAGGGCAGTGCGTCGAAGCGATCGGCGAGCTGGCCCTCTCTATCACGCAACCGGTGCGCCCAACTCCTACTCATGCCGGAATCGTATCGGTCGTCTCCCCGAACGCTCACGCACCGGTAGGGGATCCACCAGCGGGACGGCCACGAAGGCAGTCATTGCCCCGATTTCTGTCAGATTGTCTGCTCATCTACGAGTTGTGTGCGCGCTTCCAATAGAACTCGCTCATAGTCCAGCTCGTCGAAAACAAACGCAACGGCGTTCTCGATCTGCTCTGTCTCAGGATCGTAGGAGTTGTCCCAGCCGAGACGAGACCAATACACCTTCCCATTCGCCCGGCTGATCTCCACGGTCACCCCGCCGCAACCCTCATCCCAGCAGGCACCACAGAACAAGAGCCAACCGCGATCCCAGTACTGGTGCGCCCGGCGCCCGAGGAGCCGATCAATCTGCTCTGCCGCGAGATCTGGACGAGCAGGTGTCATGAGGGAGACGTTCCCTGACGCAAGGTCGTGTCCTTCCCACTCCTGAATCCAGGTAGACAACGGCTTACCGTCGACGAGGAAGTCCAAGTGCACCGACACTGTGTGCTCAGTATGACCACGACGAAAAAGACCCCGCCTTCTCCAAACAGTGCCGGGGACACGTCGCTCAGTAAGGGTTAGCACATTCGTCATCGCCCCATCCTTCCCGAAGCCCTCGAGGTAACCACACTCAGCGTCCATTGGACGATCCCGCAACGGGACTCGTTTGAGGACCCTGAGCGGCATGACGGGCTGAGTAGATGCTCAGCGACGTGCCGGTATGATCCGGAAATGGATGAAGCCGAGCTGTTGGTCACCTGGCGTTTCGATCACTCCCCGACCTCGCACAACGTTGCTGCCGCTCTGCGTGAAGTCGGGCGCTACCAGGCGCCAGAGGGGCGGAGCATCATGCAGGTGGTTGTCTGGCCATCCGACGACCGTGCCAACTTCACCATCCAGATAACCTGCTCCTCGATTCCAGAAGATGAGGACGACTGATGCCTACTCCCCGTGAAGAACCCGTGTGGTCGTACGGCCTGAGCATCCCCTTTGGGAAAGACAGAGGGGACTTTTCCGCTTACATGGATCACCTCGCGACAACGCTCGAGCAAACTTCCCCCAGCGACATCCGGTCAATCGTCATTTTTCAGGAGTGGGTCCAAGAGTGGGATGACAGCGAGGAGTTGAACGAAGAGGGATACGCGGAGTGGGCGTGGACGGCGACAGTCAACCAAACCCCTCCTCGAAAGACCCTCATCTGAAGCCGTTGCTCCCTCGGAGGTTCATACAGGGATCGTCATACGGGACAGCAAGAGGCGCAGGACCCGTCCGCCACGTTCCTTCAGTGAACGAGCAACTGCGGATACCCGAGTAAGCGCCCGATAGATTCGGAGCAGGATCCCACACAGTGATCGCGCAACGCTGTCTCCTTCTGACTGAGCCGCTGGAGCCAGGCTCCGGAAATGCTCAGCAGTGCGCCACGCTCGGCACTCGCCGTTCTCTCGATCGGCTTCCTGCTGATGGCAGTAGCTCTGATCTTCGTCAGCGTGTACCTCCGTGACTCGATCGGTACCGTCGCACGCCTGCTTCTCAGCGCCATCACTGTAGCCATCGCCGCGGCCGTGCCTGCGTTCTGGCGATGCTGTAGGACCAGCAACCGAAGGAGTCCCTGCGCACTTAGCCATCGGCTTCCGGTCAGCGTGAGCGGGTCAGGCAGCTTCAGCTGCAGCGATCACGGAGGTAGCGATGCCGATCGCTGTCGGATCGGCGTCTGTCGAGAGGTCGACGACAGTCAGTAGTGGCACCTCGAACGCGGCCTGACGACGGCTGCGGTCGGGAGGACGGGAACGAACGGGGACTCCGCTGCAGCGTTCTCCGCGCTCGCCCCGCTCAGCGGCTGACAGCGCGGACACCACCAGGTCCGCCGGTACCCGGGATCGTTCGGCACCTCCGCGCGGACCGCGACCGTGGTGCCGCAGCGGAGGCATGGTTTACCCGCCCTGCCGGCGACCCAGTGCTGCTCCCCCTTGCGCGTGTTGCCCGTGGTCACCTGGTAAGCCGAGCGGTGCGTCGCGGAGAAACGCAGGCAGCGGGCGCCCAGGGTCACGAGGGCGTGGAGGTCCACCTCGGCGACCATGGTGTCCGGGTGCACGCCGCGGAGGAAGCACAGCTCGTTGGCCCACAGGTTGCCGAACCCCGCGACGTTCCGCTGGTCCAGGAGGGCCGCGGCGATGCGGCGTCCGGGGTCCCGGGCCAACCGGCGCACGGCCTCCGGCGCGTCCCAGTCGTCCCGGAGTGGATCGGGGCCGAGGTGCCCCACGACGTCGTCCTCGGCCTTCGTGGGGACGAGATCCACGACGGGCAGGTCCATGCCGTAGGCCGTGGGGCCGCCCGTGGTGGCGAGGAGTACGCGGACGTCCGGCAGCAGCGTGCGGGGCAGCCGCTTGCCGGGCGCCGTGATGGTCCATGAGCCCTGCATCAGGAGATGGGTGTGCAGCGTGAGCCCGGAGTCGAGGCGCATGAGCAGGTGCTTGCCGTGCGTCACGTGCTCGAGCACCCGCATGCCGTCGAGTGGCTCGGTGGCATGAGCGGCCACCCGGAGATCACCCCGGCTGAGGAGGCGCCCGTCGAGGCCGGCGCGCATCCTGCGCGCGAGCCGGTAGACGCTGTCCCCCTCCGGCATCCGACCTCCCTGTTCCCTGCAGCTACGCGTTCACACCGTGTACGACTCACGCTAGCCGTCGCCACCGACACCTTCGTAGGCCGCATCCACCCGCCCCGCTATCCATTCGAGCCCCCGTTGTACAGCAGCGGAGTGGGGAGCCCTTCGCCCTCGCCCGGCACCCCCGGGTGGTCTACATTCGGGGAAACCCAGATGGAGGGAGAACAGCATGAAGAACAAACTCGTCTTCGGGGCAGGCCTCGCGGTCGGCTACGTGCTCGGCACCAGAGCGGGCAGGCAGAGCTACGAGCAGATCAGGACCAAGGCGCAGCAGCTGTGGAACAACCCGAAGGTGCAGGACACCGTCGCGTCCACCACGGGCACGCTCAAGAGCAAGGCGCCCGAGGTGCAGGAGAAGCTGCAGGGCGTCCTCAAGAAGGGCGGCGCCGGAGCAGCGGACGACGGCGCCAAGGCACCCCAGACGCCCGGAGCGGACGTTGGCGCGAGCGGTGACCTGCCCCTCGGCGTACCGCCGGTGGTCTCGGCCCTCGACGACGCCGGTTCCGGCACCTCGAGCAGCTCCGGCACCTCCGGCATTCCCGACGACGTCACGGACCTCGGGATGAACACGGGACCGACCGCAGGACTGGACAGCGCGTCCGACGGCGGGCTGGACGGCGGAGGAGACCACAGGGCCGCGAGCGGCATCACGCCCGGGACCCTCGGTCCCAGCGGAGGCGACCCCCTCGACATCGAGGAGACGCCGTTCCAGCAGCAGGACGAGGACACCCGGCCGGATCTCGGGAAGTAGAGGACCGCCCTGGGCGGCGCGCGCCGCGCAGGGGGTGCAGGCCGCAGGAGGGCTCCGGTCTCGACGGGGCCCTTCTGCCGTGCCCGAACCACACCCCCGGATCAACCGCACGGGCTACAGCCGACTAACTACTCGGCCTCCCGATCGACCGGGGCCCCCGGCTGCCCGACTACCCGTCAGACCTCCCGAGTTGGCTGCCCGGCCGTCACACGCCCTGTTCCACCGGCCGCCTCACCTCGAGGCAGGCGTCGCACTCCTCCCGCACCAGGATCGCGTTGATGGCGACGGCCACCCGGTAGGCGTCCCCCGCCGCCGGGAGGAGCTGAGCCGCCGGGTCGGCGAGGTTACCCACAGCCCACACGCGTGCCACCGAGGTGCGGCCCAGGTGGTCGGTCTCGAGGCAGCCGTCGTCCCGCCGGTCGCAATCGAGGGCGTCGATCAGCGGCGACCCCACATCCGCACCAGGTTCGCAGAAGAGGGCGGAGCAGGGGATCACCGAGCCGTCGTCGAGCCGGACCGCCTGCAGCGCACGCGGCACCCCGGGAGCATCGGACGCATCATCGGCGTCGCCCGCGTCCGGCCTCGCCTCCGAATCCGCCGACGCCAGCTCGAAGCCGGCCACCATCCCCTCGACGATGCGTACGCCGCGGCTGCGGAGTCGGTCCGCGTCGTCATCGGACACCGGACCGAGCAGGTGGGGGAAGAACGTGACGTCGTCGGACCACTGCCGCAGCAGCACCGCCTGGTCCACCGACGCCTCGGACGAGCCGAGGACGCCGAGCGTGCCGTCCCGCACTTCCCAGCCGTGGCAGTAGGGGCACTGGAGGAGTCCGCGCCCCCAGGCCTCGCGGGCACCGGGGACATCCGGGAGGACGTCCCGGAGACCCGTCGCCAGGAGGACCTGGCGGGCCGGGACTGAGCGGCCGTCGTCAAGCTCCACCGAGCAGCCGTCGTCGGACGGGGTCACCTGCCGCGCGGACCCGTCGAGGAAGGTGACCGCGTAGGGCGCGAGGTCCTGCCGTCCGAGCTCCACCAGCTCGGCGGGCGGCGTGCCGTCGCGGGTCAGGTAGCCGTAGGCGGCGTGAGCGGGCTCGTTGCGTGGCGCACCGGCGTCGATCACCGCGACCGCCCGTCGCGCACGCCCGAGCACCAGCGCGGCGGTGAGACCGGCGACCCCGCCGCCCACGATCACGACGTCGTACGTCCCCTGCGTCTCCATGCAACCATCCGACCACGCGCACCCGGGCCCGCGGCGTCGCAGATTCTGCTTGCGGTCAGGCCTCCGGGGGTGCGATGCCGACCTCGCGGCCGAGCGCGCGCACGAGGGACGCGAAGCGCTCGCTCCCGGCGAGATCCTCCACCAGCACCGCCTTGCCGTCCTCATCTGCGAGGGGGATGCGCCAGTTCGGGTACTCGTCATTGGTGCCGGGCTGGTTCTGCGTGCGGCGCTCGCCCACAGCGTCCGCGAGCGCGACGCCGAGCAGCACCGAGGGCGTCTGAGCGATGAACCGGTGCAGGCCCTCGACGGTCTCCTGCACTCCCGCCTCACCCTCGGCGAGGAGCCCGCGCTCACGCAGCAGCGTGAGGAACTTCTCCTGCACTGCCCTGTCCTCGGCCTGCTCCTCCTCCACCGGTCGGCTCAGGAGGCCCAGCCGCTCGCGGAGCTTCACGTGCTCCCCCGCGAGGTAGCCGGCGCTCGGTGGGAGGTCGTGCACGGTCACCGTGGTGAGGCAGCCCCGACGGTAGCTCTCAGGCGGCAGCGGGCCGTCGTCGTCCTGCTCGAACCAGAGGATGGAGGTTCCGAGAATGCCGCGCTCCGCCAGGTACTCCTGGACGCCCGGCTCGAAGACGCCGAGGTCCTCGCCGACCACCACGGCGCCGGCACGCTCCGCCTCGAGGGCGAGGATGCCGATCAGTGCCCGGTGGTCGTAGTAGACGTAGGCGCCCGCCCCGGGAGCCTGGCCCTGGGGGATCCACCACAGCCGGAAGAGCCCGAGGATGTGGTCCACCCGGATGCCCCCGGCGTGGCGGAGGATGTTCCGCAGCATGTCGCGGAACGCCGCGTAACCCGACTCCGCGAGGCGCTCGGGGTGCCACGGTGGCTGGCTCCAGTCCTGGCCTTGCTGGTTGAACATGTCCGGGGGTGCGCCCACGCTGATGCCGCTCGCCAGGACGTCCTGCAGCGCCCACGCGTCCGCGCCGCTCGGGTGCACACCCACCGCGAGGTCGTGCATGACGCCGATGCCCATGCCCGCACCGGTGGCCTCGAGCTGCGCCTCCTGGAGCTGCTCGTCGACGAGCCACTGCACCCACTCGTGGAACTCGATCCGCGCGGCGTGCTGGTCGGCGAAGGCGCGGGCGGCGTCCGAGCCGGGGCGGCCGACGTCGTCCCACTCCGGCGAGCCCGGCGCGAGGGTCTCCGCGAGCGAGGACCACAGGGCGAAGTCGGCGAGGCCCTGGCCCTGGTGCGCCCGGTAGTCGTCGAAGGCGTGCTGGCGCTGCTCGGGGCGCGGGACGGCGAAGATCAGCTCGAGGGCCTCCAGCTTCGCGGCGTAGCTCGTGTCGCGGTCCAGCAGGTCGATGCTCGTGTTGGCGGTCGCGAAGCCCGCGGCGAGCTCGTGCACGCGGGCCCTGCCGGCGTCGTCGAGCCGCGCGAACTCGGGGATGTCCTCGATCCGCAGGTACAGCGGGTGGAAGTAGCGGCGCGTGGTCGGCAGATAGGGCGAGGGCTCCACAGGCGGGGTGGGTTCGGCGGCGTGGAGCGGGTTGACCAGAACGAACCCGGCGCCGTGCTGCGCCGCGGCCTGGGCGATGCCGCCGAGGTCCGCGAGGTCCCCGATACCCCAGGACGACGACGACCGCGCCGAGTACAGCTGCGCCATCAGCCCCCAGGTGCGGCTCTCCCTGAGCGCGGCCGTGGTGCTCAGCGCGTCCGGCGTCACCACGAAGGAACAGGAGGCCTCCTGCCCGTCCACTGTGGCGTGCAGCGTGTGCCAGCCGAGCGGCAGGTCGTGGGGCAGCCGGCCCTCGCGGCGCTCCATGGTGCGGCCGTCCACCTCCCGGGACCCGACGGCGTCGCCCACCGTCCCGGTGAAACGCACGCCGTCCTCGTCCACGAGCCACAACTCCACCTCCGCCCTTGCGGGGGTGTGGAGGGTGATGTGGTCGGCGTCGCTGCGGCGGACGACGACGACGCTCGGCAGGACCTCCCGCCACGGGCCCGCGTCCACCTCCTCGAGCCCTGCGGCGATGGCATCCTCCGAGGAGGCGTCGACGCCGAGGGCGCCGAGGACGGTGACGAGGGTCCCGGGTGAGACCGTGGCCGGCTCGCCGTCCCAGCCCTTGAAGGTGGTGCCCACGCGGTGCGCTTCGGCGAGCTGCTCGAGCGGTGTCGGGGTTCTCGGGGCTGCTTCTTCGTGCTGTGTCGTGTCGGCCATGCCTTCAATCTAGGCATGCATCAGGGGGTGCTGCATCCGCAGATGCCCGCCACCGGCGATTTGACGGGGCCGCCGGGGCACCGCGGACGGCTCGCAGCCCGGTGATCGACCGGCAACCGCACCCTCGGTCACCTCACTGCTGGCCGGCGCGCCGGCCGCGGTGGCACTGTAGCGCCCATGGCCTATTTCCTCGAATACGTGGTCCCTGCTGAGAGTGGCGGGGCCGAGGTACCGCTCGACGACGACGGCGACGGCGTCACGATCCCGCTCGGCGAGACCGCGGAGCGGGTGGTGCACCTGGATGCCCTAACGGCGCGCAGCCGTATCGCTGCGGACACGATCGAGGACGCGCGCGCCGAGGCGGAGCAGCTCCTCCTGCACAGCAAGGCGGACTCCGGCGAACTCTTCGAGGATCCGGAGGACTCCCTCGAGGCCGGCTCCCGCGGCGCGTGGGTGCGTTCCGCGAGGGTGCGGGATGGGACGAGGACTGAGGCCCCAACCGCCGTTCTCCACGGACGGGGCGGTTCCGCCGTGTCAGGCAGGCAGGTCGTGTCCACGGACGTAGTCGCGGTGCATCTCGGTCTGCGACAGCGCGGAGAGGAGCTGGAAGCCGTGGAGGCCCTCCCACCCGGCCGTCCACGTGAGGTGTGAGGCGATCTCCCAGACCGTGGGCTCGGTCCCGTCGGCGTCGGCCCGCGCCAGCGCCGCTGCGACCTCGCGGGTCCTCGTCAGGTGGTGCGCGGCGCACTCCGAGGCGCGCTCGGAGAGGCCGCGGAAACGGAAACCGTGTCCCGGCAGCGCCTCGTACTCGGGGTAGCGCTTCACGGCGTCGATGGAGGTGAGGTAGTCGGCGAGCGCGTTCGACGACGTCGCTCCCCCGAGTCCCAGCCCCGCCACGACGTTCGGCAGGACGTGATCACCGGTGAGGAGCAGGCGGCGATCGTCGTCGCGCAGGCAGATGTGCCCGGCCGTGTGACCGGGCGTCGCCATGACGGTCAGTGTGAAGCCGGGGATGTCGAGGGTCTCGCCGTCGGACAGTCCCTGATCGACGGCGAGGGAGAGGCTGGCCGGCGAGCGGTCGAGGTGCTGTGCCAGCTCGTCGTGACGCTCATCCGGAACGCCCCACCCGGCGACCCGCCGCCGAGCGGCGCCGACGTCGAGTACCCGGTCGCGGTGGCTCTCGAGCGTGCGCCGCTCGATGTGGTGCAGCGCGAGCGGCGCGCCCGTGGCCTTGCGGAGCCGGGCAGCCATGCCCACGTGGTCCGGGTGCAGGTGCGTGCCGGTGATCCCCTGGACCTCCGCCCTCGGCGCGATGCTCTCCAGTGCGCCTGTCAGGCGCGCCCAGTTCTCGTCGGAGTCCCACCCCGGATCGACCACGTGTACGCCGCCGGGTCCCACGAGTAGATAGCCGAGGGAGTAGGCGAGGTGGCCGCCCGGCATCGGCTGCGCGAGCGCCCAGACGTCGTCGCGCACCTGCTCGAGGGGCGGGAGCTCGCCGCTCTCGAGGGCCTGCTGCTGGTGCGTGCTCGAATTCTCCATGCGTCCTCCGGGGTCCGCTCCATTGAACCAGTGCGGCGGTGGTTCACCGGCGCTCGTTGGCGGCAGCGGGGGCGGGTCTGCAGGAGCGGGCTGGTTCGACGTCGAGGCCCGCGTGCGAGGATGACGCCATGACTCGCGGGGAGGAGCTGCTCGAAGGGCCGCGTGGGCGGCGACTCTGCCTCGAGCTGGCCTTGGAGCTCTCCCAGGACCTGTGGTCCCCGGTGCTGCACCTCGCCGGCTCCCTCGATCCCGACATGGGCACTGCGCGCGCTCACCTGGTCGCCAGGTTCGACGACGACCCGCCGACGCTGGTGCGGGAAGCACCGCGACCACCGGCGGTATCGGAGGTGGCCCGTCTCCTCGGAGGCGTGGATCCGACCGCCGTCGACGAACGCCGCATCCACCGGGCGTTCGCCGAGTCCGTGGCCACGGCCCGCGGCTGGCAGGGACCCGACGGCGAGGACATCATGGCGGCACTGCCGGAGATCCGGCACGCGCTGCTGCCCCTGGCCGAGCAGGTCATGGGGACGCCGCTCGGCAGGTCCCTCCGAGCGCCCCGGCAGACCTCCCAGTGGCACATCGGCTTCCGCGGCGCCGAGGACCCGGCCCGGCTCCCCCGCGATCCGGGCGGAGAGCTCGAAGCCTGGGCGGCCGCCGCCCGTGCGGAGGAGGAACGGGCGCACCACGATCGGCCTACCGACCCGCGGGCGCCCTACGGCGGCACGTGGTGGTCCCACGCCGAGCGCCTGCTGCAGACGGTCACCCGCGTCCCCGAAGCCCTCGATCTCGTCGAGGATGCGCCGGCCGAGAAGGTTGCCACAGCGGTATCCGTCCGCGGTCTCGGGCGGACGCTCGAGATCGTGACGGCGGACGACTGGGCGAGCCTCTGCCGTGATCACCCGCTCGACGTCACGGCGTCCCGCCGCCATTCCTGGTTCGCCGTCACGGGCCGGGACGGACCGTGGGTGATCCCCGACTGGCAGTCGGTCGCCGCCGTCTGGGATGCCGTCCACCTCACCGCCCTCGCCTACCTCCGCTGCGCGACGTCGCGCATCGACGTGGACGGGACGCGCGCGTCGGTCATCACCGGCTGGAACCCCGACACCACCATCTGGCTGACCGATGTCGCCCGCGAGTGGATCGAGCCGCGGCAGCACTGGCGGCGGTCCGTCCACGACGGCGCATGGGTACTCACGGACTGAACACCCAGGAGAGCGACCGACCAGCATGGCTGCAGATGGCACTCATGGAGGCTACGCGCGTCGCCGATCGTGCCCCGCAGGACGTAGACCCGGGGGTACTGCTCCCCTGCACGGGTGCAGTACCCCCGGGGATGAGCGCCCGCCGCGGCGGCACCGATCACGGAGGCCGGCGGCGACGGGCCGGACAGCACGGAACCGCCGTCGTTCCCGACGGCGGTTCCGTGTCGAACGGGCGCTGCTGGGTGTCAGCCTCCGAAGAGCGCGGGCACCCGGGTCAGCGTCTGGAAGACGCCATAGGCGAGGGGCACTCCCACGAGTGCCCAGACGACGGCGATGCGTGCTCCGGCCATGTCAGGCCTCCCTTACGGATTCTCGGGGTGTCGATGTTGCCTTGGTGGGTTCGTGGAACCGGGGATCCACGGGCTTGATGAGCAGGTTCGCGATGAAGCCGACGATCAGCAGGCCCACCATGGTGAGCAGTGCCGGCTGGTAGGCGCCTGCGGTGAGCTGGCCCGGTGTGCCCTGCGCGTCGAGGAACGCGTTGACGATCAGGGGTCCGGCGATCCCCGCAGCCGACCACGCGGTCAGGAGACGGCCGTGGATGGCGCCCACCTGGTAGGTGCCGAAGAGGTCGCGGAGGTAGGCCGGCACGGTCGCGAAGCCGCCACCGTAGAAGGAGATGATCACGAACGCGAGGAACACGAACAGGAGCGTGGTGGACGCCCCGGCCAGCGCGAGCACCGTGTAGAGAGCCGCTCCGACACCGAGGTAGACCATGTAGATCCGCTTGCGTCCGATGATGTCCGACGTCGACGACCAGATGAACCGGCCGGCCATGTTGCCGATCGAGAGCAGCCCCACGAAGCCACCGGCGACCGCGACGGTCACCGCGGTGGAGCCGTCCGAGCCGCGGAAGAAGTCCTGGATCATGGGCGAGGCCTGCTCCAGGATGCCGATGCCGGCGGTCACGTTGCAGAACAGCACGATCCAGACGAGCCAGAACTGGCGGGTCTTGATGGCATTCGAGGCGGAGACGTTGTCCGTGGTGACGAGTGGCTTCGACTTGAGCTGGGACGGGTCGAAACCGTCCGGCTTCCAGCCGTCCGCGGGCACCTTGATGGTGAAGGCTCCGAACATCATGTACACGAGGTAGATCACGGCGAGCGTCAGGAAGAGCTTGCCGACGGCGTCACCGCTCGCCACCCAGCCCTCGGCGCCCGAGTTGGGGTCGTACATGCGCAGCAGCTGGGTGGACAGCGGGCTCGCGATGAGCGCGCCACCGCCGAAGCCCATGATCGCCATGCCGGTGGCCAGCCCCGGGCGGTCGGGGAACCACTTTATGAGGGTGGAGACGGGCGAGATGTACCCGATGCCGAGCCCGATGCCGCCGATCACGCCGTAGCCGAGGTAGACGAGCCACAGCTGGCTGGTGAAGATGCCGAGTGCTCCCACGAGGAAGCCGGTGGTCCAGAACAGGGCCGAGGTGAACATGGCCTTGCGCGGCCCGTTGCGGTCCACCCAGGTGCCCAGCACGGCGGCGGAGAGACCCAGCATCACGATCGCGATCGAGAAGATGATGCCGATCTGGGTCAAATTGGAGTCGAAATGTTCCACCAGAGCGGTCTTGTACACGCTGGTGGCGTACGCCTGGCCGATGCACAGGTGAACGGCCAGTGCGGCAGGTGGAATGAGCCAGCGGTTGAATCCCGGTGGCGCGATGGTTCGTTCGCGGTCAAGCCAACTCATCGGATACCTCTCTGTGAGCGTGAGTGGCCGCCCCACGGCCATCGTTGATGAAGGCAAGTATGCGGTGCATCACACCGAACTGGGAAAACACTACGACGGGCGGTAGGCGTGGCGCGACGAAATGCGCAAGTCGCACAACTCACAGGAAGGGTGCTTACCACTTCTGCTTACACTCTGCCCCATGGCCACACTCGCACATGTCCCCGACACCAAGCTGAAGCGGGGCATCTCCGGACCCCTGCTCTACCTCTTCATCCTCGGCGATGTACTGGGAGCAGGCGTGTACGCGCTCGTGGGGGTGATCTCGGCCGAAGTGGGCGGCGCCATCTGGATGCCGCTCATGGTCGCTCTCGCCCTCGCGCTGCTCACCGCGGGTTCCTACGCCGAACTCGTGACGAAGTACCCGAAGGCCGGTGGGGCGGCCGTGTTCGCCGAGCGGGCCTTCAAGACCCCGTTCATCTCGTTCCTCGTGGGCTTCTGCATGCTCGCAGCGGGAGTCACCAGCGCGGCCGGGCTCGCGCAGGCCTTCGCCGGCGGCTACCTCACCACGTTCATCGACGTACCGGCGGTCCCCGCGGCACTGGTGTTCCTCGTGCTGCTGGCGCTGCTCAACATGCGCGGTATCAAGGAGTCGGTGCGGAGCAACGTCGTCATGACGGTCATCGAGGTCTCCGGGCTGGTGCTCGTGATCGTGGTCGTCGGCGTGTTCATTGCGGGCGGCAACGGGGACCTCTCCCGCGTCAACGAGTTCCCGCCCGGCGTCGGCCCCGCGTCCGCGGTGCTCGCGGGGTCGCTGATCGCCTACTACTCCTTCGTCGGCTTCGAGGTCTCCGCGAACGTGGCCGAGGAGGTCAAGGATGTCAGCCGCGTGTACCCGCGCGCTCTGTTCGGCGCCCTGCTCACGGCGGGCGTGGTGTACCTGCTCATCGGGCTCGCGTCCTCGGCCGCGATGCCGCCCGAGCAGCTGGCAGGCTCGACGTCACCCCTCCTGGACGTCGTCGCGGCCACGGGAGCGGGCATCCCCACCTGGCTGTTCAGCCTGGTGGCACTGATCGCCGTCGCCAACGGCGCGCTCCTGACCATGATCATGTCCAGCCGCCTCACCTACGGCATGGCCGAGCAGGGCCTCTTCCCCTCCGTCTTCAGCCGGGTGCTCCCCCAGCGCCGAACCCCGTGGGTGGCCATCGTCGCCACGACCGCCGTCGCCATGATCCTGACCCTCACCGGCGGCCTGGAGTCCCTGGCCTCCACGGTGGTGCTCCTGCTGCTCTTCGTGTTCCTCAGCACCAACATCGCGGTGATCGTGCTCCGGAAGGACCGCGTGGATCACGAGCACTTCCGCATCCCGGTGGTCTTCCCGTACCTCGCCATCGCCTCCTGCGTCCTGCTGCTCACACAGCAGACGGGGGAGATCTGGCTGCGCACCGGCATTCTGCTGGCCGTGGGCCTGGCGCTCTTCGGGCTCCAGCGCTTGGTGCGCGGCAGGGCGGCAAGGGCGTCGTCCGGGCAGTAGCCCCGGATCAGCCGGGCACCTCGGAGGCGAACACCACCTTGAGAGAACGAGGTGGGGCCCCGCATTCTGGCTACTTACGTGGGCACGCAAGAGGTGACGGCCCCGATGGGCCCTGACTCCGAGCCGGGTGCACCTCCTCGCGCGGCGCTGCACCGTCCGCGCATCGCGTGAACCGACCATGGCGCCCCAGTGGGTACCGGCGCCATCACCAGACGTGCGGTGCCGGTCTCCGGGTGCTGGGAAGAGTGGTGCTCAGCCGCCACTCGTGGATCCATGCGGGCAGCACCATGTCGGCGGGCGGCGTGCCGAACGCCGCGACGACGTCGTCCATGCCGACCGGGCCCGCCGTCGAGACAAGTCGCGTGCCGATGTACGCGCGGGCGTAGATCTCGCCGTCCACCACGGCGCGCTGCTCGAAGTAGATGGCACGCTCGTCGAGCCCGATGATGCGGGTCTCGATCGAGTACCGCTGCCCGAGACGCAGCGATTTCCTGAAGCTGATCGTCTCCCCCGCCGCGACGGGGCTCCACCCGCGGCGCCGCATCTCACGCCACACGCCGCTGCGCACCATGAGGTCGAACCGGCCCAGGTCGAAGACCGAGAAGTACATGCCGTTGTTCATGTGCATCGCGATGTCGATGTCTGTCAGCAGCACCGTCAGGGAGGTGCTGCCCGCGTCCCAGATGCGCAGCGGCGGCCTGCGGCGGGACACGACCAGCAGCAGCAACGTGCGCAGGAGGAGGTGCATGCGCTCATATTACTCACCGGTAACGTGGAACGGCACGGGGCGGTGCACCACGGAATAAGGACCCGGAACCACCCGTTGCCGCCGTGAGGAAGCACCACGGAACCACGTTCGCCGAAGGAGCACTCATGACCGCCAGTACGCAGATCCAGCTCGCCACCCGGCCCGTCGGGACCCCCACGGCCGAGAACTTCTCCACCGTCACGGTGGACCTGCCGCCCCTCGGCCAGGACGAGGTGCGCGTCCACAACGAGTTCGTCTCCGTGGACCCCTACATGCGCGGACGCATGAACGAGTCGAAGTCCTACATCCCTCCGTTCGGCCTCGGCGAGACGATGACCGGTGGCGCGGTGGGCAGGGTGGTCGAGTCGGCGTCGTCGGCCCTTCCCGTCGGCACCGCGGTGCTGCACAACCTCGGCTGGCGCGACCTCGCGCAGGGCCCTGCCGCGCACTTCTCGCCCCTGCCGGAAACCGATCTCCCGCTGTCCGTGTTCCTCGGCGCCGCCGGGATGCCCGGTCTCACCGCCTACGCCGGGCTCATGCGCATCGCGGGGCTCACGGAGGGCGACGTCGTCTTCGTCTCGGGCGCGGCCGGCGCCGTCGGCTCGATGGCCGGGCAGATCGCACGCCTCCTCGGCGCCTCACGCGTCATCGGGTCCGCGGGATCGGCCGAGAAGGTGGACCTCCTGCGGACGCGCTACGGGTACGACGACGCCTTCAACTACAAGGACGCACCCGTGCGGCGGCAGCTGCGGGATGCGAGCCCCGACGGCATCGACGTCTACTTCGACAACGTGGGCGGCGACCACCTCGAAGCGGCACTCGACCGCCTGAACACCGGCGGGCGCGCGGCGCTCTGCGGCGCCATCTCGCAGTACAACGCCACCGAGCGGACACCGGGTCCCGACAACATGGCGAATCTCGTGATGCGATCGCTCACCCTCAGGGGATTCATCGTGTCCGAGCACCAGGACCTCCAGCCGGAGTTCGCGGAGCGGATGACACGCTGGCTCTCCGACGGCAGCGTGGTGTTCGACGAGACCGTCGTCGAGGGTATCGACCACGCGGTGGACGCCTTCCTCGACATGATGGGCGGCGCCAACACGGGGAAGATGCTCGTGCGCGTCTGAGGCCCCGGCACGGGACGGCCGGACACGCTGGGATACTGCCGTCATGACCGTCGAATTCACCTGCACCACCACCACCCGCCTCGCACAGGCCGAGCTGTTCGACCGCTCCCGCAGCATCGACGCCCACACGGAGTCCATGCGGTTCTCCCGCGAGCGAGCCGTGGGCGGGGTGACCACGGGCCTGATCGGCATGGGCCAGCACGTCACGTGGCGGGCCTGGCACTTCGGTGTCCCGATCAGGATGACGAGCGCCATCACGGAGTACGAGGCGCCCCACCGCTTCGTCGACCAGCAGGTCCGCGGGCCGTTCCGCGCCTTCCGGCACGTCCACGAGTTCTCGACGGACGACGGCGTCACCACCATGGTGGACAGGGTCACGTTCACCGCGCCCTTCGGGCCGGTGGGCGCCGTCGTCGAGCGCGTCCTGCTGCGCCCGTACCTCCGCCGGCTGATCGAGGTGCGGAACGCACACCTGGTCGCCCCGGAGCGGGCCTAGGCCTCCGGGACGGACACCCGCACGGAGTCGAGCCTCTTGCGCTGCTCCGGCGTGAGCAGGGTGCGGTACTGGGGAAACTCCCGGAGGAAGTTCCTCACCCGCGGGCAGTAGGGCACCACGGAGATCCGGCGACGGTGCGCGTTGAGCATCACCTGGCGGATCAGTGCCGGCTCCACGTCCGTGGGATCGAAACGGGGGTCCACCACGGCCTGGATCAGCACGGCGTAGGAGCTCTTCAGCTCGTACTTGACATGGCCCACCATGGTGCCGTCGCTGAAGAGTTCGAAGCGCGAGAACAGCGCGTTGTCCCGGAAGCCCGTGCGCACCCTGACGGGTGGCTTGTTGCTCTCGGCCTGTACCTCGCGGCGTTCGATCTCCCTGACGAGCTCCTCGTACTGGTAGATCGCCTCGGCGGGCGGGAAGTCGCGGTCAAGCTGACGGTACGTCTGATTGCACAGGACACGGAGGTGCCGGGTGCTGACCACGGTGAGATCGCCGGGGAACTCCGACTCGTCCAGCCGCGAGGCCGGGGAAGGAAGCGCGGCAGGTGCTGCATTCCAGTCGACATGGCTGTCGGTGGGAGGCGTCATGCCTGCAGGACGGTGTTCGACGAACGGGAAAGTGAACATAGCAGCTCCACGAAGACGGATCGTGGCCCGCTGCTGAGCCATACACGCACCATAGGCCTGCTGAAGTCTTTCGGAGAAATTAAGTGTACTTATTACTGCCGACAGTCTGCCGCGGTGATAGTGGCGCGTCCTTCGCCTCTCGTGTAGCGGGTTGACGTGGAACCCGCCAGGACGGAAGGGTGACGTGGTACCCCTTCCCGATCAGGAGCTCCCCCATGGCACTCGCCCCCACCGTCCAATTGCGCAGCGGTGCGCGCCTCCCCCTGATCGGCCTCGGGACGTGGCCATTGACCGACGACGAGGCGGCCGGGACCGTCGACACCGCCGTCCGGGCGGGGTACCGCCTCATCGACACCGCGGAGAACTACCGCAACGAGAAGGGTGTGGGCGAGGGCATCCGCCGCTCCGGTGTTCCGCGCGAGGAGCTCTTCATCACCACGAAGTTCAACCGTGAGCACCACAGCCGCAACGACGTGCGGCGTGCGTTCGAAACGAGTGCCGGGCTCCTCGGGGTCGACTACATCGATCTCCTGATGGTCCACTGGCCGAACCCTGCGCAGGGCCGCCATGTCGAAGCCGTCCAGGGCATCGCCGACCTCCTGGAGGAGGGCCTGGTCCGCGCAGTGGGCACGTCCAACTACACACCCGCGCACCTGCAGCAGGTGATCGACGCCGGGCTGGTCCCCGACGTCAACCAGATCCAGCTCGACCCCGAGCGACCCCGCATCGAGGAACGGGCCTTCCACAACGAGCACGGCATCGTGACGGAGTCCTGGAGCCCCCTCGGCCAGGGAAGCGGTCTCCTCGACGACCCGGGCATCGCCGCGATCGCCGAAGCGCACGGCCGGACGCCGGCGCAGGTGGTGCTGCGCTGGCACGTGCAGCAGGGGCTCGTCGCCATCCCCAAGTCCTCGAACCCCGACCGGCTGGCGCAGAACCTCGCCGTGTTCGACTTCGAGCTCTCCGGCGCCGAGCTCGCCGCGGTCTACACGGCGGACGGCGAGGATGCGGACGTCGTGGACTCCGACGAGTTCGGCCACTGAACCACTCCTAGAGTCGCCTCTTCTGCTTGACACCGGCTCCGCCCGCCGGGAGGGCAGTAAGCACGCTCAGTTCCTCACGGGCCGGGTTGAACGGCCTGCGCGGGAGCATCGACCGGAAGCAAGATCAGCATGGCGGGCGAACCCGGCAACCAGACCCCGAACACCCCTGATGTCAGCGAGACGGAACTGCGCGGCATGAAAGTGGACGAGCTCCGCGAGGAGGCCAAGGAGGAGGGGCTCCCGGGCACCTCCGGGAGCCGGAAGGGCGAACTCGTCGACGCCGTCGCCCAGGCGAAGCAGGAGGCATGCCTCGGGAGCGGGCGGGTCCGGCGACGGACCCGAAAAGTCCGCCGGGTACGAGAAATCCGGCGCGTCCGGAGACGGGTCCGGGGATTCGGACGACCTCGGTGCCGGGCCCGACGGCGGCAGGATCCGCACAGGTCCCTAGACGTCGAAGTCCATCAAGTACTCGCAGGAGATCACCTCACCCGACGGGCTGCGCCGCGTGAGCTGGGAGGAATGGTTCCGGACGTTCGACGAGCGCCAGGTGAACTTCGTCTACCAGGAGCAACGCAAGGACGGGAACCAGTCCACCTTCTTCATCCTCGAGAGCCCCAGCCGCGAGGACGCCTGACGCCGGACCGAGGCTCTGGCTCTGGCTCTGGCGTGGGGGAAGCGCGCGCGGCCATATCCTTGGCGTGGTGCCCTTCTCCGCCGACAGCCGCGCCTTCCTGACGGCGGTGCCTCGACCCGGCGGGCTCCCTCCACCCCCCGAGAGGAACCCGCGTGCTCGAGATCGTCGTCGTCCTTCTTGCCGGCTTCTGGGCGGGCATGATCAACGTGGTGGTGGGATCCGGCACGCTCGTCACGTTCCCCACGCTGCTCCTGTTCGGGTACCCGCCGATCGTCGCGAACATCTCCAACAACATCGGCCTCGTGGGCGGCGGGCTCTCGGGCTCGTGGGGATACCGGCGGGAGATCGTGGCCAACAAGCGGCTGCTGGTCCGGCTCCTCCCGCTGTCGGTCCTCGGCGGGATCGGTGGCGCGCTGCTCCTGCTCGTCCTGCCGGCGCAGGCCTTCCAGGCGATCGTGCCCGTGCTGATCATCATCGGGCTCGTGATGGTGGCCCTCGCTCCACGGCTGCAGCGCGCCGCCGCGGCCAAGGCCGGTGAGGAAGCGCCGGATACCGCCCCGAGCACGCGCCGTTCGCTGCTCCTGCTCGGCGGCATCGCCCTGCTCGGCGTGTACGGGGGCTACTTCGGTGCCGCGCAGGGCATCCTGATCGTCGGCTTCATGAGCATCGTCACCATCCAGAGCCTGCAGCGCATCAACGCCATCAAGAACCTGCTCACCACGGCAGTGAACGCCGTGGCAGCGGTGACGTTCATGCTGTTCGCGTGGGACTCCATCAACTGGACCCTCGTGCTCCTCATCGCCATCGGCGCAACGCTCGGTGGCCTGGTGGGAGCTCGCGTGGGCCGGAAGCTCTCACCCGTCGCCCTCCGCGCCACCATCCTGGTGATCGGTAGCATCGCACTGGTCCGCATCGTCTTCTTCGGCTGACCGCACACCACCTCGGGAGTCCCCATTCAACGCTTCACCTGCGCCGTCTGCTCGGCGCCGCTCTTCTTCGAGAACTCCCGCTGCCTCGCCTGCGGCACGCCCCTCGGCTTCCACCGCGGTGAGCGCATCCTCGCACCCCTGGACGACGACGGCGTGTACCGCGACCTCGAAGGGCAGTCGCTCGTGCGCTGCGTCAACCTGACGCTCTCGGGGTGCACCTGGCTGGTGAGGGAGACCGGCGACGAGTGCTTCAGCTGCACCCTCACCCGCAGCCGCCCCGAGGACCATGACACCACCGGGCTGGCGCAGTTCCTCGACGCCGAGCGGTCCAAGCGGCACCTGATCTACGAACTGGACGTCCTCGGGCTGCCGATCGAGGACAGGATCCAGAACCCCGAGCGGGGGCTCGCCTTCGACCTGCTCTCGAGCCTGGAGGAGAAGGTGGTGATCGGCCACCAGAACGGGTTGATCACGATCGACCTCGCCGAGACCGTGGACTCGCACCGGGAGAAGATGCGCGCGAAGCTCGACGAGCCCTACCGCACCATGCTCGGCCATTTCCGCCACGAGACCGGGCACTACTTCGAGGGCACGCTGGTGTTCTCGGACCCCGCCCTGACGGACCACGCGCGCAGCATCTTCGGCGACGACCGCGAGAGCTACAAGGACGCCCTGACGCGCCACTACGCCGAGGGTGCGCCGGAGGACTGGAAGGCGAGCTTCATCTCGCAGTACGCCACCATGCACCCGTACGAGGATTTCGCCGAGACCTTCGCGCACTACCTGCACATCTGCGACACCGTGGATACGGCGTTGCACCACGGACTCGCGTCGGGTCCCGGCCCCGCGACGAGCGAGGACTTCGGCGAGGTGGTGCGGAAGACGTGGATACCGCTCTCGGTGGCGCTCAACCAGGTCAACAGGAGCATGGGTGCCAATGACCTCTACCCGTTCGTGCTGCCACCCGCGGTGATCGACAAGCTGGACTTCGTGCACCGGCTGCGCGTGCGTGTCGGGGAACCCGTCCACCCGGACGGCGACGCCGCGCCGCCCACGGCCGGTTAGGGCCTCACGGCCAGAGCATCTCGCGATGCCACCCCTCGCCGAACCGCGTGTACTTCAGGCGCGTGTGCCGGCGCTCCTGATCGGCCTGCCAGAACTCGACGGCGTCGGGGGCCACCGTGAAGACGGTCCAGGTGGTGGACACGAGACCACCCGCCTCCTCGATCCGCTGCACCTGCTCCTGCACAGCTGTCTCGACGTCGGCCGTGTCCCTCAGGGGCGCGCTCTGGCTGCCGGCGAGGACGAGGGCCCGCGCCACGGGGTGGCGGCGCTGGAAGTCGGCGTCGTTCTCCTCGGTGGTGCCCGTGGACACGGTTCCCCTCACACGCACCTGACGTCCGGCGTCGGGCCAGAAGAACGTCAGGGCGGCGGCGGGATGGGCGGTCAGCTGGCGGCCCTTGGGGCTGTCGCTGCTCGAGGCGACCTGCCAGCCGGCTGCCGTCACGTCCTTCACGATCACCACGCGCGCATCCGGCACGCCGGCGTCGTCCACGGTGGCGAGGTTCACGGCGTGCGGAGCCATCACGCCGTCGGCCACCGCCCGCTCGAGCCACTCGACGAAGAGCTCGATCGGCGAGTCCGGTGCATTCTCCGGATCGAAGGGAGGCATCTCGTCGGGGAAGACGGGGACGCCGCGGACGATGTCGCGGATTTGGCGGATATCGCTCATGCGGTCAGCCTAGCCGTCGCCTCCCACGGGGTGCCGGGCAGGTCGCCGAACGGTCGCTGGACGAGATGCCGGGCAGGATGCCGCGTGGAGGGCAACCCCACCCGCTCCCCACGGCCAGGTTCCACGCCGCTGCCGGCATCGTCATAGAGTCGATGGATGCCCCTGCACCAGGACACCCATGTCGGCCGGCGGGATCTCACCCGGTGGACCACTCCCCTCGGCCGCTTGCTCGTGCGGTGCGTCGGTCCGATCGCCCGGGCCATCGGTGCACACGCCGCACTGCTGCTGCTCATCGCCGTCGGCGGCGGGGTCGCCGCGGCGCTCACCGCGGCCTCCGCGGAGGTGTACGAGTCCGTGGTGGAGGCCAACGGCGTCGCCGCGCTCGATCAGCCGGCCCTCGGTCTCGCGGTGTCGCTCCGCAGCGGGCCGGTCGATGCCTTCATCACGGGCTACACGAACATCGGCGGACCGGTGGGCATGCCCATCCTCGCCGTCGCCGTCATGGTGCTGCTCGCCGTGCGCCGACGTTCGTGGACGCCCCTGATCCTCCTACCCGCCGCGGCGTTCGGCTCGCTGCTGATGACGGTCGCGGGGAAGGATGCCATCGGACGCCTGCGGCCTCCCATGGACCTCGCCGTGCCCCCGTACGAGACCTCGCCGTCCTTCCCGAGCGGGCACTCCCTGAACGCGCTCGTCATCGCCGGCATCGTCGCGTACCTGCTGGTGATGCGGCAGGAACGCACCCGCACGCGCGTCGTCACCATCACCCTCGCGGCGCTGTTCGCCGTGTCGATGGGCCTCACCCGCGTGTTCCTCGGCCATCACTGGCTGACGGACGTGCTGGTCGCGTGGACGCTCGGGCTGGCGTGGCTCGCCGTCGTCATCACCGCGCACAGACTGTTCCTCACGTTCCGGCTCCATCGCGCGGCCGGACACACTGGGCAGGTCAGCGGCGAACCGGCATGATGGTGCTGACCGGGACGACAGCGCGGCAGACCGCGCACCGGGCAGGGGAGCAACCATGACGAACGATCCGACCACCGGCCCGCACTCTTCCGGTAACGAGTCCACACCCTCCGACGGCGGCGCCTCCGGCCAGCCGAGTAACCCGTTGAACGGCCCCGACGCCCAGCCCTACGACGGCGGCGCGTACGACCGGACGAACAGCCACGACAGCCGGCCGTACGACGCGGATCAGCCGTACCAGCAGCCCTACGAGCCCAGCCAGACCCAGCCGTACCAGCAGGGCTACGGGCAGAGTCAGGATTACGGGCAGGGCCAGGGCTACCAGCCGGGCCAGGCGCAGCCGTACGGTCAGCTGCGGCGCTCCCCTGCCGGTGAGAGCGCGGCGCAGCTCTCGCTCATCCTCGGGATCGTCGGTCTCTTCTTCGCCGGCATCGTGCTGGGGCCCATGGCCATCTGGCAGGCGGGCAAGGCGGAGAAACTCGGTGTACAGGCCACCGCGGGTAAGGTGCTCGGCTGGATCAGCACCATCCTCTGGGCGCTCGGCGTGCTGTCCGGAGTCGCATTCTTCGTCATCATCCTGGCCGGCCTCGGCGCGGCGGGCAGCTACAGCGGCTGAGCCGCACCTACTCCTTACCGGCGCAGAGGGCCCGCCGGGGCCCAGCGCGAGGTCTGCGCAATTTGTCTCCGAGCTCGTCGGGTCAGTACCTCCCTCTTCGTCGCGGATCTCGCGGCGACACCGCAGGGCCGCCATCAAGCTCGGCTCCGGTTCCCGCGGGCCCTGCTTCTTGGCACGACCGATCGCTGGAGGTCCGCCCGGAGTCGTCTCCGGCATCGCGCGCGTGAACCGAGCCGAAGTTCTCGCCCTGTTCACATCAACTCAAGATTGAACTCACATGGGTCGGTGAAGCTTTCCTCCGGACGAAGATCCATCTCTCTTCTCACCAGCATTGGAGCACCCATGCCCTCTTCCAGCCGGACAACCTGGCCGTCTCGCTTTCCTCCCCCGAGCAGGACGCCCACGACCATGGTGGCCTCGCTGCTTGCGATGGTCACCATCGCAGCGGGGTCGTCCCTGTCGACAGGGACTTCGTCCGCTCATGCAATCGATGAGCCCCTCACCACCGCTGGCAACCTCTCATCCGTCGACTCGCCTGCCGAGACGAACGCCACGAGCGATCTGGCGTCGCGATTCACCTTCGCCGTGCTTCCGGACACCCAGTTCTACTCGCGGTACGCGACCTCGCAGTTCGAGCGCCCGGACCGCTACGGGCCCGGCAACAACCCGTTCGCAGAACAGACCGAGTGGCTCGCCACGCACGCTGAGGAGCTCGAGATCCCCTTCGTCGCGCACCTCGGCGACGTCGTCGATCAGGTGAACCAGGACGGTGAATGGCATACCGCGGACCGGGCCATGCGCACCCTCGAAGAGGCCGCGCTCCCGTACTCGATCCTCGCGGGTAACCATGACGTCCGGAACAGTTCGGACACCGTGTACGACACCGAGTACGACCTCGCCCGAGAGCCCTACCTGAAGTATTTCGGTAAGGACCGCGCCGCTGGTCAAGCGACCTACGGCGGCAGTGACCCGACGGGCATGAACCAGTACCACGTCTTCGAGGCCGAGGGGCAGGAGTTCATGGTCCTCGCTCTGTCCTGGCGGGCCTCCGACGCCACGCTGGACTGGGCGAAACAGGTCATGGCAGCCCATCCCACGGTGCCCGTCATCCTCACCTCCCACGAGGTCATCGACATCGAATCCGACGGCGTCACCCCGAAGGACACGGCCTACGGACTGCGCCTGTGGAACGACCTCATCCGCGGCAATGATCAGATCTTCATGACCCTCAACGGGCACTTCCACGGCGCCGCACGGCAGACCAAGCTCAACGACGCAGGGAACACAGTCACGCAGATCGTCACGGACTACCAGATGGCCTACGAGGGCGGGAACGGGTACCTCGGGCTCTTCGAGTTCGACCTGACCAACAACCGGATCTCCATGCAGACCGGGTCACCCTGGGTGGTGTCGAAACCGACCGAGATGCTCACCTCGTTCGACCAGGCATTCCTCGAGGGGCCCAACCAGCAGTTCACCATCGATCTGGACTTCCGCGACAGGTTCAGTGGCTTCAACCCCTCCTTCACTGCCGGCTCCGCGGACGAGCCCTCTCTGACGCAGAAAGCCCGGGAGATCCTGCTCAAGGACTTCACCGAACCCGAAGCGCCCGTCGTCGTCCCCCCTGCCTCGACCGAGGACTACCCCGAGGTCGAGGGCACTCTCGCCCACTGGCGCATGAACGGCAGGGAAGGCGTCCTGCCCGCAGGCGGAACCATCCCCGACGTCGAAGCAGGTGCTGACCTGACCCGGGCGACGACCGCGGAGTCGGGATCCCCCACCGCGCAGGACGGCGATGTCACCGTCACCGGCGACGCACACCCCCTCTCAGCCGACAGCGCTGCCATGTGCTTCACCGGATCGAGCAAACGCACCGACCGGTTCAGCTACCTGACCACACCGGTGGACGCTCCGGTCAACAACGCTGCCCTCCCGAACGGCTACACGATCGAGACGTTCCTGAAGATCGACCCGACGTGGACCGAGGACGACAACGCATGGATGAAGGCGATCGTCCGCTCCGGCAACCGGTCGAAGATCGGCGTGCCGCAGACCCGCTGGGACTGGACTGCGAGCCCGGCGGCTCTCGGCGTATCGAGCCTCAAGGAATTCCAGTGGACAGAAGTACCGAGTGACACCACCAAGGGTGACCGCACCAACTGGTCCGGGGAGATCATCCTCGACCGCTGGGTCCACGTCGCCCTCGTCAACAAGCCCGATACCGCGGAGACCACGATGTACGTCGACGGTGCGCCCGTGCTTCGAATCGCTACCAACACGATCGGACACGGACTGCAGCAGAACATGCCCTGGCTCTTCGGCTCCGACTGGGTCGATGACAAGGCCACGAACGGGTGGAACGGATGCATCGGTGAGACGCGCGTCGTCGATCACCCCCTCGAGCAGTCCGAATGGCTCACTGCCCGCGCAGACGTCAACGACGTCGCCTTCACAAGCCCCGTCGACGGAGCCACAACCAAGCCGCTCAAGCACGTCACCGGAACAGGTGTGCCGGGAGCGACCATCACGATGACCGGCAGCATGACCGCGACAACAACGGTCGACGACGAGGGTCATTGGGCGATCAGTGCCAGAAAGCCGGTCCTTCCCGGCAACCGGAACCTCACCATCACCCAGAGCCTTGGGGAACGGGTGTCGGAACCCCTGACCGTTCACTTCCGGGTCGGAGGCAAACCCACCGCCGGCTGATCCTCCACCCCTCAGTGCTCCCGCGGCACAAACGTGCGCCCCTACCTATGAAGGCAGGGGCGCACGTGCGTTGTGCAACCAATCGGTGCTACTGGTCTTCATCGCCGCGCAGCACCACTTCCTCGAAGGGCTCGCTCACACAGGGCTGAAAGGCTGAAACGGTAAAGAAGGAAGATCATCAATCAATGGTGGTCGCGGTGACAACTCGACGGACCGCAGGTCATCGGTCACCCGGCCAAGATACAGCTAGGCATCTTCGGCCTGATCGGTTGCGGACAGCGTTCCCAGGAGTTCCAGGGCATCGGAACTCGGGCTGCCTGTCTCTGCGTGGTAGATCAGGAGCTGATGGCCCGGCGTGCCGGCGACTTCCAGCGTCTCGTAATCCAGAGTGACCTCGCCAACCTCCGGATGGAGGAAGCGCTTCGCTCCTTGTGTCTTTGTTCGTACCTGGTGTTTCTGCCACATCGCTGCGAACTCGCTGCTGTTTTGGACGAGCTTCTCAGCAATCTGTGTCGCTCGGGCCCGGGAGGAAGGCATCCCTTGGGCCGATCGGAGCGCTGCGACACTGTACTCGGCCACCTGATCCCAGTCCCGGTAGAACGTCCTGGCGTCAGAATCGAGGAACACCATGACAAGAAGGTTTTCGGAGAATCGAAGACCTGGGAAAAAGATGTCAGCGATACGATTCCTTGCGAGTACGTCGAAGGTCGGATTGAGTATCAGCGCGGGCTGCGACGGCCAGTTCGCGATGAGGCGGACAAGATTTGGGGAAGGAGTCACTCCCAGGGGTCGGGCGAGAGGTGGCTCAAGACCAGCGAGCCGATACATGTGCGTTTTCTCGTCCCCAGTCAGTCTGAAGATCCGAGCCAGCGCCTCAATGACTTGAGGAGAAGGATGCTTCTCACGTCCTTGCTCGAGACGGGCGTAGTAATCGACGCTGATGCCCACGGTTGATGCAACCTCTTCCCGCCGCAGACCGCTCACCCGCCTGGGTCCGTAGCTGCGCAGCCCTAGCTCCGCGGGCTGGGTAGCAGCACGCTGCACTCGAAGGTAGGTACCGAGATCTGATGTGATCATGGATTACAGCCTATGTTCGCTGATGAGGGACGTGCGTAGCTCTGCCACACCTAGCCTCACTTTGCCTCGATTCCTGCGGTGCGCGCGATCAGTTCAAGCGCCCTACGGCCCGGGATGCAACGCGCAGTGCTACACCCGATAGGCAACCGCGATCTGAGCGTCGCAGGCGCCTAGCAGCCGGTCCTAACGCAAGGGTTACGGGACAACCAGACGCCGAGTTCTCGAGTGGTCGGGTGTCGGCGAGCAGCATAGGTGCGGCACACCCACGCCGTCTCGACAAACACTTCCTACTGTTGAAGCGATGCGACGACAGCCCATTGAAGTCGCGGTGTTTACAGGAGAATTATATGAGTGCCTCAAAAGCAGCCTCCGACGTGCACGTCGTCGGGATGTGGGTAACAGCCGATGGCCACATCCGTCAGGAGCTTCTTCCCGACGGCCGGTACGACGAAGCGAGGGGGAACAGGACGAGCGCCTACACCGGCACCTATCAGGTCGCCGGATCGCATCTGGATTACCGGGACGACACCGGTTTCACTGCTACGGGTGACATCAGGGACGGAGTTCTTTATCACGAGCACCTCGTGCTTTACCGCGAAGATGACAAAGGATAGCCACCCTCCGTACTACGTTCCGGCAGTTCCGTCAGTGATCCCCAGTAATTGATGCTCACGTAATTTCGGTGCTTGCCTATAGTTCCTGATGGTGAAACGCGAAATCAACTATGTAAAGGCCATCGCAGCATCATATGAAGAACGAAGGGACTGCACCGGTAACGGAAGCAGTCCCTTCTCATGCATGGAAGGACGATTGTGATCAAGGCCTCGTCAAGCGCGGCTAGGGAAGAGTGGAGAGGGTGCTGGCACCAAGCGCCAGGATCGTCCCGGCCACGGTTGCAAAGACGACAGTAGTGCCAGAAGTGGGAACTATGAGATCAAGCTGGAGAGAACCGATGAGTTGCCCCCTCCGATCATGCACAGGCTGGTGAAAAGAACCGCCAGGCTGCGGACGAGCACGGTCCCGACGCACATGAAGATGCGACTCATGGGCCCACCAGGGTGACCCAACACTCGGCTGGGAGCCCGTTGGCTGGACCGCTCAGAGGGAGCCTAATCAGCCAAGCAGCAAGGAGCACGACTGTGCCAGTGAAGAAATTTACGAGAGTAGTAGTCAGCGGCGAGCCGTAGGACACCGAGGTAGGGCCGTTCACAGCCTGGTGGGAAGCAAGCTGGCGAAAATCGAGGCTGGGCGACGTGTGGTCACTCTCCTACCTCGAGATAGTTCTGCTCATGACTGGTTCGCTCCTGGTCGGGCAATAGGCACGTGAGTTGCAGGTAGATCCGTCCTTCAAGCCCTCATACATGCAGCGGCTGGAAGGACGGCCCTGTACTACTTGCGGTCGAGCCGGTACATGACGTGATGCAGGCGATCCCCTACGAAGTCGCCGAAAGCCCAAAAGCCGAGGTCGTCGAGGTAGTCGATCCGCGTTCCGTCGATCCAGAAGCGTCCCTGGTAGGCGTGCGGTCGGCCTCCTCGGGTTTCGTCGTAGCGGCCGTCAGCGGTGAGCTCCTGGTAGAGGAAGCCGTTCTCATCGATCCACATGCCCAGGTAGGGGCTGTCGCTGAGGTCCTGGGGTCCGGTGCTGGTACCGGACCCACTGAAGGTCGTGCGGAGGTTGGTGTAATCCCATCGCACGATCTCGCCCTTGGAGAACAGAGCCATGACCTTCTCGGGGTTGTTGATGAGGGTGTCGGCGGCCTGGGCGATGGTGCCGGCGAATTCGGTGGGAATGACAGCAAGGTCCATATGATTCCCGGATGTGATGGTGCCGATCCGGTCCGTGCGCTTGCTACGCAGTCCGAGGACCGCGAGGGAGTCGATGACTGTCGGCACGATCGTCATTCCTGCACAGTCGATGAGGATCATGCCATCGTCGCCGGCGGCCGTGAGAAGGCCCGGCCCGACCCCATAGATGGTGTCTCCACCGTAGAGAACGTCTCCCCGAGGGAAGTCGCCGGTACGCGGATCGAGCGTAAGAACGGTTCCGCCGGTAAGCAGGGCGAAGTGCTGTTCCTCGCTTTCACCTGTGAGGGTTCGGAAGGTCTCCGCGTTCCACGTCGGAACGAAGGAAGTTTTGTCTGTCGTGTTCGGGGTGCTCATGAGGTGCTCCGTTTTCCTGAAGGGCACGAACGGCCCGCCAATAATCGTCGAGGTTGCGTCCATCTCCAGCGCTGTGCTGAGCGGACATTGATCAGTCTCGGCAGTACGAAGGAGAGCAGGAAGGCAACGCCTCACCCCGGGTGTAGGACACCTACCTCACCGCTTAGCAGCGGGATACCTCACGGGCATCAGTGCGGGCAACATGAGTGATCACAAGCTGTTGCATGAGACGTGAAGGAATCGAGAAGGGGCCGCACCCAAGAAAGGTGCGGCCCTTTGCCCCCGCGATGCGCCTCTGAGGAACGCGCACCATGCATGCACTACTGCTGACTCGCACCGGGACCATGAGCAGTTTGGCTTTTCGCTCTGACGCCGAATGTCTTCATGCGCTGCATCGAGTTTCTCAGCGGACGAGGGGACGTCTCCTCTCGTTTCCACGAAGACGCTGGCGCCGTCCTGACCCACTGTCCGTTCCTGATCGAGGAACGCGACACGGTCGAACATCGCTGCGACGGCACCGATGTAACCGCAGATGTGCTCAGCACCGTCGAACACCTACCACGGGCAGAGGAACCGTCGATATGGCGCGTTCTCCCTGCACTTCCAGCCGCCCCAGCCGACCTGCCGCCTACCGCGTGGGGAAGAGCCGGCCCAGGTTGCCGTCGGACGGGAAGTCGGCGGAGCCGGGGCCCGTGGCGACGATCAGTGGATCGGGGGTCCCGACGACGTCGTGGTCCTTCTCGTCGTAGTCGAGCACCGACAGCACATGGCGGATGGCCTCGATCCGGGCCCGCTTCTTATCGTTGCTCTTCACGATGGTCCAGGGGGCGTCGGCCGTGTTCGTGGAGAAGAACATGGCTTCCTTGGCCTCGGTGTAGGCGTCCCATTTGTCGAGTGACTGCAGATCCATGGGGCTGAGCTTCCAGCGGCGCACCGGATCCGTGTGGCGCTGCGCGAAGCGCCTGCGCTGCTCCTCCTGCGACACGGAGAACCAGAACTTGATGAGGTGCAGGTCGCTCCGCACCAGCATGCGCTCGAGCTCCGGAGCCTGCCGCATGAACTCGAGGTACTCGGCCGGCGTGCAGAACCCCATGACGCGCTCCACCCCCGCACGGTTGTACCAGGAGCGGTCGAACAGGACGATCTCCCCGCCGGACGGCAGCACCGACACGTAGCGCTGGAAGTACCACTGGGTACGTTCCTTCTCGCTCGGCTTGTCCAGCGCCACCACACGGGCACCGCGCGGGTTCAGGTTCTCGGTGAAACGCTTGATGGTGCCGCCCTTGCCCGCGGCGTCGCGCCCCTCGAACAGGACGGCCACCTTCTCACCGCGCGCCCTGACCCAGCCCTGCATCTTCAGCAGTTCGATCTGAAGCGCCCGCTTGGCCTTCTGGTACTCACGCTCGGTCATCCGGGTGTCGTACGGGTAGTCCTCCCGCCAGGTGGGCTGGTCGGGATGCGGCAGCACCACATGATCGACGTCGTCCGTGTGGGGAGCGGGTACCGGCACCGGCACACCGGGCGCCTCCGCGGGGCCGACGACGGCGGTGCCAGGATCGTCCGTCCCCGCGTCGTCGGGCGTCCCCGCGTCGTCGGGCGTCTCGGCGTCGTCGCTGGTCACGGGGCGCGCCTGAGCGGTCGTCCCGTCAGTCGTCTCGTCAGTCGTCTCGTCAGTCATCGTGCTCCTCGTCATCCTCCTGCAGCCACTCGAGCGCCTCCTCCTCTGCGCTGAAGAAGCGGGTGAGCGACATCGACTGGTGGGCGAAACCCGTGATCACGGCGTCCACCGGGTCAGCGCAGATCAGCGCGACCTTCGGCCCGATATCGGTGGTGGTGATGAGCTCCCGGGCCTCGGGGTCGATCCGCACCAGCTTCCGCACATAAACGGCGAGTCCCGTGAAGTCCCCACCCGTCAGGTCCTGCAGCACTTCTCCCGAGCGCGCGACGTCGGCGACAGTGATGGTCGCACCCTCGTTCCATCGCAGCTTCACGATGGAACCACTGCGTTCCATCGTGAAGGAATCCGGCTGATGAACCATTCAGACCCTCCGGGAAGCGGTGCGTATCGGTCGCCTCTCCGACACCGACTCCCCATCGTGGCAGAGGAGCGCCGGCGCCGCTGCGGAAGGGCATGCACTCCGACGGGGTGGACGGGCATAGCCCCGGGCGCTATGCCGCGTCACCCGACGCGGCCGGAAGGTGCAGCGGGGCGGGCGAGGAATGGACCGGCTCGGCTGCCGGTTCTGACCGGTGCAGGCACCGTCGACCAGGAGGACACCGTGACACGACCATCGGCAGTGGAGGGCTGGACCCGTTTCCGTGCGGCCCGGGATGCGGCACTCGCCGAGCCGCACGGCTGGCTGACTCTGACGTCCTTCCAGTGGCTCGGCGCAGAGCCCGCGCCGGTGGAGCACGTGCCGGGGCTGTGGTCCGCGGACCCGGAGGGTGCGTCGGTCATTGCCGGGCCCGACGACGCCCTGACGGAGCTCGCGACGGACCGTCCCGTGGTCGGGGCTCTGATCGTGGCGCTCGAGGACGAGGAGTCGCTGATGTGGGTGGCCCACGGAGGCGGGGACGGCCGGCGGATCGTGGTGGAGCTCGCGCGCCGCGCGGGGCGCTACGCGATCAGGACGAGGGACGCAGAGGCCCCGACGCTCGCTCGCTTCACCCGGGTGCCCGTCTTCGACCACGCGCCCGACCTCGTGGTCATGGCCCGATTCGAGCCCTACGCGGAGCCTCGCACGGAGGTGATCCGCACGGCGCACCCGGAGGTGTCCGGCGAGCAGGTCAGCGCGGGCGATGTCGTCTTCACGCTGCCGGGCGGTGAACGGCAGCATCGTCTGCGGGCCGTCCAGGAGGAGAACGGGTCCCTCGCGATCACGTTCCACGACACCACCAACGGACTGAGCACCGCCCCCTGGCGGAAGGTCTCGACCGGCCGGCCCGGGCCGGACGGCACGGTGGTCATCGACTTCAACCGCTCGGTCAACTACCCCAGCGCCTTCACTCCGTTCGGCACCTGCCCCATGCCGGTGGACGGCAACCGGATCGACACTCCCATCGAAGCCGGCGAGCAGGTGCCCGCCGGCGGCGAGGGGTGAGCTGGTGGAGCTCCTGTCAGGCCTTCGCGTCGGGATAGATGCTGCGCGTCTCGGTGCGACGGTTGCGGTTCGTGACCCAGTCCGAGGGGTAGACCTTCGGCAGGACGTTCGAGAGCGCCAGGCAGGCGTAGATCACGGTGTTGATGGCCACGAAGGCGGCCAGCACGGCGAAGAGGTTCGAGTGCAGCACACTCTCCGGGAGGAGGATTCCGGCGGGGACGATGATGGCGGGGCTCATGGCTCAGGCTTCCTGTGACTCGAGGGTGCGGGTGGACGAGGCGTGGTCGAGGTGCTTCCACGCGGCCTGGCGGCCGACGGAGATGTCGATGATGCCCTTGACGTAGATGATGTTGAGGACCATGTCGAAGACGAGCTCGGGGAAGAGCGTGGCGGCGAGCAGGCGTGCCCTCCAGCCGCCCTTCCACACCGTGATGACGCGCTCGGCGGTGAACAGCAGGCCGAGGCCGAGCCAGAACGGGAACCACACCCACTCCTGCAGGGCCACGATGGTGATGAGGATGAGCCCGAGGTAGGCGCTGAGCGCGATCACGCCGTAGCCGATGCCGAGCTGCTGCGCCCAGTACCGCATGGTCGAGGAGGTGAGACCGTAGGCACCGATGTTCTCGAGGGCACCCCGCTGCCAGCGCAGGCGTTGGTTCCAGAGCGTCCGCCACGACGGCATCAGCTCCGTGACCACGGTGCACTGCTGCGGTGAGATCATGAGCCCGCCGAGGGACTTGATGGCGATGGTCAGCTCGTTGTCCTCGGTGAGGGCGGCGGTGTCGAACACGTCGCCCTGCGTGCCCGGGATGGAGGTTCCGCGGCTCGCGGCGATGGTGCGGAGCGCGACGGGCCGGAAGAGCGACGCCGTGCCGGTCAGCACGAACACGCGGCCGCGGCGGCGGCGCATGAGACGGCCGTAGCGGATGTACTCGTTGCGCTGGAACTGGCCTATCAGGCCGTGCCCCTCCTCGCCGTAGAACAGGCCGCCGACGGCCATGAGCGCGCGGTCCTGCTCGAAGTGCATGGCAGCGTGCGAGAGGAAGTCGTCGTCGAGCTGGGTGTCGGCGTCCATGACCATGACGACGTCGTTGTCACCCTGATGCGGGAGCACGAGCGTCAGCGCCTGGTTGAGGGCGCCGGCCTTCTTCTTCGTGTTACCCACGGACTCGATGACCTCCACGCCGGCCTCGCGGGCCAGGCGGACGGTCGCGTCCGTGCAGTTGTCGGCGACCACGATGATGCGCTCGGGCCGGTGGGACTGCGTCTTGAGAGAGGCGATGGTCTGCGGGAGCGACGCCTCCTCGTTGTGAGCGGGGATCAGCACCGTGATGGTGACCTCGCCGGCGAACTGGCCGCGGTTCGAGGCCATGACGATCTTCGGGGCCAGGGGGCGGTGGCCGGAGTCCACGGAGCGGCGCGAGGAGATGGCGATGCGGCGTTCGACGACGGCGAGGCCGGCGGCCGTGAGGAGCGCCAGCGCGATCGCGGCGAGGATGACGCCGGCCTCGGGAGCCTCGGAGTTGTACAGCACGCTCCAGACGCCGATCACGGCGTCCCTCGATTCGGAGATCGAGGTGTCGGGCCCCTGGGCCGCGACGGCGAGCCAGAGGAGACCGGCGGCGGCCAGGACGATCGCTGCGATCACCAGACCGACCACGCGGTCGAGCTTGCCCCGTGAGCGGTAAGTCGGCGGCGTCGCGTCGTCGTGCGTCTCGTCCTCGACGGCCGGTGCGCCGTCACTGTGTCGTGTCCCCTGCAGTGTCATCGCGGTTCGTGTCCCCTGATAGGCAGTCGATGGCGGCTCGATCCGAGCGCCGGGTCTGGTTTCGCCCGGTCTCCCCGGCGTCCTGACGAGTCTTTCGTCGCAGCCTTGATCGGGCCCCGCGGGAAGTCCGAAGAAACCCGCAACAAACGGCGTGGCTACCGAGCGCCCGGTGCGGACACCGAAGACGAGGGGAAGATGTGGGGAAGAATGGAATCATGACCCATCCGGCGGACGCCCTGCTCCCCCGGCCGCGACGCACGCTCGCCCCGGGCGCCGTCCACGTACCCGGCTGGCTGGACCCCGAGGAGCAGCGCACGCTCGTGGAGCTCTGCCGCACGTGGGCGAGCGGGCCGGTGCCGATGCGCAGGGCGCGGATGCCGCACGGCGGCGTCATGTCGGTCAGGAGCATGAGCCTCGGGTGGCACTGGCTGCCCTACCGCTACAGCCGCACGGCCGATGACGTCGGGGGCGCCGCCGTCGCCCCCTTCCCGGACGTGCTGCGCACGCTGGCCCGCAGCGCCGTGGAGACCGCCATCGACGCCGGTGCCGCGGAGACGTACGAGCCGGACGCGGCGCTGATCAACTTCTACGACGACGACGCCCGCATGGGCATGCATCAGGACCGGGAGGAGCGCATCGACGCCCCCGTCGTCTCGCTCAGCCTCGGGACATCATGCGTGTTCCGCTTCGGCAACACGACGAACCGGAACCGGCCGTGGCAGGACGTCCAACTGGAGTCGGGTGACCTGTTCGTGTTCGGCGGGGCGTCGCGCTTCGCCTACCACGGTGTGCTCCGCACGCTCCCGGGTACGTCGCCCCCCGATCTCGGTCTCGACGGCCGGCTCAACATCACCGTGCGCCGAACCGGCCTGTCCTAGCGTGCGGCGAGGATCATGCCCCGCGCGTAGGCCGCCTGGCCCGCGTGCTGCACGGCGTCGTCCACCACACTGACCAGCCGCACCAGCAGCGTGACCGGTGGGTCCCAGCGCTCGTCCACCACCGTCCGGAGGTCCTCGTCGTCGAGCCCCGCGATCAGGCTGAGGGTCAGCGCATGGACGGCGCCGAAGTAGTCGAGCAGCTGCTGGGCGGAACTCACGGTCACGGCGCCCACCTGCTCCGGCGTGTGGCCGTAGCCCGTGTCCTCGGGATCGAGCTCCAGCGCCCAGCGGTCCGCGTAGCCGTGGGCGAGCCACACCTGGTCGTGGCCGAAGGCGTCCGCGAGGTGGTCGTCCTCCACGCGGGTGAGGTGCCAGATCAGCCAGGCGATCGAGTTGCCGGTACCGCCGGGCCGCTCGGCGAGCTCCCGGGCGTCGAGGCCCTCGAGGGCGCCTCGGACGAGGTCCGGCACGCGTCCGTGGGCCTCGGTGAGCACGTCCACCGATGTCATGGCTGATTCCTTCCGCTCGCCCGCCGCGCCGGTCGGCGCACTGCCCGCAGTCTAGGCGTCGGTGCGCGTGGCGTCGCGGGTGACGCCGGACTCGCGGTAGAAGCCCTCGATGTGCTCCCGGACGAGGGTGGCCGCACCTGCGCCCCGGCCCGCCGTCACCGCCTCGAGGATGCTCCTGTGCTCCCCCCGCAATCGCTGCGACGTCGCGGACCAGTCGGGGAGACCCTCGGTGAGGCGCTGCGTGTACTCCTGGATGGAACCGCGGAGCGAACCCATCATGGCGCCGATCAGCACGTTCCCGGCGGCGCCGGCCAGCGCCACGTGGAACAGCGCGTCGAGTTCCAGGAAGCGGGCCGGTCCGTCGTCGTGCCCGTCCATCTCGTCGAGGAGCCGCGCGGCATCGGCGAGGGAGGGCGAGTCCGGTGAGGCGTGGGCGGCCGCCCAGGTCTCCAGCAGCACGCGTGTCTGGACGATGTCCGCGACCGGCAGGTGCGTGCTGGCCACGTGGAGGCGGAGTGCGGAGTCCAGGGCGAGTGCCGGGTTCGCGGTGATCACGGTGCCCGCGCTGGGGCCGGATCCCACCCCCGCGCGGACGACGCCGAGCGCCTCCAGCACCCGGGTGCCCTCGCGTACGGACGCCCGGGAGATGTTGAGCTGCTCGGCCATCGCCCGCTCGCCGGGGAGGCGGGAGCCTACGGCCAGGCGTCCGGCAGCCAGTTCCTGCTCGAGCCAGGCCGAGACGACCTGATGGTTACGCATGCGGCCAGCATAGCTTGTGTGGTCGGACCACAGGTCGTAGGATCGGTGGCCAGACCGCTCCGGCGGTTCCCGGCGTTCGTGTGCGCCGCGCCCGACGACGAGCAAAGGCCCCTCATGCAGACACCCTCGAGCAGCTCCGTGCCTCCCGCCCTCAAACGCCGCGTCCCGAAGGTCGCCGACCTCGCGCCGCTCATGCAGTTCAAGAAACCGGAGTTCAGCGCGGCGGCGCGGCTGAAGCGGGCCAACACCATCTGGGACCTCCGCGACATGGCGAAGCGCCGCACTCCCACCGCACCCTTCGACTACACGGACGGCGCAGCCGAGGCGGAGATCTCCCTCGGGCGTGCCCGCGAGGCCTTCCTGGACCTCGAGTTCCGCCCGGGCATCCTGCGGAACGTCCAGACCGTGAGCACCGTGACGCCGATCCTCGGCCGCGATTCGGCGCTCCCCTTCGGTATCGCCCCGACCGGCTTCACCCGGATGATGCAGTCCGAGGGCGAATACGCCGGCTCCCGTGCCGCCGAGGCCGCCGGCATCCCGTACACGCTCTCCACCATGGGTACGGCGTCCATCGAGGACGTCGCCGCCGCCGCGCCGAACGGGCGCAACTGGTTCCAGCTGTACCTGTGGACGGACCGCGAGCGCTCCATGGAGCTCATCGCGCGGGCAGCCGCCGCGGGGAACGACACCCTCATGGTCACGGTGGACACCGCCGTCGCCGGTGCGCGACTGCGCGACGTGCGGAACGGCATGACCATCCCTCCCGCCCTGACGCTGAAGACCGTGCTCGACGCCTCCTACCGGCCGGCGTGGTGGTTCAACTTCCTGACGCACGAGCCGCTCTCCTTCGCCTCGCTCTCGCGCTACTCGGGCACCGTGGCGGACCTCATCAACTCGATGTTCGACCCCACGCTCACCTTCGAGGACCTCGACTGGCTGCGCAGCGTCTGGAAGGGCAACCTCGTGGTGAAGGGCATCCAGACGCTCGACGACGCCAAGAAGGCCGTGGACCACGGCGCCGACGGCATCATCCTGTCCAACCACGGCGGCCGGCAGCTCGACCGAGCACCGGTGCCCCTGCACCTCCTGCCGCACGTCGCGGCGGAGCTGAAGGGCAAGACGGCGATCATCCTCGACACAGGGATCATGAGCGGCGGTGACATCGTCGCCGGCATGGCGCTCGGGGCCGACTTCACGCTCATCGGCCGGGCGTACCTGTACGGACTGATGGCCGGCGGGCGGAAGGGTGTGGACCGCACCATCGAGATCCTCGGGACGCAGACCGCCCGCACCATGCAGCTGCTCGGCGTGAACCGGATCGAGGACCTCACCCCCGACCACGTGCGCCTGCTGGGCGACGCATCGGTGAACGCCGCGGTGCGCACGGACCTGCCCGCGGCGGCCATGTCCCTCTGATCCCGGCACGCACTGTGTTCACCGATTTCATCAGGGCCTGGAACCAGGGCCGGAACGCCGCGCTCTACGAGAAGGAGAACGCCGCGATCGACCACGAGGGCTCGCTGTGGCGCGCTCTCCGGGCCGCCGGCCCGTGGGAGGGCAGGGACCTCCTCGACCTCGGCTGCGGCACGGGGTACTGGCTTCCGCTCTATGCCGGGGAGGCCCGGCGGGTGTACGGGGTGGAACCCGATGAGTCCCTCCTCGAGGCGGCGCGCGGCAGGCCGGGCGGGGCCGAGGTGCTCCACGGGTCGGCAGAACACATCCCGCTCCCCGGCGCGAGCGTCGACGTGGTGCACGCCCGCTTCGCCTACTTCTTCCCCTCGCCCACGAACGACTGCTCAGGCGGACTGGCCGAGGTCCTGCGGGTCCTCCGGCCCGGCGGCACGCTGGTGGTGATCGACAACGACCAGCGTGAGGGCGAGTTCGCCGAGCTGCTGCGGGCCGAGGACGCCGCGGAACACCAGGGTCCGGGCGCCTTCATCCTGAAGTGGTGGCGTGAACAGGGAGCAACGAGCCGACAGGTGATGAGCAGCTGGACCTTCGGATCCCATGGCGACCTCGCCGACGTGGTGGGGATGGAGTTCCCCGGGGGCGCGGCCCACCCCTGGCTCGACGATCACCCTCACCGGACGTCCCTGACCTACGGCTACCTGCTCCACACGCTGACGGCGCCGGCGGCCCTCTGACGCTGGCGTCACAGGGGCTGTGGCTCCACGTCGTCCCGGAGTGGGTAGGATGAGCCCCCGGTGCTGCCTTCGGCATTGGTTCAGACGAGAGCCGCCCGTCATCTCCGTCGTACCCAGAAAGGCGATCCCTTGGACTCGCGACTCACCCCTTCACAGCCCTTCCCCGAGGACCTCACGTCCCTCGACCTGCCCGACGTCGAAGTACTGAACAGCAAGGTCGAACGGGAGCTCGACCACGAGCACATCAATCACGGCGAGACACATCCCGAGACGGATTTCCGCCACGAGGAGCTCGACGAGGAGCTCGACCGTCGCGACGCCGACTCGGCGTCCGACTCGGCGTCCGACCAGCAGTCCGTGGACGAAGAATCCCGGAACACCGCGTCGTCCTGACCCCCGGGTCGACGCGGGTTCTTCCTGTCCAAGGACCACCCGGTTCTTCTCCCACTCCGCATGAGCTGACCGTTCGACGAAGGAACCGCCCGTGCCCGACGAAGGCGAACTCGCAGTCCAGGCATCCGCTGACCGGATGACCGCCCTGCTGCAGGACATGGTGCTGGACAGCGCCGATGTGCACGAGTTCCTCCACGGCCTGGTGACCGTCGCCGCGCAGGCGTTCTCGGTCGATCACGGCGAGGTGTTCTGCGGCGTCACGCTCCTCCGGCCGAGATCGATGGCCACCGTGGCGAGCAGCAGCGAGCGGGCGCAACTCATGGACGAGGTGCAGTACGGGTTCGACGACGGGCCCTGCCTTCTCGCGGCCCGCGAAGACCACACCGTCCACGTGCCGGACTTCCTCCTGGAGACCCGCTTCCCCGCGTACCGGGAGGCGATCGCCCGCCATGGGGTCCGATCGGCGCTGGGCATCCCCATCCGGCTGGATTCGGGGGCGAGCGCGGGCCTCGACTTCTACTCCCTCGAACCGCACGCCTTCGAAGCGCGGAGCATCGCCGTGGCGGAGGGGATCGCCCGCGACGCATCGAAGTCCCTGCGCCTGGCCGTCCGGATCGCCGCGCTCGACGACAAGGCCGCGCACATGACCGCCGCCATGCAGTCACGCACCACCATCGATCTGGCGGTCGGCGCCATCATGGGTCAGAACCGGTGCACCCAGGACGAAGCCATCGCGATCCTCCGCACGGCGTCCCAGGGCCGCAACCTGAAGCTCCGGGACCTCGCAGCCGACCTGCTGCGGTCCCTCGGGCAGAAGGACCCCGTGCGCACCCACTTCATCGATTGACGGCGGCACCCGTCCCCTCCTAGGTGCGGCCCCTCGACCGCGCTTCGGCCTGCTGCTCGCGGCCGCGTTCGACGAGGCGGTCATCACTGGACGCGTTACCCCTGAACTCGATGGCCACGCCCTCCACCTCGTCCATCACGGCCCGGGCGGCCTCGGTCACAGCGAGGTCGGCGTCCTCCTTCGGCAGTGCCGGGACGACGGCGATGGCCGTCACGGCGTCGTCGTCGTCCGCCGCAGTGGCGCTCGGCGCACCGTCCCCGCCGTCGTCCGCCGCAGTGGAGACGGGGGCAGGGGCGACCGCCGCGGGCCCTCCCGTGGCGTGCCGGATGCAGAGCTCGGCGACCTCACGGGCGTGCGCGTGCATCACCGAATGGGCGGCTCCCTCGATCTCGACGACGCCGGCGGTCGCGGGGAACGTCCGGCCGAGCTGTGCGACCCAGGGGCGCGGACATACGGCGTCGTGCTCACCGCGGATGACGAGCGTGGACGCCCGCACGCGGGCGGCCGCTTCCTCGATGCGGTAGGACATCATGCGCGGGAGGATCTTCAGGAACCAGCCGAATCCGCACGTGAGGTACGCGACCACGGCGAGCAGCTTCACCCGGAAGGGCTCCCGCAGACCCGCCCTCAGGAAGCGGAAGGCCTGCACGGGCACGGAGCGCGCCGTCGCCTCGATCACCGGGCTGATCAGCACGAGGGTGGAGAGCTGCGGCCGGGACGCCGCGAGTTCGGTGCAGATCTGGGTGCCCATGGAGTGCCCCACGATCACCGGGTCCTCGAGCCCGAGATCCTCGACGGCCTTCGCCACGAGGTCGGCGAACTGCGCGATCGAGAGGGCGTGACGCGCGTGCGGCACTCCGCCGAACCCGGGCAGATCCAGCGCGTGCACCGGCCCGAACCGCAGGAGGTGGGGCGCGAGTTGCTCGAAGTAGTGGGAGGACACCCCGATACCCGAGACCAGCACGAACGCGCGCCCTCCGGCCTCCCCCACCGAGCTCACACGCGCCCAGACGCCGTCGCCGTGGACCCTCCGGACAGTGATGTCCGGGCTGTGCTCCGACCGCCCTGTTTCTGCCACGTCTCATTCTGATACCGGACGGCGGCAAAGCCTGAATCCGGGACTACTATTCAGGCAGGGTCCCGCTGGGGCGGACCCGATTCATCAGTCTGGGGAGACACACATGGAGCGTGGGCGAATTCGTCATGCGTTGCGATACAGGCGTGCACGGACGCTGCTCTACGTCATCGGCCTGTTCTGGCTGTGGGTCTGGCTCGGCAGCGCCGCACTCCTCGAGGGTCTGTACCACTCGCCGCTGCACGCAGCGCTGGCCATGTACGCCATCGCAGTCGCCGTCCTCGTCTCCCTCCCCACCGCACTCCTCGCCGTCCTCCGGATGATCCTGGCCCACCCCGGGCGCAATGGCGTGGTCGTGGCGCTTCCGCAGCGTGCCGCGCCCCCTGCTGACACCGCGGACTGGTGGGAGGACCGGCATCGGCTCCTCGGCGGGCCGATCACCGCGTCCATCGCCCGTGTGTCCCCGGCACGACCGACGTCGCCGGTCTTTCCGGGCGGGCCGGACCATCCGGGCGTCCGCGCCGAACGACGAGCGTAAGCCGGGCGGTGTCCGTCCGGCCTGCGGGCCGCGTGTGCGCCCCGCACTACCGCGGGGAGCAGCGTGCAGCATGTGGATCGCGGTACGGCCGCGCTGCTCGCGCTCGGCGAGGAGGTCGACGACGGCGAACGCGGCCACGTCCGCGCCTGCCCGGAGTGCGAGTCCGCCGTCGCCGTGGTCCGCGCGGACCTGTTCCGCCTGAACGACCCCGACTCCCCCGCACCGCCGCCGCCTGCGTCCGTGTGGGAGCGGATACTCCGGCGCCTCGACACCGACGGCCGATCCGCACCGTGAGCGGACTCCGCGCGCCATGAGCATCTTCGCCGGGCTGCGCAAGCCCCCTGACGGACGCACGTGTGCGATGGACGCGATCCGCCGGCCCTGCAACGCTGATCGGTAGACCATGCCGAGCAGGCTGACCGACGTCCCAGGGGGCCACCATCACGTCATCCTCCCGTTCGTCGGGCGCGCGGCCCGGCGACTCCCGGCCGGGCCCCGGCCTGTCCTCCCCGCAGGAGGCAACGCGGCGCAACGTCCTCGTCGGCGTGCTCTTCGGCCTCGGGATCGTCGCCTTCGTGGACGAGACCGTGTTCCATCAGCTCCTCCACTGGCACCACTTCTACGACCGGTCCACGCCGGCCGCGGGGCTCGTGTCCGACGGCGTCTTCCACGCCTTCAGCTGGTTCGCCACGGTGGCGTCCCTCTTCCTGTTCGCCGACCTGCGACGCCGCGGCATCCTGCACCTGCGTACCTGGGCTGCGGGCATCCTCCTCGGCGTCGGCGCATTCCAGCTGTACGACGGCCTGGTGCAGCACAAGGCGCTCGGCCTCCATCAAGTGCGGTACGGCGTGGACCTGCTGCCGTACGACCTCGTGTGGAACCTCTCCGCGTTGGTGATCCTCGGCGCCGGCGCCCTGATGCTCCTCGGGCTCCGACGCACGGCGAGGTCCACCCGTGGCGGTGCCTGACCCGCACGGGCATCCGCTGCCGCCGGGGCCCGGCGCCGGGCTGCCCGGGGAGGCCACCGTCGTCGTCCTCTGGATGGCGCTCTGGGTCGCGCTGGCGGTCCTCTACCTGCTCGCCGGCAGGGGTGCCGCCCTGCGGGGGCGCGGCAGCTGGCCGCCCGGGAGGACGGCGTCGTGGCTCGCAGGCGTGGGCCTCGGCGTCGCCGTCACCACCGGCCCCGTGGCGAACCACGCCGCCGGCTCGCTCACCACGCACACCGCCGTGCACGTCGTGCTCGCGATGATCGCCCCGGTGCTGCTGGTGCTCGGCGCGCCCGTCACGCTGATCCTCCGTGCAGTGCCGGCGCATGCCGGACGGCGGATCAGCAGGATCGCGCGGTCCCTACCGGTCAGGGCCATGACGCATCCCGTGACCGCCGCCGTGCTGACCACCGGGCCCATGGCCGCGCTCTACTGGGACGGCTCGGGCCTCGCGATGCTGCACCGCCCGGTGCTGGGACCGCTCCTGCACCTGCATTTCCTGGCGTCCGGCGCCCTGTTCGCCTACGCCGTCGTCGGCCCCGATCCGAACCCGCACCGCGCAGCACCCTGGCTGCGCTGCGCGGTGGTGGTCGCATCCATCGCGGCGCACGGCGTGGTCGCGAAGCATCTCTACGGCGTGGCGGAGCGGCCGGGGCTCCCCGCCGACACGGAGCAGGCTGCGCAGCTCATGTACTACGGGGGCGACGCCGCGCACGCACTGTTGCTCGTGGTGCTCTGCGCGCAGGTGTACCGGCGGACGGGGCGCCGGCTCCAGCCGGCAGTGGTCGCTTCTCCCCAGCGCCTGGCCTGACCATCGGGCTGTGTTGTTAGCCTTGCCGGAGTCACGGACCGACATCCACCCGAAGGACCTCCATGCCCTGCCCCCTGACCGTCGCCGGTCTCGCTCTCGCCACCCTCCTCGCCCTGACCGCCTGCTCCACGCCCTCGGAGGAGGCACATGCGAGCCGGACCTACTCGTCGGAGGAGCTGTCCGGGTTCCTCGGGGAGGTCACGGACGCGGACGGGGAGACGCTGAGGGTGATTCCCACCGCCGATCTCGCGGAGGGCATGGCGCAGTCCAAGGCGTTCCTCGAAGGCGTGACGATCACTCCCGAGGAGTGCAGCGTCTACGTGTCCAACAGCTTCGACGTCCCTGAGGACGCGGGGTACGCCACCGGGGTCTCGGGCGCGGAGGGCGACGCCGTCCAGACCCTCGTCTCGGTGGCCTCGTCCGACGACACCGCGTTCACCGAGGAGCGGCTCACCGCCAGCACGGAGGCGCTCGACACCTGTGCCACCTTCACACTGACGACCCAGGGCTTCGAGGTCACCCAGACCGTCGAGTCGCTCGACGCCGGCACCGACGCACAGGAGACGTACGGGACGGTGACCCGACAGACCTCGGGTGACGGCGGGGAGCAGCAGACCATGACCGTGATCGGCAGCAGCGGGTACCTCTCCGTCACCGCCGTCCGAACCGCGACGGGCGAGGTGCCCGAAGGGACGCAGGGCCAGCTGGAGGAGCTGATCAACTCCACCCTCGCGGCCGTCGGCTGACCACGACCGCCTACACCCGCGGGAGCCCGATGGCGTCAGCCACTTCGTCACGGCGCTGCCGGGTGGACAGAAGTAGGTCATTCCTCATATAACTAGTTTTGTGAACTATCAGCCGTGATACTTCGCGGACGGACAAAGGACGATGAGGACATGACGCAGACGCTCGACGCAGCCCAGCCCGCCACCGATGCTCCGCTCCACTGCGGCGACGCCATGGTCCTGCGCGAGACGTCCTACCGCGGGACGCCCTACGGCGTCATCGGTGAATCTGCACGGCCCGCCGACATCGAACTCGTCTGGGCCTGTGCCTGCGGCTTCCAGCTGGCCCACGAGGAACCCGCCTACCTGGCCCTCGCCCTCTCCCCGTACCTGCGGAAGGTGGCGGCGGCGGCAGCGGACGTCGAGTCCACCCGGTGGCACCTCGACCAGGTGACGGAGGAGCTCGAGACCGCGGTGGCCGACGCCGTGGAATCCGGAGTGGCGATCGACGTCATCGCGGACGCCGCGGACCTCGAAGCCAGGGAGACCCATCAGCTCGTCCCAGGCGGAAGCGAACTCATCGACGTCGGATAGGCCGACGAACGGCCCGATGCGGACCTCCGAGTGGATAATGGAGGTGCACACCATGCTCCTGAGGAGGGCCGCATGAGCTCGAACGACCAACCGGGCACCATCGACACCGTCGACTTCACCCCCTGGCCCCGTCCTGTGCCCACGCACGTGCTCAGCGGGATCAAGAAGCTGTTGCTCGTGCTGACCATCCTCGTGGGAGTGCATCAACTCCTGCCGTCGACGACGATCGGATCGTCCCTGAGCAGCACGTTCACCCTGCTGGTGGTGCTGTCCTGGCTCGGCCCTCTGGCACGGATCCTCGCGGCGAAGCCCTGGGAGCGGAAGAGCGGCGGGGAACCGGCGAAGGACGCGTAGCCGCAGGTTATCCGCAGCACGTCACGGATTCATTAACTTCCACATACTGTTCGCTTCATGACCCTTTCTCTCGCCCTCTCGGGCGCTCTTCCCCTGATGACCACCTCGACCACCAACGACGCCGCAGCGGCTGCGGGTGCGGCAATCGGCGGACTCATCAGCGCGGTGTTCGGGATCCTGATCCTCGGCCTGGCCCTGATGGGCATTTTCAAGAAGGCCGGGCGGCCCGCGTGGGCGGCCTTCGTCCCGGTCTACAACATCGTCGTCCTCCTGCAGATCTGCGGGCTCTCGCCGTGGCTCGTCCTTCTGGCCTTCATCCCCGTCGTGCAGATCGTCCTCATCGTCCTGATCGCCATCAACCTGGCGAAGGTCTTCGGTAAGGGTGTCGTGACAGCTGTCCTCATCTTCTTCTTCGCGGTGATCATGTACTTCGTCCTCTCGTACGGCTCAGCGCGCTACCTCGGCACCGAGGCAGCCCGCCTCCCGCTCGGCCAGGCTCCCAACGCCCAGATGAGCAGCTACCAGGCCTGAGCGACGCTTGACCACTGATTGGTAGATCGACCGGATGCAACAGAGCGCGGCACCTCTCGTAGGGGCCGCGCTCTTCTGCTCTCGGTACTGTTCTGCTGATCGCCCGCGATCGGCGGCACAGGATCGCTCCGCCGTATCGATTCCGCCGCGTCAGCTAGGCCCGGCGCGGTCCGTCAAGGAGGAAGGTGAAGGCTGTGGGCATCGTCCTTCGAACACCGAGCATCGACGAGCTCGGCCAGATCGGCCGTGTGGTGGGGTCACGGCACCACGACGGCGGGGCGCTGCAGCTACATCCCGGCGATTTCGGCTGGTACTCCCTGAGGGGGCCGGTCGCCACCGCCGCCGCCATGCGCGTGTGGTCCCAGGACGGATCGCTCCTGACTGTCGCTCTCCTCGACGGTGCCGACCTGCTGCGATTCGCCGTCGACCCGACGCGGTGCCGTGATGACGCTCTCGCCGCTCGCGTCGCCGCCGACGTGGATGACCCTTCGGCCGGCGTCCTCCAAGCAGAAGCGGCAACCATCGAGGCACGTGGTGCAGCCGCTCTGACGAATCACCTCGCACGGAACGGTTGGTCCGACGACGAACCGTGGACACCGCTTCATCACGATTTCTCACCAGAGCCCGACGCCTCGGCCCTTCGGACCGAGATCCTCGAACCAGCGCAGACCGCTGAGTGGGTGGCTGTCCACTGGTCCGCCTTCCGAAGCACACCGATCTCCGACGAGGACCGACAACGCTTCGTGCAGGGGTGGCGTCTGGCGACGATGAGCCCCTTCGTCCGCGGCGCGCGCATCCTGGCCCTCCGGTGCAGTGAAGGGCCAGCCGTGGCGGTCGCGGCGGTGTGGTCCGCCGACGAGGGACGTCCCGGGCTCATCGAACCGCTGGCGGTGCACCAGGACCACCGTGGTCGCGGGCACGGCACGGAGATCACACGAGCAGCAGTGGACGCACTTCGTCGGATGGGCTCCTCGAGCGCCGTCGTCTGCGCGGAGGCATCCAACACAGCTGCTGTCGCAACCTACCTGGCGGCGGGCTTCGTGGCGCACGCAGACGTCACCGACTGGAGGCGTGCCGGCTGACGCCTTCGCGTTGCCCCGTCCGTGGGGCGAGGAAGGACCACTCACGAGGTGGTGGCAAGCCGTTTCGTGAACATCAAGGTCGCGCTGTTGTCCAGCACCACACTCTCGCCTGCCCGCACTGCGCGGTTCGCGTACATCAGGCCTTGACCATCCGGGACGTACCCGCGGCCTACATATAGTCGGTGAGCCGCACCGTAATCGGCATACAGTCCCACCCCCAATCCGATCACAGGTGAGCGTTGCCCTGCGACGTGCTCGAGGTGATCGAGCAGACACGTTGCGATTCCCGCTCTGCGTTGGTGCGGGAGCACGTTGAGGTCGGAGACCTCGGGCATGCCCTGATCGGCTTCTCGAGGTTGCTCGCGGCGCAGGCCTGTCGCAGGATGACCGGATTGCTTGCCGCTGTCATCACCCGATCGTCACCTGTGCGGCGATGAACCGCGTGAGCGCGACGATGTGCAGGTACCCGTAGAAGACGGACGGGCCGATGCTGAGAGTCACGAAAGCCAGGTTCGACGGCCAGACCCACCAGCTCGTGGAGCGACGGTCGAGGAAGAAGCTGAGGCAGGCGAAGAGCGTCAGCCAGGGCAGCGCCATGATGGTTGCGCCGACGAGGAACTCGAGGATAGGGCCGCCCGCCGGGCGATGGCCGAGCAGTGAGAGGTTGAAGCAGGCCAACGGCAGCCATGACCCTACGGCGATGATCTGGAGCACACGTCGAAGAACGCCGCTGTCCGGTCGGGCGGACAGGTCGGACCTTCTCATGGTCCTGACCTCGAGCTGTGTCATGGTGTCCCCCGTCGTCGTGCCTCGCACCCTACGCCGTCGTCGTCCTGGGAACTACGGTCCGTCGACCCGCTAGGCTCCGAGCGGCGTCAGCAGGCCCACATGCGAAAAGCGCGGTTCCTCGATGAGGAACCGCGCTCTTCACGCATCCGATGGTGGAGCTTGGGGGAATCGAACCCCCGACCTTTTCATTGCGAACGAAACGCTCTACCAACTGAGCTAAAGCCCCGAACACCACTTCTGAACACCAACACTGTACCCAGAAGGACGTCCGACACCCAAAGCCGCGGGGTGCGGGGATCGGTCCGCGGACTGTCAGGCACCGGGCGTAGTCTTCGACCCATGCCCAGCAACTCCCCCGCGCGGACCCCCGCACCCCAGGTCCCGGACGTCCGGCCATGGCCCGCCCTGTGGTCGCTCGTCATCGGCTTCTTCATGATCCTCGTCGACTCCACCATCGTCTCGGTGGCGACGCCGGCCATCATGGCGGGGCTCGACGCCGGGATCGACAGCGTCATCTGGGTCACCAGCGCGTACCTCCTGGCCTACGCCGTGCCGCTGCTCGTGACCGGCCGGCTCGGGGACCGTTTCGGCCCCAAGCGGATCTACCTTGTGGGGCTCGTGGTGTTCACCCTCGCCAGCGCGTGGTGCGGTTTGTCCGGGACCGTCGAGGCGCTCATCATCGCCCGCGTGCTGCAGGGGTTCGGGGCGGCCCTCATGACGCCCCAGACGATGTCCGTCATCACGCGCATCTTCCCGCCGGAGCGCCGCGGCGCAGCCATGGGACTGTGGGGATCGGTCGCGGGCATCGCGACGCTCGTCGGGCCGATCGTCGGCGGGCTGATCGTGGACTCCGCCGGCTGGGAGTGGATCTTCTTCATCAACGTACCCATCGGCGTGATCGGCTTCATCCTCGCCTCGCGTCTCGTCCCCACCCTGCCGACGACGTCGCACCGCTTCGACATGATCGGCGTCTTCCTCAGTGCGGCGGGCTTGTTCTGTCTCGTCTTCGGCATCCAGGAGGGCGAGAGCTACGACTGGGGCACCATCGCCGGGCCCATCTCCGTCTGGCTGCTGATCATCACGGGCATCGTGCTGCTCGTCGCGTTCGTGCTGTGGCAGCGGGTCAACCGGGGCGAGCCGCTCGTGCCGTTGAGCCTGTTCAGGGACCGCAACTTCTCCCTCGGTAACACGGCGATCACCTCCATGGGCTTCGCCATCACCACCATGACGCTGCCCCTCATGCTGTGGGCGCAGACGGTCCGCGGCCTCTCCCCCACGCAGGCCGCACTCCTCCTCACGCCGATGGCCATCATCTCCGGTGTGCTGGCACCGTTCGTCGGGAAGTACGTGCAGCGCAGCAATCCCAAGTACATGGCGATCGCCGCGTTCGCCGGACTGTCGATCGCGCTGTTCTGGATGGGCTCGATCCTGACAGCTGACGTGCCCATCTGGATGGTGCTGCTGCCCGTCGCGCTCATCGGGCTGGCGAGCGCCGGCATCTGGGCGCCCGTCTCCCTCACCGCCACGCGGAACCTCGCGCCGTCCCTCGCAGGTGCGGGTTCCGGCGTGTACAACACCACCCGGCAGATGGGCGCCGTGCTGGGGAGCGCCGCCATCGGGGCGATGATGCAATCCAGGCTCCTGGCGAACATCGGTGGCGACGGCGTCAGCGCCACCCCCGGCGCCGCACTGCCGGAGGAGGCGAAGGCGGGGTACGCCCTGGCGATGGGGCAGTCGCTCTACCTACCCGCCGTCGTCATCGTCATCGGTTTCCTCGCGGCTCTGTTCTTCGCGAAGCCCCAGCAGACCACCGCATGGGCGAGCGATGCCGGAGCGGCGGTGCCCAACGCCGAAACGCCGGCGTCCTCGAACGACACACCCGAACCGACCCAGGACACACCCGCCGGGCCCTCCGGAACGTCCTCGGAGAGGTCACGCTCCGGAGAGCGGGAGACGGCGCCCCACCCCCGGTGAGCCACCGTCGGCGACACCGACATCGTCGAAGACATCCCCGTTGACATCGCCGGTGACACTGCGTCCGTTGCCTCGGGCACCGGTAGCATGGCCCCATGGCTGACGAGGCGCAGGACACATTCAAGGATCAGGCAGGCGCTGACGCCAAGGAGGTGTCCGACGACTTCGCGGTGAAGGAGCACGTCTCGCCGTCGGGCCTGAAGTACACCACCACGACAGGCCGCCTCGTGCTGCGCCGGGAGGAGACGAAGGACGGCAGGGCCGATGGCTTCAAGCCCAAGGCCGAGATCTTCATCGTCGCGTACACGAAGCAGGACGCCGAGCCGGGCCGTCCCGTGACCTTCGCGTTCAACGGCGGTCCCGGGTCCGCGTCCGTCTGGCTGCACCTTGGTTTGCTCGGCCCGCGGCTCGTGAACTCGGGCGACGTCGGTGCGATGACCCCCGCGCCGTTCGGCCTCGTCGACAGCCCCGACTCCCTGCTGGAGTCCAGCGACCTCGTGATGATCGACCCCGTCGACACCGGTTTCTCCCGCGTGGTGAAGGGCGAGAAGGCGGACGAGTTCCACGCCTTCGTGGAGGACCGCGATCTCGTGGCGGAAGTCATCCGGCTCTGGACCACCCGCAACAACCGGTGGCTCTCGCCCAAGTACCTCGTGGGCGAGTCCTACGGCACGCTCCGGGCGGTCGCCGTCGCCGGCCGCCTCTTCGACGCCTACGGCATGGCCGTCAACGGGCTCGGCCTCATCTCCACCGTGCTCAACATGTCCACGCTGCGCTTCTTCCCCGGCAGCGACCTCCCCTACGCGCTGCATCTGCCCACCTACGCCGCCATCGCGCACTACCACGGGCGCCACGGCGACCGCGCACTGTCGGACGTCGTCCGGGAGGCCGAGGAGTACGCGGCCCGCGACTTCGGGTACGCCCTGACGCAGGGCACCCGCCTCACGGCGGAGGAGCAGGACGACGTCGTCGCGCGCCTGCACGCGATCACCACGCTGGACGAGGCGTTCATCCGCCGTACCAATTTCCGCTGGGCCTACCACGAGTTCGCGGCCGAGATCCTGCGCTCCGAGGGTCTGGCGGTCGGTCGGATCGACGGCCGGTTCTCCGCGAGGCCGGAGAGCCTGCAGGCCTCGGACGCCTTCGACGACCCCAGCATCCGCGCGATCACCGGGCCGTACTCGGCGGCGATCAACCACTACGTCCGCGCCGAACTGGGCTACGAGAACGACCTCCCCTACGAGATCCTGACCGCGCGGGTGCACCCCTGGAGCTACCGCACGTTCGAGGGTGCGCCGGTGGACGTCTCGGGCGTGCTGGAGCGGTTGCTCGTCCACAACCCGAACCTCCGCGTGCACGTCGACTACGGCTATCACGACGGCGCCACACCCCACTTCGCGGCGGAGTACGTGTGGGCGCACATGAACCTCGACGAGCACGCCCGGGCCCGCTTCACGCACCACTATCACGAGGCCGGGCACATGATGTATCTGAATCCGGTAGCACGGGACACCCAGCTCCGCGCGCTGCGGGCGTTCGTCACGCACGAACCATCCGCCGGTTGATCATCAGTACCATGAGGAGCACGGCGCATCCCGTCGTCGACCCCGCCAACCAAGGAGCCCGCCGTGCTGAAGAGAATCCTCATCGCCCTCGTACCCGTCATCGCCACCCGCATCATGAACAAGCGCCGTGACGGCCAGCAGCCCCGGGCCGACAAGCAGCGCTACAACGGCAACTGACGTCCGCGCACGGCATGGACGGTCCGGCCATGGCTCGGCGTGACGAGGACGGCTTCGCCGACATCCGCTCGTACGCGGCCATCGGTGACGGCCGGACCGTGGCCCTCGTGGCGCTCGACGGCTCGATCGACTGGTATCCGACGCCGGACCTCGACTCCACGCCGGCGTTCGCGCGGCTGCTCGATGCCGACGAAGGCTTCATGGCTCTGGCGCCGACCACGGACTTCAGCGTGGAACGGCGCTACGTGGAGGGCACGAACGTCCTCGAGTCCGTCTACACCACGGCCACCGGCACCGCGCGGGTCACGGACTCGCTGAACACCGGTGTTGCCGGGCGGCTGCCGTGGGGCGAGTTGGCCCGCCGCGTCGACGGCCTGACCGGCGCCGTGGACATGGCGTGGTCCATCACGCCCGGCACCTGCTTCGGCTCCGCCTCCCCATGGCTCGACGGCGACGCCGACCACCCGGTCCTCAGGATCGACGCCGTGGGGCTCAGTATCCGCGGTATCGACCACGGACCCAAGGTGGCGGAGGGAAGACAGGTGGAGGGGGCCTTCACCACGTCAGAGGGCTCGCGGCACCTGGTCGCCGTCGTCTCGACGCATGCGGAACCCCTCCCCCAGCCCGATCCGGCGACGATCGACGCCGGGGTGGACCGCACCATCCGCAACTGGCAGGCGTGGTCCGACGAGCTCGCGTACGACGGCGACTACAGGCCGGAGGTCCTCCGCAGCGCCCTGGCGCTCAAGCTCCTCCTGCACAGCCCTTCCGGCTCCATCGCCGCAGCAGCCACGACCTCCCTCCCGGAGAGCGCGGCCGGTGGCAAGAACTGGGACTACCGCTACGCCTGGGCGCGGGACACCGCGTACACGCTCCACTCGCTGACCCGCGCGGGTCTCCGGGAGGAGGTGCATGCCGCCGTCTCCTGGATGCTCAAGAACCTCCGTTCGCAGGGCTCCGACCTGCAGGTGTTCACCCGGCTCAACGGCGAGACCCCCGATGGCACGAGCCGCCCCGACCTCACGGGCTGGAGGAAGATCGGCCCCGTGGTGGACGGTAACCCGGCCGCCGGGCAGCTGCAGCTCGGTGTCTTCGGCGACGTGTTCGACATCGTGTGGCAGTACGTCCAGGCCGGGCACCTGCTGGACCCGGCCACCATGCGCCAGCTCGCCGATCTCGCCGACCTCACGTGCGACATCTGGCGCCGACGCGACGCCGGCATGTGGGAACTGCCCGAGGAACGCCACTACGTCACCTCGAAGCTCGGCTGCTGGAACGCGCTGCGGTGCGCCGTGATGCTCGCCGAGCACGGACAACTGCAGGGCCCGGTGGAGCGGTGGGCCGCCGAGCGCGACAGCATCGAGGCCTGGGTGCACGAGCACGGCTGGTCGGAGGAACGCCAGAGTTACATCTGGTACCCGGGCTCCCCGGAACTGGACGCCTCGATCCTGCTGCACGCCATGAGTGGCTTCGACACCGGCCCCCGCATGTCCTCGACCCTCGACGCGTTGCGAGACGAACTCGGCGCAGGGCCGCTGCTCTACCGCTACAGCGGCATGCAGCACGAGGAGGCCACGTTCGTGGCCTGCGCCTACTGGATGGTGTCGGCACTCGTCGCCGTCGGCCGCCGCGACGAGGCCGTGGACCTGATGGACCAGCTGCTGCCGCTCGCCAACGACGTCGGCATCATGTCGGAGATGATCGAACCGTCGGACAACTCGTTCATGGGCAACATCCCCCAGGGGCTGAGCCACCTCGCACTGATCGTCGCCGCGCTGTCGATCTCCGGGCGCTCCTGACCGGACGTCCGCCCGGCAGGCCACCTGTCAGCGCGGTCAGGCGGTCGCGAAGTAGACGTACACGCCGATGACCCACGTGGTCCCGGCCAGGCACGCGAGGCCCAGTTCGGCGAGGATGCCGAGCCCGGTGGCCTTCAGCGCGTGCAGGCTCGAGGTGAGGGCGGCCCGGCCGTCACGCTGGCGCGAGTACTCGCTCGCGAACAGCCCGAGGGCGAACCCGACGAAGAGGCCCACCACGGGGATCACGAACATGCCGAGGATCCCGGCCAGCACGCCGACGGTGACGGACCGGCCGGGGATCTGACGTTGCTTGAGGGTGCGGCCGGTCAGGACGATCCCCGCGGCCAGTCCGGCTCCGGCGAGGACGGTCCCGATCGCGAAGACCACCCACCCCTCGGTGCTCGCGACCGTCAGTGCCCAGGCCAGCAGCGAGACGATGATCAGGATGCTGCCCGGCAGCACCGGGATCACCACGCCCGCGATACCCACGGCGATCAACGCTCCGCACACCACCGTCATGAACACCTGGAGATCCATGGCTCCAGTCTTGCACCCGGAGGCACCGCCGCCCTGCATGCCCACTGCGCCGTCGTCCTGCGAGAGCGCGGTGCGGCTTACGGACCGGGGCGGGGTCCCGCGTGGAATACTGGGGCGGATAGTAAGCCACCTTAGCGAGCCTGAGGGCCCCGAGATCAGGAGGACCCATGAGCACACCAGTATCAGGCGGCGCCGACGGCGCTCGCCGCGACGACTCCACGGACGGCACCCGCCGCGAGGACGCCCAGAACCCCACCGAGGTCATCGACACCGGACGGTCGGGGGCGGGGGCGAGCAGCGCCGGGCGCGCGGACTCCGGTCCGGGCACCGGGAGCGGTCCACGGGACGACGACGGCGGCAGCACCTACGTGCCCGGCGCGTACTCGGCGGACGAGGACACGAGCGGCGACTACGTACCGGGCATGTACTCGGGCGGTTCGGACGCCGGCGACTCCTCCAGGACCGACGCCCCGACCTCCGCCGGCGCGGGCCCAGATTCAACCCCGACCCGGCGGCAGGACCCCACGCCGGTCTCGGCGACCCGACAGCACGAGCCCGCCACGCAGGCCCACACCAAGGCGGTGCCGGTGAGCGCCACGAAACATGCGGACGACGACGACCGCGACCGCACGCGGGAGCACCGCCTGCCGCGCGGTGCGGCCACGGGATCCGCCGACGTCGACACCCGACCCCGCTCCGGCGTGCCGACCCTCGATGACCGGAAGCTGCTGCACCAGCGCGAGAAGGAACACTTCGGCGGCATGAAGTTCGGCGCCGGGTTCTTCGGCTGGCTCACGGCCACCGGCCTCTTCGTCCTGCTCTCGGCACTGGTCGGGGGCATCGCTGCGCTCCTCGGTATCGGCGGCGACCTCTCGGCGACGAATCTCCAGAGCGGCTCGGCCGCTGCGCAGTCCACGGGTGTGACCGCCGCCGTCGTGCTGGGGGTCATCCTCCTCGTGGCCTACTTCGCGGGCGGATACGTGGCGGGCCGCATGGCCCGGTTCAGCGGCCTCAAGCAGGGTGTCGCCGTCTGGCTCTGGGCCGTGATCGTGGCCGTCGTGCTGGGGATCATCGGCCTGATCGTCGGCAACCAGAGCGCCGTGACGGATCGCTTCCAGGGTGTCGGCGTGCCGTCCACGCAGGATCTCGCGGGCCCCGGCCTGATCAGCCTGCTCGTCGTCGCCGCCATCGCGCTCCTGGGTGCGATCCTCGGCGGGCTCGCCGGCATGCGGTACCACCGGCGGGTCGACCGCACCGACTTCGACGCCCTCGAGGACGCCGCGTAAATCTGCAGGACCACCCAGGTCCTACACAGTGATGCCCCGGACTCCGAGAGGAATCCGGGGCATCTCTGTGTAGGAGGCGCCGGGTGGATCAGGGCGAGGGCATACCGCCGTTGACGTTGAGGGTCTCACCGAGCACGTAGCTGGATTCCGGCGAGGCCAGGAACACGTAGGCGGGAGCGAGCTCGGTGGGCTGACCGGCGCGGCCCAGCGGGGTGTCCTTGCCGAACTCCGGCAGGGCCTCGGCGGGCTGACCGCCGGAGGGCTGCAGCGGCGTCCAGATGGGCCCGGGCGCCACGGCGTTGACGCGGATGCCCTTCGGAGCCAGCTGCTGCGCCAGACCCTTCGTGAAGTTGTTGATCGCCGCCTTCGTGCTGGCATAGTCCACGAGCGTCGCGGAGGGCTGGTAGGCCTGGATCGACGTCGTGTTGATGATCGCCGAGCCGGGCTGGAGGTGCTTGAGCGCCTCCTTGGTCACCCGGAAGAACGAGTAGATGTTCGTCTTGTAGGTGTGGTCCAGCTGCTCGTCCGTGATGTCCTCGAGAGCTTCCACGGCAACCTGCTTGCCCGCGTTGTTCACGAGGATGTCGAGCCCGCCGAGCCCGTCCACCGCCTGCTGCACCAGCGAGACGCAGTACTCGGGGTCCTTGAGGTCACCCGGGATGCAGACCGCCGTGCGGCCCTCGGCCTCGATGAGCCCCTTGACCACCTGGGCGTCCTCTTCCTCCTCGGGGAGGTAGGAGAGGGCGACATCGGCACCCTCCCGCGCGTAGGCGATGGCGACGGCGGCACCGATGCCCGAATCGGATCCGGTGATCAGCGCCTTCCGGCCGACGAGCCTGCCCGTGCCGCGGTACGAGATCTCCCCGCGGTCCGCCTTCGGCTGCATGTCCGATTCCAGGCCCGGCTCGGGCACGTGCTCCGCCGGCGGCTCGATGCTCTCGAAACGGGTGACCGGGTTCTGGAAGGTGTACTGGTCGGTTGATCCTGCTGTGCTCTCGGAGGTCATGTCACTTCTCCCTGTGCGGTGTGCGTGTCCCGCGCCACGAGGGCGCTCCATGGGCTGTCGACTGGGCCGTGAAGCTAAGCCTGCTTACTACCCTAGGTGTGGAGCGGGTCGGGGACAACCGGAGACCTCGGCAGGACGGCGGTGGCGCTGAACCGGGTAGCGCGTTACGGGCGTTCCCGGCTCACCCAGCGTCCATCACGGGGAGCGAGCGAACGCAGCGTCAGAAGATGACCGAGAACAGGCCCGCACCCACACTGAGCACCAGGGCGATGATGACGAGCCAGACGACGGGGGTTTGGAGCTTGCGCATGCGGTCCATAGTGGAGCCAGTCTAGCCGCGGACGCACCGGCGGGCCGCTCCGGCATCCGGCCGCTGAAGGGCGACGGCCCGAGCGGCCGCCGCCCTCCCACTCATCGCCGCGCTGCCAGTTCGGCCGCGACCGGGGCGTCGGGCGCGTCGACCTTCGCCCCGCGAACAGGGCCCGTCCTGGCATGGGTGCCGAAGATGACGAAGCCCACGAAGGTCAGCCCGCCCACGAGGTTGCCGATCACGGTCGGAAGCTCGTTCCACAGCAGATAGTCCCCGATGGTGAAGTCGCCGCCGAGCATGAGCCCGATCGGGAACAGGAACATGTTCACGATGGAGTGCTCGAATCCCATGTAGAAGAAGAGCATGATGGGCATCCACATGGCGATGACCTTGCCGGGCAGGCTGTCCGACATCATGGCTCCCACCACACCCGTGGACACCATCCAGTTGCAGAGGACACCTCGCACGAAGAGGGTCAGCATGCCGGCCGCACCGTACTCGGCGTAACCGACCGTACGGCCCTCACCGATGGTGCCGATCGCCTGGCCCACCTCACTCGGCGGGGTCGAGAACCCGTAGGTGAAGACGATGGCCATGAGCACCGCCGTCGTCAGCGCCCCGGCGAAGTTCCCCAGGAACACGAGCCCCCAGTTCCGGAGCATCGCCCCCAGCGTGACGCCGGGCCGCTTGTCGAGCCAGGCGAGCGGTACCAGCGTGAAGACACCTGTGAGGAGGTCGAAGCCGAGCAGGTACAGCATGCAGAACCCGACGGGGAAGAGGACCGCCCTCAGGAGGGGCTGACCGGTCTGCACGCTGATCGTGACGGCGAAGGCCGCCGCCAGAGCCAGGATGGCTCCGGCCATGAAGCTCCGGATCAGAGTGTCGCGGGTGGACATCAGGGCTTTGGCCTGCCCCGCGTCGATCATGCGGACGGCGAAGTCTTTCGGGGCTACGTAGGACATGGGGGTGCTCCGTCTCGGGCTCGGTCTACCACTGGTACTTCAGGAACTTGCCGTCGATGATGACGCGCACGCGGTCACCGTCGGGATCTGCGCGCCGCTCGAGCTCGACGTTGCAGTTGATCGCACTCATGATGCCGTCGCCGAACTCCTCGTGGATGGCCTCCTTGAGAGCCGGGCCGTACACCGCGAGGAGCTCGTAGAAGCGGTAGATGGTGGGATCGGCCTTCAGCGAGTCGCTTCCCAGGCGGTAGGGCTGGCGCTGGAGGGCCAGCACGGTGTCGTCGTCGAGCCCCAGGAGCGTGCCCACCTCCGCCGCGGGCCCGGCGGGCACAGGGTGGGAGCCGAGCAGCGCGGCGATGGTCCACAGGAGCGGGCGGTCGATGTGTTCGGCGACTGCCGCCCAGGTCGTGCCGGTGCGTTGCACCGCTCCGCGCACCGCGTGCGTCGCGGCGTCACGGGGGTCGTTCCACGTCATGATTCCTCCAGATGGGACGGGAGGCCGGGTGCCTCCTGACGGGATCCAGCCCACCAGCGGCGCGGGGCACACGACTAGGCCTTCCGCGCAGAGCACCCTGCAGAACACGCAGGCGGCCGGCAAATTAATGCTCGTGAAACACGCCGGCAACGCGGCGGGAAACACCCCGCGGATACCGTGGACCCCACGACGGGAGGACCCATGACCGCGTTGACTCGTCCTGGTGGGATCCATGGCCCGAACGGCTCGTCCGTGGATGCCGCGCTGCTGGCGGAGATCATCTCCGCCGCCTCCATCCCCCTCTGGGCCATCGGCCCCCAGGGGCGGGTGGTGCTGGCCAATACCGCAGCCATCTCCTTCCTCGGGTACCGCAGCGGCGTGGACGTGGTCGGCGGCCCGAGTCACGACCTGCTGCACAGGATCCGCCCGGACGGCTCGCACTACTCCTCCCACGACTGCCCGATCGTCCGCTCGCACGGTTCGACCGGCGTACCGACCGCCGCCTCCGAGTGGTTCCTCACCCGTCATGGGGATCTGCGACCCGTCTCCTGGTCCGCCCGGCCGATCGGGCGCTCCGGGATGACCCTGCTGCAGTTCCGCCCGGCGCCGCCCGCCGTCGGACGCGCGGGCGTCGTCACGCCGGTGCGTCGCCCGATCACGTCCTCCAACTCCGCGCACAGCCGCACCACCGTTCGGGAGAACGTCTCCACGATCATGCGGGCACGCTTCCGCGACCCCATGTTCTCCCTCGCGGAGTTGTCCGCCGAGACCCACCTGTCGATCCGCTCTTTGCAAGCCCTCTTCCAGGGCGTGGGCCGCCCGCCCGGAGCCGAGATCCGGCGGCTCCGCCTGGAGCATGCCTACTCCCTGCTGCAGGCCGGACACGGCGTCCGTTCCGCCTGCCACGAGAGCGGCCACCTGGACCCCGACTCCTTCAGCCGGGCGTTCCGACGCCATTTCGGGGTGCCTCCGAGCCGCGTCCAGCCGACGACGACGCCCGCGCACAGTGACGAGGAGGACCGGTGTCCGCTGCCACCCGCAGGAGCGTGACAGCGGTCCTTCAGCCGCCGGCCTCCCCTGGGTAAACTGGCCGCATGACCCGGGACGAGGCGGATCCTGCGCGTGCCGACCGCGCCGCGACGACCGGCGAGGCTCCCCGTGCGCGTGAGGCAGCGCCGTCGTCATCATCATCTGACCCACCCGCCGGCGTCGATCTGTCCGTGCGCAGCGCGGAGGAGCGCCGCCGGACGTTCATGGGCATCCTCGTCAACACGGGCGTCGCGAACATCACCACGAGCTACCTGTGGTTCGCCCTGACCTTCTGGGCCTACCTGCAGACCCGCAGCGTGATCGCCACCGGCGTGATCGGTGGCGCTTACATGCTGCTGATCGCGCTCTCGAGCATCAGCTTCGGCACTTTCGTGGACCGCTACCGGAAGCTCTCGGTGATGCGCTTCGCGGGGGCGTTCACGCTGCTCATGTTCGTGCTGGCCGGCGCGCTCTTCCTCGTGATCCCGACGGACGCCATGCTGGACCTCCGCCAGCCCTGGTTCTGGCTCTTCACGGTGATCATCCTGATCGGTGCGGTGGTCGAGAACATGCGCAACATCGCGCTCTCCACGACCGTCACCATCCTCATCGAGCCCGATCGTCGGGCGAACGCCAATGGGCTGGTCGGCATGGTGCAGGGCATCATGTTCATCATCACGTCGGTGCTCTCGGGGCTGTCCGTGGGCTTCCTGGGAATGGGCGGCACCATCGTCGTCGCCCTCGTCCTCACCGCCCTGGCGCTCGCCCACCTGCTCACGCTGCGCATGCCCGAAGAGGTGCACGCTGCGGCGTCGGACGCCCAGGGCGGTTTCGACCTCCGCGGCTCCTACCTCGCCGTCCTCGCGGTGCCGGGCCTGTTCGCCCTGGTCCTGTTCTCCACGTTCAACAATTTCGTGGGCGGCGTCTACATGGCCCTGATGGATCCCTACGGCCTGGAGATGTTCTCCGTGGAGATGTGGGGCGCGGTCTTCGCGTTCGGCGCCACCGGGTTCCTCGTGGGTGGCGCCCTGATCGGTAAGTTCGGGCTCGGCAGGAACCCGCTGCGCACCATGCTCCTCGCGGTGGTAGCCATGGGACTCATCGGGGCGCTGTTCACGGTGCGCGAGTGGGCGTGGCTGTACGTGCTCGGGATCTGGCTCTACCTCGTGCTCGTACCGTTCATCGAGGCCGCCGAGCAGACGGTCATCCAGCGCGTGGTGCCGCTGAACCGGCAGGGGCGGGTGTTCGGGTTCGCCATGGCGTTCGAGTCCGCCGCCGCCCCGCTCACGGCGTTCGTCGTCGCGCCCCTCGCGGAGTTCCTGATCATCCCGTACGCGCGCTCCGCGGAGGGCGCCGAGCGGCTGGCCCCGCTCCTGGGCGAGGGCACGTCGCGCGGGATCGCCCTCGTGTTCCTCGTTGCGGGCATCGTGATCATCGTCGCAGCGGTGCTCGCCTTCCTGACCCCCGTGTACAAGCGGATCTCGGCGTCCTACCTCGACGCGGCGGCAGCGGAGGAAGCACCCACCGAGGACGTCGACGGCGCGGTGCGGGTGGAGCAGGGCTCCACGCCCGACGGCGGCAGATAGGCGCCGGCGCACCCTCCGGGAGCTGGTGTCCGACACCACATCCACCCCGGCTTGACCCTGTTCCTTGCACATGGTTTCAACTGGTCCCGTACCAGAACAGAGCCGCTCCGCAGCTGACACCGACTCGCATCGAATGCGACGATCTGCAGCCCCGGGCGGCCCCGGAACCGAGGAGAACACAGTGGACAATCCGTATGAGGGAGTGCGCGAGTTCGTGCAGCAACTCCCCGAGATCGTGCAACCGGTGGGCGTCGCCCTCGCCGGCACCATTCCGTACATCGAGGGCGAGGGAGCAGCAGGCATCGGCATCCTCCTCGGGATCAACCCGATCGTCGCGGCTCTCGCGGCGATGATCGGCAACTTCCTGAGCGTCCTCGCCGTCGTCAC